>NZ_VKAB01000001.1 GCF_009769385.1 Saccharothrix deserti
CGCGCACCGACCCCACCCAAGCTACCCAAATCCGCCTGGATCAACGAACCACCCCAAGAAAACGAGGAGACAGAACACGAAACAGAACAAGCAGCCTGAACTGTCTCAACACCATTGACAGGTTCCGATGCGACGAAGCCTGAGGGCGCGCTTGGTCAGGATCTGGTAGGTGTGTCGTGGAGTGGCGGCCATGACGTCGAAGACCTGCTGGATGAAGTCGAGCGGGATCTTCGCGTGGAAGAGGTCGCTCATCGAGTTGACGAAGACCACGCGCGGTTCGCGCCAGCGGAACGGCTCCGCCAGGGAGGTCATGTGTGTGGCCACACCGAAGCCCGGGCCGCTCGTTCGTGGGTCGCCGTCAGTCTGGTACTTGGCTGACCCCATTGCCTTGAGGCGCTTGGCGAGTGTGAGGGCGTAGCAGTTGTCGCATCCGGCTGAGACTTTGTCGCACCCGGTGGTCGGGTTCCACGTTGTCTCAGTCCACTCGATGCTTGATCTCGTGCTCATAGCCCCTCCTTCTGGCCAGTTCGACACCGTAGGGCACGGCGTCCTGTCTCGAACGAGTGCTACCTCGCTAGTACCTCGAACTGCTGTTCGAGTCAATGGGCCACGCCAGCGACGTCACAACTTGTCGGTGCGAGACAGTGCCTTGAGGTGTCACTGGCCTGCAAGCGGCAGGCCATCTTGCCAACGTTAGGGCGGCCTGTCTGCTTCGGCTCCGAAGTTCGTGGAACGGGTTGCCCCCTCGGGTGGTGACCACTCCCCGGCGAGTTTGAGAGCTGCTTAGCCAGGTGACAACAGGGGCGGGGCGCACCTAGCGGCGTTCTCGCAAGACGGGCGGCTGCCACCTGCTCTGACATGCGCAAACAGGTTCTTGGTGTATCGGCGTTGGCTGAAACTTGGCCGAACGTCGGGCGCCGTGGCAAGCGGCTGCGGCGTGTGGCAGGAGATGGGGCACCGTGCCGTCCGGGTTGTCAACGCTGGTTGACGCCGAGTGGTCGGGACGCGTGCCACGAAAACACGAAAAGGCCGTTAGGGCACTGTGGACAGCCTCCTACCAGCAGTGATACGAAGAGATTGGCGTGGCAAGGCCGCTCCACGTTATGTCACGACATGCCCCGAAAACCCCTCCGATCTAGGCGACCCACGTGACCTCATAGCCGCTACGGCAGCTGGTCTGCGGTCTGTTGCCCCCGCCGGGCGCGTGGAACGGGCTCAATCGCACCAGCTCGCTGGGATTTTCGGTGCACGTCGTGGCATAACGTGGAAGGGGTACGCCACGGCGTCGGGTGGACATCGTGCCTGGTAGGCATTTGTCCACAGTGGCCTAACGTGCTTTTTGTGTTTTCGTGGCACGTGTCTCGACCATCCAGCGTCAACCAGCGTTGACACGCTGGCCGCGCCACGTCGCGGCGGGTGTCGCTTCCGATAGGTTCACGGACGGAGGTGGGAGCACGATGGCGCAGCGTGGGACGTACCTGACGATCGCGGACCAGATGGTCAACAAGATCGAAGGCGGTGACTGGCCGCCAGGTGCCCCGGTTCCTTCCGAGGCCGCCCTGACGGACCAGTTCAAGGTTGCTCGTGGCACCGTGCGGTCCGCGCTTCGGGTAGTCGAGGAACGCGGGCTGATCGAGGTAAAGCCGGGCCGCGGTCGCTTCGTCGCGGCGCGCAACGGCGCACAGTTGCCAGCAACCACCACCCCGACTGCCGCGTACGAGCTTGTCGCCCAAGCCGTGCTGAAGCTGATCGAAGAACAGTCACTACCCGCGAACACTCCCCTTCCGAGCGAAACCCGCCTGATGACGGAACACGGCGTGTCCCGGACTACCGTCCGCCGCGCATACAGGCTGCTACAGGACAGGGGCATCGTCTCCGTTCGCCAGGGCGCGGGTGCGTACGTCGCTCAACCATGATCCGAACGACTGGCCGCTGTGGCGGCTGCCTGTTCGAGATATCGTCTTCCGCATGACCTCACCGGAGTCCGAAGACGACCGCTGGATTGTCCACAGCGAGCGCCCGATCTACGAAAACGAGTGGATCACGGTCAGTATGGCGGACATATCCGTGCCCTCGGGTGAGCGCTTCGAACACCACGTAGTTTCTATGAAGCCCGCAGCTATGACTGCCGTGCTCGATGAGTCAGGCGAGAATGTCCTATTGGCGTGGCGACACAGATTCCCCTCGGACGTATGGAACTGGGAACTTCCGGGAGGTCTCATCGACGGCGGCGAGGATGCCGAGCAGACCGCCATTCGCGAGATCGCAGAAGAAACCGGATACCGCCCTCGCACGGTCGAACATCTAGTCACCTTCGAGCCGATGATTGGCATGGTCCGCAACGCTCACCACGTTTTTCTCGCGAGGGGTGCAGAACGCATTGGAGAGCCTACCGAGCAGAACGAGGGCCGTTTCGAATGGGTTCCGCTCGCTGAAATTCCAAAGCTGATTGCGCAGGGAAAGATACTCAACTCTGGCACCCTTGTGGCACTTCTCCACGTGCTAGCGATTAGCGGCCATCCATCAGCTAGCAAGTAGCTTCGCGATCCTGACGCGCTGTCGAGTTGAGCCAGCATGACCGGCCAGCTCGGCGGCGCGTTTTGCGTTTTGCTGAGCAGCTGCGACATCGCCTCTCGCAGCAAGTGCAGTGGCAAGATCGACCAGGAGTCCGGTCTGCGCACGCACGGAGTCGCCAGCAGCATCAAGCGCCCTGGTGAGATCAGTCACCGCTTCACTGTCACCGAGTCGCGCCAGGCAGTGCCCCCGCCAACGGGCAAGATGCGCTTCGTTCAACATCAGAAACGGCAATTCCTCATCTACCGAGTCTGTGGGCAACAACTTCTCTGCTTGACGTAACGCAGTGCGAGCGCCGCCGCCATCACCTGCCGCCGACCTCGCCTCAGCCTCTGCTGCAAAGAGCCAGGCGCGAAGCAGTGCAGGCAGCGAGCGCGCATTTTCGCGGTGAGTATGAGAAATGAGCGTTACTGCTTCTTCGTTATGCCCGCTATCCAGGAGCGCGTAAGCCTGTTGAGCGGTTACGTGTGCCAGCACGGCCGCTATCCCGCTTTCCCTCGCCCCGCTTTTGGCTGTCTCGTGGAGCCGCCACGCCGCTTTAATATCTCCCATGTCAAGAGCTTGCCACCCGGCAAGTGCGGCAGCTTCCGCCAATGCCGCCGCGATGCCCGCCCGATTAGAGCCAGGCATCGAATCCCGTAGGACATCCTCCATCTGGGCGACGTGTAATTTCGTCTGTTCTGACAGGCGAGCTGCGCCCACCTTGCGATCGAGAAGACGGAAGTTCTGTGTTTGCTGCTCGAACAGGTCAACCATCTCTGCATCAACAGTTACGAAGTTGAAGCGCGCTGCCAACTCGGGAATCGCGAAGTTGGACACAGGTTCCTCTTCGAAACCAAGCGTCGCCGGAGTCCGGTTGTAAATTTCGCAGAGAAGTTCCCGGTAGAGAGGATCGGTGATCTTCCTGCCGTCGTTCTCCCAGTAGGCCCACATGCGAGCCAGGCTCGCCCCTTCGGGGACTCCGCGACGTCGGCGCTTGGCCGCCGCGATGAAGGCGCGCATCGCAGCCGCCTTCGTCATCCCCAGTTCTTCACGCACCGCCTTGAGTGCCGTCAGTGTTCCCACCCCCCGTGACTACCCCGCCACCATGCTCCGTCTGACCTGCTCTTTTCAACCCTGACGCCGACCAGTCATCCCGTTAGTCAGGTAGTCGTCATCTGCCGCGCGAGCACGGCCGCCGGGAAGGTAGTCACCAGCAACCACGAACGAACGCTTGACGAGAGGGCAACTCGTCTCTAACTTGTTCAACATCAGTAGTGAACATGTTAGGTACATGTACAGGAGGCGAAGTGAAGCGGTTCCAGCTCACGCCGGTACCGGCCAGGTGGGAGGACCGGCCCTGTCTGGACACGGGCGTCGAACTTTGGTTCGGCCCGGCGGACGACGTGCCGCCGCCCTTGCAGGAGACCCCGGAGGACCGGCGCTACCGCGAGGAGACCGCGAAGGCGGTGTGCGGGGCGTGCCCGTTCGTGAAGCGCTGCTTGGAGGACGAGCTTCAGCACGGGATCGGAGAGCAGTGGGGCGTACGAGGTGGCATGACCGCCGCCGAGCGTCAGCAGTTGATCCGCGATCGGCGCGACCGGGCGGTCGCCGAGTTCATGGGAGAGGTGGCGTGATGAGCCTGGCGAAGAACGCGGCGGTTGCCGCGCATCTGTTGGAGTCGCACGAGGAGTTGTCCGCGGTTGTGGCGCACGTCCACATCTCCAGCGGAAGCCTCGTCGCCACCGACGTGCAGTTGCAGCTCAGGACTCGGCTGGACGCTGACGCGTTGGTGACGTTGGCGGGGTGTTCCCACGTCATGGGTGCCGGACAGATCGAGTTGCAGCCCGCGTCCGGTTACGTGAAGGCGCGGGTGAGCCACGAGGTGACCACCCCGGCGGGCGTGGCCGAAGTCGAGGTGTGGACGCACCTGGACGTGTGGACGGCCCAACGGATGACGTCGCAGTTTGAGGTGACGTTGTCGAAGGACGCCGGTCCGGTGTTCATCGACACCGCGCACGTGCTGCGGGTGCTGGGGGCGGTGGCGTGATGGGCCGCCGTACGCAGTTGGCCACGGTGGTGTTGCCGTGGAACGGGATGACGGTGTTCTGCCGGGGAGAGCGGGACGGGTTGCCGGTGTTCGGGTGGGGGACCAGGCCGGGCGGGGTGCCCAAGGGTCTCTGCACCCGCCGGCAGTTGCGGGCGAAGGGGTTGCGGCCCGGTGGGGCCGATCCGGACGCGTTGTTGGTGTTCCGGCACCGCATCGCGGCGCGCGCCGAGGAGGTGTGCGAGCTGTGGCGGGAAGAGGTCGCGGTTCCGGTCCGGGCGATGACGCCGGGCAGGTGGAAGGCGCACGACGCCGCGATGCGCGCGCGCCGTTTCTGCCAGGACCCCGGCCACCTGGCCGAGGTCGACCACGTGGTGCGCGGTCCGCGCAAGCAGTGCCTGCCCTGCTTCTTCGCCGACACCACCGACGACTACGAGGGAAGGGCCGCCTGATGTTGACCACGACGACGTGCGTGACGGTCACCTGCGACAGGTGCGGCGAGAAGTACCGCGACGAGGAGTGGGAGACCACGGTCCACTTCGGCACCGAGTCCGAGGCGCTGGAGTGGTTGGCGCGGTCGGGTTGGCACGTCACCGACGACGGGCGGGCGTTGAGCTGCGAGCAGTGCGTGGCCGAGCGGTTGTGCGCCGAGCAGGGCCACGTCGTCGAGTACTGGCACGACTGCCGGTGCCGTCCCGACCTCGGTCACCGCCGTGACGCCGAGGGTCGGTGCACGCGGCAGTTCGCCTGGTGCGACCGGTGCCAGGAGACCACCCGCCGTAACCGTCCCGCCGGGCAGACCACGCCCGTCGACAAGGCGGTCGCGTGATGACCGCCGCCTCCCTGATGACCATGCCCGGACCGGCGGCCTACTCCCGCCAAGAAGCCGCCGCCGGTCCGGCCCGACCCGACCCGTACGAGACGACTCGGGAGACCACCAGCATGTCGGACACGGCATCGCACGACCACACCAACCATCGGGACATGGTCCTGGGGCAGACCACGATCACCGCCACGCCGCTGCTGTGCGGGGGTGTCCGATGACCAGTGACCTGATCACCACCTACCCCCTGCCGTTCGTGCTGCTGGGAACGATGGCCGCCCTGTTGGCGGTGCTGCTGTGGCGGCTGGTGCTGTCCGCCGCGCTGGTCGCGGGGGCGCTGTGGGCGGTCGCCGCGTCGGGCGGCAACGACGCCGTGGCGGTGCTCGCCCTGGCCGCGGTCGTGTCGGCCGCGTTCGTCCTGCTTCAGCCCGGTCAGACGTCGCGCCGGCCGGTGCGGCTGCGCGTTGAGGAGGTGGCCCGATGAGCACGTGGGCGGAGAACCGGCGGGCCGACCGGCAGGCGGCGGCGGCCGACGAGCGGGCGCGTGCGGCGTTGTTGTTCGAGCAGCGCCGCGCCGACCGGGAAGCCGACGCGAAGCTCAGGCAGGAACGGCAGGACGCCGTGCGTGCCCGCCGGGCGCAGTCCCGTGCCGCGTTGGCCGGGTGGCTGCGGGCGCACACGATCGACCTGTTGTTCGTGCCGGTGATCGTGGTTCCGGCCGTGTTGGCGTGGACCGCGATGGCCGATTACGGCCGTGAGGTGTTCGGGCCGGTCGGCACGTTGCTGCCGTTGTTCAGTGAGGCCGCGATGTGGGCGTTCGCGTTCGCGGTGCCGATGGCACAGCGCGCCAACCGGTCCACGGGATGGCTACACCTGGGTGTGTGGGTGTTCGCCGCCGTGGCAGCCGCGCTCAACTTCGTGCACGGTCTGGCCGGTGACCACGGTGGCGTCGGTCGCGGCGTGGTGATGGCGCTGGTGTCGGTCGGTGGCGTCGTCGTCCACCAGCTCGTCACCGCCGCACCGGGCAAGCCGCGGCTGTCCCGCGCCGAGCGGGACGCGGCCCGGTTGCAGCGCCTGGCCGCGCGGCGGGTGCTGGCGGTGCGGCGGACCGCGCTGCGTCAGGCCGTGGCCGACCTGTCCCCGGACGGCACCGCCACCCTTGTGCACCGGCCCGGCCTGGTCGGGTTCCGGCGCCGTTTCCTGCGGGCGCGGCTGGTGCCGGTGACCCTTCCCGGTCTGCCGGTCACCGGTCCCGACACGGTCGGCGACGACCTGGCCGCCGAGATCGGCGAGTACCTCACCGCGCTTCCCGCACCCCGACCCGCCACCGACATCCGCACGGGCGGGAACACGTCGGGAAATGCGGAAACGCCGCACGCGGCGTTGCTGGCGGAGGTCCCGGCGAAGATCGCGGACAGGGTGCCCGGCTACGTCGCCCGCGTCCGCGCGGCGATCGACTCCGGCGAGCTGCCCGCCCACCCGAGTCAGAACGCCGTCCGCAAGTTCCTGCACATCCGGGGCGAGGTCGCGGCCGTGGTGTGCCGCGTGCTGACCCACGACCCCGGTGACGACGACCCCCGACAGGCGGTGACCACATGAGCACCACGACCACGGTCGGAACCCCCGACCCGAACGAGACCCCCGACCCGTCCGAGGGCGGCAAGGTCCTGCCCCTGCGCCCGGCGGTGGCGGAAGCCGCGGTTGCCGTGCCCGCGTCGGTGGACGGCGAGGTGATCGAGGGCGAACTGGTGATGGTCGACCAACCCGACTTCGCGGTGCGGCCGGTGTGGGAGCGGCTGCGTGGTCAGCAGCGGCGGCCGTTGGTCGCGTCGTGGTTGCGGTCGTGGGAGGAGTTCAACGCCACCGCCGTGTGGGTGTGCAGGCACTACGCGCACACCGCCGCGTTCCACCTGCTGCGTTCCCCGCTGTACGCGCTGCGGCTGCTGGCCCGTGCCCCGCGCGGGTTGGGTCGGGTGCTGGCCGCGATGGGCCGGTGGATCATCGACGCGGAGGCGCGGCCGTTGCGGGCTGCGGCGGTGCGGGAGGAGAACGCCGGGGAGTACCTGCGGTTGTCGGCCCAGCGCAACCAGCGGGTGGCCGTCCGCGTGGGGTTGGCCGGTGCGGCGCTGGTCGGGGTGCTGGTTGGGTGGTTCCTGCTGCCGGACCCGATGCCGTGGTGGCTGCGCTGGTCGATGTGGGCGTTCGTGGCCGGCGGCCTGGCCGCTCTCGGTGTGGCTGGTACCCCGGCGGACAAGCCGCTGGCCTCGCGTGCGGTGGTGGCCGCCCCGGTGGCCAAGCTGACCAGCGACATCGTCATCCGTGCCCTGTCGTCTCTGGGTATTGCCGCGATGAACCCCACAAGGGGTACCGCGATCAGCTTCCCCGCGCCGATCGTGCGCGACGGCCCCGGCTGGCGCTCCGATGTGGACCTGCCGTACGGGGTCACGGTGACCGACATCATCGAGCGCCGCGACCGCTTGGCGTCCGGTCTGCGTCGGCCGCTGGGCTGTGTGTGGCCGGAACCGGCGTCGGAGGAACACGCCGGGCGGTTGGTGCTGTGGGTCGGTGACCAGCCGATGAACAAGGCCAAGCAGCCCGCCTGGCCGCTGCTGCGCGGCGGTGAGGCCGACGTGTTCAAGCCGCTGCCGTTCGGCAACGACCAGCGCGGCCGGCTGGTGTCGGTGCTGCTGATGTTCGCCAACATCCTGATCGGTGCGATGCCGCGCTACGGCAAGACGTTCGCGTTGCGGGTGCTGCTGCTGGCGTTGGCGCTGGACCCGCGTGTCGAGATGCGGGTGTTCGAGCTGAAGGGCACCGGGGACCTGTCGCCGTTGGAGAAGGTGGCACACCACTACGCGTCCGGCGCGGATGACGCCACGATCGCGTCCTGTGTGGAGTCATTGCGCGAGGTGTACGGCGAGTTGGAGCGCCGGGCAAAGACGATTTCCAAGCTGCCAAAGGACATCTGCCCGGAGAACAAGGTCACGCCGCAGTTGGCGGCCAACCGCAAGTTGGGGTTGTGGCCGTTGGCATTCGCCGTGGACGAGTGTCAGGAGGCGTTCTCCCACCCCACCTACGGCAAGGAAGCCGGGGAACTGGCCACCGCGATCATCAAGCGCGGCCCGGCCATGGGGATCATCCTCATCCTGGCCACCCAGCGGCCGGACAAGGACTCCCTGCCCACCGGGGTCAGCGCCAACGTCGGGATCCGGTTCTGCCTGCGGGTGATGGGACAGATCGAGAACGACATGGTGTTGGGCACCAGCGCCTACAAGAACGGCATCCGGGCCACCATGTTCACCCAGTCCGACAAGGGCATCGGCTACCTGGTCGGCGCGGCCGACGACCCGCAGATCGTGCGCTCGTCCTACCTGGACGGCCCCACGTCGGACCGGATCGCCGACCGTGCCCGTGCCCTGCGGGCCACCGCCGGGACGCTCACCGGCCACGCCATCGGCGAGGACACCGCCGCAGCTGCGGAGTCCGGTCACGACCTGATCGCCGACATCGCGGCCGTCGTCGCGGCCGACGAAACCAAGGTGTGGTCCGAGTCCGTCGTGGACCGGCTGACCGCGCTGCGCCCGGCCGTCTACGGCCAGTGGGCCGAACTGGACGGCACCGGCAAGGCCACCGCCCTGTCCGCCGCCCTCAAGCCCTACGGCATCGGCACCGGCCAGGTGTGGGGCACCGACCCCACCACCGGCAAGGGAGCCAACCGGCGCGGCATCGACCGCGCCCACATCACCGACTTGCTCGCGGAGCGTAACCGCGACCGGTCGGCGAGCTGACCGCGTCGGGGCGCTGGGTCTAGCACCCCGGCCCGCTAGACCTAGCGCCCCCGCTAGCAACCCGCACACCTGCTGATCAGCGCCCTAGCAACTAGCGGCGTCGGTGCCGCACACCCAAAAACAGCCCCGGAGGGCACCCGTGACCCCCATCGTCACCCGCACCCGCGTCATCGTCGCGGCGCTCATGGTGCTCACATTCAGTGACATCACGCCCGGTCTGACCCGACTCGCCGGAAGCTGCCTCGCCGTGCTGGCCGTCGGCTACGTCGTCGCCGTCCTGGCCTTCCCCTACCGCAGGTGCCGTGCCTGCAACGGCATGGGCCGCCACACCTCCGGTCTGTTCGGCGGCATCCGCCTGTGCACCCGATGCGACGGCGAAGGGCTCCGACTGCGCGCCGGACGCCGCGTGCTCAACCGCTTACGGCGCAACCACCGCGCCACCCGCCGCTGACCGGGCACCACCAACCGGAGGTCACCATGACTCGCCACACCAGCGAGCGGCACCGCGACGCCATGCTCGCCGTCGCCCTGGACGCCGTGGCGCGCGGCTGGTACGTGTTCCCGCTGCGCCCGCACTCCAAGAAGCCGCCCGCCTTCCACGGTGAGGACCACTGCCCGGCTACCGGCATCTGCGCCACCACCCACCAGGGATGGGAGCAGCGCGCGACCAACGACCCGCGCGAGGTCCGCTGGTACTGGGAAAGCCGGCGCTACGGCGGCTGCAACGTCGGGATCGCCACCGGGCGGAGCGGGTTGCTCATCGTGGACCTGGACACGGCGGACTCGCCCGATGACCGGCCACAGGACGGCTCTAGACGAGGGGAGGTCCAGGGCGGGCTGGACATGTTAGTCCTGCTCTGCGAAGAGGCCGGCCAACCCATACCGATGGACACGCTGACCGTCGAGACCCCGTCCGGCGGCTGGCACCTGTACTTCCGCGCCCCCGCCGGAGTCCGACTCGGCAACACCCAGGGCAACCGTGGACTCGCCCTCGGGTGGAAGATCGACACCCGAGGTCAGGGCGGCTACGTCGTCGCACCCGGATCGACCACTCCGGACGGCCCGTACCGGCTTGCGGACGACCGGCCCGTGGCCGATCTGCCCGCCTGGTTGGTCCAGCGCCTCACTGTTCGCCCGCCCACGGCCACTACAGCGCCCGTTCAGATCGCCGTGGACCGGTTGCCCGCCTACGTCGAAGCGGCACTCCGGGGTGAGGCGGACCGCGTCGCCAGGGCACAAACGACCGCGCACAACATCGTGCTCTACACCGCCGCCGTCGCCCTCGGGCAACTCGTCGCCGGGGGACTGCTCCCCTCGTCTAGAGCCGAAGAAACCCTCTACGCAGCCGCCACCCACATGATCACCGGCGACTGCGGCTGCACCGACCGCGAAGTCCGCCGCGTCATCGACCGAGGCATCCAGGCCGGCCGCGACAAGCCCCGCACCGCGCCCGCACGGCGAGGTGCCGCGTGACCACCAGACATGTGGTGATGTGGTCGGGCGGGATCACCAGCTGGGCCACCGCCAAACTCGTCGCCCAACGCCACGGCACCGACAACCTGGTGTTGCTGTTCGCCGACACCCTGGTCGAGCACCCCGACCTCTACCGGTTCAACGACGAGGCCAGCGCCGAACTCGGTGTCCCGATCACCCGCGTCGCCGACGGCCGCACGCCGTGGCAGGTGTTCAACGACGAACGGATGATCAAAATCCGGAAGTTCGCGCCCTGCGCCAAGTACCTCAAGCAGATCCCCTGCCGACAGTGGCTGGAAGCCAACGCCGACCCGGCGAACACGGTGCTCTACGTCGGGCTGGACTGGACCGAACCCGAACGCGCCCCCGGCGTCGAAGCAGGCTGGGCACCCTGGCCGGTCGCCATGCCGCTCATCGACCCGCCCTACTACCCCAAAGACCACTGGCTGGACCAGGCCCGCAAAGCCGGAATCGAACCCCCGGTCATGTACGCCCAGGGCTACCCCCACGCCAACTGCGGCGGAGCCTGCGTCAAAGGCGGCCAGGCCCAATGGGCACGCCTCCTACGCACCGACCCCGACCGCTACGCCGACAACGAACGCGAAGAACAAGCCTTCCGCGACGCCCTCGGCAAGGACGTCGCCGTCCTGCGCACCCGCAAAGGCGGCACCACCCGCCCCCTACCGCTCACCGTCCTGCGCACCCAGGTCCAGGGCACCAACGCCTTGCAGCCCGGCTTCGACCAGGACGACTGGGGCGGCTGCGGCTGCATGACCGACATCGCACCCGCCCCGGACAGCATCACCGAGGACGCCATGACCACCGCAGAGTCAGACACCGCAATCGCGGAGAATTCGGTGCGCTTGCACCTGGTGCCGGGTGGTGAGCCGTGGGAAACACCGGCGCCGCTCACCGGGCGTGCTGCCGCCGGGTTGCCCGCATTCCCGCTGGACGTGCTGCCCGGTTGGCTTGCCGACCAGGTGGCCGGAATCGCCACCGAAACGCAGACACCGCCGGATCTGGCGGGGTGCATCGGGCTGGCTGCCCTGTCCACCGCCGCCGGCGGGCGCGCTGAAGTCGCGGTGCGTGGCTTGTGGCGTGAGCCCGTGAACCTCTACGTCGTCGTCGCACTGCCGCCGGGTGCACGCAAGTCGCCGGTGTTCTCCGCGATGACCTCACCGCTGTTGCAGGTCGAGCGGGAGTTGGTCGAACGGACCACACCACTGATCGCTACCGCCGAACTGGAACGCAAGATCGCCCACGCCCGGGCGGAGAAAGCCGCGGCTGCCGCCACCCGGGCCGACGCCCTCCAGCAGCACGAAGCGGTCGCAGCAGCCACCGACGCCGCCATGGTCGCCGAAGCCATCACCGTGCCGGTGCTCCCCCGGTTGATCGCCGACGACATCACCAGCGAAACCGCGGCTTCCCTCATGGCCGAACAAGGCGGCCGGCTGGCAGTGCTGTCAGCGGAAGGCGGGATCTTTGCCACGCTCGCCGGGCGCTACAGCGGCACGCCCAACTTCGAGGTGTTCCTCAAAGGCCACGCCGGTGACCTGCTGCGCGTCGACCGTCAGAGCCGCGAAGCCGAGCACATCGAGCGACCCGCGCTCACGCTCGGTCTGGCGTTGCAGCCCTCCGTCATCCGCGACCTGGCCGACAACGCCGGGTTCCGCGAGCGCGGACTACTCGGACGCATCCTGTTCTCCCTGCCCGTCGACCTGGTCGGCAACCGCGTCATCGGCCCCGACCAGATCAGCCCGGATGTCGTTGCCACCTACAGCGACAACCTTCGCGCGCTGGTGTGCGCGTTGGCCGAATGGACCGACCCGGCTGTGCTGACGCTGACCAACAAAGCAGCCGATCTGGTGCTCGAACTGGAACGCGAAGTCGAACCAAAGCTGCGCATGGGCGGGGCATTCGGCCACATCCGCGACTGGGCAAGCAAGTACGTCGGCGCAACGATTCGACTCGCCGGCCTGCTGCACCTCGCGGACAACCCCACGACCGGGTGGGGCCGCCCAATCGCCGGCGACACCATGACCCGCGCCGTCAGACTGGGTCGCTACTTCGCCGCACACGCCTTGGCGGCGTTCGACCTGATCGGCGAAAACGACACGATCGAGAAGGCACGCCTGATCCTGAACTGGATCGAGCGCACGAAGCCCTCCCGCTTCAGCCGCAACGAACTCGCCAAAGGTGTCTCCCGTTCGCAGTTCAAGACCGTGACGCAGCTGGACGAGCCGCTGAACCTGCTTGAACAACACGGCTACGTCCGCCGTGAACCCGAGCCCGAACGGCGCGGCCGTGGTCGCCCTCCGTCGGCCGCCTACCTGGTTCACCCGCAGTTCCACGCGAACGGGGGGAGGTGAACGAGATGAGCAAGCCGCACGAGCAACTGACGATCGCGGAAGTGTGCGCCGAGCTGAAGATCTCCCGCAGCACGTTCTACGAGTGGAAAGCCAAGGGCAAGGCACCTCGCAGTCGGAAGCTCCCCAACGGCGAGATCCGCGTCAGCCGCACCGCGCTCAACGACTGGTTGGAATCCCTGGAGGAAGCAGCCTGATGGCTACCACGTTCGACGTCCGCATCTGGAAAACCGAGGTGTGGCAAGGCAAGACGACAACCACCTACACCGTGCGGTGGGCGGTCGCGGGCGCGCGGTTCAAACAACCGTTCAAGACCTCGGCGTTGGCCGACAGCTTCCGGTCGAAACTGGTCGTCGCGGCCAAGGGCGGTGAGGCGTTCAGCGTCGAAACCGGGTTGCCGGTCTCGACGCAGCGAGCCGAGAACAGCATGACCTGGTTCGCATTCGCGTGCGCCTACGTGGACATGAAGTGGGATGAGTCGGCGGGCAACTCGCGCAAGGGCGTCGCGGAGATGCTGACGAACGCCACCAGCGTCATGCTCTCCACGACGCGCGGCAAGCCGGACGACAAGGTGATCCGGCGGTCGTTGAACGGCTGGGCATTCAACAGGAACCGCCGCGACAGCGCGGCACCGACCGAGGTACGCACGGCGCTGAAGTGGTTGACCGCCAACACCAAGCAGGTCTCAGCGCTTCAAGATCCGACCGTGATGCGCGCGATGCTGGGACGACTGGCCAAGAAGCTCGACGGCACGCGCGCCGCGCCGTCCACGATCAGGCGTAAGCGCGCTGTGCTCTACAACGCGATGGAGTACGCCGTCGAGTTGAAGCTGCTCGACAAGAACCCGATCCCGGCCCTCAAGTGGAAGGTCCCGAAACCACCCAAGGCCATCGACAAGCGAACCGTGGTCAACCCGACCCAAGCGCGGCAACTGCTCGACGCCGTGCGGGTCCAGCAGCCGAGCGGTCCGCGGCTGGTCGCCTACTTCGCGACGATGTACTACTCGGCGGCGCGTCCTGGAGAAGCCGTCAACCTTCGCAGACAGGACGTGCTGATCCCGGATGCCACGTGGGACGAAAGCGGGCAACGATGGGTGCTCCCGGATGGCGTGGACGACGACGGCGGAGAACTGCTGCTGTCCGAATCTGCCCCGGAAACCGGCGCGGCGTGGAGCGAGACCGGGATGCGCCGGGACCGTCGGCAGCTCAAGCACCGGGAGAAGGGCGAGACCCGGCCGGTGCCGTGCCCACCGCAACTCGCCGTACTGCTCCGTGACCACCTGCGCCAGTTCGGCACCGACCCGGACGGCTTCCTGTTCCGGGGCGTACGTGACCGCGGCTTGTTCTCCGAGTCCACCTACAGCCGCGCCTGGCGCAAGGCACGCGAAGCGGCGTTCACCGAGGAGGACTACGCCTCACCTCTGGCACGACGCGCCTACCAGCTGCGCCACGCCGCCGTCAGCACCTGGCTCAACGGCGGGGTGCCGCCACAGCAGGTGGCCGAATGGGCAGGCCACTCCTTGGAAGTCCTGTTCAAGATCTACGCGAAGTGTCTGTCGGGCCAAGAGGACGCGGCGCGCCGCCGTCTGACAGACGCCTACAAGACCGACGACAGCTGACCCGAACCATCTCGGCACGCATTCGGCACAGACAGCCGTAGACCGCAGGTGACAGCCGGACACCACCGGACGGAACAAGATCGGCCCCTGACCTGGTTCACGCAGGTCAGGGGCCGATCTTGTGTGGTCCAACTACGTGCCCCCGGTGCGACTCGAACGCACACTGGACGGATTTTGAGTCCGCTGCCTCTGCCGATTGGGCTACGGGGGCCGGCGGGAGCACTCTACTGGATCAGGTTGCCCGGCCGCCGTGCGGCCCCCTTGTTCCGGGGGACGGCGGCCGGGGTCCCGGGTGTCAGGAGCGGACCAGGCGGCCGATTGCGGCGGAGGCTTCGGCGATCTTCTCGTCCGCCACCTCGCCCCCCTCGGCCACGGCCTGCGCCACGCAGTGCTTCAGGTGCTCGTCCAGCAGACCCAGGGACACCGCCTGCAACGCCTTGGTCGCGGCGGAGATCTGGGTCAGCACGTCGATGCAGTAGTCGTCGTTCTCCACCATCCGCTGGAGGCCGCGGACCTGCCCCTCGATGCGGCGCAATCGCTTGAGGTACGCGTCCTTGTCCGCCGTGTAACCGTGCATCGCTCCCGACCTTCCCTACCCTGGGCGGGTATCCGACTCCAGGATAGGCCACTCGACCGGGTGTGACCGGCACCACGGGGTGACCCCTTCGGCGGCCTCACATTTCGGCCGGTGCCGTTTAGGGCGTGAAATGACCCGTCCGGGGGCATCAGTCACATTTTCATCGCGAAAGGTTAGGCGATATTCCTCTCGTGCACTATGGTGTCGAACCAAGCGTGTGGCGCAGAACAAGTCGAGGGCAGCACGCGCTATGCGAGCACACACGGAGGAACAGTGGCACAGCAGACCGTCGTCCAACTCATCGACGACCTCGACGGCAGCGAAGCCGCCGAGACCGTGACCTTCGCGCTGGACGGTGTGGAGTACTCCATCGACCTCTCCAAGGACAATGCGGACAAGCTCCGCGAGTCCCTGGCCGACTTCGTCGCCAAGGCGCGCCGGGCGGGTGGCCGCAAGCAGCGCAAGGGCACCGGTAAGAGCACGGTAAAGGCTGGTGACAAGGCCCAGGCCCAGGCCATTCGGGACTGGGCGCGCGCGCAGGGCCACCAGATCTCCGACCGCGGCCGCATTCCCCAGGGCCTGGTCGTGCAGTTCCAGGAAGCGCACGCTTCCTGACTCGCGTCGTTTTCCCCTGCGGTGGACCACACCTACCGCAGGGGAAAACCGCAGGTCAAGAGCCTTCACGCCATTCTGGTGCGCCCCGGGAACTCGGCGTCCAGCAGCTTGAGCAGGGCGGTCGCCTTGACGGCGGTCTCCTCGAATTCCTCCGCCGGGTCGGACAGCGCGATGACCGCGCCCCCGACCCCGAAACTCACCTTGTCGCGGTCCACCACCAGCGTCCTGATGACGATGCTGAAGTCGGCCGTTCCGGACAGTGAGAAGTAACCGAGCGCCCCGGAGTAGACACCCCTGGGCCCGGCTTCCAGCCCGTCGATGATCTGCATTGTCCGGATCTTGGGGGCTCCTGTCATGGACCCGCCCGGGAACGCCGCCCTAACCACGCGTGCGGCGGAACTACCGGAACGCAGTCGGGCCCGAACGGTGCTGACGAGCTGGTGCACTGTCGCGTAGCTCTCCACCTCGAAGATCCTGGGCACCTCGACGCTGCCGACTTCCGCGCAATGGCCCAGATCATTGCGGACCAAGTCCACGATCATGAGGTTCTCCGCGCGGTCCTTCGCGCTGGTAGCCAAGGCCGTGCGCAAAGCCGCGTCCTCGGCGGCGGTCGCGCCGCGGGGTCGTGTCCCCTTGATTGGCTCGGATTCGACGACACCCTGTCGGTCCACCCGGATGAACCGCTCGGGTGAAGTGCTGAGCACCGAGAGCGCGCCGAAACGGAGCAACGCCCCGAACGGAGCCGGGCTTTCCGCGCGGAGGAACCGGTAGGCGTCCCAGGGGTCGACCGCGCCACGCCACGTCACCATGTTCGTCAGGCACACCTCGTAGCTCTCGCCCGCCGTGATGGCCTCCTGACAAGCCGCGACCAGCTTCAGGTAGTGCGCGCGGCTGTGCCGCGACCGCACGAAGTCGGCACGGGCCGGTGTCGGTGCGGTCGTGGGCGGCGCGGTGAAATCGCGCAGGAAATCGGCCGTTCGGCCCAACCAGTCGTCCTCGTCGGACAACGCCAACAGGTAGACGCACCGGGAAACGTGGTCGAAAACCAGTGCCCGGTCGGCGAACACGAATGCCGCGTCGGGTTGCTCCGAACGGTGCGCCGCCACTCCGCCGCATTCGGCCTTCAGCTCGTAGCCGAGGTAGCCGACCCAGCCGAGCGCGAACTCGAACGGCACGTCCGGCGGCGCCACCCGCCACGCCGCCAGGTCGGCCTCCAGCCAGTCGAAGAACGGCCCGGGGTGCGCCACCCCGTCCACGGTCACCTCGCCGGTCCACACGTCGTACGTGGCCACGCGCGCCAACGGCCCGCCGGCGTCCCCCATCACGGAGAACCGGCCCCGTTCGCCGGCGAGGCTGCTGTCCAGCCAGAACGCGTCACGGGACGCCCCGTACAACGCCGCGTACACGTCCTCCGGTGACGGGTGCACGTCCACGCGCCGCACCAGCACCTCACGAGCGGCAGAAGACACAGCAGAAGGCACACCAGAGGGCACGGCAGCAGGCACACCAGCAGAAGGGGGAACCGGAGCGGCCGGAACCAGGGGCTCGACGGCGGCGGCCTCGGTCAGGTCGCGGAAGTTGGCCAGCAGTTGGTGGCCGTGCGACGTGCACACCGACTCGGGGTGGAACTGCACACCCCAGGCGGGCCGCGACCGGTGCCGCACGCCCATCAGCACGTCGTCGGAGGACGTCCACGCGATCGGCTCGAGCGAAGGGGGCAGGTCGGACACGGCCAGCGAGTGGTACCGCACCACGGGCAGCGGCGACGGCAGGCCCGCGAACACGTCCACTTCGGTGTGCCGCACCAGGTCCACCACCCCGTGCCGGGGCGGGACCAGCCCCACCGACGCGCCGTGCGCGAGGCACAGCCCCTGGTGGCCGAGGCACACGCCGAGCAGCGGGATGTCGGCGTGCTCGATCACCGCCCGGCACAGGCCGAAGTCGGCCTCGTTCTGCGGCCGGCCGGGTCCGGGCGAGATCACCACGTTGTCGAACCGCCGCAGGTCGGCCAGCCGGAACCGCGGGTCGTCGTTGGTGATGACGACCGGCTCGCGCCCGTTCACCTCGGCCAGGTACTGGAAGAGGTTGAAGGTGAACGAGTCGTAGTTGTCGATGAGCAGGGTCCGCATGGCAAACAGCACGGTACCTGCACGAACACCCGGATGGAGTACCCGCCGACGGACTACCCCTATATACCGAAGAGGCCGGGCACATCCGCTGCCCGGCCTCCCCGTCCCTCCCCCGACTCAGTCCAGGCGGAACTCCGGGTTCGCGGCGATCGTCGCGAGCTGCTGCGACGTCAGCGGCGGCTCGGCCATCCCCTGGTGACCGGAGTTCCGGTACACCCTGGACTGCGCCACGATCACCAGCGTGCCGTCGGCGTGCCGGTGGAACGCGGCCTGTTCGAGGTCGCCTTCCGACCCGCCGGTGACCACGCCGACCTGATTGCCGTCGACGTCGACGACCTGGCACGTGCCGTCCACCGGGTACGGCATGGCGGTGGCCGCCGCGCAGGCCTCGCCCGGCCGACGGCTGTTGCCCTTGGTCTCGACCTGGATCCACAGCTTGCCGACACCCGCCGCCTCAGCGCGCGTCACCGGCGTGTAGGCCATGTACTCCCAGACCTCCAGGGCGCCGGCGTAGTCGGCGAACTGCGACTGGGTGCGCGTCATCGGCCCGTAGTCCGGGTAGCCGACCCTGGTCTTGTCCTCGGCCTTCAACCCGCTCGGCAACGCCGAGACCAGGTCGTTGAGCACGGCGACGCTCTTGTCCGCCCGCGGCCCGCTGGTCGCGGTCCGGTCGGTCTGCCCGTTCGGCCACGGCGTGCTGGTGTCGGACGGCACATCGGTGCCGGTCGGCGTCGGCCGGACCGACGGCGGCGGGCTGGCCGTGGCGGTGACCGACGGCGCGCCGGACGCGGACTGCTGCGCACCCACTTGGGCGACGTCGTCGCCGCCGCCACCGGTCATGTTCGGCACCAGCACGGCGCCGACCGCGATGGCGACCACCGCGAGACCGGCGACCGCACCGCCCCACGTGGCCTGCCTGCGCCGCTGCGCTCGGCGTCCCAACTCCACCGCAGCCCTCGGGTCCATGGGTGGCGGCGGGCTGCTCGCCACCATCACATCCTGCATCGCACTCTTCAGGTCGTGCTCGTTCATCGCACCATTTCTCCCTGCTGAGGGGTGATCAGGCCGCGCAGCGTCTGCAGCCCCCGCGCGGCCTGGCTCTTCACCGTTCCTTCGGAACAGTTCAACGCCCTGGCGGTCTCCTCGACCGACAGGTCTTCCCAGTACCGGAGCACGAGCACGGCGCGTTGCCTCGGCGGAACCTTGGCCAGTGCCGCCAGAAGCACCAGCCGGTCCTCCGCCGAACCACGCCCGACGGCGGCCGTCTCGACAGGCGTGTCGCTCACCCGTTCCTTGCGGAACCAGCCCCGACGCAGTTCGGACACGAACGTCCGGACGAGCGTCTGCCGGGCGTAGGCGTCGAGTGCCTCGTGCCGGTTGATCCGTCGCCAGGCCACGTAGAGCTTCGTGAACGTGGCCTGGACCAGGTCCTCGGCACGGTGCCAGTCACCGCACAGCAGGTACGCCGTGCCGCGCATGGCCTCGGACCGCGCCGCGAAGTACTCGGCGAACGCGGTGTCCCGATCACTCATCTGTCCTCCCCCGTGCTGCGGTACGAGGTAATCACGCCTCCGGACGCCCAGGGGGTTGCATGGGAGTTTCGGGATTCGTGGAAACTGGTCTCACCACCACTCGGGAGGCCCAGCTTGTTCTTCTTCGTGCTGTTCGCCGTCGTGATGGGCGCGGCGCACTACTACATCTGGAAGCGGGCCGTCCGGGACACGACCCGTCCCGGTCGCGGCCGCCGGGTCGGGACGGCGGTGGTGCTCTTCCTCTACCTGCTGGTGATGTCCGCCCTGTTCGTGAGCAGGCTCGGGTCGGGGCTCGGCAACGCGGTCGCGTGGCCGGGGTTCATCTGGCTGGCGGGCGCCTTCTACTTCGCGTTGATCCTGGGTGTGCTGGAGATCCCGCGGCTGCTGCTGGTCCGCTCGGCGCGCAGGCACGAGGTGCCGGTGGCCGTCGGCGCGCCGGAGGCGGTCGTGGAGACGCCCGAGGCCACGCCCGCGCCCGAAGAGCAGCCGGTGGACCCGGGTCGACGGCTGTTCATCGCACGGTCGCTCGCGGTCGCGGGCGGGGTGGCCACGGCGGGCGTCGTCACCTACGGCGCCACCGCGGCGTTGGGCGACCCGGTGCTCAAGCGGGTGCCGGTGGCGCTCGCCAAGCTCGACCAGCGGCTGTCCGGCTACCGGATCGCGGTGGTGAGCGACATCCACCTGGGTGCGCTGCTCGGCCGCGGGCACACCGAGCGGATCGTGCGGCTGATCAACGCGCAGCAGGTGGACCTGGTGGCGATCGTCGGCGACCTGGTCGACGGCACGGTGGACCAGCTCGGCGAGGCGGCGGCTCCGCTGCGCGACCTGGTGAGCACGCACGGCAGCTTCTTCGTCACCGGCAACCACGAGTACTACTCGGGCGCCGAGCCGTGGCTGGCGGAGCTGGAACGGCTCGGGGTCAACCCGCTGCGCAACGAGCGGCTGACGATCGAGCGGGCCGGTGCGACGTTCGACCTCGCGGGCGTCAACGACGTCACCGGCGAGGGCTTCCAGGACGGTCCCGACTACGCCCGCGCCCTCGACGGCCGCGACACGTCGACGCCCGTGGTGTTGATGGCGCACCAGCCGGTGCAGGTCCGGGAGGCCGCCAAGCACGGGGTGGACCTGCAGCTGTCCGGGCACACGCACGGTGGCCAGATGTTCCCGTTCCACCTGGCGGTCGGCTTGCAGCAGCCGGTGCGCAGCGGGCTGGAGACGGTCGACGGCACGCAGGTCTACACCAGCAACGGGGTCGGGTTCTGGGGTCCGCCGGTGCGGGTCGGCGCGCCGCCGGACATCACCGTCGTGGAGCTGCGTCACAACTTCGCCGGCTGATAGCGCTTTTTCCGCCTTCACCGCCTAGAGTGGACGGCCGTGCCTGAACATGGTCAGACCGTGCCTGAACACGGTTGCGGAGGGGGACCCCTAGCGAGATGACGACGAGCTTTGCCGATCAACGGCTCCACGAGGCAATGGCTCGTATTCGTCGTTTCCTGGACCATGAGCAACCGGACACGCCCTGTCTGGTGATCGACCTGCCGACCGTGCGCGACCGGTTCACGGCCGTCCGCGCGGCGCTGCCGCAGGTGGGCATCTTCTACGCGGTGAAGGCGAACCCGACGCCCGACGTGGTCGGGTTGTTGGCCGCCGAGGGGTCGAGCTTCGACGTGGCGAGCCCCGCCGAGATCGACCTGTGCCTGGAGCTCGGCGCCGCGCCGGAGGCCATCTCGTACAGCAACCCGATCAAGAAGGCGCGGGACATCGCCTACGCCTACGACCGCGGTGTGCGACTGTTCGTGTCCGACAGCGAACAGGACGTGCGCGCGTTGGCCGAGCACGCGCCCGGCTCGTCGGTGCTGCTGCGGATCCTGGTGAACAGCAAGGGTTCCACGTACCCGTTCGGCAAGAAGTTCGGCTGCTCGCCCGAGATGGCGACGGATCTCCTGCGGTTGGCCGCGGAACTGGGTCTCGTTCCGCTGGGCGTGGCGTTCCACGCCGGGTCGCAGCAGCTCGACCCGAACGGCTGGGACGGCGCGATCGCCGACGCCGCCGAGATCATCCTGAAGCTGCGCGCCGAAGGGCTTTCGCCGACCACGGTCAACCTGGGCGGCGGCCTGCCCGCGGGCTACCTGACGCAGCCGCCGCCGCTGGCCGACTACGCCGCCGCCATCACCGCGTCGATCGCACGTCACTTCGACGAGTTCTCGCCCGAGGTGATGATCGAGCCGGGACGCGCTATCGTGGCCGAGTCGGGTCTGATCCGCTCCGAAGTGGTGCTGGTGTCGCGGAAGTCCTATTCGGACGAACGCCGCTGGGTGTTCCTCGACATCGGCCGCTACGGCGGCCTCGCGGAGACCGAGGGCGAGGCCATCGCGTACCCGTTGGCGACGAGCCGGGGCGGTGTGCTCCACGACGGGGTGCCCGTCGGTCCGGTGGTGTTGGCCGGGCCGACGTGCGACGCGGACGACGTCCTGTACCAGAACACGTGCTACGAGCTGCCGTTGGAGCTGCGCGCGGGCGACCACGTCGATCTGATCGGCGCGGGCGCCTACACGGCCAGCTATTCGTCGGTGGCGTTCAACGGCTTCCCGCCGCTGGCCACCCACTGCGTGCGATGAGCACGCCCCCGCCTGTCCGTTGCAGTGCACCTCCTGAAGATGTTTGGAGTGATTGATGTCCGAACTCCCGTGCGAAACCGAGCCCGTTGGCTTGTTCGCAGGACAGCACGTGCTCGCCGAGCTTGAAGGCGTGAGCCCAGAACTGCTCGACGACGAGCGGTTCCTGCGACACGCGCTGGGCGAGGCGCTCACCCAGGCTGATGCCACGGTGTTGGAGGTGGTCTCCAAGCAGTTCGAGCCGCAAGGGGTCACCGTGCTGGCCCTGTTGTCGGAGTCGCACGCGTCCATCCACACGTATCCGGAAGTCGGAGCGGTGTTCGTGGACGTGTTCACCTGCGGCACGCGCGCCAAGCCCGCGCTCGCGGTGCAGTTGCTGGCCGAAGCGCTGGGAGCTGTGTCGGCACGGACGGACATGGTCAGCCGGGGCCACCGCGTCCCCGCGCTCATCGGTGAGGAGAAGGCATCTTGATCCGCGAACCGCTCGCGGCCGGCATGACGAGGCACTGGGACGTGTCCGAGGTCGTGGTCGACACTCGGACCGAGTTCCAGCACCTGGTGATCGCCCGCACCGCACAGGGGTTGTCGTTGTTCTGCGACGACGACCGGCAGAGCACCGAGTTCAGCCAGTTGACCTACCACGAGGCGCTGATGGTGCCGGCGCTGCTGCTGGCCGACCGCGTCGACCGGGTGCTGGTCATCGGGTCCTCGGAAGGCGTGGTGTGCCAGATGGCGGTGGCGGCCGGCGCTTCGGTGGTCGACCACATCGACATCGACTCGCAGGCCGTGCGGCTGTGCGCCGAGCACCTGCCGTACGGGTACACGCTGGACGAGCTGGCTCTCGCCGAGAAGGGCGAGGGTGCGGTGCGCGTGCAGTACATCGACGGTTACGAGTACATCCGCACCACCTCCGAGCGTTACGACATCGTCCTGGTGGACCTGCCGGACGAGCGCGAGGAGGAGGCGCAGCACAACCGCTTGTACGGCGCGGAGTTCCTGGCCATGTGCAAGGCGCTGCTCACGCCGGGCGGCGTCGTGGTGTCGCAGGCGGGGTGCCAGACGATGTGGCGCAACACCACGTTGACCCGCATGTGGCAGCGGTTCAACGAGGTGTTCGGCACGGTGGCGTACTACGGCTCGGACGAGCACGAGTGGGCTTACCTGTTCGGGCGCGCCGACGAGGTGGCCGACCCGACCGCGCTGATGGTCGAACGCCTGCCCGAGTGCGGCTACCAGCCGGAGACGATCGACGACCTGGCCCTGGTCGGCAACTCGATCCCGCCGTACCAGGTCCGCCACTCCCTGGCCTGACGCTCGACGTGGAACGGGGCCGTCCCCGGCTGGGACGGCCCCGTTTCCCGTGTCAGGTCAGGGAGCGGTGGAGGAAGTCGACCTGGAGCAGGAGGAGGTTTTCGGCCACCTGCTCCTGCGGGGTCATGTGGGTCACGCCGGAGAGCGGTAGGACGGTGTGCGGGCGGCCGGCCGCCAGGAGTGCGCTGGACAGGCGCAGGGTGTGGGCGGCCACCACGTTGTCGTCCGCCAGGCCGTGGACGATCATCAGCGGGCGCTCCAGTTTCGGGGCGTCGGCGATGAGCGAGTTCGTGTCGTAGACCTCCGGCTTGTCGGCCGGGTGGCCCAGGTAGCGCTCGGTGTAGTGGGTGTCGTAGAGCCGCCAGTCGGTGACCGGCGCGCCGGCGATGCCCGCGTGGAACACGTCCGGACGCCGCAGCACGGCCAACGCCGCCAGGTAACCGCCGTACGACCAGCCGCGGATGCCGACCCTGGTCAGGTCGAGGTCGGGCTCCCGGGCCGCGACCGCGTGCAGGGCGTCGACCTGGTCTTCGAGGGTGGCGCCGGCGAAGTCGAACGCGATCTCCCGCTCCCACGCCGGACCGCGTCCCGGCGTGCCGCGACCGTCCACCACCAGGACCGCGAAGCCCTGGTCCGCCAGCCACTGCGACGTCAGGTAGGCGTTGCGCGCCGACACCACGCGCTGCGCGTGCGGACCGCCGTACGGGTCCAGCAGCACGGGCAGCTTCACGCCCGGCACGTGGTCGCGCGGGAACAGCAGTGCCGACCTCAGGTCCCGCTCACCGACGGTCAGCAGCCGCACTTCCGGCGTGAGCACGGGGGTTTCGGCGAACGTGCCGATCTCACCGCCGGTGGACACGGTGACCTTCGAACCGAAGTGGTCCATCGCGGAACGGGCCAGCACCAGCACGCCACCCGCCCGGGTCGCGCTGTGCACACCGTCCTCTGTGGACAGCCGGGTGAGCCCGCTCCCGGTGACCAGGAAGACGTGCGCCTGGGTCGGGTCGTCGGTGGACGCGGTGACCAGGACGCCGTCCTCGGCCACGTCCAGCACCGACCGCACCTGGAAGCCGTCCGGGGTCCACGCGCGGTCGCCGACGACGAGGCGGTTCGCGTCACCGATCGGCAGCACGCGCACCAGTTCGCCGTCCGGCGTCCAGCCCGGCGCCCCCGGAACGATCTCCAGCCAGTGCGGGTCGGTGTCGTCGGCCACCACGTCCGTGGCGCCGGTCTCGACGTCCACCGCGAGCACCTGCATCCGGCGCTGGTCGCGGGACTGGACCTGCAGCAGCGGCTTGCCGTGCGACGACCACGACACCGTGTTCAGGTACGGGAACGCGTCGCGGTCCCACGTCACGTCCACACGGCCGGTGTTGAAGATCGCGAGTTCGACCACGGCGTTGGCCTCGCCGGCTGCCGGGTACGCGATCTCGGCGGCGGGCGTGCCGGGGTTGGCCGGGTCGGCGATGTGCCAGCGCGGCACGGGCGCGTTGTCCACGCGGGCCGCCAGCACGTGCTCGCCGTCCGGGGAGAACCAGTAACCCCGGTAGCGGCTCATCTCCTCGGCCGCGATGAACTCCGCCAGACCCCACGTGACGTCCGGCCCGTCCGGCGAGGCGACCACGTGGTCCGTGCCGGTCTCCAGGTCGACGACGTGCAGCGCGCCGTCGGCCACGTAGCCGACCTTGCGGCCGGTCGGGTCGAGGCGCGGGTCGATGACCGCGCCCGTGACGGGCAGCTCCCGCACCGCGCCGGTGGCGAGTTCGACCACGAACAGCCTGCCGGACAACGCGAACGCCGCCTGCCGCACGTCACCGTCCGTGGCGTAGCCGACGATGCCCGCCGCCGACTCACGGGTGCGCTCGCGCCGTGCCTTCTCCTGCGGGGAGAGGTCCTCGGGGTCGGTCAGCAGGGTGCTCGGGTCGGCCAGCAGCGTCTCGGTCCGGGTGGCGGTGTCGAACGCCCACAGGCCGTTCGCCCGGCTCGTGGCCGTGGCGGTGCGGAGGAAGTACACCTTGGCGCCGTCCGGTGCCACGGTGAACGTCCGCGGCGCACCGAGGGTGAACCGCTGGCTACGCGCTTGCTGGCGCGGGAAGGAGATCTCGTTGCCCACCCGGACACCCTACGGGGTGGAGTCGGGCGCAAGGGGGGCGACGGGGTGCGGAACCCGCAGGTCCGTTCCCCAGAACTCCGGGTGACCGGACGCCGGCGGCCGCCCCCTGTCTTGGCACGCGAATTTCGGCCGACCTGAACCGCACCGCCTAGAGGGCCGTAGTCGTCGGTGGAGCGATTGACGGACCAAGGAGGAGTGAGTGTGATCCGACGAAACCGCATCGCCATCGCCGTCGCGGGCGGCATGGCAGCCGTGCTCGCGCTGGTCATGTGGACTTCCAACGCCACCGGCCTGCAGGGCAAGACGGTCGCGCAGACCGAGCAGGTGGGGGCCGCGGCCCAAGCCGAGGGCGACTACGGAGACGTCCAGGAGCCCTTGGCCCCTCCGACCAGCGAGGAAGCGGCAGCAGAGGCAGCACCCGTCGAGCCCGCCGCCGAAGCGCCGGAGGGCCAGGCAGCGCCCGCGCCGTCCGGTCCGCAGGTGACGCTGGTGGCCAAGAGCGTGCCCAAGATGGGTGACGTGGTCCAGGACGGTGATGGCCGGACGCTGTACCGGTTCGACAAGGACACGCCGAACCCGGCGAAGTCCAACTGCGAGGGTCAGTGCGCCGTGACGTGGCCGCCCGTGCTGTCCAACAGCGCGCCGCAGTTGCAGGGCGTCGACCCCGCGCTCGTTTCGACGGTGAAGCGGGCTGATGGCACCGAGCAGGTCACCCTCGACGGCTGGCCGCTCTACACCTACTCGAAGGACGAGGCGCCGGGCCAGTGGAAGGGCCAGGGTGTCGGCAACACCTGGTTCGTGGTGCAGCCCAACGGCAAGCGCAACCTGGAATGCCTGCCCGCGGGGGTGACCGTACCGCCTGCTGCTTAGTCCACTGTGGAATGCCCTGATCCCCCGGCCTGGGGTTGGCCGGGGGATTTGGGCGTTGTGCAGCAGGACCGGCGAACGACCGACCGACGAACGACGAACGACGACCGCCGAACGACGAACGAACGCTTCGCAGGAGTCCCCGCCAAGGGGACCCCTGCTTTTATCCTGCCAGAGGGGTCCGACAATTTCGGGCCCTGCCAACGGGTTCCGACGTCAACCGGTTCCGACGTCAACGGGTTCCGACGAACTCGAACGCCGCGCGAGTGGTCCGACCGGCCGAGCCCGAGCGGCTCAGATGATGCGGGCGGCCTTGGCGAAGTCCAGGCGCGGGTTGCGCGGGCGGGTGCCGGAGTGGTCCGGGTGGCCGATGTTGACGACCACCAGGGGCAGTTGGTTGGTGCCGACGAAGAACTCCCGGCGGACGCCCTCGGCGTCGAAGCCGCTCATCGGGCCCGCGGCGAGACCGGCCGCGCGAACGCCGACGATGAAGTAACCGGCCTGCAGCAGAGCACTCCTCTTGGCCGCCTCGGCGCGCCGGGCGTCGTCGACGAACGCGCCCTTGGCGCCCGGGAAGTGCGGGAACGTCGTGCTCAAGTGCTCGTGGAAATCGGTGTCGGCGGCCAGGATCGCGGTCACCGGGGCGGACAGCGTCTTGGCGCGGTTACCCTCCGACATGTGCGGCACCAGGCGGGCCTTGGCCTCCTCGCCGCGCACGAACAGCACCCGCAGCGGCTGGCTGTTCATCTCGGTCGGGCCCCACTTGACGAGTTCGTAGACCTCGTGCAACTGCTCGTCGGTCACCGGCTCGTCGGTGAACGCGTTCGCCGTGCGCGCCTCGCGGAAGAGCAGGTCCTGCGCGTCACGCGGCAGCGCGAGCGTGTCGAGTGTCGTCGTCATGTTGCCTCTTTCGGTTGTCCCGTACGCTCCCCTCTCGCACGGGACAACCTCCAGCAACCACCAGCTATTTCGTGGCGTCCTTCACTTCGTGGCGTCCTTCACAGGGTGTCCGTCACAGGGTGTCCGTCACAGGCCGGGGTACAGCGGGTGCTTGGCGGCCAGCACCTCGACCCGCGACCGCAGCTCCGCCAGGTCCGGCGACGCCTGCAACGCCGCCGCGATCACGTCCGCGACCTCGGTGAAGTCCGCCGTGCCGAACCCGCGCGTGGCCAGCGCCGGCGTGCCGATGCGCAGGCCGGAGGTCACCATCGGCGGACGCGGGTCGTTCGGCACCGCGTTCCGGTTGACCGTGATCCCCACCTCGTGCAGCCGGTCCTCGGCCTGCTTGCCGTCCAATTCGGACGCCACCAGGTCCACCAGCACGAGGTGCACGTCCGTGCCACCCGTGAGCACCTTCACACCCGCCGCCGCGGCGTCCGGCTGCGACAGCCGGTCGGCGAGGATCTTCGCGCCCTCGACCGTGCGCCGCTGCCGGTCGGCGAACTCGGGCGACGCGGCGTGCTTGAACGCCACCGCCTTGCCCGCGATCACGTGCTCCAGCGGACCACCCTGCTGACCGGGGAACACCGCCGAGTTGATCTTCTTCGCCAGGTCGGCCTCGTTGGTCAGGATCACACCGCCGCGCGGACCGCCGAGGGTCTTGTGCGTGGTCGTGGTCACGACGTGCGCGTGCGGCACCGGGCTCGGGTGCAGGCCGGTCGCGACCAGACCGGCGAAGTGCGCCATGTCGACCATCAGGTACGCGCCGACCGAGTCGGCGATCCGGCGGAACTCGGCGAAGTCGAGCTGACGCGGGTAGGCCGACCAGCCCGCCACGATCAGCTTCGGCTTGAACTCGGTGGCCAGCCGCTCGACCTCGGCCATGTCGACCCGGCCGTCGTCCTCCGACACGTGGTAGGGCACCACGTTGTAGAGCTTGCCGGAGAAGTTGATCCGCATGCCGTGGGTGAGGTGCCCGCCGTGCGCCAGGTCGAGGCCCAGGATCGTGTCGCCCGGCTGGAGCAGGGCGAACATCGCGCACGCGTTGGCCTGCGCGCCCGAGTGCGGCTGCACGTTCGCGAAACCCGCGCCGAACAGGTCCTTGACCCGTTGGATCGCCAGCCGCTCGATGACGTCGACGTTCTCGCAGCCGCCGTAGTAGCGGCGGCCGGGGTAGCCCTCGGCGTACTTGTTCGTCAGCACCGACCCCTGCGCCTGGAGCACCGACACCGGCGTGAAGTTCTCCGAGGCGATCATCTCCAGCGTGCTCTGCTGCCGGTGCAGCTCGGCGGCGACGGCGTCCGCGACCTCGGGGTCGAACTCCGCGAGGGAGGTGTTGAAGTGCTCGGACATGTGTGGGTCTCCCTTACGAGGTGCGCTTGTAGAAGGGCAGTGCGACGACTTCGACCGGCTCGCGCTTGCCGCGGACGTCCACCGACAGCTCGGTGCCGGGCTCGGCGTTGCCGACGGCGACGTAGGCCATGGCCACCGAGTACCCCAGGGTCGGCGACAGCGCACCGCTGGTGATCTCGCCGATCGGGTTGCCCGCCGCGTCCAGCACCGGGTACCCGTGCCGGGGCGCGCGGCGGGAAGCGGTCTTCAGGCCGACCAGCTTGCGGTCCACGCCCTGTTCGGCGACGGCGGCCAGGGCGTCGCGGCCGACGAAGTCGCCCGGCTTGTCGAGCTTCACCACCCGGCCGAGGTTCGCGTGGAACGGCGTGCGGTCGCGGCCCAGCTCGTTGCCGTACAGCGGCATGCCCGCCTCCAGCCGCAACGTGTCGCGGCAGCCGAGGCCGGCGGGCTTGAGGTCGTGCGGCTCGCCGGCTGCCAGCAGGGCCTGCCAGACGTGCGCGGCGTCGTCCGGCGCGACGAACAGCTCGAAGCCGTCCTCGCCGGTGTAGCCGGTGCGGGCGAGCAGCACCGGCTTGCCCGCCACCTCCGTCGGGTACGACGCGTAGTACTTCACCGCGGCCAGGTCGGTGGGCGTGAGGCCTTCGAGGATCGCGGTGGCCTTCGGGCCCTGCACGGCGAGCAGCGCGTAGTCGGTCGACTTGTCCTCGACGGTGGTGTCGAAGCCCTTCGCCCGCGCCACCAGCGCATCGTGCACCACGGCGGCGTTCGAGGCGTTGGCGACGACCAGGTACTCCTGGTCGCCGGTGCGGTAGACGATCAGGTCGTCGATCACGCCGCCGTCGGCCTCGCAGATCATCGTGTAGCGGGCGCGGCCGACGCCGATCGCGGACGCGTGGCCGACCAGGGCGTGGTCGAGCGCGGCGCCCGCCTCGGGACCGGTCAGCACGATCTCACCCATGTGGGTCAGGTCGAACAGGCCCGCCGAGGTGCGCACCGCGTGGTGCTCGGCCAGCTCGCTGTCGTAGCGCAGCGGCATCCGCCAGCCCGCGAAGTCGGTGAACATGGCGCCCAACGCCTCGTGCTCGGCGTGCAGGGGCGTGCGGCGGCTTTCCATCAGGCGGGTCCTCCCTGGGTGCAGGCGTGCCGGCACGGCCGACCGGTCGGGTCGGCGTGCCGTAGGAAGCATTACACGGCCGGTCGCGCCCGGCGGACAAGGTCAACCCTGGTCACGCGCGCCCCTGCCCGCAGGCGGGTTCGGTCACGCGCAACCGCGGTCACAGGCTCTTCTCGGCCCGGATGCTCTCGACGACCTTGCGCTCGGCGTAGAACGACACGAACGGGATCGTGCCGGCCAGCAGGACCAGGGCCGTGCCCTTGATCGACCAACGGGCCTTGAGCGCCAGGTCGACGGTCAGCACGAGGTACACCGCGTACAGGAAACCGTGGATGGGGCCGACGACCTGCATCATGCCCTCGTTGCCGCCCGCGTACTTGGCGATCATCGCGACCACGAGCAGCAGCAGGCCGACACCGACCGCGTAAGCCATGAACCGGAACCTGGTCAACGCGCCGCTCATCGCCCTACCTTCGCTTCACCGCTGGTCCCGCGCGTTGAGTTCGGCGAGCATGCGGTTGTAGGCCGCGAGCTCTTCGTCCTCGTCGTCGTGCACGGGTGCTCTGACGGGCTCAACGGTAACGACCGGCTTCGACGGCGCGGCCACCGGCTCCGGGGCGGCCTCGTGCCCACCGCCGTCGGCGGCCTCGGCGGCCTCCTCGGCTTTGCGGCGGGCGTCCAGCTTGCGGATGCGCCACACCATGAACGCCGGGAAGAGGCCGAACAGCGGCCACTGGAAGACGTAGCCGAGGTTCTGGAACGTGCCACCGACCGCGGAGAACCGCTCCCACTGCCAGTAGGCCAGGCCACAGCACACGACGAGCGCCGCCAGGCACACGGCTCCGATGGCCAGACGCTGAGGTGTGAAGAGGCCCCGCACGCCTCAAGAGTACTGCGCACGGGCTTGGGCTCCCCGCACAGGAGCCCGTCCCTCGAAGGTGAGGGCTCCTTCGACCACAGGAGCCCGCCCCGACTCGTCCCGACTCAGGCGACGCCGTCCCGGCGTTGCCTCTGCAGCCTGGCAACGCACCAGGCCGCCGCACTACCCCGACGCAGGTGCTGGAGCACCGTCATCGGGCCGAGGCGACGACCGAGGTCGGCGGGCGTGAGCCCGGCCGCCCGGTAGTCCAGAGCACGCTGGTCCAACGGGCTGATGCCCGCGTCCCACCACTGCTCCGCCTCGGACAGGTCGCCGACCAGCTGCCAGTAGCTGGCGGCGGCGGCGAGCAGAGCCTCGGGCACCTCGGGCGCCCGCTTCCGCATCGCCGTCACGTACGCCGGATCCGCCGACTCGACCTTCATCAGGCCACGGGGTCCGCCATTCGCCCGCTGCACCGGGATCCCCGGCGCGGACGGCGGTGCTTCCGCGAGCCACGCGTCCTTGATCCGGTTCACCTCCTGCAGCTCGGCGTCGTCCGAGCGCTCAGCCGCCCACTGCCGCAACAGCTCGTCGACTCCGGAGTCCTCGACCATTCTGCCTCCTCGTCGGTCGAAGATCAGCCAATGCGACGCACCGTATTAGCGGGTACCGACAACCGCTAGACCCTGGTTTGTCAAAAACCCTGTTACCAGGGCGTTATAGCCCTCATTCCACCCGTACGGTGCAACGTCCCCGCCTTGCGATCACTGACCGTGACCGCATCCAGCGGACTTCGTCGGGCCCGCTAGCCGAAGAGGCTGCGGACGAAGGTGATGATCGACTCCGCGCCGGACTGGAGCCACCCGAGCGCGGTCCTCACCGCCTCGGCGGACTCGTTGGGCTGGGTGATCAGGAGGAACAGCACCAGCGCGACCGCCGCCAGCGTCACCACCTTCTTGACGTTCACTGATCGGTCTCCGTCCGTATCACAGGGCAGGGCGGCCGAGCGCCGCTCCGGTCGTGTCACCCGCCATGGTCCCTCATTCACCCGGATGATGACGATGGAACCCACGTTCATCGCCCGACCAGCCGTAGGAACGACCACGCAGCCGTGCTTGAACTGCATCGACTGTCACCCGATCGGACGATCAAGGGGACCCGCGGTCCCGCCGATCACCAAGGTACGGGCCACTCGCCCATCCCCCAGCACGGACACCGAGGTCTTCAGACACCCTCAGCTCTCCGCAGCCCATCACCTGATTGCGCCGACGCACGCACCGAGCGTGACAAAGGCCGATGTCGGCCGCCACTCATTTCCTGTACCCCTTCAGGTGAATTTTCTGTGTCCTTTTCCGATCACCTGTCGGCACCGCGGACACGGGTCATCCGATCACGCCCCACCGCCGCAGGTCGGCTATCTCGTCCTCACCCAGCCCGAGCTCGCCCAGCACCTCGACGGTGTGCTCACCGACCACGGGCGGCGGGCCCGGCACGGACGCGGGCGTCCGCTCGAACCGGGGCGCGGGCGCCGGCTGCGCCACCCCGTCGACCTCGACGAACGTCCCCCGCTCCACGTTGTGCGCGTGCTTGGGCGCCTCACCGGGGGCGAGCACGGGCGCGAGGCACGCGTCCGTCCCCTCGGCCAGCGCCGCCCACTCGTCCCTCGTACGGGTGGCCACCGCCGCGCCGATCCGCGCCCGCAGCTCCGGCCAGTTCGCCGGGTCGTGCCGCTCCGGCAGCCCGGCGTCGGCCAGCCCCAGCACCTCCAGCAGCTCGGCGTAGAACTTCTCCTCCAACGCCCCGACGCTGACGAACCGGCCGTCCGCGGCCTCGTACACGTCGTAGAACGGCGCTCCGCCGTCCAGCAGGTTCGTGCCGCGCCCACCCGACCAGGCTCCCGCCGACGACATCCCGTGCAGGAACGTCGTCAGCAACGCGGCCCCGTCGACCATCGCCGCGTCCACCACCTGCCCGCGCCCGGACCGCTCCCGCTCGTACAGCGCCGCCAGCACACCCATCGCCAGCAGCAGCCCGCCGCCGCCGAAGTCGCCGATGATGTTCAGCGGCACGGTCGGCGGCGCGCCGGCCCGCCCGATCGGCTCCAGCGCGCCCGCCACCGCGATGTAGTTGATGTCGTGCCCGGCGCGGTCCGCCAACGGCCCGTCCTGGCCCCACCCGGTCATCCGCCCGTAGACCAGCCTCGGGTTGCGGGCCAGGCACTGCGCCGGACCGATGCCCAGCCGTTCCGTGACGCCCGGCCGGAAGCCCTCGATCAGCACGTCCGACTCCGCGACCAGCCGGAGCACCAGCTCGGCGCCCTCGGGCCGGCGGATGTCCACGCCGATCGAACGCCGCCCGCGTCCCAGCAGGGGCACGCCCGTGTTGGCCGATCCGGGCGCGCCGCCGATCCGGTCCACCCGGACCACCGACGCGCCGAGGTCGGCCAGCACCATGCAGCCGAACGGCGCGGGCGCGAGCCCCGCCAGCTCGACGACCTTCAACCCCTCCAGCGGCCCCGGCACTAGAGCGACCTCGCGATGATTTCCTTCATGATCTCGTTCGTCCCGCCGTAGATCTTCTGCACGCGCGCGTCCGCCCACGCGCGCGCGATGGGGTACTCGGTCATGTAGCCGTAGCCGCCGAACAGCTGGACGCACTCGTCCACCACCCGGCACAGCCGTTCGGTGGCCCACCACTTCGCCATCGCCGCGGTGGGCACGTCCAGCCTGCCCTCCAGGTGCTCCAGCACGCACTCGTCCACGAACGCCCTGGTCACGCGGGCCTCGGTGGCGCACTCGGCGAGCGTGAACCGGGTGTTCTGGAACTTGATCAGCTCCCGCCCGAACGCCGTCCGGTCCTTCACGTAGGCCAGGGTGAGGTCCACCGCGGTCTCGATGCCCGCGACGGACGCCACCGCGATGACCAGCCGTTCCTGCGGCAGCTGCTGCATGAGCTGGACGAACCCCTGGCCCTCGCCGGCGCCGAGCAGGTTCGCCGCGGGCACGTGGACGTCGTCGAAGAACAGCTCGGCGGTGTCCTGGCCCTTCAGCCCGATCTTGTCCAGCACCCGGCCGCGCCGGAAGCCCGGCGACGAGGCGGTCTCCACCACGAGCAGCGAGATGCCCGTCGCGCCCTGGCTCGGGTCGGTCTTGGCGACCACGATCACCAGGTCGGCCTGCACGCCGTTGGTGATGAACGTCTTCGAGCCGTTCAGCACGTACTCGTCGCCTTGCCGCAGCGCCCGCGTCTTGATGTTCTGCAGGTCCGAGCCGCCGCCGGGCTCGGACATGGCGATCGCGCCGACGTACTCGCCGGACGCCATCTTCGGCAGCCAGCGCCGCTTCTGCTCCTCGGTGCCGTAGGAGTTGATGTAGTGGGCCACGATCCCGCTGTGCACGCTGTTGCCCCACGCGCTGTCGCCGCACCGCGCCTGCTCCTCCAGCAGCACCGCCTCGTGCGCGAACGTGCCGCCGCCACCGCCGTACTCCTCGGGGATGGACAGGCAGAGCAGGCCGACTCCACCGGCCTTGTTCCAGAAGTCCCGGTCCACCTGCTTCTGCGCGGCCCAGCGCTCGTGGTGGGGAACCGACTCCCTCTCGAAGAACGTCCGGGCCAGCTTGCGCAGCTGGTCCAGGTCCTCGGTCATCCATGCGGAACGGCGAGTTGGCATACCCCTGACGTTCCCACCTGGTGAGCCGGTTCGCCATGACCGTGTACGCCAGGGTGACGGCTGCTGATGAGCGCAATTGTCAGGGGGATACGCGAAACTGATCGCATGCAACTCCGGCGGTTGGGTCCCGCGGACTGGGTGACGTGGCGCGACATCCGGCTCACCGCGCTGAGCAGCGATCCCGAGGCGTTCGGGTCCGCGCTGGCGGTCGAGCGCGAGTTCGACGAGGCGTTGTGGCGTGAGCTGCTGCGGCCGGACCGGGGCGTGAAGGTGGTGGCGGAGGCGCCCGAACCGGTGGCGCTCGTGGCCGGAGTACCTCATGAGGAGCACCCGGGAGTGTTGTACCTGTACTCGATGTGGGTGAAACCGGAGTTCCGGCGGCAGGGCATCGGTGAGGCGCTGGTGCGTGACGTACTGGCGTGGGCGCGTGAGCACGGGTGGGAGCGGGTGCAGCTGCGCGTGTTCCAGAGCAACGAGACCGCGCGGCGGCTCTACGCGCGGCTGGGGTTCGTCGGTGATGGCGAGATCATGGATCACCTGCTGAGCTAATAAGTCACCTTCGACGGTCATGGGCAACTGCGGAGTCGCTGCCTACCGTTGAGTACATGAGCGAAGCCTTGATCTTCGACGCGGTGCGCACACCGCGTGGCAGGGGAAAGCGCGGTTCGCTGCACAGCGTCAAGCCGATCACCCTGGCCTCCGGGGTGCTCGCGGCGCTGGCGCGGCGCAACGACCTGGACACCTCGGCGGTGGACGACGTGGTGTTCGGCGTCGTGTCACCGGTCGGCGAGCAGGGCGCGGACATCGCCCGCACGGCGGTGCTCGCGGCCGGCTGGGACCTGCGGCCCGCGGGCGTGCAGCTCAACCGGTTCTGCGCGTCGGGCCTGGAGTCGGTGAACCTGGCCGCGGCCAAGGTGGCGTCCGGGTTCGAGGACCTGGTGGTGGCGGGCGGCGTCGAGTCGATGTCGCGGGTGCCGATGGGCTCGGACGGCGGCGCGTGGATGGCCGACCCGGAGACCAACATGGCGGTCAACTTCGTGCCGCAGGGCGTGAGCGCGGACCTCATCGCCACGCTGGAGGGGTTCAGCCGCGAGGACGTGGACGCGTACGCGTTGCGCTCGCAGCAGCGGGCGACGCTGGCCCGTGACAAGGGGTACTTCGACCGGTCCCTGGTGGCCGTGGTCGACCAGAACGGCTCGGTCGTGCTCGACCACGACGAGGCGATCCGCCCGGAGACCACGCTGGAGGGCCTGGGCAAGCTCAAGCCCAGCTTCGCGTTCCACGGCGACCTGGGGTTCGACGCGGTGGCCATCGACCGGTACCCGGCGGTGGAGCGCATCGAGCACGTCCACACGCCGGGCAACTCGTCGCAGATCGTGGACGGCGCGGCGGCGATGCTGATCGGCAACGCCCGCATCGGCGCGGAACTGGGCCTCACGCCCCGCGCGCGGATCATCGCGACCGCCGTCGTCGGCTCCGAGCCCACGATCATGCTGACCGGTCCCGCGCCGGCCGCGCGCAAGGCGTTGGACAAGGCCCGGCTGACCGTCGAGGACATCGACCTGTTCGAGATCAACGAGGCGTTCTCGTCGGTGGTGCTGAAGTTCCGGCGCGAGCTGGACCTGCCCGACGACAAGGTCAACGTCAACGGCGGCGCGATCGCGATGGGCCACCCGCTGGGCGCGACCGGCTGCATGATCCTCGGCACCCTGCTCGACGAGCTGGAGCGCCGGGACCTGCGGCGGGGTCTGGCCACGCTGTGTGTGGGCGGCGGCATGGGCATCGCGACGATCATCGAGAGGGTCTGATGGCTATCCACTTCGAGCGGGATGACGAGGGGATCGTCACCCTCACGATGGACATGTCCGGCTCGGCGAACGTGATGAACGCCGAGTACCACGCGGCGATGGGCGAGGCGGTCTCCCGGCTGGAGGCCGAGCGTGAGGACATCACCGGTGTGGTGCTGACGTCGGCGAAGAAGACGTTCTTCGCGGGCGGCGACCTGAACGTGCTGATCCGGATCACGCCGGAGAACGCGGCCGAGGCGCTGGGGTACCTGGAGGAGATCAAGGGTCAGCTGCGGCGGTTGGAGCAGCTGGGCAAGCCGGTGGTCGCGGCGATCAACGGCAGTGCGCTGGGCGGCGGGTTCGAGATCGCGCTGGCCTGCCACCACCGGGTGGTGCTGGACGACGACAAGATCAAGCTGGGGCTGCCCGAGGCGACGTTGGGGCTGCTGCCCGGCGGTGGCGGGGTGACCCGGATGGTGCGGCTGCTGGGCGTGCAGCCCGCGTTGCCGCTGTTGATGGAGGGCAAGCAGCTGCGGCCGGCGCGTGCTCTCCAGGCGGGGCTCGTGCACGAGCTGGCGTCGTCGCGCGAGGAGCTGATCGCCAAGGCGCGGGCGTGGATCAAGGCCAACCCGGCGCCGCAGCAGCCGTGGGACAAGCCGGGGTACGCGGTGCCGGACGTGCGGATCGGCGACCCGAACCTGTACGGGCTGCTCGCCGCCGCGCCCGCCGTGCTGCGGAAGAAGACGCACGGCGCGTACCCGGCGCCGGAGAAGATCCTGGCGGCGGCCGTCGAGGGCGCGTTGGTGGACTTCGACACGGCGTTGCGGGTCGAGGCGCGGTACTTCGTGGAGCTGGCCACCGGGCAGATCGCCAAGAACATGATCAACACGTTCTGGTTCCAGCTGAACGAGATCAGCGCGGGCGGGTCGCGGCCTGCCGGGGTGGCGGCGTCGAAGGTTTCGAAGGTCGGTGTGCTCGGCGCGGGCATGATGGGCTCGGGGATCGCCGAGGTGAGCGCGAAGGCCGGTATCGAGGTGGTGCTGAAGGACGTGACGCTGGAGGCCGCGCGGCGCGGCGCCGGTGACACGCCGGGCATCACGCCGACCGACTCGGACGCCGATCTGGCGGGGTGCGACCTGGTCATCGAGGCGGTGTTCGAGAACCGGGAGCTGAAGAACAAGGTGCTGCCGGCGGCGGAGTCCTTCGCTCTGCCGGACGCGGTGATCGCGTCGAACACGTCGACGTTGCCGATCACCGGGCTGGCGTCGGCGGTGGGCGACCCGACGCGGTTCATCGGGCTGCACTTCTTCTCGCCGGTGCCGAAGATGCGGCTGGTGGAGATCATCCGCGGGGAGAAGACGTCGGACGAGACGCTGGCTCGGGCGTTCGACTACGTGTTGCAGATCGGCAAGACGCCGATCGTGGTGAACGACAGCCGCGGGTTCTACACGTCGCGGACGTTCGGCACTTACGTGACCGAGGCCGTGTCGATGGTGGCGGAGGGCGTGTCGCCTGCGTTGATCGAGAACGTGGCGAGGCGTTCCGGCATGGCGGTGGGCCCGCTGGCGGTGTCCGACGAGGTCACCCTCACCCTCCAGCTGAAGATCCGGGACCAGACGCTGGCCGACGACCCTTCTGCCTCGGGCGCTCTGGCCGACCACCCGGCGTTCCGGGTGCTGGAGGAGTTGGTCGCGGAGGGGCGTACCGGCAAGTCCGGCGGGGCCGGGTTCTACGAGTACCCGGAGGGTGGGCGGAAGTTCCTGTGGCCGGGCTTGGCGCGTTATGCGCGGCCCGACGCCGGGGTGACCGAGCGGGACGTCGAGGACCGGTTGCTGTTCATCCAGTCGCTGGAGACGGTGCGGTGCCTGGACGAGGGCGTGCTGACGTCGGTCGGTGACGCCGACATCGGCAGCATCTTCGGCTTCGGCTTCGCCCCGTGGAGCGGCGGCACGCTCCAGTTCGTCAACTCGTACGGCCTGGCCGCCTTCGTCGAACGCGCCGACTACCTGGCCGACACCTACGGCGAACGCTTCCGCCCCCCAACCTCCCTCCGCGACCGCGCCACCCGCGGCGACCAGTTCTGACCACCCGCGTGAGTCCTGCGTTCAGAACGCGAACGCAGGACTCGCGCGGTCCGGAGCGGGTCAGGCCGTGGCTCGACCCCATTGAGGTAGGGCGGTGGTCAGGTCGGCGCGTCGGGTTGCGCCGTTCACGGTTACGGCCAGCGTGATCCGGCCGGGGCGCAGGGCTTTCAGCGCGCCGGTGGTCGGGTCCAGCCAAGCCGCGTGCCAGGGGCGCAAGCCGTGGGCCGGGCCGATGTGCAGGTTCAGGGAGCCGGACCAGTCCGCGGTCACCGGGTAGGCCACTGGGATCTGCCGGGCGCCTTGGGTGAGGGTGGCGGTGACGGTCGCCGGGGTGCCCATGCGGACGACCGTGGGTGCGTCGAGGGTCAGGGTGTCCACGTGGGGGCGGATTTCGGCGGCTAGCCAGTTGTCTCCGCGTCGGGGGTCTACGCCCAGCATCGTCCAGCCGGTGAAGCCGCCGCGGCCGGCCTCGCCGGCTGGCGCCTTGCCCGAGTTGCCGTTGACCAGGTACGGCACGCCGTCCACCCGCGAGGCGTGGAACAGGCCGACGTGCGCGCCGATGAACGCCGCGCCCTTGCCGGTCGTGCGCCGGAAATCGGCCAGCCAGTCCTCGACCACGTCGGCCTCCAGCCGGTCGGACAGCTGGCTGCCCCTGGTCGGGGTCGGGTCGCGCGGCGGGTGGTGCTCCATCACCACGACCGAGTTCACCGCACCGTGGTCGCGCAACGCGTCACGCAGCATCACGGCCTGGTCGAACCCACCGCCGCGCACGGTGCCGGTAGACGAGTCCAGCAGCACGAACCGGGTGCCCCTGTGGTCGAAGACCCGGTTCGTGGCGCCGAACTCGCGCCGGAAGTTGTCGATCGTGCCCGGCCCCATGATCTCGTGGTTGCCCGGCACGTAGTACCAGGGCAGCTCGTCCCCCAACTCCTCGGTCAGCACCCGCCGCGCCAACGCCAGGTCCGCGGGCGACGCCTCGTCCACGAAATCGCCGTTGATCACGACGAAGTCGGGCCGTTGCGCCTTGATCTCCCGCAACGTCCGCCGGGCCGACCGCACCAGGTCGCTGTCCGGGTTGCGCGCCACGAACTGCGCGTCGGACATCACCGCGAACCGCCACGGCCGGTCGGCCACCGTGCCGTCCTGCACCACGAACCGGTCGGCGGGCTCCTCCACCACCGGCAGCTCCACCGCGGGCGGCACCTTGGCCACGATGTCGTCCACGATCACCTCGCCGGTGTACTGCCGGTCCGCCTTGGTCTCGATCGTGTAGAACCTGTTCACCCGCAAGGGGAACGCGAGCCCGGACGGCACCGGCACCTCCAGGTACCGCCACCCCGTCCAGGTGATGTACGGCCCGTAGAGCGACCGGCTGAGCCCCGAGGCGTCGGTGACGGTGAACGCCGTCCACTCGCCGCGGCCGTGCCCGTACACCCACGCGCCCAGCGCCAACGGCTGGCCCTGCACCTCGATCGGCCGCGGCGGGATCGCGTAGGCCGTCCTGGTGCCGGTGGACTTCGAGAAGTCGTACGACATCCGCAGCCCGGCCCCGGTGCGGCCCTCCGCCACCGGCGTCACCGAACCCGAGCCGCGCGCCGAGCCGAACGTCCACGCCGCGCCGTCGTCGAACCCGGCGATCAGCCGTTCCTCCAGCCCGACGGTCACCGGCACGCGCACCACGTGCGCCCCGACCCGTGCCACGACCGTCGTCGCACCGGGCTTCAACGCGGTGATCCGGAGCGAGCCGTCCGCCCCGCCGGCGATGTCGACCACCGTGCGGTCGTACTCCAACGCCAGGTCAGCGGGCTCGACCGGCGCGGTGAACCCGTCGCCGTCCCGGCCGACGACACCGAACCCGCTCGTGCCGCCCACCTCGGGCAGGCTCAGCCGGCTCGTGGTCGCGGACAGCCCGGCCAACGCGCCCAGCACGGTCAGCTCCACCGAGCCGGTCACGCCACCGCGCTGTGCCACGGCTTTCGTCGTGCCGGGCCGATGAGCGCGGAACACGCCGTCCCGGTCCACCCACCCCACGTCCGCACGCGCCGTCCGCCACAGGTGCACGTCGTCGCGCGCCGGCCCGTAGGTCTCGTCGTGCCCGTCGGCCACCAGCCGCCGGGTCAGGCCGGGGAACACCCGCTCCGGGTGACCACCGGGCACGGTGTCCGCACCCGGCGCGCGACGCGGGTCGATCGCCGTGCGCACCCAGAACCCGGTCAGGTCGCCGCTGCCGGCCGGCGCGTACAGCGCGAGCCCGTTGGGCACGGGACGCTCGCCGCCGTCGGACGGGGTGTTCTCCACGACCACCGACTCGGCGCCGGGCGTGCGGGCCAGCAGGGTGGACGAACCGCCGCCGTCGAGGTTGAGGGCGTTGTGCGCGCCCATCTCCTTCAGGATCGCGGCCACGTCCTTGAGGTTCAGCCCGAGCAGGTACGCCCCTTGGCGGCCGTCCACGGTCAGCAGGAACATCTTCTTGCCGTCGGCGGAGAACCCGACCGCCGTGCGCGGGTGCAGCGGGTCGTCGGGCGCGACGACCACACCGTCCTTGAGCAGCAACTGGTTCCCGCCGATCGCGGCACGCAGCGCGCTGCCGTCACCGGCCTTCGTGGTGTGCTCGACGCCGATCCGCTGCCCGACGGCCAGCGTGGCGAGCGCGTCGGCCCCCGCCTCGCGACCGACGAGCACCTGGCCGTCGGCGGGGATCGGGTCGTCGCCCGCCCGGTCGCGCAGTTCGGCGACCACGCCGGCGCGCACGACGACCTCGGTCACGCGGGAAGCCCCCTGCACCGCCCGCGCCCGGCTGTACGAGCCCCAGATCGGGTCGAACAGCCCGACACCGCCCGCTTCGACGGCGGCGCTGTTGAGCTGGTCCAACCGGATCGAGGTGCCGTCCTCGCGGGTGATCCGCCCGTCGAAGAACACCTCCATCACCCGGCCCACGCCCGCCGCGTCGAGGCCGACCGCGCGGCGGTGCCCGGCGGCGGGCGACTTGACCGTGCGGCCGTCCTGGACGCCGACGCCGCGCGGCGCGTTGGAGTTGTTGATGTCGAAGAAGTCGCCGTTGACCGCGGCGACCGCGCGGGTCCGGTCCGCCTGCGCGGACAGCGGTTCGGCGGCGGTCACCCGGCCGGGGTGCAGGTAGTCGACCTTCGTGCCGGCGGTCAGGTCGACGCTGAGCGCGTCACCGCGGATCCACCCGCCCGCGCCGCCCGGTTCGTACCAGTCGAACGAGCTCAGCGACACGCCCGGCGCGACCGGACGGGTGGTGCGCGTGGTCTCGATGCGGCGGGCCGGGTCGACGGCGGGCGCGACCGCGACGCCCGGCAGGTCGACGACGGGCGGCGGCTCGGTGGCCGCCGGCTCGGTGGGCACCGGCTCGGTGGGCACCGGCTCGGTGGGCACCGACGACGCGAGCCCGGCGAAGGCCGAGGTGTGCGGCGCGGAGGTGTGGGCGGTGGGTGTTGCGTGTGCCGCAGGGGTCAGGGCCGGCCCGAGGGCCAGGACCAGCGCCACGGCCAATGCCGGGGCCAGGGCGGAGGAGCGAGGGCGGAGGGACACGGGGACTCCCGCAGGGTGGGTGAGAAATTACGCGATAACAGTCCACCGTGTTGGAGATTCGCCGGACACGGCCGTTCGGCCGCAGTTCCCGGCCCGGTCGACAGCCGACGCCGATCAGTTAGCAGGTCCACCCCGGTAGGTACCAGGACTGCTGCCCGTCCACCGCTTGAACGCCCGGTGAAAAGCACTCGCCTCGGAGAACCCCAGCCGCAGCGCCAACTCCTCCACCGACTCACCACCGCGCACCAGGCTCGCCACCGCCTGGTCCCGCAGCAACTGTTCCCGCACCTCGCGGAACGACGTGCCTTCGGCGGCGAGCTTCCGCCGCAACGTCGGCGCGCTCACCCCGAGCCGCGCGGCCACGTTCTCCAGACCCACCACACCGCTGCCGAGCATCCGCCGGACCTGGCTGGACGCGTCCGCCCCGTAATCACGCCGGGACAGCAGCTCGGCGGGCGAGTTCCGCAGGAACCGCCGTAACGCGGCCTCGTCCTGCACCACCGGCATCCGCAGGAACCGCGCGTCGAACGTCAACCTCGTCGCGGGCGCGTCGAACCGCAGCGGCGCGCCGAAGATCAGGTGGTACTCCGCGCCGTGCGCCGGCTCCGGGTACGCCAGGTCGACCCCGCGCAGCGGGATCCGCCGCCCGATCAGCCACGACGAGAACCGGTGCCACAGCACCAGCAGCGACTCCACCAGGAACCGGTCCGGGTCGTCCACACCCTCCGTCGACAGGGTGAACGTCGCGACGCCCTCCCGCTCGGTCAACGTCATCACCGGCCGCACGTCGAACAGCGCGTAGAATGCGAGCCCGCGCCGCAGGGCGTCCTCCAGCGACGCGCAGTGCACGGCGAGCAGGCACATCGTCGGGAACGTGCCGCGCTTGCTCGGCTGCGGCCCCAGGCCCATGAACTCGTCGTCCAGCACTTCCCACAGCGTCTGGACGAGCTTGGTGTACTGGGCGGGCGTGACGCGGGCGCGTTCGTCCGCGAGCAGGGCCTCGCTGATACCTGCCGACGCGAGGAGTTCGGCGACGTCGTGACCTCGGCGCGCGGCACCGCGCAGTGCGGCGGTGACGTAGTGGATGGCGATGGTCCTGGTGAGCATCACTCACAGTGTGCATCACAACGTGGATCAAAGCCGTGAGCGGCGGCGCGGTGTGGGAGAGAGAGAAGTACCGCGCCGCCGCCAACGGTGGCCCACCCCAGTGAGCCGGCTCCTCGTCGATGGGGCATCCGCCCGCCCACCAACGAGGGACGTTGGTTATGCACATGACTATATGTGGTCTAGACCAGATACGTCAATACCTCAAAAAGGCCCCATATGGCCTAGACCATTGTCGATATGTTTCGGCTGTGTGTCAGCCCTGTTCCAGGGGCGCTACTCCGAAACCCTCGGAAAACCTTTCGCACCAGATCACGACGCTGCGGACCGTCTTCAGGTCGATCCCGGCGGGCACCTCGTAGACCTGGTTGCCCTGATTCGCCTTGAGTTTGCCGAGGTTCGTGAAACCGGAGTCGAACGCGGCCTCGGGCGAGTCCGACGGCTTGTCCGACAGGTACACGTAGAGGTCCGGCCCGTCGCTCGTGTCGAGCGCCTCGAACTGGACGGCGAGCTTGCCGTCGGGCAACCGGACCAGTGTGGCGTTGCCGGTCGTGGTGTAGTCGAGCGAGCGGAACGGCCCGGTGGCCAGCGCGACCGGGCCGGTGGGCGCGGCCGATGTCGTGGTGGTCGCGACCGCGCTGGACTCCTTCGTCCGAGTCGCGGCGGCCGACGTCGTCGTCGGCGCCGGCACCAGCAACGCCTCGTCGGCCGTCCGGTCGGTGACCAACCGCCACGGCTGGAACAGGTACAGCCCCACCACCAGGGCGACCACCAGCACGCCTGCCACCCCGATCACCACTACCCGTTTGGACATCTCACGCCTTCCGAAGTCGTCTTCTCCCGACAACTCTGACGAATCGGACGCCGGGTGGCGGCCGAAATCGGGTTACGAAGTTCTGACGCCTTCGCGGCCGGCGTTGTTAGGGTCGCCGCGTGGGTGAACAGGCCGGGCTGGCGATCGTGTGCGCGCTGATGGTGGGCTGCGCCGCGTTCGGACCGTTCCCGCACCCGGTGCCGCTGCTGTTCGCGATCGCCGCGGTCGGCGCGGCCAACGCCGCGTTCCCGCTGATGCGCACGTTCGGGTCCGCCCTGCTCGGCGGGGTGGCCGCGGCGAGCATCGGGCTGGCCGCCGTCCCGTACGTGACCTGCTCCTCGGAGAAGTTCACCGAAGTGTTCACCTGCACGGGTGATGCACCCACCTGGCACATGACCGGGGCGGTGCTGGTGGCCGGGCTGTCCGGGGCCGGCCTGGTGCTGGCCCGGGTGCTGGGCACGGCGGTGTTGGAGCGCAGGCTGGCGGCGGTGGAGCGGCGAGGGGACCGCGAGTGAGCGTGACCTGGCGGCAGGTCGCGGCCTGGCGCACCCGCAAGCACAGCCTGGACGTGCGACGACCCGCCGGTGACGCCCTCGACGTGGTGTCGGAGCTGTGCGGGCTGCACGCGCAGCTGATGTCGTCGGCCGGGGCGACGTTGCGCGCGCGGGTCGACGGGCTCGCCGACGACGCCGTCGAACGGGCCTTGTGGACCGACCGCACGCTGGTCAAGACGTGGGCGATGCGCGGCACCCTGCACCTGCTGCCCGCCGCCGAGTACCCGCTGTGGCAGGCCGGGTTCGCCACCTACCGGCACTACCTCAAGCCGGTGTGGCTGCGGAACTTCCACATCACCGCCGAGGAGCTGACCACGCTCATGGACGCCGTGGGCGAGGTGCTGGAAGACCGTGTGCTGACCCGCGCGGAGCTGGCCGGCGAGGTCGCCGCGCGCACGTCCGCGCACATCGGCGAGAAGCTGCGGGAGAGCTGGGGCGCGTACCTCAAGCCGGCGGCGTTCCGGGGCGGGCTGGTGTTCGGGCCCGGTGAGGGGCAGTTCGTGCGGTTCACCAGGCCGGACACGTGGCTCGGGGTCGATCTCGGCGTGCCGGGGGGCGCGGTGGAGGAGATCGCGCTGCGGTTCCTGGCCCAGCAGGGGCCGGCGACCAGGGAGGACTTCGCGCGCTGGTGGGGTGTGAGCCCGGCCGACGGCGGGCGCGCGTTCAAGGCGTTGGGCGATCGGATCGAGCCCCTGGACGTCGAGGGCGAGACTTATTGGGCGCGGGCGGAGGACGTCGCCGATTTGCGCGCGGCCAAATCCGTGAAAACGGTTCGCCTTTTGCCGGCGTTCGACCAATACGTCATCGCGGCCACCCGACATGCACCGCAACTTCTCGACGGAGGGACGCCTGACCGGGTGTACAGGCCGCAGGGATGGCTTTCTCCGGTACTCGTGGTGAACGGATTGATGGCCGGGGTCTGGTCTCAGGAACGCAAGGGCGGCAAGCTGACCGTCACCGTCGAACCGTTCCGCTCGTTGTCCGTGACGACACGGAAAGCCGTGCTCCGAGAGGTGGACCGAATGGCCGACTCGGTCGAGGTGCACTGGGCCGATTGAGAACGGCCCGGAGGCGGTACTGTTCAGCCGCTCACCGTTGCGCGACAAGTGCGTTCTGTTAGGAGGCTTGCTGTGCGGGTGCTGTGGGCCACGTGCGGTCTGGCCATCGCGGCCTCGGCCCTGACGGGTGTCCTCATCGGGGTGTACCTCGACGGGGTGAAGGACGAGCAACAGGCCGATACGCCGGCCTCGACGTGGATCACCGATCGGCCGTCGACCAGCAGCTCCACCCCACCGCCGAGCAGCTCCACCACCGAGGCGGTGTCCGCGCCGGCGAGCACGACCACGACGACGAAGTCCACCACGTCGTCGACGAAGACGTCCGCCCCGCCGCCTCCGCCGCCGCCGACCACCGAGGTGCCGCCGACCGCCGCCACGACCACGTCCGTGCGGAGCACCGAGTGGCCGTGCAGCCCGCTCAACCTGTTCCCGCCGCCGTACTGCAACGACTGAGCGCCCCGGAACGACCGGGCCGTTCAACCGAGCCGAAACCCTCGCGTCCCCGCGTGGCAACGTCGGGCGAGCAGCCTGGGCGTATGGACACCACACCGAAGACCTGGAGACTGCGCGTCGAGCTGGACGACAGTCCCGGCGCCCTGGCCCGGGTGACCATCCGGCTCGCGGCGCAGGACTGCAACGTGCTCGCGCTGTCCGTGATCCCGGTGCCGGACGGCGTCATCGACGAGCTGGTGGTGCGCGCCGCGCCCGGCCTGCTGCCCGCGGACCTGGTGGACGCGGTGCGCGCCGAGGGCGGCCGGTGCGTGGGCATCACGGCCGCCGACATGCGCGACCTGGTGGACGGGCCGACCGCCGCACTGCGCGCAGCCGGGCACGCCATGCGCGACCCAGGCGCCGTGTGCGACGCCCTGCGCGCCGTACTGGCCGCCGACTCGGTGGTGATCGAGCCGGACGCGTCGGTCGTGCCCAACGCGTCGGACCTGTCGGACGACGCGACCTCGCCCGCGACGCCGGAGGCGGCGCGATCCAATACCTCCCGGCTCGTGACGCGGGACGGGATGGTCGTTCTCGCGCGCCGCGGCTGGGCGCCGTTCACGCAGGTCGAGCTGGCCCGCGGGCAGGCGTTGATCGACCTGCTGTCCGACGAGGGCGTGGCGACGCCGCAGCCGACCGCGCTGCTGACCGACGACGGCATGGCGGTGGTCCTGCGGCCGGGACGCGCGGGCGACGAGGAGGCGGTGGCCGAGCTGCACTCCCGGTGCTCGATGGGCACCCTGTTCAACCGCTACCACTCGGGTATGCGGACCGTGCCGAGGCGTTGGCTGCACCGGCTGCTCAGCCCGCCGCGCGGGACCACCGTGGTCGCCCAGTGCGCGGACCGCGTGGTGGCGATGGGTCAGCTCATCCCGATGTCCACTCCGGACAGCGCCGAGGTGTCGTTGCTGGTCGAGGACGGCTGGCAGGGTCGTGGCGTGGGCACCGCGCTGCTCGGCGCGCTGGCCGGCGCGGCACGGGCGGGCGGACACCGCGAACTGGTCGGCTGGTGCCTGCCCGCCGAGACCGGTCTGGTGCGCACCGCGGCCCGCGCCGGACTGCCGACCTCGGTGCGCCGGGAGGACGGGTTGCTGCGGGTCTCGATCACTCCCGGTGGTCCGCGGATCGCTGTCCCCGGTCGGGTTGGGAGCGCTCCCCGACAGATTGCCTCCGGCTAAGCTGGGTCTCGTATGGCGATCGTCGAGGAGTGGTGCTCGTGTCCGTTCAGTCGCACCCAGGCGCACGGCCCACGCTGGAGGACGTAGCGGCGAAGGCCGGCGTTTCCCGTGCGACGGCGTCACGGGTGCTCAACGCGTCACCGAGGGTGAGCCCGGAGGCCCACGAAGCGGTGACGGCGGCGGTGCTGGAGCTGGGTTACCAGCCGAACCAGGCCGCGCGGGCGCTCGTGACGAAGCGGTCCGGCGCGGTTGCGGTGTTGTTCTCCGAGCCCGAGCCGAAGATCTTCGACGATCCGCACTTCGCCTGGCTGATCCGTTCGGCGGCCCGGTCGCTGGCCGACGCGGACGTGCAGATGGTGCTGATGCTGGTGCACTCCCCGCAGGACCAGGCGCGGGCCGAGCGGTTCCTGGCCGGCGGGCACGTGGACGGCGCGATGTTGTTCGCGCCGCACAAGGGCGATCAACTGCCGACGATCGCCCGCAAGCTGCCGCTGCCGGTGGTGTACGCGGGGCGGCCGTGGGGTTCGCTGCGCGGGCTGCACCTGGTGGACCACGACAACGAGGGCGGCGGGCTGCTCGGCACCGAGCACCTGATCTCGTTGGGGCGCAAGAGGATCGTGTCGATCACCGGGCCGTTGGACGAGCACTCGGCGATGGACCGGCTGTCCGGGTGGCGGACGGCGGTCGGCGCGGACGACGAGATGACGGCGTTGCTGACCGAGGACGGCGGCTTCTCCCGTGACGGCGGGAAGCGGGCGATGGAGAAGCTGCTCGCCAGGGTGCCGGACCTCGACGCGGCGTTCGTGGCGTCCGACCACATGGCGGCGGGCGTGCTGGACGCGTTGCGCGAGGCGGGCAAGCGGGTGCCGGAGGACGTCGCCGTGGTCGGGTTCGACAACCACCCGATGATCGCGCCGCACACGTCGCCGCCGTTGACCAGCGTGCAGCAGGACACGAGCGCGCAGGTGCGGCACATGGTGACCCACCTGCTCCGGCTCCTGCGCGGCGAGACGATCCGGGCGCGGCGAGAGGTGCTGCCGACGGTGTTGGTCCGCCGCGAGTCCGCGTAGCGGCGTCCCACGACCACGGCGTCGTGGCGAAACTCAAGGATCAACGGGCGCGCCGGATCACCGCCGACTGGGCGGCGCTGTTCCCGGAGTTCTCGGTGTGGCGGCCGTTGCGGCTGCTGCGCCGGATCGGGCCCGTGCTGCAGGGGATCTCCCTGGAACGGACCGTATCGGCCGAGCGGTACAGCCCTACCGCGCACGTGCACTCGCTGGCGCGGGAGTTCCCGGTGATCTCGCTGTCGTTGGCGCATCACCTGCACCCGACCGTCCAGGGCCGGGACGAGATCGACGTCGACCGGCACGAGCTGGAGTTCCGCGCGGCGGCGGTCCGTCTCGAAGAGCGGAGCACGCTGCCGCTGCGGCGGTGGCCCGATCTGGCGGAGATCGTGCACGCGTACCGGGCGGCCGCGGTCGGAGCCCGGCAGGGACGGCTGCCCGCGGGGGTCGTGGAACTCGAAGACTGCGTGCTCGTGCCGGCGGCGGCCGGTGAGCGGGCGCTCGCAGGCGAAAGCCTGCGGTTCGTGGTGGAGACAGCGCGGCGGTGGTCCAAGTACGAGGCTCCCACCGGGTGGTCGGACACGCGGGAGTGGCTGGACTGGCTGGAGGCCCGCGTCGACGATCCGACCGACCTGATGGCGGTGGTCGACGAGCAGGTGACCGGACATGGGCTGTCGGGGGTCGGCACGACCGGCCTACGCCGTGCGTGAACGTCGGCTCCGCCCAGAAGCGCTTCGGCAGCGGAATACGGTGCGTCCCCTCACAGGTTGTCGCCGACATGACCGACACTCTCTTCGACCCGTACGCGTTACTCGCGCGAAGCCGGATCGGCGTGCTCGCGACGATCAAGTCCGACGGCCGCCCGCAGCTCTCACCGGTCATGCCCGCCTTCGACCGGGACGCCGGCGTCATCCGCGTGTCGACGACCGAGGGGACCGCCAAGGTCGCGAACCTGCGCCGGGACCCGCGGGCCACGCTGGAGGTGACCAGCGCGAACGGCTGGGAGTGGGCCACCGTCGAAGGCGTGGCCACGCTCGTCGGGCCGGGAACCGACCCGAACGGCCCCGAGGTCCAGGCGCTGGTGGACTACTACCGCGTCGCCGCAGGCGAGCACCCCGACTGGGACGAGTACCGGTCGGTCATGGTGTCCGATCGGCGGGTGTTGATCACGATGACGGTCGACAAGGTGTACGGCTCCAAGGTCGGCTGACGGGTGCGCGGCGGTCGGGGGCGGACCGTGCCCCCGACCGCCACCGGTCACGTCACGTCGTAGCCGCGGGCGGGAACGGCGTTGGCGCCGATCACCTTCGCCAGCGTCCGACCGCTGCGCTTCACCGTCCGCACCTGCGTGTCGTAGTCCACGTGCACGATGCCGAACCGCTGGCTGTACCCCGCCGCCCACTCGAAGTTGTCCAGCAGCGACCACGCGAAGTACCCGCGCACGTCGACCCCCGCCGCGATGGCCTTGTGCACCGCGCGCAGGTGGTCGACCAGGTACCTGGTCCGCGCCTCGTCCACCACCTCCCCGTCCTCCACCACGTCGGGGAACGCCGAGCCGTTCTCGGTGATCACCAACGGCAGGCCGACATCGCGCTGGAGCCGTTCCAGCAGCTCGGTCAGCCCCCGTGCGTCGACCTCCCAGCCGAACCCGGTGACCTCACCGCGCGCCGGCAGGAACTCCACGCCCCGCAGGCCCGGGAACGGCCCGCCGGTCACCACCGACGGATCGGCGGCGACCGCGACACGGGTCGGGCTGTAGTAGTTCACGCCCATCCAGTCGATCGGCGTGGCGATCACGTCGAGGTCGCCGTCCCGCACCACCGACGTCCAGTCGCCCAGCCACGCGGTGTCCTCGATGACGTCCTGCGGGTAGCCGCGGCCGCCCAGCGGGTCGAGGAAGAGCCGGTTCTGCAGACCGTCGACCTTGCGGGCCGCGTCCAGCGACGCGTCGTCGTCCACCCAGATCGAGCAGAAGTTCAGCACGATGGAGAACCGGTGGTCGGCAGGCGCCTGCGCGCGCATCGCCTGCACCGCCAGGCCGTGCCCGAGCATGAGGTGGTGCGCGGCCTCCAGCGACGCCTTCGGGTCGACCACCCCCGGCGCGTGGATGCCGTTGGCGTACCCGAGGAACGCCGAGCACCACGGCTCGTTCAACGTGGTCCACAGCTGCACCCGGTCGGCCAGGTGCTCGTGCGCCAACGCCGCGTACTCGGCGAACCGGTACGCGGTATCGCGGTTGCGCCACCCGCCGTTGTCCTCCAGCGCCTGCGGGAGGTCCCAGTGGTACAGCGTGGCCACCGGCTGGATGCCGCGACCCAGCAGCTCGTCCACCAACCGGTCGTAGAACGCCAGTCCCCTGGGTTCCACGCGGCCCGCGCCGAGCGGCTGGATCCGCGGCCACGCCAGCGAGAACCGGTACGCGCCCAACCCCAGCTCCGCCATCAGGCCGACGTCGTCGGGGTAGCGGTGGTAGTGCTCGCACGCCGGGTCGCCGGTGTCGCCGCCGAGCACGGCCCCCGGTTTCGCCGCGAACGTGTCCCAAATGGACGGTCCGCGACCGTCCACAGTGGTCGCACCCTCGATCTGGAAGGACGCCGTCGCCGCTCCCCACAGGAAATCCGGCGGGAAGCGCAGCAGGTCCCGCCCGACCTCGGTGTCCGGGTCGGTTGTCGTCATAGCGAAGTCACCCCTTCACAGCGCCCTGCATGATCCCGCCGACGATCTGCCGTGCCAGCAGGATGAAGATCCCCACCACCGGCAGCACCGCGAGCGACGCGCCGGAGAGCATGAGCGAGTAGTCCGTGTAGTAACCGCTGGCCAACGTCGACAACGCCACCTGCACCGTGGGGCTGTCGTTGGGGTCCAGCACGATCAGCGGCCAGAAGAAGTCGTTCCACGCGGTCATGAACGTGAACATGCCCATCACCGCCGCCTGCGGTCGCACGGCCGGGAACGCCACGTGCCAGAACGTGCGCAGCACCGAGCAGCCGTCCACCCGTGCCGCCTCGATCAGCTCGTACGGCACGGACTCCTCGCACGCCTGCCGCATCCAGAACACCGAGAACGCGCCGATCAACGCGGGCACGATCACCGCCTGCAGCGTGCCGTACCAGTCGAGGTCGGACATCAGCATGTACAGCGGGATGACGCCCAGCTGCGTGGGCACCATCGACGTGCCGACCACGATCAGGAACAGCGAGTTGCCACCGCGGAACCGCAGCCGGGCGAACGCGAACCCGGCCAGCGTGCCCAGCACGACGTTGCTCAACGCCACCGTGCCCGCGACCACCAGCGAGTTCTGCATGGCGAGCCAGAAGTCGACGGTGTCGAACACCCTGGTCAGGTTGTCGATCAGGTTCCCGCCCGGCACCAGCGACGGCACCGCGTCGCCCAACGCCGAGTTGTCCTTGCTGGCGATCAGGAACGAGTAGTACAGCGGGAACACCGAGGCGAGCAGGATCACCACCAGCACCGCGTAGGCGAGCGGCCCGGCGTGCATCAGCCGTTTCGACGCTCGTTTCGACGTGAGCACGCGCCTCACCCCTTCGACGCGATGCGCCGCGCCACCGTGAAGTTCACGACCGCGACCACGAGGATCAACAGGAACAGCACCCACGCGATGGCCGACGAGTAGCCGGCGTCGAACAGCCGGAAACCCTTCTCGTACAGGTACATCACCAGGGTCTGGAACTGCCGGTCGTCACCGCCGGTGCCGGTGGCCGTGCCGCCCGGGTCGAACAGCTGCGGCTCCACGAACAGCTGCATACCGCCGATCGTCGACACGATGACGGTGAACAGGATCGTCGGCCGGATGCTGGGCACGGTGATCGACCAGAACACCCGCCAGCGCGAAGCGCCGTCCAGCATCGCCGACTCGCACATGTCCTTGGGCACCGACTGCATCGCGGCCAGGTAGATCAGCGCGTTGTAGCCGGTCCACCGCCACATGACCATCGAGCTGATCGCCAGGTGGGAGGCCCACGTCTCGGCGCGCCAGTCGACCGGGTCGATGCCGACCACGCCGAGCAGGGCGTTGACGACGCCGAAATCGCGGCCGAACAGCTGCGCGAACACCAGCGCCACCGCGGCCACCGAGATGACGTTGGGCAGCAGCACGCCCGCCCGCCAGAACGCCCGGCCGCGCAGGCCGCGGTCCAGCAGGGCGGCCAGGCCGAGCGCGGCGAACAGCTGCGGGACGGTGGACAGCAGGAACAGGCTGACCGTGTTGCCCAGGGCGTTCCAGAAGTTCTTGTCGGACAGCAGCTCGGTGTAGTTGTCCAGGCCGGTGAAGCCCTGGTCGCCGTCGATGAGCTGCCACTCGTGCAGCGACACCCAGGCGGTGAACAGCAGCGGGTAGAGCCCGAAGACGCCGAACACCACGAAGAACGGCGCGATGATCAGATACGGCGTGTACTTCGTGTCCAATCGACCGAGCTTGTCCCGCCACGACAGGCGCTCCGCCGACGGCGGGACGGGCTGCGTGCCCCGTCCCGCCGTCGTCCGCTCCGGTGCGACCGTCACTTGGCCGCGTCCCGCGCTTCCCGGAGGGCCTGGTCGAAAGCGTCCGATGTGGACTGCTTACCGCTCTCGACGCGCGACAGGGCGTTGTTGAAGACCGGGGTGACCTTGGAGTCCTTGGTGCCGCGGTAGGTGGGCTTCAGGTTCTCCGCCGAGTCGCCGAAGATCCGACCGACCGGCGCGGAGTTGAAGTACTCGTTGGTCGTCGCGGTGACCTCGGGGTCCTTGTACGCGGCGGGCTCGCTGGGCAGGTTGCCGGTCTCCTTGAAGATCCGCTTCTGCTGCTCGGGCGCGGTCAGCCACCGGGCCAGCTCGTAGGCCTCCTTGGGGTGCTTGCCCTGCTTGGGCACGGCCAGGAACGAACCGCCCCAGTTGCCGCCGCCACCGGGTGCGGCGGCCACGTCCCACTTGCCCGCGGCCTCGTCGCCGGCACCGGCCTTGATCAGCGCGAGCGCCCAGGCGGGGCAGGTGGTGGTGGCGAAGGACGCCTGCTTGAGGGCGACGTTCCAGTCCTGGCTGAACGGGGCCAGCGCGCTGGTCTGCTTCTTCTCGCCGAGGCTCGCGGCGAGCGTGAAGGCTTCCTTGACCTTGTCGTTCCTGTCCGCGATGAACGAGTCGTCGGACTTGGCGAAGTAGCCCTCCTCGGTCTGGTCGAGGATCGCCTTGTAGACGTTCTGGGCGGTGTCGGCGAACTTCACGTTCGGCGTCTTCCGGGTGAAGGTGTCGGCGACCTCGAGGTACTCGTCCCAGGTCGGCCACAGCTTGCCGACCTCCTCGCGGTCGGTGGGCAGGCCGGCGGCCTGGAACAGGTCGCGGCGGTAGCAGAGCGCGAGGCTGCCCATGTCGGTGCCGAGGCCGAGCACGAAGTCCCCGCCGTCGGTGGTGCCCTGGTTCCACTTCCAGGCGGCCCACTGGCTTTCGAGGTCCTTGGCGCCGTGGTCCGCGAGGTTGACGAACTTGTCCTTGGACTGGCGGAACTGCGCGATGTTGCCTTCCTCGATCGCCACGATGTCGGCGGCGCCCCGGCCGCCCGCGAGTTGGGTCGCGAGCTGCGTGTGGTGCTGCTCCATCTTGACCGTGCGCTGCTCGATCTCGATGTTCGGGTGGGACGCCTGGTACTCCTTGATCAGGTCGGTGTAGCCGAAGTCGGAGAAGACCCCGATCGACAGCTTCACCTTGCCGCCGTCACCCGCGTCACCTCCCCCACCACACGCGGCCACCAGGGTGGCCGCCATCGCCACCGCGGTGATCGCCGTCGTCCGGCCGACCAGAGTCCTGCTCATCCGTCCTCCTCGACGCACTCGCCGGGTTCGACCCGACGTCATGAGAGCGCTCTCACAGTTGTGACTGACAACGCCCGCTGTCAACCCGCCGTCGACCGGTCGACACCGTTCCGCAACATTCTGAAGCGCTTTTGCGCACAAGCCGTGACGTCCGGCGACAGTCCGTGAGTCCGGCGACGGGACGTGCGCGAGTGGCGCTGAGACAGGGTGGCCCGGCCCTCGCCCGGGCCACCCCGCCCCCTGTTAGAGGGCTTTCCGCACCGGATGTGACGCGCGGCCGTCAGAAATTCTGTGACCCACGTCGCACCCGATCGAACCTCCGGCCTTGAACCGACCCGGCGACGCGAAGAGGGCGCCGAGCCGGTCCAAAGACCGCTCGACGCCCTCGACGTGGATCAGGGGACCCGGTGGCCCGTTCCTCCCCCGAAGAAGAACGGGCCACCGGGTCCTTTCACGCCTCGGCCATCCCCGCGACGACCGAGGTCCGGGCGGCGCGCCGGGCGGGCAGCGCCGCGGCCAGGACGGCCGCCGCGACAGCGCCCGCCAGCATCACGCCGATCTGCCCGAACGGGACGACCAGGTCGACCGCCATGGTGTCCGTGGACAGCGCCTGCGTGATCACCCAGCCGAAGCCGACGCCCAGCAGCAACCCGAGCGCCGCGCCCATCATCGCCATCAGCACCGACTCGACCACCAGCATCAGCCGCAGCTGACCACGGGTCAGGCCGAGCGCACGGAGCAGCGCCGACTCGCGCGTCCGCTCCAGCACCGACAGCGTCAACGTGTTGGCGATGCCGAACAACGCGATCACCACGGCCAACCCGATCAGCGCCCAGATGAACGCCAGCACCTGGTTGAGCTGCTGGTTCAGCTGTTCCTTGGTCTCCGCCGCGCTGTCGAGCACGGCCAGCGGCGAGGGGTCGGTGACCTTCTCCACCGCCGCACGCCCGTTCGCGACACCGTCCTTCAGCTTCACCAGGATGCTGTCGTAGCCCTCGACGGCCTGCGGGAACCGCAACGACGTCTCCAGCGTCATGATGCCGTCGGACAGCCGCTGCCCCTCGACGACCGCGACGACCTTCAGCCGCTGCGGCGTCCCTTCCTGCGGTGCCACCTCCACCGTCGAGCCGACCGACACGTTCTGCCGCTTGGCGTACTCCGCGTTCACCGCGACCGTGCCGTCACCGAGGTCCGCGAGCGAGCCGCTGGTGACGGTCGGCCGGAACAGGTCGCCGATCGCGTCACGCGGGATGCCGGTGAAGTACGCGCGCTCCCCGTAGACCACCGTGGTCGGGGCGACCTTCGCCACCTCCGGCACGGCGGCCAGTTGCGCGGCCAGTTCCTTGGGCAGCGGCCGGTCGTAGACCACGGAGGACACCGTGTAGTCGGCGGGCATGCGCTGGTCGATCTCGGCGTTGGCGGTCTCCTTGGCGCTGTTGGCGACCACGGTCACCAGCGCCACGATGGTCACGCCGATCATCAACGCGGCGGTGGTCGCGGCGGTGCGCTTGGGGTTGCGGCCTGCGTTGGCGGAGGCGAGCTTGGCGGGCACGCCGAACAACGCCCGGGGCAGCGCGCCGAGCACCCGGTTGACCGGGCCGACCAGCAGCGGGCCGAGCACGAGCACCATCGCCAGCAGTGCCATCGTGCCGGCGCCGCTGACGACCATCGCCGTTTCCTCGTCGTCGATGCCCATGCCGAAGACGATCGCGCCGACGCCGATCACCCCGAACAGCACGGCGGTCAGCACGCGCAGCACACCCGTGCGGGCGACTTCCTCACCGCTGTCCGGCTGGCTGCGCAGCGCGGCCACCGGCGCGACCCGGGTCGCCTTGCGGGCGGGCAGCACGGCGGCGAGCACGGTGACCAGCGTGCCGACCGCGAACGCGGCGAGCACCGTCGTCCCGGACACCGGCAGGCGGACCACGCCCTCGCCGCCGTCGAACGAGAAGATCACCCGTTGCAGCAGCGCGGACACCCCGATACCGCCGAACAGGCCGATCACCGACGCGGTCAGGCCCATCACCAGCGCCTCGGCCAGCACGCCGCGGAACACCTGGCCGCGGCTCGCGCCGACGCACCGCATCAGGGCCAGCTCGCGGGTGCGCTGGGCGACCAGGATGGTGAACGTGTTGTAGATGACCATGGCCGCGACCACGAGCGCGATGAGCGCGAACGCCAGCAGCACCGTGGTGAACTCGCCGGCCTGGGAGCTGACCTGCGCCATCGTCTGCCGGGTCACCTCCTCACCGGTCTGCACCTGGAACCCGGCGCCGACGGCGTTGCGGATGTTGTCCACGAGCTGCTGTTGGGTGACGCCGGGCGCGGCGGTGGCGACGACCTCGTACGGCAGCTGGTCCGGTTGGAGCGCCTGGAACGCTTCGGGCGTCAGTCCGATGTGGTCGCCGCCGGACAGCGAGACCGAGTTCGTGCCCTGCTGGTAGGTGCCGACGAGGGTGAACGTGAGCCGCTTGTCGTCCTTGCCCAGCAACACGACCGGTTGGCCGATGGTCAGCTTGGCGGTGGTGGCGGTGCGCTTGTCGACGGCGATCTCGTCGGCCGCGGTCGGGTAGCGCCCGTCCACGACGTCGAACTCGCGCAGTTTCTCGTTGCTCGCCAAGGGAACAGCCATCGCGGGCTTCGCCTTGCCGTTGGACGCGAGCAGCGGCACCTGCTGGAAGTCGCGCGGGTCCGCGCCCGCCACGCCCGGCGTCTGCCGGATCTTCGCCAACATCTCCGGGGAGATCCCCGTGGGTCCGTCGGACGAGTCGGAGGACGAGGAGGAGGACGAGCGGTCCAGCGTGACGGAAGCGTCGACGTTGCGCGCGCCCTTGGCGAACTCGTCGCGCAGGCTCTCGCTCATGCCGTCGCCGAGCACCAGTGTGCCGGTCACGAAGGCGACGCCGAGGGCGATCGCCACCGAGGACAGCACGAGCCGCGCGGTGCGGGCCTTGAGGCCCGCGATGATCGTGCGCAGCATCAGGTCACGCCCCCAGGTGCTTGAGGGCGGACAGCACGGAGTCGGCGGTCGGGTTGTCGATCTCGCCGGCCAGGTGGCCGTCGGCCAACAGCACCACGCGGTCGGCGTAGGACGCGGCGACCGGGTCGTGCGTCACCATGATCACCGTCTGGCCGAGCTTGCGCACGGACATGCGCAGGAAGTCCAGCACCTCGGCGCCGGAGCGCGAGTCCAGGTTGCCGGTGGGCTCGTCGGCGAACACCACGTCGGGCCGGGCGACCAGGGCGCGGGCGCAGGCGACGCGCTGCTGCTGGCCGCCGGACAGCTCGGTCGGCTTGTGCTTGAGGCGGTCGCGCAGGCCGAGCACGTCCACGATGGTGTCGAACCACTCGCGGTCGGGCTTGCGGCCGGCCAGCTCCAGGCCGAGCAGGATGTTCGCCTCGGCGGTGAGCGTGGGCAGCAGGTTGAACGCCTGGAAGACGAACCCGACCCGGTCGCGGCGGAGCTTGGTCAGCTCCTTGTCGGCGAGCGAGGTGATCTCGGTGCCGCCGACGTGCACGTTGCCGCCGTCGACGTTGTCCAACCCGGCCAGGCAGTGCATCAGGGTGGACTTGCCGGACCCGGACGGGCCCATGATGGCGGTGAACCTCCCCGCCGTGAAGGCGACGCTGACCCCGTCCAGCGCCCGGACGGCGGTGTCGCCCTTGCCGTACACCTTCACCAGGTTCGCGGCGGCTACAGCGGTGCGGGTCCCGACGTCGGACACCAGTGCGGACATGCTCCCTCATTCCTTCGGGTCTTGCGGACGCCGAAAAGCTATGGGGAACGCGGGTAACCGGTCGTCACCTCGACGGCGGAACCAGGGGTCAACCGGCGGGATGACCTTCCCTAGTCCTGCGGTCTGACGCCCCCGCCCGCCCGTCGCGAACGTTGAATTCGGGGCACCTGAACGTGGGACTCTCGGTGCCCGAATGTTCGACTCTCGCGAGAGTCGAACACCCGGGTACCGAGAGTCGAACGTTCAGGTGGGGTGAGTTCTGCGTTCGGGTTACTCGGGGAGGTCGAGCAGTCCCCGGTCGAACGCGTTGGCCACGGCCTCGGCCCGCCGGCTCGCGCCGAGCTTGGACATGATCCGGCTCAGGTGCACGCTGACCGTCTTCTCCGAGATGTAGAGCTCCTCGCCGACCTGCCGGTTGGTGCGCCCCAGCGCGACCAGCTCCAGCACCGACCGCTCGCGCGGCGTGAACGGGTCGACCCGGTCACGCGGCCCGACATCGCGCAACGCCACCCGTGCCCGCCGGGCGACCAGGTCCAACGCCTCGCGCAACGGCGCCGCGCCCAGCTCGTCGGCCACCGCGCTGGCCGGCCGCAGCTCCTCCGCCGCCTCCTCGCGCCGGTCCGCGGCCAGCAGCGCCTCGGCCAGCCGCCACCGGCACACGGCCTGCTCGAACACCGACCCGAAGCCGAAACCGTCGACCGCGCGCCGCCACAGCTCCGGATCGCCCGGCCCGGTCAGCCGCGACTCCTCGGCCTCGACCCGCGCCAGCCACGCCCGCCCCTCCGGACCCAACGACCCGGTGCGCGGCATGCCCATCTCGGCCGTCGTGCGCGCGTACTCGGCCAGCTCGCGGCCGGACCGCACGGCTTCCTCCTCGACCGCCCGGTCCCGCCGCCGACGTGCCCGCGCCGCGATCTCCACGTGCCCCGCGACGCCGAGCCCGGCCAGCCGGATGCCGGCCAGCACCCACTCGCCCTCCTTGCGGGACCAGCTGATCGCGTCCGCGACCCGGTCCACCGCCAGCTCCGGCTGACCGCGCCACAACGCCAGCTCCGCGCCCGTGCCGCCGGTGATCAACGCGATCTGGAGGTCGCGGTGCCAGTCCGCGCGCAGTTCGCGGATCATCCGCTCGGCCTGCTCGAACTCGCCCCGGCTGACCGCCACGTGCGTGCCCGCCGCGGCCAGCCGCGCGGACACCGTGCTCGACACCCGCAGGCCGGGCGGTTCGGCCGCGGTCGCCGCGCCTTCCCACTCGCCCCGGTAGTACTTGGTCAGCGCCTGGAGGATGCGCAGCTCCAGGCCGAACGAACTCCACGTCAGCCCGGTCGCCTTGGCCCGCGCCACGCCCTCGTCGAACACCCGCCCGGCCTCGTCCAGCTCACCGAGGTCGTAGTGGTGGATGCCGAGGAAGTACCGGGCGCGCAGCTCGGTGCTGACCGCGTCCGCCTCCATCGCGCACGCCACCGACTCCCGCAGGTGCTCACGTGCCCGCGACACCTCGCCGGACGGCTCGTCCAGCAGACCCAACGTGGTCAACGCGTCCGCGACCGCCGAGTCCGCGCCCGCCGCCCGGCCGTCCGCCACCGCCATCTCGGCGCGCTCCCGGGCCTCCGGGTACTTGCGGTCGCCCCGCAGCGCCGCCGCCCAGACCGCCAGCACCCACGCGCGGGCGGGGCTCGCGGGCCGGTCCCGGACCAGCCGCCACGCCTCCTCCACCGCGTGGTACTTCTCGTCGTCGGTGCCGTCGAGCACCTGCAGCGCCTGCGCGAAGCGCCGCCACATCTCGGCCGCGCCCTCGGGGTCCGACTCGTCCACCACCGTGGTGCCGGTGCGGGCGAACGCGATGGCGCGCTCCGGTTGACCGGCCGTGCCCGCCGCCCACGACGCGCGGCGCAGCAGCGTCAGCTCGGTCAGGCCGGGCGGACGCTCGTCGGCGGGCACCGCGTGCCACAGCTTCTGCGCCTGCTCCAGGTGCCGCAACGACTCGGCCGGCGCGCCCGCCGCCTGCGCCTCCTGCGCCGCGTCGACCGACGCGCGCAGCGCGCGCACCAGGTCGTGCGATTCCAGGCTGTGGTGGGCCAGCGCGGCGGCGGCGCCCCGGTCGCCGGACGAGGCGAGCCGGTCGGCGTACGCGGCGTGCAGCCGCACGCGTTCGCCGGGCAGCAGGTCGTTGTAGACGGTCTCGCGCAGCAGCGCGTGCCGGAACATGTAGATCTCGTCGCGGTCGACCAGCAGCACGTGGTGCTGCACGGCCTCGCGCAGCGCGCCGTCCAGCACGAAATCGTCCATGCCGGCCACGTCGCGCAGCAGGTCGTGGCGCACCGACCGGCCGCCGACCGACGCGACCCGCACCACGCGCTGGGCGTCCGGGGAGAGGCGTTCGATGCGGGCCAGCAGCACCTCGGCGAGCGTCCACGGCACCTCGCGGTCACCGCAGGCGGCGACGGCGATCAGCTCCTCGGCGAAGAACGGGTTGCCGTCCGAGCGCTCGGCGACCTCCAGCACCACGTCGTCGGCCAGGTCGTCGGCCAGCGCGGCGACGAACGAGCGCGCGTCGATCGCGCTCAGCGGGGTCAGGTCGAGCCGCTGCACGGCGGGCAGCCGGACCAGCTCGTTGAGCAGCGGTCGCAGCGGGTGGCTGCGGTGCAGGTCGTCGGAGCGGTAGCTGCCGATCACCAGCAGCCGCTGCGCGCGCAGCCGGGACAGCAGGAACGACAGCAGGTAGCGGGTGGAGGCGTCGGCCCAGTGCAGGTCTTCCAGCACCAGCAGCACCGGCCGCCGGTCGGCCAGGTCGCCGAGCAGCCCGTGCACCGCGTCGAACAGCTGGAGCTGGCCGACGTCCTGCTCGGGACGGCGGCCGACCAGGTGCGACGGGAGGCCGGAGACGGCCGGGCTGCCGTCGTGGCCGGTGGGCAGCGCCAGTTCGGGCAGCAGCAGGCCGAGCGCGGGCCGGGCGTTCACGTCGAGCAGACCGGCCTCCCGCACCTGCCCCAGCGCCTCGGTGAAGGGCAGGTAGGGGATGCCGGTCTCGCCGACGTCCAGGCAGCGGCCGGTGAGCACGAGCGCGTCGCCGGCCACCGCGGACAGCTCGTCCACCAGCCGGGTCTTGCCGACGCCCGCGTCACCGGCGAGCAGGATCGCGCCCGCCTTGCCGCGGGCGGCTTCGTCCAGGGCGGCGCGCAGCCTGGTCATCTCCCGGCTACGCGCCACCAAGGGGATTCCGGAACCAAGGCGTGCCACACCAGGCATGCTGTCACACCTCAGGCGGCGTCGCGGAGACCATATGCTCCCTTGGGCACGTCCGGGCCGGGGCGGTGACCCAGCCGCCGCCACCACGACGGCCTGGCCGGGGCGGACACCCGGCCGACGCGGTACTGCGTCGCGTCCGCGCGCAGCGCGGCCTGCCGGTAGTCGATCTCCGCCTTCAGGGCTTCGGGCGTCCATTCCATGACTTGCTCCTCGTGTCGTTCGCTTCTCTCTGGTGACACGAAGATTCGTCCTGAGGCGCTGAGGCGGGCATCGGTCGTTCACGTGGCTTGCGGCGCCGGTCCCCTTACCGGCCGCCGTAAGGGATGGCGGACGGGGGGTAAGGGATCCCTCAGGTGTGCATAAGAGGACGTGGAACGGCCTGAGTGGAGCGTCCACACAGGGGTGGTGTCAGACGGTCGTCGTCGCGCGGGCGCGGGCCAGGCGTTCCCGCACCTGGTCCGCCTCCGGCGCGTTCAGCTCGGTGAACAGCGCCAACGCCCGCTGCCAGTGCGCCACCGCGCCGGCCATGCCCTGCCGGTCGAACACCGTGGCCAGCCGGTCGTGCGCCACCGCCTGGTGGTACGGGCTCGCCGCGGCCGAGGCGACCGACAACGCCGTGCGCGCCGACGTCACGGCCTCCGCCTCCTCGCCCGACTCCAGCAGCACCATCGCGAGGTCGGTGTGGCAGGTCGACTCGCCGCACTGCTCGCCGACCTCCCGGTACATGGTCACCGCCGCCCGCAGCCACGACTTGGCGTCGTCGTACCGCCGCGACGACAGGTGCAGCAACCCGAGGTTGTGGTGGGCGTTCGCCTCGGCCCACCGCGCCCCGGCCGCCCGGCTGACCTCCAGCGCCTCCCGGTACAGCGCCTCCGCCTCGTCGGCCCGACCGAGGAACGCCAGCATGTCCGCGACCGTCGTCAGCGCTCTGGCCTGCGCGTTCAGGTCACCCGACGCGCGTGCCACCTCCAACGCCTGCCGGTGCCGGGCCAGCGACTCGTCCATCCGCTGGAACTGGGCCAGCGCGATGCCCAGGTTGAACAGCATCACGAACTTCGCCTCGGGATCGCCCAGCGTCATGGCCGCCTCCAGCGCGGCCTCGGTCGTCCGCAGCCACGTCGTCCGGTCCGCCCGCATCCAGAGGAACCGCGACAGCGTGTACGGCAGCTGCCAGGCGTGCACCAGCCGTTGCGGGTCGGCGCCCTGGGCGGCGGCCAACTCGGCGGCGGCGATGATGTTGCCCTGCTCGGCGTCCAGCCAGGCGATCGCGTCGGCCGAACCGGACAGCTTCGGCACCTCGACCGGCACGTGCTCGGGCGCCACCCGCACGCTGCCGCGCCCCACCGGCAGCCTTCCGTCGGCCAGGTCCGCGCAGTGCAGGTAGTAGTCGAGCATCCGGCTGGTCGCCTCGTGCCGCAGCTCCGGCGGCAGCTCGGCGGCCAACGTCCGCATGTAGACCCGCACCAGGTCGTGCGCCCCGTACCGGCCGGGCTCGTTGACCGACAGCAGGTTCGCCGCCGTCAACGCGTCCAGCGCGCGCTGCGCCTCGCCGACCCGCACCCGTGCCATCGCGGCCACCACGAACGCCGTCACGTCCGGGCCGGGGTGCAGGCCAAGCAACGCCAGCAGCCGCGCGGGCAGCGGCGACAGCGCCCGGCGTGAGGCGTCCAGCGCGGCACGCACCGTCGAGTCCTCGTCCTCCAGGCCCAGCGCCGCCAGCCGGCCGTGCTCGTCGTCCAGCTCGGCCACCAGTTCCGCCACCCGCAACGTCGGCGCGACCGCCAGCCGGGCCGCCGCGATCCGCAGCGCCAGCGGCAGCCCGTCGCACAGCACGGCCAGCCGGCGCAGCGCGGCGGCCTCCGTCCCGTCCCGCCCGGCGACCCGGCCCACCACGGCCACCGACGCGTCGAGGTCCAGCATGTCCAGCTCGACCAGCCGCGCCTCGGCGTGCGCGACCAGGCCCACCAACCGCCGGCGGGACGTCACCACGACGCACGACGGCGGGCCGGGCAGCAGCGGCAGCAGTTCGGTCGAGCCGCGGGCGTTGTCCAGCATCACGACCATGCGCCGGTCCGCGATGAGGGTCCGGAACAGCGCCGAGCGCTCCTCCACGGTCACCGGGATGTCCGGTGACGGCACGCCCAGCGCGCGCAGGAACCGGCTCAGCACCTCGCCCGCGCCCAGCGGCTCCTGGTTCGGGTCGTAGCCGTGCAGGTCGACGTACATCTGGCCGTCCGGGAAGTCCTCCCGCACGCGTTGCGCCCAGTGCAGGGCCAGCGCGGTCTTGCCGACACCGGCGGGGCCGGTGACGACGAGGACCAGCCCGCCCTCCGGGTACGCGGCCAGCAGGCCGTCCAGCCGCTTCAGCTCCTCGTCGCGCCCTATCAGGGACGCCGAGGCGCGCGGCAGCTGCGCGGGTGTGATGGCGGGTGACGTGTCCCCGGCCGTGCGCAGCGCCATCGGCCGGGTGGGCCGTTCGGGCTCGGGGTTCTCCCCCGCCAGCACGGCCTGCTGGAGTTTGCGCAGCTCCGGGCCGGGCTCGACGCCCAGCTCCTCGATCAGCACCCGGCGTGCCTCGCGGTAGACGCCCAACGCCTCGGCCTGCCGTCCCGCCTGGCACAGCGCGCGCATCAGCAGGCCGTGGCCGCGTTCGCGCAAGGGCTGTTCGCCGACCAGCGTGGTCAGGGACGGCACCAGCTCGGCGCCGCGTCCGATCAGCAGCAGCAGCTCGGCGCGTTCCTCCAGCACCGCGAGCCTGCGTTCGACCAGCCGGCCGCGCTCGACCTCGGCGAACAGGCCCGAGACACCGCCCAGCGGTTCACCGCGCCACAGGCCGAGGGCCTCGTCCAGGGTCGCCGCCGCCGCTTCCAGGTCACCGGTCGACCGCAGCCGGGCCGCGGTCGCCACGCCGCGTTCGAACACGTCCAGGTCGACCGCGCTCGGGTCGACGCGCAGCAGGTAGCCGTCGCCGACGGAGGTCAGCAGCTCGGCCGGGGCACGCCGGGCGCGCCGGGGCTCCAGCGAGCGACGCAGGCCGGCCACGTAGGTCTGCACGAGGTTGACCGCGCTGCTGGGCGTGTTGTCGCCCCACACCGCCTCGATGATCTGGTCACGGCTGACCGGCGTGTTGCGGGCCAGCAGCAGCACCGCCAGCACGGCACGCTGCTTGGCGGCGCCGAGGTCGACCTCCCCGCCGCCGCGCACCGCCCGGAGAAGGCCGAGCACCTCGAACCGCAAGCGCTCCCCGCCGCCGTCTTCCACCGACCGATCCTTCGCCGAAAGGTTGAACCCACGAAGGAGCCTAGGAGATCACTTCAGTCCGGCTCCAGTCGTCCTGTAGCCGCATTCTTACGCTAAGCGTGTCCGATCAACCACACAGGGCGAACCCCGGTGAGGCAGGTTGGACCAGACAGCGGAACATCCGCTGCTCTCCCTGAACGACGAGGGCAGGCCGGCGTGCAAGGGGCATCCAGCCCGCGGCGGCGGAACGCCGGCCCGCCCTCGTCCCCTTCTCCACCGGAGAGGGCCATCCGGTAGGGGATGGCCCACCTCCATTGCCCTCCCCCAGTGGAAGGGGCCGTGACCGGGATCCGAACCCCCGGTCACGGCCCCTTCGACCCATGTCCGCAGGGCGTTCCGAACGTAGAACTCGCAGCTCCCGAACGTTCGACTCTCGGTACCTGAACGTTCGACTCTCGCGTGAGTCGAACGTTCGGGTACCGCGAGTCGAACGCTCGGGTAGGGCGGGTTCAACGCTCGGGACGCGCGAGCCGGGCGGTCAGGCGACCTCTTCGAGCTCGCTCGGCTCGACCGCCTTGGTGTCCTTGGCGCCCTTGCGCCGGCGGCGGAGCGCCACGATGACGCCGATCACGATCGCGACGGCCATCAGGACCCACATCACACCGTTGAACACGGACTCGATGTACTTCGCCGACGCGCCGGCGGCCGAGCCGATGCCGATGTGCAACGCCGACCAGCTCACCGCACCCGCGATCGACGCGGGCAGGAACCGGCGGTACTCCAGCTTCGAGGCGCCCGCCGACGCCGGCACCAGGGTCCGCACCACCGGCATGAACCGGGCGAAGAACACCGCCCACGCGCCACGCCTGCGCAGCAGCGCGCCCGCCTTGTCCCAGTGCTCCTGGCCGAGCTTGCGCACCACCTTGCTGTCACGCAGCCGGTCGCCGTACTTGCGGCCCAGGAAGTAGCCGATGCTGTCGCCCGCCACCGCGCACACCGACACGACCAGCCACATCACCAGGAACCGGGGCACGGTGGTGACCGTGGTGGCGGCCAGCAGCAGCGCGCTCTCCCCCGGTGCGATGAAGCCCACGCCCAGCGTGCACTCCGCCAACGTCAACGCGCCCGTCACCGCGAGCACGGCGGGTTGGGGCAGACCGGCGAGCCCTTCCAGGGCGTCGGTCAGCAAGGCCATGGTTCATCCCCCTGTGGATCATGATGAGCACCGGAGTGCAGGCTAAGGGGAGTCCACCGCAACCACGCCGCCGGCACATCGGACCGGAGGCTGACGGGGTACCAGACCTTGGTCGTACGGGTAGGGGGTTACAAGTCAGGGGCGCGCCCCTGAGGCACGCCCCTGACCGTGGAAGATCGCCGGTGTCACCGGCAGTCCGACACCGCTTTATCGCGAGTCGAGTGCGCCGTTCTTCGCGGTTCCGACGAATCGGGCCCACTGCGTGAAACCGAAGTCCAACTCACCGCCGGTCCGGTTCTTCGAATCCCGCACACCGGCCCCGATGGGGTCGAGCGCGATTTCCACGCACTCCGGACCGCCCGCGGACGACCACGTGCTCTTGCGCCACTCCCGTTTCATGGCAGTTCACCTCGATTTTCAAGCCAGCTCGCGCGCCACCCGCCCGATCAGCGCGAACGACGCGGCCGGGTCGAGCGCTTCCGCGCAGAGCCGCGCGAACATGTCGGAATACCTGGCGACGTCCGACGACTGCTCCAAATAGACGTCGCTTCTCGTGCTTTCGATGTATACCACGTCCGGATCCAGCTGCTCCGGAAACGTCAGGATCACGAACGGGCCATCCATCGCAGCGTGACCGCCGGCCTCGAAAGAGGCCACCTGGAGAGTGACATTCGGCAGCTTTTCGACTTCGTGGAGTCGCCACAGCTGCTCCGCCATCACCTCCCGGCCTCCGATCAACCGACGCAGGGCGGCTTCGTCGACGACCACGTGCAGCCGCAGCGGTTCGTCGTCCACCAGTAACGCCTGGCGCGCCTTGCGCAGCTCGACCCGCCGGTCCACCTCGGCCGGCGCCGCGTCGGGCAGCACGTCGCGGATCAACGCCCTGGTGTACGCCTCGCACTGGAGCAGGCCCGGCACCATGAGCCCCTGGTAGGTGCGCACCGACTCGGCATCGGCCTCGAACCCGACGTAACGGCCGGGCGCGATGTCCCCGAACTCGTCCCACCACGCCTTGCGCCGCGCCTCACGGGCCAGCTGCACGAGTTCGTCCAGCGTCGCCCGGTCCGCGCCGTACGCGGCGAGCATGTCCCGGACGTCACGCGGCGTCACGCCGACCCGTCCCGTTTCGATCCGGCTGATCTTGGACGCCGAGCACTCCAGCCGCTCGCCGACCTCCTCGATGGTGAGATCGGCCGCTTCCCGCAGCCTGCGCAGCTCGCTGACCAGCCGGCGCTTGCGCAGCGTCGGGCTGCTGCCCCGTGACATCCGCACACCTCCCATCGGCGACGCCATCACCCGGCGCACGGCCCAGTCTGTGGCCGACCACTGAAGGAGCAAAGGGACGTCATCCATTCGTGTAGTGCAACTTGCAGACGGCCGGTCGCGGTCGCAGGCTGCGTCCAGCACCACCCAACCCGGGAAGGAGCGCCGAAGGTGTCCGTGACCGTCTTCAGCCAGCTCGACAGGTCCCTGCACGAGCACCTGACCACGCTGGTCCGCCTGGCGTCGACCGGTGACGACGAGACGGCGGTCGAACTGGCCCGCTGCGAGCTGCCCCGCGTGGTCGCCGCGGTCAAGGCGCTGCTGGACGAGCACACCCCGGACGAACACGGCCGCTGCCCGACGTGCCGCACCCGCTGGTGGAGCCGCCGCCTGCCCGCGCCGTGCCGGGCGTACCTGGGCGCGCAACTGTGCCTGACCGTGGTCGGCGACGACCCCTCCGGCCAACACCGCAAGCACCTGCGCAACGTCGGTTAGTCCCCCGGACGAGCGGGGCGCCGCCCCCGCTCCCGGTCGGGCGACGCGCCTCCCCCTGAGAAAAGCCCCCACCAGCGCCGCCCGACCCGATCCGAGCCCGAAGCGGAACCGACCCCGTTCCCCCGACCGGGGCCGGTTCCGAGACCGAGGGCTCGGTGTTTGATGGCCGCCGCTCCGCGGACGGCGGCTCGGTCGCCGGGAAGTCGGTCGCTCGCGCCTGATTTCCCGGCGATCGAAAAGCGTGATCGCCGGGAAATGAGTCACGAACGACCGACGCGACCTCGCGGGGTGGTCCCGTTTGGATCGGCTTACACGCGTACCACCGGCTCCAGGCTGTCGCGTTCCGGGTCTACCAGGTAGACGCGGGCCGCCGAGATGTCGAAGTACATGCCGACCAGGCGCAGGGACCGCGTCGCCACGGCCTCGCGCACGCTCGGGTACGTCATGAGGTTGTCCAGTTGCTGGGCGACGTTCGCCACCGCGAGCCGCTCCACCACGGGCAGGTCCGATTCGCTCGCGTGGAACCGGATGAGGCTCGGCTCGACCGCCTTCAGCCACGCGTGCAGGCGGGAGCCCGGCCGGGTGGAGCCGTGCACCACCGCCTTCATCGCGCCGCAGTCCGAGTGGCCGCACACCGCGATCGTGTCGACCGCCAGCACCTCCACCGCGTACTCGATCGCCGCACCGACGGAGTCGTCGCCGTCCAGCGGCACGAGGTTGCCGATGTTGCGCACGCAGAACAGGTCGCCCGGTCCGCTGGTGGTGATGAGGTTGGGTACCACGCGGGAGTCGGCACACGTGATGAACAGCTGCCGCGGGCGTTGGCCTCGCGCGGCCAGCTCGGCCAGGAACGGGCGGACCAACGGCGCGGTGGTGCGCTCGAACTCGCGCATGCCGCGGATCATCGGGTCGGCGTCGGCGCGCTGCCTGGGCACGGCGACGGCCCGGTGGTGGCGCTGCCAGTGCGACCACGGCGCGAACCACCTCGGCAGCGGCGACAGCGGGGTCTTGCGCAGCGCCGGGATGCCCTTGGTCGCCTTGCTGAACCAGGTGTCGTGCACCTCGTCCACCTCGACGTGGCCGCCCAGCCGCTCGTAGCCGACGCGCCAGTCGTCGATCGCCTCGTACGCGCCGTGGTCGAGGAAGTCGATGTGCAGCTCCAGCACCACGCGCTGCCCCAACGGGATGGCGCGCAGCCCGCGCACCAGCCGTCCGACGCCGAGGAACACCAGCGAGCCGCGGATCACCACGCGCCAGCCGTCCGGCTCCTGTTCGATGCGCACCGAGCTGCGGGTCAACCGGTGCAGCGACCGCAGCGCCGCCGCCGCGACACCCAGCAGCACGCCTTCCACCAGGCCGAGGGCCACGACGCCGATCGCGGTGACCGCGTACGCGGAGAACTCGCCGTGCCGCCACAACGCGCGCATCCGGCGCACGCTCACCAGCCGCGCGCCGACCACCAGCAGCACACCGGCCAACGCGGCCAACGGGATCAGCTCCAGCACCGACCCGAGCGCGAGCACGAACACCGCGATCCACAGGCCGTGCAGCACGGTGGACGCGCGGGTGCGGGCGCCGGCCGCGACGTTGGTCGAGCTGCGCACGATCACCCCGGTCACCGGCAGGCCGCCCAGCGCGCCCGCGACCGCGTTGGCGGCACCCTGGGCGATCAGCTCCCGGTCGAGGTCCGCGCGCGGCCCGTCGTGCAGCTTGTCCACCGCGACGGCGGACAGCAGCGACTCGACGCTCGCCACCACGGCCACGGTCAGCACCGCGAACACCACGCCGCCGAAGCTGCCGGACGGCATCTGCGGCAGCACGACCTGGCCGAGCGGGTCGTCGGGCAGGTCGACCCTGGCCACGTCGGACCCGGACGTGGCCACCGTCGCCACCAGCACCGCGACCAGCGGCGCGGGCACGAACGCGGCGCGCGGCACCCGTGGCCAGAGCACCAGCGCCAGCACCGTGAGCACGCCGACCAGCAGCGCGGACCACCGCACGTCGGTGGTGAACAGCTTGGCGAGGTTGTCGAACACGGAGGTGGCCGCCGTGCCGCCGAGCACGACGGCGAGCTGCCCGACCGCGATGCTCAGGCCGATGCCGGCGAGCATCCCGTGCACCACGGCGGGCGACAGGGACAGCGCGATCCGGCCGAGCTTGCTCAGGCCGAACACGATCTGCACCGCGCCGGCGGCGAGGGTGATGGCCGCCGTGGCGGCCCAGCCGTACTCGGTGATCACCGCCGCGGTGATCACCACCATACCCGCCGCCGGTCCGCTGACCTGCAGTGGCGCGCCGCTCAGCGCGCCCGCGACGACACCGCCGACGACGGCGGAGATCAGCCCGGCCATCAGCGGCGCGCCGGTCGCGACGGCGATGCCGAGCGACAGCGGCACGGCGATCAGGAACACCACGACCGAGGCGGGCAGGTCGTGGCGGAGCACGGCGGCGAGACCGCCCGGTGGGCCCGCGGTGGTGTGCTCGCCGGCGTGGGACTTGTTGGGGCGCGGCCGATTCATGGTCGGTCCTTTCGGGCGGGTTCGAGCGGTTCGAACGGGTTCGGGCAGCAACGGGTCATCGCCCCACGCGGGTGCGCGGGGTGTCGTCGTTCGGGGGGAGGGGTGCCTACGGCAGGGCTAAGGGCGGCAGGAAGCGCGGCCAGAAGGCTTCGAGTCGGAACTCGGCCCCGGCGCGGTGGTGAGGGGTCGCCACGGTGGCACCTCCGTGTCGGCACAGGGGAACGTGTCGGCACAGCCCGCGTCGCACAGGTCGCGTCCACACCATGATGACGAGGATGTGGCCGATCTGACAGGGATTCCACCCGGTCGTGTTGATCACCAAGGGGGTCGTCACCCCTGGTAACGGCCGGGTGAGCCTTACCGGGCGGGCGTCAGCGGCCGACCGCCGCGTAGGCGCGGCTCACCGCGAACCCGCCGCCGCACAGTCCGAAGAGGACGGCCGCGACGTGGCCCACGGCGGCGAACTCCGGCACCGCGCCGAACCACTCGGCGCTCATCAACGGGTAGGCCACGAGGAGCGCCAGCCACGGCGCGCGCAGCACCGCGGGCGCCAACACGGTGATCGCGCCGGCCGCGGTGAACGCCACGTAGCCGGCGCCGACGTCGATCACGTCGGTCAGGTCGAACGGGTAAACACCCGAAGAGATGACAAGAGCCGTCACGAGCGTCGCGCCGACGTGGCCGAACAGAGCCACCGCCACCGCGCGCCACGGCCCGACCTCGCGTTCCAGCACACCCAGGCAGACCGCCACCACGACCAGGGCGAGACCGGTGGTCACCAGGCCGTCGCCGACGGGGTCGAGGACGAACGCGCTGCCCAGCAACGCGTTGACCGGGTGGTCGGCGAGGTTGTCGGCGTTCGTGCTCAGCGATTCCCGGACCTGCGCCGACATCCCGTCGGCGAAGACGAACCGCATCAACAGCGCGAGCCCCGCCACGGCCGACAGGTAGCCGGCCGTGACGGGGTTCCGGTGGAAACGATCACGCACCCGGTCATGATCGGGGCAGTGACCTCAGGCGTCCACTTGAGACCTGTCACCCGACCAGAGGGTGTGGAAGCTGCCCTCGCGGTCGGTGCGGCGGTAGGTGTGCGCGCCGAAGAAGTCGCGCAGCCCCTGGATGAGGGACGCGGGCAGGCGCTCGGACCGCAGCCCGTCGTAGTACGCCAGCGCGGACACGAAACCGGGCGCGGGCACGCCCGCGGACACCGCCTTCACCACGACCCGCCGCCACGCCGCCTCGGCCGACTGCACGGCGTCGCGGAAGTAGTCGTCCACGAGCAGGGACGCCAGCTCCGGCTCCTTGTCGTACGCCTCGCGGATGCGGTCGAGGAACCGGGCCCGGATGATGCAGCCGCCGCGCCAGATGGTGGCCATCGCACCCAGCTCCAGGTCCCAGCCGTACTCGGCGCCGGCGGCCCGCATCTGGTCGAAGCCCTGCGCGTACGCCACGACCTTGGACGCGTACAGCGCCTGCCGCACGTCCTCGACCAGCGACGGGTCCTGCCCGCCCGCCACCTCGGCGGGACCGAACGCGGACCGCACCGCCGACCGCTGCCCCGCCCGCCCGGACAGGGACCGCGCGAACACCGCCTCCGCGATGCCCGTCACCGGCACGCCCAGCTCCAGCGCCTCCTGCACGGTCCAGCGGCCGGTGCCCTTCTGCTCGGCCTCGTCCGCGATCACGTCGACCAGCGCGGCGCCGGTCTCCGCGTCCACGTGGCCGAGCACCTCGGCGGTGATCTCCACCAGGTACGACTCCAGGTCGCCGGTGTTCCAGCCGCGGAACACCTCGGCGATCTCGGCGGGCGACATGCCGCCCACCCGGTGCAGCAGGTCGTAGGCCTCGGCGATGAGCTGCATGTCGGCGTACTCGATGCCGTTGTGCACCATCTTCACGAAGTGCCCGGCGCCGTCCGGCCCGACGTGCACGCAACACGGCACGCCGTCGACCTTGGCCGCGATGTCCTCGAGCACCGGGCCGAGGTGCACGTAGGACTCCTTCGGCCCGCCCGGCATGATCGACGGGCCGTTCAGCGCGCCTTCCTCGCCGCCGGAGATGCCCGCGCCGACGAAGAGCAGCCCGGCTTCCTTCAACGCGGCCTCGCGGCGGCGGGTGTCGGCGTAGTGCGCGTTGCCGCCGTCGATCACCATGTCGCCGGGCTCCAGCAGGGGCACCAGCTCGTCGATGACGGCGTCGGTCGGTCCGCCCGCCTTGACCATGATGATGATCTGGCGCGGTGTCTGGAGGCTCGCGACGAGCTCTTCCAGCGTCTCGGCGGGCACGAAGTCGCCTTCGTGGCCGTGTTCGGAGATCAGCGCCTTGGTGCGGGCGTGGCTGCGGTTGTGCACGGCGACGCGGTAGCCGTGTCGGGCGAGGTTGCGCGCCAGGTTGCTGCCCATGACGGCGAGCCCGGTGACGGCGATCCGCGCGGGTGCCTCGGAGGTGGTCATCTGCACAGCCTGCCTAATTCCGCGCCCGCGCGCACCTGTGCGAAACCCCTGAATGCACGGAGCGTCAAGCCGGTCCGACGCCCTGTAACATTGTGAAACGCTGCTGGAACGGGGGGCACGCGGATGGCCAGGGTGACGGTGCGGGATTTGGCGCGGGCGACCGGCCTGTCCATCGCCACCGTCTCACGGGTGCTCAACGGCCAGGCGAACGTCTCCGAGCACACCCGTGAACTGGTGCTCAAGGCCGTCGCCGGGTTGGGCGCGGAGGCGCCGAGACCACGTGGCGCGAAGCCGATCGGCCCGATCTGCGTGCGCTGCCCGTACCTGCTCACCGACTACTTCGGGCTGATCGTCTCCAGCGTCGCCGAGACGTTGGCCCTGCACCACCGGCAGGTCGTGCTGAGCGCGGGCACGTCGGCCCGGCACGCGTCCGTGCTGCCGGGCCTGGCGGGCCGGTCGGACGTGGGCGGCGCGATCCTGATCCTGCCGCCGGAGCCGACCGAGGAACTGGTCCGGCTGCGGGACCGCGGGTTCCCGTTCGTGGTGGTCGACCCGCGCACCGAGCTGCCGCGTGACGTGGCGTCGGTGTCCGCGGCGCACTTCGCCGGCGCGCGCCGGCTGATGTCCCACCTGGTGGAGTCGGGGCACCGGCGGATCGGGATCATCGGCGGGCCGAGCGACTGGCTGGCCAGCGACGGGCGGCTCGCCGGGTACGCGGCGGCGTTGTCGGACGTCGGCGTGCTGCCGTCGGCGGAGCTGCTGCGGCACGTGGACGAGCCGACCACGGAGAACGGCTACCTCGTCGCCCGCCGCCTGCTCGACCTGGCGGACCGGCCCACCGCGCTGGTCGCGTTCAACGACAAGATGGCGGTCGGCGCGTTGCGCGCGGCCCGGGAACGGGGCCTCGACGTGCCGCGTGACCTGTCGGTGGCGGGTTTCGACGATCTCGACCTCAGCCGGGCGACGCGGCCGGAACTGACCACCGTGCGGCAGCCGTTGCAGGAGATGGGCCGGATGGCCGTGACCCTGCTGATGCGGCTGCTGGACCGGCACGAGCTGGAGGCGCTGCACGTGGAGCTGGCCACGGAACTGGTGGTCAGGGCGTCCACCGGGCCTGTGCCGCAGCTCTGACGCACCGCTGTTCCAGCACTTTTCACGGCATTTACCGGTCTGAAGGCGCAGCCTTGACACGGTTTGGGCGCCCTTGTTTCCTTTTCAGTGCGGACAATTTTCAGAGTTGTTCCACTTTGTTACACGCCGCCGATGCCTCCTGTCCACAACGTCGTGAAAGGAGTCCGCGGTGCCCTCACCCCACCGTCGGGCTTTCATCAGCGCGGGCGTAGCCGTGATCACATTCGCCGCCGTCACCGGTACCCGAGCGTTGAATTCGGGGTACCTGAACGTTCGACTCTCGGCACGCGAACGTAGGACTCTCGCGTGTGTCCTACGTTCGCGACGCGAGAGTCCTACGTTCGGAACCGCTGGTGGCGCGTCTAGATTGCTGCGCATGACCCCTGACGAGTTCCGCCGGATCGGCCACGAGGTGATCGACTGGATCGCCGACTACCGCGAACGCGTCGCGGACTTCCCGGTGAAGTCGCAGGTAGAACCCGGCTGGGTGCGGGACCGACTGGCCGCGTTGCCGGAGCGGGGCGAGGGCTTCGACGGCCTGCTCGCGGACCTGGACCGGATCGTGCTGCCCGGCACCACGCACTGGCAGCACCCCGGTTTCTACGGGTACTTCCCGTCCAACGCGTCCCTGCCGTCGGTGCTGGGCGACCTGCTGTCGTCGGGCCTGGGCGTGCAGGGCATGTTGTGGTCCACCTCGCCCGCCGCCACCGAGGTGGAGCAGCACCTGATGGACGAACTCGTCGGGGCGATGGGCCTGCCGGAGCGGTTCCTCGGCGGCGGTGTCATCCAGGACACCGCGTCGTCGGCGGCGCTGGTCGCGCTCCTCGCCGCCCTGCACCGAAAGTCCGGCGGCAAGTGGCGGCAGTCCGGTGTGGACGGTTCGGAGACGGTGTACGTGTCGTCGCAGACGCATTCGTCGATCGAACGCGCCGCCCGCATAGCCGGGCTCGGCGAGCAGGCCGTGCGGTCGATCGCCGTCGACGACGTCCTGGCCATGCGCGTGGACGACCTGGCGGAGCGGATCAGGTCCGATGTGGAGGGCTGCCGCAAGCCGGTCCTGGTGTGCGCCACGATCGGCACCACGGGCACGGGCGCGGTGGACCCGGTGCGCGAGATCGCCGCGTTGTGCGGGGAACACGGGATCTGGCTGCACGTGGACGCCGCGTGGGCCGGGCCGGCGGCCCTGTGCCCGGAATTCCGGGACCTGTTCGACGGCGTCGACCGCGCCGACTCGTTCACCGTGAACGCGCACAAGTGGATGCTGACGGCGTTCGACCTGTCACTGTTCTGGACCGCGCACCCGGACGTGCTGGTGGACGCCCTCGCGATCCTGCCGGAATACCTCCGCAACCCCGCGACGGAATCGGGGGCGGTGGTCGACTACCGCGACTGGCAGATCCCGCTGGGCCGCCGGTTCCGGGCGTTGAAGCTGTGGTCGGTGCTGCGCTGGTACGGCCTGGAGGGCGTGCGGGACCACGTGCGCGGCCACGTGGAGCTGGCGGCGCTGCTGGAATCGTGGATCGCCGCGGACGAGAACTGGGAACTCGTCACCCCGCGCTCCCTTTCGCTGCTCACCATCGCCCACAAGAACGGCGACGAGACCACGAAAGCCGCAATGGACCGCGTCAACGCGTCCGGCGACGCGTTCATCACCCACACCACCGTCAACGGCCGGTTCGCCGTCCGCGTCGCCATCGGCGCGGAATCGACCAGGGAACACCACGTCCGGGCATTGTGGGACGCGCTGAGCGCTTAGCGGCTGAGCAGCGCGCGTCGAGGGAGGTTCATCACATCACCCGAAGCAGGCCCTCTTGCACCACGGTAGCCACCAACTGGCCGTCGTGGCTGTAGAAACGGCCGGTGGCGAGGCCGCGCGCTCCCGACGCCGACGGGGAGGCGCAGTCGTACAGGAACCACTCGTCGGCGCGGAAGCGGCGGTGGAACCACATGGCGTGGTCGAGGCTCGCGCCCAGGACCTTGTCGGTGCCCCAGTACACGCCGTGGCGGACCAGGATCGAGTCGAGCAGGGTCAAGTCGGACGCGTACGCCAGCACGCAGACGTGCAGCATGTCGTCGTCCGGCAGCTTGCCGTCGGCCCGCATCCACACCTGGCTGCGCGCCTCGCCCGGCCCGTCGTCGCGGGCCCGCCACGGCGGCTCGGTCACGTACCGGATGTCGATCGGGCGCGGCAGGCGGGCCATGCCGACCTTCTCCCGGTACCCGGCCGCCGATTCGGCGTACGTGGGCAGCGAGGTCGGCGACGGCACGGCGGGCATCGGCTCCTGGTGGTCCATCCCCGGCTCGTCCACCTGGAACGACGCCGACAAAGCGAAGATCGCCTTGCCGTGCTGGATGGCGACCACGCGCCGGGTGGTGAACGACCGACCGTCCCGGATGCGGTCCACCTCGTACACGATCGGGACCGTCGGATCACCGCCGCGGATGAAGTACGAGTGCAGCGAGTGCACCCGGCGTTCCGGCGGGACGGTGCGGCCGGCCGCGACGAGGGCCTGACCGGCGACCTGCCCGCCGAACACCCGCACGGGCGATTCGGCGGGCGACACCCCGCGGAAGATGTTCTCCTCGATGCGCTCCAGGTCGAGCAGAGCGACGAGACGATCGAGAACGGGCTGCCCGTGCGGTACGCCGTCGGCGTCCAGTGGAACGTCTGGAACTCCCGAGAACTCGGCGGATGCCGCGGCGCGGGCAGCCTCGGTCACGTCATCTCCTAAGCGTGGTCGTCCTCCCCCAGGCGGTGCACCCGGATGAGGTTCGTCGAGCCGATGGTGCCAGGCGGCGAGCCTGCCACGACCACGACGAGGTCGCCCGGCTGGTACCGGCCGATGTCGATCATCGACAGGTCCACCTGGCGGACCATCTCGTCCGTCGAGTCCACCTTAGGCACGAGGAACGTCTCGGTGCCCCAGGTGAGAGAAAGCTGACTGCGCACGCTCTGCTCCGGCGTGAACGCCAGCAGCGGCAGCGGCGTGTGCAGGCGGGCGAGCCGCCGCACCGTGTCACCGGACTGGGTGAACGCGACCAGCGCCTTCGCGTTCAGCCGCTCGCCGATGTCACGCGCCGCGTACGAGATCACGCCGCGCTTGGTGCGCGGGACGTGCGTCAGCGGCGGGACCACGGTGGACTCGGTCTCCACGGCCTCGATGATGCGGCCCATGGTCTTGACCGACTCGATGGCGTACCGGCCGACCGACGTCTCACCGGACAGCATCAGCGCGTCCGCGCCGTCGAGCACCGCGTTGGCGACGTCCGACGTCTCGGCGCGGGTCGGCCGGGAGTTGGTGATCATCGAGTCGAGCATCTGGGTGGCCACGATGACCGGCTTGGCGTTCTCCCGGGCGATCTGGATCGCCCGCTTCTGCACCAGCGGCACGTGCTCCAGCGGCAGCTCCACGCCCAGGTCACCGCGGGCGACCATGACGCCGTCGAAGGCGAGCACGATCGCTTCGAGGTTGTCCACCGCCTCCGGCTTCTCGACCTTGGCGATCACCGGCTTGCGGCCGTGGCCCACGCGGTCCATCACCTGGTGGACCAGGTCGATGTCCGCGGGCGAGCGCACGAACGACAGGGCGATGAAGTCCACGCCCAGGTTGAGGGCGAACTCCAGGTCCTCGATGTCCTTCTCGGACAGCGCGGGCACGGACACGTCCATGCCGGGCAGCGAGAGGCCCTTGTTGTTGCTGACGGGGCCGCCCTCGGTGACCTCGCAGACCACGTCCGGCCCGTCGACCTCGGTGACGGTCAGGCCGACCTTGCCGTCGTCCACCAGCAGCCGGTCGCCGACCTTGGCGTCCTGCGCCAGCTGCTTGTAGGTGGTGGAGACCCGGTCGTGGGTGCCCTCGACGTCCTCGACGGTCACCCGGACGATGTCACCGGTGCGCCACTCGACGGGGCCGTGGGCGAACCGGCCGAGCCGGATCTTGGGGCCCTGGAGGTCGGCCAGGATGCCGACCGCGCGCCCGGAGGCGTCGGCGGCCGATCGGACGAGGTCGTAGACCTGCTTGTGGTCGGCATGGCTGCCGTGGCTGAAGTTCATCCGGGCCACGTCCATGCCGGCCGCTACCAGCTCGTTGACCTTGTCCTCGGTCGCGGTGGCAGGACCTAGCGTACAGACGATCTTCGCGCGTCGACTCACGTTTCAGTAGCGTAGTCGCTGTCACTGGACCGATCAGGATGTACCGGGGGGTAACGTCCCCGAAACAGGCAGAATCTGCCCTGTGGGCGTCAGAATCCTTCCGTTCGTGGTCGCGGCGTTGCTCAGCGTCATCGTGCTGTTCACCCCGCAGTCAGGTGTGCCCACCGCGCCACCGGGCACCGACAAGGTGGTGCACTTCCTGCTGTTCGCGCTGCTCATGGCCACCGGGCGGTACGCGCGGCTGCCGCTCACACCGCTGCTCGCCGGTCTGATCTGTTACGCCGCGGTCTCGGAAGTGTTGCAGTGGCTCATCACCCCGCTGAGGCGCGGCGGCGACGTGCTGGACGGCCTGGTCGACGTGGCCGGGATCGGTCTCGGCTACCTCGTCACACGCTCGGTCACACGCTCGGTCACACGCTCGGTCACACGCTAGGTCACACGCTAGGTCACACGCTAGGTGGCACGCTCGCGCCGCCGAAATTGTCGGACCCCTCTGGGAGAATAAAATCAGGGGTCCCCTGGCGGGCGACGCCTGCGAAGCCGTCGGCGTCAACAGTCGGCGGTCAGCCGTCAGGTCAGCGGTCAGCGGTCAGCGGTCAGCGGTCAGCGGTCAGCGGTCAGCGGTCAGCGGTCAGCGGTCAGCGGTCAGCGGTCAGCGGTCAGCGGTCAGCGGTCAGCGGTCAGCGGTCAGCGGAAGCCGACCTCGGTGAGCCCGACGTGGTCGGCGCACCAGTCGACGAACGGCGTCACCTCGCGCCACGCGTCGCGGACCCGGTCCAGGCACTCCGGCTCGTGCAGCACGTCGTCCGGCGGCCACACCTTCGCCACGTAGAGGCGCTTGTGCTTGAGCAGCTCGATCCGCGGGTGGTCCGGGTCGAGGCCGCGCGGCGCCCGCTTGAGCTTGTCGCCGTGCAGCTCCCAGCCGGTCTTGGCGAGCTTCGCGAGCAGCTTCTCCAGGGCCCGGCCGCGCACGTCGTCGGCGACCGACTCGCGGTAGCGGGCGAGCTGGTCGGACGCCATGGCGAACGTCCCGCCTGCCACGAACACGCCCTCGGTGCCGATCTGGACGTAGTGCGCGCCGCCGCCGCGGCCCAGCTCGACCACGCCGCCGCAGTGGTTCTTGTAAGGGGTTTTGTCCTTGCTGAACCGCACGTCGCGATAGGGTCGGAACACCTTTCCCTTGCCGAACTCGGGTTCCAGCGCGGCCAGCAGCGCCTCCATGGGGGCGCGCACGTCGCGCTGGTAGACGTGCTTGTTGTCCTCCCAGTACGCCTTGGAGTTGTCGACCTCCAGCCCGTCGTAGAAGTCGATGGCGTGTTCGCCGAAGCCGCTGAATTCCACGGCGCACAGCTTACGTTCGTCCATTCGTCGGCTCATTCGGACGCTCTATCGCTGTGCATGACCGAGTTGTCGCGTTCTGTGCATAATCGGCCGGGTGGGTAGGAAATCGGCGCTGGCCGGCTGGTTGCGGGGGCTCGACGCACAGGAGATCCGGGGCATCCTGGCGCTGCGCAAGGACGCCGCCGACCGCCGTCCCCACTCCTTACCGGCGCTGGCGGACGAGTTGACCACGACGGCGTCGGTGCGGGCGGCCGTTGACGGTCTGGACCAGGCCTGCCGGGACGTGCTGGACACCGCGGTGCGGCTGGGTGACGCGGCCGGAGTCGACGCGTTGGCGGAACGGTTGCGGTGCAACGGGAAGGCGTCGCGGGCGGAGCTGAAGCGGACGTTGGGTCAGTTGCGCGCGCGGGCGCTGCTGTGGCCGGCGGGTGACCGGTTGATCAGCTCGCCCGGTCTGCGGCTGTTGGAGGACGAGCCGCCGCGCCGCATCACGCCCGCGCCGCGTGCGCCCCGCGTCGGCGTTCGGAACCGGGGTTCCGCCGACCGGGCCGCGACCGCGGCCGCGACGTCCACTGTGGATGGTGTGACGCGGCTGGTCGAGCTGTGCGACGTGGAGCTGGTGGCGTGCCGTACCGGGGTGGGGTTGCGGGAGCTGCGGCGGGTCGCGGGTGTGCTGTGCGCGGACGAGGCGTTGGCGCGGCTGTGGGTGGAGCTGGCCGTGGAGGCGCGGTTGCTCGCGGTGGACGACGGCAGGCTGGTGCCGACCAGCCGGTCGGACGGGTGGCGTGCCGAGCCGCCGGCGGACCGGCTGGCCGCGTTGGCCGACGCGTGGCCGCGGATGACGTGGACGCCGGGCAGGCAGCGGTCGGCGGCCGAGGCCTCGGCGGACGCGGGCGACCGGACCAGGCGGGGCGTGCTGGAGCAGTACGCGCGACTGGGTGAGGACGAGGCGTACGAGCACCGGGACGAGGTGGTGGCGGATCTGGTGTGGACGCGGCCCGCCGTGCACGGCCGGGCGGCGACCGAGGCGGCGTTGGTGGAGGCCGAGTCGGTGGGTCTGGTGGCATCGGGCGCGGCCACCGCGTTGGGTCGGGCGGTGTTGGCTGGTGAGGCGGGCTCGGTTGCCGACCGGTTCGTGCCGCCGGCCGCGACCACGGCCCACCTGCGGCCTGATCTGACCGCCGTGGTGGCCGGGTTGCCGTGCCGGGAGCTGAGCGCGGTGCTCGACCTCGCGGCCGACGGTTCGGCGGGCGGGTGGCGGTTCAGCGGGGCGAGCGTGCGGCGGGCGTTGGACGCGGGGCACGAGCCGGACGCGTTGCTGGCGCGGTTGGCGTCGGTGGCTTCGCACGGCGTGCCCGCGACGTTGGAGCGGCTGGTGCGGGAGGTGGCGCGGCAGCACGGGCGGATCACCGTGACGCCGGTGGCGTGCTGCGTGCGGGCGGAGGACCCGGTGCTGTTGCGCGAGATCGCCGGGCACCGGTCGTTGGCGCAGCTGTCGTTGCAGCCGTTGGGGCCGACGGTCCTGGCGTCCGCGAAGCCCGCGCCGGAGACGTTGGCGCTGCTGCGGGCGGCCGGTTACGCGCCGACGACGTCGACCGCGGAGGGGATGCCGGTGGTGGAGCGGGTGCCCCGGCGCCGGGTCGAGCCGCCCGCGGTCGTGCGCGGGACGACGGGCGGGTGGCGGCGGCCGTTGACCGGGGAGGAGTTGACGAAGCTGGCGTTGGCGCTGGTGGAGCGGGAGCGGCCGAGGCCGAAGGTCGTGCTGTCACCGGTGGAGTCGCGGCGGATGGGGACGGTGCGGCTGCTGCGGGACCAGTCGCTGGTGCTGCGCGATTCGGAGGTGGCGCTGCTGGCGGAGGCGTTGGTGACGCGGACGTCGGTGGAGATCGCCGTGGCGAACGGCCCGAGGAGCACCGTGAAGCACGTGATCACCCCCGTCGACCACGCCGCGGGCAACCTGAAAGCCAACTGCGCCCCGCGCGGCGAACACCGCGAGTTCCTGGTCGGCCACATCCGTTCGGTCCGTGCGGTGACCAGCGTTTAGCCGCATTGGCGTGTGCGGGGTGGCGTGGCGGCATAGCAGGCTTGGGTTTCGACCGCTACCGGACCGAAATCGTCACCCGGACCGAGCTGCTGGTGTCCCCAGTGGACGGTGCGGCCCCGATGACACCGGTCCCCACCTGCCCCGACTGGACGTCGGGTCGCCTCCTGCGTCACGTGGGTGAAGGGCACCTGAAGCCGGATCAGCGTCTCGATAGCGAACAAGGGCCGGAAAAGCCGGCCGCCGAGGTCACCGAAGCCCTGGAACAGGTCCGCCGCGAAAGGTGAAGGCCGCCCCGACGTCGTTGTCGGAGCGGCCAGGCATCACAGTCGGTCGATGAACCGATCTCACACCACGGCGAGCGGGAGCATGTTGGGGATCACCGGGGACGGCAGGTCGGACGAGCCGGTCAGGAAGCGGTCCACCGCGTTGGCCACCGAACGGCCCTCGGCGATCGCCCACACGACCAGCGAAGCGCCACGGTGCGCGTCACCGCAGACGAACACGCCGGACGACTGGGTCTGCCAGTCCGAGCCGCACGAGATCGTGCCGCGCGACGTGAGCTGGATGCCGAGCCCGTCCAACAGCGGCATGTGCTCGACGCCCTCGAAGCCGATGGCCAGCAGCACCAGGTCCGCCGGCAGCACCTCGACCTCCTCGGACGTCGGCACCACCTGACGGCGACCGGAGGCGTCCTTCTCCACCCGCACCTTGCGCAGCTGGATGTGCCGCACGTGCCCCGACTCGTCGCCGACGAACTTCTCCACCGCGACCGCGAACTTCCGCTCCCCCGCCTCCTCGTGCGCGGGGTAGGTGCGCAGGATCCACGGCCACACCGGCCACGGCGACCGCGCGTCGTCCCGCGTGGAGGGCGGCATCGGGTACTGGTCGAGCTGCAGCACCGACGCCGCACCCTGCCGGGACGCGGTGCCGTAGCAGTCGGCGCCCGTGTCGCCGCCGCCGATGATCACGACGTGCTTGCCGGCCGCGTCGATCGCGGGCGGGCCGTCGCCCTCGCACGCCCGGTTCGCGGGCACCAGGTGCTCCATGGCCAGGTGGATGCCCTGCAACGAACGCCCCGGCGTGGTCGTGTCGTCACGGCCGCGCAGGGCGCCCACCGCGAGCACCACCGCGTCGAACTGCGAACGCAGGTCCTCGACGGTCAGGTCCACCCCGACCTCGCAGCCGGTGACGAACTTCGTGCCCTCCTTGCGGAGCTGCGCGAGCCGCCGGTCGAGGACCTTCTTCTCCATCTTGAACTCGGGGATGCCGTACCGCAGCAGCCCGCCGAGCCGGTCGTCCCGCTCGAACACGGTGACCTCGTGCCCGGCGCGCGTCAGCTGCTGTGCCGCCGCGAGCCCGGCCGGGCCGGAACCGACGACCGCCACCCGCCGACCCGACGCCACGTGCGACTGCACGGGAGGCACGTAACCCTGCTCCCACGACACGTCCGCGATGGTCTGCTCGACCCGCTTGATCGCGACCGCGCCGCCCGCGTCGTGGCTGATCGCCAGCACGCACGCCGCCTCGCACGGCGCGGGGCACAACCGGCCCGTGAACTCGGGGAAGTTGTTCGTCGCGTGCAGCCGGTCCGACGCCGACTCCCAGTCGCCCCGGCGCACCAGGTCGTTCCACTCCGGGATCAGGTTGCCCAGCGGGCACCCGGCCGACCCCGAGTGGCAGAACGGGATGCCGCAGTCCATGCACCGGGTCGCCTGGACGCGCACGTCGGCGTCACGCTTCTCCGGCGGGACGTCGAGGTACACCTCGTTCCAGTCGGACAGCCGTTCGCCGGCGGGCCGCTTCTTCGGCTCGGCACGGGAGTGCTTGAGGAAACCGTACGGGTCAGCCACGGGAGGCCTCCATGATCGCCTGGTCGACGTCCCTGCCTTCCGCGCGGGCGAGCCTCATCGCTTCGAGCACGCGCTGGTAGTCACCGGGCATGACCTTGGTGAACGACGCGGAACGCCGGGGCCAGTCGCCGAGCAGCGACGCGGCCACCGCCGAACCGGTGAGCTGGTGGTGGCGTTCCACCACTTCGCGCAGCCAGCGCAGGTCTTCGGCGCCGGGCCGCTGGAGTTCGACCATGGCGGGGTTGACCGCCGCCGGGTCGAGTTCCAGCACGTACGCGATACCGCCGGACATGCCGGCGGCGACGTTGCGGCCGGTCGGTCCGAGCACCACGGCCCGGCCGCCGGTCATGTACTCGAACGCGTGGTCGCCCACGCCCTCGGCGACGGCCAGCGCGCCCGAGTTCCGCACGCAGAACCGTTCACCGACGCGTCCGCGCAGGAAGATCTCGCCGGACGTGGCGCCGTAGCCGATCACGTTGCCCGCGATGACCTGCTGCTCGGCGGCGAACGGCGCGTCCGGGTGCGGGCGGACGATGATCCGGCCGCCGGACAGGCCCTTGCCGACGTAGTCGTTGGCGTCGCCGATCATCTCCAGCGTGATGCCGCGCGGGATGAACGCCCCGAGCGACTGCCCGGCCGAGCCGGTGAACGTCACGTGGATCGTGTCGTCGGGCAGGCCGTCACCGCCGAACCGCCGCGTCACCTCGGCGCCGAGGAGCGTGCCGACGGTGCGGTTGACGTTGCGCAGCGGCAGTTCCAGCCGCACCGGGCGGGCGTCGTTGAGCGCCGCGTCGGCGAGCTGGAGCAGCGTGCGGTCCAACGCCTGCGCCAGGCCGTGGTCCTGTTCGCGGACCTTGCGCTTGGCCGTGTGGTACGGCGTCACGGGCACCTCGAACACCGGCGACAGGTCCAGCCCTGCCGCCTTCCAGTGCTCGATCGCCTCGTCGGTCTGCAGCAGCTCGGCGTGGCCGACGGCCTCGTCGATCGTGCGGAAACCCAGTGACGCCAGCAGTTCCCGCACTTCCTGGGCGACGAAGTGGAAGAAGTTCACCACGTGGTCGGCCTGACCGGTGAAGCGCTTGCGCAGCTCCGGGTTCTGCGTGGCGATGCCGACCGGACAGGTGTCCAGGTGGCAGACCCGCATCATGACGCAGCCCTCGACGATCAGCGGCGCGGTCGCGAAACCGAACTCCTCCGCGCCCAGCAGCGCGGCCACCACCACGTCCCGGCCGGTGCGCATGGCGCCGTCCACCTGCACGGTGATCCGGTCGCGCAAACCGTTGAGCAGCAACGTCTGCTGGGTCTCGGCGAGGCCGATCTCCCACGGCGTGCCCGCGTGCTTGAGCGAGTTCAGCGGTGACGCGCCGGTGCCGCCGTCGTGACCCGAGATCAGCACCACGTCCGCGTGCGCCTTCGCCACACCCGCCGCGACCGTGCCGACGCCGACCTCGCTGACCAGCTTCACGTGCACGCGGGCCTGCTCGTTGGCGTTCTTCAGGTCGTGGATCAGCTGCGCGAGGTCCTCGATCGAGTAGATGTCGTGGTGCGGCGGCGGGGAGATCAGGCCCACGCCCGGCGTCGAGTGCCGGGTCCGCGCGATCCACGGGTACACCTTGTAGCCGGGCAGCTGCCCGCCCTCGCCCGGCTTCGCGCCCTGCGCCATCTTGATCTGGATGTCGCTGGCGTTGACCAGGTACTCGCTGGTGACGCCGAACCGGCCGGACGCGACCTGCTTGACCGCGCTGCGCCGCTCCGGGTCGTACAGGCGCTCCGGGTCCTCGCCGCCCTCACCGCTGTTGGACCGGCCGCCGAGCCGGTTCATCGCGATGGCCAGCGTCTCGTGCGCCTCCGCCGAGATCGACCCGTACGACATGGCGCCGGTGTTGAAGCGCTTGACGATGGAGGAGACGGGCTCGACCTCGTCGATCGGGACGGGCGTGCGGCCCTCGTCCTTGAACGAGAACAGGCCGCGCAGCGTGCCGCCCATCCGGGCCAGCCGCTCCACCTCTTCGGTGTAGCGCCGGTAGACGTCCTGCTTGCCGGTCTTCGTGGCGTGCTGGAGCAGGAACACCGTCTCCGGCGAGAACAGGTGCAGCTCGCCCTCGCGGCGGTAGGCGTACTCGCCGCCCACCTCGAGCTTGCGGTGCACGCGGTCGGTCGGGTTGTCCGGGTGGGCACGGCGGTGGCGCAGCGCCACCTCCTCCGCCAGCACGTCCAGGCCCGCGCCGCCGAGCTTCGACACCGTGCCGGTGAAGTACTCGTCCAGCAGGTCCTTCGACAGGCCGACGGCCTCGAACACCTGTGCCGCCGTGTACGCGCCGACGGTCGAGATGCCCATCTTCGACATGATCTTCAACGTGCCCTTGACCAGGGCCGTCACGTAGTTCCGGACCGCCTTGCGCGGGTCGATTCCGGTCACCGCGCCGGTGCTGATCATGTCTTCGATCGTCTCGAACGCCAGGTACGGGTTCACCGCGGCGGCGCCGTAGCTCAGCAGCGCGGCCACGTGGTGCACCTCGCGGGCGTCACCGGTCTCCACGACCAGCGCCACGCGCAGCCGCTCCTTGGTGCGCACCAGGTGGTGGTGCACCGCGGACACCAGCAGCAGCGACGGGATCGGCGCCATCCGGTGGTCCGAGTCGCGGTCCGACAGCACCAGCGTGCGGGCGCCGTTCGCGATCGCCTCGGACGCCTCGCGGCGCACCCGCTCGATCGCCGCCGCCAGCGCGGCCCCGCCGCCGTCCACCTCGTACAGTCCGGACAGGACGGTGCAGGCGAAGCCCGGCAGGTCGCCGTCGTCGTTGATGTGGATGAGCTTGGCCAGCTCGTCGTTGTCGATCACCGGGTAGGTCAGCTTGATGTGCCGGCAGCTGACCGGGCCCGACTCCAGCAGGTTCTGCTCCGGGCCCATCACCCGCGACACGCTGGTGACGATCTCCTCGCGAATCGCGTCCAGCGGCGGGTTCGTGACCTGGGCGAAGTTCTGCACGAAGTAGTCGTAGAGCAGCCGGGAGCGCTGCGACAGCGCCGCCACCGGGGTGTCCGTGCCCATCGAGCCCAACGGCTCCGCGCCCGTGGTGGACATCGGGGCGAGCAGGATGCGCAGCTCTTCCTCGGTGTAGCCGAACGTCAGCTGGCGCCGCACCACGGCCTCGTGGCTCTGCAGCACGTGCTCGCGGTCGGCCAGGTCCGCCAGCTCCAGCAGACCCGCGTGCAGCCACTCGTCGTACGGCAGCTCGTCGGCCAGCTTCGCCTTGACCTCGTCGTCCTCGACCAGGCGACCCTCGACCGTGTCGACCAGGAACATCTTCCCCGGCTGGAGGCGGCCCTTGGCCACCACCTGGTCCGGCGGCACGTCCAGCACACCGGTCTCGGAGGCCAGCACCACGCGGCCGTCGGCGGTCTGCCACCAGCGGGCCGGGCGCAGACCGTTGCGGTCCAGCACCGCGCCGACCAGCGAACCGTCGGTGAACGTCACGCACGCCGGTCCGTCCCACGGCTCCATCAGGCTGGCGTGGAACTCGTAGAACGCGCGGCGCTTCGGGTCCATCGAGGTGTGGTTCTCCCACGCCTCGGGAATCATCATCAGCACCGCGTGCGGCAGGCTCCGACCGCCCAGGTGCAGCAGCTCCAGCACCTCGTCGAAGCTCGCCGAGTCCGACCCCTCCGGGTCGCAGATCGGGAACAGCCTGGTCAGGTCGCCCGGGATGAGGTCGGACGCGAGCAGCGCCTCACGGGCCCGCATCCGGTTCCGGTTGCCGCGGACCGTGTTGATCTCGCCGTTGTGCGCGACGTACCGGAACGGGTGCGCCAGCGGCCACGACGGGAACGTGTTCGTGGAGAAGCGGGAGTGGACCAGGGCGATCGCGCTGGCCAGCCGCTCGTCGCGCAGGTCGGGGAAGAACGCGGGCAGCTGGCCGGTGGTCAGCATGCCCTTGTAGACGATCGTCCGGGACGACAGCGACGGGAAGTACGTGCCGACGTCCGCCGCCGCGCTCTCGTGCTCCACCCGCTTGCGCAGGGCGAACGTGAGGCGGTCCAGCTCGATGCCCTGCCGGCCGGTCTCGCTCTTGACGAGCAGCATCGCGAAGTGCGGCATCACCGAACGCGCGGTGGGGCCGACGTCCGCGTGGTCGGGAGCGGTCGGCACGTCGCGCCAGCCCAGGACCTCGAGGCCCTCCTCGGTGGCGACCCGCTCGGCCAGCTCGACCGCCTTCGCGCGGTCCTCGGGGTCGGCGGGCAGGAACGCGATGCCCGCCGCGTACGCGCCCGGCTCGGGCAGCTCGAAGTCGAGCACGTCCCGCAGGAACGCGTCCGGCAGCTGCAGCAGGATCCCGGCGCCGTCGCCGCTGGTCGGCTCGGCGCCGGCCGCGCCGCGGTGCTCCAGGTTGGCCAGCGCGGTGAGCGCGTCGACGACGATGTCGTGCGAGCGCCGGCCTTTGATGTCGGCGACCATCGCCACACCGCAAGCGTCACGTTCCGCGGCGGGGTCGTAGAGCCCCTGCGGGGACGGGATGGCGGAGAAGATCACTGCGCAGACCTCCTTCGTCGTCCTTGAAAGAACGAGTCCTCGTGTCCAGGTCCTGGAATCCGGGTGCTGGGCACGGGACGACGATGGCCCGCGTGTTGACGCGACTTTAACAGTCGCGAAACCGAACCACACCATCCTTCGGGTGATCTCGGTCGTCGATGCGTAACGATTCGGCCCGCTGGTGCGATACCGGAGCCGGCTTGTTACGCGTTGGTAAGCATAACTCCTTGACAGCCGCCGCGCGCGTCGGTGAGAGCTTGCCTACACGCCCCGATCCACTTCCGGGACTCGTGAACGCGCAGGTGAGCCCCCGTGCCGTCGCCTGACTGGGGGGAGAGGGGCGATGACGCCGGGGGCTCACGGCCGGATGGCTGTCGGGTGGTCCTAGCGGCTGGCCGCTCCCACCGGTTCACGGTCGGCGGCGTCATCGTCGTCGTCACCGTGCTGACGGTCCATCAGCGCGTCCACGTCGACCTGCGACGGGTTGTCCAGGACCTCGCGCAACCGGTCCTTGTCCAGCTGACCCTGCCAACGGGCCACCACGAGCGCGCCCACGCCGTTGCCGATGACGTTGGTGATCGCCCGCGCCTCGGACATGAACCGGTCGATGCCCACGATCAGCGCGATGCCGACCGCCGGGATGGCGCTGTTCGCCTCGAACGCGGACAGCGAGGCCGCCAGCGTGACCAGGCCGGCGCCGGTCACACCCGCCGCGCCCTTGCTGGCCAGCAGCATGAACAGCAGCAGGCCGATCTGGGTGCCCAGACCCACTTCGACGCCCGTCGCCTGGGCGATGAAGATCGCGCCCATGGTCAGGTAGATGCAGGTGCCGTCCAGGTTGAACGAGTAGCCGGTCGGGATGGTCAGGCCGACCACCGACTTGTCCGCGCCGGCCGCCTCCAGCTTCACCAGCATCCGGGGCAGCACCGTCTCGGAGGACGACGTGCCGAGCACGATGAGCAACTCGTCCTTGATGTACCGGAGGAACTTGAAGATCGAGAACCCGGCGTAGAGCGACACGCTGCCCAGCACGACCACGATGAACAGCAGGCACGTCGCGTAGAACGAGCCCATCAGCCAGGCCAGCTTGCCCAGGATCGAGCCGCCGAACTTGCCGATCGTGTAGGCGATGCCGCCGAACGCGCCGATCGGCGCCGCGTACATGACGATCTTGATGACGCCGAACATGACCTTGGCGACCGTGTCGAGCGCCGCCACCACCTTCTCGCCGCGCTTCCCCATGCCCGCCACGGCCACCGCGACCAGCACCGCGATGACCAGCACCTGGATCAGCTGGCCGTCGGTGAACGCGCCGAGGAACGACTTCGGCACCAGGCCGAGGATGAAGCCGGTGACGCCGGTCTCGGCGTTCTGGGCGTCGGCGAGGGTCTTGGCCGCCGCGTCGTCGTTCAGCGGGATCGACGGACCGTGGTGGCCCGGCTGCACCAGGTTCACGACGACGAGGCCGATGGCGAGGGCCGCCGTCGTCATCGCGGTGAAGTAGAGGATCGTCCGCAGCGCCAGGCCGCCCGCCTTGGCCAGGTTGCCCAGGCCCGCGATGCCGACCACGATCGTGCAGAAGATCGTCGGGGCGATGACCACCTTGACCAGCGCGATGAAGAAGTCGGCCAGCCACTTCATACCCGAAGCCTGCGCGGGGAAGGCGTACCCGACGACCACGCCGAGCACGATCGACACCAGCACCCAGAAGTAGAGGTGCTTGTAGATCGGTTTCCGCACACGTGTTTGCGCGCTGACCACGTCTCCTCCAAGGGGGGACCATTTGCCTGCTGGCGGCTGGGGTTGGTTGGTGATCCTGAACACAGCACGCCACCACGACAAGGAGCACGTCGGAAACTTCAGATCCCTCTGACGTAACACGCCGTTCACTCGCCCGACGGGACTAGTCTGCTCGGCGTGCAGGTGTCCCGGCGCTCGCTGCTCCTCGCCGCCCTGGCCGCGGGTGTGCCCGGCGGCCTGTCCGGCTGCACGTCCGACGACGTGCCGGCGATCGACGAGCTGGTCCTGGCCACCGGGCCGGAGGGCGCGGTGTTCCGCGAGGTCGGGCGCGCGTTGGCCTCGGCGTTGGCCGATCAACTGCCGGCGACGCGGGTGGTGGTGAGGACCACGGCGGCGTCGGTGGAGAACGTCCGGCTGCTGCGGGAGGGCCAGGTCCACCTCGGACTGTCCTCTTTGGATCCACTGGACGGCGCGCTGCTCAGCGCGGACGACCCGGCCGGGATCAGTGCCGTCGGACGGCTCTACGACAGCTTCATGCAGATCGTCGTGCCGGCCGACTCGCCCGTTCGGCGACTGGCCGACCTGACCGGGCGGACGGTGTCGTTCGGGCCGTCCGAGTCGGGGACGGAGTTCACCGCGACCCGGCTGTTGGCGTTGTTCGGGGTGCAGGTGGACGGCCGGCGGATGGAGCACGCGGAGGCGGCGCGTCAGCTGGTGGCCGGGTCACTGGACGCGTTCCTGGCGCTGACCGGCATCCCGACATCGGCGGTGACGGACATACTCCACACGTTCCCGCTGCGGTTGCTCGACATTCCCGGCGAGGCGGAGAAGCTGGCCGCGGACTACTCCGGTCTGTACATACCGGCCACCATCCCGGCGACGACGTACGGAGACCTCGGGCCGTGCCGAACATTCGCCGTGCCGAACTTGCTGCTGGCGCGGACGGCGTTGGACGCGGATGTGGTCGAGGTCGTGACGCGGACGGTGTTCACGCGGTCGGCAGAAATCGTGGTCGGCCACCCCGAGGCCAGCCGGATCAACGTGCGAACCGGGATATCCACAGGTCAGGTACCCCTGCACAAGGGCGCCGAACGCTGGTTCCGAGCCGTGAAACGGTGAATGGCGCAGGACTATGCCGCAGGTTGCGTTCGATGTGCACGTGCCGTCGCCCATAACCACCTTATCGGGCGAACAAATCGTGAATGGAAGATCCGCGGAAACTTTTCCGACCGTTTCTTCGTTGCCGGGAAAGAAGGAGGCGGCACCACCGGCGGGCACTCGGCGCACAGGCAGCCAGCACACAGGCGGTCAGCGCGCAGGCGGGCAGCGCGCAGGCGGGCAGCACAAGGACAGCCAGCACGCGGACAGCGAGCACACAGGCAGCACACAGGCAGCCAGCGCCCGCACGACGGACAAGGAAGGTGCGCGACAAGCTGAAGTGAGCGACGAGGTGAAGTGAGCGACGAGGTGAACAGGCGAAGTGAGCACCCCCGCCCATGCCGCAGCCACCCACTCGCCGGACGGACAACCCCAGTCCAGCGGCCGATGGTCGTAGACGGAGAGGCAAGCAGGGAGGATTCGACGTGGCCAACAACCGGATTCAGTTCGACCTCCAGCGGCGGGACGACCTGGGCGTGCGCGAAGTCGTTCCGCGTGTCGATGGCGTGCCGCTGACCGAGTTGATCGACAGGTTCGAAGCCAATGCCGGCATGCAGCCCTCGGGTGATGCCTACGGCGGTCTCATACCGCAATACTTTCGGTTCGGCCCCATGGAGGACCACTTCCATGGTCGGCCCACCAACGCGATGGGACCGAAGACTCCCCTGCTCGGATGCGAGTGCGGCGAATGGGGCTGCTGGCCGCTCATGGCCCGCGTCTCCGTGACACCTGATCTCGTGACTTGGGACTCCTTCGAACAGCCGCACCGAACCACGCGCGACTACAGCGGCTTCGGGCCGTTCCGGTTTGGCCGTCAGCAATACGACGATGCCTTGCGGGAGCTGAGTTCGGCAATCGGCTCCGCTGACGCATGAGCACGACAACGCTGCCACGGAGCACTGGCAGGCGGACGTGTGCCCGGCGAGGTGTGGGTGACAGGGCGCAGGGCGGCGGGTGGTGGGGCGGGGCGTTCAGGCGCTGAGGCGGACTACGGCGTCCAGGCCGTGGGGTTCGGCGGGCAGGAGTTCCAGCTTTCCGCCGGCGGACTCGATCAGTTCGGCGCAGATTGCCAGTCCCAGGCCCGTGCCGGCGATGTTCTGGTGGCGCGGGGCGCGCCAGAAGCGGCTCAGGGCGTCGGTTCGCTCCTGGTCCGACAGGCCGGTGCCGTCGTCGGTCACGTGGAGTTCCACCCGGCCGTCGGCGGCTCTCCCCCACACCTTCACGTGCGTTCCGCCGGACAGGCGGATGGCGTTGCCGACGAGTTCGTCCAGCACACTGCCGAGTCCGCCGGGGGGTTCGAGCACGCGCAGGCCGGGTGGGACGTCGATGTCCAGGCTTATGTCGCCGGCTAGTGCCCGCCAGCCGGGGACGTGGGTGGCGAGGAGGTTGTCGACTTCCACCGGTTCGGCGGCGGAGGCGCTGTCCAGGCGGGTTGCGGCCAGGAGGGTGTCCAGCACGCGGCCCATCTCTTCGGCCTCGTCCACGGCGATGCGCTGTGCCTCACGGCCTGCCTCGTCGGTGACGTGGGGGGCCATGTTGTCTACCGCGAGTCTCAGGCTGGCCAGGGGGTTTCGTAGTTGGTGGGAGGCGTCGGCCACGAACGCTCGTTGTCTGCGCAGTGCGCGGCCGACTACGTCGACCATGGCGTTGAAGCTCGCGGCCAGTCTGCGGAGTTCGGGTGGGCCGCCCAGTTCGTCCGCTCGGGCGTCCAGGTGGCCGCCCGCGACCGCCGCGGTGGCCTCGTCCAGTTTGCGGACCGGGCGGAGGACCCAGCGGGACATCGGCCACGCGACCGCGACCACGCCCAGCATCGGGATCAGGCCGACCAGGGCCAGCACGCCCCATTGGCGGAGGATCGCGGACCGCAGGCGGTCGGTCGGGGAGATCGTCACCACGGCCGCCACCACCTCGCTGTCCCGGCCCACCGGTTCGACGACGACCATGTTGACCTGCTCCCACGGCCACACCGACTGGTCCGCTTCGCCCCGGTAGCCGCTGAACGCCGCCTTCAGGCCCGTGTTCACGTGGGGATCGGTCAGGGGGAACGACTCGCGCGAGGCCGCGACCACCCTGTTGTCGGTGCCGATCAGGGCGGCCGAGATGCCGTACAGCCGGTCGTAGCGGATCAGTTCCTCGCGCAGGGCCTTCAGCCTGTCCGACGCCAGGGCGTTCTCCGCCAGTGAGGCGAAACGGCTCGCGTCGCCCAGGCGGTCCAGGTAGGTCTCCTGGCTCTCGCGTTGCACGACGGCGAACGCGAGCGGCACGCCCAAGGCCGCTACCAGGGCGACCAGTAGCGGAACGATCAGGACCAGCAGGCGGCGCAGCACGCGGAGGCAACCTCTCAGGGGTGACGTGCGTCATGTTGTCTGCGGGCTGTTCCGGCCCGCGAGAGGGGGAATGAGCATGCTACGCAAGGTTGCACTGTTACTCGCAGCGGTGACCGCGATCGCCGTGGTGGCGCCGGTGACGGCCTCCGCCGCACCGGTCGCGTGCACGCCCGTCGACTGGGGATCGGGAGTCAAGACCGCGTGGCCGACCACGACCGGGCAACTGACGAACATCCGCGCAGGTCAGCAGGAGTGCTACGACCGACTGGTGTTCGACTTCACCGGGGTGAACGACGGCTACACCGTGCAGTACGTGCCGGAGGTGACCCACGAGGGGTCGGGCAAGCCGGTGCCGTTGCGCGGTGACGGCAAGTTGCAGATCACGGTGAACTCGCCGTCCTACGACCAGAACGGCAACCCCACCTACACGTTCCCGAACCGGGCCGAGCTGGTGGACGTCACCGGGTTCCAGACGTTCCGGCAGGTCGCGTGGGCCGGGTCGTTCGAGGGGCAGACGACGGTCGGGCTCGGTGTGCGTGCCGTGCTGCCGTTCCGGGTGTTCACGCTGCCGGGACGCGTTGTGGTGGACGTCGCCCACGTCTGGTGATCGGCAGGCTGGTGCGGTGATCGGCGGTCAGGTGTGGGCTGCCACCCGGTAGCCCACACCCCGGATCGTCTCGATGCGCAGCGCGTCGCCCAGCTTGCCGCGCAGTGCGGCGATGTGGGTGTCGAGCGTGCGTGACGGCGCCTCCCAGTGCGCCTGCCACACCTGGTCCACGATCAGGTCACGGCTGACGACCGTGCCCGCCCGGCCGACCAGCAGGGCGAGCAGGTCGAACTCCTTGCGGGTCAGCGCCACCGGTTCGCCGTTGATCCTGGCCTCCCGGCCGGCCGGGTCCAGGGTGAGCGGGCCGAGGGTGACCTCGTGCTCGCGTTCGGCGGCACGTGCCGAGCGGGTGCGCCTCAGCACCGCCTCTATGCGGGCGAGCAGCTCGGCGGTGCCGAACGGCTTCACGACGTAGTCGTCCGCGCCCAGCCGCAGGCCGAGGACCCGTTCCCGTTCCTCGCCGCGCGCGGTGACGGTGATGATCGCGGTGCCGGGGCGGTGGCGGAGTTCGCGGAGCACGTCGAGGCCGTCGCCGTCGGGCAGGCCGAGGTCGAGCAGCACGACGTCCGCCGGCGGTGCGGTCAGCGCGGAGGCCGCCGTGCCCACCCGGTGGACCTCGTAGCCCGCGTGCCGGAGTGCGGTGAGCAGGCCACGCGCCACCCGGTCGTCATCTTCGACGACGAGGATGCGCACGGCGGCCTACTGGTCCGACTTGTCGCCGGTGTCCGCGGGCTTGGTGTCGGGCACCGTTTTCTTGTCCGGATCGGCCGTGTCCTCGGACGCCTTGGTCTCGTCGGACCCGGTCGTCGCGTCGGACGGCGTCGCGGCGGTGTCGTTCTGGCCGTCGCCGTCGAGTTCGGCCTTCGGTTCGTCGGCGGCGTCGGGGTCGGGGCGCACGATGACCTCGCGTCCGCCCTTCTTCGCGGCCAGCACGAAGTAGACGACCGCGCCGAGGAACACGACGGCCGACGTGATCACGTTGATCCGCAGCCCGAACACCTCGGTGGCCGGGTCGGTGCGCATCAGCTCGATCCAGAACCGGCCGGCCGTGTAGCCCGCGACGTACAGCGCGAACACCCGGCCGTGGCCGAGCCGGAACTTGCGGTCGGCCCACACGATCAGGAGCGCGACGCCGAGGTTCCACAGCAGTTCGTAGAGGAACGTCGGGTGCACGATCTCGATCGGCGTGTGGTCCAGCGCCACGCCGCCCAGCTCGTCCTTGAAGCCGGTCTCCGGGTCGACCCGCTCGTAGATCTCCAGGCCCCACGGCAGCGTGGTGGGACCGCCGTACAGCTCCTGGTTGAAGTAGTTGCCGAGGCGGCCGACGGCCTGCGCGGCGACGATGCCGGGTGCCAGCGCGTCCGCCATCGCAGGCAGCGGGATGCCCTTGCGCCGGCACGCGATCCACGCGCCCACGCCGCCCAGTGCGATGGCGCCCCAGATGCCCAGGCCGCCGTTCCAGATGGCCAGTGCCTCGAGCGGGTTCCGCCCCTCACCGAAGTACTTGTGGTAGTCCGTCGCCACGTGGTACAGCCGGCCGCCGACCAGGCCGAACGGCACCGCGAAGACGGCGATGTCGGTGACCTCGCCCTTCAGGCCGCCGCGTGCGACCCACCGGCGTTCACCCCACCAGATCGCCAGGATGATGCCGAGGATGATGCACAGCGCATAGGCGCGGAGCGGGATCGGTCCCAGTTGCCACACACCCTGGTCGGGGCTGGGGATCGTCGCGAGGTAAGTCGTCACCACGGCCACCACCGTAGTGGGTGCGCCCGTTCGTCCTACACGGACAGCTCGATTGTTACCGGGAAGGGTCTTTCGAGCGCCAGCACGCCGCCCTCGCTGTGCGCCGCCTCGATGTACCCGGCGCCGTCCAGCTGGAACAGCGTCGCGGTGGTCCCGGCCTCTTTTGGGTCCACGACCAGGTAGAACGGCACCCCGGCCTCGGCGTAGAGGCTCCGCTTCACCAGCAGGTCCCTGAGCCGGGTGCTCGGCTCCAGCACTTCACCGGCCAACACCAGGTCCGCCACCGGCAGGAGGCGGCGGTCTTCGCCGGCCACGTTCACGGTGAAGTCGGGGACGAGCATCCGGCTGCGCGACAGCAGGACGTTGACCCCGGGCAAGGCTTCCAGTCCGACCGGGCAGGCGCGCCTGAGCGCCATCGCAACGCAGCGGAGCGCCCGCTGGTGCGGATCCGCTCCGCGAGGACTCACGAGCAGCGACCCGTCGATGAGTTCGACTCGCTGGAAGGTCTCCTCGGGGAGCGCCATGACGTCGTCCAACGTCCAGGGCCCGTGGTGGTCGAGGATCGAGTGCTCGTGCCGGTTGTCGGTGATCATGGGGCCAGCATGCCGACGGGGACCGACAAAACCGGGGGCTCGACCGGGCCCCCGGATGTCAGTTCACTCGAAAGAGCGACCTCAGGCCGGCGAGGGGACCTGGCGGACCCCGGCGGCCAACTCCTCGGTCAGCGCGGCGACCGTGTCGTCCTGAACGGCCGACACGAAGGCCGAGCCGACGATGACGCCGTCCGCGAACGCCGCGAGTTCCGCGGCCTGGGCGCCGTTGCGCACCCCGAGCCCGACGCCGATCGGCATGTCCGTGTGCTCACGCACCCGCTTGACCAGCGCCGGAGCGGCCGACGACACGACATCGCGGGCGCCGGTCACGCCCATCACCGATGTCGCGTAGAGGAACCCGCGCGACGACCGCGCGGTCAGTCCGATGCGCTCTTCGGTGGACGACGGCGCGACCAGGAAGATCCGGTCCAGGTCGTGCGCGTCGGTGGCCTCCATCCAGGAAGCAGCCTCGTCCGGCACCAGGTCCGGCGTGATCACGCCCAACCCGCCGGCCGCCGCCAGGTCACGCGCGAACCGGTCCACCCCGTACGCCAGCACCGGGTTCCAGTACGTCATCACGACCGCACGCCCACCGGCCGCCGCCACGGACTCGACCACGCCGAACAGGTCCCGCACCCGGAACCCGCCGCGCAACGCCTGCTCGGCCGCGCGCTGGATCGTCGGACCGTCCATCACCGGGTCGGAGAACGGCAGGCCGACCTCCACCAGGTCGCACCCGGACGACACCATCGTCCGCAGCACGTCCTTCGAGCCCTCCACCGTGGGGTAACCGGCCGGCAGGTACCCGATCAGAGCGGCCCGCGACTCGGCCCGACAAGCCGAGAAAACCGAAGAAAGCCTGCTCACGACTCCACCCCCAGCCCGAACCACTTGATCGCGGTGTCCATGTCCTTGTCGCCGCGACCGGACAGGTTCACCAGGATCAACCCCTCCGGCCCCAGTTCACGTCCCAGCACGAGGGCGCCGGCCAGGGCGTGCGCCGACTCGACCGCCGGGATGATGCCCTCTTCCCGCGACAGCAGCGCGAACGCCTCCATGGCCTGGGCGTCGGTCACCGGCCGGTACTCGGCGCGCCCGGTGTCCTTCAGGTGGGCGTGCTCGGGCCCGACGCCGGGGTAGTCGAGGCCGGCCGAGATGGAGTGCGCCTCGGCGATCTGCCCGTCGGAGTCCTGCAGCACGTAGGACATGGCGCCGTGCAGCGATCCGGGCGTGCCGGCGGTCAACGTCGCGCCGTGCCGGGAGGTCTCGATGCCGTCGCCGCCGGGCTCCAGGCCGACCAGCCGCACGGACGGGTCGTCGATGAAGCCGTGGAAGATCCCGATGGCGTTGGACCCGCCGCCGACGCACGCGGCCACCACGTCCGGCAGCCGACCGGCCTTCTCCAGGATCTGCTCGCGCGCCTCGATGCCGATGATCCGGTGGAAGTCGCGCACGAGCACCGGGAACGGGTGCGGCCCGGCAGCGGTGCCGAGCAGGTAGTGCGTGTCGTCGACGTTGGCGACCCAGTCGCGCAGCGCCTCGTTGATCGCGTCCTTCAACGTGCGCGAGCCGTTGGTCACCGGGATGACCTGCGCGCCGAGCAGCCGCATCCGGGCCACGTTCAGCGCCTGCCGCTCGGTGTCGACCTCGCCCATGTAGACGACGCAGTCGAGCCCCATCAGGGCGCACGCGGTGGCCGTGGCCACGCCGTGCTGGCCGGCGCCGGTCTCCGCGATGACCCGCTTCTTGCCCATCCGCTTGGTGAGCAGCGCCTGGCCCAGCACGTTGTTGATCTTGTGCGAGCCGGTGTGGTTGAGGTCCTCGCGCTTGAGGAACACCCGCGCGCCGCCCGCGTGGGCGGCGAACTTCGGCGCCTCGGTCAGCAGCGAGGGCCGTCCGGCGAAGTCGCGCAGCAGCCGGGCGAACTCGTCCAGGAACTCCGGATCGACCCGTGCCTTCTCGTAGAACGCGGCGAGCTCGTCCACGGCGGCGATGAGGGCTTCCGGCATGAACCGCCCGCCCCACGGCCCGAAGTGACCACGCTCGTCCGGGTCGTGGGGTGTCGGAGCCAACTGGCCGCGCGACATGCGCTCTCCTTCTACCGACTGGGCCGGGGACACGCCGGGTGGGAACCCGCCGTCACCAGCTTGTTCACCGCGACCTTGGGGTCGCCGCTCGTCACCAGGCTCTCGCCGACCAGCACCGCGTCGGCGCCCGCGCCCGCGTACGCCATCAGGTCGCCCGGCCCGGTGACCCCGGACTCGGCGATCTTGATGGTGTCGAAGGGCAGGCCGGGCGCGATCCGCCCGAAGACGTCCTTGTCCACTTCCAGCGTGTGCAGGTTGCGGGCGTTCACGCCGATGACGCTCGCCCCCGCCTCCAGCGCGCGGTCGGCCTCCTCGGCCGTGTGCACCTCGACCAGGGCGGTCATGCCCAGCGACTCGACCCGGTCGAGCAGCGCGACCAGCGCGTTCTGCTCCAGCGCCGCCACGATCAGCAGCACCAGGTCGGCGCCGTGCAGGCGCGCCTCGTGCACCTGGTAGGGGCTGACGATGAAGTCCTTGCGCAGCAGGGGAACGCCCACCGCCGCGCGCACCGCGTCGAAGTCGTCCAGGGACCCGCCGAACCGGCGCTGCTCGGTCAGCACGCTGATCGCCCGTGCGCCGCCGAGCTCGTACTGCACGGCGAGTTCCGCGGGCTCCGGGATGTCGGCCAGTTCCCCCTTGGAGGGACTGCGCCGCTTGACCTCGGCGATGACGCCGACCCCCGGACCGCGCAGGATGGACATCACGTCCTGCGGCGGCGGCACCTTGGTCGCCTTTTCCCTGAGCACGTCGAAGGGCAGTGCCGCCTCGCGCACGGCGAGGTCTTCGCGGACGCCTTCGATGATCGACTCCAGCACGGTCATCCGAGCACCTCGCTCGACTCCGTCAGACCTTCCGGTTCAGTCGCAAGCTCCCGCACGTCACGTTCCCCTTCCCGCCACGAGGATGCTAACCCCGCCGTGAACGGCGTCCGGCCACCGGGGTAGTCACGTTCGCGCTGATGACCAGGGTTCTTGCGAGCCGACGTGCGCAAACGTGCGGGCCCGGTGCGCCGGGCCGTCCGCCGGCCGGAGATCAGTCCCGCTCCGTGGGATCGTCGCCGCGCTCCAACGCGTTCCACAGCTCGCGCTCGGGATCGGTGGCCCGCTTGGCCGCGCCGGGCGTCTGGTAGCCGCCGCCCAAGCGGGGCATGGACGAACCGCGCAGGACGAGCAGCACGCCCGCCGCGACCACCAGGAACGCGCCCGCGGACACCAGGCCGCGGCCGATCACCGGCCCGTCGGCGTCCACTCCTTGGAACGCCGCCGCGGCGCCCGCGAGCAGCACGACGACGCCGAGCACGCGCCGCACCCAGCCGCTCAACGCCACCACGGCGGCGATCGCGGCCAGGCACAGCAACGCCAGCGGCGTCAACGCGGGCACGACGTCGGCGCCGCTTCGGTCCGCCGAAGCGTCCCAGGTGATGCCGGAAGCGCTCCACAGCGCCACCGCGCCGAGCAGCAGCAGCGCCACCACGATCCACAGTGGACGCCTGCCCGGCCGCACCCCGGACTCCGGCACTTCAGACACGGGCCGGATCCACCGCCGGGGCCATGGTCTGCGCGGTCGCGATCGCCGACAGCACCGCGCCCGCCTTGTTCAGGCACTCGTTGTCCTCGGCGACCGGGTCGGAGTCGGCCACGATCCCGCCGCCCGCCTGCACGTACGCCACGCCGTCGCGCACCAGGGCGGTCCGGATGGCGATCGCGGTGTCCGCGTCGCCGGCGAAGTCCAGGTAGCCGACCACACCGCCGTACAGGCCGCGCCGGGTCGGCTCCAGCTCCTCGATCAGCTCCATCGCGCGCGGCTTCGGCGCGCCGGACAGCGTGCCCGCCGGGAAGCACGCCGCGACCGCGTCGAACGCCGTGCGGCCCTCGGCCAGCTCGCCGGTGACGGTGGACACGATGTGCATGACGTGGCTGTACCGCTCGACCTTGAAGAAGTCGACCACGGTCACCGAACCCGGCTTGCACACCCGGCCCAGGTCGTTGCGGCCCAGGTCGACGAGCATCAGGTGCTCGGCGCGTTCCTTGTGGTCGGCGAGCAGGTCCTTCTCCAGCAGGGCGTCTTCCTCTTCGTCCACGCCACGCCAACGGGTGCCCGCGATCGGGTGCGTGGTCGCCTTGCCGTCGCGCACGGTCACCAGCGACTCGGGGCTGCACCCGACGATGTCGAAATCGTCCAGCCGCAGCAGGTACATGTACGGGCTGGGGTTGGACGTGCGGAGCACGCGGTAGATGTCGAGCGGGTCCGCGGTGGTGCGCATCTCGAACCGCTGCGACAGCACGACCTGGAACGCCTCACCCGCGCGGATGGCCTCCTTGGCCTTCTCCACCACCGCGTAGTGCTCCTGCTGGGAGCGGCGGCGGACGAACTCCGGCTTGGGCCGGGCGAACACCGCGGTCGTCGGCGGGGCGTGGCTCTGCAGGTCCTGCGTCATCCGGTCGAGGCGGGCCACCGCGTCGTCGTACGCCGCGTCCACACGTTCCGGTGAATCGTCCCAGTTGATGGCGTTCGCGATGAGCGTCACGGTGCTCTCGTGGTGGTCCAGCGCGGCCAGGTCGGTGGCCAGCAGCATGACCAGCTCGGGCACCTTCAGGTCGTCCTCGGCCAGCGACGGCAGCCGCTCCAGCCGCCGCACGGCGTCGTAGCCGATGTAGCCGACCATGCCGCCGGTCAACGGCGGCAGACCGGGCAGCGGGTCGGTGCGCAGCACCTCGATGGTCTCGCGCAACGCCGCCAGCGGGTCGCCGCCCTCGGGCAGGCCCACCGGGTGCGGTCCCTGCCAGAACGCCTCGCCGCCGGTCGCGGTCAACGCGCCCGCGCTGCGCGCGCCGACGAACGACCAGCGCGACCAGGAGCGGCCGTTCTCGGCCGACTCGAACAGGAACGTGCCCGGCCGGTCCGCCGCGAGCTTGCGGTACAGCCCGACCGGCGTCTCCGCGTCCGCCAGCAGCCGCCGCACCACCGGGATGACCCGCCGCTGGGCGGCGAGTTCGCGGAACTCCTCGCGCGTCGGGCTGATCTCGCCCAGACCCGCACCTGCACCGATGACGCTCACCATGGGCGACATTGTGCCGGTTGGCCTTGTGCGGTCGTTCGACCGGGCTCTATTTCAACGCGCGTTGAAAAAACTGGCGCCATCGCGCATGATGGTGACGTGAACGCAAGCTCGCACCAAACCGAACCGAAGCGCCGCGGCCGACGGGCCGGCGGCGAGGACACCAAGGCCGCGCTCCTGGCCGCGGCACGCGAGGTGTTCGTCGAACGCGGCTACGAGGGCGCCACGGTCCGGTCCATCGCCGCGCGGGCCGGCGTGGACGCGGCGATGGTCAACCACTGGTTCGGCGGCAAGGAAGGCCTGTTCGCCAAGGCCGTGCTGCAGCTGCCGATCGACCCGAACGCGCTGGTCGAACGGCTGCTCGACGGCCCGGACGAGAAGATCGGCGAACGGATCGTGCGCACCTTCCTCACCGTGTGGGACCCCATCGGCGGCGGCCCGTTCGCCGCCATGGTGCGCAGCGTGACGTCACACGAGCAGGTCGCCGACGTGCTGCGCGGCTTCTTCGTGCAGACCCTGCTGAAGCGGATCGTCGGGCACCTCGACTCACCCGACGGCGATCTGCGCGCGACCCTGGTGGCCAGCCAGATCATCGGCATGGGCATGGTGCGGTACGTGGTCCGGTTCGAGCCGCTCGCGTCGGCGGACGCGGACACGCTGGTCAAGGCCATCGCGCCCAACCTCCAGCGCTACCTCACCGGCGACATCGGCTGAGTTCCCGCCGAGCCGTCAGCCGAGCAGCACGGTCGAGTCGAAGCACGTCGCGTCGCCGGTGTGGCAGGCCGCGCCGACCTGGTCCACGACCAGCAGCAGGGTGTCGCCGTCGCAGTCCAGCCGCACCTCGTGCACGTACTGCGTGTGCCCGGACGTCTCGCCCTTCACCCACAGCTGCTGACGGCTGCGCGAGTAGTACGTGGCACGGCGGGTGGTGAGCGTGCGGTGCAGGGCCTCGTCGTCCATCCACGCCACCATCAGCACCTCCCCCGTGCCGCGCCGCTGCGCCACGGCGCACACCAGGCCGTCCGCGGTGCGCTTGAGCCGGGACGCGATGGACGGGTCGAGCGCGCTGGTCACCGCTGTCCTCCGATGAAGTGGATCCGGGCGGGGCGGGTGTTGAGCAGCACCACGGCGAAGACGTGCGCGGCCGAGAGCAGTCCGGACATCACGCGGATCCACACCGGCCCCTGGTTGAGCACCGCGAGCAGGTGGATCAACGCCACCAGGCCGAACAGGAACGCGGCGGTCAGCCGGGCCGGGCGCAGGCCCGCCAGCAGGCCGCCCACCGCCAGCAGCTCCAGCACCGCGATGATCACCGGGAACTTGACCCAGGTCGAGTCGGCCTCGACCTGCCACTGGATCAGACCCATGAGGACGAACAGCAGGCCGCCCGCCGCGCCGATCATGGTCGCGACGAACGCCTCGACGGGCGCGTTGCGCGGGTTCAGCATCAGCGCACCACCACGCCCGCGTCGCGCAGGCTCCGCTTCACGTCGCCGATCCGCAGCGTGCCGAAGTGGAACACGCTCGCCGCGAGCACGGCGTCCGCACCCTCGGCCACGGCGGGCGGGAAGTGCTCCACCGCGCCCGCGCCGCCGCTGGCGATCAACGGCACGTCGACCACCTCGCGGGTCAGCCGGATCAGCTCCAGGTCGAACCCGGCCTTCGTGCCGTCGGCGTCCATGGAGTTCAGCAGGATCTCGCCGACGCCCAGCTCCTGGCCCCGTGCGGCCCACTCGACCGCGTCGATGCCGGTGCCCTTGCGGCCGCCGTGCGTGGTCACCTCGAAGCCCGAGGGCGTGGGCTTCTCGCCCTCCGGCACGCGCCGTGCGTCCACCGACAGCACGATGCACTGGGCGCCGAACCGGCGGGACAGCTCGTCCAGCAGCTCCGGCCGGGCGATCGCGGCCGTGTTCACGCTCACCTTGTCCGCGCCGGAGCGCAGCAGCTTGTCCACGTCGTCCGCGCTGCGCACGCCACCGCCCACGGTCAGCGGGATGAACACCTGCTCGGCGGTGCGCCTGACCACGTCGAACGTGGTCTCGCGGTCGCTGGACGACGCCGTCACGTCGAGGAACGTCAGCTCGTCCGCGCCCTCCGCGTCGTAGGCCCGCGCGAGCTCCACCGGATCGCCCGCGTCGACGAGGTTGGTGAAGTTCACGCCCTTCACCACCCGGCCCCGGTCGACGTCGAGGCAGGGGATCACGCGCACCGCTACTGACATGGCCAAAAGCCTACGGGTGCGGCCCGAGCGGCCGGCTTCCGGTCCTGAGCGTCGAACCCAGGCGTTCCGGACGTAGGACTCTCGCGTTCCGAACGTAGGACACACGCAGCGTGAACGTAGGACACACGAGAGGTGAACGTAGGGCTCACGGGACGTGAGAGTTCGACTCGTGTGGGTGGGCGACACGCGGAGGGACGTAGGACACGCCGGGAAGTAGGCGACGTGGGGGCGAAAGTGTGGTTCACTTGTGGAGGTCGCAAGTTTTGTGTTCGTGTCATCCACGCTCGCGAAACGCGTTTGAGCGTGTGATTCCTCAGGGTCAGCGTTTGGACCGGCCTCAGCGGGTGCGTTCGCCCCGTTGGTAGCTGTATGAGGAGTAAAGCATGGCGCAGGGCACCGTGAAGTGGTTCAACTCGGAGAAGGGCTTCGGCTTCATCTCCCCCGAGGACGGTGGCGCGGACGTGTTCGTCCACTACTCGGAGATCCAGAGCGGCGGCTACCGCAGCCTGGAGGAGAACCAGCGCGTGAGCTTCGATGTCGGCCAGGGCGCTAAGGGCCCGCAGGCCACCAACGTGACGGTCATCTGACCTGAGCGTGACCGGAAGAGCCCCGTTCCCCTTGTGGGAGCGGGGCTCTTCCGCATTCCCCGTCCGGTAGCGCACCGCGGGCGTCGCGCGGGCTAACGTTCGCGGCATGGATCTCTCAGCCGGCAAGTACCTCCTGTTGACCACCTACCGCAAGGACGGCACCGCCGTGCCGACACCCGTCTGGGTGGCCGGGGAGGGCGAGACGCTGTACGCGTGGTCCGCCGCCGACGCCGGCAAGGTCAAGCGCATCCGCCGCAGCGGCGACGTCGAGATCGGGCCGTGCGATTTCAAGGGCAACCCCACCGGCGAGCGGGTCCCGGCCACCGCCCGGCTCCTCGACCAGGCCGAGAGCGACCGCGTGCGGTCCCTCATCGCGAAGAAGTACGGCGTCATGGGCAGGCTGACCATGCTCGGCAGCCGGATCCGCCGCGGTCGCGAGGGCACCGTCGGCATCGAGATCACGGCGTCAACCCGAGGTTGACCCACAGCCACGCGTCAACCTACAGTTGACGGGTGGTCACCGCTCCGGTCCAGCTCACGGACCTCATCGTCACCGTCGCGTCGGAACACCCCGACGTGCTGGGCAGACTGGCCGCCGCCGTCGAGCTGAGCGGCCGGCTCGCCGAGCTCGGCGACCACCTCATCGGCCACTTCGTGGACGAGGCGCGGCGGGCCGGCGCGAGCTGGACCGACATCGGCGAGAGCATCGGCGTCACCAAGCAGGCCGCGCAGAAGCGGTTCGTGCCCAAGGAGTCGCCGGACCTGAAGCCGACCTTCGACCGCTACACCGACCGGGCCCGCCGGGTCATCGTGCTGGCCCGGCACCACGCCCGGTTCAGCGAGCACATCGGCACCGAGCACCTGCTGCTCGGCCTGCTGGACGAGTCGGGCGGGCTGGCCGCGAAGACGATCGCCAAGCTGGAGGCGTCGGAGGGCACCACGCGGATGGCCGTGCTCAACGCGTTGGACGGCGCGGTCCGGCAGCGGCCCGAGCAGCAGCCGTTCACCACGCACTGCAAGAAGGCGCTGGAACTCGCGGTGCGCGCGTCACTGCGCCATGGTCACCACTTCGTGGGCCCCGAGCACCTGCTGCTCGGACTGCTCGCCGAAGGGGAGGGCACCGCGGCCAAGGCCCTGGCCGACACGGGTGTGACCAGGGAGGCCGCGGAGGCCTACATCGTCAAGGAGATCGGGGACGCGATCAGTCGCGCACAGCGGCCAGGGCCTCGGGGAGCGTGAACGCGCCCGCGTAGAGCGCCTTGCCCACGATCGCACCCTCGACACCGTCGCGGGCCAGCTTCGACAACGCGACCAGGTCGTCCACACTGGACACGCCGCCGGAGGCGATCACCGGCGCGTCGGTGCGCGCGCACACCTCGCGCAGCAGGTCCACGTTCGGGCCCTGGAGCGTGCCGTCCTTGCTCACGTCCGTGACGACGTAGCGGGCGCAGCCGTCGCGGTCCAGCCGCTCCAGCACCTCCCACAGGTCGCCGCCGTCCTGCGTCCAGCCGCGCGCGGCCAGCCGGTGGCCCTGCTCGGTGATCCGCACGTCCAGGCCGACCGCGATCTTGTCGCCGTGCTCGGCGACGACCTTCGCGCACCACACCGGGTCCTCCAGCGCGGCCGTGCCCAGGTTCACCCGCGCGCAGCCGGTGGCCAGCGCGGCGGCCAGCGAGGCGTCGTCGCGGATGCCGCCGGACAGCTCGACCCGGACGTCCAGCTCGCCGACCAGGCGGGCCAGCAGCTCGCGGTTGCTGCCGCGGCCGAACGCGGCGTCGAGGTCGACGAGGTGCACCCACTCGGCGCCGTCGCGCTGCCACGCGAGGGCGGCGTCCAACGGGTCACCGTACGAGGTCTCGGTGCCGGCCTCGCCTTGAACCAGTCGAACGGCCAGGCCGTCGGCCACGTCAACAGCCGGGAGCAGCGTGAAAGTCACGCGTTCAGCCTAGTGGACGCTAGGCGAAGCTCTTCAGCCAGTTCTCCAGCAGGTGCGCGCCCGCGTCGCCGGACTTCTCCGGGTGGAACTGCGTCGCCCACAGCGGCCCGTTCTCCACCGCCGCGACGAACTCGTCGCCGCCGTGCTCGGCCCACGTCACCAGCGGCGGCTTGAGCACGTCCGACGGGTCCATCTCCCACTTGCGCACCCCGTAGGAGTGCACGAAGTAGTACCGGGTGTCCGGGCTCAGGCCGGCGAACAGCTTGGTGCCCTCGGGCGCGCGGACCGTGTTCCAGCCCATGTGCGGCACGACCGGGGCGTCCAGCCGCTCGACCGTGCCGGGCCACTCGCCGCAGCCCTCGGTGAGCACGCCGTGCTCGATGCCCCGCTCGAACAGGATCTGCATGCCGACGCAGATGCCCAGCACGGGACGTCCGCCGGCGAGCCGCAGGTCGATGAGCCGGCCGCCCTTGATCGCGTCGAGTCCGGCCATGCACGCGGCGAACGCGCCGACACCGGGCACGACCAGGCCGTCGGCGTCGAGTGCGACCCGATGATCCGCCGACACCTCCACCTCGGCGCCGACGCGCTGGAGGGCGCGTTCGGCGGAGCGGATGTTGCCGAATCCGTAGTCCAGCACAACGACACGTGGCACGCAGTCAGCCTACTAGGCCGAATGACCAGGCCCGATGACTAGGCCAGTGGTGGACCGCCCTGGGTGACGGGGACCACCGGCAGCACCGTGTTGATCGGCAGGCCGGCCCGGTCCGGCAGTGCGGTCACCCACGTGTCGGCGCGGCCCTCGTCCACCAGGGCCCGGACCTCGGCGACGTCCGCGGGCAGGTCGACGGGGCGCGGCCGGGCGTCCAGCCGCCACCAGCGCAGCAGCCCGACCAGCCGCCGCGCCGAGCCCGTGGACCCCGCCTGTTCGCCGTCGGTCCACACCTCGGCGCCGGGAGACCACCGCAGCAGCAGTGCCGCCGCGCCGGTCTCCCGGACCTGCTCGGCCAGCCGTGCGGCCGCCGCGAAACCGATCTGCCTGCGCGGCAGCAGCACCGTCCCGGACGCCACCGGGACCAGCGCGGCCGGGCCCGCCGCCGCGCGGTGCAGGTTCAGCTGCAACTCCGCGGTCGGCGCGGGTGTCCAGATCAGGGTTCTCGGCACGCTCACAGGCAGAGATCATGCCGCAGCGGCCGGGTGGCCGAACATCCGACGCACGGCCGCGGCGATGCCGAGCACGTCGAGGTCGTGCGCCGAATCGTGGTCCTCGGCGGTGCCGTAGGCGCGGAGTTCGGCGTCCCGCCGCACGCCCAGCGATCGCAGCCGGTGCGGCACGTCGGCCAGCGCCTCGGCCGCGAGGTGCGCGGACGTGCCCTCCAGGTAGGGCTCGACCAGCAGCACGTCCGCCTGGTCGGCCTGGTGCACCGCGGCCTGGAGTCCGGCCGCGTCGAACGGCCGGACGGTGGTCGCGTAGAGCACGGTCACGTCCACGTCCCGGGTGGCCTCCAGCACGGTGTCCAGCATCGGCCCGACCGCCACCACCACGCCCTGCCCGCCGCGCCGCACCTCGGTGAACCCCTCGACCACCGGGTTCGGCGCGGCGTTCTGCCGCAGCGACAGGCGGATGTAGATCCGGTCGTCGCGTCGGAGGGCGTCCCGGACGATCGGCTCGACCTCGTCCGGGTGGCCGGGCACCCGCACCGCCCACCCCGGCAGGGTGTCGAACAGCGCCACGTCGCCGGGCGCCTGGTGCGTGCGGCCCCACGCCGGGTCGTCGTAGGAGCCGCCGATGCCGACCAGCACCCCGCCCACGTCCTGGTGGCCGAAGTCCAGCTTGATCTGCTCGAACGGCCGCTCGACCAGGAACGGCGCGTAGGTGTGCACCACCGGCCGCATCCCGCTCAGCGCCAGCCCGCCGCCGACGCCGACCATGGCCTGCTCCCGGATGCCGACGTTGATCACCCGCTCGTGCCGCGCGAACGCGTCCCGCGAGATCTCCGCCAGCACGACCACCACCCGCGGGTCGTGCCGCATCACGTCCTCGACGGTGTCCACGAACACCTGTCGCATCGAGGTCGTCGCTCCGGTCATCGCTCCCCCTTGCCGATCTCCGCCACGACGGCCAACGGCCGGCCGGTGTGTTCCCGCGTGAACGCCCCGTGCAGCGCGTCGTGATCCCTGCCGTCCACTGTGGACGTCTGCCAGCCCTCGACCTCGAACCGCTTCGCCACCCCGCCGGGCCAGCCGTACGTGCCGGACGCGTTGTCCACCACCACGGTGACGAGGCGGTCGAGCCCGAGCCGCCCGGCCAGCGCGATCGCCTCGTGGTTGCTGCCCTCGTCCAGCTCCGCGTCGCCGACCAGCACGAACGTCCGCGCCGTCCGTCCCTGCAGGCGCAGGCCGAGTGCGGTGCCGACGGCGATCGGCAGGCCGTGGCCCAGCGAGCCGCTGCCGATCTCCGCGCCCTTGACCAGCACGCGGTCCGGGTGCAGGCCGAGCGGCGAGTCCCACTCCGTCCACGTGTCCAATGTGGACGGGTCGAGGTAGCCCTTCGCGGCCAGCACGGCGTAGTACGCCATCGGACCGTGCCCCTTGGACAGCAGGAACCGGTCCCGGTCCGGGTCGTCCACCCGGTCCGGCGAGACGTCCAGCACGCGGTCGTAGAGCACCCAGAGCACGTCCAGCGTGGACGCCGCGGCCCACTCGTGCTTCTCGTCCCCTGTCATCCGCCCGAACAACGCGGGGATGTCCGCGAAGCCCGACTTGCCCATGACTGCCATGCACCCACGAAACAACTTCGACTTAGGTCGAGGTCAACCCATAGAATGCGCACGTGAGCAAGTTGCCGGAAATGTTGACCATCGGGCAGGTGGCCGAACGCAGCGGTGTGCCGCACACCGCGTTGAGGTTCTACGAGGAACGGGGGCTGATCGCGTCCGTGCGGACGGCGGGCAACCAACGCCGGTACGCGCGGTCCGTGCTGCGGCGGTTGGCGTTCATCCGCACCGCGCAGCGGGTGGGGCTGTCGCTGGAGGACGTGCACGAGGCGTTGACGACGCTGCCGGACAACCGCACGCCGACCAAGTCCGACTGGAGCAGGCTGTCCACCAGCTGGCAGGTCGAGCTGGACGCGCGGATCGACGCGTTGCAGCGGCTGCGCGACCGGCTCACGTCGTGCATCGGGTGCGGCTGCCTGTCGCTGCGGAGCTGCTCCCTGCACAACTTCGACGACGAGCAGGCGGCGGACGGCCCGGGGGCGCCGAAGCTGAAGCCCGCCATCGAGGGCGGCACCTGAAACCTCGCCAGGAGAAATCCGATTGCGCGGGCGTGCTGCACTGAGGACTGTGCAAGAGAAGGCTCTGCAAGAGAAAGACATGATCCGCTTGTCGAAGCGGATGTCGAAGTGCCTGCGCCACGACCCGCAACGGCTGGGGCTGACCCTGGACGCGGCGGGCTGGGTGGACCTGGACGGGTTCGTCGACGCCCTGGGCGTGACGCGTGAACAGGTGCTGGAAGTCGTGGCGCGCAACGACAAGCAGCGGTTCGAGATCGAGGGCGGGCGCATCCGGGCCAGCCAGGGGCACACCGTGGCGGTGGAGTTGGACCTGCCCGTGGTCGAGCCGCCCGCGGTGCTGTTCCACGGGACGGTGGCCCGGTACCTGCCCGACATCCTGCGGGAGGGGCTGCGGCCGATGCTGCGGCACGACGTGCACCTGTCCGCTTCGGTCGAGACGGCGGTGCGGGTCGGGTCACGGCGGGGGAAGCCGGTGGTCCTGGTGGTCGACGCGGCCGCCATGTCCGCCGACGGGCACGAGTTCCGGGTGAGCGCGAACGGCGTGTGGCTGGCGGCTGCCGTGCCGCCTAACTACCTGCGAGAACACGTCTCGTGAGCCAGTCGAGGCCCGCGACCACCTCGTCCGGGCCGAGGCCGCGCACCTGTCTTTGGTACTGGTAGACCTCGGGGGCCAGCGGCGCCATCAGGGCGTCCACGACGGCCGCCGGGGCGCCGTCCACCAGCGCGGCGACGTGCCGCCGCCAGAACCCGTACGCACCGGTCCGGAACCGCGCCCGGCCCGTCTCCGCGCCGAGGACCAGGTGCAGGTGCCGTTCCAGCAGGCCGACCATGGTCCGGTAGAACGCGGCCAGCCGCTCGTCCGGCGGCGCGCCCGGTCCGAGCGGCGGCGGTCCGGTGAGGATGCGTTCCTGGATCTCGTACTCGTGCTCGTCCAGCAGCGCCTGCGCGATCGACGTCGTGTCCGGGTAGCGCCGGTAGAGCGTCGCGCGGCCCACCCCGGCGGCACGCGCGATGTCCTCCATCGTCACGCCGACCGCCCCACCGGCGGCCGCGAACACCGCTTCGGCGGCGGCGAGCACACGGGCCCGGTTTCGGGCGGCGTCGGCCCGTTCCCGGGGACGACCGACAGTGATGGTGGCCTCACCCGGTGACGACATGTGACCAACCATACGCAGACAGCCAAGCCGCACCCACGCCCACCACACGCCCCGCCCCGAACGCAGAACTCACCCAACCCGAGCGTTCGACTCTCGGCACCTGGGCGTTCGACTCTCGCGTGAGTCGAACGTTCGCGTGCCGAGAGTCGAACGTTCAGGTATGCCGAGTTCTGCGTTCAGGTGGGGTCAGAGGAGCCAGGTCGCGGCGGCGCCCAGGGCTACCAGGGTGAGGACGATCAGGACGATCGCCAGGCCGCGGGCCGTTTTCCAGGTGCTGTAGACGCCGCCGATCAGGAAGCCGGCCAGGGCCAGCAGGCCGATGACCACGTACTCCTTCGGCATCTAGAGGACGCCCTTGGTGGACGGGACGCCACCCACGCGCGGGTCGGGTTCGACGGCCGCGCGCAGTGCCCTCGCGATCGCCTTGAACTCGGCCTCGGTGATGTGGTGCGGGTCCCGCCCGTACTCCACCCGCACGTGCAGTGCGATGCCCGCGTGGAACGCCAGCGAGTCGAACACGTGCCGGTTCAGCACGAACGGGTAGTTGCCGCCGATGGTGAACGTGTTGAACTGCTCCGGCTCGCCCACGTGCACGCAGTACGGCCGCCCGGACACGTCCACCGCCGCGTGCGCCAGCGTCTCGTCCATCGGGATCCACGCGTCGCCGAACCGGCGGATGCCCGCCTTGTCCCCCAACGCCTCCCGCAACGCCTGGCCGAGCACGATCGCCACGTCCTCCACGGTGTGGTGCGCGTCGATCTCCACGTCGCCGGTCGCCCGGACGACCAGGTCGAACGACCCGTGCACGCCCAGCGCGGTCAGCATGTGGTCGTAGAACGGCACACCCGTGCTGATCTCGACCTGCCCGGTCCCGTCGAGGTCGACCTCGACGTACACCGACGATTCCCTGGTGGTCCGCTCCACCTTGCCGACCCGGCTCACCGGCCAACCTCCTTGCTCGCCGCGAGGAACGCGTCGTTCTCCTCCGGAGTACCGACCGTCACCCGCAGATGTCCGGCGATGCCGACGTCCCTGATCAGCACACCGCGTTCCAAATACGACCGCCACGTGGCGTGCGCGTCCTCGAACCAGCCGAACAGCACGAAGTTCGCGTCGCTCGGCACGACGGAAAAACCCAGACCCGCCAACGAGTCCACCACCCGGTCGCGCTCGGCCGCCAACCTGGCCACCGACCCCAGCGTCTCCGCCGCGTGCCGCAGCGACGCCCGCGCCGCCGCCTGGGTCAGCGCCGACAGGTGGTACGGCAGCCGCACCAGCTGCAACGCGTCCACCACGGCGGGCGCGGCGGCGAGGTAGCCCAGCCGGCCGCCGGCGAAGGCGAACGCCTTGCTCATGGTCCGGCTGACGATCAGCTTCGCCGGGAAGTCGTCCAGCAGCACGACCGCGCTCTCCCGCGAGGAGAACTCCGCGTAGGCCTCGTCCACCACGACCATGCCCGGCGCGGCCTCGATCAGCACGCGCAGGTCGTCCACCGGCAGGCTCTGCCCGGTCGGGTTGTTCGGGCTGGTCACGAACACCACGTCGGGCGCGTGTCCGGCGATGATCTCGGCCGCCCGCGCCACGTCCAGCGAGAAGTCGGCGCGACGCGGCGTCGGCGCCCACTCCGTGCGGGTGCCCGCCGCGATGATCGGGTGCATCGAGTACGACGGCTCGAAGCCCAACGCGCTGCGACCAGGCCCGCCGAACGCCTGCAGGATCTGCTGCAACACCTCGTTCGACCCGTTGGCCGCCCACAGGTTCGCCGACGTCAGCGGCACGCCCGTGGACGACGCCAGGTAGGCCGCCAGGTCCTCGCGCAGCGCCACCGCGTCCCGGTCCGGGTAGCGGTGCAGCTCGCCCGCGATCGCCGCCACTTCCCGCACCACGTCCTCCACCAGGGCGGGCGTGGGCGGGTACGGGTTCTCGTTGGTGTTCAGCCGCACGGGCACGTCCAGCTGCGGCGCGCCGTACGGCGTCCGGCCGCGCAGGTCTTCCCGCAGGGGGAGGTCGACGAGCTCCACCTTGTGTCCGATGGGCCTCATCCGCGGAACCTCGCCGTGACGGCCTGGCCGTGCGCGGGCAGGTCCTCGGCGTTGGCCAGCGCCACGACGTGCGACGCGACCTCGCGCAGCGCGTCCTCGCTGTAGTCGATCACGTGGATGCCGCGCAGGAACGTCTGCACCGACAGGCCGGACGAGTGCCGCGCGCAGCCGCCGGTGGGCAGCACGTGGTTGGAGCCCGCGCAGTAGTCGCCGAGCGACACCGGCGAGTGCGGCCCCACGAAGATCGCACCGGCCGCGCGCACCCGTGCGGCGACCTCGCGGGCGTCGGCGGTCTGGATCTCCAGGTGCTCGGCGGCGTACACGTCCACCACCCGCAGCCCTTCGTCCACACCGGACACCAGCACGGTGCCGGACTGCTTGCCCTGCAACGCCGTCCGCACGCGTTCGCTGTGCCTGGTCGCGTCGGTCTGGCGGTCCAGCTCGGCGTCCACGGCGTCCGCCAGCTCCTCGGAGGTGGTCACCAGCACGCTCGCGGCCAGCGTGTCGTGCTCGGCCTGGCTGATCAGGTCGGCGGCCACGTGCACCGGGTCGGCCGTGCCGTCGGCGAGGATCGCGATCTCCGTCGGCCCGGCCTCGGAGTCGATGCCGATCAGGCCGCGCAGCAGGCGCTTGGCCGCGGTCAGGTAGATGTTGCCCGGACCGGTGACCAGGTCGACCGGATCGAGTGAACTTCCGTCGGTGTCCGTGCCGCCGTAGGCCAGCAGCGCGACCGCGAGCGCGCCGCCCACGGCCCACACCTCGGTCACGCCGAGCAGGGCGGCGGCGGCCAGGATCGCCGGGTGCGGCAGGCCGCCGAACTCCGCCTGCGGCGGCGAGCACACCACCAGCGACTCGACGCCCGCGATCTGCGCCGGCACCACGTTCATGATCACGCTGGACGGGTAGACGGCCAGGCCGCCGGGCGCGTACAGGCCGACGCGGGACACCGGGACCCAGCGTTCGGTCACCGTGCCGCCGGGCACGACCTGGGTGGTCGTGTCGGTCCGGCGCTGGTCGGCGTGCACCTTGCGGGCGCGCGCGATGGACTCCTCCAGCGCCGCGCGCACGGCCGGGTCCAGCTCGGACAGCGCGCGCTCCAGCTCGGACGCGGGCACGCGGATGGACGCGGGGCGGACCTTGTCGAACTTCTCGCCGTGCTCCAGCACGGCCTCGACGCCACGTTCGCGCACGTCGTCCACCAGGGGCCGGACGTGATGCAGCACCGCGTCCACGTCGACCTCGGCGCGCGGGAGCGCGGCACGCAGTTCGGCGGGTGACGGAACACGACCTCGCAGGTCGATGCGGCTGAGCATGCCCTCAAGAGTAAGCGGTCGCCAATTCCGTCAACTGTCAGCCCGCGCCCGAGTGGCGAACCCGACAAACGGCGGCTACCTCGATCTGTGATCGAGGGGCCACGCTGTGTATGTCCTACTTCCCGGTAACGCCCTACTTCCGGGTAACGCACATCGACGTGCGTGCACATCTCCGTCGCAAACCCTGCTGATGATGGAGGCTTGATGTTCACCAAGCGGCGCGGCCTTGTGGCCGCCGCGTTGGTCGCGAGCGTGACCCTGGTGCTCCCTGCGCACCCGGGGTCGGCGCAGCAGACGACTGCGCAAAACTCCGAGCGGACCGTCTTCGAGGTCACCGCGACCACCCCCGAGGCACGGACCAAGGTCGCCAGGACCGGGGTCGACATCCTCGGTCAGAACGGCGACAAGCTCACCGTGATCGCCGAACCGCGGCAGCAGTGGGCGCTGCGCGCCACCGGGCTGCCGATGAAGGACACGGGTGACGCGGACGCCCAGCTCGCGGGCCTGGGCAAGGCGGAGTTCACCGACCCCCAGCTCGGCACGCTGGACTTCCCGTCCGGCTACACCGGCTACCACAACTACGCCGAGATGGTCGCCGAGATGAACCAGGCGGTGGCCGACCACCCGAACCTGGTCACGATGCGCAGCATCGGCAAGTCGTACCAGAACCGCGACCTGTGGATGATCAAGATCAGCGACAACCCGTCGGTCGACGAGGCCGAGCCCGAGGTGCTGTTCAACTGCAACCAGCACGCGCGTGAGCACCTGACCGTGGAGATGTGCCTGCACATCATCAAGCGGTACACGGACAACTACGCGACCAACTCGACCATCAAGAACACGGTCGACAGCCGGGAGATCTGGGTGATCCCCAGCGTCAACCCGGACGGCTCGGAGTACGACATCGCCACCGGCTCGTTCCGCGCGTGGCGCAAGAACCGGCAGCCGAACTCCACCTCCACCGGCACCGACCCGAACCGCAACTGGGGCTACCAGTGGGGCTGCTGCGGCGGCTCCAGCGGCAGCGGGTCGAGCGAGACCTACCGCGGCCCGTCGGCGTTCTCCGCGCCGGAGACCGCCCGTCTCCGCGACTTCGTGGCGAGCCGCGTGGTCGGCGGTGTGCAGCAGATCAAGTCCAACATCGACTGGCACACGTACTCGGAGCTGGTGCTGTGGCCGTACGGCTACACCTACAGCGACACCGCGGCGGGCCTGAACGCCACCCAGGCGAACGTCTTCGCCACCCTCGGCAGGCGGATGGCCGCGCTGAACGGCTACACCCCGCAGCAGGCCAGCGACCTGTACATCACCGACGGCAGCATCGACGACTGGATGTGGGGGGCGCACAAGATCTGGAGCTACACGTTCGAGATGTACCCCGCGTCGGCGAGCGGCACCAGCGGCTTCTACCCGCGTGACACGGTCATCGCGGCGCAGACCTCGCGCAACGACACCGCGGTCCAGTTGTTCCTGGACTACTCGGACTGCCCGCCGAGGATCATCAGCGCAACCTGCTGACGGCCTCGACGGCCTCGACGGCCTGATCGACCTGCGCGGGCTCGACGAAGTAATGCGGTGACGCCCTCACCACCTCGCCGAGCCCGCGCCGGGTCATGTCCAGCAGGGTCGAGGACGCCTCGCTGACGGTGACCGTGACACCGGCGCGGGCCAGCCGGTCCCGCACGTCGACCGCCGCCACGCCGTCCACGGTGAACGTGACGATGCCCGCCTTGCGCAGACCCACGTCCCGCACGGTCACGCCGGGCAGCGCGCCCAGGCCGTCACGCAGCCGCTGGGCGCGGGAGCCGACCTCGCGTTCGATCACGTCCAGGCCCTTGGCCAGCGCGTACCGGGCCGCCGCGATGAACCCGAGCCGGGCGGCGACGTTCGACTCCCAGATCTCGTACACCCGCGCGTCGTCCCGCAGCCTGATCCCGTCCGGCGCCACCCACTCGGCGCTGTGCAGGTCGATCAGCCTGGGCCTCATGCGCTCGGCGGCTTCACGCCGCACCACCAGCACACCGGTGCCGCGCGGCCCGCGCAGCCACTTGCGGCCGGTGCCCGCGATGAGGTCCACGCCCAGGTCATCGGCGCGCACCGGCAGCTGCCCGATCGACTGGCACGCGTCCAGCAGCACCAGCGCGCCCACCTCGTGCGCCGCGTCCGCGACCTCGCGCGCCGGGTTCACCAACCCGCTGTTCGTCGGCACGTGCACCAGCGAGACCAGCTTGACCCGCTCGTCCAGCATCTCCTTCAACGCCGCCACGTCGATCTGCCCGAACGAGTCCGACGGCACCGCCTCGGCGGTCGCGCCGACCTTCCGCGCCCGGTGCAGGATAGGAATCGCGGTGCCCGCGTACTCGGCCTCGCTGAACAGCACGCGGTCACCGGCGGCCAGCGGCACCGCGTCGAACGCGGTCAGCCACGACCGGGTGGCGCTGTCGGTGAACGCGATCTCGTCCGGCGACGCGCCCAGCAGCTCGGCGAACACCCCGTACCCGGCCTCCAGGTCGTCCGCCCGCTCCCGCGCGGCCACGTACCCGCCGATCTCGGCTTCCCGCCGCAGGTGCCCGACGACCTCGTCCAACACCTCACGCGGCGGCAGCGAAGAACCGGCTGAGTCGAGGAAGATCGTCACTGCGTCCCCTTAGGCTCGTGGATCTCCACTATCGCCAAAAAGGTGCAAGAAGACCAGCACTACCTGGGCGTCCACTTCTCCAGGTTCCACCACGGCCCCCACGACAGCGCGCCGTGCGCGTGCGGGTCCACGACCTCCTGGTAGCCGTTCCAGTTCTCCCGGACCACGTACGTGTGCTGCACCGCCGCCAGCACCACCATGCCCGGCGCGGCGGCGTACGCCCGCTGGAACTGCTTGTACGCCGCCGCCCGCTGCGCCGGGTCCAGCAGCGTGCGCCCGGTGTCGAGGGCCGCGTCGACCTGCTGGTTCGAGTAGCCCCACGGGTTGCCGGTGTGCAGCGGCCAGTAGGTCATCAGGTCCGGGTCGAACGGGGTGCCGCCGCCGTGCAGCATGGCGTCCACGCCGAGCCGGGGCGTGGCGGCCTCCCAGCTCAGCCCGGCCAGCTGCACGTCGATCCCGACCGCCTTGGCGTCCGCGGCGAACGCGGTGGCCAGGTCGGCGCGCACCACGTCGCCGATCGGGTACATCAGCACGAACCGGGCCGGCACGCCGTTGCGCACGCGCACGCCGTCCGCGCCGCGCACCCAGCCCGCCTGGTCGAGCAGCAGCTCGGCCTGCGCCTTGTCGTACTGGAACCCCGCGCCGGTCTCCACGAACTCCGGCAGCGTGTCCGGCACCGGTGTGCTCGCGGGCGTGCCCTTGCCGCCCAGCAGGTTGTCGACCATGCCCTTGCGGTTGACCGCCTGGTTCAACGCCATCCGGATCGCGCTGTCACCCGTCACCGGACCGCTCGGCAGCGTGATGGCACGCAGGTCGGCGCTGCGGTGCGTGATCACCCGCATGCCGTTGACGGACCCGAACGACGCGGCCAGCCGGGGCGGCAGCTCGGTGCCGTCGAACTCGCCCGCCTGCATCCGCTGGGCGCGGGTGTTGTCGTCCGGCACGAACACGACGGTCAGCTTGCGGATCTTCGGCTCGCCGCCGAAGTAGGAGGCGTTGGCCTCCAGCACCATCCGGTCGCCCTTGCGCCAGTCCACCAGCTTGTACGGGCCGGTGCCGACCGGCTTCACGTCCCGCAACGGCCCGCCGAACGCCTCGCTGGGCAGGATGCCGAGCACCAGCATGTGCGGGAACGCGGCCCACGGCCTGGCCAGCGTGAACCGCACCGTGCGCACGTCCAGCTGCTCCACGCCGGTCAGCTCCGCGTACGCGGCCCGTTCGGTCGAGCCGGACGCCGGGTCCAGCAGCGCCCGGTAGGTCGCCACCACGTCCTCGGGGCCGAACGCCGTGCCGTCGGTGAACTTGACGTCCTCGCGCAGCTTCACGGTCCAGCTCAGCCCGTCCGCGGCGGGCGCTGGCGCGTCGACCGCGAGCTGGGGCCGCACCGAGCCGTCCGCGCGGTGCTCCACCAGGCCGTCGTACAGCTTGGACACGCCCTCGCGGCCGTAGCCGAGCAGCGGGTTCAGCGTGGTCGGCTCGGCCGGGTCGGCCAGCACGAGCGCGCTGCCGTCGGCGGTGCCCTCGGCGCTCGGTGTCGTCGTGCCCGTGCACCCCGCTGCGACGAGGACGGCTGCGACGACTAGCGGCGGAAGGAGGGAGCGCACGAGACCCGACACTACCTAGAGTGGGTGACATGCGTGTCGCCCTCTGCCAGATCAACTCGTCAACCGACCCGGCGGCGAACCTCGACCTGGTGCGTTCGGAGACCAAACGCGCGGCGGCGGGCGGTGCGCGCGTGGTCGTGTTCCCCGAGGCCACGATGTGCCGGTTCGGCGTGCCGCTCGGCATGGTGGCCGAGCCGTTGGACGGGACGTGGGCGAGCGCGGTGCGCGACATCGCCGACGAACACGCCGTGATCATCGTGGCGGGCATGTTCACACCGGCGTTGGACGGCCGGGTGACGAACACCCTGCTGGTCACGGGCGGTGGTCACCACGTGGGCTACGACAAGATCCACCTGTTCGACGCGTTCGGGTTCACCGAGTCGCGCACGGTCGCGCCCGGTTCCGAGCCGGTGACCGTCGAGGTCGACGGCGTCACGCTCGGCCTGGCCACGTGCTACGACGTGCGGTTCCCCGAACTGTTCCGGGCGCTGGCGGACCGGGGCGCGACGGCGGTGCTGGTGTGCGCGTCGTGGGGCGCGGGACCGGGCAAGCGGGAGCAGTGGGAACTGCTGGTCCGGGCCAGGGCGCTGGACTGCACGTCGTGGGTGCTGGCCTGCGGCCAGGCCGATCCGCGGGTCGACCACAACGGCGCGCCCACCGGCGTGGGCTTCAGCACGGTGGCGTCGCCGCTGGGCGAGGTGGTCGAGCAGCTGGCGGGCGAGCCGGGCCTGATCCTGGTCGACGTGGACGCCGACGCCGTCACGCGGGCGCGGCAGACGTTGCCGGTGCTGGCGAACCGCCGGCTCTGACATTCTCGTGTGAGGTTTCCTCACACGAATGGGTGGCAGCCGAATAGGTGTCCCCTGGCGCTGGGAACCCTGCCTTCGCATGCGACATCACAGCGAAGGGGACCCAGGCCATGATCAACCAGGCCGACGTGGACCGCCTGTACGACTGCGAAGTGATCGACGAGCACGGTGAGCGCATCGGCTCCGTGAAGCAGGTCTGGCTCGACGACCGGGACGGTCGGCCGATGTGGGCTTCGGTGCACACCGGCCTGTTCGGCCGCAAGGAATCGTTCGTGCCGATCCAGGACGGGACCCTGGGCGAACGCACCATCACCGTGCCGGTGGACAAGCAGAAGGTGAAGGGCGCGCCACGGATCGACGTGTCGGACGAGCACATGTCCGCGAGCCAGCAGGACGAGTTGTACGAGTACTACGGACTGATCCCGGCCAACCGCAGCGGCGACCACGACCGGCTGCCGAGCCGCGAACGCTCCGACACCATGCCCATGCCCGCCACCGAACAGCCGATCTCCGCGCAGCCGATCTCTGAACAGCCGACGGTCGAACAGCCGGCCATCGACATCCGCAGGAAGGCCGCCGCCCAACAGCCGACCGTCGAACAGCCGACCGCCGAACAGCCGACCGCCGAACAGCCGACCGCCGAACAGCCGGGCATCGACGTACGCGGGCGGACCGCCGCCGAACAGCGCGCCGAACAGCGCGCCGAAGAGCACGCCGAACAACGGGCCGGACAGCGAGCCGAACAGCGGGCCGAACAACGGGCCCGGCAGCGCGGACGCCACGAGACCCGGACCGGTGACTCGGTCACCCGGCACGAGGAAGACCTCGACGTCGGCACCCGCATCGTGAAGGCCGGCCGGGTGCGGCTGGTCAAGCACGTGGTGACCGAGCAGAAGGACGTGTCCGTGCCGGTGTCGCACGAGGAGGTCCGCGTGGTGCGCGAACCCGCCGAGGGCACGCCGACCGGCGGCGCGTTCGGTGAGGAGGTGGCCGAGGTCACGCTGCGCCGGGAGGAGCCGGTGGTGAGGAAGAAGGTCAAGCCGGTGGAGAAGGTCCGGCTGGACAAGCAGACCTCGACCGAGCACCGGAAGGTCCAGGGCCAGGTGCGCAAGGAACAGGTGGACGTGGAGCGCGAAGACCCGACCGGGGATCGCGACTCCTGAACAGGACGTGCCCGCGCCTGATGCCCCGGGCGCGGGCGCGTCCCCTGTCGGCGGCTTAGCGCAGGTCCAGCCCCAGGTCGAGCGCCGGTGCGGAGTGCGTGAGGCCGCCGACGGCCAGGTAGTCCACGCCGGTCTCGGCGTAGGCCCCGGCCACGTCCAGCGTCAGCCCGCCGGACGCCTCCAGCCGGACGCCACCCGCCCGCCGCACCGCCTCCGCGCAGTCCGCGACGGTGAAGTTGTCCAGCAGCACGAGCTCCGCGCCGTCGGCGACGGCCTCGTCCAGCTGGTCCAGCGAGTCGACCTCGACCTCGCACGCCAGGTGCGGCGCGTGGGCGCGCACGGCGGCCAACGCCGCCCGCACCGAACCCGCGGCCCGCACGTGGTTGTCCTTGATCAGCACGGCGTCGCCGAGACCGAGCCGGTGGTTGACGCCGCCACCGCAGCGCACCGCGTACTTCTCCAGCAGCCGCAGGCCCGGCAGGGTCTTGCGGGAGTCCCGCACCCGCGCCTTCGTGCCGGCGATCTCGTCCACCCAGGCCGCGGTGAGCGTGGCCACGCCGGACAGGTGGCACAGCAGGTTCAACGCGGTGCGCTCGGCGGTGAGCAGACCGCGCACCGGTCCGCGCAGGACCAGGGCGGGCTCGCCGGGCACGGCCTTGTCGCCGTCCTGCCGCCGCTCCAGCACCTCCACGTCGGTGACCCGGCGGAACACCTCCAGCGCCACCGGGATGCCCGCGAGCACACCGGCCGCGCGCGGCGTCAGCTCGGCCACGGCCACCGCGTCGGCGGGCACGGTGGCCTCGGTCGTCGCGTCCGGGCCGTACCGCAGGTCCTCTTCCAACGCCGTCGCGATCACGCGGCGGACGTCGTCCGGATCGAGTCCAGACCCCGCGAACAGGTCTTCGGAAGTCATGCCACTCCCCTCGCCACCACCGGATCGGCCAGCACCGGCTGGCCGGACGGGTTGAGCCGGACGACCTGGCTGCGCTGCCACCACACCTCGTCCCGCTCGGTGAAGTCGGTGCGGACGTGGCAGCCGCGCGATTCCTCGCGTTCCGCCGCCGCCGCGATCAACGCCCGCGCGGCCACGGTGAGCGCCGCGTCCTCGACGAGTTCCCGGGTGTCCAGCTCGCGGTCCGCAGTGGACAGGTCGAGCACCGAGCCGACCACGGCCAGGCCCTCGGCGTCACGGCCGATCGCCGCGTACCGGGACATCACGCGCTGCAACGAGTCACGGGCCGCGACCGGCGCCGTCGGCAGCTCGACCGGAACCGAGGCCGAGGCCGAACAGCGCGCCAGCACGCCCAGCGCCAGGTCCGCCGCGACCGCCTCGGCCGCCCGCGTGCCGACGACCAGGCCTTCGAGCAGGCTGTTGGACGCCAGCCGGTTCGCGCCGTGCAGCCCGGTCCGCGCCACCTCGCCCGCCGCGTACAGGCCGGTCACACCCGTTCGTCCGTCCACATCGGACACCACGCCGCCGCACGCGAAGTGCGCCGCCGGTGCCACCGGGATCGGCTGACCCGCCGGGTCCACACCCGCGGCCAGGCAGGCCGCGTGCACGGTCGGGAACCGGCGCGCGAAGTCCGAGATGCCTGTCGCGTCGAGGAAAACGTGGTCGTCCACGCCGCCGGGACCGGCCGCCATGTGCCGGGTGATCGCCGCCGCCACCACGTCCCGTGGCGCCAGGTCCTCCAACGGGTGCACGCCGCGCATGACCCGCGCGCCGGTCGCGTCGACCAGCACAGCGCCCTCGCCGCGCACGGCCTCCGTCACCAACGGGCAGCGGCCACGCGCGCCGCGCCCGGTGTAGAGGACGGTCGGGTGGAACTGGACGAACTCGACGTCCGCCGCCGCCGCGCCCGCGCGCAACGCCAGCGCCAGGCCGTCGCCGGTGGCCACCTCCGGGTTGGACGTGGCCTGGTAGAGCTGTCCGAGGCCACCGCTGGCCAGCAGCACCGCCGGGGCGCCGAGCACGCCCGGCACGCCGTTGCCGTCCAGCACCAGCAGCCCGCACACCTGGCCGAGCGGGGTGCGGACGGCGTCCACCGCGACGTGCTGCTCCAGCACCGGCACCCGCCCGTCGGACGCCGCCGACAACAGCGCGCGCTCCACCTCCGCGCCGGTCGCGTCACCGCCGGCGTGCACCACGCGGAACGCGCTGTGCCCGCCCTCCCGCGTGCGGGCCAGCCCACCGGTCGGCGCGGCGTCGAACACCGCGCCCCGCTCGCGCAGCCTGGCCACCGCCGCCGGACCGCCCGCGATGATCGCCTCCACGGCGGCCTCGTCGCACAGCCCGGCGCCCGCGACCAGCGTGTCGCGCACGTGCGCGTCGACCGTGTCGCCCTCGTCGTGCTCACCGGGCAGCACGACGGCCACGCCGCCCTGCGCCCACCGGGTGTTGCCGTCCTCGCCGGAAGCCTTCGTCACGACGAGGACCCGCAGTCCCAGCTCACGCGCGCGCAGCGCCGCCGTCAGACCCGCCACACCCGTGCCGACGACCACCAGGTCGGCACGCGCCTCCCACAGGGGTGTGCTCATGAATCCTCCTCGCCAGGGTTCGGAGAACCCATGAGCACGCTCGCTGTGTTCGACGACGAGCTCGCGAGCTCGCTCATTCCCCGCCGCCGGGCTGTCCGATCTCGATCATGCGCTGCACCGCGCCCTGGGCCCGCTTGGCGGTCTCCAGGTCCACGTGCACCTCGTCCTTGCCCTCGCGCAGCCCGCGCAGCAGCGCCGCCGGCGTGATCATCTTCATGTACCGGCACGACGCCCGGTCGTTCACCGCGCGGAAGTCGATCTCCGGCGCGGCCTTGCGCAGCTGGTGCAGCATGCCGATCTCGGTGGCCACCAGCACCGACTTCGCGCTGGTCCGCCGGGCGGCGGTGATCATGTCGCCGGTGGAGAGGATCTTCACCTTCTCCGCCGGGACGGTGCCCTCGCCCGCGAGGTAGAGCGCCGAGGTGGCGCAACCGCACTCGGGGTGGATGAACAGGTCCGCCTCGGGGTTGTCGGCCGCCCGCTGCGCCAGCTCCGGGCCGTTGATGCCCGCGTGGACGTGGCACTCGCCCGCCCAGATGTGCAGGTTCTCCCGGCCGGTCTCGCGCTTGACGTGCGCGCCGAGGAACTGGTCCGGCAGGAACAGCACCTCGCGGTCGGCGGGGATGGACTTCACCACGTCCACCGCGTTCGACGAGGTGCAGCAGACGTCGGTCTCCGCCTTCACCTCGGCCGTGGTGTTGACGTAGGAGACGACGACCGCGCCGGGGTGCTCGGCCTTCCACGCGCGCAGCTGGTCGCCGGTGATCGAGTCGGCCAGCGAGCAGCCCGCCCGCTCGTCCGGGATGAGGACCGTCTTGTGCGGCGCGAGGATCTTGGCGGTCTCGGCCATGAAGTGCACGCCGCAGAACACGATGGTGGACGCGTCGCTCGCGGCCGCGATGCGGCTGAGCGCCAGCGAGTCACCCGTGTGGTGCGCGATGTCCTGGATCTCGGGCAGCTGGTAGTTGTGCGCGAGGATGACCGCGTCCCGCTCGCGTGCCAGCTCCAACACCTCGTCCCGCCAGGCGGCGTCCGGCGCGACCCCGTCGTAGGCGCCGTCGGAGGTTCGCTCCACGTAGGCGGTAGCGACCATGGTTCCTCCCTTGAGCCAGGTTTTCGCCTAACGGTCGAAAACACGGCCGATAGTATCAGCCGAGTGGGACTGGCGGGACATGAGGTTTTGGCCGCGGTGCTCCAGGTGAGAGCCGGATCACTCCAGGTCATGCTGTGGGAGCGCGCTCGGGAACCGCACGCTCACCGCTGGTCACTGCCGGGTGGCGGGCTCGGCGACGACGAGGACGTCGAGGCCTCGATCCGCCGTCAGCTGGCCGAAAAAGTGGACGTGCGACAGTTGTCACACGTCGAGCAGCTGGCCGTTTTCAGCAACCCCGCGCGGGTGCCCGGACTGCGTGTCGTGGCGACCGCGTTCCTCGGTCTGGTGCCGTCCCACATCGACCCGGTGGTGCCGTCCGACACGGCCTGGTACCCGGTGGACGCGCTGCCCGCGACGGCGTTCGACCACGAGGCGATCTGCCGCCGTGCCCGCAGCCGGTTGGCGTCGAAGCTGTCGTACACGAACCTCGGGTTCGCGTTGGCGCCGCCGGAGTTCACCATCTCCGCGTTGCGCTCGCTGTACTCGGCGGCACTGGGGTACAAGGTGTCGGCGACCAACCTGCAACGGGTGCTGTCGCGGCGCGGGTTGTTGGAGCCGACGGGCGGGACCGTGCAGCCCGGACCGTCCGGTGGCAGGCCGGCGGCGCTGTTCCGGTTCGTGTCGGGCGAGATGCGCGTCACCGACCCCTTCGCCGTGCTGCGGCCACCGTCCACCCGTAGCTTGGGTTCGTGACCACGACGCTCCCCCTCTTCCCGCTGGGCACCGTGCTGCTGCCCGGGGCGTCACTGCCGCTGCACGTGTTCGAGCCCCGTTACCGGCAGTTGACGGTCGACCTGGTGACCGGCGCGGTGCCGGAGCGGACGTTCGGCGTGGTGTCGATCAAGCAGGGGTGGGAGGTCGGCGAGGAGAACGTCGAGGCGCTGTGCGACGTCGGCTGCACGGCGGTGCTCCAGGAGGCGCGGCGACTGCCGGACGGGCGGTACGACCTGACCACCAAGGGCAGTCGGCGGTTCCGGCTGCTGGAGGTCGACGAGGACAGCGCGCCTTACCTGGTCGGGTCGGTCGAGTGGCTGCCGGACACGGCCGCGCCGCCGGAGATCGAGGCGGTGCTGCCGTTGCTGGCGGACAGCGCGCGGGCGGCGCACGGCAGGTACCGGGAGGCGGCGTACCGGAGCGAGGGCGGTCGGCCGCCGGCGGAGGACACGGCGTTCGCCGACCTGGCGTACGCGTTGGCCGGTGACTGCCTGCTGACGTTGGAGGACCGGCAGCGACTGCTGGAGGAGACGTCGCCCGCCCGGCGGCTGCGCCTGGTGCGGAAAGTGCTGCACCGGGAGGCGGGCATTGTCGACGCGCTGAGCGCCGTGCCCGCGCCGTTGTCCGAATTGGGGCACCTGCCGCATCGCAATTGACCGGCTTTAATGGCGGTGTAGGATACCGCGCATGAATACCATGCGCGCACTATTGGACAGCGGTACCCCTCTTGTCGCGGTCAGCTTCGGTGACGACGACAGCGAGCAGGCCGCCAAAGAAGCACTGACCCTCGGCGTCGATGTCGCCGAATTGCGCATCGACCGGTTCTCCCGAACCGATATGGGTCACGTCCTGGAACAGGTTCACGCTTTCCGGGGTCTGCCGATTCTGGCGACCGTGCGTTCGGCCAACGAGGGCGGCGGGTGGAGCGGCACCGAGGAGGAGCGACTTGAGCTGTTCAGGGGGGTCGCGTCGCTGGTCGACGCGGTGGACGTGGAACTGTCGTCGCACGAGATCCTGGCGGATGTGATCGGTTCCGCGCACGAGCACGGCGCGTTGGCGATCGTTTCCCACCACAATTTCGACAACACGCCGGAGCTCGACGAGCTCAAAGCGGTCGTGCGTGACGCAAAAGATGCCGGCGCCGATATCGTCAAAGTTTCGACCATGGCGACGACCGGTGCGGATGTGAAAGTACTGGCGTCACTGCTGCTGGACGCGGGCGACACGGAAATGATCGTCATCGCAATGGGCGCCATCGGCACGGCGTCGCGGATCTTCTTTCCCGCTCTCGGTTCGCGGTTGACTTACACGTTCATCGGCCACCAGCCCACGTCGGGACAACTCGACTTCGCCGAGACCGTCGGCCTGCTGCGCAAGTTCTACCCGGACTACGACCGGCGGAGGAGGTGAGAGCGCTCTCATGACGGTGAGGTGACAGGGGTGTTCACGTGTTGATTCGTCCCATTGCCCTCTAGTGGGATTGTTCAACAATCCTCTACGGTGTGCGGACGGCACCCCCTCACGGCTGCGAGGTGATCTCCCGACATGAGCACCACGGACAGCACTACGGACAGCACCAGGACAGGCCCGTTCGCGTGGTTCCACACGCTGGGCCGCAACGGCAAGCGCGCCTTCGTCGGCGCGTTCGGCGGCTACGGCCTGGACGCGTACGACTTCCAGGTCCTGCCCCTCGGCCTGTTCGCCATCACCGCCTACTTCGGCATCACCAAGGGCGAAGCAGGCCTGCTCAACACCGTCACCCTCGTCGTCTCCGCCCTCGGCGGCGCGATCGCGGGCATCCTGGCGGACCGCATCGGCCGGGTCCGCACCCTCATGATCACCGTCATCACGTACGCCGTGTTCACGGTCCTGTGCGGCTTCGCCACCAGCTACGAGATGCTGATGGTGTTCCGCGCCCTCCAGGGCCTCGGCTTCGGCGGCGAGTGGGCGGCCGGCGCGATCCTCGTCGCCGAGTACTGCAAACCCCAGTACCGGGGCCGGACGGTCGCGTTCATCCAGAGCTCGTGGGCCGTCGGCTGGGGCCTCAGCGTCATCGTCTACACCGTGGTGTTCAGCTTCCTGCCCCAGGACATCGCCTGGCGCGTGCTGTTCTGGACCGGCGCGATCCCCGCCCTCCTCGTCTTCTACGTCCGCCGCAACGTCAAGGACGCCCCGAAGGCCGAGCAGGCGCTCCAGACCAGCCCGCGCAAGGGTCGGTTCAGGGCCATCTTCCAGGGCGAACTGGGCCGCACCACCCTGTTCGCCGCGCTCCTGGCCACCGGCGTCCAAGGCGGCTACTACACCCTCGCCAGTTGGGTGCCGACGTTCCTCAAGACCGAACGCGGCCTCAGCGTCGTCGGCACCGGCGGCTACCTCGCCCTGCTGATCAGCGGCGCGTTCGCCGGCTACATCACCGGCGGCTACCTGACCGACCGACTCGGCCGCAAGCGCACCTTCACCCTGTTCGCCGTGCTCAGCGCGATCCTCATCGTCCTGTTCACCCAGATACCGGCGGGCGCGAACGGGCTGATCCTGCTGGTCACGTTCCCGCTCGGGTTCACCACGTCGGCGATCTTCAGCGGTTTCGGCTCGTTCCTGGCCGAGCTGTACCCGACCGAGCTGCGCGGCACCGGCCAGGGCTTCACCTACAACTTCGGCCGCGCGGTCGGCGCGCTGTTCCCGACCCTGGTGGGATTCCTGGCGGAGAGCATGGGCGTCGGCGGCGCGATGATCTTCGGTGCGGCCGGTTACGGCATCGCCGTCGTGGCGCTCCTCGGCCTCCCCGAGACGAAGGGCGTCGAGCTGAAATGACACCAGTGATGACCCCGGCGCAGGTGCGCCGGAACCACCGGGGCCCGACGGCCGGTCTCGCGGACGGCTACGCCCAGGCCAACCTCATCGCCGTCCCCAAGGACTGGGCCTACGACGTCCTGCTGTTCACCCAGCGCAACCCCAAGCCGTGCCCGGTCCTGGACGTCACCGACGTGGGCAGCACCAGCACGGTCCTGGCGGGCAACGCGGACCTGATGCGCGACCTGCCCCGCTACCGGATCTGGGAGCACGGTGAGCTGAAGGAGGAACCCGCCGACGCGTCCGTCCACTGGCAGGACGACCTGGTCGCGTTCCTCATCGGGTGCAGCTTCACGTTCGAGTCGGCGCTGAAGAAGGCGGACGTCCCGCTCCGGCACGTCGAGCAGCAGCGCAACGTCCCGATGTACGTGACGGACCGCGAATGCCGCCCGGCGGGCCGCCTGCACGGCCCGATGGTGGTGTCGATGCGCTACATCCCGGCCGACCTGGTCGACACGGCGACCAGGGTCACCGCCCGGATGCCCGCCGTCCACGGCGCCCCGGTCCACGTCGGCGATCCGGGGGCGCTCGGCATCGAGGACCTGGACCGGCCGGACTTCGGCGACCGCACCGACCCGCACGAGGGCGACGTGCCGGTCTTCTGGGCGTGCGGCGTGACACCGCAGGCCGCGGTGATGGCGTCGAAACCGCCGTTCGCGATCACCCACGCGCCGGGCCACATGTTCGTCACCGACGTGCCCGACACCGCGTACCAGCTGTAACCGGACCGGGCTCTAACCCAACCGTCGGCCGAGGTCGTCCAAACCGTTCCACGCGGCCAGGCAGCCGTACGCCAGCGCCGTGCCCAAGGGCCACGCCAGCACGCCCCACGACGTCTCCAGCACCGGGGCCAGGGCGATGACGTCACCGACCCCGGGCGCGGCGCCGACGGCGTACCTGCCGCCGGCCGCACCGGTGCCGGTCAGCTGACCCAGGTAGGCCGCCACGACCGACCCGAGCGTGGCCGCCACCATCACCACCGGCCCGCGCCGTTCCCGCAGCATCCACACCGCGATACCGGTGATCAGCCCGGCGGCCAACCCCATCAGCACGAACAGCATCAGCCCGTCGAGCCGGTGGTAGCTCTCACCGGTCACCGGGACCATCGTCCCGTCCTGCTGCACCACCACGTTCTGCGGCGGCGCGAGCCACGCCCACAGCCACCCCAGGGGCAGCCCGAACAGCGAGATCGCGGACAGCACGGAGAACGCGGGCAACAGGTCGCGCTTCACCACCACCCGTGGCCGGTGCACCACGTAGTAGTACTCGAACGCCGGCGCGGGTGGCACCCGAACGGGCATCGCCCGCTCGTCCACCGGTTGCTCCGCCACCCGACGACCTCCCTGCACCCGTGACCAGATGCAGGGCAGGTTACCGCGCTGAGGTGATCTCGCCGTGACGGCTGCACGCGGCGGTCCAGCCGGCCGGGGTCACCTGCACCACCATCCGCCGCGCGCACTCGCCGCAGAACCGCGGCGGGTCGATCACACCGAGCCGCGAGGCGCACGCCGAGTGGTCGACTTCGGTCTGGTCGTCGGCCCCGCCGACGCCGACTCCGACGCGCGCCTTGCCGCAATAACCGCAGTACATCACAGGGTCTTGCTCAGTTCCTTGATCGGCATGGACAGCTCGTCCAGCATGTCGAGGTCGTCCTGGGCCGGGCGGCCGAGGTTGGTCAGGTAGTTGCCGACGATGATCGCGTTGACGCCGCCGAGCATGCCCTGCTTCGCGCCGAGGTCGCCGAAGGTCAGCTCACGGCCGCCGGCGAAGCGCAGGATCGTGCGCGGCAGGGCGAGCCGGAACGCGCCGACGGCCCGCAGCGCGTCGGGGCCCTCCACGACCGGGTAGTTCTCGTACGGGGTGCCGGGGTTCGGGATGAGGAAGTTCAGCGGCACCTCGTCGGGCTCCAGCGCGGCCAGCTGCACGGCGAACTCGGCGCGCTGGGCCAGCGTCTCGCCCATGCCGATGATGCCGCCGCAGCAGACCTCCATGCCCGCGTCGCGGATCATCTTCAGCGTGTCCCACCGCTCTTCCCACGAGTGCGTGGTGACCACGTTGGGGAAGTGCGAGCGGGCCGTCTCCAGGTTGTGGTTGTAGCGGTGGACGCCCATCTCCACCAGCTCGTCCACCTGCTCCTGGGTGAGCATGCCGAGCGAGCACGCGATCTGGATGTCGTTGCCGTCCTCGCGGATGGCCTTGATGCCGTCCCGCACCTGCGACAGCAGCCTCTTGTCCGGCCCGCGCACGGCGGCGACGATGCAGAACTCGGTCGCGCCGGTCTCGGCGGTCTGCCGGGCCGCCTTCACCAGGCCGGGGATGTCCAGCCACGCCGAGCGCACCGGCGAGGGGAACTGGCCGGACTGGGAGCAGAAGTGGCAGTCCTCGGGGCAGCCGCCGGTCTTCAGCGACACGATGCCCTCGACCTCGACCTCCGGACCGCACCAGCGCATCCGCACCGCGTGCGCCAGTTCCAGCAGGTCCGGGATCCGCTCGTCGGGCAGCTGGAGGACTTCGAGCACCTGCTCCTCGGACAGTCCGACGCCCTGCTCCAGCACCTGCTCGCGGGCGACGCTGAGGACATCGAGCTGTTCAGGGGCTGCGGTCACGACTTCTCCTCGGGGAACTCCGGCGGTCATCCGCCGTGCAGTCTGCCGCACGGACCAGTGGCCGACCCAGCGACGTGCGTCACTGGTTCGTTCAACCGGCGCGGGCGGGTCAGCAGGTGTGCGGTGCGGCGAACTTCTCCGGGTCGAAGTTGCCGCCGAACCACGGCGACAGGGCCCCGCGGGCCATCTCCACGAACTCCGCCCGGTCCAGGGACGCCGCGCCGTCGGGCAGCACGCCGAGCAGCGGCGCGCCCGCGGCCTCGGGCAGGTCGACCAGGTTGGTGCGGGTGGCCAGGTCGGGCGCGGCGGGCCAGCGGCCCACCACCACGCCGATGGACTCCAGCCCGCGTCGCAGCAGGGCCTCGGCGGTCAGCGCGGCCATGTTCAACGTGCCGAGGCCGGCGTGCGCGACGAGCAGCACCGGGGCGTTGAGCGCCCACGCGGCGTCGGCGATGGTCGAGCCGGCGGCGTCGAACCGGACCAGCAGCCCGCCCGCGCCCTCGACCAGCACGAGGTCGTGCGTCTCGTCCAGGGCGACGGTCGCCGCGGCGACCTCGCTGGGGTGCACGGTGGACATCCCGGACCGGCGCGCGGCCGTGGCGGGAGCCAGCGGTTCCGGGTATCGGCGCAGCTCACGGGTGGTGACCGGACCCGCGAGTCGGACCACCTCGGCGAGGTCGCCCGGCTCGCCGTCGGCGACGCCGGTCTGCGCGGGCTTGAGCACGGCGACCCGCCGACCGTCGGCGACGGCCAGCGCCGCCAGAGCGGCGACGACCACCGTCTTGCCGACCTCGGTGCCCGTGCCGGTGATCACGAGGACGCTCACGGGCACCCACCCTAGGCCTATCCGGAGCGTCACGGGTCTCCGCGTTCTAGAGTCACCGCTATGGGTGAGATCGTTCTGTACGGAGCGAACTGGTGCGGCGACTGCCGCCGGGCCAAGGCATGGCTGCGGGAGCACGAAGTGCCGTTCACGGAGGTCGACGTCGAGCAAGACGACGCGGCCCGCGACCGGGCGATCGAGTTCGCCGGTGGGCGCAAGAACATCCCGGTGATCGTGCTGCCCGACGGCCGGGTGCTGGTCGAGCCGACGAACACCGACCTCGCCGCCGCCGTCGAAGCCTGACTTGGCCGACAAGAAGAAGCGCCGCCGGGCCCGTGCGGCGGCGGAGCGCGCGCGGATAGCAGCGGAGAAAGAGCCGGTGGACTGGCCGGGCCCTCCCCCGCCGCCCATGCCCGTCGCACAGCCGGACACGCTGGAGAAGCTGGGCGACCGGTTGTTCCGATGGCACTGGGTCGTCACGGTCCTCGTGGTGCTGGTCGGCCTCGCCGCGGAGATCGCGGGCCACTACTACCTGTGGAGCGCGGTGTTCCCGGCCCTGGGCGCCGCCGTGGGTGGGGTGCCGGTCGTGTCGACGGTGGTCGGCTGGCTGTTCGGCAGCGGCGCGTTCATGGCGTGGGGCGTGCTGCTGGTCAACCAGAAGAGCTTGAAACCCAAGACGGTGGACCGGTTGCGGGTCGTCGCGTGGTTGTGGACAGCGGTCGCGTTCATGTGCATTCCGAGCGACCACGCCGACAGCATCTCGCTGCCCACGGACTTCTGGGCGGGCGCGTACGCGAGCGCGTACGGCGTGGCGATCGCACCGGCAGCCGCCGTGATGTTCGCCGGTGGTCGGTGGCTGGCCGAGAAGGTGTTCGAGCGTGAGGTCGAGCCTGCCGGCCGGGTCCTGGGCTGGATCTGCGTCGGTTACGCGACGCTGCTGCTGGTGTGGGGCTCAACCCTGCTGCGCATGTGACGCCTCGGCCGCGGCGACGACGGCCGCGCTGATCGCGGCCACGTCGTCGTCCGTGCTGACGAACGGCGGCATGGTGTAGATCAGGTCGCGGAACGGCCGCAGCCACACGCCGTGGTCGACGGCCGCGGCGGTGGCGGCGGCCATGTCCACCGGGTGGTCGAGCTGCACGACGCCGATCGCGCCGAGCACCCGCACGTCACCGGGCGCCTGCGCCAGCCCGGACCGCAGCCCGGCCTCGATCCGCCGCACCGACCCTCGCCAGTCCTGCGACAACAGCAGGTCGGTGGACGCCAGCGCCACCGCCGAGGCCAGCGGGTTGCCCATGAACGTCGGGCCGTGCGCCAGCACCGGCACCTCGCCCCGCGAGATTCCGTCCGCCACCCGCGAGGTGCACAAGGTGGCCGCCATCGACAGGTAACCGCCGGTCAGCGCCTTGCCCAGGCACATGATGTCGGGGCTGATCGCGGCGTGGTCGGCGGCGAACAGCTCGCCGGTGCGGCCGAACCCGGTGGCGATCTCGTCGAAGATCAGCAGCACGTCGTTGGCCAGCGTCAGCTCGCGCAGCACGTGCAGGTAGCGAGGGTCGTGGAAGCGCATCCCGCCCGCGCCCTGCACGACCGGCTCCACGATGACCGCGGCCAGTTCGTCGGCGTGCCGCTCGATCAGGTCGGCCAGCTCCTGGACGTACGCGGTCTCCAGGTCGCGCGGCGGCGCGGACGCGAACACCTGGTCCGGCAGCACGCCCCGCCACAGCGAGTGCATCCCGCCCTCCGGGTCGCACACGGCCATCGGCTGGAACGTGTCCCCGTGGTACCCGCCGCGCCACGTCAGCAGCCGCCGCTTCTCCGGCCGCCGCCGCGAGCGCCAGTACTGCAACGCCATCTTGATCGCGACCTCGACCGACACCGAGCCGGAGTCGCACAGGAACACGTGCTGCAACGGCTCGGGCGTGATCTCCACCAGCCGCGCCGACAACGCCACCGCCGGCTCGTGGGTGAGGCCGCCGAACATCACGTGGCTCATCCGGCCGAGCTGGTCGCGCACCGCGGCGTCGAGCACCGGGTGCCGGTAGCCGTGGATCGCGGCCCACCACGACGACATGCCGTCGACCAGCTCGCGCCCGTCGTCCAGCCGGAGCCGGACACCCTCCGCCGACGAGACCACGAGCGGCTGGTGGGTGCCCGGCATCGGGCCGTACGGGTGCCAGACGTGCGCCTGGTCCAGCTTCAGCAGCTCATCGCGCTCCACGGGGCGTGAGGCTAACCGGCAGCGCCTCCAGCCCGCGAATGAGCGTGCCCGGCCGCCACTTCAGCGCGTCCGGCTCGGCCGCCGGGGCGATGTCGAACCGGTCCAGCAGCGAGCCGACCGCGATCTCGCCCTCCATCCGGGCCAGCGGCGCGCCCAGGCAGTAGTGCACGCCGTGCCCGAACGCCAGGTGCCCGCCGGCGGGCCGGGTGATGTCGAACCGGTCCGCGTCCGGGAACTTCGACCCGTCGCGGTTGGCGCCGCTCAGCGCCACCACGACCACGCTGTCCTTCGGGATGACCACGTCGCCCAGCTCGACGTCCTCGTTGGTGAAGCGCATCGTGGCCTGGTTGACCGGGCTCTCGTAGCGCAGGAACTCCTCCACCGCGCCCGGCAGCAGCGACCGGTCGGCGCGCAGCTTCTCCAGCTGGTCGGGGTTGCGCAGCAGGTGGTGCACGCCGTTGGTGATCAGGTTGACGGTCGTCTCGTGCCCGGCGACCAGCAGCAGGAACGCCATGGCGATCAGCTCCATCGGGTCGAGCCGGTCACCGTCCTCGTCGGCGTGCACCAACGCCGAGAAGAAGTCGTCACCGGGGTCGGCCTTCTTGTTCTCGACCAGCCGTGCCAGGTAGGCCGCCATCTTGCCGCCGGCCTCCTGCAAGTCGGCCCCGTCCCCGTTGCCACCGCCGACCAGCACGTTCGACCACACGCGGAAGTCGTCGCGCTCGTCCATCGGCACGTCGAGCATCTCGCAGATGACCGTGATGGGCAGCGGGAACGCCAGCGCGTCCACCACGTCCACCACGTCCACCGCGTCCACCTCGGACCGGGTCGCCATCTCGTCCAGCAGCCCGTCGGTGATCTCCTGGATGCGGGGCCGAAGCTGCTCGACCCGCCGGGCGGTGAACGCCTTGGTGACGAGCTTGCGCAGCCGGGTGTGGTCCGGCGGGTCCATGTTCAGCATGTGCTTGACCAGGGACTGGTCGAACTCGATGACCCCCTCGTCGCGCCCGACCCGGTTGAGCGCCATGACTTCCGGGAAGCGCTCGTAGTGCTTGCTGAACCGCGGGTCCGCGAGCGCCAGCCGAGCCTCCTCGTACCGGGTGACGAGCCACGCCTTCGTGCCGCGCGGCAGCACGATCTCGCTCGCCGCGGCCTGCTCGCGCAGCCGGGCGTGGTAGGCGTGCGGGTCGGCGAAGTACTCCTCGCCGAGCACGTCCAGACCGGCGATCTTCTCCCCCAAGGGGATCCCCTCCTCGTTTGAGTAAACCCTGTTTACTCAACGAGTCGAGGTTCCCTCGTGTCCCCGGATACGACCTATGTCACCCGATCAGCCCAAGCACCCGGGGCCGAGCAGCGCCTTCAGATCACCCATGAGGGACGGGGTGGGCGTGACCCGAAGGGCGTCGTCCAGCTTCAGCAACGTGTTCCGACTGCTGTTGATGACCAGGTTGAGGTGCACCTCGGTGGTGCCGGGGTGCGCGGAGAGGACTTCCTTCAACGACGTCACCAGCTTCGGGTCGCAGCGCGACGCCGACACCTTCAGCTTCAACGCCTGCGAACCCAGCTCCGACAGGTCCGGCACGACCAGGTCGTTGGCGATCAGCGAGGTCCGGTCGTCCCGCTTCGCCACCCGCGCCTTGACCAGCACGATCGCGTCCTCGGCCACCGACATGCCGTGGACGACGTAGCTCTTCGGGAAGAACAGCACCTCGATGCCACCGGCCAGGTCCTCCAGCATCGCCGACGCCCACGGCTCGCCGTTCTTGTTCACCCGGCGGGTGACCGTCGACAGGATGCCGCCCAGGGTGACCTGCGTGCCGTCCGGCACGTCGCCTTCCAGGATCCGCGCGATCGAGGCGTCCGAATAGGACTCCAGCACGTGCTCCACGCCGTTGAGCGGGTGGCCGGACACGTACAGGCCCAGCATCTCCCGCTCCAGCGTGAGCTGGTGCTTGGACTCCCAGTGCTCGTCCGGGATCTTGACGTCGAACACCGACGCGCCGTCGCCGTCACCGCTGCCGTCGCCGAACAGGTCGAACTGGCCGCGCGCCTCTTCCTTCTTGGTGAGCATGATCGCGTCGACCGCCTCGACGTGGACCATGTGCAGGCCCTTGCGCGGGTGGCCGAGCGAGTCGAACGCGCCCGCCTTGATCAGCGATTCGACGACCTTCTTGTTGCAGGCCTGCACGTCGACCTTGCGCAGGAAGTCGGAGAAGTCGACGAACTTCCCCTTCTCCTTGCGGGTCTTGATGATCGCGTCGACCACGTTCGCGCCGACGTTGCGGATCGCGCCGAGGCCGAACCGGATGTCGTTGCCGACGGCGACGAACTCGCGCTCGGACTCGTTGACGTCCGGCGGGAGGACCGTGATGCCCATCCGGCGGCACTCGGCCAGGTAGATGGCCGACTTGTCCTTGTTGTCCGAGTTCGTGGTCAGCAGCGCGGCCATGAACTCGGCCGGGTAGTTCGCCTTGAGGTAGGCCGTCCAGTAGGAGATCAGGCCGTACGCGGCGGAGTGCGCCTTGTTGAACGCGTAGTCCGCGAACGGAACCAGGATGTCCCACAGCGTCTTGATCGCGTCGTCCGGGAAACCCTTGTCCCGCATGCCCGCCGCGAAACCCTCGTACTCCTTGTCGAGGATCTCCTTCTTCTTCTTGCCCATCGCGCGGCGCAGCAGGTCGGCTTGGCCGAGCGAGTACCCGGCCAGCTGCTGCGCGATCGCCATGACCTGCTCCTGGTACACGATCAGGCCGTAGGTCGTGCCCAGGATGTCCTCCAGGGCGTCGGCCAGCGCCGGGTGGATCGGCGTGATCTCCTGGAGCTTGTTCTTGCGCAGCGCGTAGTTCGTGTGCGAGTTCGCGCCCATCGGGCCGGGGCGGTACAGCGCGCCCACGGCCGAGATGTCCTCGAAGTTGTCGGGCCGCATCAGCCGCAGCAGGTCCCGCATGGGCCCACCGTCCAGCTGGAACACGCCCAACGTCTCGCCCTTGGACAGCAGCGCGTAGGTCTTCTTGTCGTCCAGCCCGATCTTGTCGAGGTCGACCGTCCCCTTGCCGTTGAGCGCGATGTTCTTCAGCGCGTCGTCGATCGTGGTCAGGTTGCTCAGGCCGAGGAAGTCCATCTTCAGCAGGCCGAGCGTCTCGCACGTCGGGTAGTCGAACTGGGTGATGATCGAACCGTCCTGCGGGCGCATCCAGACCGGGATGTGGTCCGTCAGCGGCTCCGCGGACATGATCACCGCGCAGGCGTGCACGCCCGCGTTGCGGATCAGGCCCTCCAGGCCTCGTCCGGTGTCGATGATCTCCTTGACCTGCGGGTCCGTCTCGTACAGCGCGCGGACCTCGGCCGCCTCGGAGTACCGCTTGTGCTGCGGGTCGAACACGCCGGACAGCGGGATGTCCTTGCCCATCACGGCGGGCGGCATGGCCTTGGAGATCCGGTCCGCCACCGCGTAGCCCGGCTGCCCGTACAGCACGCGGGCGGAGTCCTTGATCGCGGCCTTCGCCTTGATCGTGCCGAACGTGATCACCTGGGCGACCTTGTCGGCGCCCCACTTGTCGGTGACGTACCGGATCACGTCACCGCGCCGGCGCTCGTCGAAGTCGATGTCGATGTCGGGCGGGCTGACCCGGTCCGGGTTCAGGAACCGCTCGAAGATCAGGCCGTGCGCCAGCGGGTCGAGGTCGGTGATGCCCATCGCGTACGCGATCAGCGCGCCTGCCGCGGAACCACGGCCGGGGCCGACCCGGATGCCGTTGGCCTTGGCCCAGTTGATGAAGTCGGCGACCACCAGGAAGTAGGACGGGAAGCCCATCTGGAGGATGACGCCGATCTCGAACTCGACCTGCTTCTGGTGGACCTCGTCCACACCCCCCGGGAACCGGCGGCGCATGCCCTCCCAGACCTGCTCGCGGAAGTAGTCGGCCTCCGTCATGCCCTCGGGCACCGGGTAGCGCGGCATCAGGTTCCGGAACGCGAACATGCCGGTCGTGTCGACCCGCTCGGCCACCAGCAGGGTGTTGCGGCACCCCTCCTGCCAGGCGTCGGACGAGTCGATCGCGCGCATCTCGTCCGGCGACTTCAGGTGGTAGCCCGTGCCGTCGAACTTGAACCGGTTCGGGTCCTGGAGCGTCTTGCCGGTCTGCACGCACAGCAGCGCCGCGTGCGCGTCGCGGTCCTCGGAGTAGGTGTAGTGCGAGTCGTTGGTCACCACGAACGGGATGCTGAGCTTCTTGGCGATGTCCAGCAGCCCGCCCCGGACCCGGCTCTCGATCTCGATGCCGTGGTCCATCAGCTCGACGAAGAAGTTGTCCGCGCCGTAGATGTCGCGCCACTTCGCGGCGGCCTCCAGGGCCTCCTTCTCGTGGCCCAGGCGCAACCGCGTCTGCACCTCGCCGGACGGGCAGCCGGTCGTCGCCATCAGCCCCGCCGAGTGCTCGGCGATCAGCTCGACGTCCATCCGGGGCCACTTGCCCAGCTGGCCCTCGGTGGAGGCCCGGCTGGACATCTTCATCAGGTTGTGCAGGCCCTCGTTGTCGCGGGCCCAGATGGTCTGGTGGGTGTACGCGCCGCTGGCCGAGACGTCGTCGGCCTTCTGCCCCGGGTCGCCCCACAGCACGCGCTTCTTGTTGAAGCGCGACTCCGGGGCCAGGTACGCCTCGATGCCGATCACCGGCTTGATGCCCGCGGCGGTCGCCTGCCGGTAGAAGTCGTAGGCGCCGTACATGTTGCCGTGGTCGGTGATCGCGGCGGCGGGCATGCCCATCCGCTCGCACTCGGCGAACATGTCCTTCAGCTTGGCCGCGCCGTCGAGCATCGAGTACTCGGTGTGCACGTGGAGGTGCACAAACGAGTCGGACACCCAAACCCCCCTGAAGATCGCAGCGGGCCCGGGACAGAGCGCGGGCGAGACATCTGCGAGCCTAACCCCAAAACGCTCCGTGGTCGCCCGGCGGGGGTGGGTGTGTCGGCCGGGCCGATGACGCGAAGATCGGCCCAGCCGGGTAGCGTTCTTGGTGTGGTAGCGCCGGACCCCGTCGACGCCCGTCTCCTGGCCATGATCGCCGAGATGGGCCGTGCCGCCGTGCACGAGGTGGCCGCCCGGCTGGGCATGGACCCGCGCGAGGCCGCCACCCGGCTGATCACGTTGTCCGGCAGCGGGTTGCCGCTGCTCGTCGGCGTGGAGTGCGACCCGAACGGCATCCGCAAGGCACTGGCCAACAGCGTGGCGTGGGGCAACTACGCGGGACCCGGCGGACAGGCCGTCCGCGGCACGCCGAGCGGCCCGTACCCGCCCGTGCCGGGCACGGTGCACGGCACGCCGTCGGGCCCCTACCCCGGTTACCCCGGCCCGCAGGGGCCGCCCAGCACGCCGTTCCCGGCGCAACCGCAGACCGGACCGCACGTGGGACCGCCGTCCGGGCCGGTGCCGCTGCCGGAGCCGATGAACACGTGGGGCGTGCCCGGCACGTCCGGCTGGGCGCGCGGCGACCAGGCACCCGCGCCGCGCTCGCGCACCGGCAAGATCGGCAGCACGTTGGAGACCGAGGGCCTGGAGGGCGCCCGGTTCACCATCCAGCTGGTCGAGGTGGTCGACCCGGCCGACTTCCTGTTCACCGCGGCCGGGTACAAGCTGGCCGACGGCGAGCGGGCCGTGGTCGTGCACACGGAGCTGGCGAACATCGGCCAGGTGCCGTTCAACGCCCTGCCCGACATGTACCTGGTGCTGATGACCAACAAGGGCGAGACGGTGGGCAAGGCGCCGGTGTCGCTGTCGTCCCGGCCGCCGCACAAGATCGGCGTGCAGCCGGGCGAGACGGCGGGCGGCCACACCGTCTACGTGCTGCCCGAGGACACCGTGATCTTCTCGGTGCGCTGGAGCTCCCGCCCGGAGACCGACCTCAACACCCTGGTCTGGACGATCGAGGACTAGGCGGGCACGGGCGCCGGTTCGGTGTCCCGGGTGATGCCCACGTCGCCCCTGGTGAGGGTGGCGAACAGGACCACGGCCAGCACCGACGCGCCCGCCATCACGGTCACCATCGGCAGCACGCTCGCCGAGCCGCCCGCACCGACCAGCGGCGCCATCAGGCCGCCGACCAGGAACGTCGTCACACCGAGCACGGCCGACGCGCTGCCCGCCGACAGACCGATGATGAACGTCGTCAGGGACAGCTGGATCTGCGACCCGGTCGCGTCGAACTCCTCCGCCATGGAGGGGAACGCCGGCAGGTAGGTGTCGATCGAGAGCGGCCCCAAGCAGCACAGGGCTCCCAGGAGCGCTACCAGTCGGGCCCTGTTGTCCATGCGGCGGTCCCCCAGGCTCGTTGGGTGAAAAGCTTCGCAAGCCGAACGATCTGGGGAAAGCGATATGTCCTACGTCACGCGTTCAGACGAGGATTTCGCTCGAACGTGGACGTGTCGCGTCAGTAGCCCTCGGCGCGCAGCAGTTCCAGGGCTTCGGCGAGGTCGGCCGGGTACTCGCTGGTGAACTCCACCCACTGGCCGTCGGCCGGGTGGTGGAAGCCCAGCGTCCGGGCGTGCAGCCACTGCCGGGTGACGCCGAGCCGCTTGGCCAGCGACGGGTCGGCACCGTAGGTGATGTCGCCGACGCACGGGTGCCGCAGTGCGGAGAAGTGGACCCGGATCTGGTGCGTGCGGCCGGTCTCCAGGTGCACGTCGAGCAGTGACGCGGCCCGGAAGGCCTCGACCACCTCGTAGTGCGTGATGCTCGGCTTGCCGTTGGCCATCACGGCGAACTTGTAGTCGTGCTTCGGGTGCCGGTCGATCGGGGCGTCGATGGTGCCCTTGATCGGGTCCGGGTGCCCCTGCACGAGGGCGTGGTAGAGCTTGTCGACCGTCCGTTCCTTGAACGCGTGCTTCAAGGCCGAGTAGGCGCTCTCGCTCTTCGCGACCACCATGACACCGGTCGTGCCGACGTCCAGGCGGTGCACGACGCCCTGCCGTTCGGCCGCGCCCGACGTGGCGATCCGGATGCCGGCCGCGGCCAGGCCGCCGACCACGGTGGGACCGGTCCAGCCGGGGCTGGGGTGGACGGCCACGCCGACCGGCTTGTCCACCACGATGATGTCGTCGTCCTCGTACAGGACCTTGAGGCCCTCCACGGGCACGGCCTGCACCTGCACCGGCCGTTCGGGCTCGGGGAGGGTGACCTCCAGCATCGCGCCCGCCACCAGCCGGTCCGACTTGCCGGCGGGCTGGCCGTCGAGCACCACGTCACCCGATTCGGTCAACGCCGCGACCACCGTGCGGGACAGGCCGAGGAGCTTGGCCAGGCCCGCGTCGACCCTCATCCCGTCCAGGCCGTCCGGCACGGGAAGGGTCCGGTACCCGCTCATGCGCACACCTCGCCAGCGCCCGGCGTGGCAAGAGCGGTGCGCGCTGTGTTGGATGATTCGCTCGCAAGCTCGCTCATTTGCCCGCCTTCTTGTGCGCCGCGGGCTTCGTCTCCACACGCGTGCCGTCGTAGTCCCGCTGGAGCAGCGCCATCAGCACGATCACGCCACCACCCACGCAGATGGCGGAGTCCGCCAGGTTGAACACCGGGAAGAAGTTCCCCCACGGGTCGAGCACCGAGATGAAGTCGACCACGCCGCCGCGCAGCGGGCCGGGTCCGCGGAAGATGCGGTCCACGAGGTTGCCCATCGCGCCGCCCAGGACCAGGCCGAGGCCGATGGCCCAGCCGATCGACCGCAGCCTGCGCGCGATCCACAGGATGAACACGACCACGCTCGACGCGATCAGGGCGAGGATCACCGTCCAGCCCTCGGCCAGGCCGAACGCGGCGCCCGTGTTGCGGATCAGCGGCAGGTAGAGCAGGCCGCCGAGCAGCTCGACCGGCTCCCGCCCCTCCAGCTCCTCCACCGCGACGATCTTGGTGACCAGGTCGAGGGCCAACACCAGCGGTGCGATCACGGCCAGCAGGAGGACCCGTCGCTTCGGCAGCGGTGGGTCCTGGTCCGGCGTGTCCGGCTCGGTGTTGGGATCGGTGCTCACCGGGCCATTGTCCAGTATCCGACTCAGCGCAGGAACGGCGGGAGCGCGCGCTCGTCGTTCAGCGGGACCCAACGGCCGTTCCGGTGCTCGTACTCCCACCTCGAACCCTCGGTGACGAGAGCGCGCAACGCGGCCACGAAACGGTCCACGTGCTCCTCGGTGGTGCCCAGGCCGATGGACGCCCGGAGCGCGCGCTCACCGTCCGTGAGGCGGTGCACGGCCACGTGGGCGCAGAACGCGCCGTCACGCACGCCGATGCCGTGCTCGGCGGACAGCGCGGCGGCGAGGTAGCCGGCGTCCTGACCGCCGACGGTGAAGCTCACCACACCCACCCGGTCCTGGTCCGCGCCGAACAGCGTCAGCTCGTGCACACCGGGAACGGTCTCCAGGCCCGCGCGGAGCCTCGCCAGGAGCACGCGCTCGTGCTCGGTGGTCTGCGCCCAGTGCCGCCCCAGCACGTCGCAGGCCACGGCCAGCGCGTGCACGCCCACCACGTTCGGCGTGCCGGCCTCGTGCCGCTCGGGGACCGCGGACCAGGCCACGCCCAGCCGGTCGCCGTGATCGGTGACGCGGGCCGTCGCACCGCCGCCCACCAGGTACGGCTCGGCGGCCTGCAACCAGTCGGACCGCCCGACCAGCACACCGGCGCCGAACGGCGCGTAGACCTTGTGCCCGGACAGCACGGTGTAGTCGACGTCGAGCGCCCGCACGTCCACCGGCCGGTGCGGCGCGAGCTGGGCGGCGTCCAGGGCGATCCGGGCGCCGTGCCTGCGGGCCACCCGGGCCAGCTCGGCCACCGGCCACACCTCGCCGGTCACGTTGGACGCCCCGGTCACCACGACCAGGCGCGGGCCGACGGGCGCCTCGCGCAGCGCCCGGTCCAGCTCCAGCACCGCCTGGGCGGGCGAGGCCGGGGTGCGCAGGCGGCGCACGTTCGGGCCGCGCCACGGCAGCAGCGCGGCGTGGTGCTCGGTGTCGAACAGGATCACGGCGGTGTGCTTCGGCAGGCTCCTGGCCAGCAGGTTCAGCGCGTCGGTGGTGTTGCGGGCGAACACGACGGCGTCGCTGTCGCGGGCGCCGAGGAAGCGGCGGACGGACGTACGGGCCTGCTCGTAGACCTTCGTGCTGACCTGGGAGGCGAAACCCGCGCCCCGGTGCACGCTGGCGTACCAGGGCAGCAGCTCGTCCACGGCGTCGCGGACCTGCTCCAGGCACGGCGCGCTGGCCGCGTGGTCGAGGTTCGCGTACTCGACGCGCTCACCGGTGACCAGCGGCACGCGCAGCGCGGAACCGACGACGCGCGGCAGTCCCCACTTCTCCTGGGCCGATTTCCCTGGGGCGGACTTCTCCGGGCCGGGCCCGTCGAAGCCGAGCTTCTCGGTGCCGGCGACGGTGTTTCGGGGAACTGCGATCGTCATGACGCCCTCCGGGGGTCCGGGACCCCGTTCGAGAGGGAGCCCGCGCTTGCCGGACGCCCTGCGCGCCAGGCCAGGTCCTCACCGGGGGCACCCCACCGCGGTAGGAGGGTTGCCGGCCAGCAAGCCCGGGCTTGTCGCTGGCACTCATGACCTTCGCTTCGAAGCTAACCCAGAGCGCACGCCCGCGTCGAGGGGCGTTCACATCCTGGGAGACGAGGGTCACGGCAGCCCGACGTCGCCCTTCCACCGGGCGAACCGGCCCGCCCGGTCCACGGCCCGGATGCGCTGCTCGGTCGCCGTGCGCATGGCCTCGGTGCACACGACCAGCAGCTGGTCGTGCTCCTGCAACCGGGTCGTCTGCTGCGGTGTGAAGCCCTTCTCGTCCCGCACCACGAGGCTCACCGACGACCCCGGCGGCAGCCGCAGCTCGGACAGGTACACGCCGTGCAGCTTGGAGCCCTCCTGGATGCGGATCTGGAGGAGTTCCGCGCCCAGTTCGTCCAGCGCCGACGAGTCGACCTGCACCTCCTGCGCCTCACCGGACTTGACCAGCTTCAGCCACTTGGCCAGCCACGGCAGGGTCGTGCCCTGCACCACGGTCAGCACCACGACCAGCACGAACACCGCGTCCACGAGATCCTGCGCGCCCGGCACCCCCTGGATCAGCGGGATCAGGGCGAACACGATCGGCACCGCCCCGCGCAGCCCGGACCAGGAGATGAACACCTGATCCCGCCACGGCACCCCGAACGGCAGCGCCGCGAACAGCACCGACAGCGGCCGGGCGAACAGCACCAGCACCGCGCCCGCGACCAGGGCGGGCACCAGCGCGTCGAGCAGCCGTCCGGGCGAGGCGTACAGGCCGAGCAGCACGAACAGGCCGATCTGCGCGATCCAACCCAGCCCTTCGGCGAACGACAGGGTGTCCGCCCGGTGCGGCAGCCGGGCGTTGCCGAGCACGAGCGCGGCGATGTAGACGGCGAGGAAACCGGACGCGTGCGCGAGGTCGCCCGCGGTGTAGGCGAGCAGGCACACCGCGACCGTGGCCAGCGGGTACAGGCCGGTGGCCGGCAGCGCGGCCCGGCGCAGGCCGACGCCGCCCAGCCAGCCGAGCCCGATGCCGATCAAGCCGCCGGCGATCAGTTCGTAGACCATCAGCAGCGGCGCGGTCCACGTGATCGGGTCGGGTGCGGCGAGCAGCACGACGGCGATGTAGACCGGCGCGTCGTTGATGCCGGACTCCAGTTCGAGGGGGCCGATGAGCCGTTTGCCCACACCCACCCCGCGCAACACGCTGAACACCGCGGCGGCGTCGGTGGACGACAGCACCGCGCCCCACAGCAGCGCCGTGCGCCAGTCCATGTCCAGCAGGTGGTGCAGCGCGAACCCGGTGACCGCGATGCTCACGCCAACGGACACAGTGGACAGTGCGATGCCCAGGCCCAGCGCGGGTTTCACCTCGCTCCACCGGGTGGTGAGGCCACCTTCGGTGAGGATCAGCACGAGCGCGACCGTGCCCAGCGAACGGGTCAGGTCGGCGTCCTCGAACTGGATGCCGAGCACCGCCTCGCCGAGCAGCACGCCGATGCCGAGGTAGAGCAGGAGGGACGGCAGACCGAGCCGGATCGACACCCTCACCGCGATGACCGAAAGCAGGAGAACCGCGGCGGCGATGCCGAGGAAGCCCGTCACACCGCCCACTCGACCTCCACACCGTCGTCCCGCCGGCCGTCCAGTTGTCACTCGACGGGGTCATTCTCCCCGGCGGCACCGGAATGGACGAATCCGGCGGCGCACGCAGCATCACCGACGCGACTCACGCGCCCCTTCTGTCCACAAGCAACAGTCAGCCGGCGAGCAGCCGCGCCAACACTTCCGACGCGCCGGCCGGGGCTGGGTCGACCTGCACGACCTTGTCCCGGCCGCGCTCGCCCGCGACCACCTCGACGTCCTGCTTGCGCACGCCGAACGCCTTGGCCAGCGCCTTGCGCACGGCCTCGTTCGCCTTGCCCTCCACGGCGGGCGCGGCGACCGCCACGACCAGCGCGTCGTCACCCCATCGCCCGCCGACGGCCTCGCGCTTCGCACCCGGCTTGACCCGGATCGCGAACCTGAACGCGCTCTCGTCACGCACGGCACATCACGACCGCCAGCGTCTCCTCCAGCAACGCGCGCCGAGCCTTGACCACCTGCGGCGTGGACGACAGCAGCTGGGCCTGCCCCAGGTAGACCGAGTACGCCAGAACGGCCCGCTGGTGCGCGACGTCGGCGGCGAAGCCGAGTTCGCCGAACAGCTCCTCCAGGTAGCCGATGCGGCGATCGGTGACGCGTTCGAGCACCGGCGCCACGGCCGGGTGGTCCTTGGCCGCGAGCATGGCCAGCTCGACCGCGCTGTCCTCGACGTTCTCCAGCACGGTGGCGAACAGCAGCCGCAGCTTCTCCAGCGGTTCCGGCACCGAGTCGACGATCTCGATCACGGCCTCGGTGTGCTCGCGTTCCCACCGTTCGAGGGTGGCCTTGAGCAGGGCTTCCCGGTTGGGGAAGTGCCAGTAGGCACTGCCCTTGGTCGCGCCGAGCCGGGCCGCGAGGGGCTCCACCGCGACCGCCGCCACCCCGCCCTCGGCGAGCGCTCGCAGGGCCACCCCGGTCCAGTCGTCCTGAGTCCGCCGTGTCACAACTCCATACGCTACCGTACGGTAATGGACCATACGGTCCCGTACGGAGGAGGTCGTGGTGATCGAGAACGTGCACACCAGGCAGATCCCCGACAGCGCGCACCTGGTCGACCGGCTCGTGGAGCTGTGGCCGTCCGACCGGTGGCCCGCGCTGGTCCTGGACCGGCCGTTGGGCGTCGGCGCGGACGGCGGGCACGGCTTCGTCCGCTACCACTGCACCCACTACGTCCCGGGTCAGCGGGTCGAGTTCGCCTTCTCGCCCGGCCTCGACGTGGTCGGCACGCACGTGCTGGAAGCGGTGCCGGGCGGGTTGCGGCACACTCTGGCCGGTCGGCCGCGCGGCCTGATGCGGCTGTGGTGGCCGTTGGCCGTGCGGTGGTTGCACGACGCGCTCATCGAGGACCTGCTCGACAACGCGGCCCGCGCCGCCGGCCACCCGCCCGTTCACCCGGCCAGGTGGTCCGCGTGGGTCCGGTTGCTGCGCGCGGCGGCCGAGAGGAGCGCGAGGCAGCCCGCTTGACCGGAATTTCCTCCACAACCTCCGGTCTCGTCCGTCTACCCGGTACGGGGACCAGAGGGGGGAGGGTTCGTGACGCCGGAGGATCCCGACGACCACGCGGCCACCTTCAGCGATTTCTACCACCGGGAGCGGACCCGGCTGTTCCGCTTCGCGGCGGTGATGTCGCCGCACCTGGACCACGAGTCCGCGGTGCAGGAGGCGTTCGTCAGCGCGTGGCGGAACTGGCCGGTGATCGCGCCCCCGTCGAGACGTGCTTGGCTGGTGAAGACGATCCGCAACCTGCTGGTGGACCAGGCCCGCCGGTGGGAGCGGCCGGGCGACGTGACCGACGAGGTCGTCGCCCGGCAGCGCGGCACGTACCGGATCCTGGTGCCGAAGCAGCGGGACGCCGAGACGTGGCACGAGCTGATCAGCACGCTGGCGGCCGTCGCGAACCTGCCGGACCACCTGCGCACGGCGTTGGTGTTGCGGTTCTGGGATTTCGACGACGACGAGATCGCCGATGTGCTGGGCTGCCGTCGTGCGTCGGTGCGCCGGTACGTGTCGGAGGCGCGGGCGAAGATCAGCGAGCGGGTCGGCAACGAGGAGCGGCGGGTGCGGGGCTCGCAGCGCGGGAAGGAGACGTCATGACGGACGACCTGGATCCTCGACTGGACCACCTGCGCGCCGAACTGACCGAAGCCATCCCGGAGGACCCGGGCACGGACGACCTCGGCGTGGCGGCAATCATGGCGCAGGCGTCGACGTACGAGCGCCAGGCAGCCCTCGTCGTGGCCGCCCGTTCCGGTTCCCGTGCCGCCCTCGACTCCCTGGTAGCCGAGCTGACCCCGCTGGTCTGGCACGTGGCCAGGGGCAACGGCCTCGACCAGGCCACCGCCGAGGACGTGGTCCAGACGGTGTGGCTGAGCCTCCTGCGCCACCTGGACCGCCTGTCCGAACCCCGTGCCGTGGCCGGCTGGCTGATCGTCGCCACCCGCCGCGAATCGCAACGAGCCTGGCGTGACCGCAACGGCCGCCCGGCCCTGTCCACCGACTCGGCCGTGGACATGCCGGACGACCGCTGGCTACCGGAACCGGAAGCCCTGCGAGACGACCGCGACCGCCGCCTCTGGCAAGCCTTCAACGCCATGCCCCGCCGCTGCCAGGAACTGCTCCGCCTGACCGTCCTGGCCGGCCGAGCCGAATACCGGGCCGTCTCCGAAGCCCTCTCCATGCCCCACGGCTCCATAGGCCCCACCCGAGGCCGCTGCCTGCGCCAACTACGCGACCGCCTGGAAAACGACGACGTCCGCTGATCCGGCCCGACCTGAACGCACAGGACCCCCGAGTTCAACACCCGGGGGTCCTGCCGGCACTGCGTCAGACCCTGGAGACCGCGACCCGGACCTTCCGGCCTTCACCGACCACACCGTCCGAGCCCTCGGCGACGTCGCCGTACTCGATCGTCTCGGTCAGCGTCTCCTGCTTCACGAACGCCTCGAACCCGCGCACCGCGGCCTCGACGCCCGACGGCAGCTGCAACGTCAACGCGATCCGGTCCGACACGTCCAGCCCGGCGTCCTTGCGCGCCTGCTGCACCACGCGCACCAGGTCACGCGCGACACCCTCGGCCGCCAGCTCCTCCGTCACCACGGTGTCCAGCACGACCAGCCCACCGCTGTTCGGCAACGCCGCCGTCGCACCCTGGTCCGTCGCCACCAGCCGCTGCTCGTACTCCTCCGGGAACAGCTCGATCCCGGCCGCGAAGACCTTGCCGTCCTCTTCCGCCCAGTCACCCGCCTTCACGGCCTTGATGACCTTCTGCACGTCCGGCCCCAACCGCGGCCCGGCGGCACGCGCGTTCACCGCCAGCTGGAAGTGCCCGTGCGCGTCCACGTCCGTGGTCAGCTCGACCTCCTTGACGTTCACCTCGTCCCGCAGCACCTCGGTGAACGCCTCCAGCTGCGCCACGTCACCGGAGGCGATCACCAGCTTCGCCAACGGCAACCGCACCCGCAGCTTGTTCGACTTCCGCAGCGACAACGCCGTGGACGCCACCTGCCGCACCTGGTCCATCGCCGCCACCAGCGCGTCGTCCGCCGGCAGGTCGTCGACGGATGGCCAGTCGGCCAGGTGCACCGACCGGCCACCGGTCAGCCCACGCCACACCGACTCGGTGGTCAGCGGCAGCAGCGGCGCCGCCACCCGGCTCACCACCTCCAGCACGGTGTGCAGGGTGTCGATCGCGTCCTGGTCCCCCGCCCAGAACCGGTCACGGGAACGGCGCACGTACCAGTTGGTCAGCACCTCCAGGAACTCCCGGATCGACGCGCACGCACCCGAGATGTCGTACTCGTCCAGCTGCGACGTCACCCCGGCCACCAGGTCGTGCGTCTTCGCCAGCACGTACCGGTCCAGCACGTGCGACGAGGAAGTCCGCCAGGTGCCCTCGACCCCGTCCGCGTTGGCGTACAGGGCCAGGAAGTACCAGGAGTTCCACAACGGCAGCACGGCCTGCCGCACCGCGTCACGGATACCGCGCTCGGTCACCACCAGGTCGCCGCCGCGCAGGATCGGCGACGCCATCAGGAACCACCGCATGGCGTCCGAGCCGTCCCGGTCGAACACCTCGTTGACGTCCGGGTAGTTCTTCCGCGACTTGGACATCTTCTGCCCGTCGTCGCCCAGCACGATCCCGTGCGCCACGCAGTTGCGGAACGCCGGCCGGTCGAACAGCGCCGTCGCCAGCACGTGCATGGTGTAGAACCAGCCGCGCGTCTGGCCGTTGTACTCGACGATGAAATCGCCCGGGTAGTGGTCCTCGAACCACTGCGCGTTCTCAAAGGGGTAGTGGACCTGGGCGAACGACATCGAGCCGGACTCGAACCAGCAGTCCAGCACCTCGGGCACGCGCCGCATCACCGACCGCCCGGACGGGTCGTCCGGGTTCGGCCTGGTCAGGTTGTCGATCGTGGGCCGGTGCAGGTCGCTCGGGCGCACGCCGAAGTCGCGCTCAAGCTCGTCCAGCGAGCCGTAGACGTCCACCCGCGGGTATGCCGGGTCGTCCGACACCCACACCGGGATCGGCGAGCCCCAGAACCGGTTGCGGGAGATGTTCCAGTCGCGGGCGTTCTCCAGCCACTTGCCGAACTGGCCGTCCTTGATGTGCTCGGGCACCCAGTTGATCTGCCGGTTCAGCTCGACCATGCGGTCCTTGAACTGCGAGACCGCGACGAACCACGACGACACGGCACGCTGGATCAGCGCGTTGTCGCACCGCCAGCAGTGCGGGTACGGGTGGTCGTAGGTCTCGTGGCGCAGCAGCAGACCCGCTTCCTTCAGGTCGCGGATGATCGCCTTGTTCGCGTCGAAGACCTGCTGGCCCTCGTACGGCGGTACCTCGGCGGTGAACCGGCCGTGCGCGTCGACCGGCACGACGACCTCGATGCCCGCCGCGTCGGTGACGACCTTGTCCTCCTCACCGAAGGCGGGGGCGATGTGCACCATGCCCGTGCCGTCCTCGGTGGTGACGTAGTCGGCGGCCAGCACCTGGTGCGCGTTCTCCCGGCCGACGAAGAAGTCGAACGGCGGCGCGTAGCGGCGGCCGACCAGGTCGCTGCCCTTGCAGCGGGCCACGACCGTCGGCTCCTCGCCCAGCTCACGGGCGTACGCGGGGACGCGGGCCTCGGCGAGCAGGTAGCGCTCGCCGTTCGCCTCGACGGTCACGTAGTCGACGTCCGGGTGCACGGCGGCGGCCAGGTTGGACGGCAGCGTCCACGGCGTCGTCGTCCAGATCAGGGCCAGCTCGCCGGTCTCCAGGCGCAGGCCGACGGTCACCGCCGGGTCCTGCCGGTCCCGGTAGGTGTCGTCCATCTTGGTCTCGGTGTTGGACAGCGGCGTCTCGCAGCGCCAGCAGTACCAGAGCACCCGGAAACCCTCGTAGACCAGGCCCTTGTCCCACAGGGTCTTGAAGGCCCACATGACGCTTTCCATGTAGTCCAGGTCGAGGGTCTTGTAGTCGTTGTCGAAGTCCACCCAGCGGGCCTGCCGGGTCACGTAGTCGCGCCACTGGCCGGTGTACTGGAGCACCGACGTGCGGCAGGCCTCGTTGAACTTCTCGATGCCGAACGCCTCGATCTCGCTCTTCGACGAGAACCCGAGCTGCTTCTCCGCCTCGACCTCGGCGGGCAGGCCGTGGGTGTCCCAGCCGAAGCGGCGCTCGACGTGCTTGCCGCGCATGGTCTGGTAGCGCGGGACGACGTCCTTGACGTAGCCGGTGAGCAGGTGGCCGTAGTGCGGCAGGCCGTTGGCGAACGGCGGGCCGTCGTAGAAGACGAACTCGTTCGCCCCGTTGTCCCCGGCCGGGCGGGCCTCGATCGACGCCTGGAACGTCTGGTCGGACTTCCAGAAGTCGAGCACACCCTCCTCGAGGGCGGGGAAGGACGGCTGGGAGGGAACGGAACCCTCGCCTGCCTTCGGGTAGGCCATCGTGCAACTCCTCGCGTGCGTCCAACCGGCTCACGGGGACGACACGCCGGTCACGGCGCACCGCGGTACCACCCCGCTTGCCAGGGCGCGAAGGCACTGGCCTCTCTTCGACGGCTGTGACGGGCCGCTCCCGTCCGGTTCTACTGAGGCGCATCCCACCGGGGCACGCGCCCGTTCTTCCGGAGGCTCCCCGGTGATGGCCGGATCAACGCCGTGCTACCACCCAGGGTAGCCGAAGCGCGCAAACCGCTTTGAGTAGTTCCCCCATGCGACCCGGTCGGACACGTCGGGAGGCTGGGTGAACGGGCCCGGTCACCACGGGCCGCGACATGAGGGGGAACACCGTGAAGCGATCGATCGCACTGTTACTCGCGGCGGCTGCCGTGCCCGCCCTGGCCGTACAGCATCGAACGCGACCCGGCCACGGGTCGGCTGACCGACGCCCACGTGACGCTGAGCAGCTAGGCAGGCTCCGACTGGTCCGCGGCCCGCTTGCGGGCCGCGAGGCCGGAGTCCGGGCGGCACACCGCGCACGGGGTGAAGCCCAACTGGCGGGCCTCGTTGACCGGGAGGGCCAAGGACGGCCGTGACGCGAGCCAGGAGCAGGCCGCGAGGTGGTAGCGAGGACGTTCGTCCAGCACCCGGACCTCGTCGGTGAGATCGCTCACAACCAGTGAGTCAGCCGCGTCCGTGTCCTCCTCGTCAGGCTCGACATTCGCCTGACCAGGTGAACTCGGTGCAACGTCTTCGGCACCCTCCGTCCCGACCTGGTGATCACCGACGGTAACCTGGCGATCACCAGCGCTGGCGCCGGCAGCCGGGGCGCCCGACCGGCGGCGAAGCCACCAGTCGAGCACCAGGACCACGGCGGCGGCCCCGCTCGCACCCACGGACAACCACGCCCAGAACGTCTGGTCGCCGGTCAGCGCGGGCACGAGCAACCCCAGGGCTGCCAGCACCAACAGCAGGACTATGTAGAGCACGTGCAGCAGACTAGATCAGCAACGCCGATCAGCCGGCCTCGGCGCGTGCCCCGAACGAGTACCCACCCTGCTGACGGCCGTCGGACGGCGCGGCGGGGCCGCGGTCCTGCAGGTCGCGCAGCGACGACTCGAGCATCGTCTTGAGCCGGGTGCGGTACTCGCGCTCGAACGTCTGCAGCTTGTCGATCTGCTTCTCGAGCGTGTTCTTCTCCTGGGTGATGTTGCCCATCACCTCGGCGTGCTTGCGCTGCGCGTCACGGTCGAGCGCGCTGGCCTTCTCACGGGCCTGCCGCTCCAACGTCTCGGCGCGGGTTCGCGCGTCGTTCAACATGGTCTCGGCACGCGTGCGCGCCTCGTTGACCATCGTGTCGGCCTTGGACCGTGCCTCGGACAACAGCTGCTCGGACTTGGTCCGGGCCTCCGACAGCATCCCGTCGGCCTCGGCCTTGGCCTCCCCGGTGAGCCGGTCGGCCATCTCCTGGGCCAGACCGAGCACCTTGGCGGCCTGGACGTGGTGGTCACCACCACCACCCGGCGATGTCTGCTCCAGCGCCGAGGGGGGCGGCACCGGTGCGAGCCGGCGCGGCTCGTCGACAACGCGGCTCGGGCCGACGCCTGCGGCAACCTTCGCCCGGGCGTCTTCGAGGTCGGCACGCGCGGTCTCGACCTGCTGGTCGAGCTGTTCGACCTGCTGGCGCAGGTCGTTGTTCTCCTCGATCAGGCGGGCGAGCTCGCCCTCAACCAGGTCGAGGAACGCGTCCACCTCGTCCTCGTTGTAGCCCCGCTTGCCAATCGGCGGCTTGCTGAACGCGACGTTGTGCACGTCCGCGGGGGTCAACGGCATCAGATCACCTCACGCACTCCTGGGCTGTGGACATCCCTGGTCCCCTCACCTGGGATCGGCTACTCGCATCAGAATGATAACGACCAGCAACAGCACAATAATGGACAAGTCCAGACCGATGCCCCCGATCCGCACGGTCGGGATGATCCGACGCAGCAAGCGGACCGGAGGGTCGGTCACGGTGTATACGGTCTCCAGCGCCACCGCGACGCCGCCCGCAGGCCGCCATCCCCTGGCGAAACTACGGACGAGCTCCACGACGACACGCGCCGTGAGCAGCAGCCAGAACGAGAACAACACGTAGTAGACCACGAGCCAGAGGGCATCCACAGCCTCAACTGTGCCACCACTCACCCCTGGTTGAGGAACCCGCCCTCCGCGAGTCGCCTGCGGTCCTCCGCCGTCACGTCGATGTTCGGAGGTGAGAGAAGGAACACCTTGTTGGTGACCTTGTCGATCGAGCCCCGCAGCGCGAACGCCAGACCGGCCGCGAAATCGACCAGCCGCTTGGCGTCCGCGTCGTCCATGTCGGTGAGGTTCATGATCACCGGCGTGCCGTCGCGGTAGTGCTCCCCGATGGTCCGCGCCTCGTTGTAGCTGCGCGGGTGCAGCGTGGTGATGCGGGCCAGCGGGTTGCCCGCCGGCTCGGCGGCCGGGCGCAGTCTGCTGACCGGCTCGCGCTGGGGCTCCACGGCCAGCGCGCCGTGCGTGTCGGGGCTCCAGGGACGACGCGGGCGGGCCCCGCGCTCCGACTCGTAGTCCTCCGGCTCGTCCAGCTCGGCGCGGTAGCCGTTGAACGAACGGCGGCGGGCGGTCCGCTGCTCCGGGTACGGCGGCTCGTACTCGTCCGAGTCGGTGTACTCGGACCGGTAGTCCGCGTAGCGCCGGTCGTCCTCGTAGGCGGCCGGGTCATCGGCGTACTCGGCGGGAACCATCCCGAAGTAGGCCTTCAGCTTGTGAAACCCGCTCATGGCTCGAGCCCTTCCTCCGCCGATCCCTACCCGCAAGGACGTCGCGGCCGTCCCAGAGGTTCCCGACAGTTACGGCGAGGCTAGTCTCCGGCTGCCAAGCAACGCTGTTCCGACACGCACGCACGTGGATCCGTACGCGATGGCATCTTCCAGGTCACCACTCATCCCCGCCGAGATCACGGTGGCATCGGGATGATCGTCCCGCAAGCGGGTTACCGCTTCATATAGAGCAGCAAACGCCTGCTGTGGAGACATGCCGAGGGGTGCGACGGTCATCACACCGCACAGTAGAAGTTCACTGGATAGTGCTATGTGATCGGCCAGTCGCGGAAGGTCACCGATCGGGTGGCCGCCGCGCGTCTCGTCGCCGTCGATGCTGACCTGGATCAGCACCTCGGTCGGCTTGGTGGCGGCCTTGGCGATCGCGTCGGCGAGCCGGGGCGAGTCGACCGTGTCGATCCGGTCGGCCCAGCGGAGGACGGACTTGGCCTTGTTCCGCTGGAGCGAGCCGACCATGTGCCACTTCGCCGTGGCGTTCGGCCGCAGTTGGGCGAACTCGGCCGTCTTCCGGCCGGCCTCCTGGTCCCGGTTCTCGGCGAACTCGGTGAGCCCGAGGTCGCTGAGGATCGCCACGTCCTCGGCCGGGAACGTCTTGGTGACGGCCAGCAGGCCGACCTCGTCCGGCGACCTGCCCGCGCCCGCGCACGCCTTGGCGATGCGCTCCTTGACCTCGGCCAGCGACAGGGCCAGCTCTTCGCGCCGGTTCACGATTCCATCCAGATGACGCCCGCGATCCGTCCCGTTCCGGGGTCGCGGCGGTGGCTGAACAGCGTCTTCTCCTCCACGGTGCAGCGCGGGTCGACGCCGATCTTGCCGACGCCCGCGTCGGCGAGCTGCTGCCAGATGCCCGCCCGCAGGTCCAGCGCCGGTTTGCCGGACCGGGTCTTCGACGCGCTGCCCGGCAGGTGCTTCTCCACGTCGTCGCGCATCGCGGCGGGCACCTCGTAGCACTGGCCGCAGACGGCCGGGCCGAGCAGCACCTCGATCCGGTCCTTCCGGGCGCCCAGCTCGACCATGCGGTCCAGCGCCGCCGGGACGACACCGACCCGTGCGCCGACGCGTCCGGCGTGGACAGCGCCGATCACGCCCGCCTCCGGGTCGCCCAGCAGCACGGGCACGCAGTCGGCGGTCAACACCACGAGCGCCAGCCGCTCCCGGGCCGTGACGACCGCGTCAGTGGCCTCCAGCGCTTCGTCGACGGGCCCGTCGACGACCCCGACCGTCCGGCCGTGCACCTGCTCCATCCAGACCAGGCGGTCCGGGCCGAGCCCGATCCCCTCGGCCAGCCGACGGCGGTTGGCGGCGACGGCGGCGGGGTCGTCGCCGACGTGGTCGGCCAGGTTGAACGAGTCGTAGGGCGGTTTGGACACGCCGCCTTCGCGGGTGGTCACGACACGACGGATACGCACACCCCCAGCTTCCCAGACCCCGAGAGCCGAACACTCAGGTCCCGAGAGTCGAACCTTCAGAACACGAGCGGGTGCGAAAAACAGCGCCGCGCCGGCCCGGTGGGGACGGCGCGGCGCTGTCGGATTGCTGGGGTTACCGCCGCATGAACGGCGGCACGTCGACCTCGTCGTCGGGGTCGTCGGTCACCGGGACGGCCCGGTTCGGCAACGACCCGGTGTTGCCCTGCATCCCCGGCGTCAGCGACCTCGGCATGGTCGGCTGCGGCGCGGCGTACGGGGGCTGGCCGCTGCCCTGGACGGGCTGCGGCTGCTGCGGAACGGTCGGCCGGGGCGGCACGACCGGGGGCTGCTGCTGTTCCACCTGCTGCTGCGGCACGGGCTGCGGCTGCGGGGGGTTCACCTGACCTGCGGTGGCCGAGGCCACGGGCGTGCCACGCGGCGGGCTGGACAGAGCCTGGGGCTCCAACTTCTTGTGGGTCGGCCCGCCACTGTCAAAACCCGCCGCGATCACCGTCACGCGTACTTCGTCGCCGAGCGAGTCGTCGATGACCGTACCGAAGATGATGTTCGCGTCCGGGTGGGCGGCCTCCTGCACCAGCGAGGCCGATTCGTTGATCTCGAACAACCCGAGGTCGCTGCCACCGGCGATCGAGAGCAGCACGCCGTGCGCACCCTCCATCGACGCTTCCAGCAACGGCGAGTTGATCGCCTTCTGGGCGGCCTGGACCGCTCTGCCCTCACCCCGCGCGGAACCGATGCCCATGAGGGCGCTGCCGGCTCCGGACATGACGCTCTTGACGTCCGCGAAGTCGAGGTTGATCAGACCGGGGGTGGTGATCAGGTCGGTGATGCCCTGGACACCGGACAGCAGCACCTCGTCCGCGGAGCGGAACGCGTCCATCAGCGAGACGCCGATGTCGCCGAGCTGCAGCAGCCGGTCGTTGGGGATCACGATGAGGGTGTCGCACTCGTTGCGCAGCGCCTGGATGCCCTCTTCGGCCTGCTTGGCGCGGCGCTTGCCCTCGAACGAGAACGGTCGCGTGACCACACCGATGGTCAACGCGCCGAGCTTGCGGGCGATCGAGGCGACGACGGGCGCGCCACCGGTGCCCGTGCCTCCACCTTCGCCCGCGGTCACGAACACCATGTCCGCGCCCTTGAGGACTTCTTCGATCTCTTCGCGGTGGTCTTCGGCGGCCTTGTGGCCGACTTCGGGATTGGCGCCGGCGCCGAGGCCGCGGGTGAGTTCGCGGCCGATGTCGAGCTTCACGTCGGCATCCGACATGAGCAGCGCCTGGGCGTCGGTGTTCACCGCGATGAACTCGACGCCCTTGAGCCCGACCTCGATCATGCGGTTGACGGCGTTGACACCGCCACCGCCGATGCCGACGACCTTTATCACCGCGAGGTAGTTGTGCGGGGGCGTCATCGGTCCGCCTTCCTGATCGTGTCCGTGCTCATGTGCTGGAGTGGATGACCACCGGTGTCACAGCCCGGACGGATCTCCACCCGGATTGAAACTCTCAACCAGAGGTTCAGAGTTATGTCAACCCCGTATGTTCCTGCTGGACGTTATGCACCGGGAATGCCTCGGTCCAGCAGCCACGCCGTGTTGTGTCCTGACCGGGTGAGGGTTGCCTACTCGCCGGTCACCCCGTCGAGCAGTTCCCGCACCACGTCCAGGTGCCCCGCGTGCCGACCCGTCTCCTCGATCATGTGGATCAACACCCAGCGCACGGAAAGCACCTTGTCGCCGCGGAACGCCACCTCGTGGTCCAGATCGAGGCCCGCGACGAGTTCACGACTCGCCGTGCACTCCTCAGCGTAGTCGGCGAGCAATCCCGAGATCGTCTCGCCCGGCTCGATGCGCCAATCGGCGTCCGGGTCCTCCCGGCTGTAGGGCGCCGCGTCGGGCTGTCCGCCGAGGGCGACCCGGAACCAGTAGGCCTCCACCCACCGCAGGTGCTTCACGATGCCCGCAGCCGTGTTGAGCTGCGACGGGAGCACCGATCGACGTGCGTCCTCTTCGGACAGGCCGGCGCATTTGAGCTCGATCGTGCCGCGCAGGAAGTCCAGAAAACCGGTGAGCAGGGCGCGTTCGTCGCCGGTGAAGGGCAGCTGGATCCGGTTGTCCACCGGCGTCTGGGTCATCGCCGGAGTATCGCCGCCGAACGCGCGTCGGACGATCGACTTTCGTCAAGATCCGGTGTGGCGGGATTCACCACAGCCGTCTCACGACACGGTCGGCAGCTCGGGGCTGGACACGTCGAACACCGAGCCGGGCCTGGTCAGCAGGACCTCCAGCACGGCGGCCTTGCGCGGGGTCTCGACGACCGAGCCCCAGCGGGCCTCGCGGCCGGCGCTCAACGTCAGCCGGACGTCCGACGGCGAGCCCGCGGTGACGACCAGCACCTCCCGCCGCAACGCTTCGGGGATCTGCGTGAGCACGCCCACGGCGGCGACGACGGCATCCGGCTCCACCTTCAGCTCCGGCAGCCCGGACGGCGGCTCCGGCACGGTGGCGTAGTCCTTGCCGGTGGAGTCGACCAGGTGCGCGCCGTCGGCGGCCTTGACCACCCCGACCGGCTGCCGCTCGTCCACGGTGAGCCGCACGGTGCCGGGCAGCACCCGTTCGACCACCACCCCGGCGACCCTGGGCAGTTCGCGGACCCGCCCGGCCACCGCTTCGGTGTCCACCCGCACCAACGGCGTGCCGGACTCGATCGCGGCGGCCTCGCGGACGTCGGCGGCGGTCAGCTCGACCGCGCCCCGCACCTCGACCTCGCGGACACCGAGCACGGGCGTGAACCAGACCGTGCAGACCACGACGGTGACCACGGACATGATGAAGATCGCGACCAGCCGCCGGCGCAGCACCCGGCGCCGGTACAGGTCACTGCGGGACGGACGGCGTGACGTGCCTCGCGGCGGGCGTCGCCGCGAGGCGGAGGCGGTGGCCGGGCGTCGACGCGCCGCCTGCGTGCTCATGCACACGCCTCGCCGGCGCTCGGCGTGGCAAGAGCACGAAGCACTGTGTCGGATGATTCGCTCGCGAGCTCGCTCAAGCCCTGTCCAGCTCCCCGACGATCTCCGGGCCGAGCATGGTGACGTCACCGGCACCCATGGTGACGACCACGTCACCCTCGCCGACCAGGCTCGCCACCAGGGCGGGCACCCGGTCGAACGACGGCTCGTAGACCACCTTGCCGACGTCCAGCGGCACCAGGCCCGAGACCAGCGCCCCGGTCACGCCGGGCTCCGGCTCCTCACGCGCGCCGTAGACGTCGAGCACCACGACCGCGTCGGCCATGCCGAGAGCGGCGGCGAACTCCTCGGCGAACAGCCTGGTCCGCGAGTACAGGTGCGGCTGGAACACCACGACCAGCTTGCCGTCGCCCGCGACCGGGCGGGCGGCGGTGATCTGGGCGGCCACCTCGGTGGGGTGGTGGGCGTAGTCGTCGTACACCCGCACGCCCGCGGCCTGGCCCTTGAACTCGAACCGCCGCCGAACGCCGCCGAACGCCGCCAGGCCGTTCAGCACGCCGTCGCGGTCCGCGCCCAGCTCCAGCGCGGCGATCAGGGCGGCGATCGCGTTGTCCGCCATGTGCTCGCCGGGCACGGCCACCTTCACGTCCACGACCTCGCCGTCCAGCTCGACCTTGGCCAGGCCGCCCGAGTCGGCGGGCCGGTAGTCGATCAGCCGGGCCGAGCCGGGGCCGGTGGCGGTGCGACCGTACGGGCGGACCCGGATGCCGAGCTTCGCGGCCCGTTCCGCCAACGCCGCCGCGCCCGGGTCGTCCGCGCAGGCGACCAGCACGCCGTCCGGCTGGATGCGCTCCAGGAACGAGTCGAACACCGCCACGTACGCCTCGACGGTGCCGTGGTGGTCCAGGTGGTCGGCCTCGACGTTGGTCACGACCGCGACTGACGGCGAGAAGAACAGGAACGACCCGTCGCTCTCGTCGGCCTCGGCGACGAACACGCCACCGGTGCCCTGGTGGGCGTTGGCGCCGGACTCGTTCAGGTCGCCACCGATCGCGAACGACGGGTCCATCCTGCAATGTTGCAGAGCGACGGTGAGCATGGAGGTGGTGGACGTCTTGCCGTGCGTGCCGGCGACGCAGGCCACCCGGTGGTCCAGCATCAACGCGGCCAGCGCCTCGGCCCGCCGCAGCACGACCGAGCCCCGGGCGCGGGCTTCCACCAGCTCCGGGTTGTCCTCGCGGATCGCGGTGGACACCACGACCGCCGTGGGGCCGCCGGGCAGCTGGTCGAGGTTCGCGCCGTCGTGGCCGACCGCGATCGCCGCTCCCTGCGCCCGCAGCGCGAGCACGGTGCGTGAGTCCTTGGCGTCCGAGCCGGACACCTGCGCCCCTCGTGCCAGCAGGATCCGCGCGATGCCGCTCATGCCGGCACCGCCGATGCCGACCAGGTGCACCCGGTCCAGCACGCCGCTCTCCTCTTGGTCGACCCTGGTCATTTCTTGATCACCTCGAGCACGATGCGGGCCAGCACCTCGTCCGCCTCGCGGTGGCCGGTGCTCAGCGTGGCCGTGGTCATCGCGGCCAGCCGGTTGCGGTCCGCGACCAGCGGCACCACGTTCGCCGAGATCCACTCCGGCGTCAGCTCCTCGTCCGGCACCAGGATGCCGCCGCCCGCGGACACCACGGGACCCGCGTTCAACGCCTGCTCGCCGTTGCCGTGCGGCAGCGGCACGAACACCGCGGGCAGACCCACCGCGGACACCTCGGCCACCGTCATCGCGCCCGACCGGCACAGCACCGCGTCCGCCGCCGCGTAGGCGAGGTCCATCCGGTCCAGGTACGGCACCGGCACGTACGGCGGCGCACCCGGCACCGACTGCACCGCGACGGTGTTCTTGGGGCCGTGCGCGTGCAGCACCGCGATCCCGGCCTGCGCGAACGCCGGCGCCGCGCCGGACACCGCGTTGTTGATCGACCGGGCGCCCTGCGAGCCGCCGAACACCAGCAGCGTCGGCGCGGTCGGGTGCAGGCCGAAGTGGGCGCGGGCCTGCGCGCGCAGCTCCGCGCGCTTGAGGGAGGTGATCGAGTAGCGCAGCGGGATGCCGATGATCTCCGCGTCCGTCAGGCCCGAGTCGGGCACGGCGGCGGCGACGCGCTCGGCGAACTTCGCGCCGACCTTGTTCGCCAGACCGGCCTTGGCGTTGGCCTCGTGCACCACGATCGGCACCCGGCCACGTGCGGCGAGGTACGCGGGCAGCGCGACGTAACCGCCGAAGCCGACCACGACGTCCGCGTGGACCCGTTCCAGCACGGCACGGGTGTGCCTTACGGCGCCGCGCACCCGCAGCGGCAGTTTGAGCAGGTCAGGCGTCGGCTTGCGCGGCATCGGCACCGGCGGGATCAGCTCCAGCGGGTAGCCGCGCGCGGGCACGAGTCTGCTCTCCAGGCCGCGCTCCGTGCCGAGCGCGACCACACGCGCGTCCGGCCGCAGCCGCATGACCGCGTCGGCCAGGGCCAGGGCGGGCTCGATGTGCCCGGCGGTGCCGCCTCCGGCGACCACCACACACGGTCCGACCTGCTGGGGAACCCCGGTCAACACTTCCTCCTCGCGTCGATGAACCGCTATCGCCCGTCACGGCGCCTGGACCGCACGTCCCGGTCCTGGCCTGCCTTTCGGGATTCGCGACGACGGTACTCCGACGGCGGAGCGTGACGACCGGCCATCCTCCGCTCGTCCACGGGCGGAGGCGCGGCCTTGCGACCGCGCGGCGGCGTGGAGGGCCGTGAGGGGCGGCGCTTGGGCGGCGGCTTGTACGCCTCCGGCGCGGGCAGCTTCAGCACCCCGCCGACCCGGCCGGGGCCGAGGGACCGCAGCGCGGCGACCGCTTCCGGTTCGTGGCGGGCGCAACTGGCGAGGATGCCGAACACCACCATGGTCGTGACCACCGACGTTCCGCCGGAGGAGATCATCGGCAGCGTGATGCCGGTGACCGGCAGCAACTGGACGACGTAGCCGATGTTGATCGCGGCCTGCGCGACCAGCCACACGGTCAGCGTCGCGGACACCATCCGCAGCCACGGGTCGGTGTTGCGCGCCGCGATCCGCAGTCCCACTACCGCCAGTAGCGCGAACAGCCCCAGCACCAGCAGGCAGCCGATGAACCCCAGTTCCTCGCCGATCACGGCGAAGATGAAGTCGCTGTGAACGTTCGGCAGATAACGCCACTTCGAGCTGCCGTTGGTGAGGCCCTTGCCGAAGAAACCGCCTTCCGCCAACGCGTACAGGGCTTGCAGCGCCTGGAGCCCATCACCCTGCGGGTCCGACCACGGGTCCAGGAACGTCTGCACGCGCTTCAACCGGTAGACCGCGCTGACCGCCAACACCAGCGCGCCGGTCACCGCGGCGGTCGCGATGATGCCGAAGATCCGCATCGGCGCGCCGACGAACCACAGCAGGCTGATCAGGACGACACCCAGGGTGATCGTGCCGCCGAGGTCGGGTTGGAGCATCACCAGCGCGAACAGCAGCATCGCCGCCGGCACGACCGGGACGAGCAGGTGCCGGTACTGGTCGAGCAACGCGCGCTTGGTGACCAGGACGTGCGCGCCCCACAACGCCAGCGCGAGCTTCGCGGGCTCGATCGGCTGGAACGACACGGGCCCGACCGTGAACCACGACTGCGCACCGCCCGCGACCGTCCCGAGTGGAGTGATCACGAGGACCAGGAGGATCACGGAGACGAGCATCGCCATGGTGCTGCCGTGCCTGATGGTGCGCAGCGGTATGCGCAGCACGACCAGGAACATGACGGCACCGACGCCCACGTACAGCAGCTGTTTTTTGAACACGCTGTACGCCGACGCGCCCTCGGCCACCTCGCCCGGCGCCGAAGCGGACAGCACCATGATCAGACCGAGCACGGTCAACATGCCGAAGATCGCGAGCAGCAGGTGGAAATCCGCCAACGGACGGCCGAGCCACGCGGTCAACGACGTGCGTACGGCGACAACGCGCTTGGTACGTCGTGGCGCGCGTGGCGGTCGCTCCACCGTGGTCCGGTCCACCGCAGTCATGCCCCCATCGTCTCCCGCGCAGGGCGACGAAAGGTGAAAATCGACCGCGTGTCGCGCGACACGACGGTGATCAAGGTGATATTCAGCCGCGCTTGGCCCCCGCCAGGAACGCACTCATGGCCCGCCCGCCGAACTGGAGCACGGGACCGGAGGCGTTCTTGCTGTCCCGAACCCGGAACGCCGAGACGGATGATGCCAACTCGACGCAGTTGCCGGCGCCGTTGCTGCGGCTGCTCTTGCGCCACTGAGACCACATCGCGTCCTCCTGGAACGGGCTAAAGGTCACCAATCACCCGCTTGATCAGCGCGACCGACTCGTGCGGGTCGAGCGCGGTGGCCCGCAGATGATCCAGCACCAGGCTATACCTGGAGACCTCGGCCGCTTCCTCCAGATAGAGGCCGCCGGTCAGGTTGTCGATGTAGACGACACTCGGGAAGTCGGCGAACTTCAGCAAAGTGAACGCGGTGCCCATCGCCATGTGCTGCCCCTTGCCGAACGGCAGCACTTGGAGAGTCACGTTGGGCAGGTCGACCAGCTTGAGCAGGTGAGCCAACTGCGCCTCATGCACATCCGTGCCGCCGACGACCCGGCGCAAGGCCGCCTCATCGAGAATCGCCCACACCGACAGGGAGCCGTCCTCCACCCGACGCTGTCGAGTCTGACGCAGTTCGGCACGCTTGTGGATGGCTTCATCGGTCGCGTCGGGAGCATAGGAACGCATGACCCACCGGGCGTACGCCGGAGTCTGGAAGAGGCCTGGGATCAGGTCGATTTCGAAGGTGTCGATCGCGACCGCCTCGGATTCGAGAACCACGTATTCCGAGAACCAGTCGAACAGCACATCGCCGTAGACGTGCCACCAGCCGCGCTTCTTCGCGACCTTCGCCAACCGCAGCAACCAGGCGGTCTTCTCCGGGGTGGCCCCGTAAAGGTCGGCCAGCGCCTTGGTGTCTACTATGGACACACCGGTGTACGCCGACTCGATGCGACTGATCTTCGACTTCGAGTAGCCCAGGTTCTCGACCACGTCATCGAAGTCGAGCCCGGCCTCCTCGCGAAGTTGGGTCAGCGCGCTCGCCAGGACGCGCCGCCGGACTCCCGGACCTTGGTTCTGCGGCATGGTGCGACATTAGCGGGAAACAGGGCCACCGATCGGGTGAAGTTCTGCCAATAGGCAGGATGCCGCGTTGCATCGCAGCGCGCTGAGGTGCACCTTTGGGCGCATGATCTCCGACGCGCTGTCCCGCGCCTTCCAACTGCTGGACCAGGACATGCTCGGCTACCTCGACACGGTCGAGCTGCTGACCAACGAGCACGAGTCCGACGAGGAAACGATCCTCGCCGTGGCCCGCACCGAGGTCCCCCGCCTGATCGCCGCGCTCCGGGGCACGCTGGGCAACCACCAGGCCGACATCCTCGGACTCTGCCTCGGCTGCGCACCGACGTGGATCGACGGCCGGTTCACCCGGACGCCGTGGCCGTGCCCCGTGGTCGACGCCGCCCACAAGTACCTGAAAGACCCGGACAGCATCTACCCGGACCTCGGTCAACGGTCCCGTTGACCGACCAACCCCAGCACAGCCTCGGTGAACGCCTGCCCGCGATGGGCGTAATCACTGAACATGTCCATCGACGCCGCCGCCGGGGCCAGCACCACGACATCCCCCGGCTGCGCCATGGAACGGGCAGCGCGCACGGCATCGACCATGGTCGTCTCGGTGGTCTCGTCCAGCACCGCCACCGGCACCGACGGCGCGTGCCGGGCCAACGCCGAAGCGATCACCTCGCGGTCCGCCCCGATCAACACCGCGCCGCGCAACCGGTGCGCCTCACGCCGGACCAACTCGTCCACCGACGCGCCCTTGAGCAACCCGCCGGCCACCCACACCACGCTCTCGTGCGACCGCAACGACGCCGCCGCCGCGTGGGGATTGGTGGCCTTCGAATCGTTGACGTACGTAACCCCACCGGCCGTCGCCACCAGCACCGCCCGATGCGCACCCGGCCGGAAAGCACGCAGCCCACGGGCCACCGCCTCCGCCGAAACTCCGTGCGCACGGGCCAGGGCCGCCGCCGCCAACGCGTCCGCGATCCCCGGAGGCCCACCGGGCTGGACGTCGGCCACCGGCAGCAACACCGTGTCCGGCCCGAACGCCCGGTCGACCAACCGCCCTTCGTGGACCCCGAGCTGCCCTTCCTCCGGCGACCCCAGCGTGAAACCGACGTGCGCGGGCGAGGGCGAGGAGGCCAAGAGCTCGGCCACCACCGGGTCGTCCACCCCGCCGATCGCGACCTCGCCGGTCAGCACACCGGCCTTCGCCCCGGCGTACGCCTCGAACGTGCCGTGCCAGTCCAGGTGGTCCTCGGCCAGGTTCAGCAACACCCCGGCGAACGGCCGCACGGACGGCGACCAGTGCAGCTGGAAGCTCGACAGCTCCACCGCCAGCACCCGGCGTCCGGCCAACAGGGCGTCCACCACGGGCAGCCCGACGTTGCCGCACGCCACCGCGTCGATACCGGCCGCACGCAGGATCGACTCCAACATGCCGACCGTCGTGGTCTTGCCGTTCGTCCCGGTCACCGCGAGCCACGTCGGCGGGTCGGCCAGTTCGAGACCCATCCGCCAGGCCAGCTCGACCTCGCCGATCACCTCGATCCCCGCCGCCGTGGCCGCCACCAGCAGCGGGCTGGACGGACGCCAGCCGGGGCTGGTCACGACCAGGTCCGTGCCGGGCGGCGGCGCGACGAGACCGGGCACCAGCGTCACGCCGGGCAGCAGCTGTTCCAGCGCGGCGAGGCGGTCGGCGGAACCGTCGGTCACGGTGACGACCGCGTCCGCCGCGAGCAACGCCTCCGCCGCGGACCGGCCGGTCACCCCGGCGCCGGCGACGAGGACGTGACGACCTGCGAGGAATCCCATGGTCAGCTCTCGACCGCGGTCAGCCACTCGCTGTAGAACAGGCCGAGCCCGAGCATGCAGCACATGCCCGCGAGCAGCCAGAACCGGATGATCACCGTGGTTTCGGCCCACCCGGCGAGTTCGAAGTGGTGGTGGAACGGCGCCATGCGGAACAACCGCCGCCGTGACGTGCGGAAGACCGCGACCTGCAGCACCACCGACAGCGCCTCGACCACGAACAGACCGCCGATGACGACCATCAGCAGCTCGGTGCGGGTCGCGATGGACAGACCGGCGACCAGACCGCCCAGCGCGAGCGAGCCCGTGTCACCCATGAAGATCTTGGCGGGCGCGGCGTTCCACCACAGGAAGCCGATGCAGCCGGCCATCGCGGCGGCGGCCACCAGCGCCAGGTCCAGCGGGTCGCGCACGTCGTAGCAGCCGGCGACGAGCAGGTTCGAGCAGTTGTAGCGGAACTGCCAGAAGCTGATCACCACGTAGGTGCCGAGCACCATCGCGGACGTGCCGCCGGCCAGGCCGTCGAGGCCGTCGGTCAGGTTCACCGCGTTCGACCACGCGCTGATGGCGGCGTAGCAGAACACCACGAATCCGATGACGCCGAACGACACCACGGCGATGTCACGCACGAACGACAGGTTCACCGAGGCGGGCGTCTGGCCGTCCTTGTTCGGGAACTGCATGACCAGGACGGCGAAGATGATCGTGGCGACGAACTGGCCGACCAGCTTCGCGGTCTTGTTCAGGCCCAGGTTGCGCTGCTTGCGGATCTTGATGAAGTCGTCCAGGAAGCCGACGACGCCGAGCGACGTGGTCAGCATCAGCACCAGCAGGCCGGACGCGCTGGGCGTCTGCTCCGACGCGGACGCCGACATGGAGTTCACCAGGTGCGCGCCGAGGTAGCCCGCCCACATCGCGACCAGGATCGCGACGCCACCCATGGTGGGCGTGCCGCGCTTGGTCTTGTGGCTCTGCGGTCCCTCTTCGCGGATCTCCTGGCCGAAGCCCTGCCGGGAGAAGATCTTGATCAGGTACGGCGTCAGCATGATCGACGCGATCAGCGCGATGGCCGCCGCGATGAGGATGCTCTTCACTTGCTGACCGCCTCCAGGAGAGCCTCGGCAACCCGCCACAGGCCGTATGAGTTGGATGCCTTCACCAGGACGACGTCACCGGGCCGCACCTGGTCGCGCAGCAGCTCGACGGCCGCCGTCACGTCGGGCACCAAAATCGCTTCTTCTCCCCATGATCCTTCCAGGTGCGCCCCTTGGTGCATCGCCCGGGCGTCCTGACCGACCACGACCAGCTTGTTGATGTCCAAGCGGACCGCGAGCCGTCCGATCTCGTCGTGCGCGCGGATCGAATCCGCACCCAGTTCGGCCATCGGGCCGAGCACCGCCCAGCTCCGGCGGGCGGGCGTGGTGGCCCGGGAGATGGTGGCGAGCGACTTCAGCGCCGCACGCACCGACTCCGGGTTCGCGTTGTACGCGTCGTTGACGATCGTCACACCGTCAGGACGTTCGGAGACCGCCATGCGATGCGCGGAGACCCGTTCGGCGTTGCCGAGACTTTGCGCGATCTGCTCGGGCGTGGCGCCGAGTTCCAGCGCGATCGCGGCGGCGGTGAGGGCGTTGCCGACCTGGTGCGGTCCGTGCACGGCGAGCCTGACCTGCGCTTCGCCCTGCGGCGTGACCAGGGTGAAGCGGGCGCGGGCCTGCTCGTCCAGCTCGATGTCCTTCGCGCGGACGTGCGCGGCGCTGTTCTCGCCGACGAGGACGACCTTGGCCCTGGTGCGGCCGGCCATGCCCGCGACCAGCGGGTCGTCGGCGTTCAGGATCGCGATGCCGTCCTCGGGCAGGGCCTCGACCAGCTCACCCTTGGCCTGGGCGATGCCCTGGCGTGAGCCGAACTCGCCGACGTGCGCGCTGCCGACGTTGAGGACCGCGCCGACGCGCGGCGGGGCGACCCGGCACAGCTCGGCGATGTGCCCGACGCCCCGGGCGCTCAGCTCCAGCACCAGGAACCGGGTGTCCTCGTCGACGCGCAGGGCCGTCCACGGGTGGCCCAGTTCGTTGTTGAACGATCCGGGCGGCGCGATGGTCTGGCCGAGCGGGGCGAGCACCTGGGCGATCAGGTCTTTGGTGGACGTCTTGCCGGACGACCCGGTCACGCCGATGACGGTCAGGTTCTCCAGCCGGTCCGTGACGTGGCGGGCGAGCTTCGCCAGCGCCGCCAGCACCGCCGCGCCCGCGCCGTCCGTGTCGCCGGACAGCACGTAGGCGTTGCCGCCGTCCTTGCCCAGGACCTTCTCCGCCGGGGGCGCGATGACGGCGGGCGCGTCGACCTCCCGGCCCGCCAGCACGCCGACCGCGCCCTGTGCGACGGCCTGGGCGGCGAAGTCGTGGCCGTCGACCCGTTCACCGGGCAGCGCCAGGAACAGGCCGCCGGGCGTGAGCTTGCGGGTGTCGAACTCGACGGACCCGGTGACCACCTCGGCGCCGGTGGCGTTGTGCAGCTTGCCGCCGACGACCTCGGCGATCTCGGCCAGGCTCAAGTGGATCACCGCAAGGCTCCCCGGATCGCTTCGGTCAGTGCGTCCACGTCGGAGAACGGGTGCACCACGCCCGCGACCTCCTGGCCGGTCTCGTGGCCCTTGCCCGCGACCACGACGACGTCGCCGGTGCGCGCGAGGGACACCGCGTGCTCGACGGCACGGCGGCGGTCGCCGATCTCCACGACCTCGCCGCGTTCGTCGTCCGGCACGGCCAGCGCGCCGCGCAGCATCGCCGCCCGGATCTCCGCCGGGTCCTCGCTGCGCGGGTTGTCGTCGGTGACGACCAGGACGTCACTGCGCCGTGCGGCTTCCTCGCCCATGAGGGGCCGCTTGGCGGTGTCCCGGTCCCCGCCGCAGCCCAGGACGGTGATGACGCGGCCGGTGGCGCGGGCGCGGACCGCGTCGAGGGCGAGCGCGACGGCGGCCGGTTTGTGCGAGTAGTCCACCACGGCGGTGTAGTCCTGGCCCTCGTCGACCCGCTGCATGCGTCCGGGGACCTGGACGTTCCGGAGTCCTTCGCGGATGGCGTCCGGCTCGATGCCCTGCGTGCGGAGGCAGGCGATGGCGAGCAGGGCGTTGGCGACGTTGAAGTCACCGGGGAGGCTGAGCTCGACGTCGATCGTGACCCCGTCCGGACCGTGCGCGGTGAAGGTCTGCTCGCCGGTGGCGGACACGGTGACGTCGGTGGCCGTCCAGTCGGCGGGCTTGGTCGTGGCGACCGTGACGGTGTGGTCCTTGACCAGGCGGGGACCCCACTCGCCGTCCACGCAGACCACCTCCGTGCGGGCCCGGCCGTCGAACAGCTCGGCCTTGGTCCGGAAGTAGTCCTCCATGTCGGGGTGGAAGTCCAGGTGGTCCTGGGAGAGGTTGGTGAACGCGCCGACCGCGAACCCCACGCCACCGACGCGGCCCAGCCGCAGGGCGTGGCTGGAGACCTCCATGGTGACGTCCGTGGTGCCGCATTCGAGCATCACGGCCAGGAGGGCTTGCAGGTCAGGGGCCTCGGGGGTGGTGAGGGCGCTGTCGAGCCTGCTGCCCGCGACACGCGTCTCGACCGTGCCGATGAGCCCGGTGGCGCGACCGGCCGCGCGGAGCGCCGACTCGATCATGTAGCTGGTGGTGGTCTTGCCGGACGTCCCGGTCACACCCCACACCGCGAGCTTCGTCGACGGGTCGCCGTAGACGCGGGAGGCGAGCCGGCCGAGCACCGCGCGCGGGTCCGGGTGCACCAGCACCGGCACACCGTGCACCTTCGCCGCGCCCTCGGCGTCGGTCAGCACGGCGACCGCGCCGTTCTCGACGGCCTGGTCGGCGAACTCGGCCCCGTGCACCCGCGTGCCAGGGAGGGCGGCGAAGAGGTCGCCGGGCCGGACGTGCTGGGCGCGCAGCGTCACGCCGCCGACCTGGACGTGTGCCCGGTCGGGGGCGGTCAGGTGCGCGTCGACGGTCGTGGCGAGCTCGGACACGGCAACGGGCTGGGTGCGGGAAGGGCGAGGCGGAGCTGTCGCGACCTTGCCCTCGAGCTTGGCAGGCACGCGCGGAAGGCTACCGGCGCACGGAGAGTGTTCGTCCGGCACGTCCACTCGGGACCGGATTTCCGGTACCGGGAGGCGGTCCACAGCCGGCAAAGTCCGGTGCATGGCGGCCAGACGACCGGAGGATTCCCGGGAATCCGGGGAAGAACGCGGGTTACTGCGTCCACGGGCCCACGGCAGCAGCAGCGGCGGGGGCGGGGGCGGCTACGACATCGGATTCGGCGGTGAACCGGTTCGGGATTCAGCGCAGGAGGAGGCGGGAGCGGGGGCGGTGACTGATGGGTTCCCGAAAACCGCCGTGTCGGCGTGACGTCAGCGCACCAGGGGGACGACGGGGCTCTGTTCGGCCGACAACGGCAGCTGGTAGCGCTGTGAGAGGTACGACGCGATGTCGTGGAACAGCGGCGCGGCGGACTGGGGGGCCTCGGTCGGGTTGTCGAGCATGATGCCGATCACGAACCTGGGGTTGTCGGCGGGCAGGATGCCGGCGAACGTGATCCAGTACTGCGAGCTGCTGTAACAGTTGCACTTCGGGTCGACCTGCTGCGCCGTCCCCGTCTTGCCCGAGATCTGGTACCCCGGCAGCTGCGCCGGGGTCCCGGTCCCGCTCTGCGCGAGATCCCCCGGCACGTTCTGCATCACCGCGCGGAACATGTCGCGCACCGTCTTGGCCGTCTGCGGCGACACGACCCGCTCGCCCTCCGGCTGCTCCATCTCCTTGCGGCTGCCGTCGGCCGACACCTCGGCCCGCACGATCCGCGGCGGGATGCGCACGCCGTCGTTCGCGATCGCCTGGTACATCCCGGTCATCTGGAGCAACGTCATGTTCAGGCCCTGCCCGATGGGCAGGTTGCCGAACGTCGACCCCGACCACTGGTTGAGCGCCGGCACGTAGCCCGGCTCCTCGCCGGGCAGCCCGGACTGGGTCCGCTTGCCGAGCCCGAACTTCCGCAGCATCTCGGCGTACCGCTCCTGCCCGATCTTCTGCGCCGTCATCAGCGTGCCGACGTTGGACGACCTCGCGAACACGCCGGTGAACGTCATGTCCAGCGGGCCGTGGTTCCACCAGTCCCTGATCACCCGGTCGGCGACCTTGATGGTGCCGTCGACCTCCAGCACGCTGTCCGGCTGGTAGATGCCGTCCTCGATGGCCGTCGCCGCGGTCACGACCTTGTTCACCGAACCCGGCTCGAACACCGAGGTGACGGCGATGTTGCGCAACTGCTCCTCGCCGGCCTTGCCGAAGTTGTACGGGTCGAACGTCTTGTCGTTGGCCATCGCGACGATCTCGCCGGTCCGGCTGTCGAGCACCACCGCCGACCCGCTGCGCGCCTTCGACTTCTTCGTGTAGTCGGTGACCATGCGCTGCAACGCGTACTGGGTGTCCACGTCCAACGTCAGCTCGATGCTCTTGCCTGGCGTGGCGGCGGCCAGTTCACGCGACCGGTTCGGCCCCGGGATGACGACGTTGTCGTTGCCCTGCATGGTGTCCACGACCCGCTGCCCGTTGCGGCCGGCGAGCAGGTTGTCCTGCGAGATCTCCAACCCCAGCAGGCCGTGCGTGGCGGGCGGGTCCTCGTTCTTGCGCCAGTTCGCCGCGCCGATGATGTTCGACGCCAGCTCGCCGTTCGGGTACACGCGGACGGCCCGGTACTCGGAGCCGATGTCGTGGTACTTCTCCGTGATGACGGCGGCCTTGGCCGGCTCGACGTTGTCCACCAGCTCGACGTAGGTGGTGTCCTGGGACAGCTTGGCGAGCATGGTGTCCCGGTCGGTCTTCTGCCCGGTGACCTCCTTGCCCAGCGTCTGCTCGATGAACCCCGCGATGTCCGCGATCCGGTCCTCGAAGCTGCCGACGTCCGGGTCGATCTCCAGCGCCTTCGCCCAGTCCTCGCGCATCTTCTGGGGCACGGCGTAGAGCGAGCGCGCCTCCACGCTGAACGCCAGCTGGTTGCCGTTGCGGTCCAGGATCGAGCCGCGCGCGGCCGGGATGTCGATCCGCGTGGCGCGCTGCTGCTCGGCCTGCGCGGACAGCGCCTCGGCCTGGAAGCCCTGGACCTGCACCAGCTTGACGCCCGCGGCGAGCAACGCCCCCACGAGCAGCAGGCGGCCCACCGTGAGGCGGACCCGGCTGTTGCCGCCACGCCGCCGCTTGGGTGCGGGCCCCCGGACGGACAACGGGCGTCGCACGGGCCTGCCCCGGCTGGGCCCCGGCATCACTGACCTCCTGGTACCGGCTGTTCCACGACTCGCTGCCCGCCCTGGGCCGGCGGCTGACCACCCGGCTGGGCGCCCTGCTGACCTTGCTGACCCTCCGGGCCCTGCTGACCTTGCCGGCCCTGTTGCTGACCGGTCTGGGCCTGCTCGGCGGGCGGCGTCTGCTGTTGTGTCTGTTGTGTCTGCTGCTGTTGCGCCTGCGCCTGGGCCTGGGCCTGGGGCGCGGTGGACGGCGCGGGCGGCTGGACCGCCGACGGCTTCCCGTACACCTCGACCGACCCGTCCGGCAGCTGCCGCAACCGCGCCGGGTCACCGGCCGGGACCAGCCCGAGCTTCGCCGCGGCCTCGGCCAGCTCCAGCGGCGACTCGGCCAGCGCGACCTCCTGCCGCAGCTGCTCGACCTGCCGGGCGAGCCTGGTCTCCTCGGCCCGCGCGTCCTGCAGCCGGTACGAGTCCGCGGTCGCCTGGGTCGACAGCCACATGATCGCGGTGAGGCCGACGCCGAGCACGATCATCACCATCACCACGAACGGCGCCTTGGGCGCGGGCATGGGCTGACGGGTCACCGCCGTGCCGCGCGAAGCCGACGCACGCTGTGCACGCCGCGCGTAAGCGCGCTCCGCCGCGGGCGACCGACGACGTTCCGTCGGCACCGCCTTCAGCGCGCGCTCACGGGGCTTGGCCGGCCTTGCCGGGGACGGCACACCGCCGCCGGTCCGTGCCGGTGCGGTCATGTCGCCTCCCGGATGCGTTCCGCCGCCCGCAGCCTCACCGAGGCGGCCCTGGGGTTCTCCTCGATCTCCTGCTCGTTCGCCTGCTCCGCGCCCCTGGTCACCAGTCGCAGCTGGGGACCGTGACCGGGCAGTTCGACCGGCAGGTCCTGCGGCGTCGTCGACGTGGCCAACGCGGTGAACGCCCGCTTGACCATCCGGTCCTCCAGGGACTGGTAGGACTCCACGACGATCCGCCCGCCGACGGCCAGCGCCGACAGCGCCGCGGGCAACGCCAGGCGCAGCGACTCCAGCTCCTGGTTCACCTCGATGCGCAGCGCCTGGAACGTCCGCTTCGCCGGATGACCACCCGTGCGCCGCGTCGCCGCCGGCACCACGTCGTAGAGCAGCTCGACCAGCCGCCCGCTGGTGGTGAACGGCTCGCGCTCCCGTTCCCTCACCACCGCGCCGGCGATCTTGCGGGCGAACCGCTCCTCGCCGTAGTCGCGCAGGATCCGGGTCAGGTCGTCGACCGGGTACGTGTTCAGCACGTCGGCCGCCGTCGTCCCGGTGCCCGCGCTCATCCGCATGTCCAGCGGCGCGTCCTTGGAGTACGCGAACCCGCGCTCCTCGGCGTCCAGCTGCAGCGAGGACACCCCGAGGTCCATCAGGATCCCGTCGACCTTCACGCCGCCGACCGCTTCCGCGATCCCGTCGTACGTGGTCTGCACTAATTCGACGCGATCACCGAACGGCGCCAACCGCTCCCGCGACAGCGCGATGGCCTGCGGATCGCGGTCCAACCCGATCAACCGCACCCGGGGGTGCGCCTGGAGCACCGCCTCGGAATGCCCGCCCAGACCGAGCGTGCAGTCCACGAACACGGCGTCCCGATCGGCCAACGCGGGGGCCAGCAGGTCCAGGACGCGGTCGAGCAGCACCGGCACGTGCCGCGCTCGCTCCACCACGCCCCCTCCCTGGATGATCCCCCCTCGCACGACTAAATGAATTCGGGTGTCGTCAGGTCCCCGCCCGCCCGTCGGACCTGGCGCCGGGGAAGGTGCGCCAGGGCCGAAAGCCGAGCGGACCGAGGCCTCACGGCACCCGAAACCTCGAAACAACGGCCTGCCTCAGAAGACGCCGGGCAGCACCTCCTCGCGAGCCGTCGCGTAGCTGTCCTCGTGCTCGTCGAGGTAGCGCTGCCACGCCTGCGCGTCCCAGATCTCCAGCCGGTTGATCGCGCCGATGACCACGCACTCCTTGGTCAACCCCGCGTAACGGCGCAGCTCCGGTGCGATCGACACCCGGCCCTGGCCGTCCGGCCGCTGCTCGTCGGTCCCCGCGAACAGGTAGCGCTGGTAGGCGCGGACGGCCTCGTTGGTGAAAGGAGCATCCGCCACCTTGCGCGCCATCTGCTCGAACTCGGCCCGAGGGAACACGTAGAGGCAGTGGTCCTGGCCCTTGGTGACCATGAGACCCCCCGCTAGCGCGTCCCGGAACTTCGCAGGCAGCGTCAGTCGGCCCTTGTCGTCCAGCCTCGGGTAGTGAGTGCCGAGAAACACGGCGCCCACCTCCCGATGCCGGAACGGACGCTTCCGACCGGCAGTGGAGCCCCCGTCTGCCCCACCGGCCGCCACAGTACCCCACTTTTCACCACAGTCAACGCTGAAACGGGTGGTTGCACGCCCCGTTCCGCAGCGTTTACGCAGGTAGAGCGAAGATGGCCGGGGTGGAGCGTGGTGGGGGACGCCGGCCGCGACCACCTCTGCGGGTGAGCCGAACCGGCCCGAAGTCCACTCGGATGGCGCAGTGAAATCGCCCAAAACCGGTTCAGCCGGCGGCCCGGTGGGGAATGGTGGTGGGAGCGGGTTGAACCGGCCGGGCTCCCGGGCCGTGGTAACCATCAGCACGAAACGGTTCAATCGGTGTAGGGCGCTTCGCCCTGGTTTGACACACTGCGTGAAACGCTCACCGCCACCGCGAACCGGTCGCGGGAGGGCCGCGCCCTGCTCCAGGAGGTCGAGTGACTCCGAGTACCCAGCCAGCCGCGCTGCCAGAACACTCCTACGGAGGCAGTGGCGCGCCTGGGGTCAACCACGCGAACAGCACCCCGCACGTGAACGCTGTCAACAACAGCACCGTGCCGGGCCGGCCCGAGGACGCGCTCGCCGAACTGCACGCCGTGGTCGGGCGGATCGCCGCCAACGTCGAGAAGGTCATCGTCGGCAAGCCGGACGTGGTCCGGGTCGCGCTGGTCACCCTGCTGGCCGAGGGCCACCTGCTGGTCGAGGACGTGCCGGGCGTCGGCAAGACGTCGCTGGCCAAGGCGCTGGCCCGGTCGATCGACTGCACGGTCAGCCGCATCCAGTTCACGCCCGACCTGCTGCCCAGCGACATCACCGGCGTGTCGATCTACAACCGGCAGGACAACGACTTCGAGTTCCGCCCCGGCCCGGTGTTCGCGAACATCGTGGTGGGCGACGAGATCAACCGCGCCTCGCCGAAGACCCAGTCGGCCCTGCTGGAGTGCATGGAAGAGCACCAGGTCACCGTCGACGGGACGACCTACCCGCTCGGCGCGCCGTTCATGGTGATCGCCACGCAGAACCCGATCGAGATGGAGGGCACCTACGCCCTGCCCGAGGCCCAGCGCGACCGGTTCACCGCGCGGGTCTCCATCGGGTACCCGGACCCGGCGGCCGAGCTGGCGATGGTGGACGAGCACGCGGGCCACGACCCGATGGCCGACCTGCGCCCGGTGTCCGACGCGGAGCAGGTGCTGAGGCTGGTGCAGGTGGTGCGGCGGGTGCACCTGTCGCCGGAGATCCGCCGGTACGCGGTGGAACTCGTCGGCGCCACCCGGCGGCTGCCGGAGCTGCGGCTGGGCGCGTCGCCGCGCTCGACGTTGCAGCTGGTGCGGTCGGCACGGGCGCAGGCCGCGTTGGCGGGTCGCGACTTCGTGGTGCCCGACGACATCCACGCGGTGGCCGTGCCGGTGCTGGCGCACCGCCTGGTGCTGACCGCGGAGGCGCAGGCGGCTCGCCGGTCGTCCGCCGACCTGGTGCGGAACCTGCTCCAGCGGGTGCCGGTGCCGCAGGCGGCGCTGGACCCGACCGGGCAGTTCCTGCACAACATCAACCAGAACAACCACCGCTGACATGCGCGGAGCCCTGTCCGGGCTGACCACCCGGGGCCGGTGCCTGCTGGCCGCGGGGTTCGCGGCCGGTTTGTGCGCGGTCGTGCTGAACGAGCGCGACCTCCTGCGGGTGGCGGCGTTCGTGGTCGCCCTGCCGCTGCTGGCGGCGTGGCTGGCGCAGCGGGCCAGGGTCGGCCTGCACGCCAACAGGCTGCTGCACCCGAGCCGGGTCCAGGTGGGTTCGGCCACGGACGTGCGCGTGGAGCTGCGCAGCGCCGGCCGTCTGCCGACCGGCGGGCTGCTGCTGGAGGACGCGGTGCCGTACGCGCTGGGCGCGCGCCCGCGGTTCGTGGTGGAACGGCTGCCGCGCAACACGGTGACCGTGCTGAGGTACCCGCTCAAGCCGGTGATGCGCGGCATCCAGCAGGTCGGTCCGCTGATGGCGCGGATCACCGACCCGTTCGGCCTGGCCGAGTTCGACCGCGAGATGGCGGGCCGCAGCCGACTGGTCGTGGTGCCGCGGGTGGTGCCGCTGACCGGTCTGCCGAGCGGTTCGGGCATGGGCTCCGGCGACGACGGCTCGATCCGGCTGCGCGCCGGGCAGGGCGAGGACGACGCGGTGGTGCGCCCCTACCGGCACGGCGACGACCTGCGGAAAGTGCACTGGCGCTCGACCGCGCGGCGGGACGAGCTGATGGTGCGCGTCGAGGAACGGCCGTGGCGCGGCGGGACGACCGTGCTGCTGGACCACCGGCTGGTCGCGCACCGGGGCAGCGGTCCCGGCGCGAGCCTGGAGTGGGCCGTGTCGCTGGCCGCGTCGGTCTGCCTGCACCTGCACCGGTACGGCCACCAGGTCCGCCTGGTCGGCGACGACGGCAAGGTGCTCGCGGGCGGACCGGGCAACAGCGGGTACAGCGACACGGTGGTGTTGGACGCGCTGGCCGCGTTGCCGCCGTCGCACCGCCGTGAGCCGGCTGTGGGTCTGGACCCCGGTGCGGGCCAGGAGGTCATCGCGATCCTCGGCGGCAGCACGCCCGCCGTGATCGATTCGCTGGTGCGGAACCGGCCGCGCGGGATGCGCAGCCTTGCCGTCGTGATGGACGTTCGGGCGTGGGCGTCCGCGTCGGAGGACCCGGCCCCTGATCCCGCCGACGCCCAGCGGTTGCTGAGCGGCGCGGGGTGGGGCGTGGTCGTGGCGCGGCCGTCGACGCCGATGGGGCAGGTCTGGCAGGAGCTGTGCCACAGCGCGGGCAACCGCGGCCCGGTGGTGCGCACGGAGGTGGGCTAGGTGACCGGCAGAACGGCCGCTCCGCAGAACGGCAACTGGGTGGTGAGCGCGACACCGGCGGTCGCCGGTCTGGCGACGCTGTGCGCCGCGACCGCGCTGTCCAGCGTGATCGACGGCGTGCTGTGGCTGGTGTACCTGGCCGTGGCGATCGCGGTGATCGGCGGCACGGGTGTGCTGCTGCGCGCCCTCCGGCTGGCCGCACCGCTGGTCGGCCTCGGGCAGTTGGCGGTGCTGCTGTGCCTGCTCGTGACGATCTTCACCCGCAGCGGTGTGCTGATCGTGCTGCCGGGGCCGCAGTCGTTGCAGGACCTGCTGTCGGTGCTGGGCGACTCGATGGCCGAGGTGCAGACCGGTGTGCCGCCGGTGCCGGACAGCCCGGCCATGCGCTGCCTGGTGATGGTGGCGATCGGGCTGGTCGCGATCCTGGTGGACACCCTGGCGGTCGGCATGGCGGCGCCCGCCGCGTCCGGGCTGGTGCTGCTGTGCGTGTTCGCGGTGCCCGCGTCGCTGGCCGACGAGATGCTGCCGCTGTGGACGTTCGTGTTCGGCGCGGCGGCGTTCGCGCTGCTGCTGGCCGTCGACGGACAACACCGGCACGAGGCTTGGCGCGGCAAGTTGCCCAGCCGCGGGCAGAGCGGATCGGGACCGGCGGCGACCGCGGTGGCGGGGCTGGCCGTGGTGATCGCGCTGGTCGCGGGCGGGAGCCTGGCGTTCGTCGGCACGGTCGGCCGGCTGCCGGGCACCGGTCAGGAGATCGGCGGCGGTGCGGGCGGGCTGGGCATCGACCCGATGACCGAGCTGCGCGGCATGCTCAACCAGGGCGCGCCGCAGGAGCTGTTCCGGGTGCGGGACCTGCCGGGATCGGCGTACCTGCGGGCGATGACGCTGCGCCAGTACGTGCCGGACAAGGGCTGGCAGCTGGGCGGGAACATGCCCGAGGGCGTGCCCGCGAACGGCGCGCTGCCCGAGCAGCCCGGCGACCCCGGCGGCGGCGAGGTCACCAACGTCCGGATCGAGCCGATGAACTGGGTGGACAACTGGCTGCCCGTCTACGGCCGGCCGCGCGGTGTCCAGGACGTCGAGGACAACTGGCGCTACGACCCCGTGCGCGGGATGATCTACAGCGTCCGTGCCCGCAAGTCCGGGGAGTACACGCTGGAGACGGTGCTGGACACGCCGTCGTCGGACACGCTGCGGAAGGCGACCGGCCAGGTCGACGTCGACGACGCGTACCTGGAGGCGCCCGGCGTCCAGGGCCGGGTGGCCGACCTGGCGCAGCGGATCGTGGCCGGCCAGACCAACCAGTTCGACCGGGCGACCGCGCTGTACCGGTACTTCACCGACGGCACGCAGGGCTTCGAGTACACGACGACGACCGGCGGGGACACCTCGGTGGACGCGTTGGAAGACTTCGTGTTCAACGGCAAGCGCGGGTACTGCGAGCAGTACGCGTCGGCCATGGCGATCATGGCCCGGTCCCTCGGCATGCCCGCGCGGGTGGCGCTCGGCTTCACCGCCGGGTACGCCACCGGCGACTTCCAGACGATCACCACGCAGGACGCGCACGCGTGGGTGGAGATCTACTTCCCCGGCTACGGCTGGACGACCTTCGACCCGACGCCGCTGTCCGACGGGCGCGGCGTGACGCCGCCGTACATCTCCGGTCTGGACGCCGACGACGAGGAGGACGGCTCCAGCGCGGGTGCGACGACGACCACGACCACGACGGCGGCGCCGGGCACGAGCAACTCCGCGTCGGCCCTGCCGGACGCCCAGAGCCAGGACGGCACGACCACGACCGAGGAGCCGACGCCGACGTGGCACCTGGTGACGCTCGGGCTGGCGGTCCTGATCGCGCTGCTGTCGACGTTGCTGGTGCTGTTCGGCGGCGCGCGGCTGGATCGGCCGGTGTGGCTGCGGTCGGCGGCGTCGGCGGCGGCCGTGGTGGCTTGGGCGGTCGTGTTGGCGCTGGTGGTGGCACTGCTGTCGTGGCCGTTGGCGGTGGTGCTGGTGGTGCTGGCGGCGGCGGCGGCGCCGGCGGCCGTGCGGGCTTGGCGACGGCGGGAGCGGCTGCTCGCGGTGGCCGGGTTGGGGCCGGACGCGGCCGGTGCGGCTTGGCAGGAGCTGGTCGCGGAGTCCGTGGACCGGGGCACGCGGGTGCCGTCCACGGAGACCGTGCGGGTGGCCGCGCGGCGGTTGGTGCGGGCGCACAACCTGGACGAACAGGGGCGTGACGGGCTGCGTGCCGTCGTCGGTGCGGTGGAGCGGTCCTGGTACAGCACGCAGTCGGCGGCGGACCCGTCCCTGCCGGGTGCGGTGGACAACGTGCGCCAGAGCCTGAACCGCAACGCGCCGTTGGCGCTGAAGGCGAAGGTGCTGCCCCGGTCGGTGCTCCAGCCGAAGTCGCCGGCGGAGTCCGACCCGGACGAGTAGTAAGCCCGGAGGCGTAAAACCCAGAGGAGTGAGGAGAGTCGCCCCTGAGGAACCCGGCTTCGGTCGGCGGGCCTCAGGGGCGACCCCTCAAATACGCTCAGCCATCCCCACGCCGCCCACGCCTCGCGGGCGATCCAGTCGGCTTCTGGCTCTACCCCAAGGCACCCGGCCCCAAGGCACCCGGCGCGGTCCGGTCGGCCGGACAGGGATCACCTCAGGCAAACGCACGACCCGCCCCGTCGGTACCCGGGGCGGGTCGTGTGCGTTGTTCAGTTGGGCTGTCGCGCGGACTACTCGTCCTCGAAACGGCGACGGAAACGTTCTTCCATCTTCTGTGAGAACGAGCTGCGGCTGGGCCGGCTTCCCTCTTCGCTGGGCTCCTCGGCACCCTGCTCACCGCGACGCAGCGTCGTCACGGTGAGCAGTACGCCGAAGAACATCAACAGGAAGCCGACCACGCTCACCACCGGGATACCAGCGAGCTTCGGCAACATCACACCCGTCACCAGCAGTGCCACACCCACGGCGAACAACGCGATGCCCTGGATGCGACGCCGTCGGGACGGCTTGCGCAGCTTGGCACCGCGCACAGTGGATGCGAACTTCGGGTCCTCGGCGTAGAGCGCGCGCTCGATCTGGTCGAGCAGTCGCTGCTCGTGCTCGGAGAGTGGCATGGCTCCTCCTCCGGCACAGCGGTCGCGGGCGCCGGGTAATCACGGTTGCCGCCGGTCCCGGCGGACGCCCCGCCCTGGGGGCGTCACAACCAGGATACGATTCGGGAGGCTCCCCGACTACCCAGTCCGTGCCCCTAAGCGGTTCGTTCTGTCACCATCATCCTCACGGGTCAACGGTCAGACCACCGTGAGGTCGCGCAAGTGGCCCCTAGGTCAACTGTCAAGGGCTCCGCGGACACGGTTGTTCACTCCGTTGCGAGGCCGACGAACGGCTCAAGACCACCGGACGGCTGTCCGATTTGCCGCGCAACGCCCGAATCACCCCGCTCCCACCCACGTTCGAGCCCTCGACCCCACCCGTTGGGCCCCAAGCCGGCCGACGCACGCAACAGCCCGGGGAGACGGAGATCACACAGGTCGAACCCCGCCGGCCCAGCTCCACACCCCCATCCCGCCCAGGCACCGCGGGCACCAAGTTCGGAAGCACGAAGCGGACTCCGAGTGTCCGCACCCTGCCGGCCCAGCCACCGCACCCTGAGCAACACCCGCCGATGTCCGGCAAGGCCCCCCGACCCGCCGGCCACCGCCACCCCTCGGCCGCAACGCACAGTCACCAGTCACGCACGCTCGTCACATCGGGGGATGGCTCCTAATCAGTTCTGGGAGTCGGCCATCGGGCAGACTCCTAATCAGTTCTTTCTGGTGCTGGTGCGGTGGCGGCCGGTTTTGATGGTCGGCCTTGGGCGGTCGGTGGCTCGGGTGGCGGCTCGCAGTAGGTCTTGGGCTACGGCGGTCGGGGATTGGCGCAGGCGGGTGGGCGGGGTGTGCAGGACTACCGCGCCCGCGGCGGCCAAGGGGTCGGTCCGGGATCTTGGGGTGTTGAACTGCCAGGCGAGGGCCAGCTCGTCCCACCAGGCGTCCGCCGTCCCCAGTGAGCGGCCCTCGGCGGTCTGCAGGCGGACACCCCAACTCGGGGCCGGCAGGCGCAGGTCGTCCAGCACCGCCCTGGCCCAGGCCTGCGGGACCGACCGGACGCCGTCGGCCAGTTCCGCCAGGACCTGCCTGGCCGGCTCCGAACCACGTGACAGGCCCGGTCTGAGGTCGGCCACCGGGACGCCGCCGTGGCGGACCACCTCGGTCAGGACGGCTCGGATGTCGTCGCGGAGGTGGAGGGCTCTGGCCGCGTCGACGGCAGCCCTGGCCAGTGGGGCTGTGAGGAAGCCCTTGCGGAGGACCGGTTCCGGTAACTGGCGGGTGCGGGTGATCCGGACCTTGGGGGTCGGCTCCAGCGCCCGGTTGACGAGGATCTGCACCGGACCGGTGGCGGGCAACGCCCGCATGCCGTGCAGCTGGAGGGCGTCCAGGCCGGTGAGCAGGGTTTCCGGGCCGCCGTAGCGGAGGGCCGCCATGACCAGCTGCGTACGACTCGGCGGTGTTCGGGCCAGGAGCAGGATCCCCGGCAGGACGTGCTGCCACGGGCCGTGCGGGCGGCAGCGGACCGCCAGCTCCTCGCCCGGCAGGCCGAGGCTGAGCAGGTCCGTCGCGGTGGCGACGCGGTGGGGGAAGAGGCCGCCCAGGGCGTCCAGGTCGATGGTGGTGCGGTTCGAGGTGCGCATGCGTCCACGATGGGCGGTCCGCCGAGGCTGGTCGACCTCGAGATCACGAACTGTGGACAACTCGGAGGGCTGTGGACAACTCGGGGAATACGGGACACAAGAGAGGCCTTCCGCAGACCCGACCGTCTGCGGAAGGCCTCGGAGAACGGCGGCCGCCCCTCGTCAGCCGCCGTGTGGTCTAGAGGCGCACCAAGTCCTCGTGGATCTCGACGTCCAGCTCGCGGCGGACGGAGCGGACCTCGCGCCAGGCGTCGTACATCGCGATCAGGCCACCCGCGAGCACGAACGCGACGGCGAGCGCGACGACACCGTCGACATCGGACTTGAAGATGATCACGACTGCCGCCCAGAGCTGGACGGCGGTGAAGACGAGGGTGCAGGCGAGGCGTTCGGTGAACCGGCGGCGGGACTTGGCCGGCTCTTCGTTGTGGTTCATGACTCCCCCTCTGAGCTCGACTGATGCCTCATTTCTATGAGGTTTCACGCCAAGGTTCTGCGTCAGATGACGCACAGGGGGAAATCAGTTGGTGAAGTCGTAGAGGCGGCTCACCCGGTGGATGTCGATCTTCCGCCGACCGGTGCTGATGATGCCCTCCTCGCGCAGCGCGCGCAGCACCCGCACGAGGGATTCACGGGACGTCCCCGCGATACCGGCGAGGTCCTCCTGGCTCAACGCGATCGCACCCTGGTCGGCGATCCCGCGTTCCAACGCCATGTCGATGAGGACGGCGGCGACGCGTTGGGTGGCCGTGCCGCTGATCTGCACGCGCTGACGATCGGTGTCGCGCTGCCGGGAGACGACCACGATCAGCACGGCCCACGAGATGCGCGGGTACCGCTGGCACAGCGCGGCGAACGAATCGGCGGACAGCACCAGCGCCCGGACCGGGTTGAGGGCCCGCACGGTCGCCGAACGCGGCTTGCCGTCGACCGCCGAACGCTCACCGACGATGTCACCCGCCCCGCGCACGGCGAGCACCTTCTCGCTCCCGTTGGCCGTGGTGGCGGTCACCCGCAGCAGGCCTCGGCGGACGACCAGCACGTGCCGGGTGACCTCGCCCTCGTGGCAGATCACCGAGCCCTGCGGGTAGTCGCGCTCCACACCCGTCGCTCCGAGCACCTCGTGCTCGGAGGAGGTGAGCAGACCCCAGAACCGATCCACGGTTCCAATGTGCCTGGTGATCGACCCGCACGGCGTGGATCAGGCCGCCGACCACCCGAACGGCGCGGTCCGCGCGTCGGAACCCCGAACGCTGACACCCCGGTCAGGGCCCGCGGTCCGGTTTCGGCTCGTCCTGACCGGACCGGGTGGGCCCCTGGGTCAGCAGCGAGGCCGGCCGGATCGCCGCCTTGCCGAACCTCGACCGCGCCTGGTCGGCCGCCTGTTCCGCCTCGCGCCACCCCCGCTCCGGCGCGTCGAACATCAGCTGCTCGCCGTCGTCGCCCTCCACCAGCTGCTCGATCCGCACCCCGATCAGCCGCACCGCCCCCGGCGGCACCTGCTCGTCCAGCAGGGTCGACGCCGTCCGGTAGACCTCCTGCGTCACGTCGGTCGCCACCCGCAGCGTCTTCGACCGGGTGATCGTGGTGAAGTCGGAGAACCGCACCTTGATCGACACCGTCCGCCCCCGCAGCCCCCGCGAGCGCAACGCCGCCGTCGAACGCTCCGCCAGCCGCAACAACTCCCGGCGCAGCAACTCCCGGTCGAAGTGGTCGACCTCGAACGTCTCCTCCGCGCCGATCGACTTCTCCCGCGTGGACGGCACCACCGGCCGGTCGTCGTGCCCCTGCGCCAACGCGTGCAGGTGCTCGGCCAACGCCACCCCGATCACCTTCCGCAGGCGCGGCAACGAGGTCGCGGCGACATCGGCCACCGTCTCCAGCCCCACCCGGTCCAGCTGCTCGGCCGTCCGCTGCCCCACGCCCCACAGCGCCGACACCGGCAACGGGTGCAGGAACGACAGCACCTCGTCGCGCGGCACGACCATGAGACCGTCCGGTTTGCACATCCCCGACGCGAGCTTGGCCAGGAACTTCGTCGGCGCCGCACCCACCGAGCACGTGATGCCGTGCGCCTGTTCGACCTGCGCCCTGATCACCTGCGCGATCTGCGCCGGGCTCGACCGCATCCGCTTCAACGCCCCGCTCACGTCGAGGAACGCCTCGTCCAGGCTCAACGGCTCCACCAACGGCGTGATGTCGCGGAAGATCGACATCACCCCGCGCGAGACCTCCTGGTACCGGGCGAAGTTCGGCGAGACGAACACCGCGTGCGGCGCGAGCCTGCGGGCGTGCGCGGTCGGCATGGCGGAACGCACGCCGAACTCGCGGGCCAGGTAGTTGGCCGACGCGACCACGCCCCGGTTCGCCGTGCCGCCCACGATCACCGGTTTGCGCGCCAGCTCCGGCCGGTCGCGGATCTCGACCGACGCGTAGAAGGCGTCCATGTCGACGTGCAGCATCGAACAGCCGGTGTCGTCCGGCCAGACGTCGCCGCGCGCGAGGAAGCGATCGACCAGACCGCGCGGCAGGTTGGCACTACGGCCCACGCCCACCCCCCGTCGAGACCGACCCATCCACGCACGACCAACGCCGAACACCTGTTCGACACTCTAGTCCAGCCGGTAGGCCCGGTGCGCGTTCTGCCACCCGATCAGGTCGGAGACGCGCTCGGCGTCCGCCATGCCGAACGCGCGCGACCGCAGGCCGTCGGTCAGGAAATCGGACAGCGCGCGGCGGAAGAAGAACGCGCCCAGGTAGTACAGCTCGCCCAGCCCGTAGGCGTCGCTGGAGAACAGGAACTTGCCGAACGGCACGATCTCCAGCGCCTCCGCCAGCACCCGGCTCGCCTGGTGCGCCACCCCGTGCGTGGCCAACCCCAGGTCGACGAACACGTGCGGGAACACCTGCGCCAGGTACCCGGCGTGCCGGTGGAACGGGTAGTTGTGCAGCAACATCACCGGCACGCCCAGCGGAGCGGTCGCCCGCAGCAGGTCCGTCAGGAGCAACGGGTCGCAGTCGCGCAGCGACAGGTCCGCGTCCCCGTACCCGACGTGGAACTGCACCGGCAGCCCGCGTTCCAACGCCTCCCACACCAGGAACCGCGACACCACCTCGTCCGCGCACCGGTCCGACCCGGACGACAGCCACCGGTCGACCGCCGCCACCACCGAGGCGTCCGAGGGCCGCTCGGGGTCCAGCGCCAAGCCCACTCGATAGGCCGCGATCGACTTCGCCGCCACCGCGGACGACGAGTCCAGGGCCGCACGCACCCGTGCCGGGAAGCCACCGGCACCCTCCGCCACGACCTGCTCCGCCAACCACTCCAGCCGCAGCACGGGAAGTTCACTCGAACCGGTGAATGCCGACGGTCCGACCAACCGTTCCGGCGACAACCCGCCGTCCACCAGGAACGTCGAGATCCCCGACGCCGCGAGGAACACCCGGTTCACCTCCGCCGCACCCAACGACCGCCGCCGCACCAGGTACTCGTCGGCCGACACGAGCACGGGCAGGTCCAGCAAAGGCGCACACCAGCGCCGAACCGCCAGCCCCAACGACGAGTCGAACAGCGACGTCCCCAACGGCGACACCGACGACGCCTCGGTCAGCATCGACTCGAACCCGTCCCGGTCCACGTCGTCCCGCAGCACCCCGTGGCAGTGGTGGTCCACCAGGGGCGACGACGCCACGCACGGCAGCACAGGGTCCACTTGTTGAAGAGTAGAGACCTGGTGTAACCACGCACGATGGACACAGCCGAGCAGGAGCACCGACGTGCACTGGCCGCCGACATGGTGGACGACCTGCTGGAGCAGGACGTGGTGGCGGTCGCCCTCACCTGGGTCGACCACAGCGGCATCACGAGGGTGAAATCCGTGCCGCTCGCGGGTCTGCCCCGAGCGGCGGCGGACGGCGTGGGCGTGTCACCGGTGTTCGACGTGTTCCTGCTGGACGACACGATCATCACCGGGCGGCACGCCGGCGGCCCGGTCGGCGACCTGCGGCTGCGGCCGGACCTGGACCGGCTCACCGTGCTGGCGGGCCAGCCGGGCTGGGCGTGGGCCCCGGCCGACCGCTTCGACCAGCACGGCGCGCCGCACCCGCAGGACGAGCGCGGCCTGGCGCGGGCGGTGGCCGACCGCCTCACCGTGCACGGCTACGAGGTCCAGGCGGGCTTCGAGGTGGAGTGGGTCGTCGGCCACGGCGGCACGGACCTGTTCCGGCCCGCCACCAGCGGTCCCGCGTACGGCCACGCCCGGCAGGTCGAGCTGTCCGACTACGCCGCGGACCTGCTGGCGGCGTTGGCCGAGCAGGACGTCGAGGTGCTCCAGTTCCACCCCGAGTACGCGCCGGGCCAGTTCGAGCTGTCCACGACCCCGGAGGACCCGGTGCACGCGGCGGACACGTCGGTGCTCGTCCGGGAGACGATCCGGGCGATCTCGATGCGGCACGGCATGCGCGCGTCGTTCTCGCCCAAGATCATCGCCGACGGTGTCGGCAACGGCGGTCACCTGCACATCAGCCTGTGGCGCGACGGCCGGAACGCGTTCGACGGCGGCGAGGGCTGGTTCGGGCTGACCGACGAAGCCGAGGCGTTCGCGGCGGGTGTGCTGCGGCGGCTGCCGGCGTTGTGCGCGATCGGCAGCCCGTCGGTGGCCGGCTACCTGCGGCTGGTGCCACAGCACTGGGCGGGCGCGTTCGCCGCGTGGGGCCTGGAGAACCGGGAGACGGCGTTGCGCCTGATCGCGGGCCGTGACCTGGAGATCCGGTGCTACGACCTGTCGGCGAACCCGTACCTGGTGGTGGCCGCGACGATGGCGGCGGGCCTGGCCGGGATCGTGGAGCAGGCGCGGTTGCCCGAGCCGGTGGGGGTGGACCCGGTCGCCCTGCCCGAGGCCCGGCGCCTGCCGACGTCCCTGGAGGAGGCCGTGGCGGCGTTCGAGGCGGACGAGGTGCTGACCGAGGCGTTCGGCGCGGAGTTCGCCGAGACCATCGTGGATGTGCGGCGCGGCGAGATCGCCCGGTTCGCCGACTGCTCACCGGAGGAGATCGCCGCGCTGACCCGCTGGCGGCACTGAGTACCCAGTGCCGCTGGGTGCGTCAAACGCCGTTCTGGGCTTCGTCCAACGTCTTGCGCAGTCGTGCTAACGCCCGGTGCTGGGCCACCCGGACGGCGCCGGGCGTCGAGCCGACCGCCTCGGCGGTCTCCTCGGCGGACATGCCGAGGACGACCCGGAGCACCAGGATCTCCCGCTGCCGGTCCGGCAGGACGCTCAGCAGCCGACCCATCCGCTCGGACAGCTCGCCGTGGAGCGCCTGCTGTTCGGGTCCCGGCTCCTTGCCCGCGCCGTCCGGCAGCTCCGGCACGGACTCGGCCCGGTTGCGGGCCGCCGCGCGGTGCGCGTCGGCGACCTTGTGCGCCGCGATCCCGTACACGAACGCCAGGAACGGCCGACCCTGCTCCCGGTAGTTCGGCAACGCCTTCAGCACCGCGAGGCAGACCTCCTGGGCCACGTCCTCCGCCGATGCCGACGACCGCTGCCCGCGACCGATCCTGGCCCGGCAGTACCGCACGATCACCGGCCGGATCTGCGCCAGCAGCGCCTCGACCGCCTGCTTGTCACCCTGGACCGCCGCCTCGACGAGCGCCTCCGGCCCTCCTTCCGCACGCGCGGGTGGGGAGGACGGGACGTCCTCGAACCGCACGGACATCACCGCCCTCCCCGCCTGACCGCGAAATCCCGGCACAACTCCGAACCCGACTGCCACTGCTGCCATAGCGAGCTCCTCGGCGTCCGCGCACTGGACGACCCTTGGGGGCACATGCGAACGCGACGCCGGTCCCACGGTGGGATGACGCAACTCATACGAAGTTCGTCCGAATGGACGTGTTTGAGACCCGATCAGCGGATCGAGCTACCACTATTGGACGCGGTGTGTTACCAAAGCTCGCTCGATCTCCCGTCTGAGCCGGGTCAGCGCCCGGTGCTGGGCGACCCGGACCGCGCCGGGCGAGGAGTCGACGGCGTCGGCGGTCTGCTCGGCCGACAGCCCGACCACGACCCGCAGCACCAGGATCTCCCGCTGCTTCTCCGGCAGGACCCGCAGCAGTTCGGCGACCTTGTGCGAGAGCTCGACCCGCAACGCGTGCTGCTCCGGCCCCACCTGCTCGTCCGGGCCGTCCGGCACCTCGGGCACGGGCTCCGCGCGGTTGCGCAACGCGGCACGGTGCGCGTCGGCGACCTTGTGCGCCGCGATCCCGTACACGAACGCCAGGAACGGCCGACCGTGGTCCCGGTACGTGGGCAACGCGGTCAGCACGGCCAGGCACACCTCCTGCGCCACGTCGTCCGCCGATGTGAACGACCGCTCCTGCCTGCCCACGCGGGCACGGCAGTAGCGCACCACCAGCGGGCGGACGGCGGTCAGCACCGACGCGACGGCCCCGCGGTCACCGGCGACGGCCGCGCGCACGCGGTCGTCCAGCTCGTCCGGCGCCGGGTCGGCCATCACCCGGCTCCGGCTAAGTGCGGGTCTCCCATGGCGAGGTCCTCTGCGGTAGGCGGCGGAACCTCCGTTCTACCGCACTCTCAGGCCGGCTTGCGCCCCAACAAGTGCAACCGGGCGGCCACGTCGCGCAGCGGCGGGCGGGTCGACGCGGCCAGTTCCAGCTCGGCCAGCGCCTCGGCCGCGCCCGGATTGGCCTCCAGCACCGCGCCCGGCACCAGGTCCGACACCACGCCGTGGCCCTGGACCAGCTCCACCTTCAGGCCCGCGGCCAGCACCAACGCCTCCAGCCCGGCCACGTCGAAGCGGCGCAGCAGCGGGTCGCGGGTGCCGACGAGCTGGCCCGCCTCGTCGTCCAGCAGCCGCCGGGCGTCGACCAGGCGTCCGGCGATCGCCCGGTGCAGCACGGCCGCGTACCGGTTCGCCACCAGCAGGGACACCGCGCCGCCCGGAGCCGCCGCGGCGGCGAGCGCGGCCAACGCGGCACCGGCGTCGTCCACGACCTCCAGCAGCCCGTGCCCGAGCACCAGGTCGGCCGAGCCGTCCCGGTCCAACGCGTCGGTGTCGCCCTGGACGGCCGTGATGCGGTCCAGCACGCCCTCGTCGGCCGCACGGCGGTGCAGCGTGGCCAGCGCGTCCGGGCTGGGGTCGACCACCGTCACCGTGCACCCGGCCACCGCGAGTGGCACGGCCCACACGCCGCTGCCCCCGCCGACGTCGAGCACCCGCGGCGGTTCACCGCCCCGGCGGTCCCGCGCGGCGGCCAGCTCGGCGTCGAGCACCCTGTGTACGGCGTCCGGTCGCATAGACGTAGAGCCTAGAGACCGTAGGCTGCACTACGTGCATACGGTCGCGGTCCTCAGCCTCAAGGGTGGAGTGGGTAAGACGACGGTCGCGCTCGGTCTGGCGTCGGCCGCGCTGCGGCGTGGTGTCCGGACGCTGGTCATCGACCTGGATCCACAGTGCAACGCCACCTCGACGCTCGAACCCGACGACACCGAGGCCAGCATCTACGACGTCCTGCAGGACCCGAGCGAGGACACGCTGCGCAAGGCGATCGCGCCCAGCGCGTGGGGCGACGGGGTGGACGTGCTGGCGGGGTCCGAGGACGCCGAGTCGCTGAACCACCCCGATCCCGGCGAGACCAGGCTCGGCCGGCTGCGCGAGGCGTTGCGGCTGCTCCGGGACGACGAGGAGCCCTACCAGCTGGTGCTGCTGGACTGCCCGCCGTCGCTGGGTCAGCTGACCCGGTCGGCGCTGGTCGCGGCGGACCGGGCGCTGCTGGTGACCGAGCCCACGATGTTCGCGGTGGCGGGCGTGCAGCGGGCGTTCGAGGCGGTGCAGGCCGAGCGCGAGCACAACGAGGAGTTGCAGCCGCTGGGCGTGGTGGTGAACCGGGTGCGGCCGAGGTCGCACGAGCACCAGTTCCGCATCGACGAGCTGCGCGACATCTTCGGGCCGCTGGTGATGCCGGTGGCGTTGCCGGACCGGCTGGCGGTGCAGCAGGCGCAGGGCGCGTGCATGCCGATCCACGAGTGGGGCACGCCGGGCGCGCGTGAGGTGGCGCTGGCGTTCAACCTGCTGTTGGCGCGGATACTGCGGATCAGCCGCAGTCGACGCCGTGCCGTGCACCACGACTTCGACGACCAGGAGATCGAGGAAGCGGTGGACGCGTGAGCAAGCTCGCAGCCGAATCGTTCAACACCGGATCATCCGGTTTCGACACAGTGCTTCGTGCTCTTGCCACGCCGAGCGCCGGCGAGGTGTGCGCGTGAGCACGACCGCCCTGGTCGCGTTCACCGTCGCGGCGCTCCTGCTGACCATCACGCCCGGTCTGGACACCATGATGCTGTTGCGCATGGTGCTCGGCGGCGGGCGCGGGGCCGGGCTGGTCGGCGGGTTCGGCACCACGCTGGGCTGCCTGGTGTGGGGCGCGGCGAGCATCGCCGGGTTGACCGCGCTGCTGGTGGCGTCGCAGGTCGCCTACGACGTCGTGCGGTACGCGGGCGCGGCGTACCTGCTCTGGCTGGGCGGGTCGGCGCTGTGGAAGTCGTGGCGCGGGACCCTGGACAAGCCGTCCGACGCGCCGTCGATCACGCCGGGTCAGGCGTTGCGGATCGGGTTCACCACGAACCTGCTCAACCCCAAGATCGGCGTGTTCTACCTGAGCCTGCTCCCCCAGTTCCTGCCCGCCGACCAGACGTCGGCCGGGTGGGGCGCGCTGCTGATCGGCATCCACGTGGGCATCGGCCAGGTGTGGCAGATCGTCGTGGTGTGGCTGGCCGGGCGGGCGGCGGTGGTGCTGACCAGGCCGAGGGTGCGGCGGTGGACCGAGCGGCTGACCGCGTCCGTGCTGGTCGCGTTCGGTCTGAAGGTGGCTTTCGACAGCGGTGCCCGAGGGTGACACGGTCTTCCTGGCCGGACACCGCCTGAACGAGGCGCTGGCCGGGCGCCGGCTGCTGCGCGGTGAGCTCCGCCACCCCGAGTGGGCCAACGCCGACCTGAGCGGGCGGGACGTGCTGGAGGTGCGTTCGGTCGGCAAGCACCTGTTCACCCGGTTCTCCGGTGGCCTGAGCCTGCACAGCCACTTCCGGATGGACGGCGCGTGGCACCTCTACCGGCCGGGCGAGCGCTGGCGGCGGCCGAATCACCAGGTGCGGGCGTTGTTGGAGGTGCCGGACCGGGTCGCGGTGGGGTTCGCGCTGCACGACCTCGAACTGCTGCCGACCGACGAGGAGTCGCGGCTCGTCGGGCACCTGGGGCCGGACCTGCTGGGCGACTGGGACGACGAACGGGCGGCCGAGGCGGTCGCCAGGCTCGCGGCGGACCCGGACCGCGAACTGGGCCTGGCGCTGCTCGACCAGCGGGTCGTGGCTGGCGTGGGGAACCTCTACAAGGCCGAGGTGTGCTTCCTGCTGGGCGTCTCGCCGTGGAGCCCGGTGTCGGCCGTCGACCCGGCGGAGGCGGTGCGGCTGGCGCGCAAGCTCCTGCTCGCCAACGCCTGGCACCCGGAGCAGAGCACCACCGGGCTGATGGGCCGCGGACGGCAGCACTGGGTGTTCGAACGGGGCGGTAAACCGTGCCTGCGCTGCGGGACCAGGGTGCGGGTCGGCGGGCAGGGCGCGGGCGTGCTGGAGCGCCCCGCGTACTGGTGCCCGCGCTGCCAGCCAGGGCCGATCGCTTAGGGTTACCGCCGTGGTCTACAAGAGCGTGGTGCGCAAGGCGTTGTTCCGGATGCACGGCGGAGACGCGGAGCGGGTCCACGAGACCACCCTCGCCGTCCTGGAGAAGCTGAGCCCGGCGGCCAGGCTCGTGAAGCGCAAGCCCGCGCTGGAACGCACCGTCTTCGGCGTGCGGTTCCCCAACCCGGTCGGCCTCGCCGCCGGACTGGACAAGAACGGTCGGGCGCTGCCCGCGTGGGGCGCGCTGGGGTTCGGGTTCGTCGAGGTCGGCACGGTCACCCGGCACCCGCAGCCGGGCAACCCGAAGCCGCGCCTGTTCCGGCTGCGCGACAGCGAGGCGATCATCAACCGGATGGGCTTCAACAACGACGGCGCGCTGGAGCTGGCCAACCGGCTGGACCGCCTGGGCCCGTTGGCCGTGCCGCTGGGCATCAGCCTGGGCAAGTCCAAGATCACGCCGGTCGAGGACGCGGTGGAGGACTACCGGACGTCCCTGCGGGCGCTCTACCGGCACGGCGACTACTTCGCGATCAACATCAGCTCGCCCAACACGCCCGGCCTGCGCAGCCTGCAGGACCGCGGCGCGTTGACCGAGCTGCTGTCCGCGCTCAACGCCACCGCGCACGACCTGGCCGGGTCGAAGCCGCGCAAGCCGATCCTGGTCAAGATCGCGCCCGACCTGACCGACGAGGCGATCGCCGAACTGCTGGAGGTGTGCGCCGCGCACGAGGTCAGCGGCCTGATCGCGACCAACACCACGCTGTCCCGCGACGGTCTGGCCCCGGCCGACCAGCGGCTCGCGCACGAGGCGGGCGGGCTGAGCGGCAGGCCGCTGACCGAACGCGCCCGCGAGGTGGTGCGGTTCGTCAGCCGGGAGACCGACGGCCGGCTGCCGATCATCGGCGTCGGCGGGATCGCCGGCCCGGACGACGCCAAGCGGATGCTGGACGCGGGCGCGAGCCTGATCCAGATCTACACCGGGTTCATCTTCGAGGGCCCCGGCCTGGTCCGGCGCATCAACAAGTCACTCGTCTAGGCGGGCCGTCCAGGCGGGCGTCAGTCTTCCAACGCGTCAGTCTTCCAGCGCGTCCTCGTACGCCTTCAACGTCTCCACGAACATCCGCCGCTGGTCGGGCGTCAACGGCTCCAACGCCGTCCGCCACGCCCGCGCGCCCCTGGCCAGCCACGCGTCGATCGAGGGCCGCTTGGCGTCGGTGATGCTCACGATCCGCTTGCGGCGGTCCTCGTCGTCCTCACGGCGTTCCAGCACGCCTTTCCGGCTCAGCTCCCCCACCATCAGGCTGACCGTCGTCGGCGCCACCTCCAGCCTCGCGGCCAGGTCGTTCACCGTCGCCGGGCCGTCGAACAGCAGGTAGGCCAGCAGCGACAGGTGCCGCGGCGCCAACGCCAGGGACTCCAGCTCCTCGGGCACCTTGATCCGCTTGGCCCGGCCGACCATGCGCGGCATGAGCAGCAGCAACGCGCGGATGGCGTCATCGGTGGTTGACACCCGGGACCCGCCTCTCTACCTTTGACATCAAAGAGACTTTGTGTTCAAAGCAAAACTGCTTTGACGGGTCAGACTAATGGGGGAACCACACGTGAACGAGATGGTCATCCAGGAGTTCCGGGCCAACGGCGGCCTGGTCGGAGGCCCCTTCGAGGGCGCGGACCTGCTGCTCATGACCACCGCCGGCGCCCGGACGGGCAAGCCGCACACCAACCCGGCGGTGTACCTGCGCGACGGCGACCGGCTGCTGGTCTTCGGCTCCAACGCGGGCGGGCCCAAGCACCCGGACTGGTACCACAACCTGCTGGCCGACCCGCAGGTCACGATCGAGATCCGGGAGAACGGCGCGATCCGGAAGCACGCCGCCCAGGCCGTGCCGCTCGAAGGTGCCGAGCGCGACCACTTCTACGAGGTCCAGTCGCGGCTCGCCCCGGCGTTCCGCGCCTACGCCGAGGCCACGACCAGGGTCATCCCCGTCGTCGCGCTGAACGTGCTCCGGCTCGACGCGGACCGGGTCAAGGCGATCGGCGTGCAGCTGCGCCGCCACCACGACGCCCTGCGGGCCGAGCTGCGCCGGTTGCGCGAGGACCCGACCACCCGCCGTGACCTGCGCGACCACTGCCTGGCGTTCTGCGACAACATGCGGATGCACCACCTGCGCGAAGAGGGCGCGTTCACCGCGTTCGAGGACCACGACCCCGCGTTGGCCCCGGTGTTCGCACGGCTCCGCGAGGAGCACCACGTGGTGGCCGGGGTGATCACCGAGATCGCCGGGCTGGCCGACGACCCGGACCGGCTGCGCCCCGAACTCGACCGGCTGGCGGAGGAGTTGGAGACGCACTTCGCCTACGAAGAGGCGCACATCGGCTAGGGCTTGCCGGTCAGGTCTTCCCGGCGGTCGACCTTGCGGGCGGCCCTGAGCCAGCGCAGCACCGGGTGCAGGATCACCACGAGCAGCGAACCCCACACCAGGCCGCCGAGCTCCATGTCGCCCAGCTCCAGGGTCAGATCGCCCACCCCGGCGACGAGGGCGGCGCCGCCGACCAGCGCGTTGCCGGGGTTGGTCAGGTCGACCCCGTTCTCCATCCACACCCGCACGCCGACCAGGCTGATCAGGCCGAACAGCACCAGGGTCGCGCCGCCGACCACACCCGCCGGGATGGTCGCCAGCGCCGCCGTCACCTTCGGTGAGAACGACATCAGCACCGCGGCCACCCCGGTCACCGCGTACGCGGCGGTGGAGAAGACCTTGGTCACGCCCATCACGCCGATGTTCTCGGAGTACGTCGCGGTGCCCGACCCGCCGCCGAAGCCCGCCAACGCGGTGGACACGCCGTTGGCGATGATCGAGTCGCCGACGTTGCCGTCGAGGTTGCGGCCGGTCAGCGCGGCGATCGCCTTCACGTGGCCGACGTTCTCCGCGACCAGCACGATCACCACCGGCAGCACCAGCAGGGTGACCGACGGCCGCAGTTCCGGCGCGTGGAACTCGGGCAGGCCGAACCAGGCGGCCCGACCGAGCGCACCCGTGTCGACCAGGCCGAGGGAGAAGCCGAGCACCCACCCGGCGACCACGCCGATCAGCACGGAGAAGCGGAAGAACGTGCCGCGGCCGAGCACGCCGCACAGCAGGATGATGCCCATCGTCACCACGGCGGGCAGCGGCTGCTGGGCGAACGAGTCGGTGGCCCGGTGCGACAGGTTGAGCCCGATCAGCACGACCACCGCACCGGTCACCACCGGCGGCATCACGGCCTCCAGCAGCCGCACGCCCAGCGCCTTCACCGCGACCCCGATGATGATCACCAGCAGGCCGGCCGCGAGCACGCCGCCGAGTTGCGCGGCGATGCCCTCGTCACGGGCGGCGGACAGCGGCGCGATGAACGCGAACGACGCGCCGAGGTAGCTGGGCACCATGTTGCGGGTGATCACCAGGAACAGGAGGGTGCCGACGCCGGAGAACAGCAGCGTGGTGCTGACCGGGAGACCGGTGGTGGCGGGAACGAGGATCGTGGCGCCGGCCATCGCGACCAGGTGTTGGGCGCCGAAGCCGATGGTGCGGGGCCAGCTCAGCCGCTCTTGCGGCGCGATGGCGTCACCGTCGATGGGGCGGCCATCACCGCGCACGGTCCACAACGCCACTCAATGACCTCCCCGGCGACCAGGACGGACCACGCTGTCCGACCAAGGGATCCTGCCACGCCAAGTAGTGGCTGCGGCTATATAACGGTCTGATAATCACACGATTGCAGCAGCGTACGCCACTACGGTTGTCAGGTCAGCCCAACTCCGCTACCCAACGTGACGTAATCGGCGTTGGTGCAGATGGCCGTGCGGGCGAACGTGCGGTTGTCCGCAGTGGACGCCCCGACGACAGGTCCCGGTGGACGACCGCGTGGCCGTTCAGCGCGACAGCTCGCGCAACGCGGACGCCAGGCCCGCCAGGTGGTCCGTCGCGTCACCCAGCACCTGCCGGGGGTTGGAGGCGGTGCTCTCGGCGAGCACCCGACCGGCCGCGGCGACCAGGCCGCAGTAGCCGTCCACACCCTCGTCCAGCTGGGCGCGCAGTCTTCGCACACCCTCGACCAGCGGCGCGCGGTCCAACGGCGGCGCGGTGTCACGCGCCCGTTCGACGGCCTGCAGCTGGTGGGAGACGGCCCGGAGCGCGGACGCGGCCTCGACGCCGGTGACGCGGGCCTGCTCGACCGAGTCGGTGGGCACGGAGGTCAACGCGGCCGAGTCGAGCTGGCGCAGCAGCTCGCGCAACGTGTCCTCGGCGTCCTCCAGCCGTTCCATCGGCTGACGTGCGGACGAGGAGCGCGAGGGCAGCGGCGCGCGCACCGGCACGGCCGCCAACTGCTGCCGCTCGGCGTTGATGCCCCGCATCCTCATGTTCGTGCGCACGGCCAGCACCGACGTGCCGGCGAACCCGAGGGCCGCGCCGACCCCGGCGGCCACGGGCAGCGCGCCGACCAGCGTGAGCGTGCCGACCACCGCGAGCAGGGCCAGCACGATCAGCCAGAAGGTGAGCACGCGGCTCGACCGGCGGTAACGCCGATCGAGCTTCGCACGCGGGTCGTTCCAGGCGGCGTACCGCCGTTTCACCTGGTCCGCGAGTTGCCCCTGGAGCTGGCCGCCGATGGCCTGGACAAGCTCGCCGGCCACCTTCCGCCGGGGATCCATCGCGGACACCACTCCCTCAGCCCTGGCTCGCGGGCGGGTTCTGCTGCACCTGCTGGGTCGGCTGGGCCTGCGTCTGCTGCACCCGCTGCTGGATCTCCTGCTGGATGCTCGCGCTCGCACTGGCAGGCTGACCGCTGGTCACCTCGCCCGCGACCTTGCCGCCCCCCATCGAGGCGCGGATCTGCTCCAACCGGGAGACGCCCGCCATCTCGGTGGTCGACTGCTGGACCTCCAGCATCCGACCCTGCACCGAGTTCTGCGCCAGCTCCGCCGAACCGAGCGCGGTGGTGTACCGCTTCTCGATCTTGTCGCGGACCTCCTCCAGCGACGGCGTGTTGCCCGGCGCGGCCAGCTCGGTCATCTGGCGCAGCGAGTTGGAGACCTGCTCCTGCATCTTCGCCTGCTCCAGCTGGCTGAGCAGCTTGGTCCGCTCGGCGAGCTTGCCCTGCAGCACCATCGCGTTGCGCTCGACGGCCTGCTTCGCCTGGGTCGCGGCCTGCAGCGCCTGGTCGTGCAGCGTCTTCAGGTCCTCGATGCTCTGCTCGGCGGTCACCAGCTGGGTCGCGAAGCCCTGCGCGGCCTGCTCGAACTGCGTCGCGCGCGGCTCGTCGCCCTTGGCGCGGGCCTCGTCGGCGAGGACGAGGGCCTGGCGTGCGGAGGCCTGGAGCTTTTCCACCTCACCGAGCTGGCGGTTGAGCTTCATCTCGAGCTGGCGCTGGTTGCCGATCACCGCGGCGGCCTGCTGCGACAGGGCCTGGTGCTGCCGCTGTGCCTCCTCGATGGCCTGCTGGATCTGCACCTTCGGGTCGGCGTGCTCGTCGATCTTGGACGAGAACGCCGCCATGAAGTACTTCCATGCCTTCACGAAAGGGTTGGCCATCTCCTACGCCTGCCTTCTCCGCACTTCCCTGGCTCGCGCTCGTGATTGGCAACGACCCGGTGCCGGTGTTGGTTCCATCGTGTCAGTTGTCCCGCGCTGCTTCCACCGACCTGGGGAGATATCCGGGTTCACCCTGAGTCACCCCCTGACTTTCGTCGGTGTGGTCAGTCGGCATGGTCATCCTGCCCGCCCGACGTCGGGGGGACGCGCCGACCCCGTGGGGGGTTGCCAAGTCGTTGCACGCTTCGCGGCGCAACACGAGACGCCCGGAAAGGGGCAAAGCCGAAAGCCGAGCCGGTAGGACCGGCTCGGCTTCGCACGGGTGCGCTCGGGTTACGCCGCCACCACCGCGTTGCGCGGCTTGCTGATCGAAGTGGACAGCCGGTGCGTGAGCACGGGCTGCAACCGCAGGTCGGACAGGTCGTTGCCGATCACCGCCGGAACCATGGTGCCGCCGTCCAGGCTCGCCGACGCGGGCGCGGCCCGTTCGGCGGTGAGCTCGGCCGGCGTCGGCACCGGCTGCTGGACCGCGCCGATGTCCGAGGCGACCAGGTGCAGCAGTTCCGACAGGGGCAGGTCCAACGCCTCACAGATCGCGGCCAACAGCTCGCTGGACGCCTCCTTGCGGCCACGCTCCACTTCGGAGAGGTACCCCAAGCTGACGCGGGCGGTCCTGGAGACCTCGCGCAGCGTGCGGCGTTGGGTGGTGCGGGCATGGCGGAGCCGATCACCGATCGCCTCGCGTAGCAGCACGGTCATCGCGCGCCTCCTTCCGGCCGGCCGTGCCCCCACGTTACCGACCCGTTCCGTCGACGGGCAGTGACTTCGGGACACGTCCGCCAAGGGCGAACGAGTGAACTCGCCGGTAAGTTCCCGCGTACGTGTTCGGGTGTGACGGGGAACGCCCTGCTCACGTCACTCGACGGGGATCTTCAGGTGGCTGCGCAGGAGGTCCAGGACGGCCGATGTCGATCTCACCCGAACTTCGTGACGGTCACCACCGAGAGTGAGCGTCTCGACGAACGAACCGGACGGACCGGACAAACCGATGTGGACTGTCCCCGGCGCGACCCCGTCCTGGGGGTCCGGTCCGGCCACTCCGGTCAGCCCGAGGCCCCACGTCGCGCCGCAGCGCTCGCGTGCGCCCTCGGCGAGCTGCCGGGCCACCTCGGGGTGCACCGCGCCGTGCTCGGCCAGCAGCGTCGCGTCCACGCCCGCGAGCGTGTGCTTGAGGTCCGTCGCGTAGACCACGAGCCCGCCGCGCACCACGGCGCTTGAGCCCGGCACGTCCGTCAGCTCGGCGGTCACCAGGCCCGCGGTCAGCGATTCGGCGGTGGCGACCGTCTCACCGCGCTCCTTGAGCGCCCGGACGACGTCGGCGGCGCTCACGCCCCGGCCACCGCCCGCTTCCCCCGCGCCCGCAGCCGGAAGGCGCGGATCACGTAGTCGACGCCGGTGACGACGGTCAGCACCACGGCCGCGCCCATGGTGGCCACCGCGAGCGGGTCCAGCCAGGTCGGCAGCGGCAGCAGGTACAGGCCGATGGCGAGGATCTGCACGAGCGTCTTGGCCTTCCCGCCGCGGCTGGCCGGGATCACGCCGTGCCGGATGACCCAGAAGCGCAGCAGCGTCACGCCCAGCTCGCGCACCGCGATGACGACCGTCACCCACCACGGCAGCTCGCCGAGCAGGCTCAGGCCCACCAGCGCGGCGCCGGTCAGCGCCTTGTCCGCGATCGGGTCGGCGATCTTGCCGAAATCGGTGATCAGGCCGAGCTTGCGGGCCAGGTTGCCGTCCACGTGGTCGGTGACCGACGCGACGGCGAACACGCCGAACGCCGACAGCCGCCACCAGAACTCGTGGCCGCCCTCGGCGAACAGCAGGTAGAGGAACACCGGCACGAGCACCAGCCGGGACATCGTCAGCACGTTGGCGATGTTCAGCACCGGCACGCGCGCGGGTTCGGTCACCTCGGGAGCACCTCGATCGCGGATACGACCAGGTCGACACCCTCGGACGCGTCGACCCGGCAGCGCACCAGGTCGCCGACCTCGAGGCCGTCGGCGTTCGTGATGACGCACTCGCCGTCGACCTCGGGCGCCTGGTGGGCGGCGCGGCCGACGCAGTCGTTGTCGTCGTCCTCCGCGGTCTCGACCAGGACGACGACCTCGTCGCCCACGCGGTCCTCGGCGCGCTGCGAGGTCAGCTCCTCGACCAGGTTGGAGATGCGGGCGACGCGCTCGGTGATCGTGTCGGCGTCCAGCTTGTCCGGCAGGCCCTCGGCCTCGGTGCCGTCCTCGTCGGAGTAGCCGAACACGCCCACCGCGTCCAGCCGTGCGGAGGTGAGGAAGCGCTCCAGCTCGGCGACGTCCTCTTCGGTCTCGCCGGGGAAGCCGACGATGACGTTGCTGCGGATGCCGGCGTTCGGCGCGAGCGCCCGGATCTGCTCGACCAGGCCGAGGAACGACTCGGTGGACCCGAACCGCCGCATCCGGCGCAGCACGGGCTCGCTGGAGTGCTGGAAGGACATGTCGAAGTAGTCCGCGACGCCCTCGGTGGTGGCGATGGCCTTGACCAGCGTCGGCTTCGTCTCGGCCGGCTGGAGGTAGGACACGCGGACCCGGTCGATGCCGGGGACGGCGGCGAGCCTGGGCAACAGCTGCTCCAGGCCGCCCAGCTCGCGCGGCAGGTCCTTGGCGTAGGAGGTGGAGTTCTCCGAGACCAGGAACACCTCGCGGACGCCCTGCTCGGCCAGCCACATCGCTTCGGCCACCACCTCGTCGGGGTGGCGGGACACGAACGCGCCGCGGAACGACGGGATCGCGCAGAACGAGCAGCGGCGGTCGCAGCCGGAGGCGATCTTCAGGGGTGCGACGGGCGTGTCCGCCAGGCGGGTGCGCAGCACGCGCGGGCCCCAGCCGTGGCCGGGGACCTGGACGTCCTCGGCGGCCTTGGGGCGCTGCACGGGCGTGAGCGGGAGGAGGGTGCGCCGGTCGACCGGCTTGTGCGACTCGATGGCCTCACCGGCGAGGACGTCGTCCAGCCGCTCGGCGAGGTTCGCGTAGTGGTCGAAGCCGAGCACGGCGTTGGCCTCGGGCAGGCTGTCGGCCAACTCGGTGCCGTAACGCTCGGCCATGCACCCGACCGCGACCACCTTCGCGCCGCTGTCGGCGGCGGCCAGGAGCGTGTCCACGGAGTCCTTCTTGGCGGACTCCACGAAACCGCACGTGTTGACCACGACCACGTCGGCCTCGTCGTCGACCAGCTCCCAACCGCCGGCGGTGAGGCGGCCGGCGAGTTCCTCGGAGTCGACTTCGTTGCGGGCGCACCCGAGGGTCAGCATGGCGACGCGCTTGGACGTGGTGGGGGAAGACACGGTGCCCAGCGTAACCGGCGCACCGCCCCCGGTCGGCCGGCCGGGCGTCGTCAATGCCGTGGGGGTTCAGGGCAGGTACGGAGGACCGCGTCGACGAGTCGCCCGACGTCCGTGGCCGGGTTGTCGGGCCCGAGCAGTGCGGCGCGCGCTATGGCGTCCTCGATGCCCGGGTCGAACGCGGCGTAGTCGAGCTTCTTGTCGTAGGCGGGAACGTGCCGGGCGAGCAGGTCCCGGGCCGCCCGGTAGTCGGCGACGTGGGCGCGGTGGTCCGCGAAGTGCAGGAGGAGCCACAGCTCGAAACACGGGTTCGACACCGCGAGGTTGACCTTCATGCTGTCCGCGAGCCGCATTGCGAGCGGTATGTCGAAATTGTCCACATCGACCACGCACCACACGGCTTGGAACTCCTCGCGGTACTGGTCGCGCAGCTTGGCGGCGTACTTGACGAGGTTGTGCGGCGCGTCGGCCTTGCACTTCACCGTGATCGGCACCCGCCGAGCGAGCCGCAGCCCGGAGAAGTACTGACTTTCGGTCTTTTCCCCGCCGCTGACCACGAGCACGTTGTTCCTGCGCGCGGGAACCATCCGCCTCGACCGACGCTGCGAGTTCTCACGCCCTGCCATCGGCGACGCCATCCCGTACGGCGTTCACGAAGTGCTCTTCGTACACGTGCGGGACACCACCGTACTGGCCGGCAAGGTAACGCCGCTCCAGATTGTCCTCGCGGCGAGGTTTGAAATCGCTCAGCGGATGGAGAGTACTCGCACCCTTCTGGTCCTTCTCCACGAACCACACTTCGTCGCGATCCAATACCTCGTCGGCCAGCGGCGGGTGAAGCAAGGTCGCGTCGTGCGTGGTGAAGATGAGCTGACCATCCGCCACATTGGTCTCGGGATCGTTGAACAGAGCGACGAGCCGCGCGGACAGCAGGGAGTGCAGGCTGGCGTCGATCTCGTCGATCACGAGAACGCCACCCTCACGCAGCACGAGCAGCACCGCAGGGAGCAGGCCAAGCCACGACCGGGTGCCTGCTGACTCCTCGTCCAGCCGGAAGAGCTCGCTACCACGACCATGAGAAAGCCGAACCTGATGCCGCCCACGCTCGACCTCGCGCTCCAACTGATCCAGCCTGTTGCGCGAGTCGAAATACCTTTCCTGGACATGTGTTATCTCATGATGAATCGCACGACGTTCATCATCGAGTTGATCAGAGCGATGTCGACCAGCGCGTTGCCCCTCAATCGTCGCCAGCCGTTCTCGCAACCCGACAAGCAAGCGCTGATTGTGCCCAGCCTCGACCTTGTACCGATCCACCAACAAGTCCAGGCCAGCTTCCGGGTTCAAACCGATATCCGAGATACCGAAATCTGCGACAGACAACAACTCGACCAATTGATCATGCAGAGACCGATACTCGCGCAGGAAGTGCGCCACACCGGCTTCCAAGTTGGACGGTTCTCCATCCAATCGAAAGCTCAACCTCCTGGTGAACCATTGATACACCGGAACCAGAGCCGCCACATTGGATTGAGCCGCGAGACTGATGAAGAGTGCGTTCGGGCGCAGGAGTTCTTCAAGCACTTCCATCTTGAAAGTCGCGTCAGTAACGGTTTTGCCGAACTTGACATGATCGCGCGAGCGATCGAAGAGCACGCGCTTTCGCTTCTCCGGATAGCTGTAGAGCCACTCCGAGAGCACGCGCTCGTCGTCGACCTCGAAGCCGTACGTGTAGCGCACGCCGCCCTCCACGATCTCCGCGACGAAGATCGACGGCTGCTCCCTGGCGGCTGGGTCGAGCTTGAACGGTCGGCGCGGCACGCCGCCACCCGGTCGCCACTGGGCGAACGAGTCGCGTACCGCATCGGCCATGAACTTCAGCCCGTCCAGCAGGTTCGACTTCCCCGAGGCGTTGGCGCCGTAGATGGCCGCGACGGGCAGCACCTCGCGGTCCTTGGCGTACACGGGCATGAGCAAGAGCTCCTGCTCGTCGTGGAACGACCGGTGGTTGCCCATCCTGAAGCTCCGGAGCATCCGACACCTCCGACAGCGAAGTTTCGACCCGATCTCTGCCAGTAAACCGCACGAAAGCGGCCCTAGTGTTCAGTCAGGGGATATTTCACCATGTCGACCGCCGAGTAAGGCCCGCGAGCAGCGGAAGGTTACGTTGAGCGCGTGAACGACCCGATCAACGTGCGTCGCGCCCGCACCGGCGACGTGCGGGCGATGAAGGCCCTCATCGACGCGTACGCCGGCAAGGTGCTGCTGGCCAAACCGCTGGTGACGCTGTTCGAGGACATCCAGGAGTTCTGGGTCGCCGAGGAAGACGGCGAGGTCCTCGGGTGCGGCGCGCTGCACGTGCTGTGGGAGGACCTGGCGGAGATCCGCACGGTGGCCGTGTCGCCTACGGCGTTGGGGCGGGGCATCGGCCACCGGATCGTGCACCGGTTGATCGCGACCGCCCGTGAGCTGCAGTTGGAGCGGCTGTTCGTGCTCACCTTCGAGACCGACTTCTTCGGCAAGCACGGCTTCGTGGAGATCGACGGCACGCCGGTGTCCTCCGAGGTCTACGAGGAGATCATGCGGTCGGCCGACGAGGGTGTTGCCGAGTTCCTCGACCTCTCGTACGTGAAGCCGAACACCCTGGGCAACACGCGCATGCTCCTACACCTGTAACTATTCGAGTAAACACTCGAAGAGTCTTGACTCAGCGAAAGCCGACCCGTCAGGATCGGCGTCGTGGAGCAGTTGACGGTCGACGAGCTGGCGGTCCGGGTGGGCCTGCCCGGCAGCACCATCCGCATGTACCAGACCAAAGGCGTGCTGCACCCGCCGCGCCGGCAGGGCCGCGTCGCCTACTACGACGCCTCCCACCTGGAACGCCTCACCCTCGTCCAACGCCTCCAGTCGCGCGGCTTCTCGCTGCCCGCCATCGCCGAACTGGTGCGGGCGCGCGAGAAGGGCGCGAGCGTCGCGGCGGTGCTGGGCGTCGGCGAGGCGGAAGGCCCGGACGACTGGGTCCGGATCAAGGTCCGCGACATCAGCCGACTCGTGCCGCTGGGCGACGTCCGGCCGCGCGTCCTGCGCCGCGCCGTCCAGCTCGGCCTGGTCCGCTGGCGGCACGGCTGGCCGCACGTCCGCCGCTGGGCGCTGGAGGCGGGCAACCGGCTCGCCGCGCTGAGCGTCCCCAGTGACGACGTGCTGGACAAATTCGCCAACCTCCGCACGGCCACCGACGCCATCGCGGCCGACTTCGTCGAGGTGTTCGAACGCCGGCTGTGGCCGCAACTGGCCGACAACGCGGACCAGGACGACCAACTCGACCGGATGCGCGCACTCCTCGTGGAGCTGACCTACACCGCCGAGACGGTGGTCATCGGCACGCTGCGCGAGTCCATCCGGGAGGCCGCCGAGGAGTTCGCCCGCCGCCACCAACTCCTGCCGAGCGACGACTTCCAGCCCGCCTGGGTGGAGGAACCGGTGCCCATCGCCGAACGTCTCATCGAGACCGAAGAGGACGAGATCCCCGACGAACCGACCATCCAGCGGTTCCTCGACCGGGGGGACGACCACGACGAGCCGGTCGGATGACCGCCCTCGTGCCGGACCCGGCCTGGCGCGCCCAGGTGCAGGACGAAGGCCTGGTCGTGCACGCCGGGGCGGATCTCGCGTACCTCCTCTCTGATGTGCCCAGTGCCGAAGCACAAGTGTCGGTCGGGTTGTTCGAGCCGGTACGGAGGGGTTCGGCTCGCCCACTCGACCCGGAACGGCTCAGCGCGCCGGTCCCTGCGCACCTGCCGCAGCTCCGGTCGCTGGGCGCCGCTGCGCCCGGCGGGCCTACCCGTGCCGGACAAGCCGCTGAACTCGGCACTGCCGGATGGCAGGTCCGCCGCTTCTACGTGCGGAGGGCGGCGGCGTGATCGCGCTCATCGGCGGGCTGGTCGGCCTGTGCGCGGGGTACCGGTACGACCGCTCGATCGGCAGGCACCCGATGCGGTCCGGGGTGAAGCGGTTCGTGTTCTGGGTGCTGTTCCTCGTCGTGGACTGCCTGGTGGTGGTGTCCGCGTTCACGCTCGCGGGCCCGCTGGTGGCGCTGGTGGCGTTCGGGTACGTGCTGGCGGCGGGCGTGATCGGGCCGTGGGTGACGGACTACTACCGCAGACGCGCGACGTGATCACGCCGGTGCCGCACACTCTGTCCGATGTGGACTTTCCCGGCTTCGCCGCCGTGCCCGAGCCGTTCGCGACCGGCGGCACGCCGCCGCGCGCAGTCCACTGGAGACGGTCACCGAACCGGACGGCGACGGCGCGTGCCGGCGGCTGGACGAGTTCAGCCTCCACACGCCGGAACAGCGGCGGCCGTTGGCCTGCGGCGCGTGCGCGTCCTGTCCCCGACCTCACGCCGCTGCACGCCGTGCAGGACGTCGGGCCGTCACCGGACTGGGTGCGGCTGCGCGAAGTCCTCGCCGCCGACGCCGAACCCGAGCTGGTGCCGGCGCTCGTCCTGGTGGACCAGCCGGTGTTGGGCGAGTACGGGCAGCGCGGTGGACTGTTCGGCCTGCTCGAAGCGGGCGCGGCGGCCCAGTCTGTCTGCCTCCGGATGGCCCAGCAGCGGCTCGGCGGGTACCTGATCGGCGGTGCGGCGGACGCCGATGTGTTGGCGCTGCTGGGACTGCGGGGCCGGCCGGTGCGGTTGGCGGCGGTGGTCGCCGGTGGTCGGACGTTCACCCGTCGTTGACGCGGTATGAGCCGATTGGGGCTGTCGGCCGTTGATCGCGGGCAGGTATGAACCCCTCAAGCCCGAAAACGAGGGGGAAGAACAGTGCTCGCGAAATCCCTGCGCAACACGTTCGCCGTGGTAGTCGCCTCGCTCGCCCTGCTGGTCGGAGCCGGTACCGGTCAGGCGGCCATCAACGCGCCCGCCGTCACCGACGACTACATGTTCAGCAAGACCCTGTCGCAGTTCAGCTCGCTCCGGTCGCAGACGCCGTACAGCGACCAGCTCGACTGGTCGTCGGACGGCTGCTCGTGGTCGCCGGACAACCCGTTCGGGTTCAAGTTCCTGCCGGCCTGCCACCGGCACGACTTCGGCTACCGCAACTACAAGCGGCAGGGCCGGTTCACCGAGTCGACCCGGCTGACGATCGACAACAAGTTCAAGTCCGACATGTACAACCAGTGCGCCGGCAACTGGGCGTGCAACCGGACGGCCGACCTGTACTACCAGGCCGTGCGGGAGTTCGGCGCGAGCTGACGCCCTCGCACACGCTTCCCTGCGAACGGAACCGAGGATCTCCGACCGCACGGCAGGACGCTCGGCAGGGGTTCTCGCCCGGTGGCGAGGACCCCTGCTTTGGAGGTCGCGGTGCCCAAGGGCCGCAAGTTCCTCCGACTCCGGGCAACGCGCGATCCGTCCCCGGTGACCCGCGCGTGGTCACCGGAGGTCAGTCGTCGTCTTCCGCGGGTTCCCCGCCGCCGCCACCCCGGATGAGGTAGACGACCGAGTCGAGTTCGTCCGGCTTGATCAGGACCTCACGTGCCTTCGAACCCTCGGACGGGCCGACGACGCCGCGCGTCTCCAGCAGGTCCATCAGCCGCCCGGCCTTGGCGAAACCCACCCGCAGCTTGCGCTGCAGCATGGACGTCGAGCCGAACTGCGAGGTGACGATCAGCTCGGCCGCCTGGATCAGCAGCTCCAGGTCGTCACCGATGTCGGCGTCGACTTCCTTCTTCTCGGACGCCTTCGCCGCCGTCACACCATCGGTGTACTCGGGCTGCGCCTGGTCCTTGGTGAAGTTGACGATCTCCGAGATCTCGTCGTCCCCGACGTACGCGCCCTGGACGCGCACCGGCTTCGAGGCGCCCATCGGCAGGTACAGGCCGTCGCCCATGCCGATCAGCTTCTCCGCGCCCGGCTGGTCCAGGATGACCCGCGAGTCGGTCAACGACGACGTGGCGAACGCCAGCCGCGACGGCACGTTCGTCTTGATCAGGCCGGTCACCACGTCCACCGACGGCCGCTGCGTCGCCAGCACCAGGTGGATGCCCGCCGCACGCGCCTTCTGGGTGATCCGGACGATCGCGTCCTCGACGTCGCGCGGCGCGGTCATCATCAGGTCGGCCAGCTCGTCCACGATCGCCATGATGTACGGGTACGGCCGGTAGACGCGTTCGCTGCCCGGCGGCGCGGTGATCTCACCCGACTTCACCTTGCGGTTGAAGTCGTCGATGTGCCGAACCCGGTTGACCTGCATGTCCTGGTAGCGCTGCTCCATCTCCTCGACCAGCCAGGCCAGCGCGGCGGCGGCCTTCTTCGGCTGGGTGATGATGGGCGTGATCAGGTGCGGGATGCCCTCGTACGGCGTCAGCTCGACCATCTTCGGGTCGATCAGGATCATCCGGACCTCGTCCGGGGTGGCCCGCGCCAACAGCGACACCAGCATCGAGTTCACGAAGCTCGACTTGCCGGAACCCGTGGAGCCCGCGACCAGCAGGTGCGGCATCTTGGTCAGGTTCGCGGTGACGAAGTGGCCCTCGATGTCCTTGCCCAGCCCGATCACCATCGGGTGGTTGTCCTTGACCGTGGACGGCGAGCGCAGCACGTCGCCCAGCCGCACCATCTCGCGGTCGCTGTTGGGCACCTCGATGCCGACGGCGGACTTGCCGGGGATCGGCGCCAGCAGCCGGACGTTGTCGGTGGCCACCGCGTAGGCGATGTTCTTGGTCAGCGCGGTGATCTTCTCGACCTTCACGCCCGGACCCAGCTCCACCTCGTACCGGGTGACCGTCGGGCCGCGGGTGAAGCCGGTGACCTGCGCGTCGATGGAGAACTGGTCGAGCACGCCGCTGATGGCCTCGATCATCAGGTCGTTGGCCTTGCTGCGGGCCTTCGGCGCGTCGCCGTCCTTGAGGATCGTCGGCGGCGGCAGCCGGTAGTCGCCCTCGACGGCGCGCACGGCGATCGTGTCGGTCTTCGTGTCGGTCTTCGCGGTGTCCGGAGTCGCCTTGGGCTTCGGCGCGGGCTTCACGGGCGGCGGTGGCGGCGGCTCTTCGTCCAGCGGCAGCTCGGGCTGCTGCTGCTCGTCGGCGGCGACGGCCTGGCGGCGGTTGCGGGACGGGCGGCGCAGCTTGACCGGCTTCGGCTCCGGCTCCGGCTCGGCCTCCTCGTCCTCGAAGCCGTCGAACCGGTCGGCCTTGCGGTGCAGGAGGCCGCCGAGTTTCGCGGGCACCTCGCGGATCGGCAGGTGCACCAGCAGCAGCACGCCGTAGCCGAAGACCAGCACCAGCAGCGGTCCGGCGACCCACGGCGTGAGGCCCTGGGCGAGGAAACCGCCGGCGAGGTAGCCGAGGGCGCCACCGGCGTCGCGGCGGGCGATCGGGTCCATCGGCAGGCCGCCGACGAGGTGGAACATGCCGAGGAAGCCGACGGTGACCAGGATCGTGCCGATGACCAGGCGCGGCCGTGCCTCGGTGTTCGGGTCGGTGCGCATGAGCGTCACGCCGACCGCCAGCAGCACCACGGGCAGGATCACCGCCGGGCCGCCGACGGAGCTGCGCACGGCGACGTCGACCCACTGGCCGACCGGTCCGCCCGCCTGCCACCACACGCCGGCGGCGGTGATCACGGCCAGCGCGATGAGCACCAGCGCCAGGCCGTCACGGCGGTGCGCCGGGTCCAGTTCCTTGCCCCGGCCGACCGCGCGGACGATCGAGCCGACACCGCGGCCGAGCAGACCCCACACCCTGCCTACGGAACCGGAGGACTTCTTCGCCGGGGCGCGTTTGGCGGGCGCGCGCTTGGCGGCCGGTTTGGCAGCGGATTTGGCGGCCGGCTTGGACGCGCTGGAGCGGGGCTTCGACCCGGATCCGGTGCTGCGGGTCGTGCCCTTGCGCGAGGTCCCAGTTCGGCCGGCCATGTGTCTACGGTAGTCCCTACAGCCCCAGCAGCCCCACTTACAGCGAGGGTCCCGCCCGCCGCGAGGTCGCGTCGGTCGTTCGTGACTCATTTTCCGGCGATCACGCTTTTCGATCGTCGGAAAATCAGGCGCGAGCGGCCGACCTCTGGGCGACCTCGCCCGCCGTCTGCGGAGCAGCGGCAATGCAACACTGCCCGGAACCCGCTGCGCCCACACCTCGACACGCCGTAGCCTGCCCGTCGTGTCCACACCACTGCTGTGGCGCGTGCTGACCGCCGTCGACCAAGGGTTCGTCGGCCTCAGCGGACGACTCGAAGTCACCGGTGACATCCCGGCGGACCTCAGGGGACGTCCCCTGCTGCTCGCGTCCAACCACATCGGCAACCTCGACCCGTTCGTGCTGATCGCGGCGTGCCGCAGGATGGGTGTCGCGCCGCGCTTCCTGCTCGCGGGCGGGCTGCTCGACGCACCGATCATGGGGCCCGCGCTGAAAGCGTCCGGCCACCTGCGCGTGGACCGCGCGGCGGCCGACGTCGGCACGGCCTACGACCGCACCGTCGAGGCGTTGCGGCGCGGCGGCGACCCGATCGCCATGTACCCGGAGGGCAAGATCAGCCTCGATCCGGGGCTGTGGCCGGAGCGGGGCAAGACGGGTGCGGCGAGGCTCGCGCTGAGCGGCGGCATCCCGGTGATCCCGGTCAGCCAGTGGGGCGCGCACGAGGCCGTGTACTGGGGCAACACCGGGGTCAGCGGATGGGACGACTTCAAGCCGTACCTGACGTCCTACCTGCGTGGGTTGCGGCGGCGGCCGACGTTCAAGGTGCACTTCGGCAAGCCGGTGGACCTGTCGGGTCTGGAGGACGGCAAGCCGGGTGACGCGCGGCGGGCGCACGAGCGGATCATGCGCGCGATCACGGCGGGCCTGGTGCCGTTGCGGATCGACGAGCCGGACCTGCCGAAGTTCCACGACCCCACGCGGCCGACGACGGGCAGGAGCCCGTGGCGCCCGGAGTGAGCAGCTGACCGGAACCGGTCACGTCCGGCTCCGGCGCTCGGTGACGAAGCAGGCTGGATTCCGGTGGGCAACCCGGCTCACCGGAACAGGAGGTACTGCTATGCGCAACCGTGGTTGGGCGGCGCGCGGCAAGAACTGGCGCGGCAAGAACTGGCGCGAGGTCGTGCGCAACAAGAGCTGGTGAGGTCCTGATCAGCCACCCGTCGGCGCGACGTCGGCGGGTGGTTGGTCCGCGCGGCGCCAAGCCACCGCGCAGGCGAACGAGCACAGCGCACCCGTCGCACCGGCCACGGCGGTCGCGATCGCCGGGTCCCACAGGTCGGCCATCACCCCGCCGATGAACACCGCGATGCCCTGCGCGGCGACGATGCCCGAGGCCGCCACTCCGATGGCACGGCCCCGGTCGGCGTCGGGGGTCGCCCGGACGAAGCCCGACTGGGTTTGCAGCAGGTACGCCGTGGACGCCGCGCCGGACAGGCTCCACAGGGCGAAGGTGAGCACGAGACCCGGCCGGAACGCGCACAGCACCAGCGGAATCCCGGCGCAGACCGCGAGCACGCCGACCAGCCGGGCGCGGTGGTGCGCGGGCACGTACCGGACGAACAGCCAGGCCCCGAGGACGCTGCCCAACGGATCGGCGGCCATGAGCACACCGACGACCGCCGGTCCCGCGCCGAGTTGGTCGGCGTAGGGGGCGGCGAGCGCCTCCGGCACGACGTACCAGCCGACCAGCCACGCCAGCAGGACGAGGACACGGCGCCGCGGGTCGGCGGCGATCGAGGTGATCACCCCGCGCACCGAACCCCCGGTGTCCCGCGTCGCGGTGGGCGTGGGCCGGTTCGCCACACCGATCCGGATCAGGGCCGCGGACAGCAGGAACGTCACCGCGTCGGCCACCAGCGCGAGCCCCGGGCTGATCGCGGCGACCAGCACACCGCCACCTGCGAACCCGACCAGTTGCGCGGCCTGACTGGTCATCTGCCGGACGGCGAGGCCTCGGTCGTACAGCTCGCCGGGCAGCACGTCCGGCAGCAACGCGCCCTGGGCGGCGGCGAACGGCGAACCCAGCAGAACCACGACGACCAGCAACGCGCACAACGCCCACAGCGGCAGCCCCGGCATCGCCATCGCCGCGACCAGCACGGCCCGCGCCACGTCGGCGCCGACCATGACCGCACGCCGCCGGAACCGGTCGGCGAGCCACGACAACAACACCCCGCCGAGCAACGCGGGCAGGAACGTCAACGCGTAGACGGCCGCCGACCAGAGCGCCGACTGCGTGCGCCCGTACACCAGCACCGCCAGCGCCACCCGTGCCAGCTGGTCACCGAAGATCGACAGCAGCTCCGCCGACCACAGGAACCGGAACTCGCGAACACCGAACACCGCGATCACGGATGCGTTGCGGCGGTTCACTCACACATCGTGTCGGCGGCACGCTGCGGGACCGGCGGGCTGTCCGCTAGCTGCCAGTCACGTCAGCGCACGACTTTGATGTTGAACGTCGCGGTGCCCAGGGACTGCATCAGGCGCAGCCACAGCGGCAGGTACATCTCGGCGCCGCGAGCCGTGGTGATGTCGCCCAGGTCCACGACGTCGGTGTGGCCGAACTGCTCGAGCAGTCCGGCCACCACCGCCTTGGCTTCACCGTCGTTCCCGGAGACGAACACCGTGTGGTCCGCCCCGGCCACCAGGTCCGGGTGCACCATCACGTGGGCGGCGACGGTGTTCAGCGCCTTCACCACGCGTGCTCCGGGGTGCGCCCGCTGGATCTGCTCGCCCAGCGAGTCGGTGTCCTTGACCGACATGGCGGGTGGGAAGCCGCTGGAGGCGTCGAGCGCGTTGGCGACGTCGAGCACGATCTTGCCGTCCAGCGGGGCCGCGGCGGCGAGGATGTCGAGGGCCGCGTTCCCGTTGCCCGCGTTGACGACCACCTCGGCACGTACCGCCGCCGCGGCGAAGGTCTCCAGCTCGACCGCCGGGTGTTCACCGCGCCAGGCCACGAACGCCTCGTCCGGCCTGGCCAGGGACTTGGCCACGTCACGCGTGCCCATCCGCACGTCGTGGCCGAGTTCGGACAGCCGACCCGCCAGGGCCTGGCCCGCCGTGCCGGTGCCGAGCACGCCGATCCTCATCACGCCACCTCCACGGACACGTCCGTCCACTCGGGGTGCACCAAAGCTACGCCGTGCACGCGAACCGGGCCCACCAGCGCGAACGCTCGTGGGCCCGGGGCAGCGGGAGGTCAGTTCACCGGGATGATGGTCGGCACGATCATCGGCCGGCGGCGGTAGGTCTCGGCGACCCAGCGGCCCACCACGCGGCGCACGGCCTGGGCGATGCGGTGCGAGTCGGTGATGCCCTCGGCCTCGGTGCGGGACAGCTCCATCTCCACCAGCGAGATGGCCTGGTCGAGGGCCTTCGGGTCGTCGGAGAACCCGCGGCCGGAGACGGTCGGCGGCGCGACCGCGCGACCGTTGGTGGAGTCCACGGCCACGGTGATGGCGATGAACCCGCCCTCGCCGAGCACGAGCCGGTCGGACAGCGTCGACTCGCCGACGTCGCCGACGGACAGACCGTCCACGTAGACGTGCCCGACCTCGACCTTGCCGCTGATCGCGGCCTTGCCGTCGACCAGGTCGACCACCACGCCGTCCTCGGCGATGACGACCCGCTCCTCGCTCACGCCGGTCGCCACGGCCAGCGCCGCGTTCGCCCGCAGGTGCCGCCACTCGCCGTGCACGGGCAGCACGTTCGACGGCCGCACCGCGTTGTAGAGGAACAGCAGCTCACCGGCGGGCGAGTGGCCGGACACGTGCACCTTGGCGTTGCCCTGGTGCACGACCGTCGCGCCGAGCCTGGCCAGGCCGTTGACCACGCCGAACACCGCGTTCTCGTTGCCCGGGATCAGCGACGACGCCAGCACGATCGTGTCACCGGCCTTGATCGAGATCTGCCGGTGCTCGCCGCGCGCCATCCGGGACAGCGCCGACAGCGGCTCGCCCTGCGACCCGGTCGACACGAACATCACCTGGTCCTCGGGCATGTCCATGGCCTCGTTGAGGTCCACGAACAGCCCGTCCGGCACGTTCAGGTAGCCGAGTTCGGCCGCGATGCCCATGTTGCGCACCATCGACCGGCCGACCAGCGCGACCCGCCGGTTGTACTGCACGGCCACGTCCAGCACCTGCTGCACGCGGTGCACGTGGGAGGCGAAGCACGCCACGATCACCCGCTGGTTGGCCTTGCGGATGACGTTCTCCAGCACCGGCCCGATCTCGCGCTCCGGCGCGACGAACCCCGGCACCTCGGCGTTGGTCGAGTCGACCAGGAACAGGTCGACGCCCTCGTCGCCGAGCCGGGAGAACCCGGCCAGGTCGGTCAGCCTGCCGTCCAGGGGCAGCTGGTCGAGCTTGATGTCGCCGGTGTGCAGCACCAGGCCGGCCGAGGTGCGGATGGCGACCGCGACGGCGTCCGGGATGGAGTGGTTGACCGCGAAGAACTCCAGCTCGTACGGCCCGAACGAGCGCCGCTCGCCGTCGGTGATCTCCATCAGCCGGGGCGTCTGGCGGTGCTCCTTGCACTTGGCCGCGAGCAGCGCCAGGGTGAACCGCGAGCCCACGACGGGCAGGTCCGGGCGCAGCTTGAGCAGGAACGGCACCGCGCCGATGTGGTCCTCGTGCCCGTGGGTGAGCACCAGCGCGTCGATGTCGTCCAACCGGTCCTCGATGGCCCGGAAGTCCGGCAGGATCAGGTCGACGCCCGGCTGGTCGTCCTCGGGGAACAGCACGCCGCAGTCCACGACGAGCAGCCGGCCGGCGTGCTCGAACACCGTCATGTTGCGGCCGATCTCGCCAATTCCGCCCAGAGCGACGACGCGCAGACCTCCGTCTGGCAGTGCGGGCGGGGGTGAGTTCGGGTTGATCACGCGTTGACTCCCAATTCGGCCTGTACGGCCTCGATGTCCTCGGTTGAAGCGGGTACCAGCGGCAACCTCGGGTCCCCCACGTCGACGCCGCGCAAACGCAGCGCGGTCTTGGCGTAGGTGACGCCGGGCATCCGGCTGAAGGGCCGCAGCAGCGGCAGCAGCGAGTGGTGGATCGCGGTCGCGCCGGCGACGTCGCCCGACTCGAACGCGTCGAGCATGTCGCGCAGCCGGTCCGCGGCGATGTGCGAGATGACGCTGACGAAACCGACCGCGCCGACCGACAGCCACGGCAGGTTCAGCGGGTCGTCACCGGAGTAGTAGGCCAGATCCGTGTTCGCGATGACCTTGCTACCGGCGAGCAGGTCGCCCTTGGCGTCCTTCACGGCGACGATACGCGGGTGCTCGGCGAGCCTCAGCAGGGTTTCCACGGCGATGGGGATGACGGTGCGCGGCGGGATGTCGTAGAGCATGACCGGCACGTCCACCTGGTCGGCCACGGTGGTGAAGTGCGCGTACACACCCTCCTGGGTGGGCCGCGAGTAGTACGGGGTGACCAGCAGCAGCCCGTGCGCGCCCGCCGCCTCGGCCTGCTTGGCGAGGTGCACGCTGTGCGCGGTGTCGTACGTGCCGGCGCCGCTGACCACGGTGACGCGGTCGCCGACCGCCTCCACCACGGCCCGGATCAGGTCGGCCTTCTCGGCGTCGCTCGTGGTGGGGCTCTCGCCGGTGGTGCCGTTGACGACGAGGCCGTCGTTGCCCAGTCCGACCAGGTGCTCGGCGAGGTGCTGAGCCTTGTCCAGGTCCACCGCCCCCTTGGCGTCGAACGGGGTGACCATGGCGGTGAGCACGCGGCCGAACGGGCGGCCGGGCGAGGCGGTAGGACTTCCGGTCATATGTGGAAATCTACCGCGTCACCCTCCGCAAGCTGCGACTACATGCTCCGGTCGAGCCCTCGCACGAGCCGCACCGCCTTGTCGTCGCCGTCGTACTCCACGTGTGCGGCGGCGCGCCCGAACACGTGCACGAGCAATTCCGAGACTTGTCCGGTCAGCACCACGGGGTCCGCGCCACGCCTGGCCACGACCGACTCGCCGTCCGGGCGGCGCAGCACGACGCCCACCGGGCTCTTGCGGTACATCAGCCGGGCGGCGGGCGCCAGCCGCTGCCACAGCGCCGCGTCCCGTACCGGATCGGGTGAACGTGGCTCCCAGTCGTCCCTCGCCCGGCGCACGTCCTCGTGGTGCACGAAGTACTCGACGGCGTTGACCGCCTCGTCGACCAGCGCGTACGGGGAGAGGCGGGGCGGGCCGGTGCGGACCAGCTCGACCAACTCGTCCCACGGTTTGGCGGCGTAGGCGTCCTGGACGCGTTGGGTGTGCCCGGCCAGCGGCTTGAGCACGATGCCCGCCGCCGCGTCCGGCCGGCGTTCCCGCAGCACGAGGTGCGCGGCCAGGTCACGGGTGCGCCACGGGTCGCACAGGGTGGGCGCGTCCGGGCCCACCTGGAGGAACAGTTCGGTCAGCTGCCTGCGTTCGTCCTGCGCGACGCCCATGGCCCCAAGCTACTTGGCGTACACCTGCTCGGACAGCGCGGTGCCGTCCTTGTTCCACAGCACGCAGGTGATCTCACGGTGGCCCTTCTCCGACGACGAGGAGGAAGTCGGGTCCACCTGCCACTCCCCGGAGGTCGGCATCAGGGCGACATAGCGGAACCTGGACTCCTTGTCCTCCGACGGGATGCGCGCGGACATGAAGTACATCGTGCAGAAGTTCTCCCCGTACTTCTTGATCCACTCGTCGCCGGGGTAGGCCATCTTCTCCGAGCCGAACGGTTGGGACACCGCGTAGACCTCGACTCGGTGCGATTCGTCGCACTCGGTGCGGTTGACCGTGGTGCTGGGGTCGAGGAAGTTGTCGCCGCAGTCCCCGTTGTTGAGGTCGAACTGGTCGAGGCTCATCGTGCCGCCGGCGCCGTAGGTGATCGTCTCAGCCATCGCGGCGGGCGGCTGTTCGGTGAACACCCACCGGCCGAGGAACACGCCGCCGACGAGAAGCGCCACCGCCGCCACCGCCGTGCCGGTGATCAGCACGCCCTTCAGCCACGGCTTCCGCACGGCGGTCGGGGCGGTGTAGTGCACGGTCGGGTGCTGCGGCGCGCCGAAACCGTTCGGCGGGGTGGGCTGGGCGACGGCGCGTTCCAGCATGGCGCGGGCCTGCGGGCCGGTCAGCCGGGCGTTCGGGTCGGGCATCAGCAGACCGGTGATCACCGCACCGAGCACGCCGTTCGCCCTGGTCAGCCGGGGCATCTCGGTCATGATCGCGTTCAGGGTGGACGCGGTGGACGTGCGCTCGTACGGGTTGGCGCCCTCCACGGCGTAGCAGAGCGTCGCGCCCAGCGCCCACAGGTCGGAGGCGGGCGACGCCTCGTGGCCGTGGATGCGTTCCGGCGACATGTAGGCGGGCGAGCCGATGAGGCTGCCGCTGGTCGTCAGCCGCGGGTCGTCCACGGCCTGGGCGATGCCGAAGTCGGTGAGCTTCACCCGGCCGTTGGGCGTGACCATGAGGTTGCCGGGCTTGACGTCGCGGTGCACGATGCCCGCCTGGTGCGCGGAGTCCAACGCGGACAGCGCCTGGATGGCGATCGAGATGACCCGGTCCTGCGGCATCGGGCCGTGCGCGTTGATCAGCGTGGACAGCGTGGCGGCCTCGACCAGCTCCATCACGATGTAGGTCATGCCGCCCTCGGCGACCACGTCGAACACGGTCACCACGGCGGGGTCGTTGAGCCTGCCCGCGGTGCGCGCCTCGCGGAGCACCCGCTCCTCCAGCACCCGGCGCTCCTCCGGCGCGATGCCGTCGGGCAGGTGCAGCTCCTTGATCGCCACCTGGCGGCCGATCACGTTGTCCTGCGCGCGCCAGACGACGCCCATGCCGCCGCGTCCGAGCTCGGCGAGCAGGGTGTACCTGCCCGCGATCACGCGGGGTTGGGCGCTCACACCTTGGGGACCAGTCACCGTCACTCCTCGAAACCCGACCGCGGACCGGGCGGAACGCTACTTCAGACCCTCTATCGCCCGATCCGGTTTCACGGTTTCGTGACTTCGTGCCCGGACGCGCGCAACGCCTGCACCGCGCGGCCCAGGTCACCCGCCTTCACCAGCAGGTGGTCGGTGTCGTAAGTGGACAACGCGAACAAACTCACACCCGCCGCGGCCAGTTCACCCGACAGCGCCGCCATGATTCCCGTCAGGGTGAACTCCAACGGACCGCGCACGGTGAGCAGCCGCCAACCGGGCTGCGCGGTGTCCGACCGCGGAGCGTGGTCTGCCGGGCACACAATGGACAGTTCGTCGGGCGTCCTGGTCACCGAGACGAGACCCGGCGCGTCGAGCAGCCCGGCCGGGACCGGGGCGTCCGGGGCGAGCCGCGCGACCGTGTACTCGCCCGGCTGGACGTCGACGATCAGCCGCTTCACCGGCCGTCAGCCTTCGGTGACCATGGGGCTGGAGGCGACCTCGGTGCCGTCGGACAGGGTGGAGATGGTGAAGTCGGCGAACACGTTGGCCGCCGCCTTCTGGAGCTGGCGCAGGCACTCCACGGCCAGGGCGCGGATCTCCACGTCGGCGTGCTCGGTGGCGCGCATCGCGATGAAGTGCCGCCACGCGCGGTAGTTGCCGGTGACCACGATCCGGGTCTCGGTGGCATTGGGCAGGATCGCGCGGGCCGCCTGGCGGGCCTGCTTGCGGCGCAGGGTGGCGCTGGGGACGTCGGAGAACTTCTCCTCCAGGCCCTTCAGCAGCTCGTTGTAGGCGTCGACGCCGGCCTGGGCGGCGGCGAGGAACTTCTCGTGCAGCTCGGGGTCGTTCGCGATGACGTCCGGCTCGACCATGGCGGCGTTGCGCTCGGGCACGTACCGCTGGGACAGCTGCGAGTACGAGAAGTGGCGGTGCCGGATCAGCTCGTGGGTGAGCGACCGGGAGATGCCGGTCAGGTAGAAGCTGACCGAGCCGTGTTCGAGGACGGACAGGTGGCCGACCTCGATGATGTGCTTGATGTAGCCGGCGTTCGTGGCGGTGGCCGGGTTCGGCTTCGTCCAGGACTGGTAGCAGGCGCGGCCGGCGAACTCGGCCAGCGCCTCGCCGCCGTCGGCGTCGGTGGACCACGGGACGCCGTCCGGGGGGAAGAACTCCGTCTTCGCGATCAACTGCACCTTCGGCGCCACCGTCTCAGCCATGGCCCGAACCCTAACCGAAGCCACCACGCACGCCTGCTGGTGACCGGCCGTTCGGCCGCCGGGCTCGCGTCCGTTCGCCGGCGGGTATGCGGGTCGTCACACGGTGAGCGGTGATGTCATGAACGACATCACCGATTCCCTTGACTAATGTCACTCATGACGTCATGGTGGTGTCATGGATCTGTCGCCGTACATCGCAGCACTGCGCGAGGACCTCGCGACGGCCGCGTCCGCCGGGGACGACAACACCCGGCGCACCGCGGCCCTGCTGTCCGCAGCTTTGGAGCCCGCCGCGCGGCTCGCGCTCATGAACGCTCTGTCCGACCTGGCCGCGGAGGTCACCGCGGCCCTCGACGGCCCCGTCGTCGACGTGCGGTTGGACGGACGGGACGTGCAGGTGGTCGTCACCGGCACGGCCGCTCGGGAGGAACACGAACCCGAGCCGCAGGAAGTTCCCCGGCCCGCCTCAGGCGACGCCACGCGCGTCACCCTGCGGTTGCTGGACGAGCTGAAGGCCAAGGCCGAACAGGCGGCCGCGGCGCAGGGGATGTCCCTGAACACGTTCGTCGCGCAGGCCGTGCAGGGCGCGGTCGGCGGGCGTCGTGGTGGGGGTCATCACGGCGGGGGTCACAAGCACTGGGGGCCGCCGAAGGACGAGCAGGGCGGCGGCGGTTCGTCGTCGTCCTCCCGCGTCCGCGGCTGGGTTCAGGGCTGAGGAGGGGGATCATGGAATCGGATGTCGTGCGGCAGCAGAGCTTCGAGGTCGAAGGTGTCGTGGAGATCGACGTGGCGCTGCTCGCCGGCCGGGTGCGGGTGCACCTGGTTGACGAGCCGGGTGTGCACGTCGAGGTGAAGCACGACCCGTCGCCCGCTGATTCGTGGACGCAAGGACTCTCCGGGCTGTTGACCTGGGTGAACGACCAGTTCGGCAGCGGGCGCGGCCAGCCGGCCGGTCCGGAGGAGGCGGTGCGGGACGCGCGGGTGGAGCTGTCCGGCTCGCGGTTGAAGGTGCAGTCGTCCAAGGCGCTGCCGTTGCGCGCGGTGCCGCTGCACGTGACCGTGCGTGCGCCGCTCGGGTCGCACGTTATCGCCAAGGCCGGTGCGGCGGACGTGACCGTGACCGGTGCGGCGGGTCGGCTGGAGATCCAGACCGGCACGGGTGACATCACGGCGGACCGCGCGGACGCGTCGGCACAGGTCAACTCGGGGTCGGGCAAGGTGCGGCTGGGGCCGATGCTCGGCGGGCTGCGGGCGAAGACCGGGAGCGGCGACATCGAGGTGTCGTCGATCGGCGGGAACACTGTCCTCTACACCGGCACCGGTGACGTGTGGCTCGGGGCCGTGCAGAACGACGTCCAGGTGCGGACGGGCAGCGGTGACGTCACCGTCGCCGACGCCGCGTCCGGCCGGATCCAGATGGGCACCGGCTCGGGCGACGTCCGCGTGGGCGTGCGGCCCGGTGTGGCGGCGCGGGTCGACCTGGTCTCCAGCTCGGGCTCGGCGCGCAGCGAACTGGACGTCTCGGACACCCCGCCGGAAGGCGAACCGTCCCTCTTCATCACCGGCCGAACCAGCAGCGGCACCGCCCTGGTAACCACCGCGACCACGGCCTGAACACCGGAGCCGGCCCGAAAGCGGGCCTGGCGTGAGACCCGCTGCGGCGTGCGCACCCCCGATGCGCGCGCCGCAGCGTCACTTCGTCAGCAGCGCGATCCGCGCGGTCACCACGTGGCCGGGACCGTGGAATCTCGTCGCGAACTCCAACGCAGCGCGGAGTAGGCCCAGCTTGCCTTCCTGTGCCTCGGCGGCCACACGAGCGGCGACCACACGAGCACTGTCAGGGATATACGCCGCCGCCTGCGCCAAGCCCAGGGGAAGGTCGCCCAGGTGTTCGGCGAGGCGGTCGGCGTGCCCCGTGATGCCGCGCTTGCGGAGGAACGCGACCGACTCCGAGCGGCTGGCGAAGGGGGTTGCGGGGTGGGAGGTTCCGGATTGGCGGTGTCGGCGGGGTGGGTTCGGACCGGGTGGGCTCGGGCGGATTGGTGATCAGGTCGCGGCCTGCCTGGTAGGACCGGCTGTTGCCCTTCGCCTCGGCGTGTTGGCCTGACGTCACCTCGTGGACTTCAGTCCTGACACGACAAGGGAAACGACGGCGCCGAACGCGATGTCGATGTCCGGTTGGGACCAGTCCTTGGCGTAGGCCGGGTCGTGGAAGCGGACGGTGGCGTCGAAGACGGCGCGGGCGGTGCGGTGGGGGTCTCCGGTGGTGAAGTCGCCGGTGGCCACGCCATCGGCGATGATCTTGGCCAGGTCTTCTTCCAGTTGGCTGATGTGGGTGGCGACCACGGAGCTGCTCTCCTTCACGAGGACCGAGAAGGTGGCGAACAGTTCCGGGTCGCCGAGGGCCTTTCGCCGCTTCGCCTCGAAGAGGGCGGCCAGCCAGTCCTCGAGGCGTTGAGGCGGTGGGGTGTCGCCGGCAGCGAGGTCGCTCAGGCCCGCGTGGGCGCGGTCCAGCCAGCGCTGGGTGACCGCCTCGCGCAGCGCGGTCTTGGTGGGGAAGTGCCGGTAGACGCTGCCGTGGCTCACGCCCAGCGCACGGGCCACGTCCACGACCGTCGCCTTGGCCGGGCCGTAGCGGCGGAGGACGTCCTCCGTGGTGCTGAGGATGACCTCAGCGGTCAGTGCGCCTTCCGCCACGTGGTGCTCCCCTGGTGTCGCCGAGTGGTCCGGTCAATTGTGCGCGCACCGGACGGCGGGCTCGACCAAGGTCGGTGGTCGCCGGCTTGTGCTCACCGGCCTTGTGCTCGCCGGTCAGTGCTCGCTGTCCAGGTGGGCCATCTGGACCGCCGCGTAGCGGTCGCCCGCCGCCGCGCCCGGCGGGATGGCGGATTCGATCTGGGCCAGGTCGGATTCGGTGAGGGTGATGTCGAGCGCGCCCAGGGCTTCGGTCAGGCGGTCCCGGCGGCGGGCACCCACCAGCGGCACGATGTCGTCGCCTTGGGCGAGGACCCAGGCGATGGCCAGTTGGGCGACCGTGGTGCCCTTCTCGGCGGCGACGGCGCGCAGGGCTTCCACCAACGACAGGTTGTGGTCGAGGTTGTCGCCCTGGAAGCGCGGGGAGACGGCGCGGAAGTCGCTTGTTTCCCGCGACGGGGTCCAGTGGCCCGAGATCAGGCCTCGGGAGAGGACGCCGTACGCGGTGATCCCGATGCCCAGCTCGCGGGCGGTCGGGAGGATCGATTCCTCGATGCCCCGCGAGACCAGCGAGTACTCGATCTGGAGGTCGACGATCGGGTGGACGGCGTGGGCGCGGCGGAGGGTCTCCGCGCCCACCTCGGACAGGCCGACGTGGCGGACGTGGCCCTTCTCGACCTGTTCCTTGATCGCGCCGACGGTCTCCTCGATCGAGACCGACGGGTCCAGGCGGGCCGGGCGGTAGACGTCGACGTGGTCGGTGCCCAGCCTGCGGAGCGTGTAGGCGAGGTAGTTGGCGACCGACTCGGGCCTGCCGTCGTTGCCGCGCCAGCCGCCGTCGGCATCGCGCAGGGCGCCGAACTTGACGCTGATCGCCAACTCCTCGCGGTTCCGGTCGCGGAGGGCCTGGCGGATCAGCATCTCGTTGTGGCCCATGCCGTAGAAGTCGCCGGTGTCGAGCAGGGTCACACCCGCGTCGACGGCGGCGTGGATGGTGGCCACGCTCTCCGCGTCGTCGGCCGGGCCGTACAGGTCGGACATGCCCATGCAGCCCAGGCCGAGCGCCGAGACCTCCGGGCCCGTCGCGCCCAGACGGCGACGGCGGGTGACTTGGTTCGTGGAGTTCGTCATGACCCCAGTATGCGTGTTGGGCTGACAGATTTCAATATTTGTCAGCCCATCGGATGGTGGCGGTCAGCGGGTGACCGCCTTGAGGGTCGGCGCGAGGTCGCCGCGGGGCATCACCTCGACGTCGTCCAGCTCCAGCCAGTCGGCCATGTGGCGCAGCTCGGCGGCCAGTTCGACGGCGACGCGGCCGATGTCGGCGGTCGGCTCCGAGTACGCCGCCTGCACGCGCAGCACGCCCGCGGCGCGGTCCGCCTTCAGGTCCACCCGCCCCACCAGCTCGCCGTCCAGCAGGAACGGGAACACGTAGTACCCGTGCACCCGCTTCTGCGCCGGCACGTAGATCTCGATCCGGTAGAAGAAGTCGAAGATCCGCTCCGTCCGGGCCCGCTCCCAGATCAACGGGTCGAACGGGCACAGCAACGCCCGGCCGGTGATCCTGCGCGGCACGCGCGCCTCGACGTGCTTGTACGCGGGCACGCCCCAGCCCTGCACCTCGACCGGCTCGAGCACACCGGCGTCGACCAGCTCCGCCACGGCCTGCCGGCTGCGCGCGGGCTGGAGCCGGTAGTAGTCACGCAGGTCCGGCTCCGTCGCCACACCCAAAGCCGTCGCCGCACGGGCCACCAGCTCGCGCGAACCCTCCTCGGCCGAGATCGACATCCGCCTGGCCAGCACCTCCGGCGGCAGCACGCGTTCGGTCACGTCGTACAGCCGCTCGAAGCTGCGCCGAGACCCCGTCGTCAACGCGCCCTCGCCGAACAGGTACTCGCACACCTTCTTGACCTCGGACCAGTTCCAGCCCCAGTGCTCCTTGGCCCGCGGCCCGCCACCGGCCAACGCCTTCTCGATCGCACCGGCGCCGACCGGCCCCAGTTCCTTCACCACCGCCAGGATGTCGTCCACCAGCTGCGGCGAGCGCTCGGCGATCGCCGTGTACCCCTTCCACCACCCCGGCCGCTTGGCCCCGGAGTGCAGCAGCGGCCAGTCCTCCACCGGCACCAGGCTCGCCTCGTGCGCCCAGTACTCCACCAATAAGCGCGGTTTGCGGGCGCTGTGCGACCACGCCGCCTCGTCCAGCAACGACGGCGCGTACGCACCGACCCTGCTGAACAACGGCATGTAATGCGCGCGGACGGCCACGTTCACCGAGTCGAGCTGCAACAGCCGCACGCGTGACAGCACCTTCTGGAGGTGCCGCCGGGTGGGCGCGGCGGCGGGCCGCGGGTCGGCGAAACCCTGCGCGGCCAACGCGATGCGGCGGGCGACGTCTGCGCTCATCTTCTGCACGCCGGGATACTCCCACTCAGGTACGACATTTCCGCTCGGCCCGCACGACCAGGAGCACCGCCAGCACCACCAGCAGGCCCCCGAGCAGTTGGAACAGCCCGAACCTCTCGTCGGCCAGCCACACCCCGAGCACCACCGCGATCACCGGGTTCACGTACGCGTAGGTCGCCACGGTCGACACCGGCAACTGCCCCAGCACGTACACGTACGAGCTGAACGCCAGCAGCGACCCGAACACCACCAAGTACCCCCACGCGACCCACGACGACGTGGTGATCGCGCCGAACGACACCCGCTCCCCCGCGACCAGCCCGACGATCGTCAACGCCGCCCCGCCGGCCAACATCTCCACCGCCGACAGCGCGAACGGGTTCGCGGGCGTGGGCAGCCGACCGCTCAGGAACGACCCCAGCGCCCACCCGAACGCCGCCAGCAGCACCACCCACGGCCCCCACCACGACGACTGGCCCACGTCGTCCAACAACAACGCCGCCAACCCGACGAGCCCGATCGCCACGCCCGCGTACGTCACCTTGTGCGGCCGTTCCCCGGCGAACCGCCGCATCAGCACCACGTACAGCGGCACGGACGCCACCAGCAGCGCCGCCAGCCCGGACGCCACCGACTGCTCGGCCAGCACCACGAGCCCGTTGCCCCACGCGGGCAACAGCAGTCCCAGCAGCACCGCCGCGCCGAACTGCCGCCGCGTCATCCGCAGACTGCCCCGCCACGCCACGAGCAGCGCCAACACCAGCCCGGCGGCGAGGAACCTGGTCCCGCCCGACAGCAGCGGCGGCATCGACTCGATGCTGAACCGGATGGCCAGGTAGGTGGAACCCCAGACCACGTACACGACGCCCAACGCTGCCCAACGCACGTCACCGACGCTTTCACGCGGCACCAGGCGGAATCACGCGGATTTCCGCCGCTAGGGTTCCCGTATGGCCGACGCCACAGTGCGCACCGCGCAGCCCGACGACGTGGCGGAGATCGCCCGCATCCACCGAGACACCTGGCGAACCGCCTACAAGGACCTCCTGCCCGCCGAAGTCCTGCAAGCGATCGACGTCGACGAGACCTCTCCCGCGTGGGCCGAGGCGGTCGAGGACGGTCAGGTGTTCGTCGCCTTCGAAGGCACCTGGACGGTCGGTTTCTGCATCGCCGGGATGGCCCCCGAAGAAGAAGTGGCCCGCGCGGACGGCTCCCTGCCCGAGGACGCCGCGACAACGGCACTGGTGAGCGTGCTGGTGGAACCGCGCTGGGGACGACGCGGGCACGGCGGCAGGCTGCTCGCCACGGCGGCCCGGCACCTGAGTGAAGCCGGTGCCACCAGGGGTGTCGCGTGGGTGCCGGAGGCGGACAAGGCCTCGATCGGCTTCTACGGCAAGGCGGACTGGGAGGCCGACGGCACGGTGCGCACCCTGGACGCCGGCGGACGACCGTTGCGCGAAATAAGGGTGACCGGGGGGTTGTCCCTACTGCTGACGTCCTGAGAGCACGGGTAGCCTCGGCCGGGTGCTCGGGTGGTTGTGCCTCACGTTCGGCGTCGCGTTCGGTTCCTCGTTGCTGCCTTTGATCAGCATCGAGATCTTCGTGGTCGGCCTGGTGACCCAACAACCCGGCATCTCGTGCTGGTGGATCGGGCTCGTGGTGGCCGTGGGCCAGGTGCTGGGGAAGATGTTCTACTTCCTGGCCGCACGCGGTTCGCTGCACCTGCCCGCGTTATTGAGGCGCAAGGAGAAGCCGGCCAAGCCGTTGTCGCCCTGGCGGCAGAAGTGGAAGACGCGGCTGGAGTGGGTGCGCGTGCGCTGCCACCGGCACCCGCAGTGGATGTTCGGCACGCACGCGGTCAGCTCGGTGGTCGGCTTACCGCCGTTCATGTTCACCTGCGTGCTGGCCGGTCTGGCCGGCATGTCGTCCTGGCTCTTCGTCTCCACCGGCATGATCGGCCGGTTCGCCCGGTTCACCGTGCTGGCCGCCTCCCCCGCCGCACTGGCCGGCTGGTTGGTGCACTGACGCCCGCGGGTGGGCCCCCGCCGCGTTCGTAGCGCACCAGGCGCTGCTCCGGGAGCGTCAACCCGTAGTGGTCGTGCAGCTCGACGTGGGCGGCGTCGGACAGCTCCGGTCCGTCGACCCGAGGCGCGTCCTCGACCTCGCGCTTGTCCACCGGCACGACGAGCCTGCGGTCGCGCACCTGGGCGCCGCGGATGGGCACGAGTGTGGTGCCCCCGTTCCTGCGCACCGCGGCCCACAGCGGGCGGCCGTCGGCGAGCCACAGTTCGGTGACCGGTCCGATGGGCCGGCCGTGCCGGTCGAGCAGGTCACAGTCGTAGAGGCGGTCCACCGCTGATCGATCCATGCTCAATCGGCTACCCGGCCATTCGGGTGAATGCACGTCGAACCACCCGGTCGTGTGACCGCTGAATGAGCGTGAGCGGGTTCAGACCCGATTCGCCGGGGATGGGAACAGGTCGATGGCCTTGCGCATGGTCTCCCGCGCCCGGCCCCGGTCACCGGCCAGGTCGTACGCCTGGGCCAGCAGGAACCACGCCCGCCAGTCCTCCGGCCGCGCCTCGACGTCGGCCAGGCGCTCCTCGAACCACGCGTCGGCGGCCTCCCGGTCCACCCGCCCGGACGGACGGCGCGGCAACCCGGAGGTGTCGAGGAGACCGCCCTCCGCGTCGAGTTGCCGCGCCATCCGCTCGGTGGTGAAACCGAACTTCAGGTTCGTCCACGCGATCCACGCGCCGATCAGCGGCAGCAGCAGCACGCCGACACCGAGACCGATGCCGACCGGGTCGCCGGTGCCCAGCAGCACCACGGCCCGGCCGCCGAGCAGCACGAAGTACACCGCCAACGCGGCGGTGATGAGGATCGCGACGGTACGGGTGTTCATCGGGACAGGGTCTTCACCGGGTCAGAGGTCCATGAACTTGTCGAGCCCCACGGACAACCCCGGGTGCCGGGCGATCGACCGCACGGCCAGCAGCACACCCGGCATGAACGACTTGCGGTCCAGCGAGTCGTGCCGCAGCGTCAGCGTCTCGCCCTCGGTGCCGAACACGACCTCCTGGTGCGCGATGAGCCCGGCCACGCGCAGCGAGTGCACCCGCACGTCGCCCACCAGGGTCCCGCGCGCGCCCGGCGCCTCCTGGGTCGTCGCGTCCGGCATCGGGCCCAGGCCCGCCACCTCGCGCGCCTGCGAGATCAGCCGGGCGGTGTGCGCGGCCGTTCCGGAGGGCGCGTCCACCTTGCGCGGGTGGTGCAGCTCGATGACCTCGACCGACTCGTAGTACCGGGCGGCCAGCTCGGCGAACCGCATGGACAGCACCGCGCCGATGGCGAAGTTCGGCGCGACCAGCACACCCAGCCCCGGCTTCGGCTCCAGCCACTCCGCGACCTTGGCCAGCCGCTGGGCGTCGAACCCCGAGGTGCCCACGACGGCGTGGATGTCGTTGTCGACGCAGAACCGGATGTTGTCCATCACCACCTCGGGGCTGGTGAAGTCGACCACCACCTCGGCCCCGGCGTCGGCCAGGTTGAACAGCCAGTCGCCCGCGTCGACCATCGCGACGACTTCCATGTCCGGCGCGGCCTCGACCGCGCGGCACACCTCGGCGCCCATGCGGCCCCGGGCGCCGATGACGCCCACTCGGAGTGGTTCGGCCGAAGACTCGCTCGCGGAGTCGAGCTGGGATTCCGAAGACTCGCTTGCGGGTTCGGGCGAGGACTGGGAACTCAAGAGATCACCTCGTGCACCTGGGACGGCAGATCGTCGGCGTGAGCGTAAGGGCCGACGACTGCGGCGGCGATCGGACGCCGCAGCAAGTCACGCGCCAACGTCGCCACCTCGTCCGAGGTGACCTCGTCGATGCGCGCCAACGTCTGCTCCACGGACAGGTAGTCGCCGTAGTTCAGCTCGCCCTTGCCGATGCGCGACATCCGCGAGCTGGTGTCCTCCAGGCCCAGCACGAGCCCGCCGCGCAGCTGCCCCTTGCCGCGGGCCACCTCCGCGTCGGCCAGCCCTTCACGGGCCACGGTGGACAGCACGTCGCGCACCACACCGGCCACGTCGCCGAGCCGGTCCGGCTGGCAGCCCGCGTAGATCGACAACGTGCCCGCGTCCGCGTACATGCCCACCGACGAGTACACCTGGTACGCCAGGCCGCGCCGTTCCCGGACTTCCTGGAACAGCCGCGAGCTCATGCCGCCGCCCAGCGCCGCGTTCAGCACGTTCAACGCGAACCGACGCTCGTCGTGCCGGTCCAGTCCGCGCACGCCCAGCATCAGGTGCGCCTGCTCGGTGTCGTCGGTGTGCAGCACGAGCTTGCGCGAACCGGGGATGCGGGCCCGGCCGGCGCGCGGTGCGACGGGCGTGCCGACGCGGTCCAGCCGGTCCCCGATCTGCTTGCGCACCAAGCGCATCACCTGCGCGTGGTCGATGTTGCCCGCCACCGCGAGCACCATCCGCGGCAGCGTGTAGCGGCGCTTGTAGAACCCGAACAGCGCGTCGCGGTCCATGTCCCCGATGGACTGCTCGGTGCCCAGCACCGGCCGTCCCAGCGCGTGCTCGCCCAGCAGGGCGTCGAGGAACGCGTCGTGCAGCAGGTCTTCCGGGTCGTCGTCGCGCATCGCGATCTCTTCGAGCACGACACCGCGTTCGGTCTCGAAGTCACGCGGCTCGCACAGCGCGTCGAACACCACGTCGCACACCAGGTCCATCGCCAACGGCAGGTCCTCGTCGAGGACGTGCGCGTAGTAGCAGGTGTGTTCCTTGGCGGTGAACGCGTTCAGCTCGCCGCCGACCGCGTCGATCTCCTCGGCGATCTGCGCGGCCGTGCGGTTCGCGGTGCCCTTGAACAGCAGGTGTTCCAGGTAGTGCGCCGCGCCCGCGACCTCGATCCGCTCGTCGCGCGACCCGACCTGCACCCACAGGCCCACCGACGCCGACCGCACACCGGGGATCCGCTCGGTGATGACCCGCAGACCCGACGGCAGCACGCTGCGGCGCACGGCCACGCCCGCGTCACCGCGTTCCAACGCCACCGTGCTGCCGGGCTTCTGGAGGTGGCCGAGCCTGCGGGTAAGCGGACGGCCGCGAGTGCCAGAAGCACTCGCGGCCGTCCCGTTGACGCCAACCGTCACGGAGCCAACCCTCACTGGGCAGGGGCCTCGGCGGGTGCGGTGTCCTGGGCGGGCGCGTCGCCGGCCGGGGCCGACTCGGCGTCGTCGTTGACCAGGACCAGGCTGATCTTGCCGCGCTGGTCGATGTCGGCGATCTCCACCTGGAGCTTGTCGCCGACCTTGACCACGTCCTCGACCTTGGCGATGCGCTTGCCGTTGCCCAGCTTCGAGATGTGGATCAGGCCGTCCTTGCCCGGGAGCAGGGACACGAACGCGCCGAACGCCGCGGTCTTCACCACGGTGCCCAGGAAGCGCTCGCCCACCTTCGGCAGCTGCGGGTTCGCGATCGCGTTGATCAGGCCGATCGCGGCCTCGGCCGACGGGCCGTCCGCCGCGCCGACGTAGATCGTGCCGTCGTCCTCGATGGAGATGTCGGCGCCGGTCTGCTCGGTGATCGAGTTGATCATCTTGCCCTTCGGGCCGATGACCTCGCCGATCTTGTCGGTCGGGATCTTCACCGACGTCACGCGCGGCGCGAACGGGCTCATCTCGTCCGGGCTGTCGATGGCCTCGGCCATGACCTCCAGGATGGTCAGGCGCGCGTCACGGGCCTGGCCCAGGGCCGCGCCCAAGACCTCGGACGGGATGCCGTCCAGCTTGGTGTCGAGCTGGAGCGCGGTGACGAACTCCTTGGTGCCGGCGACCTTGAAGTCCATGTCGCCGAACGCGTCCTCGGCGCCGAGGATGTCGGTCAGCGCGACGTACTCCGTCTTGCCGTCGACCTCGTCCGACACCAGGCCCATGGCGATGCCCGAGACCGGCGCCTTCAGCGGCACACCGGCGTTGAGCAGCGACATCGTGGACGCGCAGACCGAGCCCATCGACGTCGAGCCGTTGGAGCTCAGCGCCTCGGACACCTGGCGGATCGCGTAGGGGAACTCCTCTCGCTTGGGCAGCACGGGCATCAGCGCCCGCTCGGCCAGCGCGCCGTGGCCGATCTCGCGGCGCTTGGGCGAGCCCACGCGGCCGGTCTCACCGGTGGAGAACGGCGGGAAGTTGTAGTGGTGCAGGTAGCGCTTGTGCGTCTCCGGGGACAGCGAGTCGATCTGCTGTTCCATGCGCAGCATGTTCAGCGTGGTGACACCCAGGATCTGGGTCTCGCCGCGCTCGAACAGCGCCGAGCCGTGCGCCCGCGGGATCAGCTCGACCTCGGCCGACAGCGACCGGATCTCGGTGAGGCCGCGACCGTCGATGCGCACCTTCTCGCGCAGGATGCGCTGGCGCACGAGCTTCTTGGTCAGCGAGCGGAACGCCGCGCCGACCTCCTTCTCGCGACCCTCGAACTGCTCGGCCAGCTTCTCCAGCACCGACGCCTTGATCTCGTCGATGCGGGACTCGCGGTCCTGCTTGCCGCCGATGGTCAGCGCCTGCGCCAGCTCGCCGCCCGCGGCCTGCTCGACGGCCTCGAAGGCGTCGGCCTGGTAGGCCGGGTAGGTCGGGAACTCGCCGGTGGCCTTCGCCGCGACCTGCGCCAGCTGGGCCTGCGCGTCGCACAGCGCCTTGATGAACGGCTTGGACGCCTCCAGACCGGCGGCCACGACCTCTTCGGTTGGCGCCTGCGCGCCCTCGCCGATCAGGTCGATGACGTTGTCGGTGGCCTCGGCCTCGACCATCATGATCGCGACGTCGTCACCGACGACACGGCCGGCGACGACCATGTCGAACACGGCCTTCTCCAGCTGCTCGTGGGTCGGGAACGCCACCCACTGGCCCTCGATCAGCGCCACCCGGACGCCGCCGATGGGGCCGGAGAACGGCAGACCCGCGAGCTGCGTGGACGCGGACGCGGCGTTGATCGCCACCACGTCGTACAGGTCCTGCGGGTTCAGGCTCATCACCGTGATGACGACCTGGATCTCGTTGCGCAGACCGTCCACGAAGGACGGGCGCAGCGGCCGGTCGATGAGGCGACAGGTCAGGATCGCGTCGGTCGACGGGCGGCCTTCGCGGCGGAAGAACGAGCCGGGGATGCGGCCCGCGGCGTACATGCGCTCCTCGACGTCCACCGTGAGGGGGAAGAAGTCGAAGTGCTCCTTGGGGTGCTTCGACGCCGTCGTCGCCGACAGCAGCATCGTCTCGTCGTCCAGGTAGGCGACGACCGAGCCCGCCGCCTGGCGGGCCAGGCGACCGGTTTCGAAGCGGATGGTACGGGCGCCGAAACGACCGTTGTCGATCACGGCTGAAGTCTCGTGGACCTCGATGTCCGTCATGTGCGGATACTCCTCGTCATGCGGGCCACAGCGCGCTCAGGCGCGGGATCGCGGTTCGGACGAGGCCGGTCTTCGATCGAAGTCCCCTGGGTTTCCTCTACCAGGGGGCCACTACCGAGGACCGGCGAACTGTCGTCCCGTGCGCCGCGCGTCTGCGTCCCTCGTCTTTGTTGTCGAATTACGCCGAGGGGGAGTGACCGTGGTGGTCACTCCCCCTCGGCACGTCTCACCTGCGCAGGCCGAGCCGCCCGATGAGGGCGCGGTAGCGCTGGATGTCCACCTTCTGGAGGTAGTTCAGCAGCCGGCGACGCCGGCCGACCAGCAGGAGCAGGCCACGACGCGAGTGGTGGTCGTGCTTGTGCTTCTTCAGGTGCTCCGTCAGGTCGGCGATGCGCTTGCTCAGCAGCGCGACCTGGGCCTCGGCGGAACCGGTGTCCGTGTCGTGGACGCCGTACTCGGCGAGGATGGTCTTCTTTTCCTGAGTGGTCAGTGCCACGTGTTCGTTACTCCTTGTGCTGGTTAAGTGCCGTGCGGCCCCGAATGAGCGGGGTAGTCGGTGCTGGCCGCCACGGACCGCAGCCAGACCCAACTGTCGAGGTTACCAGCAGTGCCCGCGGACTACGCGTTTGACGTGCTCAAGGGCACTCGGTCCAGCACCGTGTAGCCCTCCGGCCGGCGGCTGCGCACCAGCACGACCTCCGTCGCGGTCCACTCACGACCGGTGAACTCCACGTGCGGCAGCACGCCGCCACCGCGGGCGACCGTCAGATGTGGACGCCAGTCCAGCGGCACCCCGGCCGCCTCGCCCAGTTCGGCCAGCTCGCCGTCCACCCCGATCCACAGCACGTGCCGGAACGCGCCGCTGCCGCGCAGCCTCAGCACGGGCGCGGACACGCGTTCGAGGCCGGCGAGCTGACCGGCGGGCTCGGCCTCGCCGAAGAACCGGACCGTGACGTGCCAGCGTGCCGGGTGCTGCCAGTGGAGCCGGGGGTGCGCCTCGCGGACGGGGCGGAGGGCGTCGTGCAGCTCCTCGACGACGTCGTCCGGCGGGAAGATGGCGGAGAACAGGCTCACCGGGGCGGGTTCTCAGACCTCGCGGCCCTTGCCCGCGCGGCGCAGCAGCTCCGCCAGCGCCGGGAAGTCCTCGCCCAGCACGTCGGCGGCCTGCGACAGCTCGCGGCGGTCGGCCAGCCGGCGCAGGAACGGGAACACCACGGCCTCGTCGTCGGTGCCGTTCACGGGCAGTGAGTCGCGGCTCACCGTCGGCTTCGACTGGCGCACGTCCTCCAGCGCGCGCTGCAACGCCTCGGGGGCGCCGCTGGCCACGTCGGGGGTGAGGACCTTGCGCTCCAACATGATCATCCGGGCCAGCACGGAGGGGTTGCCGATCTTGGCCCGCCGGCCGCTCATCACCTGGCTCAGCATGGGCGCGCTGATCCCCAGCACGTCCGCGAGCTGCGCCTGCGAGACGCTGAACGCGACCACAAGCCGCCGCACCCGGTCCCCCAGGGGTTCCCCGTACCACTCCCGCTGCAACGCGAGATTGCGCTGGACGATCTTGTGGTCCTCCACCTTCGCCTCTCCCCTGACCGACGGACGTGACAGGCATCTTGCCAGGTGGTCAGGTGTCACACGGACGGTTCCACCCAGCTGGTTCAACCGTCAGGCGCCATCCGCGTCGACCAGGAGGTCACGGGTCACGGCGACGTCGCGGTGCATCTGCTCCAGCAGCGACTCGACGCTGTCGAACTTCTCCATGTCGCGCAGCCGGTCGACGAAGTCCAGCGCCACCCGCTGCCCGTAGAAGTCCTCGTCCACGTCCAGCACGAACGCCTCGACCCGCCGTTCCCGGCCGGAGAACGTCGGGTTGGTGCCCACGCTCACCGCGGCCTTCAGGCGGCGGCCGGAGCCGTGCACGAACCAGCACGCGTACACGCCGTCCGCGGGCACGGCGGCGAACCGCGCGGTGGACAGGTTGGCCGTGGGGAAGCCCAGTTCCTTGCCGCGACCGTCGCCGCGCACCACGATGCCCTCCAACCGGTGCGGCCGGCCGAGCGCCTGGGCGGCGGTGGACACGTCACCCGCGTCGATGCACGCCCGGATGTAGGTCGACGAGTACGTCAACCCGTCGTCGGTCACCAGATCGGCTCCCTCGGTGACGAAGCCGAACCGCTTGCCCAACGCGCGCAGCAGGTCCACGTTGCCCGCCGCCTTGTGGCCGAAGGTGAAGTTCTCCCCCACCACCACGGCGGCCACGTGCAGCCGGTCCACCAGCACCTCGTGCGCGAACTCGTCGGCGGGCATGCGCGCCACCTCGGCGGTGAACGGGATCACGCAGAAGACGTCCACGCCCAGGCCCTCGACCAGCTCGGCACGCCGGTGCAGGCTGGTCAGCTGGGCCGGGTGGCTGCCCGGCCGGACCACCTCGGACGGGTGCGGGTCGAAGGTGATGACGACGCTGGGCACGCCCTTCTCCGCGGCCAACCCGACGGCCCGGTTGATCAACGCCTGGTGCCCGCGGTGCACCCCGTCGAACACGCCGATGGTCACGACGCAGCGGCCCCAGCCGCCCGGTAGGTGGTCAAGCCCTCGCCAGCGTTGCACGCGGGCAAGCCTACGGGTTGGGGTTGACGTCCCGTCCGGCCTGGTAGATCGTGCCACCCTCGTGGGCGATCGCGTTCTGGTTGACCGTGGTCGACGAGTCGAGCTTGTCGACGTTGAGCTGGTCGACGAAGCCCACCTGGAGGACGGGGCCGGTCACGGGGCTGTTGGCGGTGTAGGTGTTGTGCACGGTGCGCGGCCGCGTCCGCGGTTCCGGTGCGGGGGCCGGTTCCGGTGTCGGCGCGGCGGCCGGTGGCGGTGTCGGTGCGGTTGTCGGTGTCGGTGCGGTTGTCGGTGTCGGTGCGGTTGTCGGTGTGGGTGCGGTTGTGGGTGCGTCCGCCGCTGTCACCGGCTGCACGCGCATCGCGATGACCACGCCCGACGCCGTGAGCAGCACGACCGCCGCCCACGCCCAGGGGTTCCCGCCACCGTCCGTGGCCAGGTTGATCGCCACCCCGGTGCCCGACGTCACCAGACCGGCCGCCGCCGGCCACATCCATCTCGCCATGGCGTCCACGGTAGGGCCTACCCGGCGGCGTTGAGTACCACCAACGGCTTGGCGATCGGCCCCTCGTCCTTGGCCAGCGCCACCACGTGCCCGTCCGGGCCGAACACGCCGTAGGTGCCGTCCAGCCCGCCGGCGGCCAGGCGTTGGCCGTGCGACAGGGCGACCGCCTCGCGTGGCGCGATCTCGCGGCGCGGGAACGCGGTCGACACGGCGGCGTCGAGGTCGAGGGACAGGCCCGGCGCGTTCTCCAGCTGCTCCAGGGTCTTGGCCACGCGCAGGTCGAACGGGCCGACGCGGGTGCGGCGCAGCGCCGCCAGGTGGCCGCCGACACCGAGGTCCGCGCCCAGGTCGCGGGCCAGCGCGCGCACGTACGTCCCGGACGAGCACTCCACCATCACGTCCAGCTCGGTGGCGTTGTCCTCGCGGCGGATCGACAGCACGTCGAAGCGGTGCACGGTGACCGGGCGCGCCGGGATCTCCACGACCTCACCGGCCCGGACCCGCGCGTACGCGCGCTTGCCGTCGATCTTCACCGCGCTCACCGCGCTCGGCACCTGCTCGATCGGGCCGGTCAGCTTCGCCACCCCGGCCCGGATCGCGTCCTCGTCCACGTCGGACGCGTCGACCTCGGCCAGCACCTCGCCCTCGGCGTCGTCGGTCGTGGTGGAGGTGCCGAGGCGGATCGTCGACAGGTACGCCTTGCTGTCCAGCGCCAGGTGGCCGAGCAGCTTCGTGGCCCGCTCGATGCCGAGCACGAGCACGCCGGTCGCCATCGGGTCGAGCGTGCCCGCGTGCCCGACCTTGCGGGTGCCGAGGATGCGGCGGACCTTGGCCACCACGTCGTGCGAGGTCATGCCGTCGGGCTTGTCGATCACGACGAGACCGGGCGGGACAGCGGGCCTGGACGAGCGGGTACCAGAAGATGCGGACACGACCGAGCATCCTAGGCCTCGGCGAAGACGTCCCAACGCCGGCGACGCAACTGCACGGGCACATCCTCGCCCCGGTCCTCGGCGGCGAACACCGCGGTGCGCGCCCGACGCCACCACACGACCGTGCGCCACACGCCGACCAGCAGCACCGCCACCACGGAAAGGAACGCGATCCGGTACGCCTGCGGCGCCGCGACCACGGGCTCGACCACGTCCAGCAGCACGCCCACGACGAGCGCGGTGAACGTGACCGCGCCGAACCCGCCGACGTTCGCCACACCGGTCGCCGTGCTCACCCGGTGCATCGGGTTGTAGTCGCGCACCAGCGCGAACGCCACGCCGGACACCGGGTTGCCCACCGCCAGCACCGCGAACAGCAGGTACAGCACCGGAGTCGGCAGCACGCCGCCCGGCCAGCCGAGCAGCACCGCCCAGCACAGCACGGCCGCGGCGAGGTACCAGCCGACGATCGGCATCCGCCACTCCGGCCGGCTCGCGATCACCGTGCCCATCAGCGGCCCGGCCACGATCGCCACCAGCACCAACGTGCTCAGCACCGCCGACGCCGACGGACGCGACAGGCCCTGTGCCTCGACCAGGTACGGGAAGCCCCACAGCAGGCCGAGCAGCGCGGGCGTAGCCATGGACGTGAAGTGCACCCAGAACCCCAGCCGCGTCCTCGGCTCGCACCAGGCGTCCTTCACCCGGGCGCCCAGGCCGCGAAACGGCACGGGTTCGACCACCGGGAGCGGCACGCCGGCGGGCACCTCGCGGACCCGCCACGCGACCACTCCCGCGTACAGCGCCGTCGCCAGGCCCGCGATCAGGAACGTCACCGTCCAGCCGGCGTTGTCCAGCAGGAGCGTCAACGGCACCGTGGCCACGAAGTTGCCCGCGCCGCCCAGTGCGGCGGACAGCGTCATCACGACCGTGAACCGGCGCGGCGGGAAGTGGGCGGCGGCCAGGCGCAGCACGCTGATCCACGTCATGGCGTCGCCGATGCCGAGGACGGCACGTGCGGCCAGGCCCAGGGGATAGGAGTCGGCGATCGCGAACAGGACCTGGCCGGTGCCCATGAGCAGGGCGGCGGCGGTGAGCACGCGGCGCGGGCCGAAGCGGTCCACCAGCAGGCCGGTGGGGATCTGCATCAGCGCGTAGAGGCCGATCTGGAGCACGGTGAACGTGCCGAGCGCGGCGGGTCCGATGGAGAAGCGGTCGCCGGCCTCCAGGCCGGCCACACCGAGGGAAGTCCGGTGGAAGAGCGCGGCGATGTAGACGACGACGGCGGTTGACCAGATCAGCCACGCTTGTCTGGTGGCACGATCGACCGGCAAGGCGGGTCTCCTAAGGCTTCCGTGCGGCGGCACTCCCGATATCGAGAAACAGTTGCCTACTGTTAACGATTCCCGAGGTGCTCATCACCACACCGCGCACGGTCACCACACCGCGCCGACCCGCGCCCACTCTCCCGACCGGGTCCGCAGGAGCACCAGGACCAGCCGCAGCACCATGAACGCCGACAGCCCGCTCCAGATCCCGACCAGCCCCCAGCCGAACGCGTAGGACGCCCACACCAGCGGCAGGAAGCCGAACGCCGCCGACGCCAGCGTGGCGGTGCGCAGGAACCTCGCGTCACCCGCGCCGAGCAGCACGCCGTCCAGCGCGAACACCACCCCGGCCACCGGCTGCAACGCGACGAAGAACCACCAGGCGTGCGGTATCTCGTCCAGCACCGCCCGATCGTCGGTGAACAGCAGCGGCAACGGGCCGGACAGCGCCGCGAACACGACCCCGAGCAGCACGCCGAACCACAGCCCGTACAAGGTGACCTGCCACGCGAACCGCCGTGCCTGCTCGCGCCGTTGCGCGCCGAGCGCCGCGCCCACGATCGACTGCGCGGCGATCGCCAACGAGTCCAGCACGAGCGCGAGGAACGTCCACAGCTGCAACACGACCTGGTGCGCGCCCAGCGCACCGACCGACGTGCGGGCGGCGACGGACGCGGCGGACAGGAAGCACGCCTGGAACGCGAGGCTGCGCAGCACGAGGTCACGCCCGAGGCCCAACTGCGCCCGCATCCGGTGCCGGTCCGGCCGGAGGCTGACCCGTTCCGAACGCAGGGCCTTGAAGAACAACCCGGCCGACAGCACCTGCGCGATCACGTTCGCGACCGCCGAGCCCTCCAGCCCCCAGTGCGCGCCGTGCACCAGGACCGGGCACAGCACGGCCGAGATGCCGTTGCCGACCAGCACGTACCGCAGCGGGCGGGCGGTGTCCTGCACGCCGCGCATCCACCCGTTGCCCGCCATCGTGACCAGCACGAACGGCGCGCCGAACAACGCGATCCGCAGCCACGCGACGGCGTTGTCCGCCACCGCGCCCTCACCGGCCAGCAGCCGTGCGGCGGGTCCGGCCAGCAGCTGACCGAGCAGGATCACCAGCGCGCCGACGGCCAGTGCGAGCCACGTCGCCTGGACGCCCTCCTCCACGGCCTCCGGCCGCCGACCCGCGCCGAACAGCCGTGCGGTCCGGGCGGTGGTGCCGTAGGACAGGAACGTCAGCTGGGTGGCGACCTGCGTGAACAGCACGCCGCCCAACGCCAGCCCGGCCAGCGGCAGCGCGCCGAGGTGCCCGACCACGGCGGTGTCCACCAGCACGTACAGCGGCTCGGCCGCCAGCACCACCAAAGCGGGCGCGGCCAGCCCGATGACCCGCCGCGCCGGTACCCGTTCCTGATCGCGTTCAGCCACGGGCGACGGTGTCGAGGGCGGCACGCAGGTCGGCCAGGACCCGGTCGGCAGACCCGGCAGCGGTGAAACCGGCGGCCAGGCGGTGGCCGCCGCCGCCGAGCAGCTGCGCCACCTCGCGCACGTCCACCTTGCTCACCGCGCGCAACGACACCGACCACGTCGACGGCCGCAGTTCCTTCAGCACCGCCGCCACCTCGGCCTCGTCCGCCGTGCGCACCAGGTCGACCACGCTCTCCACCTCCTCGGGCCGCAGCCCGGAGGCGTCCTCCAACGTCACGACGGCGTGCACGAGCCCCAGCCCGCCCGCGGCCTCCCGCTCCAGGCACGCCCGGCTCAGCACCTTCGCCAACATCCCGAGATACCCGAACGGGTGAGAGTCCATCAGCGGCCGGGCCACCGCCTCGGCGTCCACCCCGGCCGCGAGCAGCCGGGCCGCCACCTCGTGCGTCGACGCCGACGCGTGCCGGAACGACCGGGTGTCCGTCACCAGACCCGCGTAGACGCACCGGGCCACCGGCTCGTCCAGCTCGACGCCGAGGACGTCCAGCAGCCGCAGCACCACGATCGCGGTCGCCTCGGCCCGGTCGTCGACCACGTTCACGTGCCCGAACCGCGGGTTCGACACGTGGTGGTCCAACACCACGACCACACCGGCGGTGGACACCCGATCGGCCAACGGCCCGAGCCGCCCGACACTGCCGGTGTCCAACGCCACCAGCACGGGCGGCGCTGCGGGCACCTCGGCGGCGGGCACCAGCAGGCCCTCCACGTCCAGGTTCCGCAACGTCTCCGGCACGTCGTCCGGCGCGCCGAACGACACCCGGACCGCCACACCGCGGCGGTGCAGGGCCAGGCCCAGCGCCAACGCGCTCCCCAGCGCGTCGGCGTCGGGGTTCACGTGGGCCAGCAGCGTGACATCGGTGGCCGTGGACAGGACGCGGGCCGCCTCGGCGAGGTCGGCGCTCAGGTCGTCGGACAAGCTCGGGTCGTTGCGCACGACGAGAACGCTAGTCGGCGTCCTCGGTCTCACGCGGAGGCTTGTACGGGTCGGGTTCGCCCGCGGGCTCCGCACCGTGCGCGATGCGCGCCACCTCGGCGTCCAGCTCACGTGCCTTGGCCAGCAGTTCGTCCATCCGACGCGCCTCGGCGGGCACGGTGTCGGTGACGAACGACAGGGTCGGCGTGAACCGCACACCGGTCTGCTGGCCGACCATCGTGCGCAGCACGCCCTTGGCCTTCTCCAGCGCCGCGGCGGCGCCCGCGAGGTCCGGCTCGGAGTCCAGCTTCTCGCCGAGCACCGTGTAGTAGACCGTGGCGTCGTGCAGGTCGCCGGTCACCCTCGTGTCGGTGATGGTCACGCGGGCCAGCCGGGGGTCCTTCACCTCGTGCTCCAACGCGGAAGCCACGATCTGCGAGATCCGCTTGGCGAGCTTGCGAGCCCGTGCCTGGTCGGCCACGGCGCTCCCCTCCTGTCGTCCGATTCGTCGCCTCGTCGGCGACGGTTGCTAGTCGTCCTCCGGCCCGACGAGCCTGTGGCGGGCGGAGAGAAGTTCCAGTTCGGGGCGCCCGGCCACCAGTCGCTCGCACGCGACCATGACGTCCCTCACATGCTCGGCGTCGGCGGCGACGGCCGCCACTCCGATCAGCGCGCGTCGGTGCAGGTCCAGGTGGCCCGCCTCGGCGACCGACACCTCGAACCTGCGGCGCAGCTCCGCCACGACGGGCTTGACCACGGACCGCTTCTGCTTCAACGAGTGGACGTCACCGAGCAGCACGTCCAACTCGAGCGCACCTACGAACACAGATGATCACCAGGTGTTCAAGGGTGCGGGGCCGCCGGTTCCGACGGCCCCGCACCCGGCTGAAGACGATCAGGCGCGCGGCTTCTCGCGCATCTCGAACGTCTCGATCATGTCGCCGACCTTCAGATCGCTGTAGTTGCCGAGCGTCAGACCGCACTCGAAGCCCTCGCGGACCTCGGTCGCGTCTTCCTTGAACCGCCGCAGCGAGCTGATCGGCAGGTTCTCCTGGATGACGTTGTTGTCGCGCAGCAGGCGGGCCCGCGCGTTGCGGCGGATCTCGCCCGACATCACGAGGCAACCCGCGATCGTGCCGACCTTGGAGGACTTGAAGACCTCGCGGACCTCCGCGCGGCCCAGCTGGACCTCTTCGTACTCCGGCTTGAGCATGCCCTTCAGGGCCTGCTCGATCTCGTCGATCGCCTGGTAGATCACCGTGTAGTAGCGGACGTCCACGCCCTCGCGGTTGGCGAGTTCGGTGGCCTTGCCCTCGGCCCGGACGTTGAAGCCCAGGACGATGGCGCTACCCGCGACGGCGAGGTTGATGTCGCCTTCGGTGATGCCACCGACACCGCGGTGGATGACCCGCAGCTCGACGTCGTCGCCGACCTCGATCTTCATGAGCGCGTCCTCGAGGGCCTCGACGGTACCCGAGTTGTCGCCCTTGATGATCAGGGTGAGAGCGCTCGTCTCCTTCAGCGCGGCGTCCAGGTCTTCCAGGCTGACGCGCTTGCGCTTCGCGGCGTTCATCGCGTTGCGGTTGCGGGCCTGGCGGCGCTCGGCGATCTGCCGGGCCACCCGGTCCTCCTCGACCACGAGGAACGTGTCGCCCGCGCCTGGCACCGAGGTGAGGCCGATGACCTGCACCGGACGCGACGGCGTCGCCACCGTGACGTCGACACCGTGCTCGTCGACCATGCGGCGCACGCGACCGTAGGCGGCGCCCGCCACGATCGAGTCACCCACGCGGAGCGAACCGCGCTGCACCAGCACCGTGGCCACCGGACCGCGACCGCGGTCGAGGTGCGCCTCGATGGCGACGCCCTGCGCCTCCATCTCCGGGTTGGCCCGCAGGTCGAGCGACGCGTCGGCGGTCAGCAGGATCGCTTCCAGCAGGCCGTCGATGTTGATGCCCTGCTTCGCCGAGATGTCGACGAACATCGTGTCGCCGCCATACTCCTCGGCGACCAGCCCGTACTCGGTGAGCTGCTGGCGGATCTTGGCGGGGTTGGCCCCCTCCTTGTCGATCTTGTTGACCGCGACCACGATCGGCGCGTTGGCCGCCTGGGCGTGGTTGATCGCCTCCACCGTCTGCGGCATCACGCCGTCGTCGGCCGCCACCACGATGACCGCGATGTCGGTCGAGTTCGCACCACGCGCACGCATGGCGGTGAACGCCTCGTGACCCGGGGTGTCGATGAACGTGATCAGGCGCTCGTTGCCCTCGAGCTCCGTGCGCACCTGGTAGGCGCCGATGTGCTGGGTGATGCCACCCGCCTCGCCCTCGGCGACCTTCGCCTTGCGGATGGTGTCCAACAGGCGCGTCTTACCGTGGTCGACGTGACCCATGACGGTCACGACCGGCGGCCGGATCTGGAGGTCGTCCTCGCCGCCGGCGTCGTCGCCGTAGGTGATGTCGAACGTCTCCAGCAGCTCGCGGTCCTCCTCCTCGGGGGACACGACCTGCACGTTGTAGTTCATCTCGGAGCCCAGGAGCTCCAGGATCTCGTCGGACACCGACTGCGTCGCGGTGACCATCTCGCCGAGGTGGAACAGCACCTGCACCAGCGAAGCCGGGTTGGCGTTGATCTTGTCGGCGAAGTCGGTCAGCGAAGCGCCACGCGGCAGGCGGATCGACTCGCCGTTGCCCTTGGGCAGGCGGACGCCACCGACCGACGGCGCCTGCATGTTGTCCATGTACTCCTGGCGCTTCTGCCGCTTCGACTTGCGGCCACGACGCGCCGGACCACCGGGACGGCCGAAGGCGCCCGCGGCACCGCCGCGTCCACCGGGACCGCCACCACCGGGACGACCGCGGAAACCGCCGCCACCACCGGCCGGTGCGCCACCGCCGCCGCCACCGGCGCCACCGGGACGGAAGCCACCGCCACCGCCACCGCCACCACCAGGACGGAAGCCGCCACCGGCGCCACCGCCACCGCCGCCACCGGGACGGAAGCCGCCGCCACCGCCACCGCCACCACCGGGACGACCGCCACCGCCGCCGCCACCGGGGCCACGGCCACCGCCGCCACCACCGGGACCGCCGGGGCCACGACCGCCGCCGCCACCACCGCCACCGGGGCGGGGCGCCGGACGACCGGGCATCATGCCCGGGTTCGGCCGAGGCGGCATGTTACCGGGGTTCGGACGCGGACCGCCGGGACCGCCGCCGGAGCCACCCGGACGGGGACCGGCCGGACGCGAGTCACCGGGCTTGGGGCCGGACGGCCGCTCGCCGCCACCGGGCGCGGCCGGACGCGGGGCCTGCGGACGCGGCGCGGGAGCGCCACCGCCGACACCGAAGGGGTTGTTGCCCGGACGCGGGGGCCGCGGACCGGCAGGCTTGGGAGACTGCGGGCGCGGCGGGACCACGGACGGGGGGGTGTTCTGCGCGGCCGCGGGCTGCTGCTGCGGTGCGCGGGGGCCGGGACGCGGGCCGGGGCCACTGGTCCGCGGCGTCTGCTGAGGCGCCTGCTGGGGCTGCTGCTGCGGCGCGGCGGCCGGAGCGGGTGCCTGTGCGGCAGCCGGAGCCGGAGCGGCCGGAGCGGGAGCCTGGGGCTGCTGCTGCGGCGCGGGGGCCGGAGCTGCGGGAGCAGGCGCGGCGGGCTTCGCCACCGGCTTCGGGGCCATCGGCTTGGGACCGGGCACGGGACGCGGACCGGGCTTGCCGGCGGGTGCCGGCGGACGCGGGGTCGTGTCGCTCTTGGTCTCGCCGGACTGGGCGGACTGGGCCGGCTTCGGCGGCGCCGGGCGGGCGCCGGCCGGCTTGGACTTGCCGTCGTTCTTGGCGTAGGCGTCACGAAGCCGCCGGGCCACCGGGGCCTCGACGGTGCTGGACGCGGACTTCACGTACTCGCCCTGATCGGCGAGCTTGGTCAGTAGTTCTTTACTCGTGACACCGAGCTCTTTGGCGAGCTCGTGCACGCGGGCCTTACCTGCCACTGCACTCCTCTGTGAGGGAGGCCGGCGGGCAAGTCCCGTCGACCTCGTCTTAACGTCGCGCGTTCATGTCTTCAGCTTCACGGCTGACTCATGACGGGTCGACCTGCTTCCTTGCTTCCTGCTGGTCACGGGGCGATCCCGCGACCTCCTGCCCACACTGCTCGAGATGACCGCGCACGCGTTCCACGTCGAGCGCCCCCTGGACCCTGAAGGCCCTGGGGAACGCCCGTCGCTTCTCGGCGTTGCGGAGGCAGTCCGGATCGGGGTGCAGCCATGCTCCCCTACCGGGCAACCGTCGACGTGTGTCCGGGACCACAGTCCCGTCCACGACCACCACGCGCAGCAGCTCGGAGGGCAACGTCCGAGCGCGGCATCCTATGCACGTACGAACCGGGCCGATGTGCTTGAGATCCGATCCCCGACGTTGAACCACTGAGAAGTCTATCCCCTATTGCCTATTCAGCCGAACCGGATGCCGATGCGCCCGCCGGCGCGGACCCGCCGGCCTCCGCATCACTGCGGATGTCGATGCGCCAACCGGTCAGCCGGGCGGCCAGCCGGGCGTTCTGGCCCTCCTTGCCGATGGCGAGGGAGAGCTGGAAGTCCGGCACCACGACACGTGCGGTCTTGGCGCGCTCGTCGAGCACCCGCACCGATACAACCTTCGCCGGTGACAAGGCATTCCCGACGAACGTGGCCGGGTCGTCCGAGTGGTCGATGATGTCGATCTTCTCGCCGGCCAGCTCGCTCATGACGTTGCGCACCCGGGCGCCCATCGGTCCGATGCACGCGCCCTTGGCGTTGACGCCGGGCACCGTGGTGCGGACCGCGATCTTCGAACGGTGACCTGCCTCACGTGCCACCGCGGGGATCTCCACGGTGCCGTCGGCGATCTCGGGCACCTCGAGCGCGAACAGCCGGCGGACCAGGTTCGGGTGCGTGCGCGACAACGTGATCTGCGGGCCGCGGGTGCCGCGGGACACGCCCACGACGTAGCACTTGAGCCGCGAGCCGTGCTCGTAGGACTCGCCGGGCACCTGCTCGGCGGGCGGCAGCACGCCCTCGGTGTCCCCTATCTGCACGACGACCATGCCGCGGGCGTTCGCGCGGGCGTCGCGCTGCACGACACCGCCGATGATCTCGCCCTCCTTGGCGGAGAACTCGCCGAACGTGCGCTCGTGCTCGGCGTCGCGCAGGCGTTGCAGGATGACCTGGCGGGCGGTGGTGGCGGCGATGCGGCCGAACCCCTCGGGGGTGTCGTCCCACTCCTCGGCCACCGTGCCGTCGGGGTTCAGCTCCTGCGCGAGCACGCGCACCATGCCGGTCTTGCGGTCGATCTCCACCCGCGAGTGCGAGTGGTGGCCCTCGGTGTGCTTGTAGGCGGTCAGCAGGGCGGTCTCGATGGCTTCGAGAACCGTGTCGAAGGGGATGTCCTTGTCCCGTTCGATCGCCCTGAGAGCGGCGATGTCGACGTTCACTCCGACTCCTCCTTCAGGTGCTTGCCTTCGAGGAGCGCGAGCTCTTCGACCGGCGGCTGCTTGAACTCGACTTCGACGACGGCGCGCTCGATCGTCTTGTACTCGACGCGGCGCAGCTCGCCCTTGACCAGCAGCACGACGCCGGTGTCGTCGGCATCGCCGACCCGGCCGAACCACTCGACCTGGTCCGGCTGCTTGACCTTCACCAGGCGCAGCCGGTTGCGCTTCCAGTGGCGCGGCTTGGTGAGCGGGCGGTCCGCGCCGGGCGAGGTGACCTCGAGCGTGTACGGCCCCGCGATCAGGTGCTCGTGGGCGTCGAGGGCGGCGGACACGGCGCGACTGGCCTGCGCCACCTCGTCCAGCCCGATCCCCTCGTCACCGTCGACGACCACCTTGACCAGCCTGCGACGCCCAGCCTGGTTCACGTCGAGCAGTTCGAGGTCGAAGCCGATGGCCTCGACCGCCTCCCGCACGACGGGTGCTAGCTGCGCGGCGAGTTCTCCGCGCGGCGGGCTGGACACGTGGTGACTCCATGTTCTGTTCGAGTGCAGAGGGCACGGCAACCCCGGCCGACGCTGCACTTCGCCGGCCGTGGTCGCCCAGACTATCTCGTTCGGCGACCTCCCACGTGCCACGGGCGAAGGCGGCGGCTCTGGCAGGATCGGTACACGTGATCGGTAGAACGGCGTTCAGCAGGCGCGGAGTGCTGCTGGCGGCGGCCACGGCACCGTTGGCAGTCGCGTGCACCACACCCCCACCCCCTCCACCGCCCCCGGACCCGCTGGCGGAGCTGGTGAAGGCGGCGCTGTCGGACGCCGCGCTGGCCACGGCGGTCGGCGCGCCCGAGACGGCCGCCGCGCGGACCGAGCACGCCGCGCGGCTGCAGGCCGAGGTGGACCGGGCGACGCCGCGGGTGCCTGGGTCGTCGGTGCCGCCGACGACGTCGGCTTCGGTGCCGCCGCCGGCGGGCGCGTCGCGGGAGGCGTTGGTGCCGGCGTTGCAGGCGGCGCAGAAGCAGGCGGGTGCCCTGGTGGCGTCGGTGCAGACGTACCGGGTGGGGTTGGTCGCCTCGGTGGCGGCCGGGTGCGCGAGCCTGGTGGAGGCGTTGTCGTGAGCGTGGACGCGGTGCAGGACGCGTTGAGTGCCGAGCACGCGGCGGTGTGGACGTACGGGCTGGTCAGCGCGTTCATCACGGTCCCGCAGCAGGCGGCGGCGGTGGCGGACGGCGCGAACGCGCACCGGGCGCGGCGGGACGTGACGGAGCGGTGGTTGCGTGACGCCGGAGCCACCCCGAGACCCCCGGCGGCCGCCTACCTGCCGCCGCAGCCGGTGGACAGCGCGGCGTCGGCGATCGCGGCGTTGATCGCGGTGGAGACGGACTCGTGCGTGGCGTGGCGCGGGGTGTTGGAGCGGACCGAGGACGGGGCGCTGCGGCAGTCGGCGCTGGACGCGTTGACCGTGTCGGCGGTGCGCGCGACGCGGTGGCGCAAGGTGGCCGGGTTGACGCCGGCGTCGATCACGTTCCCGGGCGCCGGGGTGGGCTGACGCTCCGCAGGGGTCCCCGCCAGGGGACCCCTGTCTTGATTCTGCCGGCGGGGACCGACGATTTCGCGCACCGCAAGCCGGGCTGTGGACAACTCGGCGGCGCTCGGTCGTGAGCCGGTGGGGTCGGTCGCGAGCCGGTGGCGGTCAGGAACCGGTGGTGGTCAGGAGTCCAGGTCGGCGGCCAGGCGGAAGGCGTCGTTGCTGATCCGCTTCATCAGGCGGTTGTGCGAGGCCTCGTCGGGGCCGTGCTTCACCGAGTCCGACTCGATGATGATCACGTCGCGCTCCTGCTGCTGCGCCGCGAAACCGCCGTTGGCCAGCGTGGTCAGGTTCGGCACCCGCACCGCGCCGTCCTTGACCAGGTCGTTGACGTTGCCGGTGCCGTCGCGGCTGGTCAGGTCCTTCAGCTTGGCGGCGTCCGCGACGGTCTTCATCCGCACCACCGACACCGACGTGTAGACCGTCAACCCGTCCGGGGTGGTGGTCGTGTACAGGCCGCGGGTGAGCTGCTGGCACGGCGTCTCGGTCAGGAACACCTTGGTCTGCCCGTACGCGTGCGGCGCGCAGTTGCTGTCCTTCAGCGGCTCCGGCACGTCCGGGGATTTGGCGAAGGTGAACTCACCGGGCGGCGCGGACGTAGTGACAGGTGTGCCGGACGGTTCGCCCTTCGGCATCACCACCAGCCACACCAGCCCGGACACCACGGCCACGCCGAGCAGCCCGAGGCCCTTGAGCAGCGTCCCGCGACGCGACAGCGCCGCCGCGGGTGGCCGGGACGGCCGAGGCGGCGGCGGCGAGTTCAGCAGCGAGTCCAACTGGCCGATCTCCGACCGCCACAGCGGCGCGGTGTCCGACGGCCGGATGGGAGGTATCCGCTGCGTCACCTCTTCTGGTGATTCGGGAGGGACCGACACAAAGACCCACGGTAACGGACGAGAGTCAGCTGAGCGCTTTGAGCACGAGATCGACATCCTCCACCGTGTTGTACAGGTGAAACGCGAGCCGCACCCGTCCGGCGCGCATGCTGGACCGCACTCCCGCGGCCGCCAGCCGTTCCCCCGCCGACGGCAGGTCGAGCGACACGATCGCCGACCCGCGCGCGGGCAGCCCGAGACCGGTCAGCACGGCGTCGGCCAGCGCCACGTTGTGGTCGCGGACGGCCGCCAGGTCGAGCGACGCCAGGTAGGGCAGCGACGCCGCCGCGCCGAACTGGGACAGCCACACCGGCGACAGGTCGAGCCGCCGCGCGTCCGACGCCAGCCGCAGCGGTAGCCCGTACACCGTGCTCCAGGGGTCGTCCCCGCCGAACCAGTTCGCCGCCACGGGCACCGTGCGCTCCAAGGCCGAAGGCGAGCACGCCAACCACGCGCACCCGCGCGGCGCCATCAGGAACTTGTACCCGGCGGCCACCACCCAGTCCGCCCACTCCAGCTCCAACGGCAGCCAGCCGACGGCCTGCGAGGCGTCCAGCAGCACCGGCACACCGGTCGCGCGCAGCCCTTCGAGGTCCACCACCCGCCCGTCCGCGGACTGCACCACGCTCACCGCGACGAGGTCGTGCGCGCCGGCGGCGGACACGATCTCGTCCAGGTCGACTTCGGTGACCCGCAGGCCCCGCGCCGCGAACGGGAACGTCAGGCTGGTGAAGTCGCCGCGCGCCACCAGCACCGACGCGTCGGCGGGCAGTCCGGCCGCCACCAGGGACACGAGCTGGGACACCGACGCGCCCATCGCCACGCGTTCCGCCGGCACGCCCACCAGCTGACCGAACGCGTTCCGCGCCGTGGCCACCTGGGCGACGACCTCACCGGAACCGTCCGCGCCGGTCGACCACCGCCGCACGGCGTCCGCGACGACCGCGGCGACGGGTGATGGCGGCACACCGGTGCCCGCGGTGTTCAGGTAGCCGAGGGGGACGTCGAAGGTCGTGCCGAAGGCTGCGCGCATGGGATCATCACACGGCCTCGAAGCCCCGACCGTCCACCGAATAGTCGGCGGGTGGTCGCCGGTGGGGCCGCTAGGCGGTCGCGGAGCCGGAGGTGGTCGAGTGCTCGCGGTTCTTGCGCCGGGCGTAGACCTGCTTGCGGGTGCGGGCGACGACCTCGCCGCTCTCGTCCACCACGTCGGTGGAGAACCAGACCAGCGCCTTGCCGCCCTCCGCGACGAGCGAGCGGACCTCGTCCAACTGCTCGTCGGTCAGCCGGAACTCGGCGTAGACGGTGCCGCGACCCGGTTTCACGAACTCGATCTCACCCACCCGGTCCCACACCAGGTGCTCGCGGCCGAGGTGGTGCAGCACGAGCAGCATCCAGAACGGGTCGGTCATCGCGAACAGCGAGCCGCCGAAGTGGGTGCCCACGTAGTTGCGGTTCCACCAGCGCATCCGCAGCCGGACCCGGACGTGGCGGTAGTCGTCGGACAGCTCGACCACGCGGATGCCCGCGAACAGGAACGGGGGCCACAGGTTCAAGCCGCGACGCAGACGGGAAGCCTTCACGACGCCCATGTTACCAGCGGGTAATGTCAGGTCGGGCGATGTCAGTGCAGGCTGATCACGTTCTTCGTGACCTTGCCCGCCGCGTCGGAACACAGGAACGCCACCACACCGGCCACGTCCTCCGGCTGCGACACGTCGTGCTTCGCGCGGACCGCGTCGTTGACCCAGCCGGTGTCCGTGACGCCGGGCTTGACCACGTTCGACGTGATGCCGTGCGGCCACAGCTCGGCCGCCGCGGACATGGCGTAGTTGTCCAGCGCCGCCTTCGCCGCGCCGTAGGACACCTCGCTGGGGAACCCGAGCGGGCCGCCCGAGGTCAGGCCGACGATGCGGCCCCAGTTGCCGCCGCGCGCGATGTGCCGCCGGGCGAACTCCGCGATCAGCAGCGCGCCCGCCCGCGCGTCCACCGCGAACTGCGCGTCGAACGTCTGCGGCGTGACCGCCCGCAGCACCCGGCCGAACTGGTCGGACTCGGCGGCCAGGAACGTGTCCTGCACCCAGCTGGAGGCGTTGTTGACCAGGATGTCCACCGGTCCGAAGACCCGCTCGGCGGTGTCGAACAGCAGGGCGGGCGCCATCGGGTCGGTGAGGTCGACCTCGATGGCGTGCGCCTTGCCGCCCGCCTCGGTGATGGCGGCGACCACGTCGTCCGCGCCCGACTCGCGGGCGGTGAAGTACTCCGGCGGCGTGCTCGGGTCCGGCGCGGGCGCGAAGCACAGGAAGGTGATGAGGACGTTGACGCCCTGGGCGGCGAGGGCCTTGGCGGTCGCGGCGCCGATGCCCTGGTTGGCCCCGGTGACGATCGCGGTGTGGATCACGATCGGCATCTTGCCTGATCGGGGCACGGAGTCGCACGGCGATTTCGCGTGGGCGCCGGGCGCCGTTCGTAAGCTCTGTGGTCATGCGCAGCGAAGAGATCGAGATCCGCACCGGCACCACCGAGGTCGTCCTCGACATCACGCGGGCCTGCGAGGACTTCCTGACCGGCGTGGACGGCGACGGCCTGCTGAACGTCTGGGTGCCGCACGCCACCGCCGGGCTGGCGGTGCTGGAGACCGGCGCGGGCAGCGACGACGACCTGCTGGCCGCGCTGCGCCAGCTGCTGCCCGCCGACAACCGGTGGCGGCACAGGCACGGGACGCCCGGTCACGGCCGTGACCACGTGCTCCCCGCGCTGGTGCCGCCCTACGCGACGATCCCGGTGCTAGGCGGTGTGCTGGCGCTGGGCACCTGGCAGTCGGTCTGCCTGGTGGACACCAACGTCGACAACCCCGTCCGCAAGGTCCGGCTGACCTTCCTCGCCGGGTAGCGCCTTCCCGGGCAGCAGGAACGGGTAGAGGCCGGCCACCCCGCGAGGTCGACCTCCAGGCGACCTCGCCCGCGACGCCGGAGGCGGCGCAATCGGACACGGTACGGTTTGGCCCGTGACTTACCCAGGTGACGGGCAGTCCGGCTGGGGCGGCCAGCCCGGCCAGGGCGACTGGGGCCCGCAGGACCACGGCCACGCCCAGCAGGGCTTTCAACCGCAGGGCTACCAACAGCAGGGATACGCCGGCTCGTACGGCGGCCTCGGCGTGTTCTCCGGCGGTGACGAGCCCCCGCCCAAGAAGGACAAGACCAAGCTGTGGCTCGCGATCGGCGCGGTCGTGGTGGTGCTCGTCGGCGGCGGCGTGACCGCGTTCGCGCTGACCCGGCCGGACGACTCGCAGCCGGTCGCCCAGAACACCTCCAGCAGCGCGCCCACGACGACGGCCTCCAGCACCTCCGAGTCGACGCCGAGCGACCCGGGCACCACCTGCGAGCCCGTCAAGTCCGGCTGGAACTGCCTGCCCGTCCCGGCCCTGTCGTACAGCTACGACGTGCCCAAGGGCTGGACGCCCCTGCCCAACAGCGCACCGGTCGACGCGATGAAGGACGTGAAGCTCACCGGCCTCACCGTCGTCGGCGCCTACGACTGCGGCGACGCGGGCTACAACCGCGGCGGCGCGGGCGGTGTCGTGGTCCCGCAGACCGATCTGACCGCGGTCGCCAAGGACTTCGCCGACAAGCTCGCCACCCAGTACTACAAGTCCGCGCCGAAGTTCGAGGTCAAGCTCGGCGAGCCCAAGCGGGTGACGCTGCCCAGCACCGCGGGCGATATCGAAGGCGTGCAGGTCGACGCCACGATCACCACCTCGGGCAACGAGTGCCTGGCCACCAGGGGAATGGTGAAGGTCCTGGTGCTGAGGGGCGACAAGGGCTTCCACGTGTTCATGGCCAACGGCGACCTCGAAGGCGGTCCGGCCGACCCCAAGCCGCCGACGGAGGCCGACCTCCAGGGGATGGTCGACTCCGTCAAGCCGCTGAGCCCGTGAGCTACACCGGGCTGGGCGTCTACCAGCAGCGACCGCCGAAACGACCGAGCCGCGCGCCGTTGTGGATCGCGCTGGCCGTGGTCGCCGTGCTCGTCATCGGCGGCGGCGTGACGGCCCTCGTGCTGCTGAAGTCCGGGGACGACCAGGCCTCGCCCACGTCGTCCGGGTCTGCGTCGACCACGTCGGCCGCACCCGAGGAGGACTGGCTGCCGGTGAAGGACCTGCAGGCGGGCCTGGCCTACGAGGTGCCGCCGTCGTGGGAGTCCACCGGCGGCGGCGGGTCCGGGCGGGTCACGCTGACCACGTCGTACGTGTCCCGGCCGTTCCAGTGCCAGGGGCGCAGCATGATCCAGGCGCAGGCGATGTCCGGGTCCGTCACCGACGACGACCCGGAGAAGGTCGCCACCGAGCTGGTGAACCGGATCGCCGGCGGCGGGTACACCGTCAACGACGCGCCGCCCGAGATCGCCGAGCCGCGCGTCGAGTCCGGGGACGGCGGCGAGGTCCGGGTCAGCGTCGAGGTGACGCCGAAGTCCACGAGCGCCTGCTACGCGCCCAAGGCCACGGTCAGCGCGGTGGCGATGCGGAAAGGGTCCAAGGTGTCGGTCTTCGTGCTGAACGTCGCCGAGGGCGGGCCGCACGTGGCCGAGGGCCCGTCGGACGACGACGTGAAGCGCATCCTGGAAAGCGTGCGGCCGTCGTGAACACGTTGGTGCTGTGGGACATCGACCTCACGTTGATCGACGCGAGGGGTCTGGGGCACGAGTGGTACCGCACCGCGTTGCGCGCGGCGGCGGGCCTGGACCTCGTGCACACGCCCAGTTTTCCGGGCCGCACGGAGCGCGCGATCACGCTGGAGCTGCTGGCGTCGCACGACCTGGAGCCCACCGAGGAACTGGTGGCGCGGCTGCACGCGGAGCTGATCGACGTGGCCACGCGGGAACGCGCGCTGCTGCCGTCACGGGGGCACGCGCTGCCCGGCGCTTCGGCGGCACTGGAGGCGTTGGCGGCGCGGGAGAACGTCGTGCAGTCGGTCGTGACCGGGAACCTGGTGGAGATCGCCCGGTTCAAGCTGGCCGCGTTCGGGCTGGACGGGCACGTCGACTTCGAGATCGGCGGCTACGGCTCGGTGTCCGAACACCGGCCCGAGCTGGTGCTGGAGGCGGTGCGGCTGGCATCGGCCAAGCACACCCGCGAGTTCCGGTCCGTGGTCATCGGCGACACACCGCACGACGTGGACGCCGCACTGCACCACGGGGCCGTCGCCATCGGCGTGGCGACCGGCCGCAGCAGCGTCGCGGAACTGCGGGAAGCCGGCGCGCACATCGTGCTGAGCGACCTGTCCGACACGTCGGCCGTGCTGGCCGCCGTGCTCGACCACAGCTAGGGCCGGACGGCGGGGGCGGAACGCGGTTCTGCGGTCCGCCCCCGACCGGCGAGGCTCAGCCGCGGACGACGTCGAGCAGGTGCTGGACGGCGTTGTCGACCGGCACCTCTTCGCGCTCGCCCGTGCGGCGGTCCTTGACCTCGACCATGCCGTTCACCAGGCCGCGACCCACCACCAGGATCGTCGGCACGCCGATCAGCTCGGCGTCGGCGAACTTCACGCCGGGGCTCGCCTTGCGGTCGTCCAGCAGCACCTTCAGGCCCGCCGCGGACAGCTCGCCCGCCAGCATCTCCCCGCCCGCGAGCAGCGTCTCGTCCTTGCCCGCGACGACCACGTGCACGTCGGCGGGCGCCACGTTGCGGGGCCAGATCAGGCCGCGGTCGTCGTGGCTCTGCTCGGCGATCGCGGCCACCAGGCGGGACACGCCGATGCCGTACGAGCCCATGGTGATCCGGATGGGCTTGCTGTCCGGGCCCAGCGCGTCCAGCGAGAACGCGTCCGCGTACTTGCGGCCCAACTGGAAGATGTGCCCGATCTCGATACCGCGCGCGGCCACCAGCACGCCCTTGCCGTCGGGCGACGGGTCGCCCTCGCGGACCTCGGCCACGTCGATCGTGCCGTCGGGGGTGAAGTCGCGGCCGACGACCAGGTCCACCACGTGGTGGTCGGCCTTGTCCGCGCCGGTCACCCACGCCGTGCCGCGCACCACGCGCGGGTCGGTCAGGTACGTGACGCCGTTGGCCTGCAGCGCCGCCGGGCCGATGTAGCCCTTCACCAGGAAGGAGTTGCGGGCGAAGTCCGCCTCCTCCAGCATCGCCACCTCGGCCGGCTCGACCGCCGCCTCCAGGCGCTTCAGGTCGACCTCGCGGTCACCGGGCAGGCCGATGGCCAGCAGCGCCCAGTCCTTGTCGCCGGGCTTCTTCGTCTTCACCAGGACGTTCTTCAGGGTGTCCGCGGCGGTGAAGGTGCGGTCCGTGTTGGCGTTCAGGAAGGCGACCAGGGACTCGATGGTCGGCGTGTTCGGCGTGTGGTGCACCTGCGCCTCGGGCTTCGCCGCCGGGTCCTGCTCGGCGGGCGCGGGCGTGGTGACCGCCTCCACGTTCGCCGCGTAGCCGGACTCCGTGCTGCGGACGAAGGTGTCCTCACCGGTCGGCGCGACCGCCAGGAACTCCTCCGACGCCGAGCCGCCCATCGCGCCCGACGTGGCGGACACGATCACGTACTCCATGCCCAGCCGGTCGAAGATGCGGATGTAGGCGTCGCGGTGCTGCTGGTAGGAGTGGGCGAGGCCCTCGTCGGTGAGGTCGAAGGAGTAGGAGTCCTTCATGACGAACTCGCGACCGCGCAGGATGCCCGCGCGGGGACGCGCCTCGTCCCGGTACTTGGTCTGGATCTGGTAGAGCGTGACCGGGTAGTCCTTGTAGGAGGAGTACTCGCCCTTCACGGTGAGCGCGAACAGCTCCTCGTGGGTGGGGCCGAGCAGGTAGTCGGCGCCCTTGCGGTCCTTGAGGCGGAAGATGTTGGGGCCGTACTCGGTCCACCGGTTCGTCGCCTCGTAGGGCTCCTTCGGCAGCAGCGCGGGGAACTGGATCTCCTGCGCGCCGAAGGCGTCCATCTCCTCGCGCACGACCTGCTCGATGTTGCGCAGCACCCGCAGACCCAGCGGCAGCCACGAGTAACCGCCCGGCGCGACGCGGCGCACGTAGCCGGCGCGGACCAGCAGCTTGTGGCTGGGTACTTCGGCGTCGGCCGGGTCCTCGCGCAGGGTGCGCAGGAACAGCGACGACATCCTCGTGATCACGGTGGGTGCTCCTCGTGGCGCGGGTTGTCCGAGAAAGGGTAGTGAACCGGGTCTGATCAGTTCCAACGGGTTACGCCTGGCTCCCCGTCGGGTGCCCTTGACGGTTCCGCGCGACGCGAACAACGAGCTTCCTTTCCGCGCAGGTGGTGACCCGACGTTCATGGACATGGTTTTCGTGCACGGGTCGTGCGTGCAGGACGCGGCGTGGTGGTGGCACCGGATGGTCGCGCCGCTGGAGGCATCGGGGTTGCGGTCGGTGGCGGTGGAGTTGCCCAGTTGCGGTGACGGGGTGACCTGCGGGCCGACGTGTCGGCGGTGGTGGAGGCCGTGTCCGTGCCTGCGGTGCTGGTCGGGCACTCGTACGGCGGAATGGTGATCACGGAGGCGTCGGGGCACCACCCGTTCCTGTCCCAACCGGAGGCGTTGTCGCACGTCATCGCGTCGGCAGCGGGAATTGTCGGTGGTCGGGTCTAGCGTGCCCCGGCATGACCATCACCATCGGCATGATCACCATCGACACGACGGACCCGCACCGCTTGGCGGATTTCTGGACGAAGGCGCTGGGCACGTCGATCCAGCACGACTGGGGCGAGTTCCTGATCCTCGAGCCGGTCGGCGGTGACGGCGGGTTGCAAATGGGGTTACAGAGGGTGGACGAGCCGACGCCGGGGAAGAACCGGGTGCACTTCGACTCGCACGTGGAGGACCGCGTCGCCGAGGTGGCGAGACTGGTCGGCCTCGGTGCGACGGAGGTGGCCGAGCACACCGTCCCAGGCCTGACGTGGACCGTGCTCGCCGACCCGGACGGCAACCAGTTCTGCATCGGCCAAATGGGCTGACCAGCGGCGGAGCAGCCGCCGACCCACGTCCCCAAGATCACCCTAACGAGCTAACCGGCCGCAAACGGGCACTTTTCCGACCTCCAATTTCGTTGCCGGGAAAGAAGGAGGCGGCACGGCGCGGCGGGGCATCGTGGCAAGGAACGAGCGCACCACGCCATGGCTGGCGACCACGACAGGGCTTGGCGGAGGGCAGGGGCGGAGGGCAGGGGTAGGCGCAGGCCGACGAACAACAGGAGCGCGACAGGGATAACCAGGGACAACGGACGCGACACAGGGCTGACGGAGGGAGTGGCGGAGCCGACGAGCGCGTGACGGAGCCGGACGGGCGAGGTGACGAAGCCGGGAGCCGACGAGCACGACGAGCAGGTGACGCCGACGAGCAGGTGGCAGAGCCGGGGCGCGGGAGCGCATAGGCTTCCCCGTCGTGTTGGTACTGCTCCCCCCGTCGGAGACCAAGGCCCTCGGCGGCTCCGGCGCCCCGCTCGACCTCGACCAGCTCTCGCACCCGGAGCTCACCCCGGTGCGGGGCAAGCTGGTCGACGCCCTGGTCGACCTCGCCGCCGACGTCCCCGCCAGCCTCGCCGCGCTCGGCCTGTCCGAGCGCCAGGCCGGTGAGGTGGAGCGGAACGCCGAGCTCCGCCGCTCCCCCACGTTGCCCGCCCTCGCGCGGTACACCGGGGTGCTCTACGACGCGCTCGACCTCGGGGCGTTCACCAAGGCCGAGAGAGCGCGTGCCTTCGCTCGACTCTCGGTGGCGTCGGCGCTGTTCGGGGTCGTCGGTGGCGGCGACCCGATTCCGGCTTACCGGCTGTCCGGGGGCAGCGTGGTGCCGTCCGTCGGGCCGCTCGGCGGCTTGTGGCGGCCGGTGTTGGAGCCGGTTCTGGCGTCGGCTGACGAGTTCGTCGTGGACCTGCGGTCCAGTCCGTACAACTCGCTCGCGCGCATCCCCGACGCGGTGGTGGTTCGCGTTGTCACCGAGGATGCGAAGGGGCGCCGCAATGCGGTCAGCCACTTCAACAAGGCGCACAAGGGCAGGCTTGCCCAGGCGATCGTCAAGTCGCGGTCGGAGCCGGGCGATCTCAAGGGGTTGATCCGGGTTGCGGTGAAGGCCGGGTTGCGGATCGAACCCACTGGGGTGCGTGCCGCTGATCTGATCGTTGACGCATGATCAGGTCCGGTGACGGGTGATCGGGGCGGGTGGCGGGTGATCAGGTCCGGTGCGTGTGGTCTAGACCGGGTGGACTGAGCTGATCGTCAGGCGGGGGACGGCACGGGGCGGGGTGGAGTGCACTGCGGTGGCGTGCAGTTCGCGCTGCACGCGGGGCAGGTCTCGGTCGTCCACGTCGGTGCTGCCGGCGAGGCGGGAACCCAGGCGGATCTGGCGTTGGTGGTTGCGCTCCAGGCCGTAGACGACGAGTGCGACGACGGTCAGGGCGAACAGGATCGCAGTCATGGCGCTAACTGTGCGGTGCACAAGAAACCGCCACAATTGGCAGTCATGCCGTTGTGCATCAAAATCCAGCCAAGTACGATGACCACATGCTCCGCACCGTTGCCGCCGTGGTCATCGACGGCCTGGCGCCGTTCGAGTTCGGCGTGATCTGCGAGGTCTTCGGCATCGACCGCACCGAGGAGGGCGTCCCGCCGTTCGACTTCCGGGTCTGCGGCGAGCGCCCCGGCGAACCGATCCGCACCGGCGTCGGCGCGTCGCTCACCCCCGACCACGGCCTCGACGCGCTCGAACAGGCCGACCTGGTCGCCGTCCCGGCCGCGAAGATCCGCGACGAGTACCCACCGCTCGTCATCGAAGCCCTCCGCAACGCCCACGAACGCGGCAGCACGCTGCTCTCCGTCTGCAGCGGCGCGTTCATCCTGGGCGCGGCGGGCCTGTTGGACGACCGCCGCTGCACCACCCACTGGCGCCACGTCGCCGAGTTCACCGAGCGCTTCCCCAACGCCAAGATCGACCCGGACGTCCTGTTCGTGGACGAGGGCGACATCGTCACGAGTGCGGGCACGGCGGCGGGCATCGACGCGTGCCTGCACGTGGTCCGCCGTGAACTCGGCGCGGTCACCACGGCGACCATCGCGCGCCGCATGGTCGTCGCCCCGCAACGCGACGGCGGTCAGCGCCAGTTCGTCGAGCTGCCGACCCCGCAGCACCAGGGCGACAGCCTCCAGCCGCTGCTGGCGTGGCTGCAGGACCGACTGGACGAGGAGCACACCGTCGCGAGCCTGGCCGAGCAGGCGAACATGTCGGAACGGACCTTCGCCCGCCGGTTCGCGGCCGAGACCGGCACGACCCCGCACCGCTGGCTCACCACCCAACGGGTGCTGCGCGCCCGCCAGCTCCTGGAGGAGACGCAGCTCACCGTGGAGGACGTCGCGCACCGCTCCGGTTTCGGCACGGCCGCCTTGCTGCGTCACCACTTCACGTCGGCGGTGGGCGTGCCACCTATGGACTACCGACGGTCGTTCTCACACCGGCAGCCGCCAAACGCGTGACTCAGCGCAGTGATTTGTCACCTGTCGTGACGGTAATGCCAGAATGACCGGGTGAGCCTCGACACACCTGGCGACACACCCGCCGAACCGGTCACCCCCGCTCTGCTCGGCGGGATCACCGAAGACCTCCAGACCGACGCGCTGGACGCGCCGGAGGCGTTGAAGCGGGTGTGGTCGGGACTGTGCCTGGCCCGTCTGCTGGGTCTGCGCCTGGCTTCGGTGGACCTGACGTGGCGGCGGCGGCAGATGAACGCGGAGTCGGTGGAACACCAGCTCACCCACGATCTCGGCACGACGGCGACGTTCGCCGACACGGTGCTCGCGCTGCCCGGCGACACGACGCCCGAGCCGTTGGCCGAGCACGAGGTCGAGGACGCGGTGGCGGCGTTGGTGGAGTTCAGCACGGTGGCGCGCCGCCGGATGCTGGCCGCCGCGCCGCTGGCCTCGCAGTGGCACGACGAGCGCGTGCTGCGGCACGACTCGCTGGTGATCGGCCAGTTGGCCGCGGCCTGGTTGGGGCAGCGCGGCGGCTACCGCGTGGACTCCCGGTAGATCGCCGCCGATAAATCGGTTGCCCCCGTGCCGGGAGGCCGGGCAGCCTGTGTCCGAACGCGCAGAGCGCCGGTGGTGGCAGACCACGGCGGGAGTCGAGGAGGTGCCAGATGGCGACAGCTGTCCGGGACGTGGCACCGACCCGTCCGCTCGCCCCTCTCGCCTGACGCGAACCCGCGCGAAGGACCACACCGCGCCGGGTGGGGGCGATCACCCCACTTCACCTGGAGTCCATCCAGTGCGCGAGCACGAGCAGTATTCAGATTTCGAATCCGAGTTCGACCACGCCGACGACCTGCGGTGGCGGGCCAAGAAGGCCAAGCCGCGCCGTGACGCCGACGTCGAGCCGGGCCGTCGTGGCCGGCTCACCGAAGAGGCCAAGGACCGCCTCGCCCAGATGCGGGATGACGCGGTCGCCGCGGACGTCCCGCCGGACGGTGATCGGTGGTCCACCTGGGGCGATGCCGACCAGGGGCCGAAGCCGCACCCGTCGTGGCTGGTCACGGACCTGTCCGCGGTGGACCGCGAGTTGGGGATCGTGAAGACCGGCAAGGAGGCGGACGTCCACCTGCTGGAACGCGCGATGCCCGGCACCGGTCGGGCGTGCCTGCTGGCCGCGAAGCGGTACCGGAGCAACGACCACCGGCTGTTCCACCGGGACGCGGGCTATCTCGAGGGCCGTCGGATGCGGCGGTCGCGGGAGATGCGCGCGATGACGAACCGCAGCGCGTTCGGCCGCAACCTGATCGCGGAGCGGTGGGCGGTGGCCGAGTTCGCCGCGTTGGCGACGCTGTGGCAGTTGGGCGCCCCGGTGCCCTACCCGGTGCAGCGTGACGGCACCGAGTTGTTGTTGGAGTTCGTCGGCACGGACGGTGCGGCGGCGCCGCGGTTGGCGCAGTTGCGGCCGGAGCCGGACGAGTTGGCGGGGTTGTGGCGGCAGTTGGTGGACGCGCTGGGTGTGATGGCGTCCGCGGGTCTGGCGCACGGCGACCTGTCGGCGTTCAACCTGATGGTGCACGACGGGCGGCTGGTCGTGATCGACCTGCCGCAGGTGGTGGACCTGGTGGCGAACCCGCGTGGTCCGGAGTTCCTGGAGCGGGACGTGCGCAACGTCGCCGGTTGGTTCACCGCGCGTGGTCTGGCGCCGGAGTCGGCCGAGCCGCGGGAGGTCACCGAGATGTTGTTGGACATCGCGGGCCTTCGTTGACCGGAGTTCACCCGAACAGGGGCCAGACGAGGTCGAAGACGGTGTCCGGCGGGCGGGTTCCGTCGGTGGCCAGCCAGTGGTAGACGAGCGGGCCGAACAGCAGGTCGCGCACGAGCTCCGGGTCGACATCGGCCCGGAGCTCGCCGCGCGCCACGCCCCGCCGCACGATCTCGTCGACCAGGGCGTGCCGGTCCGCGAGGAACCCGTCCACCAGGCCGGGGACCCGGCGGGCCTCGGCGTGCACCGCGAGGACGACCCACGACAGGCCGTCGACCAGCGTGGTCGCCAGGTGGAGCAGGTCTTCGCGCGCGCTGCCGGTGTCGGGGTCGGTCATCGGCACCACGTCGGTGAGCAGGACGTGTGCGACGAGGTGCAGCTTGGTCGGCCACCGCCGGTAGAGGGCGGGCCTGCTCACGCCGGCACGGGCGGCGACCGAGTCGAGCGTCAACGCGTCGAAGCCGACTTCCTCCAGCAGGTCGAGCGTGGCCCTGGTCAACGCTCGGTCGATGTGGGTGCTCCGCGGCCGTCCAGACATGCGTTACATCATGTAACGTAAGTGCCATGGTCAGCAAGAAGGTCACCTGGGGGTTGCTCGCCGCGTGGGTCGTGCACGACCTCGAAGAGCTGGCGACCATGGCGCGCTGGACGCGGCGGCACAGGCACGTGCCGACCACCACGACACCGGAGGCGGCGATCGCCATCGGCGTGGTCGGGGTCGTCATCGCGGCCGCGGCGGCGGACGGGGCGCGCACGGGCGGCCGGTCGAAGCTCTTCCAGTCCGTGCTCGCCGGTTTCGGGCTGCACGCCGTCACGCACGTCGTCAGCGGCGCGGTGTTCCGCGGTTACACGCCCGGCGTGGTCACCGCACCGATCGTGGTGGCCCCGTTCAGTTTGTGGGCACTACGTCAACTCCACCGTGCCGGTATCCACGTAAAGCCGTCGCCACGTGGGCTTTTGTGGTTCCCGGTGATCATCGGTGCGGCGCACGGGATCGCCCGTTTCGCGACGCGTGTGCGCGAGAACACCGCCGCGGTGCCGAACTCCGGCTCGTGATCAGCTAGACTGAGTGGTGCACCGCCCGGTGGCGCCACAGAGCGCCCCAGGCCGCCAGAGTGGCCGGTGGTGCTTCCCAACCACTATCGGCGCGAACCGCGCGCCGGGCCCGTCCCCGCGATCGCGCCTGCTGAGCAGAGCAATCCTCGAGACGTGCCGTGTCCCGGAGGTTTGTTTTGCCGACAATGTCCCAAGGCCGTTCCGAGCGCCCGCAGTTCCGCAAGCCCCGTAGTAGCAGGCGCCCAGGCCAGGGCAACCGTCGTCCCGCTTCCAGTGCGGAGCTGGCGACCACCATTCCCGACCACGTCGAGAGCACCATGCCCGAGGGCCCGCTGCCCTCGTTCGCCGAATTGGGCCTGTCCGATGAGCTGCTGGGCGCGCTCGCCCAGGCCGGCATCACCGACCCGTTCCCGATCCAGGCCGCCACGCTGCCGGACGCGATGGCGGGCCGCGACCTCCTCGGCCGCGGTCAGACCGGCTCCGGCAAGACGCTGGCGTTCGGTCTGGCGCTGCTGTCCCGCCTCGCGGGCGGTCGCGCCAAGCCGTTGAAGCCGCGCGCCCTCGTGCTGGTGCCCACCCGTGAGCTGGCGATGCAGGTCGAGGAAGCCCTCAACCCGTTCGCCCGTTCGCTGGGCCTGTGGTGCCGCACGGTCGTCGGCGGCACGTCGTTCCCGCGTCAGATCGACGCGCTGCGCCGTGGTGTCGACCTGCTGATCGCCACCCCCGGCCGGTTGTCGGACCACGTCCGGCAGGGCACGGCCGACCTGTCCGAGGTCATGTTCACCGCGTTGGACGAGGCCGACCAGATGGCGGACATGGGCTTCATGCCTCAGGTCCGGGCGATCCTCGACCTGACCCCGCAGAACGGCCAGCGGCTGCTGTTCTCCGCGACGCTCGACGGCGACGTGGACAAGCTGGTCCGCCAGTACCTGCACGACCCGGTGGTCCACTCGGTCTCGCCGCCCACGGGCAGCGTCACCACGATGGAGCACCACCTGCTGTTCGTGTCCGCCGAGGACAAGCAGAACGTGGTCACCGAGGTCGCCGCGCGCGAGGGCCGCACGATCATGTTCGTGCGCACCAAGCACCACGTGGACCGGTTGGCCAAGAAGCTGCGGTCGATGGGCGTGCACGCCGGTGCGTTGCACGGCGGCAAGGCGCAGAGCGCGCGTACGCGGGTGCTCGGCCAGTTCCGCGAGGGCACGATGCCGGTGCTGATCGCCACGGACGTGGCGGCGCGCGGCATCCACGTGGACGACGTGAGCCTCGTCGTGCACGTCGACCCGCCGGCCGACCCGAAGGACTACCTGCACCGGGCCGGGCGCACCGCGCGGGCCGGTCAGTCCGGGACGGTCGTCACGCTGGTCACGCACGACCAGCGGCGTGCCGTGCAGGGCCTGACGGCGCGGGCGGGTATCCGTCCGGTGTCGACGAAGGTCCGCCCGGGTGACGAGGACCTGGTCCGCATCACCGGCGCGCGGGTGCCCAGCGGCATCCCGGTGGCCGAGCCCGAGGTGCCGGTCCGCGCTCGTCGCGGTGGCGGCGGTGGCGGTGGCCCGCGGCGCAGTGGCGGCAGCAGCGGCGGCGGCGGTTTCCGCGGCGGCCGTTTCGACCGCGACCGTGACCGCGGCTCCTCTTCGGGCCGTCCGCGCCGGGTGGCGCAGCACTAGTTCACCGGTTCGAGTACCGGTTCACCGGGGCCTGACGACCCGAAATTGTCAGACCCCTCTGGCAGGCTAAAAGCAGGGGTCCCCTTGGCGGGGGACTCCTGCTTTGCCGTTTCCGGCGTGGTGCGGACAAACGGCACGGGGCAAGCGGCGCGGGCAAGTGCACGGGCGAGTGGTGCGGTTCAGAGGCCGTTCGACACCTGGCGGACGGTTTGTGGGGGAAGCGTTTGCGGACGTGGGTCTCGGCGTTCGAGCCCGGCACGACGTACACCGGTTCCTCCTTGTCCTGGAGCGGTTTCACCACGTCGGCCAGGAAGCCCTTGCGGCGTCTCGCTGGTGCCCGTCTGCGAGCACGGGCACGTGATCGAGCCCGCGCACGAACTCGGCCTGCGCCTCGACTCCCGGACCGAGTGACCCAGACCGCGTGCCCCAGACCGCGTGACTCAGCTCATCAGCGCGTCGGCCCGGGTCGTGCGCATGTGCAGGACGTGACGCCCTTCCCGCCGGGTGGTCACCAGCCGGGCCGCCCGGAGCACACCGATGTGCTGTGAGACCGCACCCGCCGTGACGCCGAGCGCCGCCGCCAGGTCGGTCGTGCTCTTCGGGGCTTCCAGCAACGTGAGCAGGTGGGCCCGGGTGCGGCCGATCAGGGCAGCCAGGTCGTGCGGTGTCTCCCGCTCCTCCCACAGCGTGCCGATGCCGCGTGCCGGGTAGCGCAGCACGCCCTGACCGACGGGGTCGAGCGCGATCCACGCCTTCGGCCGGCAGAACACGCTGGGGCACAGCACGAGACCGTGTTCGGTCAGGTCCACCCGGTGCTCGGGTCTGCGGTGCAGGACCAGTTCGCCGTCCGCCCACGTGACCTCGGGGTGCAGGTCGTGGAACACCGCCTCCACCCCCTTGTCGGCGAGGGTCGCCGCGCGTGCCGCGATATCGGCTTCGAGGACGGCGGTGATGCGCTTCCAGTGCGGTGCGATGAGCCGGTCGTGGCAGCGCCGGATGAGGTCCGCCTCCGGTTGCGCGATGTGCCGCAACTCCGCGTCGAGATCGGACATGCGGACGTCCGGCACCGGCATCAGGTCGGCCGGTTTCACCGGGCCTTGCAGCCGGGCGGACAACGCGTCCAGGCCGGGGATCCCGTCGAGGCGTTCCCTCGCCCACCGCACCCACGGCAGGTGCACGGCGTGCGCGCCGGGATCGCGCAGCCCGTCGACCGCCATCACCGTCTCGAACACCGGCGAGTAGGCGAACCGGACCTTGGCCAGTCCCACCCCGGCCAGCCGCACCCACACCGCCACGCCGTCCCCGTTCCGCGCGGCCCGCCGTCGTGGGCTGCCCTCGACGGCCATTGTCCCACCGGAGGCATGGCCAGCCCTACCTTCGAGTGTCGTGCCCGCACCAGTGATCTTGAGGGCCCGTCACGCGAGGCTCGTGCCATGACGAAGACGTGGCACCGGCCCACCCTGTGGTTGGCCGTGGTGATGGCGGTGGGTGCGGTGGGGTGCGCGGTGGCGCTGCTCCTCGACGGACGGGTGCTGCAGGGCTCGTCGGTGTGGGCGAAGCCCTTCAAGTTCGCGGTGTCGCTGGCGGTCTACTCGGCGACGCTGTCGTGGATGCTCTCCTTGCCGCACAAGGGACGGCGGTGGACGTCCGGCGCCGCCACCACGATCGCGGCGATCATGTTCATGGAGGTCGGGCTGATCGCCATCCAGTCGGCCCGGGGCATGTTCACCCACTACAACACGTCCGACGACCCGCTGAACCAGTTCACGCAGGGCACGTTCGCCATCGCGATCCCGGCGATGTTCCTGGCCAACGTGGTGCTGGCGCTCGTCCTGTCGTTCCAGCGCTTCGGGACGCCGGACGTCCGGTGGGCCGTGCGCGGCGGGCTGTGGCTGGCGATCCTGGGCATGTTCACCGGCTACCTGATGGTGTTCCAGCAGACGGGGACCACCGCGGTCGACGCGAACGGCCAACCGGTCGAACTGGTCAGCGGGCACAGCGTCGGCGTGCCCGACGGCGGCCCCGGGATGCCGCTCACGGGGTGGAGCACCACCGGCGGCGACCTGCGCGTCCCGCACTTCGTCGGGATGCACGGGCTCCAGGTGATGATCCTGCTGGCGTTGGGCCTGGTCGCGCTGGGGCTGGCCGAACGGGTCCGCACCCGCCTGGTCGGCGTGGCCGCGCTCGGCTACCTCGGGCTGCTCGTGGTGCTCACCTGGCAGGCGTTGCGCGGCGAGTCGCTGATCCACCCCGGCGGCACGACGTGGGCCGCCCTGCTCGGGCTCGTCGCGGTCGTCGCCGCCGGGGCGGGGTGGGCGCTCAGGAGCGGAACGGGAGTTCCTTCGCCAGTCCGGCAACCGGTCCCGCAACGATGATCGCGGGCGGGCGGATGCCGTGCTCGGCGATGTCCGCGGCCAGGGAGGCCAGTGTGGACTGCACGACCTTCTGGGTCCGCGTGCTGCCCTCCTGGATCACCGACACCGGGGTGTCAGCCGGACGACCGGCCATGAGGGCGTCCGCGAACGCCGCCGCCCGCTCCACACCCATGAGGATCACGACCGTGCCGCTCAGCCCGGCCAGCGCCGACCAGTCGACCAGCGACCTCGGGTCGTCCGGCGCGACGTGGCCGGACACGACCACCACCTCGTGCGCGACACCCCGGTGCGTGACCGGCACGTCCGCCAGCGCCGGCACCCCGAACGCGCTGGTCACGCCCGGCACGACGGTGACCGGCACACCGGCCTCGGCGCACGCGATCAGCTCCTCGAAACCCCGGCCGAACACGTACGGGTCACCGCCCTTGAGGCGGACCACGAACCGGCCGGCCTTGGCGTGGTCGACGAGCGTGGTGTTGATGAAGTCCTGGGTCGCGGCACGCCCGTACGGGATCTTCGCCGCGTCCACCACCTCGACGTGCGGCGGCAGTTCGTCCAGCAGCTCGCGCGGCGCCAGCCGGTCGGCCACCACGACGTCCGCCCTGGCCAGGAGCCTGCGCCCGCGCACGGTGATCAGGTCCGGGTCACCGGGGCCGCCGCCGACGAGGGCCACGCCCGCCGGCTGGTCGTGGTGGTCGGCGATGGAACCGTCGCGCAGCGCCGCCAGCAGACCGTCCCGCACGCTCGCCGAACGCCGGTGCTGGCCGCCGGCGAGGACACCGAGCAGCAGACCGTCGTGCTCACCCACCGCGGGCGTCACGGCGGTGCCCTTCACGGCGACGTCGGCGCGCACGCAGAACACGCGGCGCTCCTCGGCGTCCGCCGTGACCTTGGCGTTCACCTCGGGTGAAGAAGTGCAGGCCAGCACGTACCAGGCGCCGTCCAGGTCGCCGTCGGCGTACTCGCGGGCGTGCCAGGTCGCCTCACCGCCGTCCACGATGCCCTGGACGGCCGGGGTCACCTCGGGCGAGATCACCTCGACCCTGGCGCCCGCCGCGACCAGCCTGGGCAGCCTGCGCTGCGCGACCGTGCCGCCGCCCACGACGACGACCCGCCGACCGGTCAGGTCCAGGCCCACGAGGTAGTGCTGTTCACCGTGCATGGGTAGAAGCATCCACACCAGACATGTCCTGTCCAACCGGGGTGCTTCCCAGGGTGCTTCACATCACGAGAACCTCGAACACCGCGGCGAGCCCTCCGCCGAACCTGGCACCCGCCTGCTCGGCCGCCTGGCGCAGGAACACCTCCGGGTCGCCCATGTCGCCGCCCAACGCCGCCAGGTACGCCTTGTGCTCCCGCAGCGACGCCACACCCAGGTCGAACGTGCCGGTCAGGTCCACCGCGTGCCCGGAGTGCGGCGAGGCGTTGACCGCGACGAACCGCACGCCGCCCCACGGCTCCAGGTCGAGGTCGCGGAACACCCACCGGTTCGCGGCGTCCCGGACGGCGTCGATCACGGCCTGGCCGACGGCCCGGTGGTCGGCCATGTTGAGGAACCCGCCGGGGAACGTCGGGTGGTGGTTCCCGGTGATCACCACCTCCGGGCGGTGCCGGCGGATCGCGGCGGCGATGTCGCGGCGCAGCGGCAGGCCGTACTCGATCACCCCGTCCGCGTGGTCGAGGAATTCGACCACGTCCACGCCGACGACGGCGGCAGCGGCGATCTGCTCCCGCACCCGCAGCGGCCCGGTCTCCTCGGGCGGCAGGGTGTCGATCCCCGCCTCACCCCGGCTGGCCAGCACGTACGCGACGTGCTTGCCCTGTGCGGTCCAGCGCGCGATCGCGCCGGACGCCCCGTACTCCAGGTCGTCGGGGTGGGCGACCACCGCCAACGCACGCTCCCAGTCCTCCGGCACCGGCTCGAGGTCCGCTAGGTCCGACATGCCGCCGACGCTACGCCTCCTCGATCTCCGCGCCCACGGCCTTCGACCAGCAGGAGACGCCGACCGTGCCGCCGCCGCCGGAGATCGTCGTCCACGGGCTTCGGGCGAACCGGCCGCCCTCGTCCTCGCAGGCCGCGACCACCCGGAACGTCCCGGAACCCGCACACCACCCGTTGGCCGCGTTTCCCCGGACCGACGTGCCGCAGGCGTACAAGCCCGTATCCGAGGCGGACGCCACGCCCGGGGCGACCAACAGGACCATCAGCATCGCGAGTAGGTGTCGCACGCCACCGGATCGAACACACCGGACGTGCCCACGACCGGGAAACCACCCGGTCGTGGGCACGTCGCGGGTGAACTACAGCTGCGCGTTGATCACCGAGTAGTACGAGGCGATCCGCGCGTACACGCCGGGGTAGCCGGCGCCCGCGCAGCCACGGCCCCACGAGGTGGCGCCGATGAGCTTGCCGCCCGCGACCAGCGGGCCGCCCGAGTCACCCTGGCAGGTGTCCACGCCGCCCTGCGGGAAGCCGGCGCACACCATCGAGGTGGGGCTGTACTGCGAGTACGCCGTCCGGCAGGTGGAGTCGGACGTCAGCGGCACGGTCGCGCCCAGCAGGTAGCGGGACGCCGAGCCGCCGGACGACGTCGTGCCCCAGCCGTAGATCCGGCTGCTCGTGCCCGCCGCGTACAGGGCCGTGTCGGACGGGGTGGCCAGCGGCAGGTAGGTGGAGCTGATGCTGGTGCCCAGGGTCAGCACCGCGACGTCGTAACCGGAGGTGGCGGTGGTGTAGCTCGGGTGCCGCCAGATGGAGGTCACCGTGGCCACGGTGCCCGCCGTGCTCTGCTTGTCGTCGCGGCCGTGCACCACGCGGGTGCTGGACGGGGTGCGCCCGACCACGCAGTGCGCGGCGGTGACGACCTTGTTGGCCCGCACCAGCGTGCCGCCGCAGAACTGGCTGCCGGAGCTGCTGGCCAGGTACACGACCCACGGGTACGTGCTGGTGGACACGCGTGAGCCGCCGACGATGTACGGCGACACACCGGTGTCGGACGAGGTGTCGGCCGAGGCGGGCGCGACGGTCATCAGACCGACCGCGGCCACGGCCACGGCCAACGCGGTGATCAGGCGATGCAGGGTTTTCGCCATGTCGATCCTTCCAGGGCAGGGATGCGCCGTGTTCGCGGCGCACCTCCAGCTAGGACCAAGACGACGAAACCGACAACCGCCTTTCGAAGGGCCAGGCCGACTTCACAGTTGACGAGTGACGCCCGTCACGCGGATGACATCCGCGCGAATCGGCCCGGCAACAACCGGTCCCGCGCCGGCGTCCACGAACGCCACCGCCGCGCCGGCCTCGGCCAGCCGCACCGCGCCGTCCGCCCGCACCCGCGTGCCGGGCCGCAGCAGGTGCCGCACCTGGGCCACGCACTCGGCGCTGCCGACCACGACCGACGCCCGCCGCAACTCCGCTTCGGCGCGCGGCGTGCGTTCGTCCGCGTCACCCGGACCCAGGCCCACCAGCGCCAACCGGCCGCGCGGCAGCACGCGTGCGGCGGCGACCGTGACCCCGACGCCCTTCACCTTCTCCGCCGCGATCTCCACCCGGCCGCCGCCGGACAGCTCCACCGCGCCGCGCAGCGCCGCCGCCTCGGCCACGCTCGGGATGCCGATGGCGAGTTCCGCCGGGTTCGGCACCGGGATCACCGCCAGCTCCTCGCCGGGGTAGGCCAGCAGGGGCGCGGTGGTCGAGTCGTGCCAGAAACCCCAGTCCTCCAACGCGTCCGCGATGCCCTGCTCGGCGACCTTGCGGTCCAGCGTGGCGAACGCCCGGATGGCGCGCAGGTCCAGCCCGCGCTTGTCCTGCAGCTGCGCCAACGCCGCCGACACGGCCGACGCCGACACCCCCGTGCTCGACCCGACGCCCACGACGAGGGTGCGCGGCACGACCCGCACCACGCGGTCCTTCGGCGGACCCTTGGGCACGCGGTCGTCCACCAGCACCGTCCACGCCGTCTCGTGCCCGTGGTCGACGACGTTGTCCGGCAGCGCGGGCAGCGGGAACCCGAGCGGGTTGGCCAGCAGCACCGGCTCACCCAGCCGCACCGCCTCGCCGCACCCGGCCAGGTCACCCTCCACGGTGGCGTCCAGCAGCTCCACCAGCTCGTCCAGTGGCGAGTCCGCCGACGCCGACGTGGTCACCGCCTGCGCGCCGACCACGTCCGCGACCCGTTCGGCCAACGCGTCCGCGCCGCCCAGCAGCGCCACGGCGAACCCGCCGTCCACGCACACCACGCCCGGATCGGCGCGTTCGTCCCGCAGCAACGGCGCGATCAGCCGCACGGTCGCCGCCGTGCCGAGGAAGAACACCGCCGACCCCAGCCGAGGCCACAACGCCCGCAGCGCGGGCCCGACCGGCCCGTCCGGCACCACCGCGTCGGGCCCGAGGAACCCGGCCAACTCGACCGCGGCCCGCCGCCCGCGCTCGCCGGCGGCGAACACCCCGATCACGCTTTCTTCCTCCCCCACAGCACGGTCACCGGGTTGGTGGCCAGCAACGTCCCGCCGGTCAGCCGCGCGGCGGACAGCTGGCTGCCCTCGACCTCGTAGCCGGCCTCCAGCAGCGCATCCCGCGCGGGCAGCACGCGGTCCAGGTCGGGGGTCGCCACCACGACCCGCCGGGCGCCCGCCCGCACGCAGCGCCGCACGACGTCCACGCCGCCACCGCCGACGAACACCGCGTCCGGGCGGGGCAGCTCGCCGGCGGCGCTCAGCTCGGCCTCCACCACGCGCACGTCCACGCCGTGCGCGGAGGCGTTGGCGATGATGCGCACGCACTGCACCGGGTCGCGTTCCACCGCGACGACCGCCGCGCCGAGCCGGGCGCACTCGACGCCGATCGCGCCGGGGCCCGCGCCGACGTCCCAGATCAGCACGCCGGGGCGCGGTGCGAGCCGGGCCAGCACCAGGGCCCGCACCTCGGCGACCGCGATCATGCCCTCGCGGTGCGCGAAATCGTCGTCCGGCAGCGCCCAGCCGTCGGAGGTGGGCGTGAAGTTCTGCTCCGCCAGGCACAGGATCGCGCCGGGTTCCGACCACGGCCGCGCCACCGCGTCCGCCGGGTCCACAGTGGACAGGCCGGCGGCGGACTCGACCACGAGCGTGCGGCGCCACCCGGCCAGGCCGCGGGCCAGCTCCGCCGGGTCGGCGCCGGACACCACGACGGCGGGACGCGCCCGGCACACGTTCAGCGCGTGCCGCAGGCCGTGCGCCTCGGCGTCCACGACGGTCACGTCGGCCCAGGAGCGGCCGGCCCCGGTGACGAACCGGTGCAGCGCGACGACGTCCATGTCAGTTGGCGCGCTTGTTCTTCTTGGCCCGCGCCGCGGTCGGCTTGCGCGGCGTCGTGCTCGCCTGCACGGTGGCCGGCTTGCGCTTCGCCGCGGCGGCGACCACGGGCTTCGGCTTCGGCGCCGGTTCGGCAGGCGCCGGTTCCACCGGCACGTCGACCTGGTCCGGCACGCCGGTGACCAGTTCCAGCACCGGCTCGCCGACCGGCTCGGCCTTCGGCTTCACCTGCGCGGAACGCTTGGTGCGCGCTGTCTCCTGCCAGTCGTGCACGGCCGACCACGCGGCGACCGACGACGACTTGGCGACCGGCGGCTCCGCTTCCGACGACTTGGGGACCGGACGGCTCGCGCGCTTCGACCACTTCGACGGCCGCGCCCGGCGCACCGGATCGTCGCCCTCGACCACCGGGGAACGGCGGCGGGACGCGGGCTGCGCGAGCACCTTGCCGACCAGGAACAGCGTGGTGCGGTAGAGCTTGTGCTCCTTGACGCACGCCTCCAGCTCGCCGAGCGTGGTCTGCGCGACCGTCTCGTCCGGGAGGGAAACCTTGTACGCCACCACGACCGGCGTGTCGTCGGCGTAACCGCCGGCGCGCAGCCGCTCGACCAGCAGACCGGTGCGCGCGCCCGACGCGGAGATCGCCATCGTGGTGCCGTGCGCGGCGAACTCCTCGATGTGCTCGACGGTCTCGGGACCGGCCAGCAGGAGCGACTGGGCGATGTCCGAAGTGGTCAGCTCGCGGCCGACGGAGGCCGCCGCGGCGGACACCTGGGACACGCCGGGCACGACGTCGGTCTCCAGGCCGAGCCGCTGGCACGCGTCCTGCTGGTCGCGCAGGCCGCCCCACAGGGCCGGGTCGCCCGCGAGCAGCCGCACCACCTTGAGCTTGCCCGCCGACGCCCGCCGGTACACCTCGACCACGTCGGCCTCGGCGACCCGGGAGAAGTCGACCAGCTCGGCGTCGGGGCGGGCGTGCTCGCGCACGCACTCGGCCTCGACGACGCTGGGCGCCCACAGCACGACGTCGGCCTCGGCTATCCGCTTCGCGCCGCGCACGGTGATGAGATCGGCGGCGCCGGGACCGGCGCCCACGAAGGAGACCCGACCAGTCATCACAACTGCTCCCCACGACGTGTTCGGCTTGGTGGGCCAGGACCGTACCGCGCGAGCACGATCCACTATCGAGTGGCCTCGAAGCGCACGGACCCGGTCGCGCAGGCGCGGACGAAGCGGGTGACGGCCTCCGGCGCGGACGCCGGGTGCGTGTGCAGGTATGACGCGTGCACGCGGCCGAGCACGAATCCCTCGGCCACCGGGCGCAGGTCGTGGCCGCGCCACTGCCAGGCCGGTTTCGCGCCGTGCGGGACGCTGAGCGCGGTGCGGTGGAACTCGTGCCCGGTGATCCTGGTGCCCGCGCGGACCAGCACGGAGTCCTGGGGTGCGACGGCGTCGCGGTAGCCGAGGGTGAGGCGTGGGGTCATCGCGCCTTCGGCGTCGATCACGCCGCACATCGGCGCGTCGTCCAGGGATTTCGCCAGGTACAGCAGGCCGCCGCACTCGGCGTGCACGGGTGCGCCGCCGCGGGCGAGGGCGGTGATGGCGGCGCGCAGCTTCTCGTTGGCGGACAGTTCGGCGGCGTGCTGCTCGGGGAACCCGCCGGGCAGCACGAGTCCCGCCGTGCCCTCGGGCAGGGCCTCGTCGCGCAGCGGGTCGACCACGACGACGTCCGCGCCCGCCGCCTCCAGCAGTTCGACCTGCTCGGCGTAGCCGAAGGTGAACGCCGCGCCGCCCGCGACGGCGATCGTCGGCGCGCCCTCGACCGGCTCGACCTCGGTGCGCGGGTCCCAGGTGGGCACGGCCATCGCGGGCACCTCGGCGGCGAGCCGGCGCACCGCGTCCAGGTCGACGTGCCGGGCGACCGCCTCGGCGATCGCGTCGACGGCGGCGGTGGCGGCCGGTCCGTGCTCGGCGGCGGTGACCAGGCCCAGGTGCCGGGACGGGAGCGCGAACTTGTCGTCGCGCGGCAGCACGCCGAGCACTTCCAGGCCCACCTCGGCGCACGCGCCGCGCAGCACGTGCTCGTGCCGGGCGGAGCCGACCTGGTTGAGCACCACGCCGCCGAGTCGCACGGTCGGGTCGTAGCCGCGGAACCCGTGCAGCAGGGCGGCGAGGCTGCGGCTCTGGCCCCGTGCGTCGACCACGAACAGCACGGGCGCGGACAGCAGCTTGGCGACGTGCGCGGTGGACCCGATGCCCTCGGTGTCCACCCGCCCGTCGAACAGGCCCATCACGCCTTCCACCACGGCCAGGTCGCAGCCGCGGGCGCCGTGCGCGAACAGGCTCGCCACCCGGTGGTCGCCGACCATGACCGGGTCGAGGTTGCGGCCCGGCCTGCCGGTGGCCACCGAGTGGTAGCCGGGGTCGATGTAGTCGGGGCCGACCTTGAACGGGGCGACCTTGTCGCCCGCGCGGCGCAGCGCCGCCATCAGGCCGGTGGCCACGGTGGTCTTGCCGCTGCCCGACGCGGGCGCGGCGACCACCAGCCGGTTCACCACTCGATCCCCTTCTGCCCCTTCTGGCCCGCGTCCATCGGGTGCTTGACCTTGGTCATCTCCACCACCAGGTCGGCGGCCTCGACGAGTTCGTCCGGCGCGTACCGGCCGGTGATGACGACGTGCTGGTGGCCGGGCCGGTTCCGGAGAGTCTCGACCACTTCCTCCACGTCCACCCAACCCCAGTGCATCGGGTAGGTGAACTCGTCCAACACGTACAGGCCGTGCTCCTCGTCCGCCAGTCGGCGGGCGATCTCCCGCCAGCCCTCGCGCGCGGCGGCGGCGTGGTCGTCCTCGGTGCCCTGCTTGCGGGTCCAGGACCAGCCCTCGCCCATCTTGTGCCACTCGACCGGGCCGCCTTCGCCGGTCTGCTCGTGCAGCCGGCCGAGCGCGCGGAACGCCGACTCCTCGCCGACCTTCCACTTGGCTGATTTCACGAACTGGAAGACGCCGATGGACCAGCCCTGGTTCCACCCGCGCAGGGCGAGACCGAACGCGGCGGTCGACTTGCCCTTCATCTCGCCGGTGTGGAGCACGACCAGCGGCCGGTTGCGGCGCTGCCTGGTGCTGAGGCCGTCGTTCGGGACGACGGACGGTTGACCTTGGGGCATTTCGACGCTCCTACGCGGCTCGTGCGGCGCGCACGACGCCGGCGACCTGGTCGGCGGACAGTTCTTCCAGGCGCAGGCACGCCGCCTCCAGCGCGCCGGCCACCCGTGCGGCCAGGCCGAGCCGGATCGGGCCGTGCTCGCAGTCGACCACGACGGACGCGACGCGATCGGCCGCCAGCAGCCCGGCCGCGCGCAACGCGTCACGCATCGGGTCGCCGCCCGTGCCGCCGGCCGTCGCACGGCCGTCGGTGAGCAGCACCAGCAGCGGTCGGCGGCGCGGGTCGCGGACCCGTTCGGTCTCCAGCACGCGGCGTGCGCGGAGCAGACCGTCGGCCAACGGCGTCCGGCCGCCGGTGCGCAGGTCCCGCAGCCGGGCCGCGGCCGCGTCGACCGAGTTCGTGGGCGGCAGGGCGACGTGGGCCTCGCGGCCCCGGAACGTCACCACGCCGACCTTGTCGCGCCGCTGGTAGGCGTCGCGGAGCAGGGAGATCACCGCGCCGCTGACCGCCGACATGCGCTGCCGGGCGGCCATGGAGCCGGACGCGTCGACCACGAACAGCACGAGGTTGCCTTCCTTGCCCTCGCGCACGGACAGCCGCAGGTCGGTGCCGCGCAGTTCCAGGCCGGGACCGCTGCGGCCCCGTGCGGCCTGGTGAGGCGCCGCCGCGCCGAGCGTGCCGACCAGGTGCAGGCCCGCGCCGTCCACAGTGGACGACCGGACCACCCGGCCGGTGCGGGCACGGGCGCGTGAACGCTTGCCCGGAGCACCCTCGCCGACACCCGGGACCTGCAACAACCTGGCCCGGAACGCGGGCGCGGGTGCGTGCGACCGTTCGGCCGAACCCGAGCCACCCTGACCGTCCGGAGTGGACTCCGGCGGCTCACCGGGCAACGAGGAACCGCCACCGTCATCGTCCGGACCTTCCGGCCCCTCCGGTCCTTCGGGGCCGTCGTCGGGTTCCTGAGCGGCTTCCGCGCCCTGCTGGAGGGCGTCGTTGAGCTGCTCCTCCTCCAGGCCGGGCTCGTCGAACGGGTCGCGGCGCTTGCGGTGCGGCAACGCCAGCCGGACGGCGGCCTCGACGTCCTCCTCGGCCACCTCGGCGGCGCCGCGCCAGGCGGCGTGCGCGGTCGCGGTGCGGGCGACCACGAGGTCCGCGCGCATCCCGTCCACCTCGAACGCCGCGCAGATCCCGGCGATGCGGCGCAGTTCCGAGTCCGGCAGCGCCACGCCCTTCAGCCGATCGCGCGCGGCGACGATCCGCCGTGCCAACTCCTCGTCCGCACCGGCCCAGCGGGCGGCGAACCCCTCCGGATCGGCCTCATAAGCCAACCGCCGCCGCACGACCTCGGCACGGGTCGTCACGTCACGGGCGGCCCGGACCGCGACCGTGAGGCCGAACCGGTCCAGCAGCTGCGGGCGCAACTCGCCCTCCTCCGGGTTCATGGTGCCCACCAGGAGGAACGACGCCGCGTGCGACACGGACACGCCTTCGCGCTCGACGTGCGCACGGCCCATGGCGGCGGCATCGAGCAGCAGGTCGACGAGGTGGTCGTGCAGCAGATTCACTTCGTCCACGTACAGCACGCCCCGGTGCGCGGCGGCCAGCAGACCGGGCTGGTAGGCGCGGACGCCCTCGGTCAGCGCGCGCTCCAGGTCGAGCGAGCCGATCAACCGGTCCTCGGTCGCGCCGACCGGCAGCTCCACCAGCCGGGCCGGGCGCCGTTGCGAGCCGTGGCCGTGCGGCCCGTCCGGGCAGTCGGTCGACACCGCCGGGTCGCAGCCGAACCGGCAGCCCGGCACCACGTCCAACTCGGGGAGCAGCGCGGCGAGCGCGCGGACCACGGTCGACTTCGCGGTCCCCTTCTCACCTCGGACGAGCACCCCGCCGATGGCGGGGTGCACGGCGTTGAGCAGCAGAGCCGTGCGGAGGTCGTCGTGGCCGACGACTGCGGAAAAGGGGAAACGCGCGCCCATGCGGCGGTGTCCTTCCTCGGGTGTCCACGCCCGTGTCCGGTCGATGAGTCGGGGGTCGAGTTCCTGACTCCCGGATCCCAAGGCCCGGTCACAGTGGCGGGACCGTGCCGGATTCGCACCGGCTTCCTCGCGCACCCCCTCTACAGCCTGGGCATCGTCGCACTTCGCCGGTCGGGCTCCAAGTCCTCGGGTCAGCCCACCGGGGCGAACGTGATCACCCTCTCTTCCCGGGACGGGTGCGGCCCGCGGTGGTCCCCCAGCTCGACCTCCACGCTCAACGGCGCGCGGAACGACAGCAGGCCCAGCACCGGCGGCGGTTCGGTCGAGGCCAGGCGCAGGTTCGGGAACCGCCGCGCGGTCTCCCGCAGCACCACCTCCGCCTCCAGCCGGGCCAGGCCCGCGCCGAGGCAGAAGTGCCTGCCGTAGCCGAACGCCAGGTGCTTGCGGACGTTCGGCCGGGCCGGGCAGAACCGCTCGGGCTCGCCGAAGACCTCCGGGTCCGAGCCGCTGCCCGCGAGCATCAGCAGCAACGGCGCGCCCGCCGGGAGGTCGACACCCGAGAGCGTGACCGGCTCGGCGGTGATCCGCCGCCACGTGTTCACCGGCGGATCACGCCGCAGCACCTCTTCCACGCACGCCGCGGCCATACCGGGTTCGCCCAGCCGGGACCACAGGTCGCCGGCCCGATCGTCGGCGTCGTGCCGCAGCACCGCGTGGAACGCCGCGCACAGCAGCTGGGTCGTCGTCTCCTGGCCCGCGATCAGCAGGAAGTAGCAGAGCCCGGCCGCGTCCCGGATCGGCACGTCCTCCGCCCGCAACGCGCCGAACAGGTCGTCACCGCGCGGGTCGGCGGCCTTGATCCGCGAGGTCAGCCACTGGTGGAACGCGGCGGCGGGCCGGGCCAGCTCGTGCTGCCGCGCCACCGTCACGTCACCCCAGAACAGCTCCAACGACGCCGTGCTCCAGGCCTTCAAAGCGTCGACATCCACATCCCGGATGCCCATGACCTCCAGCAACACGATCGCGGGCAGGTCGCGGGCCAACGCCGGGTGCAGGTCGGCGTGCCCGCTCAACCGGTCGAGCCGCTCCCCGGCCAGCCGCGCGATCCGCGGCGCCATCGCCGCGACGCGGGCCGGGGTGAGGAACCGGGCGACCAGTCGCCGCAGGCCGGCGTGCGTGTCGGTGCCGTTGTTGGCCAGCGTCGGCGGCAGCGAGAACCCGGCGCGGGCCAGCTCCCGCAGCACCGGGCTCGGGATCCCGATCACCGCGGTCAACGCGTTGTCCGGGCGGAACCGGCGCGGGTCGGCCAGCACCGCGCGCACGTCGTCGTAGCGGCTGACCAGCCACAACCCGGTGCGCTCGTCCCGGTGGACCGGCGCGTTCTCCCGCAGCGAGCGCAGGTCGTCCGGCCCGGACTGGAAGAGGTCCACGCCGGCACGGTAGCCGCCGGATGCGACACTGCCGGCGTGAGTGTGCGCACAGGTGACTCGGTGTTCGACTGGATCGACACGCGTGCCGAAGCCCGCGCGAAAGCCGGTCTGGCCCGCCGGGTCCGGCCACGCCCGGCGGACTCGACGAACCTCGACCTGGCGTCGAACGACTACCTCGGCCTGGCCCGCGACAAGCGGGTGACCGGCGCCGCCGCCGCGGCCTCGCTGCGCTGGGGCGCGGGATCCACCGGGTCGCGGCTGGTCACCGGCTCCACCGAGCTGCACACCGAACTGGAGTACGAGCTCGCGAACTTCTGCGGCGCGCAGTCCGCGCTGGTGTTCTCCTCCGGCTACGCGGCGAACCTGGGCGCGCTGACCGCGTTGTCCGGTCCGGGCACCGCGATCGTGGCCGACCAGCACATCCACGCCTCGCTGATCGACGGCACCCGACTGTCCAAAGCGGACGTCGTGGTGGCCGGGCACTGCGACGTCACGCAGGTCACGCACGCCCTGGCCACGCGCGGGAAGCGGCGGGCGCTGGTGGTGACCGACTCGGTGTTCTCCGTGGACGGCGACCTCGCGCCCCTGGCGGAACTGGCCGCCGCCTGCCGTGAGCACGACGCGGCGCTGATCGTGGACGACGCGCACGGCCTCGGTGTCCTCGGCGACGGCGGACGCGGCTCGGTGCACGCGGCGGGCCTGGCGAAAGCACCCGATGTGGTGACCACGGTGACGCTGTCCAAATCGCTCGGCGCGCAGGGCGGCGCGGTGCTCGGCCCCAGCCGGGTGATCAGGCACCTGGTCGACACCGCGCGCACGTTCATCTTCGACACTGGGCTCGCGCCCGCCAGCGCGGCGGCGTCGCTGGCCGCGCTGAAGGTCCTGCGGGACGAGCCGGAACGGCCCGCGCGCGCCCTGGAGATCGCCCAGGACCTCGCGTTCCGGTTGAAGGAGAAGGGTTTGCGGGTCAGCACGCCGACCGCGGCCGTCGTGTCGGTGCAGGCGCCGTCACCGGAGGCGGCGTTCGACTGGGCCGAGGCGTGCCGCGCCCGGGGCGTGGTCGTCGGCTGCTTCCGGCCGCCGTCGGTACCCGACCGGATCTCCCGGCTGCGGCTGACCGCCCGCGCCGACCTGTCCGAGGGGGACGTCGAACGCGCCGTGCGGGTGATCACGGAGACCGGCGCATCCGCAGGTGCGGTATCCCGTCGTCCATGAACTCCGCACCCTGCGGCTCGAAACCGAACGACGCGTAGAAGTCGGCCACGTAGGTCTGCGAGTCCAGCACGCACTCCACCTGACCGACCTCGGCCAGCGCCGCCTCCATCAGCCGGCGGCTGTAGCCGCGACCGCGGGCGGCGCGGGCCGTGCAGACCCGGCCGATGCGGAACGTCCCGTCGGGCTCCTCCAACAGCCGCAGGTACGCCTGGGGCCGTGGTCCGGTCGTCGGCTCCACCGACGGTGGTGACCCTTCGACCTCCAGCCAGAAGTGCCGGGTGCCCGGCTGCAGATCACGACCGTCCAGCTCCGGGTAGACGCAGTTCTGCTCCACCACGAACACGTCGACGCGCAGCTTGAGCACGGCGTAGAGCTGGTCCGTCGTCAGGTCGGCCGACCACTGCCGGCGCAACGTCGCCGGGTACGGATGTGAGCGCACCGCACCGTGGTACCACAGTCTCAGATTCGGTCCCGGTACCGGCTCAGCCGGGTGTAGACGCCGGGCTGGTCCGGGCGCGCGCACCCGCGACCGTAGGAGACCACGCCGACCAACTCGCCGGCCACGGTGAGCGGACCGCCGGAGTCGCCCTCGCAGGCGTCCTTGCCGCCCTCCGGGTAGCCCGCGCACAGCATCCCGCCCGGCCGGTAGTCGGGGACGGCCGCGGCGCACTCGGCGTCCGTGCGGATCGGCACGTCGACCTCGTGCAGCGTCCGGCTCGGCGCGCGCAGCTCACCGGTCCGGCCCCAGCCGTAGACCGACGCGGGCCCCGGCCCGGCGTCGCCGATCCGGATCGGCCGGTACGGCAACGCGGCGGCGAGGGTCAGCGTGGCCACGTCGTGACCGGCGGACACCTCGGTGAAGTCCGGGTGCCGCCAGATCGCGGCGACCTCCACCGCCCGACCGGCCCCGGAGTCCAGGTCGGCGCGGCCGGCGACCGCGGTCAGGTCGGCCGGCAGCCGGTCCCGGACACCGAAGGCGGTGCGCTCCACCGTGCAGTGCGCGGCCGTGACGACCTTGTCCGGCTCGACCAGCGCGCCGCCGCAGAAGAAGTTGCCCGCCGCGTCGAACAGCGCCACCGCCCACGGCGTCACGGGCGCCTCCCGCCCGCCGACGATCGCGTCCGCGGGCAGCGCGGACAGCACCAGCACGAGAACGGCGAGGACGGGCGAGCCGATGCGCATGGAGCACCTCTCTACGACGTGTGGGCGAACGGGCACCGACCGTAGCGGAGCGACCCATCGGGAGTCCGCGAGGGATGAACACAGGAAAATTCGTTGTTACGATGCTGTAGCGCCGAAGATTCAACGGCCAGTGAGGCAGATCACGGCGATCTGTCCGGATCATGAGGGGGGTTTCCATGCACCTGGACTTCAGTCAGCTGCCGGCGTTCCTGATCGCGTGCGCGGTGGTCGTGCTGACGCCGGGCGTGGACGCCTTCCTCCTGCTGCGCACCTCGATGCGGTCCGGCACCCGCGCCGGGCTGCTGGCGCTGGCCGGTATCCACACCGCGGCCTTCGTGCAGGTGGCGCTGGTGATCTCGGGCCTGGGCGTGGTGATCGCCCGCTACCCGACCGTGCTGACCGGCCTGCGCTGGATCGGCGCGGCCTACCTGCTCTACCTTGCGGTGTCGATCACGCGCGGGCTGCTGCGGCGCTCGGCGGGCGACGCGGTGGCGGTCGCGCCCCGGCCGTTCCGGCAGGGGTTCCTGACCAACATCACCAACCCGAAGATGCTGCTGTTCTCGCTGGCGTTCCTGCCGCAGTTCATCGGCGCCGGCGACCCGGCGTTCCAGCTCGGGATGCTCGCCGCCGTGTTCCTCGGGCTGGCCGCGCTGTGGGAGCTGACGATCGTGGTGGCCGCGGCGCGCGTCGCCGGATCGCTGCGCCGTCCCGGCGTGACCACGGCGTTGGACGCGGTGTGCGCGGCGGTGTTCCTGACCATGTCGATCGGGCTCGTGCTGTAGATCGACACGGCACCCGAAGCCCGGCGTGCGGGCCCCCGAGGCCCGAGGGTCCGCACGCCGCTCGGGTCAGCTGTCCAGCTGTTCCCGGATCACGTCGGCGTACGCCGCGATCCGGGTGTAGATGCCCGGCTTGCCCTTCCGGGCGCAACCTTCACCCCAAGAGGTGACGCCGATCAGCTTCCCGCCGGCCACGAACGGACCGCCGGAATCGCCCTGGCACGTGTCCACGCCGCCCTCCGGGAGACCGGCGCACGTCATCTCCTCCTTGTCGTACTGGAGGTACGCGTCGAGGCAGTCGTCGTCCGCCATCACCGGCACGGTCGCGGCCAGCAGGTACCGCGACACCGGACCCTGCTCGCTCGTCCGGCCCCAGCCCAGCACCAGGCCGTTCGTGCCCGGCGCGTACAGCGCCTCGTCCGACCGCTCGGCCAGCGGCAGCGGCTGGTACTCCACCCCTTCGCGCAGCGTCAGCACCGCGACGTCCGCGCCCTGGTCCGCCACCAGGTACTCCGGGTGGATCCAGATGCCGGCCAGCCGGACGACCTCGCCCTCGTCGCTCTTCTTGTCCTCGCGGCCCACCACGACCCGCGTGTTCCTGGGCGTCCGACCGGTCGCGCAGTGGGCGGCGGTGACGACCTTCGTCGGCGCGACCAGCGTGCCGCCGCAGTACTGGAGCCCGCTGGAATCCGTCAGGTACACCACCCACGGGTGCTCCTCGATCGGCACCCGTTCACCACCCACCACCCGACCGTCCACCACGCGGCCGTCCACGATCCGGCTGTCCGCGCGTTCGTCCGCCGTGGCGGTGCCCGCGAGAGCCATCAACAACGTCACCAACAACGCGGCAAGCCGCATCGTCCCTCCTCCTGATCAAAGGCATCAGGAGGAGGTTAGCCAGAACAGCCGTTCCCGCTGGGCCAACCGGACTAGTCCGCCCCGGTGAACTTGCTCCGCACCTTGCCCGCCGCGCCCGCCAGCACGTCGCCGAACTCGTTGAACACCTTCATCAGCGGGTCCTCGGACTGGGCCGCCGACTCCTTGTACGACCGGGCCGCCGACTTGATGTCCTCGGTGAACGAACTCGTCGGCCGGTCGTCCTCACGGCGCGCGTACGCACCCGTCAGGATGGCGCGGTACTCCTCGCCCGCCGCCCACTTCTGCAACTCGGCGGCACGGACCACCGCGAGCGGGTGCGTCAGCGGCCACGTCTTGATGAGCTTGAGCACGCTGTCCCGCACGTCCTCGACCTGCTCGTACTCCTTGGCCTGCTTCAGGAATTCGGCCGTGTCGACCTGGGTGAGGTCCATGCCGCCCGCCATGGCAACGTGCACGCGCAGCGCGGCGGCCGGGTCCTGCACGCACAGCAGACCGGCGCGGTCACAGGTCAGCTCCGTCTTGCGGTACCACTCGCACAGCGCCGCGATGACCGCCCGGATCGCCCAGTAGCCGACCGGCATCCAGCCCAGGCCGTACTGCAACTGCATGAGCCGTTGCAGGATCGTCCGGTACAGCGCGTGACCGGACAGCACGTGCCCCATCTCGTGCCCGATGGCGAACCGCAGCCCCTCCGCGTCCAGCAGTTCCACCAGACCCGTGGTGAGCACGATGAACGGCTTGTCGATGCCCAGCGTCATGGCGTTCGGCACCGGATCGCGCTGCACGAACAGCTCCGGCACCGGGTCGACGTCCAGCGTCGCCGCCGTCTCCAGCCGGAGCCGGTCCAGCTCCGGGTACTGCTTCGGGCCCACTCTGATGCTCGACGCCAAGTAGCCCAACCGCTCACCTCTCTCGGTGAACGCCCCCGCGACCGCCTGCAACACCGGGCCGATGCCCGGCACCGCGCGCAAGACCGCCAACGCCCCCCGGTCGACCGGGTGCTCGTACGCCCGCGGGCTGATGCCGGGGAAGCGCACACGCGCGGTCGACCGCTCGATCTCCTCGCTGCTCATGACAACCACAGTGCCACGACCCGCGACCCACCTCTCCCCGAACGGGTGAATCGACGTGCACACTGGCCGGGTGAACGCAGACGTGCTCGGCACCGACTACGAAACCCGCACGCTGCCCCTGGGCGGCGGGGACACGACCGCCACCCTGGTCCGGCGCCGCGCGCAGCCCGCCACCCGCGGCGCCGTGCTGTACGTGCACGGTTTCGCGGACTACTTCTTCCAGCGGCACGTGGCCGAGCACTTCACCGCGCGGGGCTTCGACTTCTACGCCATCGACCTGCGCGCGTACGGCCGGTCGCTCAAGCCCGGCCAGGTCGCCAACTACGTGACCGACCTGGCCGAGCACTTCGAGGAGATCGACGCGGCGGTGCGGGTGATCCGCGAGGAGGACGGCCACCGTCACCTGGTGGTGCTGGGTCACTCGACCGGTGGGCTGATCACCAGCCTGTGGGCGCACGAGCGGCGTTCGGACGACGTGCTGGACGCGTTGGTGCTCAACAGCCCGTGGCTGGACCTGGCCGAGTCCTGGCTGCTGCGCACCGCGGGGACGGCGCTGGTGCGCGGTGTCGGCCGGTTCGCGCCGCGACTGGTGCTCAAGCCCGGCATGGGCCCGGTGTACGGCCAGAGCATCCACCGCGACCACCACGGCGAGTGGGACTTCGACACGTCGTGGAAGCCGATCGAGGCGTTCCCGGTGCACGCCGGGTGGTTGCGCGCGATCCGCCGCGGTCACGCCCGCGTGCACAAGGGTCTGGACGTCCAGGCGCCCGTACTGCTGCTCCGCTCCAGCCGCAGCCTCCTGCACGCCAAGCGGTGGACGCCCGAGACGATGACCGCCGACACGGTGCTGGACGTGGAGCACATGCGGCAGTGGGGGCCGAAGATCGGCCGGCAGGTGACGATCGTGCCGGTCGAGGGCGGGATGCACGACATCTTCCTGTCCGCCGAGTCGGTGCGCAGGCGGGCGCTGGCCGAGGTCGACGAGTTCCTCGACATGCTGTGACGACGCGCCTTTCCCGGTGCCGGAGCCGGACCGGGGAACTCCGGATGGCCGCGGTGTGATCCGCTGCTGCCCCCGCGGCCGACGTGGTCGGGTTCGGAGGAGTCCGGCGAGATCGGCAAGTTCTGCGCGTTGGCCGGCGGCACCAGGCTCACCATCCGGTTCCTCGGGCTCCACACCTCCAGACGTGAACAACCGATCGGTCTAGCGCCACGGATCGTCCGCCGGGAGATCATGGACACCGGGAGGTTCGCCATGGCCGAGGACTTCGACCGGTACTGCGACCTGACCATGCGGGGTGGGACGACCAGCGGTGTCGTCTACCCGTGGGCGGTTGTGGAGTTGGCCGGGCACTACCGCTTCCGGTCGTTGGGTGGGGCTTCGGCGGGCGCCATCGGGGCCGCGTTCACCGCCGCCGCCGAGAAGGGGCGGGACCAGGACGGCTTCCGGAAGCTCAAGGAGGTCATCGACTGGTTCGCCGCGCCGGGCTGGCGGATGGCGCAGCTGTTCGAGCCCAGCGAGCACACCCGCAAGCTGTACCGGATCGTGGCGGCCTCCATGCAGCGCCGCGACTCGACCGGCCGGAGCGCGTTGACCTGCGTGTTGTTGGCTCTGCTCGGTGCGATCGGGTGGCGGGCGCGGGTGTTCCTCGCGCTGGCGATGGCGTTGTGGCTCGTGGGGCCGACGCTGTGGTTTCACGCGGTCGAGTGGGGTTCCACCCCGACGTGGGTGCTGATCGGCCTCACGGTCGTCGTCCTGATCGGCGTGCCGGGGATCGTGCTGAGAGTGCTCCCGAACGGCCGGGACGCGTGGCTGCGGCGGATCGGCACCGCGCTGCTGCTCGTCGTCCCGCTGATACCGGTCGCCGTGAGCACGCGGTGGACGGCGCCGAGCCTGGCGAGCGCGGCCACGGCGGCGGTGTGGTGGCTGGTGCTCGGGTTCGCGTTCGTCAGCGCGGTCGCGGTCACGTACGGCTTGGGCGCCAAGCGCTACCTCGACCGGATGGCCTCCACCATCCACTTCGGACTCATTCCCGGCACGGGTGCGTTCAAGCCGAACTTCTGGGACCGCCGCTGCGGTGTGCCCGCGTCGACCGGTGTGCCGCCGTTGAGCGACTGGATCGCGGACCGGCTGGACGACCTGTCCGGCACGGTGGACCTGACGTTCGCGGACCTGACCACGAACCTGGTCCTGATGACCACGGACCTGTCCGAGGGCCGTCCTTACCGGCTGCCGTTCACCGAGCCGCTCGACGCGTGGCTGTTCTGCCCGACGTGCCTGGAAACCGTGCTGCCCCGACGCACCGTCGACAAGCTCGGCAACGACGCCACCGGGCACCTCTGCCCGCTCCACCCCGCGCAGACCGTCAACGTGCTGCCGAAGAACCTGCCGGTCGCGCTGGCCGTGCGGATGAGCATGCCGTTGCCGGGCCTGATCGCCGCCGTTCCGCTGGTGCGCGCCGAGCCGGAGCCGCGCGTGCACTGGTTCTCCGACGGCGGCATCACCAGCAACTTCCCGATCCACTTCTTCGACAACCTGCTGCCCCGCTGGCCGACGTTCGGGCTGAGCCTCCAGTCGTACCCGCCGGGTGACAACCGGGACGTCTGGCTGCCCGAGCAGGACGCGTCCACCAGCGGCACGCCGTGGCGCGGCATCGGGCTGGTGCGGCACTTCGCGTCGGCGATCCTCGACACCATGCTCGGCTGGCGCGACACCATGCAGTCCGCGCTGCCGGGCTACCGCGGCCGGATCGCACACGTCCGCGTGGGTGCGCTGGAAGGCGGCACGAACCTGTTCATGCGCCCGGAGACGATCCTCGCCCTGGCGGAGCGGGGCGCGGCGGCGGGACGCCTGCTGCGCACCCGCTTCACCGAGGACGGCGCCACCAAAACCGACCGCTACCGCTGGATCCGGATGCGGCTGGCGATGCGGGAGTACCAGCAGCTCGCCGAGCAGTCCCGCGAACGCGCCGACCTCTACCGCGACCTCACCGCCCGCTACCAGGTGCCGGAGGACCTGTACGACTGGTTCACCACGCCGCCGACCGGCACGGACCCGAACGCGCGCGGGATCGGGCTCACGTTGGACGCGCTGGGCGCCGTGCCCGACGGTCCGTTCGACGGCGAGCCACCCGTCGACCCGGACCTGCGGCTGACCCCACCCGAGTGACACGGACGCGCGGCGGTTGTCACGGGCCGCACGCCCGGATTCGCACCTCCGTCACGCCTCCCGGCTTCGTCACGCCTTCCGGCCGACACCCGCGTAAGCGCTGATGAACGCGTCGTCGGAGTCCGACCGCCACTCCGGCAACGGCACGACGCCCGGTTCCACGATCTCCATCCCGGTGAAGAAGGAGGCGATCTCCTCGCCCGTCCGGAGCACCAGCGGGCTGTCGGTGCGGCGGTAGATGGCGTTCACCTGCTCGCCGCTCTCCTGCCCATCCTGCGACACGCCGTCGAAGCTGCCGTGCGAGATGGCCAGGAAGCTGCCCGGCGCCATCGCCTCCCGGTACCGGGCGATCGCCTTGTGCGGCTCGTCCGAGTCGGGCACGAAGTGCAGCACGGCGACCATCAGCAGGCCGATGGGCCGGTCGAAGTCGAGCGTCGTGCGGACCTCGTCGTTGGCCAGCACGGAGTCCGGGTCGCGCAGGTCGGCCTGGATGGCGACGGCGGCCGGGTTGTTCGCCAGCAGCGCGGTGCTGTGGGCGACCGCGACGGGCTCCAGGTCGGCGTACACGACACGGGCCTGGGGGTTCGTCTGCTGGGCGATCTCGTGCACGTTGCCGACGGTCGGGATGCCGGACCCCAGGTCGAGGAACTGGTCGATGCCCTGCGACAACAGGTACCGCACCGCCCGGCGGAGGAACGAGCGGTTGGCCCGTGCCGCGCCGGACATGCCGGGGAAGATCTGCTCCACCGACTTGGCCGCTTCGCGGTCGACCGCGAAGTTGTGCGACCCACCGAGGTAGTAGTCGTACATCCGGGCCGCGCTCGGCCGGCCCAGGTCCACCGAGGACGGGACCCAGCTCGCCTGCTCCATATGCGCACATCTCCTCGTCAGTCGACGGCGTGATCGTGGCGGCGCCGCAAACCGGGCACAACCCCCGAATGGACGCTCGCTCAGGGCGAACACCTACCGGAAACAATCACGCGCTCATCTTGGTTGAGCCAGTCAGACTCAACTTTGGAGGGATCATGGGCGAGACGTTGGCGCTGCCGGTGCTGCCGCTGGACGACGTGGTCGTGCTGCCGGGCATGGTCGTGCCGATCCGGCTCAGCGGCTCGGACGCCACCGCCGAGGCCCGCGCCGCGATCGAAGCCGCGACGGCCGCGGGCGAGGCGTCCGGTGGCCCGTCGAAGGTGCTGCTGGTGCCGAGGCTGGACGGCAAGTACGCGAAGGTCGGCACGTTGGCGCTGATCGAGCAGGTCGGCAGGCTTTCCGGCGGCGAGCGGGCGGCCGTGGTGCGCGGCACGGAGCGGGTCCGCATCGGCACCGGGACGACCGGTCCGGGCGCGGCGTTGTGGGTCGAGGCGACGGTGGCGGACGAGCCGCCGGTGGACGACCGCACCCGTGAGCTGGCCCGCGAGTACCGGGCCCTGGTCACCACGATCCTCCAGCAGCGCGGCGCGTGGCAGGTGGTCGACTCGGTGCAGCAGGTGGACGAGCCGTCCGCGTTGGCCGATCTCGCCGGGTACGCCTCGTACTTGAGCGAGGAGCAGAAGGTCTGGCTGCTGGAGACCAGCGACGTGACCGAGCGGCTGGAGAAGCTGCTGGAGTGGGGCCGCGAGTACCTGACCGAGCTGGACGTGGCCGAGACGATCCGCAAGGACGTCAAGGAAGGTGTGGAGAAGCAGCAGCGGGAGTTCCTGCTGCGCCAGCAGTTGGCGGCGATCCGCAAGGAGCTGGCCGAGCTGGACGGCAAGCCGGCCACCGAGGAGCAGGACTACCGGGCCCGGGTCGAGGGCGCGGACCTGCCGGAGAACGTGCGCAAGGCGGCGTTGGCCGAGGTCGACAAGCTGGAGCGGACGTCGGAGCAGTCGCCCGAGGTGGGCTGGATCCGGACGTGGCTGGACACGGTGCTGGAGATGCCGTGGAACGAGCGCACCGAGGACTCGTACGACATCGCGGGTGCACGGGCGGTCCTGGACGCCGACCACGCCGGCCTGGACGACGTGAAGGAGCGCATCACCGAGTACCTGGCGGTACGCCGCCGCCGGGCCGACCGCGGCCTCGGTGTCGTGGGCGGAAGGCGTTCCGGCGCGGTGCTCGCCCTGGTCGGACCGCCCGGCGTCGGCAAGACCTCGCTGGGCGAATCGGTCGCCCGCGCCATGGGCCGCAAGTTCGTCCGGGTCGCCCTGGGCGGCGTGCGGGACGAGGCGGAGATCCGCGGTCACCGGCGCACCTACGTCGGCGCGCTCCCCGGCCGGATCGTCCGCGCCATCTCCGAGGCCGGTTCGATGAACCCGGTCGTGCTGCTGGACGAGATCGACAAGGTGGGCGCGGACTACCGCGGCGACCCGACGGCCGCCCTGCTGGAGGTGCTGGACCCGGCGCAGAACCACACGTTCCGGGACCACTACCTGGAGGTCGAACTGGACCTGTCCGACGTGGTGTTCCTGGCCACGGCCAACGTCCTCGACTCCATCCCCGGCCCGCTGCTGGACCGGATGGAGCTGGTGCAGCTCGACGGGTACACCGAGGACGAGAAGGTCGTCATCGGCCGCGACCACCTGCTGCCGCGCCAGGTCGAACGGGCGGGCCTCACGTCGGAGGACGTCACGGTGACCGAGGCGTCGTTGCGGAAGCTGGCCGGCGAGTACACCCGTGAGGCGGGCGTGCGCCAGCTGGAGCGTTCGCTGGCACGCGTGCTGCGCAAGGTCACCGCGAAGGTGGCGCTGGGCGAAACCGAACTGCCGGTCACGGTGGACGTGCCGGACCTGCGCGGCTACCTCGGCTCGCCCAAGCACACGCCGGAGTCGGCGGAACGAACGGCCGCGCCGGGCGTGGCGACGGGCCTGGCGGTCACCGGCGCGGGCGGCGACGTGCTGTTCGTGGAGGCGTCGCTGGCATCACCTGGCACCGGGTCGACCGGCGTCACACTGACCGGCCAACTCGGTGACGTGATGAAGGAGTCGGCCCAGATCGCGTTGTCCTACCTGCGTTCCCACGACTCCAGGGCCGAGGCGCTGGCCGACCGCGGCGTGCACATCCACGTCCCGGCGGGCGCGGTGCCGAAGGACGGCCCGTCGGCCGGCGTGACGATGACGACGGCGTTGGCATCACTGCTGTCCGGACGTCTCGTGCGGGCGGACGTGGCGATGACGGGCGAGGTGTCGTTGACCGGCCGGGTGCTCCCGATCGGCGGGGTGAAGCAGAAGCTGCTGGCCGCGCACCGGGCGGGCATCACGACGGTGTTGCTGCCGCAGCGCAACGAGCCCGATCTGGACGACGTGCCGGAGTCGGTGCTGGCGGAGCTGACCGTGCACCTGGTCGGCGACGTGCGCGAGGTCCTCGACCTGGCGCTGGAGCCGGCCGAAGCAGCCGCCACGGTGGCCGCCTGATCCTCGCGGTTCGACGGAGCCCCGGTCGACCCGGTTGTCGGCCGGGGCCCGTCGTCAACGCAGGTTGCACAGGTCCAACGGAACCCCGTCGGCCGTCACGCACGGCAGGTACCCGGCGTCCTTCATCCGCACCCGCGCGCCGTCGTGCTCCCGCACGTACGCGACGAACCGCCCCGCCAACGAGTCCGCCGCCGGCTCCGACCGCGTGTACAGGTACTCCACCGTCCAGAACGGGTAGCCCGCGTCCACGCCCGCCGCCGCGTCGAACACCTTGCCGCCCAACGACAACGCGGTCAGCGCGTTGCTCTTGCGCGCCTCGGCCACCGACGGCGCGTCGGCGTACCCGATCGCACCCTCGACCGCGCCGATCTCCCGCACCACATCGGCGTTCTTGTCCCGCTCACACCGGATCACCGGCGCTTCCGGCGCGCGGTCCTTCACCCGGCAGTCGTTGGACGACAACGCGCTCTCGCTCGTGCCCAGCACACGCTGCTCGAACAACTCCCGCGTACCCGACTCGCCACCCCGCCCCACGATCCGGATCGGCAACGGCGAGCCGCCGCGCAGTTGGCTCCAGTCCGTGTAGACGCCCGCGTAGATCCCGCGCAACTGCTCGACCGTGATCGTGTCCAGCCCGACCGAGCTGTGCACCACCACGTGGTACACGACGATCGCCAGCTGCTGCGCGAACACGCCCTGCGCTTCCTGCTTGCCGTCCGACAGCGCCACCAGGCCCTCCGCGCCACCGGCGACCTCGCGCACGCCCTGGATGCTCCCGGTCGCGGACGTGGTGATCGTCGCGTCCGGGCAAGCCCGCTCGTACTGGTCCGCGATGGTGGCCATGGTCGGCATGAACACGCTCGACCCCTCCACCCGCAACGTGCCGGACGCGCACGCCACCGTGGCGTCGTTCGAATTCGGCGGCCACGCCAACACCAACACCAGCACGGCGGCGAGCAGCGCGGCCAGGCCGCCGGTGAGCCGGGGCAGGGTGAGCCGCCGTTCCGGGCGCTCGTCGTGCACGATGCCGGCGCCGCCGAGGTCTCCGACGACCTTCACGTCCTTGCCCAGCTCGCCGTCCGGGTTGCCGTCCGGCTCGCGCAGCACCACCAGCAGCTTGAACTTCTGCTTGCGCCGCAACACCAGCTTCTCCAGCCGCACCCCGTGCCACACCGGCTCGCCCGGCGGCTCCGCGGTGACCGCCAACCCGCCCCACCGGGCCACGCGGTGCGCCATCCGCTCCCGCACCTTCGGCAGCGACGCCCGCACCGGGTTGACTTCCGCCGGGCCGACTTCCGCCGTGCCGGATCCCGCCGTGCCGGATCCCGCTGGGCCGGTCTCCGTGCCGAAGAACTGGAGGCTGCGCCGGATCTCGGCCTTCATCTCCTCCGACCCGGCCTCGGACACCCTGGCGTTCCACACGATCCGGTCGCCGAAGGTGAACGTCAGCGGCTTGTCGAAGTCGTCGCCGTCGATGTCGTAGCTGCCGGTGTTGCGGACCCGGATCACCACGATGCTCATCCGGTCCAGCACCCGCACCAATTCCCGCAGCTGCGGCGAGTTCGTGTCCGTGCCGTCGTGCAACTGCTCCGGGCCGAGCCCGATCTTGGAGTTGTAGAGCACCCGGAACCCGACCCGCTTGCGGCGCACGAAGAGCCGGTCGATGACCGGCGTCGCGAACAGCAGTGCGATCGCGAGCAGCACCGGACCGGGACCACCGAGGAAGTCCAACGCGGACCGCAGTACCTGCACACCGAATTCTCGGTCGGCGGACCGACCGAGAATCGGGTCATCACCGGACGTTCACCACGACTTCACGCCGTGGTCGCCGGCTCAACGCTCACCGGCCCGGTCCTCACCGGCCCAGTCCTCACCGGCTCAGTCCTCACCGGCTCAGTGACCGACGTCGATCACGACGCGGGTCGGCGAGTCGAGCAGGAAGACGCGGTGCCACGAGTCGCGGCGCATGCCGAGCCCGACGGTGAGGTTGGCCTCGTAGTCGCCGATGATCTCGACCGCCTGGACGTTGGCCAACGCGGGGGTGTCGAACTTGCGGGGACCGGGGTAGGTCGTGTTGCCGTTGTCGTCGTGCGCCGCGGCCGGCGCCGAGCGCACCTCCAGGAAGTACGTGCCCGGCAACGAGACCGGGTTGCCGGAGCCGTCGTAGACCAGCTGGTCGACGGACCGGATGAAGAACTCCGGGCGGTGGCCGTTGAGGTCGAGCACGACGCGGTCGAAGTCGGCGTGTCTGCCGGTGCGGATGTTCGTCAGCACCGGGGTCTGCGTCATCGAGGTCGCCGCGGAGGCGGCCGGGATGGCGGCGCCGACGGCGGCCAGGGTGAGGGCGAGGAGTGCGAGTTTTTTGAAGCGGCTGTTCATGGCGGCTCTCCAAGGGCTCTCCCGGCTGAATGCCGGTACGCCCATATAGACGTGTCGCGCATCACACGGTTGCGTGCCGGTCGGCGAGGAAGTCCTCCACGAACGTCCGCCGGAAGTGCATGAGCACGGTGTCGCCGGCGTTCGGCCTGCCACCCGCCTGGAACTGCACGACGCCGTCGTTGACCCGATGGAGACGCCATGAGGATCACTCGGGTTGCTCTGCGTCGGCGTTGCCCCGGCGATAGGGTCGTCCGGGTCCGACAAGATCACGTGTGGAGGACCTGATGAGCCTCGAGCGCCCCGTCGCTCCCGACCCCTACTCGCTGCTGCCGAAGGTGGCGTCGTTCACCGTCAGCTCGACCGACGTGTCCGACGGCCAGGCGCTGTCGGAGGCCTACCTGTTCGAGGGCGGCAACACGTCGCCGCAGCTGAGCTGGACCGGGTTCCCGGACGAGACCAAGAGTTTCGTGGTGACCTGCTTCGACCCGGACGCGCCGACGCCGTCGGGCTTCTGGCACTGGGTCGTGGTGAACATCCCGGCGTCGGTGACGTCGCTGGACACCGGTGCCGGCGCCTCGGACGACACGCTCCCCGACGGCGCGTTCCACGTCCGCAGCGACTTCGGCACGCGCGCGTTCGGCGGCGCCGCGCCGCCGCCCGGCGACCAGGTGCACCGGTACTACTTCGTGGTGCACGCGGTGGACGTGGAGAAGCTGGACGTGGACGGCGACGCGTCGCCCGCGGTGGTCAGCTTCAACCTGGCTTTCCACACGCTGGCGCGCGCGATCATCGTGCCGACCTACGCGCACTGACCCGGCACGCACCGATCGGACACCGATCGGGAATGAGCGCCTCACGTCGTGGGTTGCAGCACGACGTGAGGCACTTCGACTTGGTCATCATCGGCACCGGTTCCGGCAACTCCATCGCGGACGAGCGGTTCGCCGGCTGGGACATCGCGATCGTCGAGAAGGGCATCTTCGGCGGCACGTGCCTGAACGTCGGGTGCATCCCCACGAAGATGTTCGTGCACACCGCGGACGTCGCCGCCGCGCCCGGCTCCGGCGCGCGGCTGGGCGTGGACGCCCACCTGGACGGCGTGCGGTGGACCGATGTCCGCGACCGGATCTTCGGGCGCATCGACCCGATCTCCGAGGGCGGACGGCGGTGGCGGGCCGAGGAGAACGCGAACGTCACCGTCTACGCCGGCACGGCGCGGTTCACCGGTCCGAAGACCCTCGACACCGGGACCGGCGAGGTGATCACCGCGGACCGGTTCGTGCTGGCCGCGGGCAGCCGTCCGATCATCCCGGACGTGGCCGAGCTGGACTCGGTCGGCTACCACACCAGCGACACGGTCATGCGGCTCGACGCCCTGCCCGCCCGGATCACCATCCTGGGCAGCGGTTTCGTGGCGGCGGAGTTCGCGCACGTGTTCTCGTCGTTCGGGGTGGCGGTGACCGTGATCGCGCGGTCGGACCTGCTCCTGCGCCACGAGGACCGCGAGGTCGCCACCCGCTTCACCCAGGTCGCGTCGGAGAAGTGGGACGTGCGCCTGCGCCGCAAGGCGGTGCGGGCCGAGCGGGTGGACGGCGTGGTGCGGCTGCACCTGGAGGGCCCGAACGGCGCCGAGGTCGTGGAGTCCGAGGAGCTGCTGGTCGCGGTCGGCCGGACGCCGAACTCGGACCTGCTGGACCTCGCCGCCACCGGCGTGGCCGTGCACCCCGACGGCCGGGTGGTCGTCGACGCGCAGCAGCGCACGTCGGTCGAGGGCATCTACGCGATGGGCGACGTCAGCTCGGAGTACCAGCTCAAGCACGTGGCCAACCACGAGGCGCGGGTCGTGCAGCACAACCTGCTGCACCCGGACGCGCCGATCTCGTCGGACCACCGGTTCGTGCCGGCGGCGGTCTTCTCGTCGCCGCAGGTGGCGTCGGTCGGGTTGACCGAGGAGCAGGCCGTCGAGCGCGGTGTGCGGCACGTGTCGGCGTCGCAGGCCTACGCGTCGATCGCGTACGGCTGGGCGATGGAGGACACGACCGGTTTCGCGAAGGTGCTGGCCGACCCGGAGACCGGACTGATCCTGGGCGCGCACGTGATCGGCCCGCAGGCGTCGACCGTGATCCAGCCGGTGATCCAGGCGATGAGCTTCGGCCTGGACGCGAGGACCATGGCGCGCGGCCAGTACTGGATCCACCCGGCCATGCCCGAGGTGATCGAGAACGCCCTGCTCAACCTGCCGCTGGACGACTGACACCCGCCGGAGCACCCGGAACGAAGCGACCCGGCCGCACCCCTCACGCGGCCGGGTCTCCCGTTCGGGTACGTAATCGGCACATCGCGACCGGAAGACGAGGCGTTGTCAGCTACACCGTCCGGGGGCGGCCTGCGAGCCACCCCAGAGCCGTGACCAGCACCAACAGGGCGACCAGCAGGAACATCGACAGCGTCCACGTGCCGGTCGCGCCGCGCAGGACGCCGAACGCGAACGGGCCGGCGGCCGAGATCAGGTAGCCGATGCTCTGCGCCATCGCCGACAGGCGGGCGGTGTCCGCGGTGGACGAGGTGCGCAGGGAGATCATCACCAGCGCGAGCGGGAACATGCCCATGCCGATGCCGATCAGCACGACCCACAGGCCGGGCGCGGCGGCGGGGGCGAGGGCCAGGCCCAGGACGCCGAGGATCGACACCACGCCCAGCACCAGGACCACACCGGACTGGCCGGCCCACCGCGTGGCGAGCGGCGGGACGATCAGGCTCACCGGCACGCCCAGCACCATCGTGATCGCGAGGAGCAGGCCGGCGGTCGTGCGGTCGACGCCCGCGTCGCCGAGGATCTGCGGCAGCCAGCCCATCACGGTGTACGCGAGCAGCGACTGCAGGCCGAAGAACACCGTGATCACCCACGCCAGCGGGCTGCGGAACAGGGAACGGCCCGCGACCGGCCGACGGGAGACCGGGCGGGTGGAGAAGCCGTGCCGTGCCCCGGCCAGCCACACCACGAGCGCCGCCAGCGACAGGAAGGCCCACGCGCCCACGGCCAGTCGCCACGACCCGAACGCGGATTCGAGGGCCGGCGTGAAAGCCGCGCCGAGGGCCGCACCGGCGGCGAGGGCGGCCGTGTAGACACCGGTCACCAGACCGACCCGGCCGGGGAACGAGTCCTTCACGACCACCGGGATCAGCACGTTGCACACCGCGATGCCCGCACACGCGATGAACGTGCCGCCGAGCACCGCCGCCGGGCCGTCCACGACCCGCAGCACCAGACCGACCGTCAACACCAGCAACGACCACGCGACCGCGCGTGCCACGCCGAGTCGTCGACCCAACCAGGGCGCGAGGAACGCCGCGAACCCGAAGCACAGCGTGGGCACGGCGGTCAGCAGGCTCGCCCACGTGGTGGAGACGCCCAGCGACACGCGCACGTCGCCCAGCACCGAGGCCAGGCTCGTGACGGCCGGGCGGAGGTTGGCGGCGGCCAGCGCTACGCCGATCGCCAACAGGGTGCTGCCGACCAGGGCAACTTGGCGGTTCCGGCGCGCCTGACCCGAGGCAGTACCAGCAGGATGGGCCGCGATCGTCGCGTTGGCACCGGCATCGGTGGCAATGTGAGCAGTCGACGGTGACCAGTCTGGCTGGGTCTGCTGGATCGGCACCCGACTACTATCACAGACATAGGATGTTCGGATGAAAGGATGATGCTGTGCCGTTGGCCACTACTCGGCGGGCCGGGCTCGTCGACCAGGTGATCGACCAGATGAGAGGGGCGATCGCCGCCGGTGAATGGCCGGTCGGCCGCCGCATCCCGCCGGAGCCGGAGCTGGTCACCGCGCTGGGAGTGGGCCGCAACACCGTGCGCGAGGCGGTGCGCGCCCTGTCCCACGCCGGTCTGCTCGAAGTCCGCCAGGGCGACGGCACGTTCGTCCGCGCGACCAGCGAGCTGTCCGGCGCGGTCCGCCGGATGTGCGGCAGCGAGCTGCGCGACGTCCTCCAGGTGCGCCGGACGCTGGAGGTCGAGGGCGCACGCCTCGCCGCGTCCCACCGCACCGACGAGGAACTGCGCAGACTCGAGGCGCTGCTGACCGAGCGGGACGAGGCGCTGGCCGCCAAGGACTGGGAACGGCTGGTGGAGAAGGACACCGCGTTCCACGTGCTGCTGGTCAAGTGCTCCCACAACACCCTGCTGGCCGAGCTGTACCAGGGCCTCACCGAGGCGGTGCGGGCCAGCATCACGGCCACCGTGGAGACCGACCACGACGACGACCACGTGTCGCACACCGGCCTGCTGGACGCGGTGCGCGACCGTGACGCGGCCCGTGCCGCCGTCGAAGCCGGTGGCTTCCTGGAGGACCTCCTGGAGCGCCACAAGGACTGAGTCGCGGACCGGAACCGTCCGCGATCCTCCCTACAGTGGCCTCATGATCACAGCGACTTCCACGGGCCGGGAGATCACGCCGTTCCGGATCGAGATCCCGCAGGCCGACGTCGACGACCTGCGGGCCCGCCTCGCCGGCGCGCGCTGGCCCACCGACCTGCCGGGCGTCGGCTGGGACTACGGCGTCCCGGTGGCGTACCTCCGCGAGTTGGCCGACCACTGGCTGCACCACTACGACTGGCGCGCCTGGGAGGCCAGGCTCAACGCGCACCCGCAGTTCACCACCGAGATCGACGGCCAGACCGTGCACTTCCTGCACGTGCGGTCGGCGGACGACGACGCCCTGCCGATCGTCCTCACCCACGGCTGGCCGGGCTCCGTGGTGGAGTTCCTCGACGTCGTCGAACCCCTGTCACGGGACTTCCACCTGGTCATCCCGTCGATCCCCGGTTTCGGCTTCTCCGGGCCGACCCGCGACACCGGCTGGGACGTGAAGCGCACGGCGCGGGCGTGGGCGGAGCTGATGCGCAGGCTCGGCTACGACCGCTACGGCGCGCAGGGCGGCGACTGGGGTTCGAGCATCTCGCGCGAGCTGGGCATCGTGGACGCCGAGCACGTCGTCGGCGTCCACCTCAACATGCTGCTGACGTTCCCCGACGGCGACCCGTCCGGGCTGACCGACGAGGACTTCGAGCGGCTGGCCCGGCACGACGGGTTCGAGGACATGTCCGGCTACATGCGCATCCAGAGCACCCGGCCGCACACGCTCGCCTACGGCCTGCACGACTCCCCCGTCGGCCAGCTCGCGTGGATCGTGGAGAAGTTCAAGGAGTGGACCGATTCCGCCGACCGGCCCGACGACGCCGTGGACCGCGACCTGCTGCTGACCAACGTGTCGGTCTACTGGTTCACCGGCACCGCCGGGTCGTCCGCCCGCCTCTACAAGGAATCCGCGAAGGCCTGGGGCCGGGTCACACCGTCCACCACGCCCACCGGGGTGGCCGTGTTCCCGCGCGAGATCGCGCCGCCCGTGCGGCGGATCGGCGAGCGCACCAACAACATCACGCACTGGACCGAGTTCGACCGGGGCGGGCACTTCGCGGCGATGGAACAGCCCGAGCTGTTCACCCGGGACGTCCGGGCGTTCTTCAAGAACTTCAAGGCGATGTGACAGGGGCACGTCGAGGCTTCGTCACGCCGTCTCCCGCTGCTCCCAACAGGCCTGCAACGCCGCGAGCGCGGCGGTGACGGCCGGGCGGCGGGTGGCCTGGGTGCGCCACACGGCGAACACGCGCCGGGTCGGCGTCGGCCGGAACGGCACCGCGCGCACCGAGTCCGGCAACGCGCCGCGCCCCAGCCTGGGCAGCAGCGCCACGCCGATCCCCTTGGCCAGCAACGCCAACTGCGTCTCGTACTCGGCGATCCGGTAGGCCAGGTCGGGTTCCATCCCGGCGCCGCGGAAGGTGTTCACCAGCCAGTCGTGGCAGATCGTGCCCTCCGGCTGGCAGATCCACCGCTCGCCGGCCAGGTCTTCCGGCACGACCGAATCCCGTTGCGCCAACGGGTGGTCGACCGGCAGCAGCACGTCCGCGACGTCCTCGCCGAGCCGCAGCCGCGACACCGGTTCGGGCACGGCCAGCGGCGCGTTGACCCAGTCGTGCATGACGGCCAGGTCCAGCTCGCCGCGCGCCACTGCCTCCAGGCCGTCCGGCGGGTCGAGTTCGACCAGCCGCACGTCGAGTCGAGGGTGCTGCTCGGCCAGGCGCACGAGCGTCGGGGGCAGCAGGCCGCGGGCGGCGGTGGCGAACGCGCCGACGCGCAGTTCGCCGACGGCCGCGCCGCGCTGCTCCTCCAACGCCACCTCGGCGTGCTCGACCAGCGCGAGCACCTGCCCGGCGGTGGCCGACAGCAGGTGCGCCGCATCGGTCAGCGCGACACCGCGACCCCGGCGTTCCAGCAGCGTGGTGCGGGTCTCGCGTTCCAGCTTGGCGATCTGCTGCGACACCGCCGACGGCGTGTAGCCCAGAGCGGTCGCCGCCGCGCCGACCGAGCCGTGCTGCGCGACCGCGTGCAGGGCGCGGAGCCGCCCGAGATCCAACATGTAAGCGATCCTAAACCCAAACCTTCAGAATTCGTCGCTAGTGCTAAACGATGTGGGCGCTGAGACTCGGGGGCGTGAAACCACGCCACGTCGCTATCGCGGTGCTCGTCGCCACCATCTGGGGGATCAACTTCGTCGTCATCAAGGTGGGGCTGCGCGACTTCCCGCCGCTGTTCTTCTCCGCGCTGCGGTTCCTGGCGGCCGCCGTGCCCGCGCTGTGGTTCGTCGGGCGGCCCAAGGTGGCGTGGAAGTGGGTCGTCGCGGTCGCGTTGGCGCTCGGCGTGGCCAAGTTCGGGTTGGTGTTCGTGGGGATGGCGGCGGGGATGCCCGCCGGGTTGTCGTCGCTGGTGTTGCAGAGCCAGGTGTTCTTCACCGTGCTGTTCGCGGCCGTGCTGCTGCGCGAACGGCCGCGGCCGGTGCAGTTGCTGGGCATGGGCGTGGCGGCGGCGGGGATCGCGGTGATCGCGGTCGACTACGGCGTGAGCAGCCCGATCTCGGCGTTCCTGCTGGTGGTCCTCGGCGCGGTGGCGTGGGGCCTGGCGAACGTCGCCACCCGGTACGCCCGGCCGCCGGACCCGATCAACTTCATCGTGTGGGTCAGCGCGGTAGCCGTGCTGCCGCTGTTCGGGCTGTCTCTGGTGTTCGAGGGGCCGGCGGCGGACCTGGCGGCGTTGCGGGGGCTCCGCTGGACGGGCGTGGGCGCGATCCTGTTCATCGCGTGGGTGTCGACGCTGCTCGGCTTCGGGCTGTGGAACCTGCTGCTGCGGACCTACGCGGCGAGCGCCGTCGTGCCGTTCGCGCTGCTGGTGCCGGTGGCGGGGATGTTCTCGGGCTGGTTGCTGCTGGACGAGACCATGACCGCGGTCCGCCTCGGCGCGGCCGTCCTGGTGATCGTCGGCATGGCCGCGACCACCCTGAAACGCCGTGAGCCGCGGGTGGAGGCACCGCCCGCGCCGGTTGACGTGCCGGTGGCGGTGCGATGAGCCGGTTCAGGCGATCGGCGGGGCGCCGGCGGGCGGGATGACCGGAAGCCCCGCCGGCGCGCCCCGCTCCAGCAGCGCCCACACCGCGTCGGTGTCGAGGTGGTCGGCGACCAGGTCGCCGAGCAGGTCGAGCTGTGCGGCCCGCCGTCCGGCGAAGTCCACGTCCGGCGCGGGGGTGAAGCCCTGCCGTCCCGCGTGGCCTGCGGCCCAGCGCAGGAACTCGCGGCGGAACGCGTCGTTCTCCAGCAGCCCGTGCCAGTGCGTGCCGGCGACCCGGCCGCGCAGTGCGCCTTCCGGCGTGCCGTCGGGCAGCGTGACCAGGCCCTCCTCGGCGGTGCGGGTGACCTGGCCGTGGTGGATCTCGTAGCCCGTGACGGGTTCGCCGAACGCGTCGCCGTGCGGCCGGCGCAGGGTCTTGTCGGGCTGGAACCGGATGTCCACGTCGAGCAGGCCGAGCCCGGCCACCTCGCCCGCGCGCGACTCGACCGCGTCCTGGATCGTCCGGCCGAGCATCTGGAACCCGCCGCAGATGCCGAGCACCGGTCCGTCGTGCGCGGCGATCGCGTCGGCCAGGCCCGTGGCGCGCAACCAGCGCAGGTCCTCGACGGTGGCCTTCGAGCCGGGCACGACGACGAGGTCCGCGTCGGCCAGCCGGGACGGCTCGGTGACGAACCGCACCGACACGCCCGGCTCGCAGGCCAGCGCCTCCACGTCGGTGGCGTTGGAGATCCGCGGCAGCCGCACCACGGCCACCCGCAGCCACTGGTCGCCGCGCGGCGGCTCCGGACGTCCGATCACGCCGTCCGCCGCGTACGACAGCGAGTCCTCGGCGTCCAGCCACAGCTCCTCCCGCCACGGCAGCACGCCGTACACCGGGCGTCCGGTGAGGGCCCGGAGCTGCCGGAGACCGGGTTCGAGCAACGCCGGGTCACCCCGGAACTTGTTCACCACGAACCCGCTCACCAGCGCCTGGTCGGCCGGGTCGAGCAGGGCGAGGGTGCCGAAGAGGTGCGCGAACACCCCGCCCCGGTCGATGTCGCCGACCACGAGCACCGGCAGGTCCGCGGCCCGCGCGAGGCCCATGTTGGCGATGTCGTCGGCCCTCAGGTTGATCTCGGCGGGCGATCCGGCGCCTTCGCAGATCACCACCTCGAAATCGTCCCGGAGGCCGTCCAAGGTGGAGAGGACCGTGGTGAACAGCTCGGCCTTGCGCTCGCGGTAGGACAAAGCGGACACCTCGCCCACCGCCCGGCCCAGCACCACGACCTGGGAGCTGCGGTCGCCGCCCGGCTTGAGCAGCACCGGGTTGAACCGCACGCTCGGCTCCAACCCGCACGCGGCGGCCTGGACGGCCTGGGCGCGGCCGATCTCGCCGCCGTCCGGCGTCACGACCGAGTTGTTGGACATGTTCTGCGCCTTGAACGGGGCCGTCTTCACACCGCGCCGGGTGAGCCATCGGCACAGGCCGGCGGCCAGGACGCTCTTCCCCGCGTCCGACGTCGTGCCGGCCACCAGCAACGCACTGCGCACAGTGACTCCTCGCGTCGGCTGCGCCGACAATCCAACTCAGCGGCTGAGCCGACAATCAGATTCATCGGCTGAGCCGACAATCGGACTTTGTCGGTCCAGGCTGACATCATCCACGTCATGGTCGACGCCCCCGCCACCGCAGTCCTGGTGCACAGCCCCTACCTCGGGCCGGCAAGCCTCCGCCCGCTCGCCGGGGCGCTCGCCGCACTCGGCCACCCGGTGGTGTTGCTCGACCTGCGGGTCACGGTCAACGCCGCGCCCGTCCACCAGCGGCTGATCGGCGTGTTCGCCGACGCGATGGAGGACTCCCTGGTCGAGGGCGAGCTGGTGCTCGTCGGGCACAGCGGCGCCGGTCCGCTGCTGCCCGCGTTCGCCGACGCCCTGGAGACGCCCGTGCGCGGGCTGGTGTTCCTCGACGCCGAAATGCCCACACCGGGGCGCAGCTGGCGTGACGACGCGCCGGCCGAGCGCATGGCCCGCCTGAAGGAGATCTCGCGGGACGGGCTGATGCCGCGCTGGGACCTGTGGTTCGCGCCGGAGGTGCTGTCCGCGATGGTGCCGGACGTGCGGCTGCTGGAGGAGATCGTGGCCGAGGCGCCCGAGGTGCCGCTGGCGTTCCTGAAGGAGCCCCGGCCCACCGTGGCGTGGACCGGGCCCTGCTCGTACGTGAAGCTCAGCCCCGCGTACGACGCCGCGGCTTCGGCGGCACGCGAGTTGGGCTGGCCGGTGGTCGAGCTGGACAGCCACCACCTGGGCGCCGTGACGGCGCCCGACGAGGTGGCGGCCGCCCTCGTGCCGCTGATCAGCAGACGGTGAGGATCTCCGCGCCGTCGTCGGTGACCACGAGCGTGTGCTCGAACTGGGCGGTCCAGCTCTTGTCTCGGGTGGTGACCGTCCAGCCGTCGTCCCACAGGTCGTGCTCGATACCGCCGAGGGTGATCATCGGCTCGATGGTGAACGTCATGCCCGTCTCGATGACCGTGGGCACGTGCGGCGCGTCGTAGTGCAGCACCATCAGGCCGCTGTGGAAGGTGCGGCCGATGCCGTGGCCGGTGAAATCGCGCACCACGCCGTAGCCGAAGCGGTTGGCGTAGGCCTCGATGACGCGGCCGATGACGTTGAGCTGACGGCCGGGCTTCACGGCCTTGATGGCGCGCATGGTGGCCTCGTGCGTGCGTTCGACCAGGAGGCGGACCTCCTCGCTCACCTCGCCGGCGAGGAAGGTGGCGTTCGTGTCGCCGTGCACTCCGCCGATGTAGGCGGTGACGTCGACGTTGACGATGTCACCGTCCTCGACCACGGTCGAGTCGGGGATGCCGTGGCAGATGACCTCGTTCAGCGAGGTGCAGCAGGACTTGGGGAAACCGCGGTAGCCGAGCGTGGACGGGTACGCGCCGTTGTCGCACAGGAACTCGTGCGCGACCGCGTCGATCTCGTCGGTGGTCACGCCGGGCACGATGACCTTGCCGGCCTCCTGCAACGCCTGCGCCGCCAGCCGACCCGCGACGCGCATCGCCTCGATCACCTCGGGCGGCTGCACCCACGGATCGGTGTTGCGCTGGGGTGCGGGGCGGTCGACGTACTCGGGCCGCTCGATCTCGGCGGGCACCGGACGGCGGGGGGACAGCACACCTGGCTGTAGGACGGCACGCACGGACATGCCCCCCAGATTACGGCTCAGCGTGATGAGGCATGCGCCACGTGTCCGTTAAGCCTCCGACTCGGCCGTTCCGGGCGAGGCGATCGGCAGCCCCATCTCGTCGGCGGCGGTCAGGAGTCGCTTGTCGTAGGCCACGAACGCGTCGAGGTGAAGCCGGACACGTAGGGCCGAGGCGAGGTGGATCGCATCCAGCGACTTCAACGGAAGCGCCAGCGCACCGGCCGCGTCCAACAGGTCCGTGGTCATCGGCATCTCGTCGAGTTCGACCAGAAGCGACGTAGCCATGCGGATTGCCGCGTCGCCCTCCGCTCGCACCGCTCGCACCAACTCGACCCGCGCCAACGAACTGCTGACCCGTGGTACGTCACTCCGATCGTCCAACCACGAACTCAGCGCCGGGGTCTCGGCTTCGGTCAGTACCAGCTTCGCCAAGGCCGAGGTGTCGAGATAGATCACCAGCGCTCGTCCTCACGCATCTGGCGTAGCACTTCCGAGATCGGTGTGCCCGTGGCAGGGGGCAGAGGCTTCGGAAACGGTCGCCCTCGTCCACGAAGTAGCACGCCGTTCGCGACCAACTGGTCTCGCACGGAAAGTGCTTCGTCACCAGGAGGGCCGATCTCGGCGACCACTCGACCATGGTCGGTGACCGCGATCCGCTCACCGGCTTGGGCCCGACGCACGTATTCGCTCGTGTGGTGACGGAGTTCGCGAAGTCCGATCCGGTCCATGTGCAACAATGTATCACATTGATCTTGGACCGTTCAGCCCAACGCGCCCAGGAAGCGGGCCGAGGCGTCGACCGCCGGAGCGGAGCTGTTCGTGCCCAGCAGCAGGGTCGCGAACGCCACGTCGCCGCGGTAGCCCACGAACCAGCCGTGCGAGTTCGTGCCGTCCCCGAACTGCGCCGTGCCCGTCTTGCCCCGCACGTCCCCGTACGGCTTGAGCTGCGGCGCGGTGCCGGATTCGACGACCTCCCGCATCATCGCCCGCAACGGCTCCAGCACGGCCGGTGCGGGTGCGGTCGGGGTGTGGTCGACCTTCGTCTCACGACCGCGCAGCAGAGTCGGGACGGGCATCTTGCCCGACGCCACCGACGCCGCCACCAGAGCCATCCCGAACGGGCTCGCCAGCACCTTGCCCTGGCCGAAGCCGTCCTCCGCCCGCTCCACCACGTCGGTGGCGGGCGGCACGGAACCGGTGATCGTGGTGATCGCCGGGATCTCGAAGTCGACGCCCAGGCCGAACGAGTCCGCCACCTTGGTCAGCTCCTCCGGCCCCATCTCGGCCGCCAGTTGCGCGAACGTCGTGTTGCACGAGAACGCGAACGCCGAGTGCAGCGGGATCGTGCCCTTGTCGAACTCGTGGTCGTTCGGCACGATCCGGCGCCCGTCGATGGTCGTCTTGCCGGGGCACGGCAGCGCGCTGTCCGCGTTCACCTTCCCCGCCGACAGCGCCGCCGCCGCCGTCACGATCTTGAACGTCGACCCCGGCGGGTAACGGCCGGTCAGCGCCACCGCGCCCTCCGCGTCCGCCGGGCCGTTCTGCGCCACCGCCAGCACCTCGCCGGTCGACGCCTGCAACGCCACCAGCATCGCCGCCTGCGGCACCGACTCCAGGGCGTCCTCGGCCGCCGTCTGCACGGTCCGGCTCAACGCGGTCGTGATCGCCTGCGCCGGCTCCGGCGCCTGCTCGTGCAGCGTCTCCACCTCGTCACCGGCCGCGTTGACCGTGTAGACGCGCAGCCCCGCGCGCCCCGCGATCTCCTCCTCCACGGCCTTGCGCACCGCCGGCAGCACCTGCGACCCGAACGCGCGCGACGGCGGGAGCAGGCTCGTCTGGGTGGTGAACCGCACGCCCGGCAGCTCGTAGATCGCGGGCTTGACGGTCTGGTAGTCCGCGTCGCGCAGGGCCGCCACCTGGTACACCTGACCGGCGGGCAGCTTCGACACGCCGTCCACGATCGACTGCTGGGTGATGGCGGCGTCGATCGGCGTCAACGCGGCGGCCAGGGCGCCTGCCACCGCGCCCACGTCACCCGCCTCCTTCGCGTCCAGCAGGATCGACACGACCTGCTCCGGCGACAGCAGCGGCGTCCCGTCGCGGTCCAGCACCGGCGCCAACGTGGGCCGCACCTCGGCCAGGCCGAGCGACTGCTGCGCGGCGAGCTTCGGGTGCACGACCGAAGGCGCCCAGTGCACCTTCCAGTCGTCCTCCTCGCGGCGCAGGTCGAACTCGGTCTGGTAGCTCCACGCGTGGTCGTGCCCGAGGTCCCAGTCGAACCGGGCGGTGGCGTCGGCGGCGGACGACTCGCCGGACGAGCGCACCTGCTCGATCTTGGCGGTCATCCCGGCGGGCTTCAGCACCTCCCGGACCTTGCCCAGCACGTCCTTGGCGCCGGTGGGGTCGTCGGTCAGCCCGGCGGCGCCGTCGACGTCACCGGCGGCGAGCTTGGTGAGGAAGTCGTTCGTCACCTGGTCGGGACCGGGGCGTGAGGAGAACAGGCCGCAGCCGCTGACGAGCAGCAGGACCACCCCGGACAGAACCAGGCGGGACAGGGCCGGCTTGCGCGCGATCACGGCGCCGAGTATGCCCGGTCCACCGCACGGGCCCGAGAGCCGCCCGCGCGACACCCGCGCGCAGGCCTCGGAACAGCCCTCAGAACAGCACGGTCGCGTACTGGCCGACCTGGGAGAACCCGATCCTGCGGTACGCCGCCCTGGCCACGTCGTTGTAGGAGTTCACGTACAGCGACGCGGTCCGCCCGAGGCCTCTGACCAGGCGTTCGGCCACCGCCGCGGTGCCCGCCGTTCCGATGCCGTGGCCGCGGCGGTCCGGCCGCACCCACACGCCCTGGATCTGGCCGACCTTCTTCGACATGGCCCCGATCTCGGCCTTGAACACCACGTCGCCGCCCTCGAACCGGGCGAACGCCCGCCCGCCCGCGATGAGCTCGGCCACCCGCGCCCGGTAGGACGCGCCGCCGTCCTCGGCGCACGGGTCGACGCCGACCTCCTCGATGAACATGGCGACCGCGGCCGGCAGGTACCGGTCCAGCTCCTCCGGTCGCACCGGCCGGACCAGCGGGTCCAGCGGGATCGACGGGCTGCCGCCCAGCGCCATCAGCGGCTGGTCCTCACGCACCTCGCGGGCCGGACCCCAGTCCGGCGCGAGTTCCTCCCACAGACCGAGCACCTGCTCGGCGGGCCCGACCAGCGAGGAGCACATCCGGCCACGGCGGCGGGCCCGGTCGGCGAAGCCGCGCAACGCGGGCGTGTTGCCCCGCAGCGGGATGAGGTTGGGACCGGCGAAGCACAGCGCGTCGACCCGGCCGCCGCGCAGCGACCGGTGGTCGTACGCCCAGACCTCGCCACCCAGCCGCCACGGGTCGAGGCCCGCGACCTCGACCCGTGCGGCGACCATGCAGGACGCCACCGGGTCGGCCGCGAGCACGGCCAGGACCTCGGTCAGGTCCCGCTCGTCGAGCAAGCGCGCGCCAGCCAGCCTCAGCACGCCTCAAGCCTGCCAGATGGACCGCGTTACCGGCGCGTCCGCCACCCTCTCAGCCGACCGTCACGACCGGCTCGCCGCCCTCGACGGACTCGCCCATCTCCTCGGCGATGCGCATGGCTTCCTCGATCAAGGTCTCCACGATCTGGTGCTCGGGCACGGTCTTGACGACCTTGCCCTTGACGAAAATCTGGCCCTTGCCGTTGCCCGACGCGACACCCAGGTCCGCCTCGCGCGCCTCGCCGGGCCCGTTCACCACGCAGCCCATCACGGCGACCCGCAGCGGCACCTCCATGCCCTCCAGACCCGCCGTGACCTGCTCCGCCAACGTGTACACGTCCACCTGCGCGCGACCACATGACGGACACGACACGATCTCCAGCTTCCGCGGCCGCAGGTTGAGCGACTGCAGGATCTGGTGCCCGACCTTGACCTCCTCCACCGGAGGAGCCGACAGCGACACCCGGATCGTGTCCCCGATGCCCTGCCGCAGCAGCGCGCCGAACGCCACCGCGGACTTGATCGTGCCCTGGAACGCCGGACCCGCCTCGGTCACACCCAGGTGCAGCGGGTAGTCGCACTGCTCGGCCAACAACTCGTACGCCCGGACCATCACCACCGGGTCGTTGTGCTTCACCGAGATCTTCAGGTCGTGGAAGTCGTGCTCGGCGAACAGCGACGCCTCCCACAACGCCGACTCCGCCAACGCCTCCGGCGTCGCCTTGCCGTACTTCGCCATCAACCGCGGGTCCAACGACCCGGCGTTCACCCCGATCCGGATCGGCGTGCCGTGGTCACGCGCCGCCGCCGCGATCTCCTTGACCTTGTCGTCGAACTTCTTGATGTTGCCCGGGTTCACCCGCACCGCCGCGCACCCGGCCTCGATCGCCGCGAACACGTACTTCGGCTGGAAGTGGATGTCCGCGATCACCGGGATCTGCGACTTCTTCGCGATCGCCGCCAACGCGTCCGCGTCGTCCTGCGACGGGCACGCCACCCGCACGATGTCGCACCCCGCCGCGGTCAACTCCGCGATCTGCTGCAACGTCGCGTTCACGTCCGCGGTGACCGTGGTGGTCATCGACTGGACCGACACCGGGAACTCACTCCCGACGCCCACGGACCCGACCATGAGCTGCCGGGTCTTGCGCCGTTCCGACAACACCGGAGGCGGCATCGCCGGGATACCGAGCATGACGCCGTCACTCATTGGACTAGCACCTCTCACTGGAAGAGCCGGATGGGGTTGACGATGTCCGCGGTGATCGTCAACAGCGTGACCGACCCGCCGAGGAAGATCACCAAGTAGGTCAGCGGCAGCAGCCGCAGGTAGTTGACCGGTGCGCCGTCGGGCAGGCCGCGCAGCTTCCGAATCCAGTTTCGCACCCGTTCGTACAGGTTGACCGCGATGTGACCACCGTCAAGCGGGAGCAGCGGCAGGAGGTTGAACACACCCACGAAGAAGTTCAGCCCCGCCAGCATCAACCAGAACAGCTGCCACAGGCCACGGTCGACCGCCTCGCCGCCGAGCCTGCTCGCGCCCACCACGCTGACCGGGGTGTCGACATCGCGCTCGCCGCCGCCGATCGCCTCGATCACCGCGGGGATCTTCTTCGGGAAGTTGATCAGGCCGCGCCAGGTGTTCTCGAACATCTGGCCGGTGAACGCGGTCGCGCCGCCGATGGCGGTCACCGGGTTGTACTCGAAATTGGTCTGGTGGATGATCCCGATCGCGCCGACCTCGGACTTGTAGCGCGTGCCGTCCTTGCGCTGGAGCTCGCGCTCGACCCGCGCGACGTCCGCGGTGAGGGTGATCTCCTGGCCGTCGCGGAGCACCTTGAACTCCGTCGTGCCGGACCGCTCGCGGGTCTTCTGCAGCACGTCGGTCCAGGTGGGCGTGGCCGCGCCCGCCACGGACAGGATCTCGTCGCCGGCCCGGAAGCCCGCGTCCTTGGCCGGCGCCGGCGCGCCCGGCGCGCAGTCCGCGTCCGTGCTGCTCTGCACACAGGGCGTGACCTCGGCGACCAGCGCGGTGTCGCGCAGGTTCGGGATGCCCATGGTCCAGGCCATGAAGTACAGGATGATGAAGCCCACGATGAAGTGCGTGATGGAGCCCGCGGAGAGCACCACCACGCGCTTCCAGGTCTTCTGCCGGTTGAACGCGCGGTGCCGGTCCGCCGGGGCGACGTCCTCCAGCGCGGTCATGCCGACGATCTCGCAGAAACCACCCGCCGGGATGGCCTTGATGCCGTACTCGGTCTCACCGCGGCGGAACGACCAGATGCGCGGTCCGAACCCGATGAAGTACCGGGTCACCTTCATCCCGAACATCTTCGCCGTCGCCAGGTGGCCGAGCTCGTGCAGCGCGATCGAGATGCCGATCAGCAGGGCGAACAGCAAAATGCCCAAAAAGACGACCACGTCAGTCCCTTCCAGACCCCACCGAAGTGGCCACGAGTTCCCGCGCCCGCGTGCGGGCCCAATGCTCCGCCGCGAGGACCTCGGCGACGTCCGCCGGCTCGTGCGCCCAGCCGTCCGCCTCCGCGAGCACCCGTTCCACAGTGTCCACGATGGAGGTGAACGACGTGCCGCCGCCGATGAAGACCGCCACCGCTTCCTCGTTCGCCGCGTTGTACACCGCCGGGAGGCAACCGCCGCCGGAGCCCGCCTGCCTGGCCAGCCGCACCGCCGGGAACGTGTCGTCGTCCAGCGGCTCGAAAGTCCACGCCGTGGCCACGTCGAAAGTACACGCGGCGGCGGCGCCGGGGATGCGGTCCGGCCAGCCGAGGGCCAGCGCGATCGGCAGCCGCATGTCCGGCGGGCTGGCCTGGGCGAGGGTGGAGCCGTCGGTGAAGGTGACCATCGAGTGCACGATGGACTGCGGGTGCACGACCACGTCGATGCGGTCGTAGGGCACTCCGAACAGCAGTTGCGCCTCGATCAGCTCCAGGCCCTTGTTGACCAGGGTGGCCGAGTTGATGGTGATGACCGGGCCCATGGACCACGTCGGGTGCGCCATGGCCTCGGTCGCGGTGACGTCGGCGAGGTCGGCGCGGGTCCGGCCGCGGAACGGGCCGCCGGAGGCGGTGAGGACGAGCTTGGCGACCTCGTCGGCCCGGCCGCCGCGCAGGCACTGGGCCAGCGCCGAGTGCTCCGAGTCGACCGGCACGATCTGGCCGGGCGCGGCCGCCTTGAGCACCAGCGGACCGCCCGCGATCAGCGATTCCTTGTTGGCCAGGGCGAGCGTCGCGCCGGCCTTGAGGGCGTGCAGCGTCGGCGCCAGGCCGATGGAGCCGGTGATGCCGTTGAGCACCACGTCGGCGGGCGTGGAGTCGACCAGGTCGGTCATGGCGGTGGGGCCGGCGAGGATGCGCGGCAGCTTGAACGCGCCCTGCGCGTAGCCGCGCCGCTGCGCCTCGGCGTAGAGGGCGAGCGTGACGTCCTCGACCGCGGTGGCGCGGGCGACGGCCACGGCCTCGACCCCGAACTCGACGGCCTGGGCGGCGAGGGCGGCCGGATCCGCGCCGCCGGCGGCCAGTCCGACCACGGAGAACCGGTCGCGGTTGGCGGCGATGACGTCGAGGGCCTGGGTGCCGACCGACCCGGTGGAACCGAGGACCAGGACCGTGCGTGGTGTGCTCATCACCGCCATTGTTCCGGAAGCAACCTGATAACCCGCACAGCGGTACTTCGGTAACGGAACGATAACGGGCGCGTGGTCTCACCCGAACGTGGGCACTCCTCGATCAAGCGCCTCGACGGATCAGCCCGTCGCGGCCACCAGGAAGGAGAGCCCCCGTGGGCATCTTGGGTTGGATCGTCCTCGGCCTCATCGCGGGTGCCATCGCCAAGGCCATCATGCCTGGTCGGGACCCCGGCGGCATCATCATCACGATGCTGCTCGGCATCGTCGGCGCCATCATCGGCGGCTTCGTCGGCCGGGCCATCTTCGGGACCGACCTCAACACGTTCTTCGACCTGAGCACCTGGCTGCTGGCCATCCTCGGCTCGCTGATCGTGCTGGGCATCTACCGCTTGGTGACGGGCACTCGAGCCAGGGCGTGACCTCGCTCGACACACCGGAACCCCATCCACGAGTGCCCCGTCGGCAAACCGATGGGGCACTCCCGTGTGCCCAGCAGCGCTCGTCCTTGGTTCAGGCGGTGTTCGTCCTCACCCGGCAAGCCCCGCGTCGCGCGCCAGCAGGGCCGCCTGCACCCGGTTGGTCAGCCCCAACTTGGCCAAGAGCCTGCTCACGTAGGTCTTCACGGTCGCCTCGCTCATGTGCAGCCGCTGCCCGACGTCCGCGTTCGACATGCCGAGCCCCAGCAGGGCCAGCACCTCGACCTCACGTTCAGTGAGCCCCTCGACCTGACGCATCGCCTCCTGGCGCCGAGGTTGACCGACTTGGGCGACCATCCCCACCACCCGGCTGGTCACCATCGGTGACAGGTACGCCTCCCCCGCGTGCACGGCGCGCACGGCGCGCAACAGCTCCTCGGGCGCCGAGTCCTTCAGCAGGAACCCGGCCGCGCCGTCGGACAGCGCCCGGACGATGTTGTCGTCCTCGCCGAACGTGGTGAGGATCACCACCCGCACCGACGGCGCGGCGGAGCGCAGCTCGCGGGCCGCGGCCAGGCCGTCCAGCCGGGGCATCCGGATGTCGAGCACGGCGACGTCCACCCGCCGTTCCAGGGCGGTCTGCACGGCCTCGCGACCGTCACCGGCCTCGGCGACCAGCTCGATGTCGTCGGCGGTGCCGAGGATGGCCTTGATGCCTGCTCGCATCAGCGGCTCGTCGTCGGCGATGAGGACCCGGATCAACGTTCACTTCCCCTGCAGGTGGGTGTTCTTCTCGACGAGCTTGCCGTCGGCGAAGCAGAACCGCACGATCCTGGTCGCCTTCGACGAGTAGGTCTGCCGGTCGGCCACCCGGTAGTGGCACGTCGCCCCGGCGGGTTCGGGCTCGGAATCGGTCTTGAGGTCGCCCAGCGGCGGCTCGGCGCCGCCCGGCAGCATCGCCATGACCTCGGCCTCCGACTGCCCGACCGACACCGAGTCGTACAGCTCGTCGGACACCACTTTGGTGAACGGCTGCGCCCCGAGCCACGTGTAGCCGGCGACGACCACGGTGACCACGACCCCGGCCAGCAGGATCGAGCCCACGCCCGCCCACTTGCGGATGCCGGTCGGCTTGACCGGCTCGGGCGGCTGCTCGTCGAACGGCTCGTCGTCGGCCGCGGCGGTGTCCTCGTACGGCAGCACGGCCGCGATCCGGAACCCGCCGGTGGGCAGTTCGCCGACGTGCAGCATCCCGCCCGCGAGCCGCACCCGTTCGCCCAGCCCGATCAGGCCGAACCCGGCGCCCTCGAGCGGCTTGGCCCGCGGCGGGTTGTTGCGGACCTCCACCACCAGCGCGTCCGGCTCGTACTTCACGGTCACCTGCACGCTCGCCCCCGGCGCGTGCTTGTTGGCGTTGGTCAGGCCCTCCTGGGCGATGCGGTAGGCGGCGTGGCTGACCTTCGCGGGCAGCGGCACGGCTTGGCCGCCGCGGACCAGGCTCACCCGCACACCCGCCCGGCGCGCGCCGTCGACCAGCTCGTCGATCGAGTCCACGGTCCGCCGCACCTGGTCCTCGTCGGGCTCCTCGTCGCGCCGCAGCACGCCGATGACGCCGCGCAGCTCCTCCATGGCGGTGAGGGCCGCGGTGCGCAGCACGTGCACCGCCTCGCGCTGCTTGTCGCCGAGGCCGGCGTCCAGCGCCAACGCGCCCGCGTGCACGGAGATGAGGCTGAGCCGGTGGCCGAGGCTGTCGTGCATGTCCTGCGCGATCCGGTTGCGCTCCCGCAACCGGACCTGGCGCGACACCATCCGCCGCTCGCGCACCATCCGCTCCTCGCGCTCCTGGAGTGCCGCGACCAGCGCGTTGCGCTGCGCGGCGTACCGGCCGACGAGGAACGGCAGGGCGACCAGCATGCCGTAGATGGTGAGCATCACCCACGAGCCGAACGGACCGGACAGACCGGGGGTGGACACGTCCCAGGCGATCATGTGCAGGGCGAGCGAGAGGACGGCGGTGAGCAGGGCGCGTTGCCACGGCCCGATCCGGTAGCCGGCGGCGTAGCTGAGCATGATGATCAGCGCGACGCCGCCGTGCTCGGCGCTGAACGCCACCCACGTGCCGACCAGCAGCGCGACGGCGGGGAACAGCAGTCGGGCCAGGTAGAGCGCCACGTAGCCGGAGCCGACGACCACCACCGTCCACCCGGACGGCTGCCAGTCGCCCGCGATCCAGCCGGGGAACACGTCGAGGGCGAGCAGCGCCAGCACGGCCAGCAGCTCGCGCCCCACCCGCCACGGCGTGACCCGGCTGAGGCGTTCGGCGTGGGCGCGCAGGAATGCGGCGGGCGCCTCCCGGAGGTCCGGCAGGACGGGCCGGAGCCGCTGAACGACGGACGTCACAGGCGACAACGTTAAAGAACCACCCGATCGCCGGCCGCGTTCATTGGTCTCGAACATGTCCGACGAAAGTTGACGCAGGTGACGCCCGGCGGGCCCGCCACGCGACCACCAGCACGCCCACGACGAGCAGGGCCGCGCTCACCCCCACCATCAATGTCGACAAAGCGACGATTTCCGGTGACACACCCCGGCGGCCGGCCTGGGCGTAGACGAACACCGGCAGCGTCGTGGAGCCGACGCCGGTCAGGTAGCTGGACGTCACCACGTCGTCGAACGACAGCAGGAACGCGAACGCCGCGCCCGCCGCCACCGCCGGGGCCACCAGCGGCAACGTGATGGTGCGGAAGGCCACCAGCGGGCTCGCCCCGAGGTCGGCGGCGGCCTCTTCGAGGCGTTCGTCCATGCCCGCGACCCGCGCCCTGACCACGACCACCACGAAGCTCAACGAGAACGCGACGTGCGCGGCCAGCAACGCGCCGAAACCGAGCGGGATGCCGGCGAGCTTCACGCAGAACCCGAGCAGTGCCACCCCCAGCACCACCTCGGGCACCACCAGCGGCAGGCTCAGCAGGATCGTCCACACACCCCGGCCGGGGAAGGCGCGGCGCAGGCCGAACGCGGCGAGCGTGCCGATGGCGGTGGCGATGACCGCGCTGGTCGTGGCCAACCGCAGGCTCAACCCCAGGGCGTCGAGCACTCGTGAGTCGTGGAACAACTCGACGTACCAGCGGACCGACAGCCCGGTGACCCGGCTCAACGACCGCGAGTCGTTGAACGACACCACCGCCAACCACACGATCGGCGCGTAGAGGAACACGAACACCAGCACGGCGGCCGCGCCCAGGACCCAACGTCGGCGGTTCACAGCACGTCCTCGCCGCGCTTGCCCCGCAACACCAGCACGACCACCACCAGCACCAGCAGCAACACCGCCATCGCCGACCCCAGCGGCCAGTTGTTGCCGCCCCGGAACTGGTCGTCGATCACGCTGCCGAACGTCGACTGGTCCACCCCGCCCAGCAGCCGGGGCGTGACGAAATCACCCGCTGACGGCACCAGCACCAGCAACGACCCGGCCAACACCCCCGGGAACACACCGGGCAGCACCACCCGGAAGAACGTCGACGCCCGCCCGTGCCCCAGGTCGTACGACGCCTCGACCTGCCGGTGGTCGAACCGCTCGCACGCGACGTACAGCGGCAGCACCATGAACGGCAGGAACCCGTACGTCAGCCCCACCACCACCGCACCGTGCGTCAGCAGGAACCCGCCGTCGCGGTCCAACCCCACCGCACCCAACAGCCGGTTGACCAGCCCCTCACCGTCCAGCAGCGCCTTCCACGCGTAGATCCGCGCCAGGTAGCTCGACCAGAACGGCACCAGCACCGCCACCAGCAGCGCCGTCCGGAACCGCCCGCTGTGCCGCGCGATGAACCACGCCAACGGGAACCCCAGGAGCAGGCACAACGCCGTGGTGGCGCCCGCGTAGGCCAACGTCCGGCCGAAGATCGGCAGGAACGCCGGGTCCAACGCCGTCACGTACGCCCGCACGGTCCACGGCAGCACGGCCCGCGCCACACCGGTGTCGCGGGTCGCGAAGCTGAACTGCGCCACCAGCGCCAGCGGCGCGAGCAGGAACAGGCCCAGCCACACCCCGGTCGGCGCGAGCAGACCGGTGGCCACGACCCACCGCGGCCGGGCCATCAGCCGGTCTTGACCCTGGTCCACGCGTCGGCGTAACGGGCCTCCACGTCCGCGCCGAGGTCCTTGGTGAACGGCAGCTTCGCCAACTGCTCGTCCGACGGGTACACCAGCGGGTCGTTCAACAACTCCGGCTCGATCATCGGCCGCGCGGCCTCGTTGGGGCTGCCGTAGCGGATGGCGTTCGCCAGCGCCGCCCCCACCTCCGGTCGCAGCACGTAATCGATGAACTTGTGCGCGTTCTCCGCGTGCGGCGCGTCCTTCGGCACGCACAGTAAGTCCACATAGGACAGACCACCCTCGGTCGGGATGGCGTACGCCAGGTCCTCGTTCGCGTCACCGGCCTGGAACGCGTCACCGGAGTACGCCTGGGCCAACGGCACCTGGCCCGAGCTCAGCGGCTCGATCACGTCCGAGGTGATCTGGCCGATCTTCTTCTTCAGCTCCAGCAGCACGGTCACCGCCTCGGCGATCTGCTTGGCGTCCGAGGTGTTCGGGTCGTGGCCGAGTTTGAGCAGGCCGAGCGCCATCGCGTCACGCGCCTCGTCCAGGATCGTGCTGCGACCCTGCGCGGCGGCCAGGTCGTAGGCCGAGAAGCCGGTCACGTCGCCGAGCTGCGCCTTCGAGTACGCCAACCCGGTCGTGCCCCACGCCCACGGCACCGAGTACTGGTTGCCGGGGTCGTAGTCGGCCTCGGTGAACCGCTCGGCCAGGTTCTTCAGGTTCGGCAGCAGGTCGTGGTCCAGCGGCGAGAGCAGCCCGGAACGCAGGAACCGGCGCAGGAAGTTGTCGCTGGGCACCACCAGGTCGTACCCCGCCGCGCCGGAGGCGATCTTGGCTTCCATCTCGTCGTTGGAGCTGAAGTTGTCGTAGGTGACCTCGATGCCCGCGGCCTCGGTGAACCCCGACAACGTGTCCGGCGCGATGTAGTCGGTCCAGTTGTAGAAGTTCAGCTTCGCCTCGGCCACGGCGTTGGCCGCCTCGACCTTCGACGTGGGCGCGCTGCTCGTGCCGGTCGGCGCGCTGCCGACACCGCACGCCCCGGTGGCCGCCAGCGCGAAGAACGCCGACGAACGCAGCACGGTCCGGCGGGTGACCCTGGCGCTGTCGGCGTCCCAGAGGCGGGCGATCCGGAGGTTCTTCTCAGTCATCGACATCCTCCAACAACACGGTGAAGTCGGGATCCCAGGCCATCCGCACGGGCTGCCCCGGTGACCCCGCGTCGGCGATGCGGCGGGTGTTCTGGACGAACGCGACGAGCTCCGCGCCGCCCGGCACGTCCACCACGTACTGCGTGGACACGCCCGTGTAGACGACGTCGCGCACGGTGCCGGTGAGCACGCACCAGCCCGTCGGCGGGTCGTCGGCGAGGTCGTGCAGGTGCACCTTCTCCGGGCGCACGGTGGCCGCGACCCGCTGCCCGTGGCGGAGTCCGCCGCTGTTCAACGGCGCCCGCAGGCCGGTGACGCCCGGCGCGTCCAGCACCGCCCAGCGACCGTCCACACCGGACACCTTCGCGTCGAGGATGTTGGAGGTGCCGATGAACCCGGCCACGAACCGGGTCGCCGGGCGTTCGTAGACGTCCTCCGGGTAGCCGACCTGCTCCAGCCTCCCGGCGTTCATCACCGCGACGCGGTGGGACAGGACCAGCGCCTCCTCCTGGTCGTGCGTCACGTAGAGGAACGTGGTGCCGACCTCGCGCTGGATGCGCATCAGCTCGATCTGCAACTCCTTGCGCAGCACCGCGTCCAACGCGCCCAGCGGCTCGTCCAGCAGCAGGAGCCGGGGGCCGGCCGCCAGCGCGCGGGCGATCGCGACGCGTTGCTGCTGGCCACCGGACAACTGCGCGGGCCGGCGTTTGGCGTACCGCTCGAGTCGGACCAGCTCCAGGTGCGCGCCCACGACGTCGTTGAGCTTCGCGCCCTTGACGCCCTTGCGCTTGACCCCGTACGCGACGTTGTCCCACACCGACATGTGCGGGAACAGCGCGTACGACTGGAAGACCGTGTTCACGTCACGCCGGTAGGGCGGCACGCCGACCACGTCCACGCCGTCCAGCTCGATCCGGCCCTGCGTCGGGTCCTCGAACCCGGCGATCATGCGGAGCAACGTGGTCTTGCCGCAGCCGGAGGGGCCGAGGACGGAGAAGAACTCGCCTTCGTGGATCCGCAACGTGACGTCGTCCACCGCGGTCTGGTCGGAGAAGCGCTTGGTGACGCCGTCGAGGCCGACCTCGACCGGCGCGAAGGTGTCCGGCATGCGGCCCTCGGCCGGGTGGAAGCCGGGTACCGGCTGTTCGGTCAACCTCGTCGCCTTTCCGGGCAGCCCGGGGTCCGGACCGGCCTGGCAGGGTGCGATGGCGAACACGCGGCGGACGCACGGCGTACGCGCGCGAGAGCCGAGAGTAGACGTCACGGCGGTGCCGCGCACCTCACGTCTCGCGTGACGCGGGCGTGTGCGACGATGTCGCCGGTAGTGAACGTGATCGGGTAGGAAGGTCGTGCGGCTGTGTCTTCGTCCTCTGAACTGGACAAGCGTCCGGCGGTCGACACCCACGACGAGCCGTCGGCCGAGTGGGGTTGGCACGGCAGCTTCCCCAAGGGCATCAAGATCGCGGGCTGGCTGTCGACCCTCGCCGTGTTCTCCCTGCTGATCGGCAACCACCACGGCCGCACCGAGAACATCTGGGTCGTCCTGGTGGGCGTCTCGATGGCCGTCCTCCTGATCTGGGACCAGGTCCGCAGCCGCACCTCCTGGCGCCGCTAGGTTCCCGTCGCCCGCGGGCTACGCGAGCCGCAGCACTCCCGGCACCTCGTCGTTGAAGATCTCCACCAGCCAGTCGAAGACCGTGTCGCCCTCGCCCGCGCGGGCCCGCTCGATCCTCTCCCGGAGCGCGGGCCCGTGCGACGGGTGGCCACGCTTCAGCAGCAGCTCGAGCTGACGCACCGTCTCGGGGTAGCCCAGGTTCCGGCGGGACACTTCGTGATCACGCCACTCGAAGACGAAGTCCTCGTCGTCAGGCGTACCGAACCCGCCGCGCAGGCAGTCCGTGAAGGCATCGAGATTCCTGCCGAAGTACCCGCCGGGTCCGTTCACCGCTTCGCCGACGACCCGCCAGAAGTCCTCAAGACTCCCGACCTCGACACCGTCCACGACGTACACCGCTGTCACAGGTTCACGATAGGGCGGCCGTACAGGGGATTTACCCCTCGGCGGCGAGCCGGCCGCAGGCAATCAGCTTCCACCGGCGGCTCGCCCATGCCCCCCCATTTACAACTCAGGAGCATCGCCCCACGGGTTGAGCACCTTGATACCGGTGTCGACGAAGTCCTTGATGTTCCGGGTGGCCAGGCAAGCGGCGTAGTGACGGCAGATCGCGGCGATCTGCGCGTCGGCCATGCTGATCGGATGGCCGTTCGCCTCGCGCGTGGCGGCGATCTCGCCGTAGTAATCCGCGGCGACACTGTCGAAAGGCAAGATCTGATCTTGAAAGTCCTCAGCCAGAAGGTCCGAGATCCTTGCCGCCAGTACGGTCTTGCGCTGCCCCTCCGGCAGTCGAGCGACCCCGTACGCGAGCTCGGCGGCCGTCACCGCTGTGATGAAGACATCCTCAGCCGGATACCGATCGACCCAGCGGACAACGCCGTCATCCGGAACTTGCCGCATCAGTTCGGAGACGACGTTGGTGTCAAGAACGATCACTCAGGAAGCTCCGCGGCTCGTGCGGGCTCCGTCCGCTGCGGCGGCTCGACCGACAGATCCCCCACGTCGCTGAACCTTTGCCGAATTCGCGAACCCATTCCCACGCCGGACATCGGCTTGGTCAGCACCGAGGCAAGGATCGCCCGCACTTCGGCTTCCATCGACCGGCCGTGCTCGGCAGCGCGAACGCGCAACCTGGCCTTCAGACCCTCATCGAAGTCTCGGATCGTCAACGTCGCCACTGTCCACCTCCCATGCCACCACTGCTGTCAATGCTAGCACCGAGGAGAGGCGAAGCACTAACCCTCGGCGGCGAGCTGGCCGCAGGCAGCCGCGATCTCCTGCCCCCTGGTGTCCCGGACCGTACAGGCGACACCCTGCTCGTTGACCCGGCGCACGAACTCCCGCTCCACCGGCTTCGGCGACGCGTCCCACTGCGAACCCGGCGTCGGGTTCAACGGGATCACGTTCACGTGCACCAACTGACCCAAATACCGGCGCAGCAGCTTGCCCAGCATGTCCGCACGCCACGGCTGATCGTTGATGTCCCGGATCAACGCGTACTCGATCGACACACGACGACCCGTGCGATCCGCGTAACCACGCGCCGCCTCCAACACCTCGGCCACCTTCCACCGCGTGTTCACCGGCACGAGGGTGTCCCGCAACTCGTCATCCGGCGTGTGCAACGACACCGCCAACCGGACCTGCAGGTTCTCCTCGGTCAACTTCCGGATCGCCGGCACCAACCCCACCGTCGACACCGTCACCGAACGCTGCGAAATCCCCAACCCCTCCGGCGCCGGATCACAGATCCGATGCACCGCCTCCACCACACGCTTGTAGTTCGCCAGCGGCTCGCCCATGCCCATGAACACGATGTTCGACAGCCGACCCGGCCCGCCGGGCAGCTCGCCGTCACGCATGGCCGCCGCACCGCGCCGCACCTGGTCCACGATCTCCGCCGTGGACAGGTTCCGGGTCAGCCCGCCCTGGCCGGTGGCGCAGAACGGGCACGCCATACCGCAGCCCGCCTGCGACGAGATGCACAGCGTGGCGCGGTCGGGGTAGCGCATCAGGACGCTCTCGACCAGCGTGCCGTCGTGCGCGCGCAGCAACGTCTTGCGCGTCGTGCCGCCGTCGGCCTCGACGCTGCGCAGCTCGGTCCACAGCGGCGGCATGAGGTCGGCCACCAGGCGGTCGCGGGCGGCGGTGGGGATGTCGGTCATCGCGTCGGGGTCGACGGTCAACCGGCCGAAGTAGTGGTTCGACAGCTGCGCGGCGCGGAACGGCTTCTCACCGAGCGCGGCGACCGCCTCCCGACGCTGGTCGGCGGAGAGGTCGGCGAGGTGGCGCGGCGGCAGCCCGCGCTTGGGCGCGTCGAAGACGAGGGGGAGGGCAGTCATAGCACCGTCCAGTGTCCCACGGCGGCGGAGTGCCAAAGACCACAGCGGCCGTGTGCGTGGACACCTCCACGGATGGCCCAACAGCCCCTGCGATCGGCATCACCGTTGCATCGCGATACGTTCCGATATATCGTCGACACGTCACAACCGATCGACACAAGGAGCAAGACAATGTTTCACGGACACAGTCACCACGAACGCAGGCACCACCGCGAGCACGGCTTCGGCGACCCACGACGCGGGTTCGGCGGCGGCTTCGGCGGTGGGTTCGGCAGGGGCGGGCCGTTCCCCGGTCCCCCGTTGCCACCCGAGCCGCCCGGCTTCCCGGGGCACGGCCGGGGACGCGGCAGGGGCGGCAGGCAGCGCAAGGGCAACGTCCGCGCGGCGGTCCTCACGCTGCTCGCCGAACGCCCCATGCACGGCTACGAGATGATCCAGGAGATCTCCGGCCGCACGGACGGGCTCTGGCGCCCCAGCCCGGGGTCGGTCTACCCGACCCTGCAGATGCTGGCCGACGAAGGCCTCGTCGCCTCCACCGAGGAGGCGGGCGGCAAGAAGCTGTTCACGCTGACCGAGACCGGTCAGGCGGAGGCGGCGAAGCTCGAAGGCGTGCCGCCGTGGCAGCAGGTCAACGACGAGGTCGGCGTGCACGCCGCGAAACTGCGCACGGCGGCACGCCACCTCGGTGCGGCGATGCAGCAGATGGCCCACGCGGGCACGCGTGAGCAGCAGGCCCGTGCCGTCGAGGTCCTCAGCGAGGCCCGCCGCAAGCTCTACGCGATCCTCGGCGAGCTCGACGTCGAGGAAGACGACACGGAGGAGTGAACTACCAGCGGTCGTGGACCAGCGGCCGGATCAGCGAGTCGTACACCGCGCGCACCTCGTCCTGGGCCGGGGTCGACAGCGGCGCGAGGTCCGCGGCGGCCGAGTTGGCGCGAGCCTGCTCGGCGTTGCGGGCACCGGGGATGACCACGGTGACGCCCGGCTGGTCCACGATCCACCGCAGCGCGAACTGCGCCATGGTGGCGCCGGCGGGCACGAGGGGCCGCAGCCGCTCCACCGCCTCCAGACCGACCTCGAACGGCACGCCGGAGAACGTCTCGCCGACGTCGAACGCGTCACCGTTGCGGTTGTAGTTGCGGTGGTCGTCGGCCCCGAACGTGGTCGACGCGGTGTACTTGCCGGACAGCAGCCCCGAGGCGAGCGGAACGCGGGCGATGATCGCCACGCCCGCCTCCGCCGCCGCGGGCAGCACCCGCTCCAGCGGCTTGAGCCGCAGCGCGTTCAGGATGATCTGGACGCTCGCGACACCCGGTCGGGCGATGGCGGTCAGCGCCTCGTCGACCGTCTCCACGCTCACGCCGTACGCGGCGATCCGCTTGGCCTCCACCATCTCGTCCAGGGTGTCGAACACCTCGTCGGTCGAGTAGACCGGCGTCGGCGGGCAGTGCAGCTGGACCAGGTCGAGCGTGTCGACGCCGAGGTTGGCGCGGGACCGGTCGTTCCAGGCCAGGAAGTTCTCGCGGTTGTAGTTCTCCGGCGTCTGCTCGACCCTGCGACCCATCTTGGTGGCCACCGTGATGCCCGCGTCGCCGCGCTCGCGGAGGAACTTGCCGACCAGCGTCTCGCTGCGGCCGTCGCCGTAGACGTCGGCGGTGTCGAGGAAGTTCACACCGGTGTCGACGGCGGCGTGCAGCACGGCCAGCGCGTCGGACTCCTCGACCTGGCCCCAGTCCGCGCCGAGCTGCCAGCAGCCCAGACCCACGACGCCGACCTGCCGACCCAACCTGCCCGCGTTCCTGTTCTCCACGGTCCGAATCCTATGTGAGCGTTATCAGGGCAACACAATCCCGGCGGGCTTGCGTCTCACGTGGACGCGGTAGCCGACCTCGAACGACAGGCCGGGCGTCCGGGCGACGGCCTGTTCCGCGACCGCCTCGGAGAACTCGATGCGCAGCACCGCCTCCAGGTCCTCACGACGATCGAACCGCCACAGCGCGCGCACGCGGCGCAACGAGAACCCTTGTGCGGTGAAGAAGTTCTCCACCTCCGTGGGGTTGTAGCGGGGTTCGTCGGCGCACAGCCACGGCCCGTACGGCTCGGCGAGGCCGTCGAGGTCCACGATCGCCAGCGCGCCGCCGGGCCGCAGCACGCGGTCGGCCTCGCGGATACCGGGCTCGCAGCCGGGTCCGAAGAAGTACGCGGTGCGCGCGTGCACCAGGTCGGCGCTCGCGTCGCGCAGCGGCAGGCGTTGCGCCGGTCCGGCCACCACCTCGGCGTTGGGCACGTCCGCCACCCGCGCCCGAGCGCGCCGCACCAACGGCGGGTGCGGCTCGACACCGATCACCGAACGTGCCGCTCCCGCGAACACCGGCAGGTGGAACCCGTCGCCGCAGCCGACGTCGACCACGTCCCGCCCGGCCCAGTCGTACTCCTCGCGCAGCGCGCTCCAGATGACGCCGTGGACGTCCTGGGCGCGGTTCTCGACCTCGTAGACCTCGGGCCAGTGCCAGATGTTCGGGCTCGGCAGGACGTCGACGGGCCGCACGGCGGCCAACGCGGCGCGGACGAATCCCTTCACGAGACGACTCTAGAGCCGTAGCGTGATCGAATAGGGCTGCTTGCAGGAGGTACGCGGTGTCGATCGTCCCCAATTCTCCCGCTTTGGCCGAAATGCACCACGGCGCCCCGTGCTGGGTCGACATCGCCACCACCGATCTCCAGGCGACGGTCGACTTCTACACCGGACTCTTCGGCTGGTACTACTCGGACGCACCGGGCCGCACCATCGCGCTGGTCGACGGCCTGCCGGTGGCCGAACTGGTCGCCGCCGACGAGCCGAGCGCGTGGACGCTGTACCTGAACACACCGCACGCCCGCGCCACCGCCGAGAAGGCGCACGCGCTGGGCGGCGCCGTGCTCGGCGAACCGTCCGACACGGTGACCGTGCTCTCCGACCCGACCGGCGCGGTGATCGGGTTCCGCCACGTTCCACCCGACTGGGTGTTCGGCACCGATGGGCACGGCGCGTACGCGTGGGCCGAGCTGAACACCCGCGACGGGCACGCCGCGGACGACTTCTTCCACGAGCTGTGCGGGTACGAAATCACCCAGATCGGTGACGGCCAGGCGGTCGACTACACGATCTGGGCCGTCCACGGCCACACCGTGCTGGGCCGCCAGCGGATGGGCCGGGCGTTCTCGCCGGACACCCCGCCGCACTGGATGGTGTACTTCACCGCCGCACCGGAGATCGGCACGGACTCGGCCGCGTCCAGGGTGCTCGAACTGGGCGGACGCGTCGCCGTGGAGCCGTACGACACCCCGTTCGGCCGGATCACGGTGGTAGCGGACCACACCGGCGCGCTGTTCTCGGTGATCGACCCGTCCCGCACCACACCGCTGTCCGACGAGGACACCGGCGCGCCGGTGGACGACCCCTACGACGACTGACGGCGTCGGACCACTGGAATCGTCACCGCGCCGGCTAACCGGGCACGAAGACGTGCAGGAGCAGCCAGCCCACGACGGCCGACGGCAGCAGCGAGTCCATCCGGTCCATCAGCCCGCCGTGACCGGGCAGCAGGGTGCCCATGTCCTTGATGCCGAGGTCGCGCTTGATCAGCGATTCGACCAGGTCACCCGCCGTGGCGGTGACGACCAGCGCGGCGCCGAACAGCACGCCCTGCCACCACTGGCCGTCCAGCATCATGCCGACGGTGAGGGCGCCACCGGCCATGCCCGCCACCATCGAGCCCGCGAAGCCCTCCCAGGACTTCTTCGGGCTGATGGTGGGGGCCATCGGGTGCTTGCCGAACAGCACACCGGCCACGTAGCCGCCGGTGTCGGACAGCACGACGCCGATCAGGAACGCCAGGACCCGGAACACCCCGTCGTCCGGCACGACCAGCATGACCGCGAAAGCGGCGAACACCGCCACGTAGGCGACCGTGAAGATGGACGCGGTGACGTCCCGCAGGTAGCCGTCCGCGCCGTCCTTGAGCCGCCAGATCAGGCAGACCAGGATCGTCACCACGAACGCGCTGAGCACCCCGGCGCGCTCGTAAGGCCAGGCCAGCCACACCACGGCCTGCCCGCCCAGCAGCACGGGCACCAGGGCCACCCGGATACCCGCACCGCGCTGCAGCGCGCCCGCCAACTCGTACATCGACACGGCGACCGCGACGGCGACGATGCCGACGAACAGCTCGCGCACCGTGAACAGCGCGACGAGGATGACCGCGCCCAGGCCGACACCCACGGCGATGGCCGCGGGCAGGTTGCGCCCCGCGCGTGACGCGCTCTTCTCCGGCGCGCCCTGGTCACCGCCGCCTGACACTTGTTGTGCTCCTATCACGGCCGGCTACCGGCCAAGCAACGCATGCGGCCGGTGACCCGAGCCGACGAACCCGACGTGACCACTAGACCTCGAGCAGCTCGGCTTCCTTGTGCTTCACCAGGTCGTCGACCTGGGCCACGTACCGGTGGGTGACGTTCTCCAGCTCCTTCTCGGCGCGGGAGCCGTCGTCCTCACCGACCTCGCCGTCCTTGACCAGGCGGTCCAGCTCTTCCTTGGCCTTGCGGCGGATGTTGCGGATGGACACCTTCGCGTCCTCGCCCTTGCCCTTGGCGACCTTCACCATCTCGCGGCGGCGCTCCTCGGACAGCTGCGGGATCACCACGCGGATGATCGAGCCGTCGTTGCTGGGGTTCACGCCCAGGTCCGAGTCGCGGATGGCCTTCTCGACCGCGTTGAGCTGGCTCGCGTCGTAGGGCTTGATCACCGCCATGCGCGCCTCGGGGATGGCGACGCTGGCGAGCTGGTTCAGCGGGGTCGGCGAACCGTAGTACTCGACGACGATGCGGGAGAACATCGAAGGGTTGGCACGGCCGGTGCGCACCGCGGCCAGGTCCTCCTTCGCCACGGACACCGCTTTTTCCATCTTCTCCTCGGCGTCGAGGAGGGTCTCGTCGATCACGGCAGACTCCTTGGTGTGCGCAGTTCGGCTCGAATCCCAGCAGGTCTAGAAGGACGGGCGACCACCGGGGGTGCTCACCAGTGTGCCGATCTTCTCACCACGCACGGCGCGTGCGATGTTCCCCTCGGTGAGCAGGTTGAAGACCATGATCGGCATGTTGTTGTCCATGCACAGGCTGAACGCGGTCGCGTCGGCGACGTTCAGGCCGCGTTCGAGCACTTCCCGGTGGGTGATGTTGTCGAACATCAGCGCGTCCGGGTCGGTTTTCGGGTCGGCGGTGTAGACGCCGTCCACGGCCTTCGCCATCAGGACGACCTCGCAGCCGATCTCCAGCGCGCGCTGCGCGGCGGTGGTGTCCGTGGAGAAGTACGGCATGCCGGCGCCGCCGCCGAAGATCACCACGCGCCCCTTGTCGAGGTGCCGCATGGCCCGGCGGGGGATGTACGACTCGGCGATCTGGCCCATGGTGATGGCGGTCTGCACCCGGGTCTCGATGCCGTGCTCGCGTTCCAGGAAGTCCTGCAAGGCGAGGCAGTTCATCACGGTGCCGAGCATGCCCATGTAGTCGGCGCGGCTGCGGTCCATGCCGCGCTGCTGCAACTCGGCGCCGCGGAAGAAGTTGCCACCACCGATGACGACCGCGACCTGGACCCCTGTTCGGACGACCGCGGCGATCTGGCGTGACACGGTCTGCACGACGTCCGGATCGACGCCGACACCGCCTCCGCCGAACATCTCGCCGCCCAGCTTGAGCATCACCCGGCGGTAGCCGTGGGCGGGCTCGTCGTCGGCGTGATCCGCTTTCGCGTGGTCTACCTCTGCGCTCACAGGTCCTCCTCTGGACACGGCAAGGGCGGGGTCGCGACTATGCGCGCAACCCCGCCCTCACGCGAATCAGGCCTGGCCGACCTCGAACCGGGCGAAGCGGGTCACGGTGACCCCGGCCTCGTCCAGCACGGCCTTGACGTTCTTCTTGGACTCCGTCACGGAAGCCTGCTCCAGGAGCACGACGTCCTTGAAGAAGCCGTTCACCCGACCCTCGACGATCTTGGACAGGGCCGCTTCCGGCTTGCCCTCCTCGCGAGCGGTCTCCTCGGCGATGCGGCGCTCGTTGGCCACCAGGTCCGCGGGGACCTCGTCGCGGGTGAGGTAGCGCGGACGCATCGCGGCGATCTGCATCGCGGCGCCGCGGGCGGCGTCCTCGTTGTCGCCGGTGTACTCGACCACCACGCCGACGGCGGGCGGCAGGTCGGCGGCACGGCGGTGCAGGTAGGTGGTCACGGTGCCGTCGAAGACGGCGACCTTGGCCAGCTCCAGCTTCTCGCCGATCTTGGCGGAGAACTCCTGGACGACCGCGTCGATGCTCTTGCCGTCCAGGTCGGTGGCCTTGAGGACCTCGACGTCCGCCGGGCGGGTGGCCTTGGCGACCGCGACGATCTGCGAGGCCAACTCCTGGAAGTCGGCGTTCTTGGCGACGAAGTCCGTCTCGCAGCGCAGCTCGATCATCACGCCGCCCTCGGCCACGACCAGGCCGTTGGAAGTCGTGCGCTCGGCGCGCTTGTCGACGTCCTTCGCACCCTTGATGCGCAGGATCTCGACCGCCTTGTCGAAGTCGCCGTCGGTTTCCTCGAGCGCCTTCTTGCAGGCCATCATGCCTGCGGCGGTCAGCTCGCGGAGGCGCTTCACGTCAGCGGCGGTGTAGTTCGCCATCGTGCGATTTCCGTTCCTTCTGCGGTCTGATCGTCGGCTTCACCGACGTGTTTACGCGCTGGGGTGGTGCTGTGCTGCGGTGCTGCTGTGCGCACGCCGCGCCCACCTCGATCGTGGCGGGCGCGGCGTGCGACTGATCAGGACTGGACGGCCCCGGTGCCGTCGGCGGCGGGCGCCTCGGCAGCAGGTGCCTCGGCGGCAGCGGGGGCCGCGGCGGCCGGCGCGTCGGCGCCGACCAGCAGCTCCTGCTCCCACTCGGCCAGCGGCTCGTCGGTGCCGACGCCCGGCTCGGGCTTGTCGGCGCCGTCGGCGGCCTGGGTGCGGGCGCCGGAGCGCGCCATCAGACCGGCGGCGGCGGCCTCGGCCACGACCTTGGTCAGCAGCGCGGCGGACCGGATCGCGTCGTCGTTACCCGGGATCGGGTAGTCGACCTCGTCCGGGTCGCAGTTCGTGTCGAGGATCGCCACGATCGGGATGTTCAGCTTGCGCGCCTCGCCGACCGCGATGTGCTCCTTCTTGGTGTCCACGATCCACACGGCGCTGGGCACCTTGGACATGTCGCGGATACCGCCGAGCGTGCGCTCCAGCTTGTCCTTCTCGCGGTTCATCATCAGGATTTCCTTCTTGGTGAAACCCTGGAAACCGCCGGTCTGCTCCATCGACTCCAGCTCCTTGAGCCGCTGGAGGCGCTTGTGCACCGTGGAGAAGTTGGTGAGCATGCCGCCCAGCCAGCGCTGGTTCACGAAGGGCATGCCGACGCGGAGGGCCTCGTTGGCGATGGCCTCCTGCGCCTGCTTCTTGGTGCCGATGAACAGGATCGACCCACCGTGCGCGACCGTTTCCCTGACGAACTCGTAAGCCCGGTCGATGTAGGTCAGCGTCTGCTGGAGGTCGATGATGTAGATGCCGTTGCGCTCGGTGAAGATGTAGCGCTTCATCTTCGGGTTCCAGCGGCGGGTCTGGTGCCCGAAGTGCACGCCGCTGTCGAGCAGCTGCTTCATGGTGACGACGGCCATGGCCGGGTTCGCACCTCTTCGTTCAGGCGCGCCGGGCGTTGAGGCCGGCACGCGTTCCGGTTCATCGCGGCGGACCGGGTCGGACCGCCGCCCTGGTGCCCTTGCCGCCGTCCGAACCGGAGGATGTCTCGCCTCAGGACCGCCGGACGTCGTGACTCGACCACGGGAACGGGTCGGATCTGCATTGGCACGCGAAGTCGTCCCGCACTCACACGGGCCGCGCACCGAGTGTACGCCGGAGGGCAGGAGAACATCGAACCGGCCCCGGAGTTGTCCACAACCCCGTGAGTTATCCACAGTTCCGGAGAAGCCACTGGTAGCCCCCCTTGCGGCTCGGAACGCTGGACCCATGACTCCCACGATGCGAACACTGCTGGTCCTGACCTTGACAGCGCTGATGACGATACCCACAACCCCGCTCACCGGCCCGGCGAAAGCGGCCCGCCCACCACGCTTCGCCTGGCCCCTGGCGCCACCCCATCAGGTGGTCCGTGCCTTCGAGGCCCCGGCGACGGAGTACGCCCCCGGCCACCGAGGCGTGGACCTGGCCGCACCACCAGGCGCCGCCGTCTTGGCCGCCGCCGACGCGGTGGTGTTGCACGCAGGCCCCGTAGCCGACCGCACGGTGATCTCGCTGCTGCACGCGGGCGGCCTGCGCACCACGTACGAACCGGTCGAGCCGACCGTGCGCCGAGGCCAGCCGGTCCGCCGAGGCGACCGCATCGGCACCCTCCTGCCAGGCCACGAAGGCTGTCCGGCAGAGGCCTGCCTGCACTGGGGTGCCGTCCGAGTAGCCCCACCCCAGTTCCGCGCCTACCTGGACCCACTGCGCCTACTGGCCAACGGCCGAGTCCGCCTTTTGCCGAGGTCGGACACCGGTCAGCCCAGCACCACCACCGGCCGCACTCGTCCTCAACACGGACCACCACACCGCGCCAGGCCCACCGACCACTCGAACAGCGCTCCTCGCAAAACCCAGGACGCCATCGTGCCGCCCGGTCTCACACGAAACCCGCAGGCCTGACCTGACGGCGAAACCAGCGCACCACAGCCGCGACTGCGGCCGTTCTCCTCCTGCCCGGCGGCACCAGTGGCCCCTGTGCGGGGCTGACGGGCCGGGCAGCAGGCCAGGCGGGCAAAGCGGGCCGGGTAGGCAGGCGGGTCAGGGCGGACAGGTCAGGGCGGCCCCGGACGTTCGACGGGCGCGGGCGGCCATATGCCCTTGGTGGATGCCCTTGGTGGATGCGGGCGGGAGCGGGCGGCGGGAAGCGGGGGTGGGGCGGTGGGGCTAAGCCTCCAGCTGCTCGTTCAGCTTGGTGCGCAGTCGGAGCACGGCGCGGGTGTGGAGCTGGCACACGCGGGATTCGGTGACGCCCAGGACCTTGCCGATCTCGGCCAGCGTCAGGTTCTCGAAGTAGTACAGGGTGACCACGACGCGGTCCCGCTCGGCGAGCTGTGCGATCGCGTCGGCGAGCTGGCGGCGGCTGTCCTGGTCGACCAGGGTGGCGATCGGGTCTTCCGCGCCCTCGTCGGGCAGGGACTCGGCCAGTGACGAACCCGCGCCGCCGGTGTTGCGGCCGGCCGCGATCAGCTCGTCCAGCGCCACGACGCTGGTCAGCTGGAGCTGGGCGTAGAGCTCCCGCAGCTCACCGAGGCCGATCTTCAGCTCGGCGGCGAGCTCACGGTCGGTCGGGGTGCGCTGGAGGCGGCCGCCGAGGCGTTCCAGGGCTCGTTCGACGTCACGGGCCCGGCTGCGGACCGAGCGGGGCACCCAGTCCTGCGAGCGCAGGTCGTCGAGGATCGCGCCGCGGATGCGCTGCATCGCGTAGGTCTCGAACTTCAGGCCGCGCTCGGGCTCGAACTTCTCGATCGCGTCGACCAGGCCGAAGATGCCGGACTGGATCAGGTCCGCCACGTCGACGTGCGCGGGCAGACCGGTCCCGACCCTGCCGGCGACGTACTTGACCAACGGCGCGTAGTGCAGCACGAGGCGGTCCCGCAGACCCTGCTGGCGCGATTCGCCGTAGGTGTGCCACAGCGCGATGATCCCGGCTTCCACGTCATCGGCGGTGCGCGACTCGGACGCCGCGTGAGCCGGCCTCCCGGCGACCGTCGGTACGGCGTGCCCGTTGCGCGGCGGTTCGTTGAGCAAGGGCTCGCCTTCGACGCGGTGACCGTTCGTCCCAGCCGGGGTCCGCGCCGCCGACGAGGTCCCGACGTGCGCGGCGGAAGGAGAGGTCACGGTTGCGGTCCGCGAACCTCCCCCTGCGACGTCAGGAGCGGGGGTGGGTTCGGTCATGGATCGCCTTCAGCCGTTCGACGGTGACGTGTGTGTAGAGCTGAGTCGTTGCGAGCGTAGCGTGACCAAGAAGCTCTTGGACGGTGCGCAGGTCCGCTCCCCCTTCCAACAGGTGCGTGGCCGCGGAGTGGCGCAGGCCGTGAGGCCCGGTGTCGGCCGTCTCAGGTACCGCACCCACTACATCGTGGACAACCCTCCTGGCGGTACGCGGGTCGAGCCGGCCGCCTCGCGCACCGAGCAGCAGTGCCCTTTGTGAACGGTCGGTGACCAGCGCTGATCGGCCGTGTTCCACCCAGCGTCGTAGAGCCCGTTCGGCCGGAACGCCGAACGGCACGGTGCGTTCGCGACTACCCTTGCCCAGAACACGAATCACCCTTTGGGAGTAGTCCACGTCGTCGAGGTCGAGACCGCACAACTCGGCGACCCGGACACCTGTTGCGTACAGCAACTCCACCACGGCCTGGTCACGCAGCGCAACCGGATCGCCCTGTTCCGCACCTACTTCGGCAACTGCCATCGCCGCGCCGGCCTGGTCCGGCCGCAGCACCGAGGGGAGGGTCCGGTGGGGTCGGGGTGCGGCGAGTCGGGGGCCCGGATCGGCGGCGAGCAGGCCGTTCCGGGACGCCCACGCGGTGAACGTCCGGGCGGAGGCGGCGCGCCGGGCCATCGTCGTCCGGCTCGCGCCGGCGGAGTGCTGGGAAGCCAGCCAGGACCGCAATCCCGGCAGGTCGATCGCTTCCACGGTGGCGTGGTCGGGTGCGCCCCCGGCTAAGTGGACCAGCAGGGCGACCACGTCGCCGAGGTACGCGCGGACGGTGTGCGGGGAGAGTCCGCGCTCCATGGCGAGGTGGCGTTCGTAGCGGTCCAGGGCCGCCGCCACGTCGCCGGGCAGCCCACGACGCGAGCGGGCAAGATCGACACGAGGTGTCCGAGCGTGCGGCGGCGGGGACATAGCCCCTGACGCTGCGCCCTTGAGCCCACTTGGTCAAGTATCGCCACGCCAACTGCTTTCCTGGGAGCGTTTCCAACCGGTTTCGCCCCGCTGAGCGAGACCGGCCAGTTCCAATTGTGGGAGCAAAGCGCGCACTCTCGACAGCTCGACGCCGGACTCGACGGAGATCGCTTCCGGGCTGTACCCGAACGTCAGACCCAAGGCTTCGAAGACTCGCATCGCGTCGCCCTGCGGCGGCCCGGTTTCGGTGTTCCGAGTGGCTTCGACGAGATCGACGCCGAGTCGTCCGGTCGACTCGATGATCTCGGCGACGCTGGTCACCGGCAGCGCGTTCCCCGACCGCAGCAGTTCGTGGCAGCCCGACGAACTGACCGAGGTGATCGGCCCCGGGACCGCCATGAGCACCCGCCCGAGCGCCGACGTGGACGCCGCCGTGTTCTTGGCCCCGCTGCGCTGCCCGGCTTCGACCACGACGGTCCCCTCCGCGAGCGCCGCGATGAGCCGGTTCCTGGTCAGGAATCGGTGGCGCGCCGGCGTGTGTGCTGGTGGGTACTCGCTCACCAGCAGACCCTGGCTGGGAATGCGCTCCAGCAGTGCGCGGTGACCAGCGGGATAAGCGATGTCGACGCCGCAGGCCAGGACGGCGATCGTCAACCCGCCGGCCGTGATCGCGCCCCGATGAGCGGCGCCGTCGATTCCGTAGGCGGCGCCGGACACCACGGTGACGCCCGCCTCGGCCAGCCCGTACCCGAACTCGCCCGCGACGTGCTGCCCGTACCCGGAAGCGGCCCGACTACCCACCACCGCAACCGCCCGCTCGGTGATCGCGGCAAGGCTGAACCCGCCCCGAACCCACAACGCCAACGGCTCCAACCCGCACCGCAGCCCGTTGGCGGCGGCGATGGCCAAGGCGTTGAAGGGCCACCGGGGCCACTCGTCGTCCTCGGGAACCACCAACCGCCCACCGATCTTGGCCACCGCCTCCAGGTCCTGCTCCGCCTGGTCCAACGCCCGCCGAGCAGACGTCTGACTGTCGACCGCGGAAGGCACCTCCCCGGCCCGAACCAACTCCGCCGCCCGCACCGGACCGACTTCGCCGACAAACGCGACGAGCGCCGCGGCAGGCGGTTCAGCCACCCGCGAGAGGTAGGCACGGGCCAGCCGGATCTCATCGGTGCTCACGGCCACCTCCACCACTCGACAGCGGACCCACGGGCAGGGTGTTCGGAGGCCGACTCACGCGGGCCGCGGTCGAAAGGCGATCCGCGCGAGCCGAGGCGAGGGGGCGGGCCGAATTTGCCGGCCGCGGCCGGCCAGGGTGCGGCTGAGGTCGGCGCGGCCGGTGACGGCATGGCCGGCGGCGCGGCCGAAGTCGATACGGGTGGCGTCGGCGCGGTGTGGGCCGGTGCGTGGCCGCGCGCCGTGTCGTGACTGGTCATGATTTTCTGCGCTCTCGGAATTCCAGGGCCGCGGCTACGTGGTCCTCGGTGGGTTGGTCCACTTCTGCCAGGTCGGCAAGCGTCCAGGCGACTCGTAGGCACCTGTCGGACCCGCGTCCGGTCAATGCACCCTTGGCGAGTGCGCGATCCAGGACGGACGTCGTCTCGCGCGGAAGGGCGAATTCCCTTCTCAACACCGGGCCGGGGACTTCGGCGTTGGTCAACCAGCCGTGTTCCGCCCAGCGTTCCGCAGCTCTCGTCCTGGCTTTGTGCACACGTCCGCGGACGGTCGCGGTGGGTTCGGGCTCAGCTACAAACTGGCGACTCATAGCGGTCAGCGGACGCATCACCACTCTCAGGTCCACCCGGTCCAGCAGCGGGCCGGAGAGTTTGGTCTCGTACCGCCTCCTGGCCGCGGGCAAGCAGATGCAGTCGATGTCCTTCGGGGGCGCACAGGGGCACGGGTTGGTGGCCATCACCAGCTGGAATCTGGCCGGATAGCGAGTAATGCCGTCACGCCTGGCCAAGCGGACCTCGCCTTCTTCCAAAGCCGTGCGCAGGGCCTCCAGCTTCGACACTCCGAACTCGCGAGCCTCGTCCAAGAACAACACCCCGCGGTGCGCTCGGCTCAGAGCGCCGGGCCTGGCCAAGCCGGCACCGCCGCCGATCAGGGCGACTACCGACGTGGAGTGGTGCAGGGAGACGAACGGCGGGGTGGAGACCAGCGGAGCCTCCGGTGTGAGCAGCCCGGCGATGGAGTGCACGGCCGTGACTCCCAGGGCCTCCTCCATGGAGAGCGGCGGGAGTAGGCCGGCCAGGCGTTGGGCCAGCATCGTCTTGCCGGTGCCCGGTGGGCCGGTCAGGAGGATGTGGTGACCGCCGGCTGCGGCCACCTCCAGGGCCCACCTCGCTTCCGGTTGGCCGATGACGTCCGCCAGGTCCGGGCCGTCCGGTGGTGGGGCGACGGTGGGGCGGGTGGTGTGGTGGAGGGTTTCCTTGCCGGTGAGCCAGTCGAGGACGTCGGTCAGGGTTGCGGCGCCCAGGACGGTCAGGCCTTCCACCAGGGCTGCTTCCGGGAGCGCCGCTACCGGGACGATCGCCTGGGTCAGGCCTCCGCGCTTGGCCGCCAGCAGCGCCGGTAGGACGCCCCTGATGGTGCGTACCCGGCCGTCCAGTGCCAGTTCACCGAGGAGGACGGTGTGGGTCAGGCGTTCACCTGGGATCGCTTGGGTGGCCGCCAGGACCACGCAGGCGATGGCCAGGTCGTAGCCCGAGCCGTTCTTGGGCAACGTCGCCGGGGACAGCCCCAGGGTCACGCGTTGGGACGGCCAGTCGTGCCCGCTGTTCCTGACCGCCGCCTTCACGCGGTCCTTCGACTCGTGCAGGGCGGCGTCCGGGAGGCCCAGGAGCTGGGTTTTCACGGTTCCGACGCCCACGTCGGCCTCGATCTCGACCGGGACGCCGTCCACGCCGAACAACGCCACCGACCACGTTCGCGCCAGCGCCATCACACACCCCGCAAGTGGTGCAGGCGGACCTGGCCCGCGGGCGGCCATTCGATCGCGATCACGTCGAAGCGGATCTCCACGCGGCCGAGCCGATTGGCGCTCAGCCAGCGCAGGGCCGCTTTGCGGACCCGGTCGAGTTTGTCCGGCGTCACCGCTTCCAGGGGCGTGCCTCTGGTGGTGCCCGAACGGCACTTCACCTCGACCACCACCAGCCGCACGCCGTCGGTGGCGATGACGTCCAGCTCGCCCTCGTCACACCGCCAGTTGCGGGCCAGGATCGACAGGCCCTGGTGCTCCAGGTACCGGCACGCCGCGTCCTCGCCGCGTTTGCCCAGGTCGGTCGCCGTGTTCATGGTCCACCCCTCCGGAATCGGTCTTGGTCCGACCTTGCCGGGGTGGTGCGGGGGTGACTACCGGCAGTCCGCCGGCTGTGGACAACTCGGAGGGCTGTGGATGGAGGCGGTGGAATTGTCGGTGTCGGGTGGTAATGGGCCGAAGACGCGCAAAGGGGCCCACCCGGAGGCAGGCCCCTGCGACTTTGCGGGTATCAGGAGTTGAACGGACCGTCCTCGGGCAACCTGAGGTCGGGTTTGTCCAGCTCCTCGACGTTGACGTCCTTGAAGGTGATCACGCGGACGTTCTTCACGAAACGGGCGGGGCGGTACATGTCCCACACCCACGCGTCGGACATCCGCACCTCGAAGTAGACCTCGCCGTCCGCGTTGCGGACCTGCACGTCCACCGAGTTGGCCAGGTAGAACCGCCGCTCGGTCTCCACGACGAACGAGAACTGGCTGACGATGTCGCGGTACTCCTTGTACAGCGACAACTCCATCTCGGTCTCGTACTTCTCGAGATCCTCTGCACTCATTACGCCTCCGCGCGGGTAATCATCGAATCCGCGCCCCTCCTCGTCGCGAGCCTGCCACCGCTGGTCTGCGGGGTTGTCCCATTCTGGACCACGGCGGCGGCAACCACGCCGCGCGCCACAGGGTGCGGCGGTTCCAGTCCGTGCCGGAGCGCCGCAGCCGACACGTTCGCATACGACCAGCGGTGTTGCGCACTCGGGCCGTGTTCCGCCAGCGCCGCCGTGTGCTCCGGGGTGCTGTAGCCCTTGTGCTCGTCGAACCCGTAGACGGGCAGTTCTTCGTGCAACGCGATCATGATCCGGTCCCGCGTGACCTTGGCCAGCACGGACGCCGCCGCGACGCACGCGGCCACCCGGTCGCCCTTGACCACCGGCATGTTGGGCGCCGTGAGGCCCGGCACCGGGAACCCGTCGGTCAAGACGTACCCCGGATGTTCACCCAATTGTGCGACGGCTCGCCGCATGCCCTCGATGTTCGCCACGTGCACGCCGATGAGGTCGACCTCGGCGGCCGGGATCACGATCACCGCGTAGTCGAGCGCGCGCTTGAGCACCAGGTCGTACATCCGGTCCCGCGCGGCCGAGGTGAGCAGCTTCGAGTCGGTGAGCCCCTCGAACTTCGCCGCGTCACCGGCCTTGAGCACGCACGACGCCACCACCAGGGGCCCCGCGCAGGCACCGCGACCGGCCTCGTCCACGCCGGCCACCGGACCGAAGCCGCGCCTGTCCAGCGCGGCCTCGAAGGCCCAGATGCCCGCGGTCTGCCGAACCTGGACTCGAGGCGGCTTGCGGATCACCCCTCGACCCTATCTCAGCCGCGAACTCCGAAAACGCGCCCTCACTCGCTTGCCGAACAGCAGCACCGGCCACGCCGCCGCGAGACCCGCACCGGCCGGCAGGGCGTCCTGCCACGCGGGCGCGCCGATGGCCACGACCTGCGGGTTGTGGTCGCCCACACCCTGCCAGCGGGAAGGCGGCAGCACGATCACCCGCGCCTTGCCCACCACGTTGTCCACCGGCACCAGACCGCCCTCGCGGCCGTCGCCCTGGCACCGCGAGTCGCACGAGTCGTTGCGGTTGTCACCCAGCACGAACAGGTAGCCCTCGGGGACCGTGAGGTCCGCGAACGACTCCTGCACGGTGCTGCGCCCCGGCGCCCAGTACAGGTAGGGCTCGTCCAGCGGCTTCCCGTCGACCATCACCCGGTTGCGGTCGTCGCAGCACTTCACGGTCTGCCCGCCGACCGCGATGACCCGCTTGACGAAGTCCTCCTCGTTCGCCGAGGGGAACCCGAGCAGCGAACCCAGCCCCTGGAGCCCCTTGGTGACCGGGTTGGTCGGCTCGGCGGCCACGAAGTCCTGGTTGATCCAGCTGTCGGGGCCGTGGAAGACGACCACGTCACCGGGCTCCGGCTCGCTGAAGTCGTAGGTGAGCTTGTCGACCAGCACCCGGTCGCCGAAGCAGCCGTCGGAGCAGCCGTGCAGCGTCTGCTCCATCGACTCCGACGGGATCATGTAGACCTTCGCCAGGAACGACTGGATCAGCACCGCGAGCACCACCGCGACACCGATCAGGATCGGCAGCTCTTTCCAGAACGAGCCCTTGCGCTTGGCCGTTTTGCGCGTGCGGGCACGCCACTGCTCGACCTTGTCCTCGTGCTCCGGGTCCCCCTCTTCGGAGGAGCCCCGGGACGGTGCGACGTCTACCACCCGGTCAGCGTACCGATCAGGGCTGTGTGGCCCTGGTCAACCGCCTCCGCAGCTTCCGACCGAAGAACAGCACGGGCCACGCCGCGGCCAGCCCGGCGCCCGCCGGGACGGCGCTCTGCCACGCGGGCGCGCCGAGCGCGACGGCCTGCGGGTTGTGGTCGCCGATGCCCTGCCAGCGGGAAGGCGGCAGCACGATCACGCGCGCCTTGCCGATGACGTTGTCCTCCGGCACGGTGCCCGCCACGCCGCCACCGCCCTGCTTGCGCGAGTCGGTGGAGTTCGTGCGGTTGTCACCCATCACCCAGAGGTGGCCGTCGGGGACCTTGACCGGCTCGAACGGGTCGTGGTTCTCCGGTGACGTGCCGGGCTGCCAGTAGATGTACGGCTCGTCCAGCGGCTTGCCGTCGACCAGCACCCGGTGCTGGTCGTCGCAGCACTCGACGGTCTGCCCGCCGGTCGCGATGACCCGCTTGACGAAATCGCGCTCGTCCGGCGGCGCCAGGCCGATCAGCGAGGCCACCGACTGGATGCCGGCCACGATCGGGTTGTCCGAACGGCCGGAGGTGAAGTCGTTGTTGCCCCACGTCTCGGGGCCGCGGAACACCACGACCTCGCCCGGCTCGATCTCGCCGAAGTCGTAGACCAGCTTGTCGACCAGCACCCGGTCGTTGTTGCACCCGGGGCAGCCGTGGAGGGTCTCCTCCATCGACTGCGACGGGATCACGTACACCCGCGCGAGGAAAGTCTGGATCAGGATCGTCAGGACCAGAGCCGTGGCGCCGAGCACGAGGAGTTCGCGCCAGAGCGGGGGCTTCTTCTTGTCCTTCTTGGCCTTGCCGCCCGCAGCCGGGTCCGGAGTGGACTCGGCTGCGGGATCCTGACCGTCTTCGTCAGCGGAGCGGTGCACGGGATCTGCCACGTGGGCAGGCTACTGGTAGCGCGTGAACCGACCGTCAGGAGGCCGGCTTGGCCTCGCGCTTCTCCTTGATCTTGGCGGCCTTGCCGCGCAGGTCGCGGAGGTAGTACAGCTTCGCCCGGCGGACGTCGCCGCGGGAGGCGACCTCGACCTCGGCGATGTTCGGGGAGTGCACCGGGAAGGTGCGCTCGACACCGACACCGAACGAGACCTTGCGGACGGTGAAGGTCTCACGGATGCCGCCGCCCTGGCGGCGGATCACGACGCCCTGGAACACCTGGACCCGCTCGCGGGAGCCCTCGATGACGCGGACGTGGACCTTCAGCGTGTCGCCCGGCCGGAAGCTGGGGATGTCGGAGCGCAGCGACTGGGCGTCAAGAGCGTCCAGGGTGTTCATCGGTGGTCCGTCCTCGTCCTCACGTGTATTGCGTACTCCCCCTTGGGCGCGGCTCAGCCGACGTGACACACGTCAGCCGAAGTTACACACGCGCGGGGGCGGGCCTAGCGCACGCCGGATGAGTTGAACCGGGTGCAGCAACCTGTCCAGTGTGCCAGACGAGGGGCGGCCGCACGAAATCGGCCCTAGTCGAGCTCGTCCAGCAGCTTGCGGTCGTGCTTGTCGAACGCGTCCCCGGGGAGCGCGTCGAGCAGTTCGGGGCGGCGTTCGCGGGTCCGGCGCAGCGACTGGTCGCGCCGCCACCGGTCGATCGCCTTGTGGTTGCCCGAGCGCAGCACCTCCGGCACGGCGAGGTCGCGCCACACCTCGGGCCGGGTGTAGCTCGGGCCCTCCAGCAGGCCGTCGGAGAACGAGTCCTCGGCGGCCGACTTCGGGTTGCCCAGCACGCCGGGCAGCAGGCGGACGACGGCCTCGACCATCACCAGGACCGCCACCTCGCCGCCGACCAGCACGTAGTCGCCGATGGAGACCTCGTCCACGCGCATCCGGCGGGCCGCGTCGTCCACCACCCGTTGGTCGATGCCCTCGTACCGGCCGCAGGCGAACACCAGGTGCTCTTCCGCGGCCAGGTCGTGGGCCAGCCGCTGGCTGAACGGCCGGCCGGCGGGCGTGGGCACGATGAGGCGGGTGGCCGGGGTGCAGACCTCGTCCAGCGCCTCGCCCCAGACCTGGGGCTTCATCACCATGCCCGGACCGCCGCCGTACGGGCTGTCGTCGACGGCCTTGTGCACGTCGTGCGTCCAGTTCCGCAGGTCGTGCACGCCGACGCTGATCAGGCCCTTGTCGATGGCCTTGCCCAGCAGGGCGGCGCGGAGCGGGTCCAGGTACTCCGGGAAGATCGTGACGACGTCAATCCGCATCGAGCAGGCCCTCGGGCGGGTCCAGCACCACGCGCTTGCCGGGGATGTCCACCGTGGGCACGATCTGGCGCACGAACGGCACCAGGGTCTCGTCGCCGGTCTCGCGCTTGACGACCAGCAGCTCGCCGCCCGGCCCGTGCACGATCTCCAGCACGGTGCCGATCTTCGTGCCGTCCGCCAGCTCGGCGGTCAACCCCTCGAGTTCGTGGTCGTAGAACTCGTCCGGGTCGTCGGTAGGCGGCAGGTCGTCGGTGCTGGCCAGCAGCAACGTGCCGCGCAACGTCTCCGCCACGTCACGGGTCAGCACTTCCTCGAAACGCACCAGCAGCCGCCCGGAGTGGTTCCGGGCGGCTGCGACGGTGAGGTTGCGGGACGTGCCGTCGCGCAGTCTGGCGGTCAGCACCGAGCCCAGCGCGAACCGGGTCTCGGGTGAATCCGTGCGCACGTCGACGGCCAACTCGCCGCTGATCCCGTGCGCCTTGGCCACTCGGCCGACGACGACGTCCATGTGCGCGTCAGCGATCGGTGTCGACCACGTCGACGCGCACGCCACGACCACCGATACCGGCCATCACGGTGCGCAGCGCGGTCGCGGTGCGGCCGCTGCGACCGATCACCTTGCCGAGGTCGTCCGGGTGGACGTGCACCTCGAGCGTGCGACCGCGCCGGGTCGTGACCAGGTTCACCCGGACGTCGTCCGGGTGGTCGACGATGCCTCGAACGAGGTGTTCGAGAGCGTCAGCCAACAAGCTCACGCCTCATCCTTGGCGGCCTCGGCGGCCGGCTCGGCGTCGGCCTTCTTGGCGTTCTTCTTCTTCGGCGTCGTCGCCTCGGTCGACGGGGCGTCGCCCGCGGCGGCCAGCGCGGCGGCGAACAGGTCCGCCTTGCTCGGCTTCGGCTCCTTGACCTTCAGCGTGCCCTCGGTGCCCGGGAGGCCCTTGAACTTCTGCCAGTCACCGGTGATCTCGAGCAGGCGCTGGACCGACTCGGTCGGCTGCGCGCCGACACCCAGCCAGTACTGCGCGCGGTCGCTGTCCACCGCGATGAACGAAGGCTCTTCCTTCGGGTGGTACTTGCCGATCGTCTCGATCGCCTTGCCGCTGCGGCGGACGCGGGCGTCGGCGACGACGATCCGGTAGTACGGCTGACGGATCTTGCCAAGCCGCTGAAGCTTGATCTTGACGGCCACGGGTGTGGGTGCTCCTCGTGCTCTCGATGTGCTCAGGTGCGGGCAGTCCTCACCCGAGTGGGGCACGGGTGGTGAAAGCCCAGTGTCTGGGGCGCCACGGCACGGTGAGAGGGACCGACCTCGGCGAACAACCAACCATTCTGCCAGACAGGTCTACCGCACCACGAATCGGGCCACGGGGACGCCCGCGTGCTCGAGCGCTTCCCGGACTTTCTTCGCGTGTTCGACGGCTCCGGGGGTGTCGCCGTGCAGGCAGATGGAGTCGATGTCGGCCTTGAGCACGGTGCCGTCGGTGGCCACCAGTTCCCGGTGTTCGGCGAGCCGGAGCACCTGGGCCAGGATGGCGTCCGTGCTGGTCAGGACGGCGTTCGGCTGCGTGCGGGGCACGAGGGTGGCTTCCGGCGTGTAGGCGCGGTCGGCGAACGCCTCGCGGACCGGGCGCAGGCCGGCCCGTTCGGCGTGGTGGAGCAGGCGGGAGCCGGGCAGGCCGAGGACGGGGAGGTCGCCGAACGCCTTGACGCCGTCGACCACGGCTCCGGCCTGTGCGTCGTGGTGGACGGTGGCGTTGTAGAGGGCGCCGTGGGGTTTCACGTATTCGACCTTTGTGCCCGCCGCTTTGGCGCAGGCGTCCAGCGCGCCGATCTGGTACAGGACTTCGTCGGCGAGTTCGACCGGGTCGGCGTCGATGAAGCGGCGGCCGAAGCCGGCCAGGTCGCGGTAGGAGACCTGGGCGCCGACGGCCACGCCGGCGCTCGCGGCCTGCCGGCAGACCCTGCGCATGGTCGACGGGTCCCCGGCGTGGAAGCCGCAGGCCACGTTCGCGCTGGTCACGATGCCGAGCAGGGCTTCGTCGTCGCCCAGGCGCCAGATGCCGAAGCCCTCGCCGAGGTCGCTGTTGAGGTCGATCGCGCCGTCGTTCACGAGGGCATCACCCCGACCGAGACGAGGAGGAGGGTCAGGCCGGGGAGGAAGTTGTTGATCACGTGGGCCACGACGCTGGCGGTGAGCCTGCGGGTGATGAGGCGGGCGATGCCGATGGGCAGCGCGATGACGATGAGGAGCGACGTCCGCAGCGGTTCGAGGTGGCTGGCCGCGAAGATGAGCGTGGTGAGCACGAACGCCGCCCACCGGCTCCAGCGCTGCCGTTCGATCGCGCCCCACAGCAGGCCGCGGTAGATGACCTCCTCGCACACCGGGCCCAGGAAGCACACGTAGAGGAACATCGCGATGGCGGCGGCGAGGGGCAGGCCCACGCCGTCCACCAGCTCGCCGATGGCGGAGGTGGCGTTGCTGTCGCCGACCACCCTCGACCAGATCACCGCGGCCACGTAGGTGAGCACCAGGCCGAGCGCGCCCAGCTTCAGTCCCACTTTGACGTCCGCCCAGTCCCAGGCGAGCCTCAGGTCCTGGAACGGGCCGTTGCCGCGCAGGTAGGTGATCGTGACGGCGACGCCGGCCGCCAGCACCGTCGGCACGATCGAGCCGACCAGGATGAACGTGACCGAGCTGCCGATGTCCGTGCCCGAGGTGCGGGCCACCGCGGTGATGAACACCGCGCTGAGAATGAAAACCGCTTCGACGAGCAAGAACGCGCCGAAGCCCCAGCGCTGGCCGGCGCGCACCTGTTCCGGCTCCCGCCCGACCGCGCGGACACTGGCGATCAGGCCTGTCGGAGGTTCATCCGGTGGTGTCACAGCCATCCACCCTAGTCAGCCGGTGTAGAGGTAGACGGCGGGCAGCAGGTTGTTCGTCGCGTGCGCGACGACGCTGGAGGCCACCCGGCCGGTGATCATGCGGGCCGCGCCGATGGCGAGGCCCTGGGCGAACAGGCTGATCATGCGCCAGCTCTCCTCGTGCAGGAACGCGAAGATGAGGGCGGTGAGCGCGAGGATCGCGAGCCTGGGAATCCGGTAGTGGGACAGTGCTTGCCATAGGGCTCCCCTGGTGAGGAGTTCTTCGGTCAGCGGTGCGCCGAGGAAGACGAACAGCGCCGCCGCCGCCAGCCAGATCGTCCGGCCTCCGGAGAGCGCTTCGATCTGCTCCAGTGAGCTGGACTGGTCGGGGTTGAGGCGCAACAACAGGGTGCCCAGAAGCCAGGCGGCTAAAAGGGCGGTGCCACCTGCGGCCAGTCCCACTTTCAGGTCACGTGCGGTGGGGATCAGCCCGAAGTCCTTGTCGGGCCCGTTGCCCCGGTGCCAGGAGATGACGACCGGGCCGAGGCCGAGCAGGACGTTCGGCAGGAAGACCAGCAGGAGCAGCGGACCGAGCACCGGCGGGTCGGTGATGTCCACTTCGGCGAAGCGGTCGGCGGTCGCGGCGGTGAAGACGAGGGTCGCGAGGTGGTAGCCACCCAGGCCGGTGAAGAACGCCAGGAAACCCCAGTGCGCTCGACCGGTGACCTGGTCCTGCTGTTCCTCCACTCGTCCGAACGTAGTGGTCCGCGGTGCCGGAGGGCTGCCCGAGGTCGTTCAAGATCACCCTGACGGCCGCAGCGGCGCAGCGGGGTGCCGAAAGAATTCCCGTGCGCCCGCCGGATCACGGGTTTCCCTACTGGTCGCGGGCCTGTGCCGGCGCACGACCGCTCCCGCCGCTCAGCCGTGGATCCGGCCGCGCAACATGACGAGTCGGGGTCGGCGCAGGGCTTCCAGGTCTTCTCGCGGGTCGGTGTCGTAGACCACGATGTCGGCTGCCGCACCTTCGGTCAGCGACGGGAAGCCGAGCCATTCGCGTGCGGCCCAGGAGGCGGCGCCGAGGGCTTGGACCGGTGTCATGCCGACCCGGTTGAGGGCCTGGACCTCGTCCACGATGCGGCCGTGCTCGATACCGCCGCCCGCGTCCGTGCCCGCGAACACCGGGACGCCCGCCTCGACGGCCTTGGCGATGGTCTCGGTGTTCCGCGCGTACAGGTGCCTCATGTGGCTCTGGTAGCCCGGGTACTTGTCCGCGCCGGCCGCGATGGACGGGAAGTTCTCGATGTTGATCAGGGTGGGCACGAGAGCCGTCTGGTCGCGGGCCATCCGGGCGATGGTGTCGTCGGTCAGCCCGGTGCCGTGCTCGATGCAGTCGATACCGGCGTTGAGCAGGGCGGGGAGGGCCTCTTCACCGAAGACGTGCGCGGTGACCTTGGCCTTGTTCTCGTGCGCGACCTTGATCGCCTCGGTGAGGACGTCCTCGGTCCACAGGGGCGCGAGGTCGCCGGTCCCGCGGTCGATCCAGTCGCCGACCAGCTTGACCCAGCCGTCGCCGTTCGCGACCTGCTCGGCCACCGCCGACGGCAGGTCGGCCGGGTCCTCGATCTCGACGCCCAGGTACTTGATGTACCGCTTGGGCCTGGCCAGGTGCCTGCCCGCGCGGATGATCCTGGGCAGGTCCAGGCGCTCCTGCAACGGCCGGGTGTCCAGCGGTGAGCCGCAGTCCCTGATCAGGAGCGTGCCCGTCCCCCGGTTCGTGACGGCCTGGTCGACCGCCTCGGGCAGGTCCACCGCGCCCTTGGCGCCCAGGCCCACGTGGCAGTGCGCGTCGACCAGGCCGGGGACCAGGTAGCCACCGGTGCTGACGGTCGTCGCGCCCGGTACCGGCCGGGTGCGGATCCGCCCGTTGACCACCCAGACGTCCCGCGGGTCGCCGCCCTCGGGGAGGACGACGCCCCGCAGGTGCAGGCCGGTCACTTGCCGAACTTCAGCTTCGACGGGTCGAAGCCGGGTGGGAGCTGGTCGAGGGAGCCGAGGCCGGGCGGGAGTTCGTGCGCGCCGCCCTGGGGAGGCATGCCGGGCATGCCGGGCATACCGCCGGGGAGCATCCCGGGGAACCCGCCGCGCACCTTCGGCGGCGTCGGGCCGCGGCCCTTGCCCTTCTTGCCCTTCTTCCCCTTGCCCTTGCGGTTGTTCTTGCCACCGCCGCCGGGGAGGCCGAAGCGGCCGGCCATCTGGCTCATCATCTTGCGCGCTTCGAAGAAGCGGTTGACCAGGTCGTTGACATCGCTGACCCGGACGCCCGAGCCGTTGGCGATGCGCAGCCGCCGCGACGCGTTGATGATCTTCGGGTCGTCGCGCTCGGCCGGGGTCATGCCGCGGATGATCGCCTGGACCCGGTCGAGGTGCTTCTCGTCCAGGTTGGCCAGCTGGTCCTTCATCTGGCCCGCGCCGGGCAGCATGCCCAGCAGGTTCGCGATCGGGCCCATCTTGCGCAGGGCCAGCATCTGCTCCAGGAAGTCTTCCAGCGTGAGCTGGCCGGAGCCCATCTTGACCGCGGCGGCCTCGGCCTGGTCCGCGTCGAACGCCTGCTCGGCCTGCTCGATCAGGGTGAGCATGTCGCCCATGCCCAGGATCCGGCTCGCCATCCGGTCCGGGTGGAAGACGTCGAAGTCCTCCAGCTTCTCACCGTTCGAGGCGAACAGGATGGGCTGGCCGGTGACCTCGCGGACGCTGAGCGCGGCGCCACCGCGGGCGTCGCCGTCGAGCTTGGTGAGGACCACGCCGGTGAAGCCGACGCCCTCGGAGAACGCCGTCGCGGTGTTCACCGCGTCCTGGCCGATCATCGCGTCGACCACGAACAGCACCTCGTCGGGCTGCACGGCGGCGCGGATGTCGACGGCCTGGCGCATCATCTCCTCGTCGACGCCGAGGCGGCCCGCGGTGTCGACCAGCACGATGTCGTGCTGGGCCCGCTTGGCCTCCTCGATGCCCTTGCGGGCCACGTCGACCGGGTCGCCGACGCCGTTGCCGGGCTCGGGGGCGAACACGGGCACGCCCGCGCGCTCGCCGACGACCTGGAGCTGCGTCACCGCGTTGGGGCGCTGCAGGTCGCAGGCCACCAGCATCGGGGTGTGCCCCTGGCCCTTGAGCCACTTGGCGAGCTTGCCCGCCAGGGTCGTCTTGCCGGCGCCCTGGAGGCCCGCGAGCATGATCACGCTCGGCGGGTTCTTCGCCAGGTTCAGCCTGCGGGTCTCCCCGCCGAGGATGCCGACCAGCTCCTCGTTGACGATCTTGACGACCTGCTGGGCCGGGTTCAGCGCCTGGCTGACCTCGGAGCCCTTGGCGCGCTCCTTGACCTTCGCGATGAACGTGCGCACCACGGGCAGCGCGACGTCGGCCTCCAGCAGCGCGACCCGGATCTCGCGCGCGGTCGCGTCGATGTCGGCCTCGGACAGCCGCCCCTTGCCCCGCAGGTTCTGCAGGACCGAGGTGAGCCGGTCGGAAAGGGTGTTGAACACGTTGCCGCCAGACCTCGCACGTCGTCGGTGGGTTCCTGGTTCTTAGGGTAGCCGTTCACGCCGGCGTCACCGACAGCCGCAGGTGGTCCTCGCGGGTCAGCAGGGTCAGGCCCTGCCAGCCGCGCGGCGGCACGCCCTCGGCGAAGCGGGTGCGGAGCCTGGCCGCGCGGCGGACGTGCCGGGCGAACGACCGGGAGCGGATCAGCCTGCCCCGCGTGACCTGGCCGGACAGCGCCTCCTCGGCGCTGGCGTCGAGCCACAGGAAGTGCCTCGGCCGGTTCGTGAGCACGCCCACGACGACCAGACCGGCGCGGGTCGTCGGGCGGGTGGACGGTTCGTGGACCAGCAGCAGGCCGCTCGCGGTGATCGCGAACCACAGGATGCGGGTGCGGTGCACGAGGTGCACCAAGGGGCGGTAGAAGCGGTACGGCATGGTCTTGGGGAAGAGGCTCCGCAACCTGGTCCGCACCTGGTCGGAATCGAGCACGACGGCGGGCGCCCCGCCCGTGTCGGCGGCGGCGAGCAGCGTCGACTTACCCGCTCCCGGCAGTCCGGCCAGCACGACCAGTGAGCGCGGCCTCACGGCGACAGCGGTCATCGCGTCCATACTAAAGAGACGTTTCGGACGACCATGAGTTCCGACGTGTGACGGAGGCGGCCCAACCCCTCAATGGGCCGCCTCCGACCACTCGGTGGCGACGTTCCCCCCGGCCCCCCGGCGGGCGGAGCCCCGTGCCATGGCTCAAAGCTTGCCCCGGCACGGGGGTCCGCCGGCAGCGTGAGCACCCGCGGTCGGTTGTGCGTAGACCTACGCAACTTGTCCCGGCTGCAACTTGTCCCGGCTGCAACTCGTCCCGGCTGCAACTCGTCCCGGCTGCAACTCGTCCCGGCTGCGATTTCCGGCGGCGAGTCACCGCGCGGTGAGCAGGACCGCCCGTTCGATCTTGCGGCGCTGGTTGCCGTCGATGCCGTTCGGCATGGTGATGGCGAACGAGTCCACGACCGTGGAGCCCAATGTGGACACCCGCGCCCACACGATGTCCACACCGGACTGCTCCAACGTGTCCGCGACGTGGTGCAGCAGCCCGATCCGGTCCGCCGCGCGCAGTTCCAGCACCACCGCGCCGGTCGACTCGTCGTCGAACCAGAGCACCTTCGGCGGTGGCGGGTCCTGCGGCGGGCCGCCGTAGTCGCGTTCCTTCGCGGCGAGCTTGTCGGCCAGCGCGAGGGAACCGTCCACGGCCCTGGTGAGCTGTTCGCGCAACAACGTCACGTCCGGCAGGGAACCGAACCTGGGTGACACGGTGAACACGTCGACGGCTGCTACCCCAAGAGAAGGATCATGGTGGGAGCGGAGGGTCGCCGCGTGCACCTCCAGGGAGTTGAGCGCCAGCACGCCGGCGGCCCTGGAGAGCAGGCCCGGACGATCGGGCGCGACCACCGTGATGGTGGCCGCGTGGTCGTTCGGGTCGATCAGCACATCGGGTTTGCCGCTGGTCAGCACGGCCTGGGCGAGGTCCTGCTGGCGCTGGTCCAACGGCTCCGGCTTGGGCAGCGGGTCGCCCGCCATCGCCGTGCGGCAGCGCGCGACCAGGTCGCTGATCAGCGAGGCCTTCCACTCCGACCACACGCCGGGCCCGGTCGCCACGGCGTCCGCCTCGGCCAGCGCGTAGAGCAGTTCCAGCAGCACCGGGTCGCCGCCGAGGGTGTCCACCACGCGGTGCACGGTGGCCTCGTCCTCCACGTCACGGCGGGTCGCCGTGTGCGGGAGCAGGAGGTGGTGGCGCACCAGGGCGGTGAGCGTGGCCACGTCCTGCGGCCACAGGCCGAGCCGTTCGGCGATCTGGGTGGTGAGCGCGGCGCCGACCTCGGAGTGGTCGGCCTGCCTGCCCTTGCCGATGTCGTGCACCAGCGTGCCGAGCAGCAGCAGGTCCGGCCGGGACACCCTGGTCACCAGGCGTGCCGCGTGCGCGGTGGCCTGCACCAGGTGGCGGTCCACGGTCCAGGTGTGCGCGGCGTCACGGGGCGGCAGGTCGCGCACCGCGCCCCACTCGGGGAAGAGCCTGCCCCACAGACCGGTGCGGTCCAGCGCCTCCACCACGTCGATCAGGCCCATGCCGCTGCCCAGCAGGGCCAGCAGCTCCTCGCGGGCTTCCCTGGGCCACGGCTGGCGCAGCTCGGGTGCGGAGTCGGCGAGCTTGGCCAACGTGCCCGCGGCGATCGGGTGCTTGCTGCGGGCGGCGGCCGTGGCGACACGCAGCAGCAGTGCCGGGTCACGGCTGGGCATGGCATCACGGGCCAGTGCCACCTCGTTGCCGTGCAGCACGACGCCCTCGTCCAGCGGCCGTCTGGCCGGTGTCCGTCTGAGCGGGGAACGGGCGAACACGCCCAGTCCGCGCTTGGGGACCGCGGCGCGCGCCGTGCGCATGGCCACGTCCACGGCGTACACGATCGTGCGTGCGGCCGACGACATCGAGCGGGCCAGCGTGAAGCGGTCCTGGAGGCCCAGCGCGGTGGCGACCTCGTCGCCGTCCTGCGCGCGGAGCACGTCACGCGGTTTCCGCGCCACCCGGCGCAGCTCGGTGCGCACGTCGAGCAGCAGCTTGCGGGCCTCGTTGACCTCGGCGGACGGCCGGTCGGTCAGCTGCGCCGCGCTCAACGCGTCCAGCAGCGTCACGTCCCGCAGCCCACCCCTGCCGTGCTTCAGGTCCGGCTCCACGCGGTGCGCGATCTCGCCGCTGCGCGCCCACCGCCGCGACGCCGACTCGGCCATCTCGTCCAGCCGCGTGCGCACCCCGGAGCGCCACGCCTGACGCGCGCTTTCGGCCAGCCGTTGGCTGATCTCCTGGTCACCCGCGATGTGGCGGATGTCCAGCAGCCCCAGCGCGGTGCGCAGGTCACCGGCGGCGACGCGGAGCGCCTCGCCGACCGTGCGCACCGAGTGGTCCAGGCCGATGCCGGAGTTCCACAGCGGGTACCAGAGCTTCTCGGCGATCTGGTCCACACCCTTGTGCCCGTTGTGCACCAAGAGCAGGTCGAGATCGGAATAGGGCACCAGCTCTCGCCTGCCCAGACCCCCCACGGCGACCAGCGCGACACCGCCGCCCGGTCCACCGACACCCGCCTGCGAGGCGTGCGCGGTGAGCCAGAACTCGTGCAGGTCCACCAGCGCCTCGCGCAGCGACTCCCCCGTCAAACGGCGCCGACCTGGCGCGAGCAGCCGATCGCGTGCTCGCACCAGGTCGTCAGCCGTGACGACGGCCGTCTCGGCGTTATCCATACGGCCGTCTCCCATTCCTACCGAGGATCCCTATAGGGCATCCGAGCCGCGCTCCCCGGTCCGGACCCGGATGACGGTGTCGACCGGGGTGACCCAGACCTTCCCGTCACCGATCTTGCCGGTGCGCGCGGCCTCCACGACGGCGTCGAGGGTCTTCTCCACGGCGGCGTCGTCCACCAGCACCTCGATGCGCAGCTTGGGCACGAAGTCGACGGCGTACTCGGCGCCGCGGTAGACCTCGGTGTGGCCCTTCTGCCTGCCGTAGCCCTGGACTTCGCTCACGGTCATGCCCAGCACCCCGAGCTGCTCCAGGGATGCCTTCACGTCGTCGAGCGTGAAGGGCTTGATGATCGCGGTGACCAACTTCATGACTTGTTGCTCCCCTCAAGCACGGCAGTGGCGCCGGCGGTGCCACTGGACTTGCTACCGCTGCGAGAGCCGAGGCCGCTGCCGAACTCGTACGCGGTCTCCGCGTGCTCGGCCTCGTCGATGCCGGCCACCTCGGCCTCTTCGTCGGCGCGGAAGCCGACGGTGAGCTTGACCAGGTAGCCCAGGACGAGGCTCAGCACGAAGGAGTAGGCGAGCACGGCGAGCGCGCCGACGGCCTGACGCCACAGCTGGTCCACACCGCCACCGTAGAAGAGGCCGTCGATGCCCGCGGGAGCGGAGGAGCTGGCGAAGAAGCCGATCAGGATGGTGCCGGACAGACCGCCGACGAGGTGCACGCCGACCACGTCGAGCGAGTCGTCGAAGCCGAAGCGGTACTTCAGGCTGACCGCGAGGGCGCACAGGGCGCCGGTGATCGCGCCGATGGCGATGGCGCCGACCGGGGTGACCGAGGAACACGCCGGGGTGATGGCGACCAGACCCGCGACGATGCCGGAGGCGGCGCCGAGCGTGGTGGCGTTGCCGTCGCGGACGCGTTCCACGACGAGCCAGGCGAGCATCGCGGCGCAGGTGGCGACCAGGGTGTTGACGAACGCGACACCGGCGGTGCCGTTGGCGGCGACGGCGGAGCCCGCGTTGAAGCCGAACCAGCCGAACCACAGCAGACCGGCGCCCAGGACGACCAGCGGCAGGCTGTGCGGCTTCATCCGGTCCTTCGGCCAACCGACGCGCTTGCCGAGGACGATCGCCAGGGCGAGGCCCGCCGCACCGGCGTTGATGTGGACCGCGGTGCCGCCGGCGAAGTCGATGGCGAGCAGCTTGTTGGCGATCCAGCCGCCCGGGTCGACGACGTTGCCGGCCTCGTCCTTGCCGTCGAAGTCGAAGACCCAGTGCGCGACCGGGAAGTACACGAGCAGCGCCCACAGGCCGGCGAACAGCAGCCACGGCCCGAAGCGCGCCCGGTCGGCGATCGCGCCGGAGATCAGTGCCACCGTGATGATGGCGAACATCGCCTGGAAGGCGACGAAGACGGTGGTCGGGATGGTCCCGAACAACGACTCCTTGGCGAGCAGGCCGTCAAGGCCGAAGAACTCGAACGGCTTGCCGAGCAGACCGGCGCCGACGTCGGTGCCGAACGCCGTGGAATAGCCGACCAGCACCCAGAGCACACCGACCACGGCGATTGCGCCCAGGCTCATCATCATCATGTTGAGCACACTCTTCGACCGGACCATACCCCCGTAGAAGAAGGCAAGTCCGGGCGTCATCAACAGCACCAGTGCGGCACTGGTGAGCACCCAGGCGGTGTCCCCTGTATCCACGTCGACCTCCACAGCACGTCGGTTGCAGGGAGCATCGGCAGGTCCTGTTTCGCGCGGTTGCGCTTCAGGTTTCGTACAGGTGAACTGTCTGACCCCTGGTGTTACGGCCATGTTTCGCCCGCTTGAAGCGTGCGCTTCCACCCGCAACCAGTCCCGGTCACGTCGGAATTTCCGGTGACGGACCGTGCGAGGAAAGCTCGCCTTTGCGGTGGTTCGTGTGATCCTGTGGAGTGACCTGGCGACGGTGGGTCACCGACGGCGTGACGTCGTGCGTCGCACGGTCGTGGTCGAGCCTGCCAGACCGGCCGAGGCCGCCCCTACCGGGTGATGGAGGCGGCCTCCGCTCGTCCTGCTTCAGCCGGCTACTTCAGCCAGCCCGGGATGCCCGGGGTCGGACCCGCCGGCACCGGCTCCGCGTCCGGGGACGCGACCGACTGCGGCGGGGGCTCGACCGCGGCGCACCGTGCGCCGGGACGCGGGGTCTTGAGGTTGATCAGGTAGTCGTCCGTGGCGCCACGCGTGCAGTCGCTGCGGCGGTAGACGCCGTGGCCCCAGCCCTCGTAGGTCAGCAGGACCGTGGTGTCACGGCTCTGCCGGTGGGCGTTGACCGCCCACTCGTACCCGGTGGCCGGGTCGTAGAGCGAGTTCATCATCAGGATCTTCGGCGCGTTCTTGATCTTCAGCCGGTGCTGCGGGTTGTTCACCTTCTCCGGCAGGCCGATGCAGCCCGCCGTGGCGCGGTGGCCGAGCGACGAGCCGCGCATGTGCGGCGCGATCTGGTTGGTCCGGTCCACCAGGGCGGAGAACTCGCGGTAGTCGCGCACCGGGACCGACCAGTCCTGGCAGAACACCGCCGGGAACGGGTTCCGCGCCGTCTCGACCCGCGCGGTGAAGGAGGACGGCGCCGCCGGTCCCGCGTCCAAGGCGACCAACAAGTCGGCCAACTGCGCCCACCGGGGACCGTAGAACGCACCGAACGCGGTGCCGATGATGTCTTGAGCGGTCACCTTGTAGGAGGGGTCTTCGGGGTCGACGATCTCGCCGCGGTCGGCGCGGTCGAGCAGGTCGTCCCAGAACTTCGCCACCTCCCGGCCGTGCAGGGCGCACGACTCGGTGCGGTCGCACCACTTCACGAACTCGCCGAACGAGGACTCGGCGGTCGCGGCCTCGGTCTCGTTGAACCGCCACGTGCCGAGGCTGTGGTCCATGTTCGAGTCGATCACCATGGCGCGGATGTTCCGGCCGTACCGCTCGGCGTACTGCTGGCCGATCAGCGTGCCGTACGAGACGCCGTAGTAGTTGATCTTCTGCTCGCCGAGCGCCTGGCGCAGCGCGTCGACGTCCTGGACCACCGCGCCGGTGTCGGCGTGGTCGTGGATCGGGCCGCTCTGCGCGCGGCAGTCGGCGGCCAGCTCGCGGTTGTAGGCGGCGAGCGCCTCGAACTCCTGCTGGTTCGTCGGGTAGAGCGACGGCTGCTTGTTCAGCACGTCGATCGAGCACTTCACCGGCTGGCTCCGGGCGACGCCGCGCGGGTCGAAGCCGATGATGTCGAAGCGCGCCAGCACGTCCGGGCTGAAGTAGCCGTTCGCGGTCAACGCGAACTGCACGCCCGAGCCGCCCGGTCCGCCGGGGTTGACGACCATGATCCCGACGCGCTTGGCCGGGTCGGTGGCCTTGCGGCGGGCCACGGCGAGGTCGAACTTCTCGCCGTTCGGGTTCGCCCAGTCGATGGGCAGGCGCAGCGTGCCGCACTCGACCTCGGCCAGTTCGGGACACGGCTTCCAGTCGATCCCCGGCGCGCCCTGCGCCTGCGCCTCCGGTTCGGTTTCGGCTGACGCTAACGACGTCGTCCCCGTGACGAGCGCGAGGACGGTGGCCACACCGCCCAGCGCTCTGATGATCGGTCGCACAGGTTCCTCCCTAGTTCCTGTTCACCCTTTCGGGTGTCCGCAGGTTTCCAGGGCGGTTGAACACCTCACAACCGACTGAAGTCGGACACGCCATCAGCCCGTGGGCTGACGATTTTTCCTCCGATCAAGCAAGATCCAGGTAGCGCTGGGTGATCACCCTGAGGCCATCCGTGGTCAAGCCGCCGAACAGCCGCAGGCGTGCCATCCCACCGTCCGGGTAGATGTCGAGCCGCGCGTGGGTGGCCTCGGCGTCCTGCTCGACGCGGAAGCGGTGGCGGGTGTCCGGCTGGAGGCGCGTGCGGGGCAGCACGTCGAACTCGGCGCCGGTGCGCGCGTCACGGGCCCGGATCGACGCCCAGCCCGGCGCGTTGCCCTTGAAGTGGCTGGTGTCGAGTTCCGCGAGCCGGATGACGCCCGGCGCGGCCAGTTCCACCTCGACCCAGTCGTTGCCGTCGTCACGGCGGCGCGCGGTCTCCCAGCCCTCGCCCATCACGGTGGCCTGACCGGGCGCGATGAGGTTGCCCGGCGAGCCGTAGAACATGTCGCTGCACCCGGTGATGGACGCGCCGTTCTCCAACGCGGCCAGGTCCAGCGCGTCGGGCACGATCAGCTCCGGGTCGGCCACCGGGTCGCCGAACACGCGCAGCCTGGCCACGCCGCCGTCCGGGTAGATGGTCAGCCGGACGTGCGTGTAGCGGCGGCGCGCGGACACCTCGAAGTAGTGCTTCCGGTCGCCGCCGAGCGGTGACTTGGGCAGCACGGTCTCCCAGTCGGTCAGCTCCTCCGGGCTCGGGTAGCCCTTGGCCGCGGTCGCCTCGACCGACGCGAACGGCGGGTAGTTGCCCTTGAAGAACGCGGTGTCGATCACGACGCCCTTGATCACGCCCGGCAGGCCGAGCCGGACGATCGCCCGGTCCTCGCCCGGCTCACGTCGGCGGCGGGTCTCCCACCCGTCGTAGACCTGGCCCTTGTGGCCGAACGTGTAGGTCTGGTACTCCGGCTCGGGCTTGCGGATCAGGTTCTCGCGCTCGGCGAACAACTCGTCGTTGGCCCACACCACGCTGCCGCCCACGGCACGGCAGGCCAGGTCGGGGAGTCGGGTCCAGTCGGGCGCCTGCGTCATGCGTCTCCTCTGTGCGTCTTTCTTGTTCTGTGTTTCTGCTGGGTGGGTCTCTGCTGGACGGGTGCCTACCTGGTCAGCAACCGCCCACGCGGCCGGTCGTCGATCGGCCGCCCGTGCAGCCACGTCTGCCGCACGACGCCCGCCAGCGGACGGCCGTGGTACGGCGTGACGGGGTTGCGGTGGTGCAGCCGGGCGCGGTCCACCACGAACGCGTCGTCCGGGGCGAACACGCAGAAGTCGGCGTCCGCGCCGGGTGCGATGCGGCCCTTGGTGCCCAGCCCGACCAGGTCGGCCGGGTTGGTGGCCATCCACCGGACCACGTCGGCGAGCGCGTGGCCCCGTTGCCTGGCCTGGGTCCACACGGCGGGCAGGCCCAGTTGCAGGCTCGCGATACCGCCCCAGGCGGTGGCGAAATCGCCCTGCTTCAGGTCGGGGGTGCACGGCGAGTGGTCGGTGACGACCAGGTCGATCACGTCGTCGCGCAACGCGTGCCAGAGCTGTTCGCGGTTGGCCGCGTCGCGGATCGGCGGGCAGCACTTGAACTCGGTCGCCGCGTCGCCGATCTCCTCCGCGACGAACGTCAGGTAGTGCGGGCACGTCTCGGCGGTGAGCCGCAGCCCGAGGTCCTTGGCGGTCCGGACGTGGTGGAGGGCCTGCCCGCTGGACAGGTGCAGCACGTGCAGCCTGGCCTTGGTCTCGTTGGCCAGGTCCACGACCGTGGTGACGGCGTGCGACTCGGCCCGGTGCGGCCGGGAGTCGAGGAAGCTCCGGTAGCCGGGGCCCGACTCGGTGACCTCGTGCGGGTCCTCGGCGTGCACGATGGTGAGGGCGTCCCTCGACTTGAGCCTGCCCAGGGCTGCTCTCAGCTGGTCCTCGGTGACGTGCGGGAACTCGTCCACGCCGGAGTGGATCAGGAAGCACTTGAAGCCGAACACGCCGGCGTCGTGCAGTTCCTCCAGGTCGTCCAGGTTGGTCGGCACGATGCCGCCCCAGAACCCGACGTCGACGTGCACCTTGCCGCGGGCCGCCTCCTGCTTGGTCTTCAGGGCGGCCGTGGTGGTCGTCGGCGGCAGGCTGTTGAGCGGCATGTCGATGATCGTGGTGACGCCGCCGGCCGCCGCCGCCCTGGTGGCGGTGCCGAAGCCCTCCCAGTCGCTGCGGCCGGGGTCGTTCACGTGGACGTGCGTGTCGACCAGGCCGGGGAGGAGGACTTCGTCCTCGGCGAGTTCGACGACGGTCTCGGCGTCGAGGTGGTCGGCCACCGCGACGATCCGGCCGTCCGCGACACCGACGTCGGCACGGCGTTCACCGTCGGTCGTGATCACTCGGGCCGCGCGAATCACCAGGTCCATGGCGTCACTCTTGCAGCCGATCGGCTGTGAAGCGACAGATCACGTGCCACGTCACGGAAGCGGTTCGTACTCGCGCATGGCAGCGATCGAAGTGCCGTTGGCGGTGTTGCCCTCGCGTTCGATCATGATCTCGACCAGGACCGGGCGGCTGGTGCGGTCGGCTTCCTTCCGGGCCCATTCGAGGCTGTCCCGGATCCGGCCCGGCTCGGTGACCCTGGTGGCCGAGCAGCCGTACGCCTCCATGATCTTGACGTTGTCCGAGCCGACGGTGTCGTAGTGGATGTCGACCTCGTACTCCATGTCGTAGCCGCCGTGGTCCTCGGCCATCCGGATCAGACCCAGGTACTCGTTGTTCAGCATGATCAGCACGAACGGGACGTCGTACTGGGCGCCGACGGCCAGTTCCTCCACCAGGAACTGGAACGAGTAGTCGCCCACGACGCCCACCACCTCGGCGGCCGGGTCGGTGTTCTTGAGCGCTTTCTTCACCCCGATCGCGGCCGGGATCTCCCAACCGAGCGGCCCCGCCTGCCCGCACACCTGGTAGTGCCGCGGCTTGTGCGCCTTCTGGTGCTGTCCGGACCAGATCTGGTAGAGGCCGATGGCGGTGACGAAGTAGGTGTCCGGGCCGTAGAACTCGTTGATCTCCTTGAACACCCGCGGCGCTTTGACCGGCACGGTGTCGAAGTCCTCGCGGCGCAGGAGAGTCGCCTTGAGCTCACGGGTCCGCGCGGTCCAGGCGTTCTCGGGACGAGGGCCGGTCCGGGTCTTCGCCAACTCCAGGACCGCCCGCAGGAACGCCTTCACGTCCGCGACCACGCCCAGGTCCGGGCCGAACACCTTGCCGATCTGGGTCGGCTCGACGTCGACGTGGATGAACTTCCGGTCACCGCGGTAGGTCGCCAGGTCACCGGTGTGCCGGTCGCCGAACCTCGCACCCAGCGCCAGCACCAGGTCGCTCTCCAGGAACGACGCGTTGCCGTACCGCTGGGACGTCTGGATGCCCGTCATCCCGGCGTAGAGCGGGTGGTCCTCGTCGATCGCGCCCTTGCCCATCAGGGTGGCCTGGATCGGGACGCGCAGGTGCTCCGCCAGTTCCAGCAGCTCTCCGTGCGCCTCGGCCAGGATCACGCCGCCGCCCGCGAGCAGCAGCGGTCGTTCGGCGGCCAGGAGCATGTCCAACGCCCGTTCGACGCGCGCCGGGTGTGGTTCCGGTTTGGCCACCGGCAGCGGGGCGTCGATGGTGTGGTCCCACTCGATCTCCTGCCTCTGCACGTCGATCGGCAGGTCGATCAGCACCGGTCCCGGCCGGCCGGACCGGGCCACGCGGAACGCCTCCCGGAAGATCCACGGCGCCTGCGCGGCCTCCTTCACCTGCACCGCCCACTTGGTGACGGGCGCGGCGACGGCCACGATGTCGACCGCCTGGAACGCCTCCTGGTGCAGCTTCGTCGTCGCCGCCTGGCCGGTGATGCACAGGATCGGCACCGAATCCGCCTGCGCGGTGTAGAGACCGGTGATCATGTTGGTGCCCGCCGGACCGGACGTCCCGATCGCCACGCCGACGTTGCCGGTCGTGCGCGACCAGCCGTCGGCCATGTGCGTGGCGCCTTCCTCGTGCCGGACGATCAGGTGCTCGATCGTGCCGTCTTCCTCCATCGCCTTGTAGAGCGGCAGGATCGCCGCTCCCGGGCAGCCGAAGACCGTGTCGACCCCTTCGCTCTTCAGGACTTCCACGACCGCTTGCATGACGGGGACTCTGGCCATCAGGCCCTCCCGGAGAAGTTCTCGACGACCTTCAACAACGCCGAGTGGTCGAGGGATCCGTACCCCTGTGCCCGGCCGGACGCGATGAGCTGGGCGATCAGCCCCGTCACCGGTAGTGCGACGTCGACCTGGCGGGCCGCGGCGAGCGCGATGCCCATGTCCTTGTGGTGCAGGTCGATGCGGAAACCCGGCTGGAACTCGCGCGCGATCATCGTCTCGCGCTTGAGGTCCAGGATCCGGTTGGCGGCCAGCCCGCCCGCCAGCACGTCCAAGCCCGCCTTGGCGTCCACTCCGGACGCTTCCAGCAGCACGATCGCCTCGGCCACCAGGGCGTAGATGCCGCCGACCATGAGCTGGTTCGCGGCCTTCACCACCTGGCCCGCGCCGTGCGGGCCGACGTGGACGACCGTCTTGCCGAGGGTGTCGAGGATCGGCCTCGCGGCGGCGAAATCGGCCTCCTCACCGCCGACCATGATCGACAACGTGGCCTGCTCCGCGCCGGTCTCGCCGCCGGAGACCGGCGCGTCGAGCACGCGCACACCCCGTTTCGCGCCTGCCTCGGCCACGGCGAGGGACGTCTCCGGGCGGATCGTGCTCATGTCGATCAGCAACGTGCCGTGGGCGACCTCGTCGAGGACCGTGCCGAGGACGACCTCTTCCACCTGCGGGTGGTTCGGCAGCATGGTGATGACGACTTCGGCGTCCTCGACCGCGTCACGCGCGCTCGCCGCCGCCGTGCCGCCCGCCGCGGTGAGCTTGGCGAGTGCCTCCTGGTTCAGGTCGAATCCGGTGACCTGGTGGCCCGCGGCGACCAGGTGGGCGGACATGGGCGTGCCCATGATGCCCAGTCCGATGAAACCGATCCTGCTCATCGCTGCCCCTTCCCCGTGCTCCGGTCCTTCTCGGGAAGCCAGTCGAAGCCGCCGGTCGTCGCCTTGTACTCGAGGCCGACGTAGCCCTGGTAGCCGTTGGCCTCGAGCTTCGAGAGGTAGCCGAAGAGGTCGAGTTCCCCGGTGCCGGGCTCGCCGCGGCCCGGCGCGTCGGCGATCTGCACGTGGCCGATGCGGTCCACGTGGTCGGCGACGACGGCGTCCAGGTCGTCACCGTTGACGGCGAGGTGGTAGAGGTCGGCGAGCAGCGCGACGTTCTCGCGGCCGACCTGGTCGATGAATTCCAACGCGTCGGCGGCGGTGAGCAACGGGTAGTCCGGCGCGCCGGAGAGCGGCTCCACCAGGACCACCGCGCCGATCTCGGCGGCCACGTCGGCGGCGTACGCGAGGTTGTCCAGCGCCGTGTCCGTGGTGGGGAAGTTGCCGTGCAGCGCGTTGAAGGCGCGGCAGCCGAGCCGGGTGGCGATACCGGCCGCGATCTCCACGTTGGCGCGGAACTCCGACTGCCTGCCGGGCCACGCCACCAGGCCGCGGTCGCCGGCGGGCATGTCGCCCGCGAAGAAGTTGAGCCCGACCAGCCGGACACCGGCGTCGGTGACGGCCGCCTCGAACGCCTCGATCTCGCGCGACGGCGGCACGGCTTCGGCGAACGGCCACCAGAACTCGACCGCGTCGAACCCGGCCGCCCGCGCCGCGGCGGGCCGTTCCAGCACCGGGAGGTCGGTGAACAGGATCGACAGGTTGACGTCGTACCGCATAGGCTTAACCTTCCACAATGCGGAAGCTATCTTCCGTACATCGAGAGAGTAGGCAGGTTTTCGACGGCGGCGCAAGACTGTTGACACGCTCGGAGGGCGCTCGTACCGTCCCTCTTTGCGGAAATGTGATTCCGCGATACAGAAATAGGGAGCCTTAGTGCCCGATCTAGAGGGGTTCAACTCCGCGCCTCCGGAGCAGCTCCGGCCCCTGCTCACCGAATGCCTCGCGGTACCGCGCTGGGTCGACGCGCTGCTGGCCGGCCGCCCCTACGCCGACGTGGACGCGCTGCTCGCCGCATCCGACCGGTTCGCCGACCTGAGCGACGACGAGGTCCACGCCGCCATCGCGGGCCACCCGCGCATCGGGGAGAGGACCGCGGGAGACGGCGTGTCCGCCAAGTGGTCCGCCGACGAGCAGTCCGGCGTCACGGCGTCGCTCGCCGACCGGCTGCTGGCGGCCAACGCCGCCTACGAGGACCACTTCGGCCACATCTACCTGGTGTGCGCGACCGGGCTGAGCGGCGAGCAGATGCTGGCCGACCTCTCGGCGCGGATGGACAACCCGCCGGACGTGGAACTGCGCGTGGTGAACCGGGAACTGGCGAAGATCGCGGCACTGCGGTTGAGGAAGGTGCTGGCATGACCACGCTCTCCACCCACGTGCTCGACGCCGAGCTGGGCCGCCCGAAGGTGGGCGTGCCGGTCCGGTTGGAGCGGGACAGCGCCGTACTGGCCGAGGGCCTGACCGACGACGACGGCCGGCTGAGGTTCACCGACACGCTGTTCCCCGGCGTGTACCGGCTGGTGTTCGAGGTCGACGCGCTGTTCTACCCGGAGATCGCCATCACGTTCCGGGTCGTCGCGGAGCGCGAGGGCGGCCCGCCGCACCTGCACCTGCCGATCCTGTTGAGCCCGTTCGCATTCACGACCTACCGAGGGAGCTGACCCATGGCCATCGTCCTGGGGCCGAACCAGTACGGGAAGGCGGAGAACCGCCTCGTCACGGTGACCCGCAACGGCGCCGTGCACACGATCAAGGACCTCACGGTCAGCACCTCCCTGCGCGGCGACCTCGCGGACACCCACCTCACCGGCGACAACGCCAAGGTGCTGGCGACCGACACGCAGAAGAACACCGTCTACGCCTTCGCCAAGGAGTCGCCGGTCGGCGAGATCGAGGACTTCGCGCTGCGCCTCGGTCGGCACTTCGTCTCCACGCAGGAGGCCATCACCGGCGCACGCGTGCTCATCGACGAGCACTCGTGGGAGCGGATCGAGGGCAACGACCACTCGTTCGTGCAAGGCAGCAACGAGAAGCGCACGACGGCGGTGACCGTCGAGGGCGAGCGCGCGTGGGTCGTGTCGGGTGTGCGGGACATGGTGGTGCTCAAGTCGACCGGGTCGGAGTTCCACGGCTTCCCGCGCGACAAGTACACGACGCTGAAAGAGACGAACGACCGGATCCTGGCCACTTCGGTGACCGCGCGGTGGCGGTACCAGAGCCTCGGCGGAGCCGACGATCAGACCACCGTCGGGATGGACTGGGCGAAGAGCTTCGCCGAGATCCGGCGGTTGCTGCTGGCCACGTTCGCGGCCAAGCACAGCCTGTCGTTGCAGCAGACCCTGTACGCGATGGGCGAGGCGGTGTTGCGGGACCGGCCGGAGGTGGCCGAGGTGCGGCTGTCGATGCCGAACAAGCACCACTTCGCGGTCGACCTGTCCGCGTTCGGGCTGGAGAACGACAACGAGGTGTTCTACGCCGCCGACCGGCCGTACGGGCTCATCGAGGGGTCCGTGCTGCGTGACGACGCCGAGGACGCCGGGTCGGCCTGGTACACCCTGCCGTCGTTCTGACCCCGGCCGCCGACCGTGCTCCCGGGCCCTGGGAGCACGGTCAGTTCCGGTCAGTTCCCGGTCACTTCCCTCCGGTGCAGCGCCATCCGCTGCAACCGCCAGGAGTGGAACAGGTCGGCTTCCTCGTACCAGTCGACGACGGTCGGCCGGCGGGCGGTGACCATGAACTCCAGCAGGATCTCGCGGTACGTCGCCAGCGGCACGCCCACGCCCGGCGGGAAGTCCGTGTACGCCTCGTCCACGTACGGCGCGTCCGGTTCGCCCTTCGGCCAGCCGGTGAACTCGTTGTCCACGTAGTTGAGGTAGCCCCACGGGCCGCGGATGGCGAGCACCAGGTTGTGGTCGCTCTCCCCTTCCGCGTCCAACTCGCGCCCGAAGTGCTCCAGCATCCCGTCGTTGCACTCCGGCCGCGCCAAGGCGGCGATGAGCACGTCCACGTCCGCCGCGCACGCCACCACCTGGTAGCGGAACTCCGCCCGCTCCAGGTCCGGCAGCCCGGTCCACAACCCGGCCCGCATGGTCATGCACACACCCTGGCCGCTGCCGGGCGGATCGGCTGTTTACCGGTTCGAGGATCACCCCATCAAGCGACGCCGCGCGGTCATTCCCTCCTGGCGAGCGCCTGGAGATCGGTCACGGTGAGTCCGGTGGCGCGGCGGATCTCGTCCTCGTCCAGGGCACCGCAGTCCAGGGCGCGGATGAACGACGTGGACAGCGCCTGCGCGGTCGCGGGCTCGTCCAGCACCGAGCCACCGGCGCGTTCCACGTACGCCTTGAGCCTGCGGGCGTCCGCCTCCACGCCTTCCAGGTAGAACGCGTGCACGGCCGCGTACCTGGTCACCAGCTGCGCCGGGTGCAGGTCCCAGCCCTGGTAGAAGCCGTGCGCCAACGAGCGGCGCACCAGCCGGTAGTGCGTGCGCCAGCCCTCGTGGACGTCGTCGCCCACCGGCAGCACGTTGGTCGAGCCGTCCGACAGGGCGACGCCGGTGCCCGCCGCGGACACCTGCATGACGTTGCGCGCGAAATCGCACGCGCCGTGCGCCAGGTGCTGGTGCGCCGCGCCAAGACCGCAGCCCGCCGTGTAGTCGTACGTGCCGAAGTGCAGGCCGGTCACCCGGCCGCGGCCCGCCTCGATGAACCTCGGGATGGCCAGCCTGCCCTGCGGGTCCACGATCGACCGGGTCGTCTCGATCTGGATCTCGAACCGCAGCGGCAGCCCGAACAGGTCCAGGACGTCGCCGAACACCTCCACCTGCGCCACCGAGGTGACCTTCGGGAACGTGATCACGAACCCGTCGGGCGCCTCGCCCAACGCGGTGAGGAAGACGTCCAGCGTCCGGATGCCGCGCTCGCGCAGCGCCCTGGTGTCGAACGACTTCATCCGCAGCCCGAACCGCAGCGGCGCCACACCGTCCCGCAGCCAGTCCCGCACGACGAGCGCGGTGCGTTCGGCGTCCGCGTCCTCCTCTTCGTCGGAGCGGACGCCGTAGCCGTCCTCGAAGTCGATGCGCAGGTCCTCCACCGGCTCACCGCCCAGCTTCGACCGCACGCGGCCGTGCACGACCTCCGCCAGTTCGGGCGGCAGGCCGAGCACGTCCGCGAGGCCGTCGGGTGCGTGGTCGTCCAACGCCGCAAGCGCTTGCGCACCCCAATCGCGCAAGGTGGACGACGTCACGCGGTCGGCGGGCGCGTAGCAGGTGTGCACCGGCTGCCTGCCCGCCGGCGCGCGCAGCTCCACGTCGGACAGCCGCGCGGTGACCGCCCGCACCGCCTCCGCCGACAACGACGTCCGCGGCACGTCAGCCGATCCGCTCGTAGGCGGGCAGGGTCAGGAAGTCCACGAACTCGTCGGCCAGCGCGACCTGCTCGAACAGCTCCACGGCCAGGTCCAGGTGCTCGCCTTCGAGCTTCTCGCGCACCTGCGCCAACACCGTGCGGACCAGGTCGGCGGTGACCGGCGTGCCGTCGTCCAGCACCACGTCGTTGTGCACCCACTGCCACAGCTGGGACCGGGAGATCTCGGCCGTGGCGGCGTCCTCCATCAGGTTGTGGATGGCCGCCGCGCCGTTGCCGCCGAGCCACGACAGCAGGTACCGCACGCCGACGTCCACGGCCGACTCCACGCCCGCGCGGGTCGCGCTGCCGCCGGCGGACTTGAAGTCCAGCAGCTGCTCGGCGGTGACGGACACCTCGGGCCGCAGCACGTCGAGCTGGTTGGGCTTGTCCCCCAGCTTCGCGTCGAAGATCTCCCGGCACACCGGCACCAGGTCGGGGTGCGCCACCCACGAGCCGTCGAACCCGTCACCCGCTTCACGGTTCTTGTCCGCGCGCACCTTCTCCAGCGCCTGCGCGGTGACCTCCGGGTCACGCCGGTTCGGGATGAACGCGGCCATACCGCCCATCGCGAACGCACCGCGCTTGTGGCACGTGCGCACCAGCAACTCGGTGTAGGCGCGCATGAACGGCGCGGTCATCGTGACGCTGTTGCGGTCGGGCAGCACGAAGTCGGAGCCTGCGTCGCGGAAGTACTTGATGGCGCTGAACAGGTAGTCCCAGCGGCCCGCGTTCAGGCCCGACGCGTGGTCGCGCAGCTCGTAGAGGATCTCCTCCATCTCGAACGCGGCGGGGATCGTCTCGATCAGCACGGTCGCCCGGATCGTGCCGTGCGGGACGCCGAGCCGTTCCTGCGCGGCGGTGAACACGGAGTTCCACAGCCGGGCTTCGAGGTGACTCTCCATCTTCGGCAGGTAGTAGTACGGCCGGCCGAGTGACGCATTGTGGAAGAAGTGCAGGCCGAAGTCGACCAGCGCGCCCACAGCGGGCCTGCCGTCGATCTCGATGTGCCGCTCGGGCAGGTGCCAGCCGCGCGGCCGGACCACGATCGTCGGCCGGGCCACGTCGTCGCGCAGCGCGTAGTGCTTGCCCTCCGGGGACGTGTGCTCGATCGTGCCGCGCGCCGCGTCGTAGAGGTTGACCTGGCCGGAGACGACGTTGTGCCAGTGCGGCGTGTTGGCGTCCTCCAGGTCGGCCAGCCACACCTTCGCGCCGGAGTTCAGCGCGTTGATGGTCATCTTCCGCTCGGTCGGGCCGGTGATCTCGACCCGCCGGTCGAGCAGCGGCTCGGGCGCTTCGGCAACCCGCCAGTCGCCCTCGCGGACTTCCCTGGTCTCGTCCAGGAAGCCCAGCGGGCGGCGCTGCGTGCGGCGGCGCATCAACGCGGCGTGTTCGAGCCCGAACGACCGGTGCAGGCCGGCCACGAACTCCAGCGCGTCCGGCGTGAGGATCTCGTCCCCGCGCTCCACTTCGCCCCCGAGGACGCGAACACCGGACATGGAAGTCCACCTCGATTCCGATCGGTTTCTACTTCGCGGACTATAGTTTTCACAACGCGGAACGGCAACGAAGGAGTGATCCACGTGGCACGAGAGTCCACCGGCGGCGTCCAGTCGCTGCAACGTGCCTTCGACCTGCTGGAACGCCTGGCCGACGCGGGTGGCGAGGCGAGCCTGTCCGAGCTCGCCGCCACCTCCGGCCTGCCGCTGCCGACCATCCACCGGCTGATCCGCACCCTTGTCACGCTGGGGTACGTGCGGCAGAACAGCAACCGCCGGTACACGCTGGGCTCCCGGCTGATCCGGCTCGGCGAGAGCGCGTCGCGGCAGTTCGGCACGTGGGCGCGGCCGTTCCTGGCGCAGTTGGTCGACCAGGTGGAGGAGACCGCGAACCTGGCCGTGCTCGACGGCGACGAGGTGGTGTACGTGGCGCAGGTGCCGTCACGGCACTCGATGCGGATGTTCACCGAGGTCGGCCGCCGGCTGCTGCCGCACGGCACGGGCGTGGGCAAGGCGATGTTGTCGCAGCTGCCGCGTGACGAGGTGCGCGCCCTGCTGTCCCGCACCGGCCTGCCCGCCTACACCCCGAACACGATCACCGACCCGGACGAGCTGCTGGCGTCGTTGGACCAGATCGCTTCGCAGGGGTACGCGCTGGACGAGAGCGAGCAGGAGCTGGGTGTGCGGTGCATCGCGGTGCCGCTGCACGGTGCGCCGACGTTGGCCGCCATCTCGGTCTCCGGCCCCGACAGCCGCCTGACCAAGGAGTCGGTGGCCCGCATCCTGCCCGAGGTCCTGGGCATCGCCAAACGCCTGACCGACCAAGCCACCCGCCCCTGACCCCGCGAGAGTCGAACACTCACGTAGCGGGAGTCGAACACTCAGGCGGCGAGAGTCGAACGCTCAGGACCCCCGAGTTCAACACTCGGAACGACCGAGTCCGGCATCCGCGCCGCGCGGCTCGTACCTGAACGTTGAATTCGGGGGTCCTGGAGGTTCGACTCTCGGGACCTGGAGGTTCGACTCTCGGGTTAGTTGAGCAGGGCGTCTACGAAGGCGGCGGGTTCGAAGGGGGCCAGGTGGTCGGGGCCTTCGCCGAGGCCCACGAGCTTGACCGGCACGCCCAGCTCGCGCTGCACCTGGAACACGATGCCGCCCTTGGCGGTGCCGTCGAGCTTGGTCAGCACGATGCCGGTCACGTTCACCACCTCGGCGAACACGCGCGCCTGGGTCAGGCCGTTCTGGCCGGTGGTGGCGTCCAGGACGAGCAGCACCTCGTCCACCTTCGCCTGCTTCTCCACCACCCGCTTGACCTTGCCCAACTCGTCCATCAAGCCGGTCTTGGTGTGCAGCCGGCCCGCCGTGTCGATCAGCACGGTGTCGACGCTCGCTTCCACGCCCTGCTTCACCGCCTCGAACGCCACCGAAGCCGGGTCCGCACCCTCGGCGCCACGGACGGTCGACGCACCCACGCGCGAGCCCCACGTCTCCAGCTGGTCGGCGGCGGCGGCGCGGAAGGTGTCCGCCGCACCCAGCAGCACGGTGCGGCCGTCGGCCACCAGCACGCGGGCCAGCTTGCCGGTCGTGGTGGTCTTGCCGACGCCGTTCACGCCGACCACCAGCACGACCGCGGGCTTGGCCCCGGACGTGCCGTCGGAGTGCGGCAGGGCGTTCACCGCGCGGCCCATCTCGGGGTGCAGGGCGTCGACCAGCACGTCGCGCAGCAACGCACGCGCGTCCTCGGACGTGCGCACCCCGCGCGCCACGATCTGCTCCCGCAGCGCCGTGACGATCTGGTCCGTGATCGCCGCACCCAGGTCCGCCATCAGCAGCGTGTCCTCGACGTCGGTCCACGAGTCCTCGTCCAGGTCGCCCGCGCCGAGCAGTCCCAGCAGGCCCTGCCCGAACGTCGACCGCGACCGCGACAGCCGCCCGCGCAGCCGCTCCAGCCGACCGGCCGTCGGCTCGATCTCCTCGATCTCCGACGCCTCTACGGGCAGGTCCACCTCGACGAACCCGCGCTTGACCGAGTCACGCGGCACCGCCGCGTCGTCACCGACACCGGGCTGGCCGTCGACCTCGGTGCGATCGGCCACCGGGTGTTCGACCGGTTCGATCACCTCGACGGGTTCGGCACTCTCGACCGGTTCGGCCTTCTCGACGGGTTTGACCTTTTCGACCGGTTCAGCCTTTTCGACCGGTTCAGCCGTGTCGACGGGTTTGGCCACCGGTGGCGCGGGCGCGTTGAACGTGATCGCGCCACCGGCTTGGTACCCCTTCGCCGGCTGGTCCTGCTCGGGCTCGGTGAGACTGATCCGCCGACGCCGCGCCAGCACGACGCCCGTCACGAGGGCGACCGCCAGCAGTACGGCGACGACGACGATGATCCAGATCAGGGACGTGGTGGACACGTCGCAATCCTCGCACGCCACGGTATGTTGACGATCGACGAACCAGATTGATTTCCCGCAACTTTCCCACCAGGACTCTTGCGCGTGCGGGCGGTGTGGAATAGACCACAGGGCGTGAAGGTGATCGGGCTCATCTCGGGCACGTCGATGGACGCCATCGACGTGGCCGTTGCCGACCTGTCCCTGGACGGCCGGACCGTCGTGCTGACCCCTGTCGAGCACGCCGAGCACCCGTTCCCCGAGGACCTGCGCGAGCCGCCCACCAGCGCCGCCGACCTGTGCAGGCTGGACACCCGGCTCGGCCAGGCGTTCGCCGAGGTCGCCGCCCGGTACGAGGGCGAACTCGTGTCGTCACTCGGCCAGACCGTGCACCACTGGGTCGAGGACGGCCGCTGCCTGGGCACGCTCCAACTGGGCCAGCCCGCGTGGATAGCCGAAGCCACCGGACTGCCGGTGGTGGCCGACCTGCGCGTCCGGGACGTCGCCGCGGGCGGCCACGGCGCGCCGTTGGCGAGCACCCTGGACGCGCTGTGGCTGGCCGGACTCGACGAGCACGCCGGGTTCGACAAGCCCGCGGTCGCGCTGAACATCGGCGGCATCGCCAACATCACCAAGGTATCGCCCGAAGGTGTGGTCGCCTACGACACCGGACCGGGCAACGCGCTCATGGACGCGGCGATGACCGTGCTGTCCGGCGGCCTGCGCACGCAGGACACGGACGGCGAGTTCGCCCGCCGCGGCCGGGTGCACGCCGAACTGCTCGACCGGCTGCTGGCCGACCCGTACTACGCCCGGCCCGCGCCCAAGTCGACCGGCAAGGAGCACTTCGACCGCGCCTACCTCGACCGGGTCTCCGAGGGGCTGACCATGCCCGCCGAGGACTTCCTGGCCACGCTGACCGAACTCACCGTGCGCACGATCGCCGCCGAGTGCGAGGGCACGACGGTGATCGGCTCGGGCGGCGGGATGCGCAACCCGGTGCTGGTCGAGTCGTTGGCCCGACACGTGGACCTGCGCACGAGCGACGAACTGGGACTGCCCGCGGACGGCAAGGAGGCCTACCTCGCCGCCCTGCTGGGCTTCCTGACCTGGCACGGCCTGCCCGCGAACGTGCCGTCCGCCACCGGCGCCGCCGGTCCGCGCCCGCTGGGGTCGATCACCCCCGGCCGCTACCCGCTGCGCCTGCCCGAACCCGCGATCACGGCCGTGGACAGGTTGACGATCAGCACGATCAGCACGACGAGCACGATCAGCACGACGAGCACGGCCAGCCGCCGGGAGCGGCAGTCGGATGGAGGAGACCATGCGCGCACTTGACGTCGGCATCATCGTGCTGTTCCTGGTGGGCATGCCGCTGCTGGGCGTGTGGATCGCCGGGAGGCAGCGCTCCGCCGCCGACTACTTCGTCAGCGAGCGCCGCATCTCGTGGTGGGTCGTGTGCGTGTCGGTGGTGTCGGCGGAGACGTCCACGCTGACCGTGCTGAGCGTGCCGACGATCGCCTACCTGGGCCCGATGACGTTCCTGTCGCTGTCGGTCGGCTACCTGATCGGCCGGATCGTGGTGTCGTTCGTGCTGCTGCCGAAGTACATCGCGGGCGAGCTGATCACCGCCTACGGGTTCCTCGGCAAGCGGTTCGGGCCGGGGCTGCAGAGCACGGCGTCGATGACGTTCCTGGTCACCCGGCTGCTCGCGGACGGCCTGCGGCTGTTCGCCACGGCCATCCCGGTCAAGGTCGTGCTCGCCGCGTACGGGGTGAACGCGTCGTACTGGGTGATCGTGGCGGTGCTGGGCGTGGCGATGGTCGTCTACAGCTTCCTCGGCGGCGTGCGGGCCGTGGTGTGGGTCGACGCGATCCAGATGCTCTGGTACGTCGTCGGCGCGTTCGCGGTGATCATGGTGCTGAGCGGGAAGCTGCCCGACGGGTGGTTCGGCGCGGCGGCCGACGCGGGCAAGTTCCAGGTCTTCGACTTCGACGCCAGCCCGTTCACCTCGCAGTACGCGATCGTGACCGCGTTCGTCGGCGGCGCGGTGCTGTCCATGGCCTCGCACGGCGCGGACCAGCTGATCGTGCAGCGGCTGATGGCGACCAAGGACGTGCGCGCGGCGCAGAAGGCGCTGATCGCCAGCGGTGTGGTGGTGTTCCTCCAGTTCGCGCTGTTCCTCTTCATCGGCGTGATGCTGTGGGCGTTCTACAAGGCGGCCCACCCGGTCAACGACCTCGGGTTGAACAACAACGACGAGCTGTTCGCGAGCTTCATCGTCAACGAGCTGCCGTCCGGGCTGTCCGGGTTCGTGATCGCGGGCATCCTGGCGGCGGCGCTGTCGTCGTCGCTGGGCGCGCTGGCTTCCTCGACCGTGACGGACGTGGTCCAGCGGGTGGTGCGGCGGCCGATGAGCGAGGCCGAGGTGTTCCGGCAGGGCCGGATCTGGACCGTGGTGTGGGCCGGGCTGCTGATCGTGTGCGCCGGGCTGTTCGCCACGCTGACCAGGCGCGGCAACCCGATCGTGGAGCAGGGTCTGTCCATCGCCGGGTTCACCTACGGTGCGCTGCTCGGCGCGTTCCTGCTCGGGTTGCTGTTCCGCAAGGCCAAGCAGCTCGACGCGATCGTGGCGTTCGGCGTGACCGTGGTGGTGATGGCGTTCGTCATCCTGGGCGTGAAGTTCGTCGGGCCGGATGCGCACCTGGAGATCAATTTCGCGGCGGCGGCCCCCGCCAAGAAGATCTTCTCCCTGGCCTTCCCCTGGTACACGCCGTTGGGTGTGCTGGTGACGTTGATCGTGGGTGGGCTGATGTCGTTGCGGCACAAGGGTTACCAGCCGCCGGACATCGGGGACGACGTGGTGTCGGTCAAGGCGGCGTGAACACCGGTTCGCAGCGGTCCACGGCGGTTCAGGCGGCGTCGTTGGCGCGGTAGGCGACCAGTTCGAGGTGGAGGCGGAAACCGAGCCGGTCGAACAGCCGTTGGGAGGAGCGGTTGCCGGCGAGGATCGCGGCGGCGGCCTGCGGTCGTGCGCCGGACTTCTCGGCGAGCTTCCAGATCAGCTCGGTGACCAGCGCCCCGCCGACGCCGTGGCCGCGCACGTCCGGTTCAACGGCCACGAAGTCCAGGTAGAACTCGCCCGGTTCGGCCTTGCCGGAGGCGTAGCCGAGGACCCGGTCGCCGTCCATGGCGACCACCACGGTGTGCGAACGGCTGCCGTCCACGAGTTTTCGCCCGGACAGGTACGTCTTGGGGAAGCACCGCTCGTGCAGCACGGCCACCGCCTCGTGCACGGCCGGGTCGGTCGGCAGCACGCGCATCTCGCGGGCCGGTCCGGTGCGCGGGCAGCTCGCCTCGCGCAGCAGCAGGTTGCGCAGGCCGTCGCCGCCGAGGACGTGTATGCCGCACGCGCGGGCGGCGGAGAAGGCGTGCCGTTCGGCGAACGCGGCCAGCCGCCGGTGCCCGGTGTGACCGAGCAGCTCGCGGTCGGCGACGCCGTCGAGCAGCGGCGCGGCGTGGGCGTAGAGGGTGTCGGCGGTCTGGTCCCAGATCCGGCTGCCCGCCGGGTGGTTGACCGGCACGTCGACGAACGGCCCGTGCAGGTAGGCGCGGCCGGAATCGGCGTCGACCTCGACGCTGAGCGCACCGCACACCCAGCCGGAGTCGTCGGTGGCGACCACGGTGCACGAGGCCCAGTCCGGCTCGAACTCGGCCAGCTCCGCGGAGATGTCGCCGAGCGCCTCGCCGAGGTAGCCGATGTGGTGCGCGTCGTCGGCCTGCAACCGCAGGATCAACGCGAGAACGGCGTCCAGGTCGTCCTGGGCGGCGGGACGGATGTCGTACATGTCTGGAATGGTCACCCGCGAGGTCGGACGAATGCGAGGGAGTTTTCGGTGCTGGACGGGCGGGACGTGACGGAGGTCGCGCGGCGGTGCGCGGCGTTCCTCGACGGGGCGGTGGACGCCGACTGGACGGCGGTCGTGCCCGGCATGGACTGGACGGTCGCGAAGACCGTGGCGCACATCTCGGACTGCCTGCTCTGGTACTCCACGGACCTCCTCGCCGGGCCGAGCGAGCTGAGCACGGCCGACGTCGCGGTGCGGCCCGACTCGTCGCCCGCCGACCTGGTGCGGACGCTGCGGACGTTCGCCTCCGTGCTGGCGGCGGTGGTCGAGGCGACTCCGGCGGACCACCGCGGCTGGCACCCGTGGGGTCTGGCGGACGCGGCCGGGTTCGCCGGGATGGGGTGCGACGAGATGCTGGTGCACACCCACGACGCCGCTCGCGGCCTCGGGCTCGAGTTCGCGCTGCCGCCGGAACCGACCCGGAAAGTGCTGGCCCGGATGTTCCCGGAGGCCCCGACCGACCGCGACCCGGCGGAGACGCTGCTCTGGGCGAACGGCCGCATCCCGCTCGGTGACCTGCCGAAGCGCACCGGATGGCGCTGGCACTGCGCTCCCCCGGGCTCCTAGCGTCAAGGTCATGACGGACGACGTCCTCGACATCCCCTTCGCCGACGCCTTCGCCTTCGACCCCTCGCCCACGTGGGCGAGGCTGCGGGAGGAGGCGCCGGCGGTCCGGGTCCGCACCCTCGCGGGCGCGGAGGTGTGGCTGGTGACCCGCTACGACGACGTGAAGCTGGTGCTGGCCGACCCGCGGTTCTCCCGTGCGGGCGTGGTGGCGGCGGGCGCGCCTCGCGTGGGCGTGTCCCGGCCGTTGCCCGGCACCCTGCCGACCACCGACCCGCCCGAGCACACCCGGCTGCGCAAGCTGGTGTCCGGCGCGTTCTCGCACCGGCGGATCGAGCAGACCCGGACGTGGGTGCGGGAGCTGTGCGAGGAACTCGCGGACGACGTGGCGGACGGCGTGGACCTGCGGCGGGTGTACGCGCTGCCGTTGCCGATCCAGGTCATCTGCACGCTGCTCGGCGTGCCGTACGCGGACCGGGAGAGGTTCCGGGAGTGGGTCGAGCTGGCGTACAGCCTGGAGATGTCCGAGCAGGCCAGGGTCGAGGCGGCGATGGCGAGCCTGCTGGAGTACATGGGCACGTTGGTCGCGGCGAAACGGCGGGACCCGCGGTCGGACGACCTGCTCGACGAGCTGTGCACGACACCGCTGACTCACGACGAGCTGGTCGCGTTCGCACTGAACCTGCTGGTCGCGGGGCACGAGACGTCGGCCAACCAGATCACCAGCTTCGTCGCCACCCTGCTGCACGAGCGCTCGCAGTGGGAACGGCTGGTGGACGACCCGTCGCTGGTGCCGAGCGCGGTGGAGGAGCTGATGCGGTTCACCCGGCTCAGCGAGGTCGGGCAGCTGCGGGTGGCGCTGGAGGACGTGGAGATCGCGGGCGTGGTGATCCGCGCGGGCGACGGCGTGATGGCGTCCATCGGCTCGGCCAACCGCGACCCGCGCGCGTTCCCGGACCCGGACTCGCTCGACCTCGCCCGCACCCCCAACCAACACCTGGCGCTGGGCATCGGCCCGCACTTCTGCCTCGGCGCGCAGTTGGCCCGGATCGAACTCCAGGAGGCGCTGTGGGTGCTGCTGCGGCGGTTCCCCGGGCTGCGCGCGGCTCGGCCGGTCGAGGAACTGGCGTGGCGGAGGGTGCTGGTCAGCGGTCTCGCCGAGCTGCCCGTGCGGGTCTGATCGAGTCTCGACACGGCGACGCGACGGCACCGATGACCGACATCTATTGCCGCGGGTTTCGCATTGGGGAACCCTGGGAGGGTGAGCGAGGAAACGATCCAACTCGAACTCAACGACAGCGGGGTGGCGGTAGACCTACCGATGCCTGCCAACCAGCGGGACACGGTGCAGGAGGTCCCCTACCGGCCGGTCGAGTTCCGTGACGACGACCTGCCCAGCGCGTTGGAGCGCGCCGCCTCCTGGCTGCGGCAGACCCAGGACTGGCTCGGTGAAGCGGTCGACGTGATCGCGGTCCACCTGGACTACGACGACACGAAGGGTTCACCGTATTACGCCCTCAAGTTGCTGTGCAACGAGGAGGACTTGGCAGGCGTGCCGCGTGTGGTGCGCGAACACGAGAGCACTACTGACGAGTAACGTACGCTGGTGACATGCCAGATCGCGTGTACCCGCCGGTGATCGCCGCGGCCAAGCTGATGTTCCGCGTGCTCGACATGCGCATCAACGTGGAGGGCGCGGATCACGTGCCGACCACCGGCGGGGCCGTGCTGGCCTCGAACCACGTCTCCTACCTCGACTTCATCTTCGCCGGCTACGGCGCGCAGCCCGCGCGCAGGTTGGTCCGGTTCATGGCCAAGCACGAGGTGTTCAAGCACTCCGTGTCCGGCCCGCTGATGCGCGGGATGCACCACATCCCGGTGGACCGGACCGCCGGGCAGGCGTCCTACCAGCAGGCGTTGGACGCGCTGCGGGCCGGTGAGGTCGTCGGGATCTTCCCGGAGGCCACGATCAGCCGGTCCTTCACCGTCAAGGAGGTGAAGAGCGGCGCCGTGCGGCTGGCGTCCGAGGCGGGCGTGCCGCTGCTGCCGACCGCCGTGTGGGGCACCCAGCGGCTGTGGACCAAGGGCAGGCCGAAGTCGCTGACGCAGCGGCACGTGCCGATCACGATCCTCGTGGGCGAGCCGATGGAGCCGACCACGGACGACGCGCTGCGCGAGCGGATGCAGGAGCTGCTCGACGACGCCCAGGCCCGTTACCCGGAGTCGGGCGAGGGCCAGTGGTGGCAGCCCGCGCACCTCGGCGGCGCGGCACCGACGCCGGAAGAGGCCAAGCAGCTCGACGCCCGCTGAACGCCTTTCAGGCCCACTTCTCGACGACCTCCGTCAGCCGCCGCTCGAAGGTCATGAACGCGTTGCCCTCACCGCCGTCGCATACCACGACGAGCTCGCCGGACACCGTGACGCAGCAGGCGAGCCCGCGTGGGCTGCGGCGGATGCCGACGACGTCCTCGATATCGGCTCGACCGCCGGCCGGGTCGCGGTAGAGGCAGACGGAGAGGGCGTCGTAGGCAAAGTCGCCCTCGTCCAGGAAACCGGCGAACGGCGCGGGGTTGTCGCCGTCGACCTCGACGAGGTCACCGGCGGTGGTGACGGCGATCCCGCCCTCGGCGAACAGGACGTCGTGCTCCCACAAGGTGGCCCGCTGGATGCCGAAGCGCTTCTTCGCCTTGTACTCCGCCGAGATGCGCGTCGACGCCATGCCGATCTCGGCGGCGACCCGGGCGAACGCCCTGGCCTGACCGCGCCACACCTCGCGGTGCTCCGGCAGGCGCGCCATCACGTCCGCGTTGAGCCGCTGCAACCGACTCCGCTCCCGCCGCACCTGCTCGACCCGTGCCCGGAGCCGGTCCTCCAAGTCGCCCATGAGGCGACCCTACGCACAGATCAACGGGTCAGCGGGGCAGCGGACGTAGTGCTCCGCGGGCGTCCCCGCCAGAGGGGTCCCCTGATTTCATCCTGCCGGCCGGCACCGACATTTCGGGCGTTCGGGGCCGAGCCTGTGGACAACTCGTCCGGCTAGGCAGGCGGGGCAGGCGGGGTTGACTCGGCTTCAGCATCGGGCGCGGCTTCGGCGGCGGCAGGTGCCTCGACCTGGGCGGCGACGGCGGCAGCGGCAGCGGCCTTCTTCGGCTTGGTCTCGCCGCGCAGGCGTTGCGAGATCACCTGGCTGATGCCGTCACCGCGCATCGACACGCCGTACAGCGCGTCGGCGATCTCCATCGTCGGCTTCTGGTGCGTGATGATCAGCAGCTGTGAATGCTCTCGCAGCTGCTCGAACAGGCTGATCAGCCGGTGCAGGTTGGTGTCGTCCAACGCCGCCTCGACCTCGTCCATCACGTAGAACGGCGACGGCCGGGCGCGGAAGATCGCGACCAGCATCGCCACCGCGGCCAGCGACTTCTCGCCACCGGACAGCAGCGACAGCCGCTTGACCTTCTTACCCGGCGGCCTGGCCTCCAGCTCGATGCCGGTGGTCAGCATGTCGTCCGGCTCGGTCAGCACCAGCCGGCCCTCGCCGCCGGGGAACAGCACCTTGAACACGATCTCGAACTCGCGCGCGACGTCCTCGTAGGCCGACGTGAAGACCTCCAGGATCTTGTCGTCGACCTCCTTCACCACGGTCAGCAGGTCGCGCCGGGTCGCCTTGATGTCCTCCAGCTGGTTGGACAGGAACTTGTAGCGCTCCTCCAGCGCCGCGAACTCCTCCAACGCCAGCGGGTTGACCTTGCCCAGCAGCGACAGGTCCCGCTCGGCCCGCTTGGCCCGCCGCGCCTGGGTGTCCCGGTCGTAGGGGATCGGCTGCGGCGCGGTCACCATCTCGCCGCGTTCCTTCGCCGCCTCGTACTCGGCGATCTCCTGCGGTGACGGCGGGATGAACACGTCCGGGCCGTACTCGGAGACCAGGTCCTCCAGGCCGATGCCGAACTCCTCGGCGACCTTGGTCTCCAGCTGCTCGATGCGCATCCGCTGCTCGGCGCGCAGCACCTCGTCCCGGTGCACGGCGTCGGTCAGCTTCTCCAGCTCACCGGACATCTCGCGCACCAGGTTGCGGATCTGGGCCAGGAACGCCTCGCGCTGCGTCTTGCGCTCCTGCGCGGTGTCACGTTCACGGGCCGCGCGCGTCAACGACGCGGCGATCTTCTCCAACGCGATCTCGCCGCCGCGCACCACGGCCTTGGCCACGACGGCACCCCGTGCCCGTGCCGCGTGAGCGCGCTGGGCACGTTCCCGCGCCTCGCGCTCGGCACGTGCCGCACGACGCAGGCCCTCCGCCTTGCCCTGCAACGCACGGGCGCGTTCCTCGGCGGTCCGCAGCGCCAACCGGGCCTCGACCTCGCCCTGACGGGCGGCGGCCAACTCGGAGGCCATCTCGTCGCGGTGCGAGGTGTCCGGCTCGTCGTCCAGCGGCTGCTCCTGCGCCACCAGCAGCCGTTCTTCCAGCTCACCGAGCTTGAGCAGGTTCTCCTCGCGGGCGGCCTCGACCTTCTCCCGCTGCACCCGCACCCGCTCCACCTCGGCCTCGGCCGAACGCACCGCCGCCGCCAGCCGGTTCAGCCGCTCGGACGACCGGGCGCGCCGCACCTTGGCCTCGTTGAGCTGCTCCTTCACCGCCGCGACCTCGGCACGGCGGGCCTGCTGCTCGGCGCGTGCGCCCTCGAGAGCGGCCGTGGACTGCTCCAACGCGCGCTCGGCCAGCGCCAGCTTCTCCGACGCCTCGTCCACCGCGGCCTGGACCTCGATGACGCTCTGGCTGCGCCCGGACCCGCCGACCGCCCAGTCCGCGCCGAGCACGTCACCGTCCCGCGTGACCGCCCGCACCGACGGTTGCGAGTCCACCAAGCCCTGCGCGGTGCCGAGGTCGTCCACCACGGCGACCTTGTCCAACGCCCGGTGCAACGCGGGCCGCAGCCGTTCGGGCGCCTGCACCAGGTCGACGGCCCACCGCGCGCCGCCAGGCAGCGACGGCCAGCCGGTCCGGTCGACGGTCGCCGCCGCACCGCCCACCAGCACCCCGGCCCGACCGGTGTCCTGCTCCTTCAACAGCTCCAACGCCGCCACCGCGTCCGCACCGGACGCCACCGCGACCGCGTCCGCGATCGGCCCGAGCGCCGCCGCCAACGCGACCTCCGCACCCGGCTCCACGGTCAGCAGCGCCGCGACCGACCCCAGCAACCCCGGCAGCCGGGACGCCAGCAACGCGCCCGCGCCGTCCTTGCGGGTCAGCCCCAGCGACAGCGCGTCCACCCGCGCCTTCCACGACGCGATGTCGCGTTCGGCAGTCCGCTCGGCCTTGACCAGCTCCTCGACCCGGCGGCGGGCCGCGTCGTCCGCCTCGACGGCCAGCCGGTGCCGCTCGTCCAGGCCGACGTCGTCCTCGTCCTCGGTCCCGGTCACCTCACGGGCCTCGGCCAGCTCCTGCTGCACGACCTCCGACCGCTCGACCGCCTCGGCCAACGCGGTCGACATCCGCTCGATCTCCTCGGCGGTCGCGCTCGTCTTCGACCGCAGCGCCTCGACCTGCCCGGACAGCCGCGCCAAGCCCTCGCGCCGGTCGGCGATGGCCCGCACCGCGGCCAGGTGCGCCTTCTCCGCCGCGGACACCATCCGCTCCAGCTCGGCCCGCGTCTCCACCGCCTCGGCCAGCCCGACCCTGGCCTCCGTCACGCCGTCCTGGAGTTCCTGCTCCAGGACGGCGGTCTGCTCGGCCTCGGCCTCCAGCTCGTCCGGGTCACGGCCGCCGCGCGGCGCGTCCACGGCCGCCGACAGGTGCCGTTCCCGCTCCACGGCCAGCCGCACCGTGCCGCGCAGCCGTTCTTCCAGGGCCGACAGCCGGTACCAGGTGTCCTGGGCCTGCTGGAGCTTCGGCGCGTCGGCCGCGACCTGGTCCTCCAGCTCGTTCTGCTGGACCTGGGCCTGCTGGAGCGACTTCTCCACCTCGGCCCGGCGGGCGCGGGCGGCGGCCTCGTCCTGCTCCTCGCGGGCCAGCGCCTCGCGCTGCGTCACCAGGTCGTCGGCCAGCAGGCGCATCCGGGCGTCACGCAGCTCGGACTGCACGACCTGGGCGCGGCGGGCGATCTCGGCCTGCTTGCCGAGCGGTTTGAGCTGGCGGCGCAGCTCGGCGGTGAGGTCGGTGAGGCGGGTCAGGTTCGCCTGCATCGCCTCCAGCTTCCGCAGCGCCTTCTCCTTGCGCTTGCGGTGCTTGAGGACGCCCGCGGCCTCCTCGACGAACGCCCGGCGCTCCTCGGGCTTGGACTCCAGGATCGCGGCGAGCTGGCCCTGCCCGACGATCACGTGCATCTCGCGGCCGATGCCGGAGTCCGACAGCAACTCCTGGATGTCCATCAGCCGGCACGAGTTGCCGTTGATCTCGTACTCGGTGGCGCCCTCGCGGAACATCCGGCGGGTGATCGACACCTCGACGTAGTCGATCGGCAGCGCGCCGTCGGAGTTGTCGATGGTCAGCGTCACCTCGGCGCGGCCGAGCGGCGCGCGGCCGGACGTGCCGGCGAAGATGACGTCCTCCATCTTGCCGCCGCGCAGGTCCTTCGCACCCTGCGTGCCCATCACCCAGCGCAACGCGTCGAGCACGTTCGACTTGCCGGACCCGTTCGGTCCGACTACACAGGTGATGCCCGGCTCGAAGCGCAGCGTGGTAGCCGAGGCGAAGGACTTGAAGCCCTTCAGCGTCAGGCTCTTGAGGTGCACGCGAGGCAGAGTACCCGTGAACGGCGAGTACCAGTCGTAGGCGGTCCGGCGCTGACCAGCGGTATCACTGTCGACGGCATCACGGTCGGACCGAGACCAGCACCTTCATGTCGACGACCAGGTCGAGCCGTTCGATCTCGTCCACCGGGAACGACGTGGAACCGGGGATGCGCTCGTCCGGCGAGTGGTCGCTGCCCCACCAGCCGCCGATCTCGGTGCGGCCGGCGCGGTCGTGGACGATCAGCTTGCACCTCACGCCCTTGGGCATGTTCTCGATGGTCATCCACAGTTCGGTGCCCCAGGACTTGCGCACGAGGTCCGCGCCGGCCGCCACGCCGGAGGTGGTGTCGGTCGCCTGCCAGGTGACGGCGGACGCGGCAGGGCTGTCGCCCCCGGTCAGTCGCGGCACCACCAGCACGGCCAACGCGACCAGCACGACGAGAACACCCGCGCCGACCAGCAACGACCAGCGCCGTCTCCGGGGCGGCGGTGGCGGCGGCACGGGTTCGGGTTCCGGCGGCAGCGGCCACAGGTCCGGATCGGGCACGGGGTCCTCGAACGGCAGCTCCAGGTCCGCCAGCTGGACCTGGCCCAGCAGCCCCGGCAACGGCGCCAGCCGCACCATCTCCCGTCGGCAGTGGGAACAACCGTGCACGTGCCGCTCGAACACCGACCGCTCCGCCGGGTCGAGCGAGCCGAGCAGGTAGGCGCCGAGCACCACGGTCTGGGAGCAGCTCACGACTCGGTCACCCCCCGCTCCTCCAACGCGTCGCGCAGCGCCCGCAGGGCGTAGAAGCAGCGCGACTTGACCGTGCCGGGCGGGATGCCCAGCACCGCGGCGGCCTCGGCGACCGAACGCCGCCGGTAGTACAGCTCGACCACCACGTTGCGGTGGTCCGCGGTCAGCGCGCGCAGCGCCTCCGCGACCTGCCAGCTCTGCAGGACGTGCTCCACCTCGTCCGCGACGGGCGGGAGGTCCCCGGGCTCGATCGGCACCTCCGAGTTGCGGCCGCCGCGTTTGCGGAAGCCGGAGATGACCAGGTTCCTGGCCACCGTGTAGAGCCACGGGCCCGCGTCGGCGGGAGTCAGTTCGTCGGCGTGCCGCCAGGCGCGCAGCAGCGTCTCCTGGACCACGTCCTCCGCCTGCTGGTGGTCACCGCCGACCATGCGCAGGACGTAACCGTGCAACGGGCCGCGCCAACGGCCGTACAGCTGCCTGACGACATCTTCGCCACGGTCCACATCGAAGTAGTACGCCATCGGGCCCGTCGGCGTTCAACGCTCGACGAAACCGGTGAGACCGCCGCGGGCCTCCGACCAGCGCTCCACGATCGAGTCCACCCGACCGGGGGCAGCGCCGGAACGGAGTGCGGTCAGCAGATCCCGGCACGCCGCCTCCGTGCCCTCCGCGTTCACCTCGACCCGACCGTCCCTCAGATTGGACGCCGAGCCCACAAGTCCCAGCTCAAGCGCCCTCGCGCGGGTCCACCACCGGAAGCCGACGCCCTGCACGTGACCCCGCACCCAAGCGGTGAGGCGCACGGTTCGCTCTACTCCAGCCACGACAGCCATCCTGACATTTCACCCGTTAGTGGTACGGTGCGCGACCGTGACAGCACGGCGCGGTAACCGATCCGTGATCGGCGGACTCGTCGGCCTGCTCCTCGGCGCAGCCGGTGCGACCGGTGTCGCCTTCGCGAGCCCGGACCAGCTCGCCCCGTTCATCGGGGAAAGCGCAGCACAGAGCCGCGGTTCCGACAACGTCGGCGTCGGCGGCGTGGGCGGCGTGGGCGGCGTCGGCCAACCGGTGCCGGGCACCGAGCCGCAGCTCCTGCCGACCACCACCGAGGCGCCGCCGCCCCCGGACACCACCACCGAGGCGACGACCACCACCAACCCGACCACCACCACGACCGAGACGACGACCACGCCGCCGTCCGAGCCGGCCCCCGCGCCCACCACGACGACCGCGCCCGCCGAGGTGCCGCAGGTCCAGCAGGTCGTCGCCCTGGTGAACGAGGCCCGCGACCTCGCCGGCTGCAAGCCGCTGGAGGTCGACGAGCGGGTGGTCAAGGCCGCGCAGGGCCACAGCACCGACATGGCCGCACGCGACTACTTCTCGCACACCACCCCCGAGGGCGTCGACTTCGCCCAGCGGATGCGCACGGCGGGCTACCCGAGCCCCGGCGGCGAGAACATCGCCATGGGGCAGCGCTCCGCCGACCAGGTCATGCGGGCCTGGATGAACTCCGACGGGCACCGCCGCAACATCCTGAACTGCGGGTTCACCACCATCGGTGTCGGGCTGGACACCCGCGGCTGGTACTGGACCCAGAACTTCGGCTGGTAAAAGACCGTCGAGCACACCATGGGAGAACCGTTGTACGAGACCCCGGAGCCCGAGCGCCCCCGCCTGCGCGTGTCGCCCCACGTGCTGCTGGCCGCGTCCGGTGTCGCCGTGTCGACGATCTTCGCCACCGTCGCGTCCCTGGCGGGCGCGTCCCCGGACGCCTCGCCCGCCGAGCAGCAGCCGCGTGAGGACGTCGTGAACCGCAACACCCTCACCACGACGCCACGCGACTCGTTCGGCCCCTCGGTCACCCTGACCACGACCGAGACGTCCACCACCACCACGACGACCGAGACCACCGAGGCGACGACCACCTCCCGCCGCACCCGGGTGACCACGGTGACCAGGCCGGACGGCACCACCACGACCACCACGGTGGACGACCCCCAGCCGCAGCCCACCACGACCACGCCGCCGGTCGACCCGCCGACGACGAACCCGCCGGTGACCACCACGACGCCGCCAGTCGTCACCACGACCAACCCGCCGGTGACCACCACGCCGCCGTCGGAGCCGTCGGGGTTGTCGGAGCCGTAAACGAGGTCGTGCGCCAGGGGTAACGGTCCTCCACACCATCGGGTGGAGGACCGCTCTGACGATGAGGCGCCCGGCGCGATCCGCCGATAACTCGAACACCTGACCATCCCGTCCGGGTCCCCACAGGGAGATGGTGTGTTCGAGGAAGATCATCAAGCGGCACCGAAGAAGAAGCTCTCGTCGGTGGTGCTGCTGGCCGCCGGTGGCGCCGTCGTCGCCACCGTGATGGCCACCCTCGCGTCGGTGCTCGCGGCGGGCGGTCCGGTGGCCGGTCCACCGGAACCGCGCGCCGACGTGCAGGTGACGTCGGACAAGCCGGTGATCGCCGCACCTCACCGCAGGACCGACACTGTGGTGGTCACGGTGTCCACCCGCGTGCCCGCCGGACAGCCCCGCGACGTGACCGGCTCGGAGCCGGAGGACTCGAAGCCGGAAGAGCAGGCGGACCAGGCGCCGGAGACCACCACGACGTCGTCCGAACCGCAGCTCACCACCCAACCGCCGAGCAACCCGCCGACGTCCTACGACCCGCCGACGTCGTCCTCCTCGCCGTCCAGCACCACCACGACGACGGACAGCCCCTAGCTACCAGACGTCGCCGTCACGCCAGTCGCAGGTCAGGTCGCCCGTCAGGTCGAGCGGCACCACCGGCAGGACGAAGATCGCGTCGTCCTCGTCCTCGGTGCGCTCGACCCCGGTGGGCGTCAACGCGAACGTCCTCCCCCGCCACCGCTGCCACCCACGCGCCGCGTAGAACGCCAGGGCGTCCTCCGACGCGCCGAGGGGGTACGCGCCGCGCACGACATCCTCCAGCGCCGCCATCACCGCACCGCCGACACCCTGGCGGCGGCGGTCCGCCCGCACCGCGACACCCTCCACGTACCCCACCCGCAGCGCCCTGGTCTTGTGCGGGACACCCGCAACCCGGCTCGCGTGGAGCAGCCGGCGCTGCACCACCGAGCCGTGACCGATCAGCTCGTCGCCGTCCCAGACGAGCGCGTGCACGCCGCCCAGGCTGTGCTCCCAGTCCTCGTCACCGAAATCGCCGTCGAACGCCTCGTCGAGCAGCTTCCGGGCGGCGGCGAGCACCGCCTCGGGCAGCTGCCAGGTGTGCAGCACCGAAACACGTGACACGGTTCACACCCTATGCCCGTCACGATCACCCGCCCCGTCCCGCTCCACCCGTGACGAAAGGACGGGGACATGGCAGAGCACATCGTGGTGGTCGGTGCGGGTTACGCGGGACTGGCCGCGGCCAAGCTGGCGGCGAAGTGGACCGATTCCCGGGTCACCCTGGTCAACGCGCGGGACCGGTTCGTGGAGCGGGTCCGGCTGCACCAGCTCGTGGTCGGGCAGCGGCTGCGCGACCTCCCGCTCGAAGACCTCCTGAAAGGCACCGGCGTCGAACTGGTGGTGGACCGGGTGACCGGCATCGACGCCGACACCCGCAAGATCGAGCTCACCGGCGGGGCGCTGGCCTACGACCGGCTGATCTACGCCCTGGGCAGCCACGCGAACCTGGACGGCGTCCCGGGCGCCGCCGAGCACGCGCACGCGGTGTCCACTCTTGAGGGCGCCGAAAAGCTGGCCGCCGCCCTCAAGAGCGCCCGCACGGTCGCCGTCACGGGCGGTGGGCTGACGGGCATCGAGGCCGCCGCCGAACTGGCCGAGTCGCGCCCGGACCTGGACGTCCTGCTGGTCACCGGCGGCGGGTTCGGCCAGGCCCTGTCGGAGAAGGGCAGGCGCTACCTGACCAGGGCGTTCGACCGGCTCGGCATCCGGGTCCGCGATCACGCGAACGTCACCGAGGTCCGCGCCGACGGCCTGGTGCTCGGCACCGGCGAGCTGATCACCGCCGACACGGTCGTCTGGACGGCCGGTTTCCGCGTGCCCGACCTGGCGGCACGGGCCGGGTTCGCGGTGGACGCGAGGGGCCGCATGGTGGTGGACGAGACCCTGACGTCGATCTCCCACCCGGACGTCATGGCGGTCGGTGACGCCGCCGCGATCAAGCGGCACGACGGCCTCGAACTGCGCATGGCGTGCGCGACCGGCCTGCCCACGGCACAGCAGGCCGTGCGAGGCCTGGCGAAGCGGCTCAACGGCCGGGAACCGGGTCCGCTCGGCTTCCGGTACTTCAACCAGTGCATCAGCCTGGGCCGCCGGGACGGGCTGATCCAGTTCGTGAACGCCGACGACAGCCCGAAGGAACGCGTCCTCACCGGCCGGTTGGCGGCGCGCTACAAGGAACTCGTGGTGCGCGGCACGATCGTGTTCGAACGCCACCCCACCCTGCCGGTGGGCTGAGCCCTCACCGGGCCGCCAGACCGGCGTCCACCAGCGCCATCACCGTGTCCGCGAGGTCCGCCGACCGCGCGACGGGCAGCTGTCCGGAGAGCAGCAGCGAACACAGGCCGTGCAGGACGCACGCCATGAGGACGGTCACGTCGGCCACGTCGTGGCCGGCCAGCTCGCCGGACGCCTGCGCGTCGACGATGGCGGACGACATGAGCCCGTGCACACGCTGCTCGGCCGCCGCCGGCTCCGCGTGCACGTCCCGGCGCGGCACCTCGCCGCCGAACATCAGCCGGTACAGCGACGGGTTGGCCACCGCGAACTCCACGTAGGCCCGCCCGATCCCGTGCAGCCGGTCGAGCGGTCCGCCCGACGCCGCCTCGGCCGCCGCGTGCAGTTCGTCGAAGCCCCGCGCCACGACGGCGGCGACCAGCGCGGCTTCGTCGGCGAAGTGCCGGTAGGCCGCCGTGTGCGACACCCCAGCCGCCGCGGCGGCCTTGCGCAACGTCAGGCCCTCGGTGTCCTCGGCGACGACCAGCGCTCGGGCGGCCGTGACCAGGGAGGCGCGCAGGTCGCCGCGGTCATGAGGCCTCCGGGGCAATGTCGCCACTGGTAACTCCCTCACCCTGATCGACCCCGACGCACGGCGGCGGAAAAGTCGCGCAGCCCAGGCTCGATTCCCGTCAGGGCTCGAACCGGTACCCCATCCCCGGCTCCGTCACCAGGTGCCGGGGGTGCGCGGGCTCGGGCTCCAGCTTGCGCCGCAACTGGGCCAGGTAGACGCGCAGGTAGTGGGTCTCCTTCGCGTACGCGGGCCCCCACACCTCCTGGAGCAGCTGCTTCTGCGCCACCAACCGGCCCCGGTTGCGGGCCAGGATCTCCAGCAGACCCCACTCGGTGGGCGTCAGGTGCACCTCGACACCGTCCCGGCGCACCTTCTTCGCCGCCAGGTCCACGGTGAACGACGCCGTCTCCACGATCGCGTCCCCGCCCTCCACGACCGCCGAACGGCGCACCGCCGCACGCAGCCGGGCCAGCAGCTCGTCCATCCCGAACGGTTTGGTCACGTAGTCGTCGGCGCCCGCGTCCAACGCCTCCACCTTGTCCACGGAGTCGACCCGCGCGGACAGCACGATGATCGGCACGGTCGTCCAGCCGCGCAGGCCCGCGATGACCTCGGTGCCGTCCAGGTCGGGCAGCCCCAGGTCGAGCACCACCACGTCCGGCTTGCCCTCGGCCGCCGCCTTGAGCGCGGTCGTGCCGTCGTGCGCGGTCAGGACCGAGTAGCCGCGCGCGGAGAGGTTGATCCGCAACGCCCGCACGATCTGCGGCTCGTCATCGACCACCAGCACCTTTGTCACGCTGAGACACTACGCCGGGTGCCCCGGCCGCCCCCGTGCCCGACTACGTTCGGCGAACTTCCTGACACCACCTTGACGCGCTTCCAAACGCCTTTTATGCCGTTTTGACAGCCCCTAGTCCGCATCGGTGCGGAAAGCGTGAGTACATCCGGGTGCGAATGAATCCGTTTACTGGACAGCCGTACTGCGACAGTGCGAATGTCCTGTCCGAATTCGGACAGGTGCTCACTCACGGTGAGCAATGAGGAGATCTGATGACCACCAGCGTGACTAATCAAGACGCGTTACAACTCGTGGTCGCCGTGCACCGGCTGATCCGGAGCCTGCGCCAGTCCTCGTCCGTTCGGCGACTCCAGCCCACCCAACTGCTGGTGCTCGCGGAACTCGCGTCGCAGGGACCGATGCGGATCGGGGAGATCGCGGTGCGGGCGCTGTGCTCGCAGCCCACGGCGACCACGGTGGTGACGGGTCTGGAATCCGGTGGCCTGGTGCGGCGCGAGTCCGATCCCGCCGACGGGCGGGCCACCATCGTCGAGCTGACCGTTCTCGGTCGGGACACCATCATGTCCCTGGCCCACGGCGAGGCGGAGCTGCTGTCCGAACGGCTCGCCCAGCTGTCCACAGAGGAACGCGACGCGCTGAGGTCCGTCACCCCGCTGCTGCGCAGGCTCGCCGACCCGGCGCGCTGACCCCGATCACCCCCGCGTGATCAGCCCGGGGTGTGATCGTGATCGGACCCGCGGACGCGGCTGGCAGCGCGGGCACGAGTACGAGGAGCGGTTCATGAACGGCTCGCGCCTGATCGCCGTCCCGCACCGGTGGCACGGCTCGTTCTCCTGCCCGTACACGGCCAGGGACCGCTCGAAGTAACCCGACTGGCCGTTCACGTTGACGTAGAGCGCGTCGAACGACGTGCCGCCCTCACCCAGCGCCTCGTGCATCACCTGCGTGGCGTGCGCCAGCAACTCGGCGGCCTTCGGCCTGGTCAGCCGGTCCGCCGGGCGCAGACCGTGCAGCTCGGCCCGCCACAGCGCCTCGTCGGCGTAGATGTTCCCGATACCCGACACCAGCGTCTGGTCGAGCAGGGCGCGTTTGACCTCGGTGCGCCGTTTCCGCAACGCCGCGACCGCCGCGTCCGGGGCGAACGCCGGGTCCATCGGATCACGCGCGATGTGCGCCACCGGCTGCGGCAGCAGGGTGCCGTCGACCTCGACGAGTTCCGCCAACGCCAGACCGCCGAACGTGCGCTGGTCCACGAACCGCAGTTCCGGGCCGTCGTCGGCGAACCGGACCCGCACCCGCAGGTGCTTCTCGTCCGGCGCGCCGACGGGCTGGACCAGCATCTGGCCGCTCATGCCGAGGTGCGCGAGCATCGCGTCGCCGCCCGACAGGTCGACCCACAGGTACTTGCCGCGGCGACGCGCGGCCTCCAGTCGCTGACCGGTCAAGCGCACGGCGAAATCCGCCGCACCGGGTAGGTGGCGGCGGATCGCTCGTGGGTGGAGGACGTCGACCTCGGCGACGGTCCTCCCGGCCACGTGCTCGTGCAGACCTCGGCGGACGACCTCTACCTCGGGCAGCTCGGGCACGGGCGGGTGATCAGTCCTCGGACTCGCGCTCGGCAGCGGCGGCAGCGGCCTCTGCCTGCTCGAGCTCTTCGAGCATCTCGTACGCGGCGGCCTGCGGCTTGGTCGGCTTGAGCATCCAACCGCCCGCCTGGGCGGTGTCGCGCACGAGGACCAGGCCCTGGATGCCGCCGTTGCGGCTCGCGTTCAACGGGCGGGAAGGACGCGCGTGGCGCGCGCGCCGGTTCGTCCGGACGTTCGTGGCATACATTTCGGCGTCAGTCTTCCTGAGTAGGTGCAGCCTGAGGTGAAGCCTGGGGTGGAGTCTGTGCCGTCGCCGAGTTGGGTGCGTGGCCGTTCCCGGACGTGCCGGTTTCCTGCTCGGCGCGGACCCGTTCGTGCAACACGCGGTAGGCGGCCTCGGCCGCCTTCTGCTCGGCTTCCTTCTTCGTGCGCCCATCGCCAGTGCCGTAGGCCTGACCACCGACGAACACCGTCGCGGTGAACTCCTTGCGGTGGTCCGGACCCTGGTCGTCCACCCGGTACTCGGGTACGCCCAGGCCTGCCGAGGCGGTCAGCTCCTGAAGACTGGTCTTCCAGTCCAGCCCGGCGCCCCGCAGTGGCGCTTCGGCCAGCAGTGGGTCGAACAGGTGGTGAACCAGTTGACGCGCGGTGTCGATGCCGAATTGCAGGTAGACCGCGCCGATGACGGCTTCCAGGCCGTCCGCGAGGATGCTCGCCTTGTCCCTGCCGCCGGTCAGCTCCTCGCCGCGACCGAGCAGGAGATGCCCGCCCAACCCGTCGTCCCCGAGCCCCCGGGCCACGCCCGCCAGTGCGTGCATGTTCACCACGCTCGCGCGGAGCTTGGCGAGCTGCCCCTCGGGCAGCTCCGGGTGCGCTTGGTACAGGTGGTCGGTGACGACGAGGCCGAGCACCGCGTCGCCGAGGAATTCCAGTCGCTCGTTCGGCGGCAGACCACCGTTCTCGTACGCGTACGACCGGTGTGTGAGTGCGAGCGTCAGCAGCTCGGCGTCCAACGGGACGCCGAGCGCTTCGAGCAACGGGGCGCGGTCGGCCGACCGACCGCGCGACGACCTACCCCCCACGATTCGCCGCTACCTTCGCCAGAGGGGTGATCAGGCCGGCTGGACGACCTGGCGGCCGTCGTACTGGCCACAGGCCGGGCAGGCGACGTGCTGCGGCTTCGGCTGGCGGCAGGCCTTGTTCTGGCAGGCCACCAGGTGCACGGCAGCGGTCTTCCACTGAGCGCGGCGCGAGCGCGTGTTCGAGCGCGACATCTTCCGCTTCGGGACGGCCACGACTAGTTCTCCTCTGGATTGTCACGATTCCCGTCGAACCGCTCTTGCAAGGCGGCCCAACGGGGGTCAATCGTCTCATGCCCGTGGTCGGGGCCGAGATCAGCCAGCTTGCCGCCGCAGTCGACGCACAGCCCGAGGCAGTCCGGCGAGCACAGCGGCACCTGTGGCAGCGCGAGCACGATGGCGTCGCGCACCACGGGTTCGAGGTCGATCAGGTCGTCGTGCAGACGGCTGACCTCGTCCTCTTCGGTCGTCTCGTCGGTGGTGCTGTCCGGGTACGCGTACAGCTCCGTCAGCTCCACCTCGACCTCCGCCGACAGCGGCTCCAGGCAGCGCGAGCACTCCCCTTCGACCACCGTCGCGGCCGCGCCCGTCACGAGCACACCTTCGACCACCGACTCCAGCAGGAGGTCGAGTTGGACGCTGCCGCCCGCCGGCACCTCGATCACGCCCGCCAGGCCGAGGCCCGCGGCGGGCACCGTCCTGCTCAACCCGCGGCTGGAGCCCGCACGACGCCCGAGGTCCCTGGTGTCGATGACCCAGGGCCCGGTCGCTGTGGGACGCGCGGAGGCGTGACGATGCTCAGACATGATGTTTGGTGTGCCGTCGGGGACTTACCACGACCAGCCGGTCAAGGGTACGGGACAACGGGCGTCGACGTGAAATCGGCTGGTCAAATGTCGTTCGGTCGGGTCTCACTTGGTCCTAGTCGTGGTAATCGAACGGTGCGGAGGCGCTCGCGACGGCCGGGCCGCGCAGGTGCGAACGGCCCTTCCCGACGCTGCGGAGCGTGTGCGCGAGCAGGTCCTCGAAGTCGGCCAGCTTGCCGTCCACGTACGCGTCGCACTCGCTGCGCAGCCGGATGGCCTCCGTCTGGGCGGCCTCCAGCACGCGGGCGGACTCGGCGTGCGCGGCCTGCACGACCTCGGTCTGGTCGACCAGGCGCGCCTGCTCCGCCCGGCCCTCCTCGATCGCGCGCTCGTAGTTGGCCCGGCCCGCCTGGACCATGCGGTCGGCTTCGGCGTGGGCACGGCCCACCAGGTCCTCGTACTCCTGGCGGCCCGCGGCGACCGTCCGCTGCGCCTGGTCCTCGGCCTCGGCGACCATCCGCTCGGCGCGGGCACGCGCCTCGGACAGCATCCGCTCGGCCTCGTGCTGCGCCTCGGACACCATCCGGTCGGCGTCGGAGCGGGCCTTGCTCAGGCTCTGCTCCGCGTCGTGCTGCGCCTTTCCGACCAGCTCGTCGCGGTGGTCGAGCACGTCCTGGGCGTCGTCCAGCTCCGCGGGGATGGCGTCGCGCACGTCGTCGAGGAGTTCGAGCACGTCACCGCGCGGCACGACGCACCCGGAGGTCATCGGCACGCCACGCGCTTCCTCGACGATCGTGACCAGCTCGTCGAGGGCCTCGAACACCCGGTACACGTCACACTCCTCGCGCCCACAGCAGTACCCGTCCTAGTGTGCCCTGCCGATCTCTTCGCCGCCGGGAGATCGGCAGGGCGTGTCCGGCTACCGGGTGATGTCCACGAGGACGAAACTCGCGTAGTGGTCGGGCGTGTAGAAGTACAGCTTCGGCGAGGCGTTGCCGGTCACGATCCGCCGCGCGCCGCGGGTGGAGACGCCGGGCGTCTTGACCGTGTACTCCTTGTAGTAGCCGGTCGAGCAGGCCGGGAGGATGCCCTCGCGGTTGTAGAAGGTCTGGTTGTCCTGCGAGTACGGGTAGGGCCCGCCGCGCTGGATCAGGCGGACGGTGTCGGTGGCCTGGGCGGGCAGGCCGGACAGGGCGACCTTGCGAAAGCCCGACGTGTCGCCGCAGGCCGCCTGAGCAGCCAGGACGGGCTCGGCGGCGGACGCCGCGGCGGACGTGGCGGACATGCCGGCGAGAACCAGCAGCAGGGAGAGCAGCACCTTGACGGTGCGCGATGTGATCTCGCTCATGGTAGTGAACGGTAACCACACCGAGTGACGGCTCGGCAGTATCTGAGTTAACCGGGTGTGACCGGTCAGCGACCCTCAGCGAGCCGTGCGATGAGCCGGTCCTTGATCGTGGGCGGCAGCAGGCTGGAGACGTCGCCGCCGTAGGTGGCCACGTCCTTGACCAGGGAGCTGGCCAGGAAGCTGTAGATGGGGTTCGTCGGCATGAACAGCGTCTCGACGCCGGTGAGCTGGTGGTTCATCTGCGCCATCTGCAACTCGTAGTCGTAGTCGCTGACCGCGCGCAGGCCCTTCACGATGGCCTTGATGTCGTTTTCGAGGCAGTAGTCGACCAGCAGGCCGTGCCAGGCGTCGACGCGGACGTTCGGCCACTGCGCGGTGACCTCGCGCAGCATTTCGGTGCGCTCCTCGACCGAGAACAACGTCTTCTTGTTCTTGTTGATGAGCACGGCGACGACGACTTCGTCGAAGAGCTTCGCCGCTCTCCCGATGATGTCCAGGTGTCCGTTGGTGGCCGGGTCGTAGGAGCCGGGGCACACGGCACGCGTCATGGTTTCGGACGGTAGCACCCGATCGGACGCATCCACTCAGGTGCGTGGTCCGCATCACCCGGTGGCGTCAACGTGTTCGGCCCAATGCAGCGCGGTGTCGCCGTATCGCTTGCTGCGCAAGGATTCCACGGCACTTGGCCAAATCGGTTCAGGACTGCGCGCGCCGCGTTCCACGATGATCAGCGAGCCCGGTTTCGTCCAACCACGGGTGACCAGCGACTCGAGGAGCCGGTTGAGCTGTTCGTCGGTGACGGCGTAGGGCGGATCGGCGAAAACCACGTCGCACGGCTCGTCCGGCGCGGTGGCCACGACGGCCTCGGCGGTGCGGTTGAGGACCGTCGCGCCGGGCAGCGCGACCGTTTTCGCGTTCGTCTTCAGGACTTCGGCAGCCCGCTTGTCCGACTCCACGAAAGTGGCCTTGGTCGCACCCCGGGACAGCGCTTCGAAGCCGAGCGCGCCGGAGCCCGCGTAGAGGTCGAGCACGGTGGCGCCGTCCAGGTCGACGAGCGCTTCGAGGGAGCTGAACAACGCCTCGCGGACGCGGTCGGAGGTGGGACGGGTGCCGCGTGGGGGCACTTGCAGTCTTCGGCCACCGGCGGCGCCCGCGACGATCCTGGTCACCCCGTCATCGTCCCATCGGCGTCATCGCCCGAGGTGCGCCCCACCGTTGACGGCGACCACCTGGCCGGTGATGTGCCCGGCCTCCGGCGAGGTGAGGAACGCCACGGTGGCCGCCACGTCCGCCGGGGTGCCGGCCCGGCCGTTGGCGGTCTGCGCGACGAGCGTGCTCCGGCGCTGCTCGGACATGTCGCCGCCGAAGAACTCGGTGTCCTCGATGAAACCCGGTGCGACGACGTTCGCGGTGATGCCCCGGCCGCCGAGCTTGAACGCCAACTCGGCCGTCCACGCCTCCACCGCCGCCTTGGCCGCGCCGTAGCTGCCGCCGCCGCGCCTGCCCGCGATGGAACCGATGGTGACGACGCGGGCGTTCTCGGCGAGGCGCGGCTGGAGCGCCGTGGTGACGAGGACGGCGGTGACGACGTTCGCCTCGTACATCGCGAGCCACTGCCGTTTGAGATCGTCGCCGCCGACCAGGCCGCCCGCGTTGTTGACCAGGACGTCCACCCGCTCGGGCAGGTGTTCCCGGGCGGCGTCGACGGCCTCCGGGTCGGCCGCGTCGAACGCCACCGCCCGTGCGCCGATCTCGTCCGCGGCCTGCTCGAGGACGTCCTCGCGACGCCCGGTGATCACCACGTCGAGGCCGCGCGCGACCAGTTCCTCCGCGATGGCCCGACCGATGCCGGTGCCGCCGCCGGTCACCACTGCTGTTCTCGTCATGCGAGTGCTTGCCACCATCCGTCGACCGCCGGGGGTTGATCGACATCGATCCTCTCACCCGGACGTGGGACGGCAAGCGGGATTTCGTGCGCCTTGGCCTCGCGCCACACCCGGTCCACCGGCTCGGACCAGTCGTGGAAGGCGAGGTTGAAGGTGGCCCAGTGGACCGGGATCAGCAGGCCGCCCTGCACGTCGCGGTGCGCGGCCACGCCTTCCTCGGGCGTCATGTGGATGTCCGGCCAGCCCGGTCCGTACGCGCCGATCTGGATCAGGGAGGCGTCGAACGGGCCGTGCTCCTGGCCGATCTTCTTGTAGCCGTCGAAGTACCCGGTGTCACCGCTGTAGTAGACGCGGTGCCGCGGCCCCTTCACGACCCACGACGCCCACAGCGTGTTGTCCCGCTGGAAACCCCGGCCGGAGAAGTGCTGCGCGGCGGTGGCGGTGAGCGTGACGCCGGCCACCTCGTGCGACTCGTCCCAGTCCAGTTCGACGATCCGGTGCTCGGGCACCTTCCACCGGCGCAGGTGCGCGCCGATGCCGAGCGGCACCACGAAAACCGCGTCCTGGTCGTTGGTCAGCGCGCGCACCGTCGGCAGGTCGAGGTGGTCGTAGTGGTCGTGCGAGATGACGACCGCGTCCACCCTGCCGACCTCGTGCAGCTGGTGCGGCACGGGGTGCAGCCGGCGCGGACCGACCACTGGGGACGGTGAGCACCGGTCGCTCCACACCGGGTCGACCAGGATGCGCGCGCCGTCGATCTCGATCAACGTCGACGCGTGGCCGTACCAGGTGATGTGCAGCCCGTCCGGCGTGCCCGCGACCGGCGGCACCAACGGCACCTCGCCCACCGGGTGCCGTTGCTGGCCGCCGAAGAGCATCTCCCGCATCGTCCCGGCGGCCCCGTCCGGCATGGTCCGGGTCTGCGCGGCGTTGTGGAACTTCCCGTCGCGGTACTGCGGCGACCGCCGCACCCGCTCGCCGTCGGGCTTGCCGCCCAAGGCCGAGGGCACGTCGCGCGCCGCCCAGGCGACGGCGCCGGCCGTGAGGGCGAGCAGTGCTGCGGTGACCTTCTTCATGCCACCTCCAACGCGAGGTCCGCCGACCCGGTTCCCACCGGATCACCATGTGGCACCGAACACGATCCCGCGCATCGACGGCCGCGGTAGAGCAACCGGGCCGGACACCGTGTCGGTGTCCGGCCCGGAAGAGATGCCGCGTCAGTCGAGCACGATCAGCAGATCCCCGCCCTCGACCTGCTGCACGCCCCGCACCGCCAGTCGCTTCACCCGCCCGGCCTTGGGCGCGGTGATCGCCGCCTCCATCTTCATCGCCTCGATGGTCGCGATGGTCTGCCCCACCTCGACCTCGTCCTCCTCCGCCACGCTCGGCGTGACCACGCCCGCGAACGGCGCGGCGACGTGACCGGGGTTGCTCCGGTCCGCCTTCTCCGCCACCGGAACCTCGGCGGCGATCGACCGGTCGCGCACCTGGATCGGCCGCAACTGGCCGTTCAACGTCGCCATCACCGTGCGGAAACCACGCTCGTCCGCCTCACCGATCGCCTCCAGGCCGATCAGCAGCCGCACCCCCGGCTCCAGGTCGACCTGGTACTCCTCGCCCGGCTTCAGCCCGTAGAAGAAGTCCTTGCTACCCAGCACACTCGTGTCGCCGTACGCGTCCCGGTGCGCCTCGAACTCCTTCGTGGGCGCCGGGAACAGCAGCCGGTTGAGCGTGCCGCGGCGGTCGTGCTCCAAGCCCTTGATGTCGTCGTCGGTCAGCTCCGCCACGCCCTTCGGCGCGGCACGGCCCTGCAACGCCTTGCTGCGGAACGGCTCCGGCCAGCCGCCGGGCGGGTCGCCAAGCTCACCGTGCAGGAACCCGATCACCGACGCCGGGATGTCGTACCGGCCCGGGTCCGCCTCGAACTCCTGCGGCGAGACACCCGCGCCGACCAGGTGCAGCGCCAGGTCCCCGACGACCTTGGACGACGGCGTCACCTTGACCAGCCGACCCAGCATCCGGTCGGCCGCGGCGTACATGGACTCGATCTCCTCGAACTTCTGCCCGAGCCCGAGCGCGACCGCCTGGGTGCGCAGGTTCGACAGCTGCCCGCCGGGGATCTCGTGCCGGTAGACGCGACCGGTCGGGCCGGGGATGCCCGACTCGAACGGCGCGTAGACCTTGCGCACCGACTCCCAGTACGGCTCCAGGTCGCACACCGCCTGCAGGTCCAGCCCCGTGGCGTGCTCGGTGTAGTCCGTCGCGGCCACGATCGCGGACAGCGGCGGCTGCGACGTGGTACCCGCCACCGACGCCACCGCGCCGTCCACCGCGTCCACACCGGACTGGATGGCCGCCAGGTACGTGGCGAGCTGCCCACCCGCCGTGTCGTGCGTGTGCAGGTGCACCGGGAGGTCGAACTCCTTGCGCAACGCACTCACCAGCCGGGCCGCCGCGGGCGGGCGCAACAGGCCCGCCATGTCCTTCACCGCGAGCACGTGCGCGCCCGCGCCGACGATCTGCTCGGCCAGCTTCAGGTAGTAGTCGAGGGTGTAGATCCGCTCGTCCGGGTTCGACAGGTCGGACGTGTAGCAGAGGGCGACCTCGGCGACCGCCGTGCCGGTCTCGCGCACCGCCTCGATGGCCGGGCGCATCTGCTCGACGTCGTTGAGGGCGTCGAAGATGCGGAAGATGTCGATACCGGTCTTCGTGGCCTCTTCGACGAACGCGCTGGTCACGGCCTCGGGGTAGGGCGTGTAGCCGACCGTGTTCCGACCGCGCAGCAGCATCTGGAGGGTGATGTTCGGTACGGCTTCACGCAGTGCGGCGAGCCGTTCCCACGGGTCCTCGGCCAAGAAGCGCAACGCCACGTCGTACGTCGCACCGCCCCACGCCTCCAAAGACAACAACTGCGGCGCCATACGGGCCACGTGCGGCGCGATGGCGAGCAGGTCCTTGGTGCGCACGCGGGTGGCGAGCAGGGACTGGTGCGCGTCGCGGAACGTGGTGTCCGTGACGCCCAGCGCCTTGCTCTCCCGCATCCAGCGGGCGAAACCCTCCGGCCCGAGCTCCACCAGCTTCTGCTTGGACCCCGCCGGCGGCTCGGCGTTCAGGTCCACGGCCGGCAGCTTCACCTTCGGGTCCACAACGGACGGACGCGGGCCGTTCGGCTTGTTCACCGTCACGTCGGCCAGGTAGGTGAGGATGCGCGTGCCGCGGTCGGCGGAGTGCCGGGCGGTCAGCAGGTGCGGGCGCTTCTCGATGAACGAGGTGGTGACGCGACCCTCGAAGAAGTCCTCGTCGTCCAGCACCGCCTGGAGGAACGGGATGTTCGTGGACACACCGCGGATGCGGAACTCGGCCACCGCGCGGCGGGCGCGGGCCACCGCGGCGGAGAACGTCCGGCCGCGGCAGGTGAGCTTGACCAGCATCGAGTCGAAGTGCGCGCCGACGGCCGTGCCGACGCCGATGGTGCCGCCGTCCAGCCGGACGCCCGAGCCGCCCGGTGAGCGGTAGGCGCTGATCATGCCGGTGTCCGGGCGGAAACCGTTGGCCGGGTCCTCGGTGGTGATGCGGCACTGGAGGGCCGCGCCGCGCAGCTGCACGGTCTCCTGGCTCAGGCCGAGGTCGTCCAGGGACTCGCCGCCCGCGATGCGCATCTGCGACTGGACCAGGTCCACGTCGGTCACCTCTTCGGTGACCGTGTGCTCGACCTGGATGCGCGGGTTCATCTCGATGAAGACGTAGTTGCCGCGCGGGTCGAGCAGGAACTCGACGGTGCCGGCGTTGCGGTAGCCGATGTGCCGGGCGAACCGCACCGCGTCGTTGCACATCCGCTCGCGCAGTTCGGGGTCGAGGTTCGGCGCGGGCGCGATCTCGATGACCTTCTGGTGCCGGCGCTGCACCGAGCAGTCGCGCTCGAACAGGTGCATCACGTTGCCCTGGCCGTCGGCGAGGATCTGCACCTCGATGTGCCGCGGCTCGATCACGGCCTGTTCGAGGAACACCGTCGGGTCGCCGAACGCGGACTCCGCCTCGCGTGACGCGGCTTCCAGGGCTTCGCGCAGCCCGCTCTTGTCCTCGACGCGCCGCATACCGCGCCCGCCGCCGCCCGCGACGGCCTTGACGAAGACGGGGAACGTGATGTCCTCGGCGGCCCGGAGCAGGGCGTCGATATCGCTCGACGGGTCGCTGGACTTGAGCACCGGGAGGCCGGCCGCACGGGCCGCAGCGATGGCGCGGGCCTTGTTGCCGGTCAGTTCGAGCACGTCCGAGGGCGGGCCGACGAACGTGATGCCGGCGTCGGCGCAGGCCTTGGCCAGCTCGGGGTTCTCGGACAGGAAGCCGTAGCCGGGGTAGACCGCGTCGGCGCCCGCCTTGCGGGCGGCCTTGATGATCTCTTCCACGGACAGGTAGGCCCGGACGGGGTGGCCGGGCTCGCCGATCTCGTACGACTCGTCGGCCTTCAGCCGGTGCAGGGAGTTGCGGTCTTCGTGGGGGAAGACGGCAACCGTGCCGGCGCCCAGTTCGTAGGCAGCGCGAAAGGCCCGGATCGCGATCTCGCCGCGGTTGGCGACAAGAACCTTGCGGAACATGCGGCGTTCCCTCCCGGTTACTCGGCGAGTCCCGCCCGACGGTGCCGTGGTGGCTGGGCTGGGCAGGACACGATGAATCAAGGCACGCTACCGTGCGCTTCCCGCCCTTCGGGAGTTCCATCTCACGTGACGGACGTCATCGTGATCGGTAACTCTCCCGGTCAAGGCGGGTGCGACCTGGGACCACGCACCGGGATTCTCCCTTGCGCGACCGCCTTGCGCAGCCCCCGCCAGGGCTCGTACGCGGGCGGCGGATTGACGGTCCGTACATCACGGTTCAGCGGTCCGTGTTCACCCCACACGGGGGATCACGTGCTCGTTACGGTGTGTTCCCAACATCAGGTGACTACTGCTGGCGACTTCTCGGTAGGGTTGGCCCATGGCCGGGGCTGAAGGGACTGGGCAGCCTGCTGCCCGCACCCATTTCGACGTCGTTCTGCGCGGGTACAACCAGCGCCAGGTGAACGAACGGGTGACGCGACTCGAGTTCGACCTCAAGAACTCGAACAGAGCGCGTGACGCGGCGTCGACCCAGGTCGCCGAGCTGAGCAAGCTGCTCGGCAGCACACGTGCCGAGTTGGACAAGGTGAAGGCGCAGCTGAGCAAGCTGGCCAGCAGCCCGACCAGCGCCTCCAACGTCACCGAGCGCGTGCGCGTGATGATGACGTTGGCCGAGGAGGAGATCGCCGACATCCGCAAGGGTGCGCTGGACCAGGCGAACGCCACCCGGGCCGAGGCCGAGCGCGCGGCGGCCGAGGGCAAGGCCATGCACCAGCGGGCGATGGGCGAGCTGGAGGACCGGCGTCGGCAGCTGGAAGGGGCCCACCAGCAGCGGACGAAGGAGCTGGAGCGGCAGTACGACGAGCGCCGCGCCGAGCTGGAGCGCTCGCACGAGGAGCTGCGCACCAAGCTGACCGGCGAGCACGAGGCGCTGATGGCCGAGGTCCGCGCCGACCGCGAGCGGCTCACCGCGGACTTCGAGGCGAAGACGGCGGAGCTGGAGGCGAAGCGCGTCGAGCTGGAGAAGAAGTACAAGGGCTACCACGACGACCTCGACAAGGAGTACGACGAGCTGCGCACCAAGCTCCGCAAGGAGCACGAGGTGCACGTCGTCGAGGCCAAGGCCGAGGCCGCGAAGCTCCTCGAAACCGCCCGCGCCGAGACCGCCGAACTGCGCGCCGAGACCGAGAAGCAGATCGCCGAGCAGGAGGCCGAGGCCCTGGCCAAGGCCGAGAAGGCGGTGGCCGAGGCCAACGCCCAGGCCGAGAAGACGATCACCGAGGCGGACGCCCACGCCGACCGCCGCACCACGGCGGCGGACGCGAAGCTGGCCGAACTGCACCGCGTGCACCGGGCCCTGAACGAGCAGTTCGCCGCGGCCCAGGAAGCGGTGTCCCGAGCGGTGGCCACCCTCAAGCCGCTGGACGACGAGGCGGAGGCCGACGCGAAGGCCGACGCGAAGGCGGCCACCGGCACCGCCACCAAGCCTGCCACCAAGCCCGCCGCGAAGCCCGCCGCCGACGCCAAGCCCGCCGCGAGCACCAAGGCGGCGAGCGCCAAGACCGCGGACGCCAAGGCGAAGGACGTCGACCCGTCCGAGCAGCCGACCACCCAGCTGCCGATCCCCAAGTCGGGCAAGCAGGCCAGGTAGCCCGCACGCACGGCGGGTTCTCCGAAATTGTCGGACCCCGCCGGCAGAATAAAAAAACAGGGATCCCCTGGTCGGGGACCCCTGCGGGGCATCGCTCGCGCGACCCAAATCCGAACCACCGGACTCAGACCACCGAACTCAGAACCACCGGACTCGGGCTGCCGCGCTCGTGGACTACCGCACTCGTCGACTACTGAGCTCGTCAACTACTGGGGCAGCTGATCGGCCGGGACGACCTCGGCCTGGTCCGGCACGGTGATCTCGACCGACTTGCCCCAGTCGCGGAACCGGGTCGTCGACTGCTTGACGACCTTGCCGTCCAGCTCGAACCGGTACTCCGCCTTCACCGGCGCGCTCGTGTCGTCCACCCACACCGTCGCGGCGATCGTCACCCCGTACTCGGCCAGCTGGGTGTGCTGCAACTGGATGTCCTGGTCCTCGATGACCTTCGCCATCTTCAACGGGTCCACCACCAGGTCGAACCGGGTCACCGGCACACCGTCCAGCTGCTCTGACCCCTTGCCCGCGATCAACGCCGCCCGCGGCTGCACGTAGTCGAGTTCCGCGCCCGCCATCGCGCTCGGCCCGAAGCCGCGCAGCAACGCGGACACCTCGCCGCCGTTCGCCGGCGTGTAGAAGCCCCACTTCTTGCCCGCCGGCATCGGCGCGCCCTCTACCTGCACGTACATGCCGTCGCGCACGACCACCAGCGCGATCTTCTTCGGCTGCCCGCCGGTCGACACGTCCATCGTCATCGACCCGGCCACCCCGTCGGCGTCCTGCCGCACCGCGCCGTCCACGACGTTGCGGACCTCGGTGCCCTGCCCGTCGGAGGCGAACCCCTCGGTGTGGAACACCGCCGTCCCCGACTCGGCCCGCCGCTGCTCGATCCGCTCGGCGAGCACCGCCAGATCGCCCTTGGGCAGCGACGACGTGGACGGAGCCGGATCACCGGCCGGAGCGGCCGTGCAGGCCACCAACGCCAGCGGAACGAGGGCGAGCAGGAATCGGCGCACGAGTCAGGGTACCCAGGCGGCGAGGTCGGCTTCCCAGCCGACCGAGCCACCGCCTGCGGACCAGGCCGCCCACCACGCGAGGTCGCGTCGGTCGTTCGCGACTCATTTTACGGCGATCACGCTTTTCGATCGTCGGGAAATCAGGCGCGAACGCTCGACCTCCCGGGCGGCCGAGCCGCGGTCTGCGGAGCAGCGGCCATGTCACAGTCGACCGAGCCCGCGACGCCGGAGGCGGCGCAATCCAACACAGCAATCAAATCAAGCCTTCTCCAGGTACTCCGCCCGCTCGTCGTCCAGCAGCCCGGCCACCAACCCGGCCAGACCGGGGTGCGCGGCCAGCTCCGGGTCCGCCTCCACGACCTCCTGCGCCACCACCCGAGCCTCGGCGATCACGTCCTCGTCGCGCAGCAGCGACAGCATCTTCAACCCCGACCGCCGCCCGGACTGGGCCGCGCCGAGGATGTCGCCCTCGCGCCGCAGCTCCAGGTCCAGCTGCGCCAGCTCGAAACCGTCCAAAGTGGACTCCACCGCGCGCAGCCGCTCCATCGTGGACGTACCGTCCGGCATCTCCGTCACCAGCAGGCACAGCCCCGGCGCGCTGCCCCGACCGACCCGGCCGCGCAGCTGGTGCAGCTGGCTCACCCCGAACCGGTCCGCGTCCATGATCACCATCACGGTGGCGTTCGGCACGTTCACGCCGACCTCGACCACGGTCGTGGCGACCAGCACCTGCACCTCGTTCGCCGCGAACGTCCGCATGACGGCGTCCTTGTCGTCGGCGGGCATCCGGCCGTGCAGGATGTCGATCCGCAGCCCCCGCAACGGCCCCTCGGCCAGCCGGTTCGCCACGTCCACCACGGCCAGCGGCGGCCGACGGTCGACGGCGTCACCCTTGGCCGGGTCCTCCTTCGGCGGCTCCGCCCCGTCGTCCTCCGAGTCGCCGTCACCGATGCGCGGGCACACCACGTACACCTGGTGGCCCTTGCGCACCTCTTCGTGGATGCGCTGCCAGGCCCGGTCCAGCCAGCCCGGTTTCGACGCCACCGGCACCACGGACGTGCTGATCGGCGACCGCCCCTGCGGCAACTCGCGCAGCGCGGACACCTCCAGGTCGCCGTACACGGTCATGGCCACCGTGCGCGGGATCGGCGTCGCCGTCATCACCAGCACGTGCGGCGTGGACCCGCCGGCACGCCCGCTCAACGCGGCCCGCTGCTCCACCCCGAACCGGTGCTGCTCGTCCACCACGACCAGCCCCAGGTCGGCGAACTCCACCTTGTCCTGGATCAACGCGTGCGTGCCGACCACGATCCCGGCCTCACCGGACACGATCTCCAACAGCGCCCGCTTCCGCGCCGCCGCGCCCATCGACCCGGTCAGCAACGTCACCCGCGTCGCGTGCTCGGCCCCACCCAGCTCACCGGCCTGCCCGAGATCACCCAACAACTCCCGCAACGACCGCGCGTGCTGGGCCGCCAGCACCTCCGTCGGCGCGAGCATCGCCGCCTGCCGCCCGGCGTCGACGACCTGCAACATCGCCCGCAACGCCACGATCGTCTTCCCCGACCCGACTTCCCCTTGGAGCAGCCGGTTCATCGGGTGCTCGCCGGACAGGTCGTGGGCGATCTGCTCGCCGACCTCGCGCTGCCCCGTCGTCAACTCGAACGGCAGCCGGGCCTCGAACGCGTCCCGCACCAGGCCGGGCCGGGGCGGGCACGCGGGCGCGGGGCGGGCCGTGGCCGAACGGCGGCGTTGCGCCAGGGCCAGCTGCACCGCCATCGCCTCGTCCCACTTCAACCGCTGCTGCGCGACGGTGATCGCCGCCCAGCCGTCCGGCCGGTGGATGTCCCGCAACGCCTTCTCCAACGGGATCAGCCCACGGGCGGCGCGCAGCGACTCGGGCAACGGGTCCTCGGTCACCCCGTCCCACACCGCGAGCACCTGCTCCACGCAGTTGGACACGTTCCACGACTGGATGCCCTGCGCCGCCGGGTAGACCGGGATGAACGCGCCCGCGAAGCCCGCCCCCGAGGAATCCGCCCCCGCCTCGTCCGTGCCGTCGAGCACCTGGTAGTCGGGGTGGGCGAGCTGGAGCTTGCCGTTGAACATGCCGACCTTGCCCGCGAACATCGCCTCGCGCCCCGGCAACAGCTCCCGCTCGACCTTCCGCGAGCCGCGCCCGAAGAACACCAGGTGCAGGTCGCTGGTGCCGTCGGTGATGACGGCCTCCAGCAGCTCACCGCTGCGCGACTTCATCCGCCGCTGCCGCGCGCTCTTCACCCGCGCCTGCACGGTCACGTGCTCGCCCAGCTCCAGCCCGGCGATCTCGGTCAGCTTGCCGCGCTCGTCGTAGCGGCGCGGGTAGTGCCGCAGCAGCTCACCGACCGTGGTCAGGCCGAGGCCGGCCTCCAGCGCGTCGGCGCTCTTCTTGCCGAGCACCGACACCAGCTTCTCGTCGAAGGTCGTCATCTCGGCCCATTCAACTACTCGACACCGACAACCAGCAGCGCGTCCCGCTGTCCGCCCTGGTAGGCGGCCAGTTCCACCTCCGGGTGGGTGACGCGCAGGTGATCTTCCAGCACCCGCTCGACCCCGTCCGGGGCGGCCCGCCCCAACAGCACGGTGACCAGTTCGCCGTTGCTGGCGAGCATCCGGTCGACCAGCCTGCACGCCAGGTCGCCGACGTCGGCCCCACCGGGCTCGATGAGCACGACCTCGCCGTCGAGCATGCCGAGCAGGTCACCGGGCTGACACCGGCCGACCCAGGTGATCGCCTCGCGCTCGGACACCGCGACCTCGCCGCGCCGGGTCGCCGCCGCGGCCTCGGCCATGGCCACCACGTCGTCACCGGCGCGTCGGGACGGCGAGTGCACGGCCAGCGCCGCCAACGCCTGCACCGGCGAGAACGTCGGCACGACCACAACGTCCTGACCTGCGGCGACGGCCTGCGTCACGGCCTCGTCCAACGGCTCGCGCAACGCCGGGTCACCGGGCAGCACGGTCACCTGGCGCGCCCGCGTGCTCACCACCACGGCCAGCAGGTCGGCCGCCGTCACCGCGTCACCGGGCTCGAACACCACCGCGCCCTCGGACCGGAACAGCTCCGCCGCCCCCTCGCCCTCGACCAGCGCGACGATCGCCCGGTCGCGCACGAACCGGGTCGCCTGGGCGGCGATCTGGTCGGCGAACCGGGCCACCGTGATCCGGTGCGGCCTCCCGGCCCTGATGCCCGCCTCGACGGCCGCGCCGATGTCGTTGCAGTGCACGTGCACGGTCCACAGCCCGGCGCCGTCACCGACCACGGACACGCAGTCGCCGATCGCCTGCAGCTCGCCCTTCAACCGCTCGACGTCCGGGCCCTCGCCATCGGACACCGCGTCCAGCAGGTACATGACCTCGTACTCGAACTCCGGCGACCCGGCCTCGCGCGCGGTGGTGAGGGACTCGCGCGGCACGGTGACGACCACCGGCGCGTCCTCGACCGCCCGCCCGGTGATCACCGCCGCCAACGTGTCCAGCAGCACGACCAGCCCGCGCCCGCCCGCGTCGACCACACCGGCCCGCGCCAGCACGGCCAGTTGACGTGGCGTGTTCGCCAACGCCTCCGCACCGGCCTTGGCCGCGACCGTCACGACGTCGTCCAGGTCGTCGGACGAGCAGTCCCGGGCCGCCTCCGCCGCCGCGTGCAGCACGGACAGCACAGTGCCCGCCACCGGCTTCGACACGGCGGCGGTGGCCAGCACGTCGGCCCGCAGCAACGCCCGCCGGAACGAGGACCCGGACACCGTGGAGGCGCTCTGCGCGCCCTCGGCCAGCCCGCGCAGCACCTGCGACAGGATCACCCCGGAGTTGCCACGCGCCCCCGCCAGCGCGCCCCGCGCGAGCGCCGCCAACGCGGCCCCGACGGTGTCCACCGGTGTCCTCAACAACGCGTCCAACGCCGACCTCATGGTCTGGAGCAGGTTCGTGCCGGTGTCCCCGTCCGGCACGGGGAACACGTTGATGCGATCCAGGTCCTCCCGGTTGGCGTCCAGGGACCGAACACAGGCGTCCGCCCACTGGCGCACCGCGACCGCATCGAGAGCCCGCATGGCGGCGAGGGTATTCGACCCGGTTTGGAGGCAGAACGGCCCACCGGCTACCCTGTCTGGGTTGCCATGCCCGGCTGAGGCTTGTGCACGCTTGCGCGCCCGCCGGGGCGTGAGTACCGATCAGGAACCTTAAGGAGTGGCTGACGTGGCTGCCGTGTGCGACGTCTGTGGCAAGGGGCCGGGCTTCGGCCATTCTGTCTCGCACTCCCACCGGAAGACGAACCGCCGGTGGAACCCGAACATTCAGACCGTGCGCGCGAAGGTTTCTTCTTCGACGCGGCAGCGGCTGAACGTGTGCACCTCCTGCCTGAAGGCCGGCAAGGTGGTGCGCGGCTGATGACCCGCGCCTGAAGCTTGTCGAAAGGCCCCCGGGATCGCATCCCGGGGGCCTTTCGGCGTTGACGCCCGGTGCCGCACACCGGGTTCAGGGCTGGTCAGCGGCTCAGGGAAGCTTCCAGTCGATCGGCTCGGCGCCCTGCTTCACCAGCAGCTCGTTGGCCTTGCTGAACGGCCGCGAGCCGAAGAAACCGCCCGCCGCCGACAGCGGGCTCGGGTGGACCGACTCCACGCACCGGTCGGCGCCCAGCAGCGGCTTGAGAGCACGCGCCTGGCTGCCCCACAGGATCGCGACCAGCGGGGCGTCCCGCTCGGCCAACGCCTTGATGGCCTGCTCGGTCACCGGCTCCCAGCCCTTGTTCCGGTGGGAGTTGGACTTGCCCGGCTGCACCGTCAGCGCCCTGTTGAGCAGCAGCACGCCCCGCTCGGTCCACGGCGTCAGGTCGCCGTTGGACGGCTTCGGGTGCCCCAGGTCGGACATGTACTCCTGGTAGATGTTGATCAGGCTCTTCGGGATGGGCCGGGTCTCCGGCGACACCGAGAAGCTCAGCCCGACCGCGTGCCCCGGCGTCGGGTACGGGTCCTGGCCGACGATCAGCACCCGCACGGCGTGGAACGGCTGCTGGAACGCCCGCAGCACGTTCTCCCCGGCCGGCAGGTAGGTGCGCCCGGCGGCGACCTCCGCCCGCAGGAACTCGCCCATCGCGGCGATCCGATCGGCTACGGGCGCGAGTGCCTCGGCCCAGCCTGCTTCCATGATTTCCTCAAGCGGACGTGCCACGGCGGGACTTTATCTCAGTCCAGCCGCCGCAGACCCTTGCGGTACAGCAAGATGTTGTCCACGTACCTGTCGACCGCCAACTGCCAGGCGCCGTCCGGCACGACGTACCCCTCGCGCACCTTCGCGGGCACGCCGAGGGCCATCGACCGCGCCGGCACGTGCCCACCGAACGACACCACCGCGCCCGCGCCGACGATCGCGCCGGTCTCCACCACGGACCCGTTGAGCACCACCGATCCCGAGGCGATCAGGCACCGGTCGGCGATGGTCGCGCCCTCGATGTGCGCGTTGTGCCCGATGACGCACTCCGCGCCGATCAACGTCGGGTGGATCTCGGTGCAGTGCACGACCGTGCCGTCCTGGACCGACGTCCGCGCGCCGACCTCGATGCGCCCGTAGTCGCCGCGCAGCACGGCCTGCGGCCACACGGACGCGTGCGCGCCGATCCGGACGTCGCCGATCACGGTCGCGTCGGGGTGCACGTAGGCGTCCGGGTGGATCACCGGCTCCGAGTCGCCCAACGCGTAGATCGCCATCGCGGTCCTCCCGGCACTAGAGCTCCTTCGCGAAGCAAAGGCTTTCCGGATGATGCCGGTAGACGCCGAAGTTGTCGATGCGCGCGTACCCGCTGGATTCGTAGAGCTTGATCGCCTCGGGCTGCCGCAACCCGGTCTCCAGGACCATCCGCTTGCGCCCGGCGGCACGTGCCACCGTTTCCAGGGACGCCAGCACGACCCGCGCGAGCCCGCGCCCGCGCATGGCGTCGACCACGTACATGCGCTTGATCTCGGCGTCGCCTGGCCGCAGCGAGTCTTGCGCCTCGTCGTGGGCGCGCCACCCGCCGCAGGCCACCGGCTCGCCGTCGACGTACCCGACCGCGAAGTGCCCCAGGGGCGGGGCGAACTCGGCCGGGTCGACCGGCGTGACGTCGCCGTCGCCGTAGCGGGTCACGTAGACCTGCTGGAGATCGGCGATCAGCTTCACCGAATCTGGATGATCATACGCGAGTGTGAATAGTTCCACACCCGCCAGGCTACCTACCGCCAGTGCTCCCAGCCAGGGGGTTTCTCGTACGCCCGGCCGTCGACGGTCACCCCGCTGCCGTGCCGGACCGTGCCGATGGTGCGCCACCCCTCGGGCACCGCCGCCGGCTCCGGGAACGTCGCCGCCAGCGCGTGATCCTCACCACCGGTCAACGCCCAGTGCCGGGCGTCCGCGCCGAGCGCCGCCGCGACGTCGATCAGCCGCGGGTGGACTTCCAGCAACTCGGTGCGGATGTCGATGCCGATGCCCGACTCGTCGGCGATGTGCCCCAGATCGGCCAGCAGGCCGTCCGACACGTCGATCATCGCCGTCGCGCCCGCCGCGGCGGCCTGGGGTCCGGCGGCGTAAGGGGGTTCGGGATTCCGCTGGGCGCCGACGACCGCGACCGGCGACCGGAACCCGCGCTGGAGCACGGCCAGTCCGCCCGCGGCCCAGCCGAGCCGCCCGCACACCGCGACGACATCACCCACTTGTGCCCCCGATCGGGTGACGGGCTCCAACCCGCCCATGTCGCCGAGCGCGGTAACGGAGATCACCAGCGTCGCGGACGACACCATGTCGCCACCGACGACACCGGCGCCCGCGACCGTCGCCTCCTGCCACAGGCCGGCGGTGATCCCTTCGACCACAGAGGACGGCGTATCGGCCGGGCACGCCAAACCGATCAGCAGGGCCGTCGGCATCGCGCCCATGGCAACGACATCAGCCAGGTTCACGGCCGCCGCCTTGCGGCCCACCTGCTCTGGAGACGACCAGTCGAGTCTGAAGTGGACACCTTCGACGAGCACGTCGGTGGACACCACCACGCGGCCGTCGGGCGCCGCGACCACAGCCGCGTCGTCACCCGGCCCGAGCAGGGTGGTAGGCGGCTGCGTCCGACCTGCCGTCACCCGGCGGATGAGACCGAACTCACCCACTTCAGCGACCGTGTCCGCGTTCCGCGGCGGCTCCGGACGCAAGATTGCCTCCCGTTCTGAGCATTCGGAACCCCAACTGGGGTACGTTGCTGTGCAGTTCCTACCCCGACCTAACCTGTCGCGACGAAGGGGCACGCCGTGGTGCACGCATACATCCTCATCCAGACCGAGGTCGGGAAGGCAGCCGCCGTTGCGGCAGAGATCTCCGGCATCCCCGGGGTGGCCACCGCGGAAGACGTCACCGGTCCGTACGACGTCATCGTCCGGGCCGACGCCGAGACCGTCGACCAGTTGGGACAGCTCGTGGTCGCCCGCATCCAGAACGTGGAGGGCATCACGCGAACGCTGACCTGCCCGGTGGTCCACCTGTAGGTCCGTGTTGTCATAACCGGGTGGCACAGGAACCGGAACCCGCCTCGCTGCTCCCCCGTCCGCTGCTCGCCGTGGCCCTCGGCCTGCCGGCGCTGCTCGCGGCGGGTGTGGCGGCCGTGGGCCTCTTCCTCGGCGCGGGGGGCAAGGACGACCCGGCCGATCCGACCGCCGACCGCTCCGGGCCCGTCGCGCTGGTGCCCGTGCCGGCGCCGAAGGCCGAATCGGACGAGTGCAAGGCGCTGCTGAGCGCTCTGCCGATGCAGCTGGTGTCGAACGGCGCCACGTTGTCGCGACGGGAGCTGGCGTCACCGGCGCCGGCCGGGGCGTTGGCGTGGGGTGACGCGCAGCACGACCCGGTCGTGCTGCGGTGCGGTCTGGACCGTCCCGGTGAGCTCAACCCGACCTCCAACCTGCGGTTGATCTCGGACGTGCAGTGGCTGGAGGTGTCCGACGGCGGGTCGGCCACCTGGTACGTGGTGGACCGGCCGGTGTACGTGGCGCTGACCGTGCCGGCGGACGCGGGCACGGGACCCCTGCAGGACATCTCGACCACGATCCGAGACACCCTCGCCAAGGGCCCCGTGAACACGAGGGGCTAGCGCAGGCCGGTGCCGCGGGCGATCGCGGTGTCGACCAGCGTGGCCAGCAGGGTCGGGTAGTCGATGCCGGTCTCGGCCCACATCCGCGGGTACATCGAGATCGGCGTGAAGCCCGGCATGGTGTTGACCTCGTTGACGACCAGCTCGTCGTAGTCGGTGACGAAGAAGTCGACCCGGGCCAGGCCCTGGCAGTCCAGCGCGCGGAACGCGGTGACGGCCATCTCCCGCAGGTCGCGGCTGACGTGCTCCTCCAGCTTGGCCGGGATGTCGAACTCGCACACGTCGTCGAGGTACTTGGCGTCGAAGTCGTACCAGTCGACCTCGCCGCCGACGATGCGCAGCTCGGCGGGCAGCGACGCCTCGACCCGGCCGTCCGGGAACTCCAGCACACCGCACTCGACCTCGCGGCCGGAGACGGCGGCCTCGATGATCACCTTCGGGTCGGTCTTGCGGGCCAGGGCGATCGCGCTGTCCAGGTGGGCCCAGTCCACGACCTTGGAGATGCCCACGGACGACCCGGCGCGCGCGGGCTTGACGAAGACCGGCAGCCCCAGGCGTTCCCGATCGGTGTCGGACAGCGTGTCCTGGTCGCGGCGCAGCACCGCGAACTCGCCGACCGGCAGTCCCGCGCCCTTGAGCAGGCGCTTGGTGAACTCCTTGTCCATGGCGACCGCGCTGGCGAGCACACCCGGTCCCACGTACGGGATGTCGGCCAGTTCCAGCAGGCCCTGGATGGTGCCGTCCTCGCCCCAGGCGCCGTGCAGGACGGGGAACACCACGTCCACGTCGGCCAGCACGTCGTTCGGCGCGACCGGCACGAGTTCGGTGCCGGACACCGGGACCAGCGAGTTGACGGTCGGCAGCTGCCGGTCGCGCACCTCCAGCGCCTTGGTGTCGTCGGCGCCGATCACCCAGGCGCCCTTGTCGGTGATGCCCACCGGCACGACGTCGAACCGGTCCCGGTCCAGGTGCGGCAGGACACTGCCGGCGGACAGGCAGGAGACCATGTGCTCGCTGCTGCGCCCGCCGAACACCACGGCGACCTTGGTCTTGCGCTGTGTCATGGCTCGGACCCTACCCGGATGGCGTAACCGACCCACCGGCCTTCGCCCACCCGAGCGTTGAATTCAGGCGTTCCGAACGCAGGACTCACCCAACGCGAACGTAGGACACACGCGAGAGTCGAACCCCCAGGACCCGAGAGTCGAACCTCCAGGAGCCCCGAGTTCAACACTCAGGTACCCCACCGGCCAACGCGAATGTTGAACTCAGGGCTCCTGAGCGTTCGACTCTCGCACCCTGAACGTAGGACTCTCGCGTGTGTCCTACGTTCAGAACGCGTGTGTCCTACGTTCGGGGGCGGTGTGTCCTACGGTCGCGGTGGGTGTGTTGAGCGTTTGGGTTAGCGGGTGGCGGCGGTGAGGATGCGGATCAGGTCGGGGAGGGCGGCGGTCAGCTGCTCGCGGGAGCAGGCGCTGTAGCCGATGGCGGCGCCGTGGACCTTCGGGCGGCCGGCGTGGTGGCGGCCCAGGCCGTCCAGGCGCAGGCCGCAGGCTTGTGCCTGGGCCAGCACATCGCGTTCCGCTTGGGGGGACGGCAGGGGCACGACGATGTGCGCGCCGGCGTCGTCCCCCAACACGGGAACGCCCGCGTCGGCGAAGGCGGCGGACAGCAGCGCACGGCGTTCGGAGAGTTCACGCCGGAGCTTGCGGAGGTGCCGGCCCAGGTCGCCGTTGCGGGCCAGTTCGACCAGGATCCGCTGCCCCGCCGCGGACGGGCTGGTGCCGGTCCGGTCGCGGTGGGCCAGGACTTCGGCGGCGATCGGTTCGGGTGCGACCATCCAGCCGGCGCCGAGGGTCGGCGTGAGGATCTTGCTCGTCGTACCGAGGTGCACCACGACGTCCGGCGCGAGCGCCGCCAGCAACGGCAACGGCGCGACGTCGTACCGCAGCTCGCCGTCGTAATCGTCCTCGACGACCAGCCACCCCTCCGCCCGCGCCCGCTCCACCAACGCCACCCGCCGCGCGGCTGACATGCGCCCGCCCAACGGGTACTGGTGCGCGGGCGAGCAGTACACGCCGCGCACACCCGGCGGCACGGCCTCCACCAGCAACCCCTCGGCGTCGACGGGCGCCTGCACGACCCGCACCCCGGCGGACCGCAACGCCCACACCGCCCGCTGGTACCCCGGCTCCTCCACGGCCACCGCGTCACCGGGCCGCAGCACGGCCGACCCCAGCTCCACCAGCGCCGCCGTCGTCCCACCGGTCGCCAGCACCAGCTCCTCCCGCAACCCGCCGCGCACGGCCAACCCCCGGTGCCGCAACAGGTGCTCCGCCACCACCGCCCGGTACTCCGGCAGCCCACCGCGAGCCGGCCGGAACATCGGCTGCACGTCCGCCGCCGCCCGCCACGCCCGCCGCCAAGCCGCCCGGTCCAGCCCCTCGGCCCAGGGCGCGCCCGGCGCGAGGTCGACGACATCCGCGGGCAGCGGTGGCGCGGCGGCACGCCGGGGCCGCGACTTCAACGCGCCGGGCGGCGTCGTGGTCACGTAAGTCCCGGAACCGTGCCGTCCCGCGATCCAGCCCTCGGCGTGCAGCTGCTCGTACGCGGCCGCCGCCACGGTCCGGCTCACGCCGAGCCGTTCGGCCAGCGCCCGAGTCGAGGGCAGCCGGTCACCGCTGCGCAGCCGCCCGTCGGCCGCCGCCGCGCGCAGGGCGTCCGCGAGCTGCACGGCCAGCGGCTCGGCCGACGTGCGGTCCAACACCACCGCCAACGCCGTCTCCGACAAAGTGGCCTCCTCAGAACGCCGAGAATTGGCACTTGAAGAATGCCACTCTACCCGAGAAAGTCACCCCATGACGCTGTCACCGACAGACCGCAGCACCATCAAGCGCGGCCGCAAGCGCGCCGTGACCGAACGCGAGGCGCTGCACGCCGTCCTCGACGCCGCCCTGGTCTGCCACCTGGCCGTGGTCGTGGACGACGCGCCGCTGGTGCTGCCCACCGGTTACGGACGCGACGGCAACACCCTCTACCTGCACGGATCGACCGGCGCGCGCAGCATCCGCCAGGCCGCGGCCGGTGTGCCCGTGTGCGTCGGCGTCACGATCGTGGACGGCGTCGTCTACGCCCGCTCGGTGTTCGACCACTCGATGAACTACCGCGCCGCCGTCATCCACGGCACGGCCGTCCCGGTCACCGGTGAGGACGCCAAGCGGCACGGCCTGCGGGTGATCACCGAGCACATCGCGCCCGGCTCGTGGGACTACGCCCGGCAGCCGACGCCGAAGGAACTCGCCGCGACCGCCGTGCTGTCGCTCGACCTCACCGAGGCGTCGGTGAAGATCCGCAGCGGCCCGCCCGGCGACGAGCCCGAGGACGTCGCCGCCAACGAGAAGTGGGCGGGCGTGCTGCCGCTGCGCGCGGTCTGGGGCGAGCCCGAGTCCGACCCGTCGCTGGTCGGCGCCTGGGACGTCCCGCCGCACGTCACCGCGCGGAGGTAGTCCCCGACACCGGGTCGAACCGGATCGGCCGCATGGTGCGCCCGCCGTCGCGGTAGACGTGGATCGTGACGGCGGGGTCGGTGCCGTCGTTGCGCACCTGGTGCACGTACGAAGGGCCGAACACCCGCGACTGCCCCGCCACGAGGTGGTGCATCACCTGGGCCGGGCCCGGTGTGACGATCTCCGTCAACGAGCCGCTGACCACGGTGAACGCGCCGCTGGTCGCGCCGTGGTCGTGCAGGTCGGCGTGCTGGCCGGGCAACCAGCTCATCAGCCACACCTCCTGCTCCTCGGTCTTCTCCACCAGCGCGGCGAAGCGGGTGTCGGGGTCGTAGCGGAGCAGGTGGGCCCAGCGCTCCCGCCGTGCCGCCGTGTCGAGCGCGATCCGCACGGGGTGCAGCGCGGCGTGCGACTGGGGCAGGGCGATGGTGTTCTCCGGAACGGCGAACATGGTTCCTTCTCGGGGTGAGTGCGCGGGAGTAGCGAACCTCACGGGTTCGCGGGACGCGAGTCGATCACCGAGAAAGACAGAGCGCGCTGGCGACCAGGCGGAGGTCGATGTGACCCCGCCCGTCGATCATGGCGCGGAAAGACATGGTGAAGAGGGTGGCAGCACGCCCGTCACCGCGCAACCACGTCCCACACAGTGAACCCACAAGGGGGAACCCGATCTAGGGAAACCCGTCAGCGGGAACGTCAGGCGGACCGTCAGAGGGAACGGAGCACGTCCTCGACCAGGTCGGCGGTGTCCTCGCAGCCCGCGGACAGCCGGACCAGGCCCTCGGGCACCGGGTCGCCCCACTGCGCACGCCGGTCCAGGCTGGTATGCAGGCCGCCGAAGCTGGTGCTCGCGAACACCAGCCGCGACCGCTCCAGGAACGCGGCCACCGCGTCCACGCCCGCCAGCTCGAACGTCAGCACCCCGCCGAACCGCCGCATCTGCCGTGACGCCACCTCGTGCGCCGGGTCCTCCGGTGCGCCCGGCCAGCGCAGACCGGTGACCGCCGGGTGCGCCTTCAGCACGTCGTACAGGGCCGCCGCGTTCGCCGCCTGCCTGCTCAGCCGCAGGTCCAGCGTGCCGAGGCCGCGGTGCGCCAGCCACGCCTCGAACGGGCCGGGTATCGCGCCGCCGGTCGTCCGCGCCGCGCGCACCCGCTCCGCCAGCGCCGCGTCCGAAGTGGACACGTGCCCGAGCAGCACGTCGCTGTGCCCGGCGACGGCCTTCGTGTCGCTGCTCAGCACCGCGTCCGCGCCCAGCAGCAGCGGCTGCTGCCCGAGCGGCGTCGCGGTCGTGTTGTCCACCGCCACCAGCGCGCCCGCCGCGTGCGCGGCCTCGGCCAGCGCCGCGATGTCGCACACGTCCAACCCCGGGTTGGACGGCGACTCCAGCAGCACCAGCCGCACCCCGTCGAACGACGGGTACGGCCCGGCGGTCGGCACCTCGACCACCTTCACCGGCATCTCGGCGACCAGCGTGCGGGTCAGGTAGTAGCCGTCGCCCGGCACCATCACGACGTCACCGGGCGCGAGCACCACGCGCAGGAACGTCGAGATGGCCGCCATGCCGGACGGGAACAGCACGGTCGTGCCGCCGTCCAACCCGCCGAGCGCCACCTCCAGCGCCCGCCACGTCGGGTTGTGCGCCCGGCCGTACGTGTCCTCGCCGCCCAGGTGGTAGGCCGACGCGAACACCGGTCCCGCCAGGAACGGCTCCCCCGGCGCGGCCGGCGTCGAGTGCACGACGCGCGTGCCGTCGCCCCAGGTCCCGTCGCTCCAAGTCCCGTCGCCCCAGGTCCCGTCGCCCCAGGTCACTGCCGTTCCGCCTTCGGCTCACGTCCGAGCAACGCGGCCGTCAGCACGCGCGGGTCCAGCCCTTCGTGGCACACCTGGTGCACGCCGTCGGTGATCGGCATGTCCACCCCGACCCGCACGGCCAACTCCCGGATGGACGAGCACGACTTCACCCCCTCGGCGACCTGCCCGTGCGCGGCTTCCTGCGCCTGCGCCAACGAGTCGCCGCGCCCCAGCCGTTCCCCGAACGACCGGTTGCGCGACAGCGGCGACGCGCACGTGGCCACCAGGTCGCCCAGACCGGCCAACCCGGCGAACGTCAACGGGTCCGCGCCCAGCGCCGCGCCCAGCCGGGCGGTCTCGGCGAGTCCGCGGGTGATGATCGAGGCCATCGTGTTGTCGCCGAACCCCATGCCCGCCGCCATGCCGCAGGCCAGCGCGATGACGTTCTTGCACGCGCCGCCCAGCTCGCAGCCCACCACGTCCACGTTGGTGTAAGGCCGGAAGTAGGAGTTGGAGCACGCGTGCTGGAGCTCGACCGCGCGGTCGTGGTCGGTGCAGGCGATGACCGTGGCGGTCGGCTGCTCGGCGGCGATCTCCTTGGCCAGGTTCGGCCCGGACACCACCGCGACCTGGTCCTCCGGCACGCCGGCGACCTCGCGGATCACCTCGCTCATCCGCTTCAACGTGCCCAGTTCCACACCCTTGGCCAGGCTCACCAGCGTCGCGTCCGGCGGCAGCGACGACCGCCAGCCGCTCAGGTTCTGCCGCAACGTCTGGCTCGGCACCGCCAGCACCACGGCCTGCGCGCCGTCCAACGCCTTCTCGGCGCCGGAGGTGGCGGCCAGGTTGCCGGGGAGGGTGATGCCCGGCAGGTAGTCGGTGTTGACCCGGCTCTTCGAGATGGCGTCGGCGACCTCGGGGCGCCGCGCCCACAGCACCACGTCCGTGCCGGAGTCCGCGAGCACCTTGGCGAAGGCGGTGCCCCACGACCCGGCGCCCAGCACCGCGACCCGGTCCACGTCAGGCCTTCTTGGTGTAGAAGCCGTCGGGCGCCTGCTCCTCGCGGATGTCCGCGAGCAGGCCCTTCACCTCGTTCATCAGCACGTCGGTCACCTCGCGCAGCAACGCGATGCTCTGCGGCTGGGCCCGGTAGGCGGACAGGTCGACCGGCGGGCCGACCTTCGTCACCACCGTCTTGCGCGGCAGCGGGCGGAACTTCTTGCGGTAGTGGTCGTAGAGGTCCCGGGTACCCCAGCGGGCGGCGGGCAGCACGGGGACGTCGTGTTCCAGGGCGAGCCGGGCCACGCCGGTGCGCGAGGTCATCGGCCAGCCGTCCGGGTCTCGGGTGATCGTGCCCTCGGGGTAGATGATCACGATCAGGCCCTGCTCCAGCGCGTCGTGCGCGGCGCGGAGGCTCTGCTGCGCGTCGGCGGTGCCGCGGTAGACCGGGATCTGCCGGGCGCCCTTGATGACGGCGCCGAGGACCGGGACGTTCCACAGGCTGTGCTTGGCGAGGAAGTGCGGCACGCGGCCCTGCCTGTGCGTGAAGACGGCGTCGTACACCGGGTCCAGGTGGGACACGTGGTTCATCACGACGAGCGCCCCGCCCGTCTTGGGGATCCGCTCCCCGCCCTCGTCGCGCCGCCGCGCCATCAGCGCGGTGGCGGGGTAGAAGACCGCCGCGGCGAGTCCCACCCAGAAGCCGCCCTTCTCCTTGGCCACGTGCACTCCTTCTCGTCGTGGACCTGGAGTCTTCCTCACGTCGGCAGGGCGGACAATCAGACCGGAGCCCCCGGCCAGGTCCAGCCGGCATCGGGGAGTATGGCGGGGTGGGAGCCGAAGTGGACCTGGTGGTGCCGGTCAAGACCCTGGACCGGGCCAAATCGCGGCTGGTGGGTGCCCGGCTGGACCGCCCGGCGCTGGCGCTGGCGTTCGCGTTGGACACGATCGCGGCAGCGCTGCCGGTGGTGCGCGGTGTGTTGGCGGTCACGTCCGACCCGGCGGTGGTGCTGGAACTGCGGGCGTTGGGCGTCGAGTCGGTGGCCGGGCCGGAGGGGTTGAACGAGGCGCTGCGGTTCGGGTTCGGGGTGCTGCGGTCCCGTGACGCCGGGTCGGTGGTGGGCGCTTTGCAGGCGGACTTGCCGGCGTTGCGGACGGAGGAGTTGGGGGCGGCTTTGGAGGTGGCCGGTGAGCGGGCGTTCTGCCCGGACCGTCAGGGCACCGGTACGACGCTGTTGCTCTCTGCGGCCGGCGGCGACCTCGCTCCGGCTTTCGGTGTCGGCTCGGCGGCTGCCCATGCGGCGTCGGGGGCGACGGCGCTCGTGGGGCCTTGGCCGTCGCTGCGGCACGACGTGGACACGGCGGAAGACTTGCGGCTCGCGGCGGACCTGGGCCTGGGTGCGCGCACGGCGACGGTCCTGACCCCGGTGGGCAGGTAGTTCACAACCCGGCTGTCCACAACCCAGCCCGGACGGCCTGAAATTGTCAGACCCTTCCGGCAGGATAAAAGCAGGGGTCCCCTTGGCGGGGACGCCTGCGAAGCCACTGCTGCGGCACGGGCGGCAGGGTGGCAGGGGCTTCGCCGGGGTCCTCGGTTCAGCCCCAAGGCCCCCGGCGAGACATCAGCACCGACAGCCGGTTCAGCAACAAGGTTCGCCCGGCGTGCAGCGGCCCACCAACATCGGGCACGCGAAGCCGTAGTCCGGGTCCGGAGCCAACGGCAGGCGTTTGCGCGGGTTCTCCGCCGACCGGAAGACCGCCGCGGCCGGCGACGTCTTCAACGTCACGTTGGTGTGCGAAGCCTGCGCCTCGTACGCGCCCGCCGTGAGCTTCACCACTTCCACACCACGCGCCAGGTCCGCCACGAACGCCCGTCCCCGGTGCCAGTACGGCGCGAACGACACCGCGCCCTCCGGCCGCCAGTACGCCACCTGGATCGGGTTCGCCGGGTCGGAGATGTCCAGGAACCGCGTCCCCTGCTCGTACCAGGAGTAGGCCACGATCCGCTCGTGCACGTCGAAGTAGTGCGCCGAGCAGAACGCGTCCGGCCCCGGCAGCGTGCCTTCCTGGTCGTCCGGGCTCCACACGCCCACCGTCTTCAGGTGGAACGGCTGCTCCGGAGTCGCCCGCCACGACTCGCCGCCCTTCGAACCCTCCAGCGACGAGATCACGAACCGCCCCTGGTCCTCGCACGTCGCCGAGCCGAACGCCTCCTCGGTGTGCAGCAGCAGGCTGCCCGCCGGGTGCTCGCGCGACGGCCTGGGCCCGTCCTTCAGCGTCCGCCCGACCGGCCGGAACGAGTTGTGCGAGAACGACGTCGGCATGTCCAGCTTCGGCGCCGCCCCGCCCGCGTACGGGATCGGGTCGTACGCCGTCGCCTCGCGCACCTGCCCGCTCAACGGATCGCGGTGCCAACCGCGCGTGTGATACCCACGCGTCCCGCCCGTCCCGGCGACCCACGCGATGCCCGCCGCGTCCACCTGGACGTCGTGCGTCATGTGCGTCTCACCCTGGTTGCGGTTCAGGTCCACGTACGTGGCCAGGGTCTTCGGGTTGCGCGGGTCGCGGATGTCGGTGACGAACACCTTGCCGGAACGCCGGTAGGTGTCCGGATCGGTGGACGGCGTGCCGTCGTAGCCGGTCGTCCACAGGTATGAGCAGTCGTTGATGCACGACGTGATGTGGCCGGTGCCCATCGACTGGAAGCTCAGCACCTCCAGCCGCGCCGGGTCGGCGGCGGACACGAAGTAGACGCCGGTCGGCCGTTCGTTGCCGGGCTGCCGGCCGAACGCGCTGCGCTCGCGCGCCAGGAACACCAGCTCGCGGTTCGGGTCGACGGTGACGTCCTCGTTCTCCCAGAACCGCTGCTCCGGGTCGTCGCCCGGCAGCGCCAGCTCCTGCTTGGTCAGGTGGTCCAACAGCTTCGGGTCGTCGACGTTCGTCACGTCGTAGGTCTTCAGCCCGAACGTGCCGCTGAGGAACATCACGTCACGGTGCCGGTGCTGCATGAAGTTGATGGAGACGGCGCCCTCGGTCTCGGGGATCGCGTTGCGCAGCTCGACGTTCTTCGCCGCCGCCTGCAGGCCCGTACGCTCGGCTTCCGCGGTCTCCGGCACCCGGGCGGATGCCGTGCCCTGGCCGGTGACACCACCGACCAAACCGACCAGCAACGCGGTCAGCACCCCTGCCACAACCCTCATGCCCGCTCCTTCCGGTAATGGGGCCACTGCGGAGCGTGGCAGCGACGCCTGATCTGCGACTACCTCCGATCGGCTAGCTTTGGCTCGTGACCGAGCACGGGACCGAGCAGGCGACGGTCAGCGAACATCACCCGGACGGCTCAGCGACCGTGCTGCGCGACGACGGTGTCCTGGTTGACGTGTCCGCCGAAGCGGTCGCCGAGGGCGGTTGGCGGTCACTGCGCGCAGGCCAACGCGTCACCCTCGTGCGCAACGCAGCGGGTGAAGTGTGGGGCGTCCTGCGGCCGGTGTGACGGGGAGTTCACCTCGCCGTCGGCTCCGATCAGCGCATAGTCGCCCATTCTGGGGAACAATGCTGATCGTGAGCACGGAAAACACTCCCGAGCAGCCCGCGCCGAAACGACGGACGAGGACGCCGCGGGCCAAGCCCGCTGCGAGCGCCCCCCGCCGCCCCCGCCCGGCCGTCCGCCGCGGCGGCACGCGCGCGGGCACGACGGCGGCACAGCAGCCGGCGGACACGTCGTCCCGGTCGTTCCCGAGCTCACCGCCCGCCGTGACGGCCACGGAGGCGCAGGCCGACCTGCCCGACGACCGGTACTTCAACCGGGAACTGTCCTGGTTGGACTTCAACGCCCGGGTGCTGGCGCTGGCCGAGGACGCCTCGCAGCCGCTGCTGGAGCGGGCGAAGTTCCTGGCGATCTTCGCCTCGAACCTGGACGAGTTCTACATGGTCCGGGTCGCCGGTCTGAAGCGCCGCGACGAGACGGGCCTGTCGGTGCGCAGCGCGGACGGGCTGACCCCGCGCGAGCAGTTGGCCGGCATCTCCAAGCGCACCCAGGAGCTGGTCGAGCAGCACGCCAGGGCGTTCCTCGACCACGTCCAGCCGGAGCTGGAGAAGCACGCGATCAGCATCGTCAACTGGGCGCAGCTGACCGATTTCGAGAAGCTGCGGCTGTCGAACTACTTCACCGACCAGGTGTTCCCGGTGCTCACGCCGCTGGCCGTGGACGCCGCGCACCCGTTCCCCTACATCTCCGGCCTGTCGCTGAACCTCGCCGTGACGGTGCGCGACCCGGAGGGCGGCGCGGAGCGGTTCGCGCGCATCAAGGTGCCGGACAACGTGCCGCGCCTGGTCCGGGTGGAGAGCGACCGCACCAGCCCGACGGCGACGTTCCTGCCGTTGGAGGAACTGATCGCGGCGCACCTGGGCGAGCTGTTCGCGGGTATGCAGGTGATCGAGTGCCACGCGTTCCGGGTGACCCGCAACGCGGACCTGGAGGTCGAGGAGGACCAGGACGAGGACCTGCTCAAGTCGCTGGAACGGGAGCTGGCGCGGCGCCGGTTCGGTCCGCCGGTGCGGCTGGAGATCGCCGACGACATGACCGAGCACATGCTGGAACGGCTGCTGCGGGAGCTGGAGGTCGACCCGCACGACGTCGTCCAGGTGCCCGGTCTGCTGGACCTGTCGTGCCTGTGGCAGCTCTACAGCGTGGACCGCAAGCAGCTCAAGGACGCGCCGTTCGTGCCGTCGACGCACTCGGCGTTCGGCGAACGTGAGACGCCCAAGAGCATCTTCGCCACCCTGCGCGAGGGTGACGTGCTGGTGCACCACCCGTACGACTCGTTCTCCACGTCGGTGCAGCGGTTCATCGAGCAGGCGGCGGCCGATCCGCGGGTGTTGGCCATCAAGCAGACGCTGTACCGCACGTCGGGCGACTCCCCGATCGTGGACGCGTTGATCGACGCGGCCGAGGCGGGCAAGCAGGTCGTGGCGCTGGTGGAGATCAAGGCGCGGTTCGACGAGCAGGCGAACATCAAGTGGGCGCGGCAGCTGGAGAAGGCGGGCGTGCACGTCGTCTACGGCCTGATGGGGCTCAAGACGCACTGCAAGACGTCCCTGGTGGTGCGGCAGGAGGGCTCGCGGATCCAGCGCTACTGCCACATCGGCACCGGCAACTACAACCCGAAGACGGCGCGGCTGTACGAGGACATCGGCATCCTCACCGCCGAGCCGACCATCGGCGCGGACCTCACCGACCTGTTCAACGTGCTCACCGGGTACGCCAGGCAGGACCACTACCGCAGCCTGCTGGTCGCGCCCTACGGCGTGCGGCGCGGGATCGTGGAGCGCATCGAGCGGGAGATCGAGCACGCGCGGGCCGGTGGGCCCGCCGGTGTGCGCATCAAGGTGAACTCGCTGGTGGACGAACAGGTCATCGACTCGCTGTACCGGGCGTCGCAGGCGGGCGTCCAGGTCGATGTCGTCGTGCGCGGGGTGTGCGCGTTGAAGCCGGGCATCAAGGGGCTGTCGGACAACATCCACGTCCGATCGGTCCTCGGCCGGTTCCTGGAGCACTCGCGGGTGTTCCACTTCGTCGGGTCCGGCGAGCACTGGATCGGCAGCGCCGACATGATGCACCGCAACCTGGACCGGCGGGTGGAGGTGCAGGTGCGGGTGACGGACCCGAAGCTCACCGCGCAGCTGGACGCGATGATGGACTCGGCGCTGGAACCCACAACGCGGTGCTGGGTGCTGCGGCCCGACGGCGAGTGGGAGGCGTCGCCGGCGGACGGCTCGAGCGTGCGCGACCACCAGACCGAGATGCTGCGCGCCCACCGCGCGGTGGGGTGAGGCGTTGATCCGGGCAGCCGGCGCCGTGCTGTGGCGCGATGGTTCCGTGGCGGTCGTGCACAGGCCGCGTTATGACGACTGGTCCCTGCCCAAGGGGAAGGTGGACGCCGGCGAGACGGTGCCCGCGGCGGCGGTGCGGGAGGTGCTGGAGGAGACCGGGTTCCACGCCGTGCTGGGCCGGTACCTGTGCCGGGTGACGTACCAGGCTTTCGGCAGGCCGAAGGTGGTGGACTACTTCAGCGCCCGTGCCGAGTCGGGGTCGTTCGTGCCGTCGGACGAGGTGGACGAGCTGCGGTGGGTGCCGTTCGCCGAGGCGGCTTCGCTGGTGACGCGGGACGAGGACCGGTCGGTGTTGGCGGCTTTCACGGCGGAGCCCGCGGATCTGGCGACGGTGTTGCTGGTGCGGCACGCGAAGGCGGGGAAGCGGGACAACTGGCCGGGGGACGACGACCTGCGGCCGTTGAGTTCGGCGGGGTGGCGGCAGGCGGGCGGGTTGCGTTCGATGCTGCCGTTGTGGGGGCCGGCCCGGGTCCACTCCGCGCCGCGGGTTCGGTGTGTGGAGACCGTTCAGGGGGTGGCGGAGGACTTGGGCGTCGGCGTGCTGCCGGAGCCCCGGCTGTCCGAGGAGGGGTACTGGCCGGACCGCGAGGCCGGGTTGGTGCGGCTGCTGGAGATCGCGGACGGGGTGGGGACGCCGGTCGTGTCCAGCCAGGGCGGGGTGATCCCGGACGTCGTGTCCACCCTCGCCGACCTGGGCGGTCTGTCGTTGGACGGGATGCCGTGCAAGAAGGGCAGCACGTGGCTGCTGGCGTTCCGCCGGCCGGAGCCGGGATGGTCTACTTCGGACTCGCACAACTCCTGGCCGCGGCTGGTGTCGGCCTACTACTTCCCCACCGCCCTCCCCACTCCGACCACCTGACCCCGCAGACCTTCGGCAAACCCACCCGCTCAGGCACCACGAATCGGCCACTCGGGCACCGAACTCGGCCGGTCGGGTCACGGCGAGGGACCACTCGAGCACGGGGAGTTCTCCACAGGCGCCGGTTAGTACGCCAGAAATGTCAGACCCCGCCGGCAATATGAAGAACGGGGGACCCCCTGGCGGGGACCCTTGCGAAGCATCTCCATCACGTCGGCGAGCGGTGGGTTCCTCGGTGTCGGGACGTCGAGTTCGCGGTGCCTGAGTGCACAAGTCGCGGGCATTGAGCCGACAACGTCAGGTCTGAACGCCCGAGCGCGGGCTCGGTTCGCAACTCATGGTGTCCGAGTGCACGACTCGCGGTGTCCGAGTGGCCGGGGTTCACCGTGCCCGAGTGCCCAGCTCGCGTGTTCTGAGCGTTGAACTCGGGGGTCCTGAACGTAGGACTCACCCGGTCTGAACGTACGACTCTCGCGTTCCGAAGGTACGACTCACGCGTTCCGAACGTAGGACACACCGGTTCTGAACGCAGTACTCGCGCGCGCTCCGAACAGGGGACAGACGCGTTCTGAAGGTGGGACACGCGGGTCTGGGCGTTCTGCTCACGCGTTCTTGGCGTGGGAGTCGCGGTGTTCCAGCGGTCGGCTCGCGGGGTTTGAGTGCGGCTCGCGGGAGTGGGCGCGATGGCGGGTGCGGGCGGGCAGTGGGTAGCGAGGGTGCGCGGACAGGTGGCGTGTGGGACACGGAGTGGGGGTGGAGAAGGGCTTAGAGGGCTGAGGTGGGGTTTGGGTGGGGTGGGTGGGTTTGAACGCGCTCAGGGCCCGATGCGCGTCCGCATCGGGCCCTGAGCGTGTGTGTTGCCTACCTGGCCGGCGATCGCCCGGCCCGGTTTCACTTCTTCTTGGCCGGGGCCTTCTTCGCCGCGGGCTTCGCGGCAGCGGCCGTGGTGGTGGTCGCCTTTGCCGGGGTCGCCTTCGCCGTGGTGGCCTTCTTGGCCGCGGTCGCCGGCTTCGCTGCCGGGGTCGCCTTGGCCGCGGTCGTCTTCGCGGCGGTGGCCTTGGTCGCGGTGCTCTTGGCAGGCGCGGCCTTGGTGGCGGTGGCGGCGGGCTTCGCAGCCGCGGTGGTCCGGCGGGTCGCCGGAGCCTTCGTGGCTGCCGCAGCGGCGCGCGTGGCAGTACCGGTGCTACGCGTCGCGCGCGCAGTGGTGGTACGCGCGGTGGTGCTGCGAGTGGCCGGGGCCTTCGTGCCGGCGGCCGGCTTGGCCGCCGCCGCGGCCGCGGGCTTGGCGGCCGTGACGCGCGGCAGCTTCTTCGTGCCGCTGATGACGTCCTTGAACGTCGAACCCGCGCGGAACGCGGGAACGTTGGTCTTCTTGACCTTCACGGTCTCACCGGTGCGCGGGTTGCGAGCGGTGCGGGCCGCACGGGCACGCTTCTCGAAGACACCGAAACCGGTGATGTTGACCTTCTCGCCCTTGTGGACGCTGCGGACGATGACGTCGACGAGCCCGTCGACAGCGGCAGCGGCGTTCTTCTTGTCGCCAAGGCGCTCGGCGAGCGCCTCGATGAGCTGGGCCTTGTTCACCTTCAGTCCCTCCCAGGACGCTCACGGCCCTAGTCGGGCCGACTGATTGCCCACGGTAAGCCCATATGCAAGGAAATACCAATCGCCACGCCAGATTTTCCGTTGTGGCGTGGGCAATTACGACCTGTCGAGGGACACCTGAGCGGCCCCGGAGGGATCGAAGGGGCCGGATTCCCGCTGTTCGGAGGGGAATCCGACCCCTTCGGGGTCAGCTCGCGGGCACTGGATCGGTAGTCGGCAACCAACCCTGCCTGCGCTGCTCGAACTCGGTGATGTCGTCGGCGTGCCGGAGGGTCAGCGCGATGTCGTCCAATCCCTCCAGCAGCCGCCAGCGGGTGTACTCGTCGACCGTGAAGGGCGCGGTGAAGTCCTTCGCCACAACGGTGTTGTTCGTCAGGTCGACGGTGACCTCGGTGCCGGGCTCGTTCTCGAGCAGCTTCCAGAGCAATTCGACATCGGACTGCTCGCACTGGGCGGCCACGAGGCCCTGCTTGCCCGAGTTGCCCCGGAAGATGTCGGCGAACCGGGAGGAGATGACCACCCGGAAGCCGTAATCCATCAGCGCCCAGACGGCGTGCTCCCGGGACGACCCGGTGCCGAAGTCCGGCCCGGCGACCAGCACGCTGCCCGCGCGGAACGGTTCCTGGTTGAGCACGAACTGCTCGTCGCCGCGCCAGGCGGCGAACAGGCCGTCCTCGAAGCCCGTGCGGGTCACGCGCTTGAGGTAGACGGCCGGGATGATCTGGTCGGTGTCCACGTTGGACCTGCGCAGGGGAACGCCGACCCCGGTGTGCGTGGTGAACGCTTCCATGTTCGTAGAACTCCCTCAGACCAGGTCGGCGGGCGACGACAGGGTGCCCCGCACGGCGGTGGCGGCGGCCACGAGTGGCGAAACCAGGTGGGTGCGGCCACCCTTGCCCTGCCTGCCCTCGAAGTTTCGGTTGGAGGTCGACGCGCTGCGCTCACCCGGCTTGAGCTGGTCCGGGTTCATGCCCAGGCACATCGAGCAGCCGGCCTGACGCCACTCGGCGCCGGCCGCCAGGAACACTTCGTGCAGTCCTTCGGATTCGGCCTGTGCCCGCACCCGCATTGAACCGGGCACGACGAGCATCCGTACCCCCTCGGCGACCTTGTGCCCGCGCAGCACGGCCGCCGCCGAGCGCAGGTCCTCGATGCGGCCGTTGGTGCACGAGCCGAGGAACACGGTGTCGACGTGGATGTCGCGCAGCGGGGTGCCCGGCTCCAGCCCCATGTACGTCAGCGCCTTCTCCGCGGCCACGCGCTCGTTCTCGTCGACGATGGCCTCGGGGTCGGGCACGCTGGCGCTCAGCGGCAGGCCCTGACCGGGGTTGGTGCCCCAGGTGACGAACGGCGTCAGCTCGTCGGCGTCGAGGTGGACCTCGGCGTCGAACTCGGCGTCGTCGTCGGTGCGCAGGGTCTTCCAGTACTCGACGGCCGCGTCCCAGTCCGCGCCGGACGGCGCGTGCGGACGGCCCTCGATGTAGTCGAACGTGGTCTGGTCCGGCGCGATCATGCCCGCGCGGGCGCCCGCCTCGATCGACATGTTGCACACGGTCATGCGGGCTTCCATGGACAGCGCCTCGATCGCGCGCCCCCGGTACTCCAGGACGTAGCCCTGGCCGCCGCCGGTGCCGATCTTCGCGATCACCGCGAGGATGATGTCCTTCGCCGTGACGCCGGGCTTCAGCTCGCCGTCCACGGTGATGGCCATGGTCTTGAACGGCCGCAGCGGCAGCGTCTGGGTGGCCATCACGTGCTCGACCTCGGACGTGCCGATGCCGAACGCCAAGGCGCCGAACGCGCCGTGCGTGGACGTGTGGCTGTCACCGCAGACGACCGTCATGCCGGGCTGGGTCAGGCCCAGCTGCGGGCCCACGACGTGCACGATGCCCTGCTCGGCGTCGCCCATCGGGTGCAGCCGGACGCCGAACTCCGCGCAGTTCTTGCGCAGCGTCTCGACCTGCGTGCGCGACACCGGGTCGGCGATCGGGAGCTCGATGTCGATCGTCGGGACGTTGTGGTCCTCGGTGGCGATCGTGAGGTCGGGGCGGCGGAGCTGCCGCCCCGCCAGGCGCAGGCCGTCGAACGCCTGCGGGCTGGTCACTTCGTGCAGCAGGTGGAGGTCGATGTAGAGCAGGTCCGGCTCCGCGCCACTGCCGTGGCGCACGACGTGTGCTTCCCACACCTTCTCCGCGAGCGTGCGGCTCATCGCAACTCTCCCAAGATCTGGACAGTCGATAGATCTGGACTTCCCAGACAGTGGGAAGTTAGTATCGGCTTGTGGGACAGCATAGCGGGATCGGCGTGCTGGACAAGGCAGTGGCTGTCTTGAACGCCGTCGCAAAGGATCCGTGTGGGCTCGCCGAGTTGTGCAATCGGACGGGCTTGCCGAGGGCTACCGCGCACCGGTTGGCGGTCGGGCTCGAGGTGCACCGGTTGTTGCGACGGGGTTCGGACGGTCGCTGGCGTCCGGGCGCGGCACTGGCGGAGTTGGCGGGCGGAGCCACCGACCCGTTGCTCGACGCGGCGTCCTCGGTGTTGCCGAGGTTGCGCGACATCACGGGCGAGAGCGTCCAGTTGTACCGACGGGACGGGATGCAGCGGATCTGCGTGTCTTCCGCGGAACCACCGAGTGGTTTGCGCGACACCGTGCCGATCGGCGCGCGATTGCCGATGACGGCGGGTTCCGGCGCGAAAGTCCTCGCCGCGTGGGCGGATCCCGGAACTCAACGTTCCGTTCTCGCCGATGCCGTTTACGGCGAGCGGACATTGTTGGAGGTTCGGCGTCGCGGATGGGCGCAGTCGGTAGCGGAACGGGAGCCGGGAGTCGCATCCGTTTCCGCGCCGGTAAGGGACAGCACGGGCTCGGTCGTCGCGGCGGTGTCTGTTTCCGGCCCCATTGACCGCATGGGACGCCGTCCGGGCGCACGGTGGGCCGCAGACCTCCTAGCAGCGGCTGAGGCCCTCCAGACGCGTCTCTGACCGCACCTGACCCCCGCCACCAGCAAGGTGGCGGGGGCGCGACACCGGACCACCGCTCGGGGGTGCAGGGGGCGAAGCCCGCCTACCCGGGGTTTGGGGGTAGGACCCCCAATGCAAAAAGCGAAAGATCCCCGTTTCGCAACAGCGAAACAGGGATCTCCCGATCTGTAGCCCCGATGGGATTCGAACCCACGCTACCGCCTTGAGAGGGCGGCGTCCTAGGCCGCTAGACGACGGGGCCAGGAACTTGATATTTACTTTGTCTTGCTGTCCTGCGTTGCGGGTAGCTTACCACACTCTGTTTTCTACCGCGCAGCTGGGGTACCAGGACTCGAACCTAGACTAACTGAACCAGAATCAGTCGTGCTGCCAATTACACCATACCCCATTGGTTTCCCGGCTTGCTCCCTGTGGGTCTTGCTTCAGGGGCTGTCCGTTCCGCCGGGAGGAATACTAGACCACAGGCCCGGCGGAACGGAAATCGGGGTCACGCCGAGGCCGTCGACAGCTCGCAGACGAGCAGTTCCGGCAGCTCAGCGAGGCTGCTGATGGCGGAGATGCCCGCGGGGAGCGCGCCCTCGCGCGGGCCTTGGCGGTTCAGCCACACGCCCTTCATGCCCGCGTCACGCGCGCCGATCGCGTCGGCGTGCAGGCGGTCGCCGATGTGCACCGTGTCGCCCAGGTCCACGCCCAGGTCGGCGCACGCGGTGTCGAAGATCACGCGGTCCGGTTTGGCGGCGCCGACTTCCCCGGCGATGAGCACGGTGTCGAAGTACTGGGCGAGCCCGAGCGAGGCCATTTTGACGCGCTGGTGACGCCCTGAGGCGTTGCTCACGGCGGCCATGGGCAGACCGGTGGCCCGCAGCCACTCCAGGCACGGCACGACGTCCGGGAACAACCGCCAGCCGGACGCGAGGACTTCCTGCCGGCGCTGTTCCCGGCGGGTCGCCTCCTCCTGGTCCAACTCCTCGCCGAGCGCCGCGAAGAAGGCACGGGTGCGGATGTTGCGCATCGTCTCGTATTCGAGCTCGCCGGTGAGGAGGCGTTCGCAGTGCTCGTCGGTGATGCGCTGCCACAGCGGCCAGGCGTCGGCGTTGCCGACCATCGCGGCCAGGGCGGCCCGGGACGAGGTGCTGTAGTCGACCAGGGTGTCGTCGACGTCCAGACACACTGCCCGGATCTCGCCGGTTCTCCGAGGGGTAAAAGTCGGGGCTGCGGTTGTCACCCCGTGAGGCTAGGTGCGGGCACCCCTCGTCCGACTCGACCAGCTAGGTGATATCTACCGGTTCTTGCACGGTCAAGCACCGCTGAACCGCCCGAACGAACCAGTCAGATTGCCCCGAGCGCGCGACGCAATCGCCCGATCGAGCGACTCCGACCGACCAGTTCCATGGATTCGTAGAGCGGAGGCGAGACGGTACGGCCCGTCACGGCAACCCGCACCGGGGCGTAGGCCTTACGCGGCTTGAGGCCCATTCCGTCCACAAGGGACGCCTTCAGCGCCTCCTCGATCGCGGGCGCCGTCCACTCCGGAAGCGATTCCAGGGCGCTGATGCTCGCCTCCAGCACCGGCCGGGCGTCCTCGCCCAACGCCTTGGCCGCCGAGTCCGCCTCCGGCGCGAAGTCCTCCTCCGCGACGAACAGGAACCGGACCATCCCGGACGCCTCGGACAGCACGACCAAGCGCTCCTGCACGAGCGGCGCGACGCCGGCCAGCACGGCCACCTGGTCCTCGGTCGGCTCGGGCGGCAGCACCCCGTCCTTGATCAGGTACGGCAGCACGCGGCTGACGAAGTCCTCGACGGGCAGCGCGCGCAGGTGCGTGGCGTTGATCGCCTCGGCCTTCTTCAGGTCGAAGCGGGCCGGGTTGACGCTGACCTTCTCCAGCTCGAACGCCTCGACCAGTTCCGCCACCGAGAAGATGTCGCGGTCGTCGGCGATGGACCAGCCCAGCAGCGCCAGGTAGTTCAGCAGGCCCTCGGGCAGGAACCCGCGGTCCCGGTACAGGAACAGGTTCGACTGCGGGTCGCGCTTGGAGAGCTTCTTGTTGCCCTCGCCCATCACGTACGGCAGGTGCCCGAACCGGGGCGTGAACGAGGTCACGCCGATCCGGATCAACGCCTGGTACAGCGCGATCTGGCGCGGGGTCGACGGGAGCAGGTCCTCGCCGCGCAGCACGTGCGTGATGCCCATCAGGGCGTCGTCCACCGGGTTCACGAACGGGTACAGCGGGTCGCCGTTGGCGCGCACCAGCACCGGGTCGGGCGTGCTGCCCGCCTTGAACGTGATCTCGCCGCGGACGAGGTCGACCCACGTGATGTCCTCGTCGGGCATCTTCAGGCGCAGCACCGGTTCGCGGCCCTCGGCGCGGAACGCGGACTTCTGCTCGTCGGTCAGGCCGCGGTCGTAGCCGTCGTAGCCGAGCTTCGGGTCCTGCCCGGCGGCCTTGCGTCGTGCCTCGATCTCGTCGGCCGTGGAGAACGACTCGTACAGCTCGCCCGCCTCGAACAGGCGCTTGGCCACGTCCACGTAGAGGTCGCGGCGCCGGCTCTGCCGGTACGGCGCGTGCGGTCCGCCGACCTCGGGACCCTCGTCCCAGTCCAGGCCCAGCCACCGCATGGCTTCCACCAGCGAGAGGTACGACTCCTCGGAGTCGCGGGCCGCGTCGGTGTCCTCGATCCGGAACACCGCGGTGCCACCGGTGTGGCGGGCGTACGCCCAGTTGAACAGGGCGGTGCGGATGAGCCCCACGTGGGGCGTGCCGGTCGGCGACGGGCAGAAGCGGACGCGGACCCCCGTGCCGGCTTCTTCTGGGGTGGCTGCTGATGCGCTCATGACCCGATCAGCCTATCGGGCTTGACCCGCGCCCCGCTCAGGAGCATCCTGAGTTTATTCAACCGACGTTGAAAAGAGAGGGTGGATCATGGAGAGAACGGGTGTCGTGGTCGTCGGGGGCGGCCCGGCGGGCATGGTGTGCGGGCTGTTGCTGGCACGGGCCGGCGTCGAGGTCACGGTGCTGGAGAAGCACGGCGACTTCCTGCGCGACTTCCGCGGCGACACGGTGCACGCGTCCACGCTGACGCTGCTGGACGAGCTGGGCCTGGGGCCGTCGTTCGCGGACGTGCCGCACCAGCTCGTGGACAAGTTGCAGGTGCTGTTGGACGCCGGCCCGCAGACGATGGCCGACCTGAGCAGGCTGCCCGGCCCGCACAAGCACATCGCGATGGTGCCGCAGTGGGACTTCCTCGACCTGCTGGCCGACGCGGGCAAGCGCGAGCCGACGTTCACCCTGCGGATGAACACCGAGTACACCGGGCTGCTGAAGGAGGGCGGCAAGGTGACGGGCGTCCGCTACCGCACGCCCGGCGGCGGGACCGGCGAACTGGCGGCGGACCTGGTGATCGCGGCCGACGGGCGGCGTTCGCTGGTGCGCGAGCAGCTGGAGCTGCCGGTGCACGCGTTCGGCGCGCCGATGGACGTGTGGTGGTTCCGGGTGCCGCGCGAGGAGGGCGAGCTGAGCGGCGCCACGGGCCGGTTCGGGCAGAGCGACGGGCTGGTGCTGATCAACCGCGGCGACTACTTCCAGTGCGCCTACCTGATCCGCAAGGGCACCGACGAGTTGCTGCGGTCCGAGGGTGTGGCGGCGTTCCGGCGGCGGATGGCGAAGCTCGTGCCGTGGCTGGAGGAGCGGCTGGAGACCATCGGGTCGCTGGACGACGTGAAGCTGCTGGACGTGAAGCTCGACCGGTTGCGGCGTTGGCACGCCGACGGCGTGCTGTGCATCGGCGACGCCGCGCACGCCATGTCGCCCATCGGCGGGGTCGGTATCAACCTGGCCGTGCAGGACGCGGTGGCCGCCGCGCGGATCGTGGCCGCACCGCTTCGGCGGGGTGAGTTGAGCCCGGCGGTGTTGGCGAAGGTGCGGCGCAGGCGGTGGCTCCCGACCGCGGTGACCCAGGGGATCCAGCGGCGGATCCAGGACTCGTTCCTCAAGCCGACGCTGGCGGGCACGTCGAGCGCCGCGCGGGGCGGTGTGCCGCGACCGATCCGGCTGATGCAGCGGTTCCCGTGGTTGCAGGTGGTGCCCGCCTACCTGGTGGCGATCGGGCCGCGGCCCGAGCACGCGCCGCGGTTCGCCCGGCGCGCGCCGGAGCGGATCAAGCGGAGCTGACGGCACGGTCGGCTTTGAGGCCGGGGGCATGCTCCGCAGGGGTCCTCGCCAGGGGATCCCCTGATGTTGATCCTCCCAGAGAGGACCGACAGTCCCAGGCCGTCAGGCCCGGCCTGTGGACAACTGCGCTGCACCCCAAAGGGGCCCAAGGGGAAGGAGACAGCCGGGTCACGGAGCCCGGCCGTCTCCACGGGCTAGCGGTTGGCCACCGTGTTCGTCAGCGTGCCCAGACCTTCGACTGTCACCGAGACGGTCTGCCCGGCGGCCAGCGGTCCGACGCCGGCGGGGGTGCCGGTGAGGATCACGTCCAGCGGTCGCAGGGTCATCACCGCCGAGATGTACTCGATCAGCTCGGGGATGTCGTGCAGCAGCAGCGAGGTCCGCGAGTCCTGCTTGACCACGCCGTCCACCTCGGTGCGGATGGCGACGTCGGCCGGGTCGAACTCGGTCTCCACCCACGGCCCCAGGGGGCAGAACGTGTCGAAGCCCTTGGCCCGCGTCCACTGCCCGTCGGCCTTCTGGAGGTCGCGGGCGGTGACGTCGTTGGCGATCGTGTAGCCGAGGACGGCCTGGCGGGCGCGTGAGGCGGGGATGTCCCGGCCGCCGACGCCGATGACCACGGCCAGCTCGCCCTCGAAGTCGACCCGCTCGGACACCGCGGGCAGCTTGATGTCCGCGTTCGGGCCGATCACCGCGGTGTTGGGCTTGAGGAACATCAACGGGTTCTCGGGCACCTCGTTGCCCAGCTCGGCGGCGTGCTCGGCGTAGTTGCGACCGATGGCCACGATCTTGGGCGGCAGGAACGGCGCCAGCAGGCGGACGTCGGCCAGCGGCCAGCGGCGACCGGTGAAGGTCGGGTTGGCGAAGGGTTCGTCGGCGATCTCGGCGGCGGTCAGGTCGTCGCCTTCGCCTTCGATCGCGGCGAAGGCGAGGCCGCCGGGTTGGGCGATACGGGCAATGCGCACGGAGATCACCCTAACCGGCGGCTTGAAACGCCACCGTGCGTGCCTAGCGTCGAAGGGATGCGAACCCTGCTGCTCGTGTCAGCCCTGCTGGTCGCCACGGCGACCCCTGCTTCAGCGGCGACCCCGCTGGATGCCGGCACGACGCTCACCACGTCCACCGGCGCGCGCTGCTCGAACGGTTTCAACGTGCGCGGCTACCTCCTGCTGTCACCGCGCTGCGGCCCGGTCGGCACCACCGTGCGCGCGGGCAGCGCCGTGGTCGGCCGGGTCGTCAGCGTCTCGACCACCTATGCGGTCGTGCGGATCGACAACCCGTCGGCCTGGGTCCAGCGCCCGCGCATCGTCGGCTCCACCACGACCGTCACCGGCTCGGTGGAGGCCGCGGTCGGCGGGGCGGTGTGCATGTCCGGCCGCACCACCGGCTGGCGCTGCGGCACCGTGCAGGCCAAGAACCAGACGGTCAACTTCGCCGAAGGCACGGTCCACGGCCTCACCCGGGTGGGCCTGTGCCCGCAGCCCGGCGACGAGTGGGCGCCGGTCGTGAGCGGGTCACAGGCCCAGGGGCACCTGTTCGGCGGCTCCGGGTGCACCGCCTACTTCCTGCCGGTGAGGCCGATCCTGTCCGCCGGCGGGTTCACCCTCGTGACGGGGTGAGGCGGGTCGCCTTGTGCACCAGCGCGTCGCACAGGGCGAGCCAACTGGCCTCGACGATGTTCCCGTGCACGCCCACGGTGGTCCACTCGCGCTCGCCGTCGGTGGACTCCACCAGGACCCGGGTGACGGCGTCGGTGCCGTGCTGGTCGGTGAGGATGCGGACCTTGTAGTCGTTCAGCTCCACCGCGTCCAGCCAGGACAGGTGGGGCAGCAACGCCTTCCGCAACGCCGCGTCCAGCGCGTGCACCGGGCCGTTGCCCTCGGCGGTGGCGATGACCCGCTCACCGGCCACGTGCACCTTCACCGTGGCCTCGGACACGATCACGCCGTCCTGGTGGTGGTCGAGCACGACGCGGTACGACTCGAGCACGAAGGGTGGCGCGTCCAGTTCGGACAGCTCGTCCTTGATGAGCAGTTCCAGGGAGGCGTCGGCGGCCTCGAACGACCAGCCGCCCGCCTCCAGTTCCTTGACCTTGCGCACCACGTTGGTGAGCGCGTCAGGCCGGCGGGTCAGGTCGATCCCGAACTCACGTCCCTTGAGTTCGAGACTGGCCCGACCCGCCATCTCCGTGACCAGCACCCGCATGTCGTTGCCGACGGTGTCCGGATCGATGTGGTTGTACAGCTCCGGATCCACTTTGATCGCGCTCGCGTGCAGCCCCGCCTTGTGGGCGAAAGCCGACGACCCGACGTAGGCCTGGTGGGTGTCGGGTGCGATGTTCGCGATTTCGGCCAACGCATGGGAGACCCGGGTGAGCTCGGCCAGCGATTCGTGCGGTAGCACCTGCAGGCCGAGTTTGGTCACGAGGTTCCCGACGACCGCGAACAGGTCGGCGTTGCCCGCCCGTTCGCCGTAGCCGTTCGCGGTGCACTGGACGTGGGTCGCCCCCGCCTGCACCGCGGCGATGGTGTTGGCCACCGCGCAGGACGTGTCGTCCTGGCAGTGGATGCCGACCCGGAAGCCCGTGCGGGCGACCACGTCGGCGACGGTCTCGGCCAGGCCCAGGGGCAGCTGGCCGCCGTTGGTGTCGCACAGCACGACGACGTCCGCGCCACCCTCCACTGCGGACTCCAGCACCCGCAGCGAGGTGTCCGGGTCGAAGGCGAAGCCGTCGAAGAAGTGCTCGGCGTCGAGGAAGACCCGGCGGCCCTCGTCCACCAGGAAGCGGACGGTGTCGCGGACCATCGCGCAGTTCTCCGCGACGTCGGTCCGCAGTGCCCTCTCGATGTGCCTGCGGTCCGATTTGGCGACCAGCGTCACGACCGGCGTCCGGGCGTCCAGAAGTGCCCTGACCTGCGCGTCTTCCTGCACTTTGACGCCCGCCTTGCGGGTGGAGCCGAACGCGACGAGCTGCGCGTGCTTGAGCGTGAGCTCCCCCTCGGCGGCACGGGCGAAGAACTCGGTGTCCTTCGGCATGGCGCCCGGCCAGCCGCCCTCGATGAAGCCGACACCCAGCGAGTCGAGCAGTCGGGCCACGGCCAGCTTGTCGTTGACCGAGTACGAGATGCCCTCGCGCTGGGCACCGTCCCGCAGGGTCGTGTCGAAGACGTGGAATGAATCGCCGAGGGGGGTCACGAGGGGGCTCCTAGAGATCTTGGAAAACAAAAAGACCCCCCGCAGGATGCGAGAGGTCAGCGCGCCGGGTGCTTCGAGGGAGCACTAGCCGGCGCGCTCAGAAATAATGATCACGGTGTGGAGAGCCACGTCGCTGATGGTGCCACAACCCGTCCGCGGAGACCAAGCCACGGACGGGTTGTCCCACTCTGTGAGCCGACTTCCCGGCTGTGGTTCAGCTGCCCGCCAAGAACCTGGCGAACGCCTCGATGGCCGCCGGGTTGCGCGGGCTCTCCACCAGAGCCGCGTAGGGCAGCACGAAGAACCGCTTGTCCTTGATCGCGGGCACGTCCTCGAGCGGCTGGTAGGACTCCAGGAACGCCCGCTTCTCGTCCGGTGTGGTCGCCTGGCCGTCCGCGTAGTCGTTGATCAGGACCACGTCCGGGTTCCGGGCGACGACGGCCTCCCAGCCGACCGTGGTCCAGCTGTCGTCGAGGTCGCCGAAGATGTTGTCGCCGCCCGCCTTGCCGATGATGTCGTGCGGCGCGGCGTTGCGGCCCGAGGTGAACGGCTGGTCGAGGCCGCTGTCGTAGAGGAAGACCTTCGGGCGCTTCCGGCCGACGAGCTCCTCGGCGTCCGCGACCTGCTTCCGGTAGCCCGCGATCAGCTCCTCGGCCTTGGCCTCCACGCCGAACACGCGGCCCAGGTTGCGCAGGTCGGTGTAGAGGGCGTCCAACGGCGGCATGATGCCGCGCTGCTTGCCCACGCCGTTCCGGCACGCCTCGGTGAGCTGGTAGGTGGCGATGCCGAGGTCCTCGAGCGCGTCCGGGGTGAAGCCGGTGCTCTCGGAGAAGCCGTAGTTCCACCCGGCGAACACGAAGTCCGCTTTCGCGCCCTGGACGAGTTCCTTGGTGATCTGCTCGCCGAGGTTGGGGACGCGCTCGAAGTCGGCCTTCCACGGTGACGTCTCGACGTCCTTCGCCTGCCCGCCGCCGATGACGTAACCCGCCATCCGGTCGCCCAATCCCAGCGCGAACATCAGCTCGGTGATGCCGGTGTCGTTGGTGACCACTCGGGACGGTTTCGGGTACGCGACCTGCTGCCCGCAGTTGGTGACGGTGACGGTGTCCGCCGCCGCGGTCGGCTCGATCCGGGCGCCGCAGCCCGCCGTGAGCAGGACCATGGTGAACGCGATGAGCCTCTTCACCGGACGACCTCCTGGTGTTCGAACAGCAGTTGGGGAACCCCGCTGGTGGGGTGGCGCACGACGTGGGCGCGGACGTGGAAGACCTCGTGCAGCACTTCGGGGGTGAGGACTTCCTCGGGCTTGCCGCTGCACACCACCCGGCCGTGGTCGAGCACGTGCAGGCGGTCGCAGTAGGCGGCGGCGAGGTTGAGGTCGTGCAGGACCGCGAGGACGGTGACGCCGAGGCCGCGGACCAGCGTCAGCACCGCGAGTTGGTGGCTGATGTCGAGGTGGTTGGTGGGTTCGTCCAGGACGAGGACCTTGGGCTGCTGCGCGAGGGCGCGGGCGATGAGGACGCGTTGGCGTTCGCCGCCGGACAGGGTGAGGAAGCTGCGGTCGGCGAGGTGCGCGGCGTCCACTCGGGACAGTGCGTCGGCCACGATTTCCTCGTCCTGTCGAGGGGTGCTCCGGTGCGGGAGGCGTCCCATCGCGACCACTTCCGCAACGGTGAAGTCGAATTCGACGTGGCTGTCCTGGGTGAGCGCGGCGAGGTCCCCGGCGGTGTCGCGGATCTTGGTGGTGGAGATGTCCCGGCCGCCGATGCGGACCACTCCCCCATCCGGTTCGAGCGCGCGGTAGACGCAGCGGAGCGTGGTGGACTTGCCGCTGCCGTTGGGGCCGACGATGCCGTGCACTTCGCCTGCCGCGGCGTGCAGGTCGACGCCGTGGAGGATGGCGTCGACGGTGACGTGGTCGAGGCGGACGTCCATCAGCGACCGCCGAACACGTAGCCGCGGCGGCGCATCAGCAGGATGAAGCACGGCACGCCCAGTGCGGCCGTGATGACGCCGAGTGGCAGCTCTTCCGGTGCGGCGAGCAGGCGTGCGGCGACGTCCACCCAGATGAGGAAGCAGGCGCCCGCCAACGGGGCCACGGCGAGCACCTTGCGGTGGTCCGCGCCGACCGTGAGGCGGACGAGGTGCGGCAGCATCAGGCCGACGAAGCCGACGGCGCCGCTGACCGCGACCAGCACGCCGGTCATGGCGGCGGTGACGAGGAAGAGCGCCTTGCGGGTGCGGGAGACGTCGATGCCGAGGGTGATGGCGGTCTCGTCGCCCATGGAGAGGGCGTTGAGGTGCTTGGCGCGGCTCTGGAGGTAGGCGACGCCTGCCAGCACGACCGCCGCCGCGATCGGCAGCGATGCCCACGTGACGCCGCCCAGGCTGCCCAGCAGCCAGAACATGGCGGCGCGTGCCGCCTCACCGCGTGGCGACTGGAAGACCAGCAGCATGGCGATGGCGGAGAAGCCGTAGGCCATGGCGGTGCCGGTGAGCACGAGGCGCAGCGGGGTGAGGTTGCGGCCGGCGACCAGGTAGACGACGGCCATCGCGGCGAGCGCGGCGAGGAACGCGGCCGTGGACAGGGCGTAGATGCCGAGTGAGGCGAACAGGCCCGTGGTGGCCACGGCGGTGGCGCCGACGCTCGCGCCGGAGGAGATGCCGAGGACGTACGGGTCGGCGAGGGCGTTGCGGACCATGGCCTGGATCGCCACGCCGACCACGGACAGGCCCGCGCCGACGACGGCGGCGAGGAGGACGCGCGGCAGGCGGATGTCCCAGACGATCCGGTAGGGGCCCGCTTCGGAGGCGTCGATCGTGCCGCCGGTGAGGGCGGCGTGGAGGAAGCGGAGGACGTCGGCGAACGGGAGGCTCACCGGCCCCAGCGCGACACCGCAGACGACCGAGGCGGCGAGGACGGCGGTGAGGATCAGGCACAGGCCCGTCGTCGACGGCCGTCGTGGTGTGGGTGGCGGGGTGCGTTCGGTTGTCGGCGGACTGCTGGGCGAGGTCACCGGTCGCCTTTCGGACAGGTGGCCTCGACCGGTCGGCCGGCACCCGCTCGTGGCAGGCCGGCGCACCCGTCCCGCAGACCACGGCAGGAGTGGAGCTTCTTCCCACCGCCCACGGGTGATCGGGCTCGCCGAGCGGGGTGCTCGGCCTACCGTTGCGGGTCAGCGCCGGAATTCGACCGGACTTCCCCCACGGGCGGCGACTGGTGACCCTACGGCTCCGAAGACGACCAAGGCCACCACGACGGGGTCGTGGTGGCCTTGGTCACGCGTTCCCAGCGTTCAACCCGGGTGTTCCGAACGTAGGACACACGCTTGCTGAAGGTAGGACTCACGCGACGCTAACGTAGGACACACGCGCGCTGAACGTAGGACACACGCGGTGGTCAGCCGGTTCGGACGTTGGACGAGACCAGGGCGGCCAGGCGGTCGCCCACCGCGTAGGTGGCGCCCGGCGACGAGTGGTCGCGGGTCGCCAGGTCGAACGCCACCGACGCCTCGATCCGGCGCGCCGACTCCGACTCGCCCAGGTGGTCGAGCATCAGGGCGACGGAGAGGACCGCCGCCGTCGGGTCGGCGATGCCCTGGCCCGCGATGTCCGGCGCGCTGCCGTGCACCGGCTCGAACATGCTCGGGTTGCGCCGGGTCACGTCGAGGTTGCCGGACGCCGCCAGACCGATGCCACCGGTCACGGCCGCCGCCAGGTCGGTCAGGATGTCGCCGAACAGGTTGTCCGTCACGATCACGTCGTACCGACCGGGGTCGGTGACGAGGTGGATCGTCGCCGCGTCCACGTGCTGGTAGGCCACCGTCACGTCGGGGTGCTGCAACGACACCTCCTCCACCACCCGCGACCACAACGACCCGGCGTGCGTGAGCACGTTGGTCTTGTGCACGAGCGTGAGGTGCTTGCGCGGCCGGTTCGCGGCACGGGCGAACGCGTCGCGCACGACCCGCTCCACGCCGAACGACGTGTTGATCGACACCTCGGTCGCGATCTCGTGCGGCGTGTCCTTCCGCAAGAGCCCGCCGTTGCCGGCGTACAGGCCCTCCGTGCCCTCGCGCACCACCACCATGTCGATCTCGGGCGGGTCGGCGATCGGGCTGCGCACGCCGGGGTACAGCCGGGCCGGGCGCAGGTTCACGTGGTGGTCCAGTTCGAACCGGAGCCGGAGCAACAGACCGCGTTCCAGGATCCCGCTGGGCACCGAAGGGTCGCCCACGGCGCCGAGCAGGATCGCGTCGTGCTGGCGGAGTTCCCCGAGCACGGACTCCGGCAACAACTCACCTGTGGCGTGCCAGCGCGCCGCGCCGAGGTCGTAGCGGGTGATCTCAGCCGCTGGAACGACCTCACCGAGCACCTTCAGGGCCTCGGCGACGACCTCGGGCCCGATCCCGTCTCCTGGGATCACTGCGAGCCGCATCCACACACCTCCCAGGTATCAGTCCCAACTCGCGGGACTAGTTTCCAATGCGAAAGGCTACCTGTCCGAAGCGGTGCCACCGCACTCGGAACACCCCTCCGTGGCCATATCTCCCGGACTGCGGGACACCCGAACGGTTCAGTGCCCCCGTTCAGTCGTCACCCGAAGCGCGTAAACGGCTCTGGCCGGCCGGGGCAACCCCGACCGGCCAGAGCGGTGCACGACGATCAGTCCGCTGAGCGGTTGTCCGTCCTCGCCCGCACCTTCACCACGTCCGCCTTGTCACCCGAGGCGTTGTGGTGGTGCAGGACCAGCAGGCTGTCCGCACCGTCGGTCGCCAGCGCCGCGGCGTCGCGGTTGACCACCAGCGCGGTGCCCGGACGGGACTGGTAGGACAGCGCGGCGTCGCCGCCGCCCTGCGCCCACAGGCCCGGCTTGAGCGGGTCGAACGACAGCGGGTTCGGCAGCGAGTCGATCAGGCCGTTGGACGTGCCCGGAGCCACGTAGTAACCGGCCACACCGACCTGGTAGCCGATCCGCGAGGTGTCCGCCGACGCGTCGATTCCCAGCGCCGACAGCAGCACCGGCAGCACCACCACGTTCGTGTCGGACACGTTGGTGTCGACGTCGCCGAACTGGCCGTTGACGCCCTGGATGTCGACCGTGGCGCCCGTCTTCAGGTTCACCGTGGACGCGACCAGCAGGTCGGTGTCGGTCAACTTGGTCGCGTAGACCTCGTAGTCGAACGCGCCGTCACCGTTGGTGTCGATGTCGATGAACGGGATGGTGTTGTTGCCCAGGCTGTACCAGTTGCCCCAGGTCGCGACACCGAACGCGAGCATCGCGTTCTCCGGCGTGCCCTGCGCCTTGGCCAGCGGCGCGGTCGACGCGGCGCCGACGTAGCGCAGGTCACCGCCCTTGGCCGTGTTGTTCAGCACACAGTTGGTGGTGACGTTGCGGCGGCACTCCGGCAACTGCGGCGAGGACGCCTGCAGCTCCAGGACGCTCACCAGGGACTTGTACGCGCCCTGGTTGACGCCCCGGCCGGTGAGGTTGAGCACGGTCTGGCCGGAGGAACCGGGGACCCGCACGCTGCTCGGCACGTTGATGTCCGACACCGGCTTCGGCGCCGAGTACACCGGCACCCGCAGGGAGACCGCGGAACCGCTCGTCGGCGTGAGCACGACCCGGCCCGACGCGTCGGCCAGGAACTGGCGCGGCACGCCCAGGTGGTTCGCCTCGATCGTCGGGTCGACCGTCTTGCGCAGCGCGGCCGGGTCGTCGATCTTCAGCGTGACGGTGACCCGGGCGATACCGCGCGGGCTGAGCCGCACGGTCTTCGCGGACAGGTCGTAGCGCACACCCGGGATCTGGGTCAGCGCCTCGTAGCCGACGGTGTAGTCGACCCACTTGGTGGACTTGTTGACCACCTTGACGGTCTTGGTCTTCGACACCGGCTGGGACACCTCGACCACGCCGAACGACGCGGACACGGCGCCCGGGTCGTCCTGCACGTAGGCGAGGACCTGGTTCTCCACCGCGGCCTTGCCGTCGACGCGGCCGGCGCCGACGCGGTTGGGCGCGTAGGTCTTGCCGTTGGCCTTGACGTCGGAGCCCGCGCTGTTCATGACCGCGGCCTTGACCTCTTCCGGCGTCCAGTCCGGGTGGACCTGGCGCACCAGCGCCGCGATACCGGCGATGTGCGGCGCGGCCATCGACGTGCCCGAGTTCACCCGGGTCTTGTTGCCCGAGCCGACCAGCGCCGAGGCGATGGTGTCACCGGGTGCGGCCACGTCCGGCTTCACGACCGGGCCGCGCACGCCGCGCGAGGTGAACGAGCTCGGGGTGTCGGTGATCGACGCGTCGTAGGTCGGCAGCGAGGTGCGCAGGTCGCCCGCCTGGCGGACCACCAGCGTGCCGGCGGTCAGCGCCGGGCGCAGCGCCGCGGTGGCCGAGCCGGTGAGCTGGAGCACCGGGATCGCCGCGTTGCCCGCGATACCGGCGTTGAAGTGCTCCAGGTTCGAGGTGAACAGCGCGCCCACCGCACCGGCGGCGGTCGCGTTGTTGGAGCGGCCGGCCGAGCCGCAACGACGCGTGGCGTCGTTGTCGTCCCATTCCAGCCACACCATCTTGCCCGCGACGGCGGCCTTGTCGGCGGCCGAGAACGGCAGGCAGCCGTCCTTGTTGGCCGCGTCGGTCATCGCGACGACCGGCGCCGCGACGTCCTTGCCCTCGTAGTTGAAGTTCTGGCTGTACTGGCCGGGCTTCGGGCCCGCCGAGCCGGCCGGTGCGGTCACCTCGACCGCGTCGCGCAGCACGTACTCGTCACGGGTGCTGGCCACGGTCAGCGCCTCGGGGGTGCTGCCCGGCGAGCCGCCGATGTCGTACAGGTCGCCGCCGTTGCCCGCGGAGAACACGGTGAGCACGCCGGAGGCGTTGAGCTTGCGCACGAACAGGCTGTCCGGGTCGTCCGGGGAGCCGTAGTCCTGGCCGAGCGAGAGGTTGACCACGTCGAGGTGGTCGGAGAAGTCGCCGTCGCCGTCGGGGTCGAGCGCCCAGTCGAGGGCCTGCGCGGTGACGTTGGTCGAACCGTCGCAGCCGAACACCTTCAGCGCGTACAGCAGGGCCTTCGGCGCGGTGCCGGGGCCGATGCGCATCGCCTTGAGCGCGTCCGGGGTGAGCTTGGTGTAGTCGCCCTTGAAGGTGCTGCCGTCGGCGTTGACGCCGAAGCCCGCCGCGGTGCCGGCGACGTGCGAGCCGTGGCCGTTGCAGTCGAGCGGGTTCGGGTCCGGCTTCGGCGTGTTCAGCGCCGGGTCCTTGCTGGAGCCGTCGTAGGTGTTGCCGACGAAGTCGTAGCCGCCGACCACCTTGGCGGTCGGGAAGTACGAGGCGTCGACCTTGGTCGGGTCGATCGCCGCGAACGCCTCGATGGTGCCGGGGCCCGCGAAATCGCTGTGGGTGTAGTCGATACCCGTGTCGATGATGCCGATGCGGGTGTCGTCACCGAGCTTGCCGTACTCCTGCCACGCCTTCAGCGTGTTCGTCAGCTGCACGGCGCTGGAGTTCTGGCGGGTCTTCGGCACCACCGTGCGCACGGACTTCACGTCCGCGCGCTGCGCCAGCTCGCGCACCTTGGCGGCGTCGGCCTGGACGACCACGCCCGGCACGCCGTTGGCGGTGCGGTACAGCTCCTTGGTGGCGGAGTCCTTGCCCTGGAGGGCGGTGACCACCTGGTCGACGATCCTGCCGGTGTCGTTCTTGGTCGCCTTCGCGGCGTCCTTCGCCTGCTGCTTCGTCGCACCCTGGCCGGTCTTCTCGGCGAACGTGTCGACGGCCGGCTTGGCATCGAGCTCCACGAACGCGGTGACCCTGCCCGTGGCGGCGGTCAGCCGGTCGGACACCTTTAACTGCAACTTGCCCGCATCCAGTCCGCGCGCGGTGGCGACGGACGGCGCGAGTGGATCTTCCGCGGCCAGCGCGGTACCGGCGGTGGACCCGGCGACGAGTATCGCGGCCAGCACCGGTACGGCTGATCTGGCGACAACGCGAGATCGGCTCACAACGTGCCCCAAGCGAGGTCGGATTCGACCGGGCAGGCAGCATCGTCCAGTGAGGGAACTGCCCGCGTGGTGCCGTGCCCTCTACGGCACCGGGTCAACCTCGTGGGGAGGAACCTAATCGCTCGATCGAGCTGATCAATTAAGCCGAACGAGTGACGGCACCCACAGATTTGCTTACCAACAGTCAACTGTGACACCGCCGAGACCTGCGACGATAAACATCAACAGGTCTCGGCGGCATTAGTCCGTTTCGGGGACTTCGTGCGTCGGCCGATCAGTCGAAGTTGACCGAGCGCACCGTGCGCGCGCCGACGGCCGCACCGATCGGGTTGAGCACCGCGGTGTCCACCGGGCGGTCGACGCGCAGCAGCATGAACGCGTCCGCGCCGTCCCTGGTCTGGCTGATCTGGGCGGCCTCGACGTTCACGCCCGCCTCGCCGAGCAGCGTGCCGACGGTGCCCATCACGCCCGGCCGGTCCGGGTACTCCAGCAGCAGCACGTTGCCCTCGGCGCGCAGGTCGAAGCTGCGGCCGTTGATGCCGACCAGCTTCTCGACCTGGTCCAGACCCGTGAGCGTGCCGGACACGGTGATGACCGCGCCGTCCGCCTGCACCGCGCGCACCGTGACCAGGCTGCGGTGGTTGGCGCTCTCCGGCTCCTTCGCCAGGTCCACGCTCACGCCGAGCGAGTTCGCCAGCGCCGGCGCGTTGACGAAGGTGACCTGCTCCTCGACCACGCTGGAGAACACGCCGCGCAGCGCGGCCAGCGGCAGCACCGCGACGTCCTCGCTGGACAGCTCGCCGCGCACCTCGACGGTGACCGCGGTCGGGGCCTTGGCGCTCAGCGCCGCGACGACCGTGCCCAGCTTCTGCACCAGCGGCAGGTACGGGCGGACCTCCTCGCCGACCACGCCGCCGCCCTGCACGTTCACCGCGTCCGGCACGAAGTCGCCCGCCAGCGCGAGCAGCACCGACTTGGCCACGTCCGTGCCCGCCCGGTCCTGCGCCTCGGTGGTGGACGCGCCCAGGTGCGGGGTGACGACGACGTTCGGCAGGCCGAACAGCGGGCTGTCGGTGGTGGGCTCGGTGGAGAACACGTCGATGCCCGCGCCGCCGACCTGGCCCTCCTTGACCGCGTCGGCCAGCGCCTGCTCGTCGATGAGACCGCCGCGGGCGGCGTTGACGATGATCACGCCGCGCTTGGCCTTGGCCAGCTGCTCGGCGCCGATGAGGCCCTTGGTCTCCGGGGTCTTCGGCAGGTGGATCGAGATCGCGTCGGCGCGCTCCAGCAACTCCTCCAGGGAGACCAGCTCGATGCCCAGCTGGGCGGCGCGGGCGGCGCTGACGTACGGGTCGTAGGCGATCAGCGTGGTGCCGAAGGCGGCGATGCGGGCGGCGAACAGCTGGCCGATCTTGCCCAGGCCCACCACGCCGACGGTCTTGCCGTTGATCTCGACGCCGTTGAACTTGCTGCGCTTCCACTCGTGGTTCTGGAGGGTGGCGTGCGCGGCGGGGATCTGCCGGGCGGTGGCCAGCAGCAGGGCGACCGCGTGCTCGGCGGCGCTGACGATGTTCGAGGTGGGTGCGTTGACCACCATCACGCCGCGCTCGGTGGCGGCGGGCACCTCGACGTTGTCCAGGCCCACGCCCGCGCGGGCGACGACCTTCAGCTTGGTGGTCGCCTTGAGGACCTCGGCGTCGACCTTGGTGGCGGAGCGGACCAGGAGGGCATCGGCGTCGGCGACGGCTTCGAGCAGCGCGGGACGGTCGGTGCCGTCGACGTGGCGCACCTCGATGCCATCACCGAAGACGTCGAGAACGGACGGTGCGAGCTTCTCGGCGATGAGGACAACGGGCTTGGTCACGGACGTCGCTCCCGGTGGTGTGATCAGGTGGGGAGCGCGGGGGCCGTCGAGCAGGTCGTCACCCGCGCCGGCCGGCCACGGCAATGTGTCCGGGTTGTTAACGAGCATAGTCAGCGTCCGCTCGGCGGTTGACACCCGGGTCTCGCGTTTCACCTGCTGGAACCCGGTACGCGCGTCCTGCGAGGGCACCTCCCGGTCACCGGGGCGGATGCCCGGTGTCGGGGCGGCCACTTTTCGGCTGACGCCCGGTCACGGCCGTATCACCCGTGGCGTCCCCGGCATCGGGTCCCACATGACCGACAACCCGTTCCGGCCGACGGCCGGGGAGCGGCGCCGGGTGACGATGGGGGTGGCATGACGGACCAGCAGCCGATCAGCTGGCGACCGACGTCGAGGGAGTGGACCGAGGGCACCACGATGGCGGTGCAGTTGGTGTCGACGCTCGTGCTGGGCCCGTGGGGCCCGCCGGTGGCGTTCCTGGCGCAGTACCTCTTCACCCGCCGCGAGCTGCTGTTCGACTCGTACGGCGGCCCGGCGCAGGCGGTGAACGCGTCCGGCCAGGCGGTTTCCCTGCCCGCGTTGCGCGCGACGCCCACCACCCGGCAGGGCGTCCTGTCGCTCAACGCGAGCCTCACCGACTCGGCCCGGCGCCAAGGGCTGCGCACGGGCGACCCCGTCGGCTTGGTGGTGACCAACCACACCCCGGCCGCCGGCGGGATTCCCGGTGGCCGGCTCGTGGTGCCCGCGCGGATCGGTGAGCGGGTGGACGTGACGGTCCCGCACGGCACCTACTCGCTGGGCGCGTTCGCCGGACAGCGCGCCGTGCTGTTCGCGCGGCCCGACCCGTTCACCGCCGGCACCGGGCACACCGCCGTGCTCGGCGGGCGGCGGCTCGAACTCGGCCTACCCCTGGCGGCCCGACCGGCCGCACTGCAACTCGCCAGGCCGATCGCGCCGGTGGCGGCCACCCGGCCGGTCGTGCACCGGCCGGCCGCGGTCCGCGTCACGCACTGCCACCTGTGCTCGGCGACGTACAGCGGGTACGAGGCCCAACAGGCCCACATCCGCAACGCCCACTCCCGGGAGTGCTGGGCCTGCGGGTACACCGAACTCCACTGCGACTGCCTGGTCGGTTCCCTGCGGCGCTACTGGAACGGCGGGACCTGAGCGGACGGCGTTCGGGCGCGGTTGTCTTACCGGTGGGCGGCCGAACGCTTCGAGCAAGCCACCGGGAAGCTGCCCGGCGGACCGTGGGAACTGCACCAGTTGCGGCACTCCGCGCTGCCCCATGCCGCGAGGAGGGTGCGAACGCCTCGACTGCCGACCAACCGATGACATTCTGGTGGTGGGCTTTTCGTCGCGCCCACCACCAGAATGCTTCGGATCAGCGGGTGGGTTCGGCGCCGATGCGGTCGACCACCGCCGTGGTGATGGAGGAGTAGCTGGTGACGGTGCCCTTCGGGATGTCGGCGAACATCGAGTCGGACACCTTGCGTTCCCCGATCACCTCGCCGGTGCCGGGGTCGAGGATGATCTCCTGGCGCTCTCCGCCCTCGGAGATGCCCAGCGCCACGCCCTTGTGGCCGTCGAGATCGGCGGCGCGGTCGGTGACGTCCAGTCCGGGGAGGTGGGCCAACGCCCGCAGCAGGTTCGCGCGGGCCGCGGCGGGCATCAGACCGGTGCGCAACGCGTCCGCGGCGTAGACCAGGGATTGCATACCGCCGCCGCTGTCCTCACGCAGCCTTTCGTACAACTGCTCGGGGTCAGTGGGCAGGCCGGCGAGGAACTCCGGTTCGGGGAACTGCCAGTTCCCGTGCTCGGGAGCGCCCTGGACGAAGTCGCCGCCCTTGGCGCGCTGCTCCGGCCACGGCATCTCCTCGATCACGGCCCCGGCCGCACGGGCTTCGGCCTCGGTGCCCTTCACCCACTTGCGGTTGCCGGTCTCCCGGCGCCGCTGCAGCCACTCCCCGTTCGGATCGGCGGGAATCCAAGTCTCGACGAGGTTCTCGTTGAGGAAGGAAAAGCTCCTGCTCTCCGCGCCCGTCGTCTTGATCCACCAGGCATGGGTGGCCACATAGCGGTACTGGCCGCCCGCCAACACCGGATCGTCGGCCCGCGCGGCGACATCGGCGGCGCTGGTCAACGCCTCCTGCGCTTGGGCGGTGGCGGTGTCGGCGGAGAACAACACCGTCTGTGCGAACACACCCCCGGTCGCGAGCACCGCGACCGCGGCCGCCGCGGCCAACCAGCGGCGCAACGGCCGCCGCCGACGCGCACCCTCCCCGATCTCGACCGTGCCGGTCTCCACCAGGCCCAGCCGCGGCTGGGCCTGGCCGTCCGCGGCCGCCATCAGGTTCTCCCGCACCCCGGCCAGACCCCGTTGATCAGTCTTGATGTCCATGTACAGTCCGGCCAGCGCGCGGTCGAGCTCGTCCTCGGTCCACACCTGCCGCATCCCGGCCCGATCCCCGTCACGCATCGCCGTCCTCCATTCCACTGGTCGCGACAGAACTGTGTGACTGCAGCCACCGGCGCACCCTGTGCAGGCGCGAGTAGACCGTGCCCACCGGGATGCCCAAGGCCTGGGCCACCTCGGTCGAGCTCAGACGACTCCACGAAGTCAGCAGCAGCACGTCCCGGTCCCCGGGCTCCAGCGCGGCCAGCGCACCGGCCAGCTGCCGGACCTGCTGCTGCGCGGTGACCCGCTCGGTCGTGCGGACCTCAGGCGACTCCGCCTGCACCCGCTCCGACCCCACCATCCGGGCCCTGGCCTGCCAGCCCCGAACCTCCTGCCGCACATGCCGCCGCAGCAGGTTGCCGGCAATCCCGTACAACCACGGCCGCACCCCAGCCCGAGCCGGGTCGTAGGTGTGCCGTTGCTGCAACGCCACCAGAAACGTCTCCGACACCAGGTCATCAGCCGTCTGGTCCCCGACCCGACGAGCCAGGTAAGCGTGCAACGACCCGGCGTGCTCGTCGAAGAGCCGCCCGAACACCGACCTCGGATCCGGCCCCGACAGATCCAGGCCATCCCCGAGCGGCGGCCCCGGGCCGGGGCCGGCTGAATTCGCGGTCATCCTTGTCACGCCTCTACTTGCCCGCGGCCCACCACGCCCTTCACGAAACCAACGTGTCCTGCAACACCCCTGTTCACCCACCGCCCTACGCGCACCCGTGGCTCGGCCGGTTCACCCACTGACCGAGAAGGTGCGGCGAGCAGCCAGGCGCAGCGGTCATCCCAGCGGCCCTGGACTGACTTCAGGTCAAATCCGACGGGTGCCCCGCGAGCAGATCCAGATCCCGACGGGCAGACGCCCAGCCGCGGACGGGAAAGTCATCGGTCCGGAGAACCGCGGTCCTTCCACCCGGTCCGCGTCGACCACGACCGCGCCGGGGAAGCCCGTGGTAGTGCCACACAGCGCCGGCAGGCCATTGCGGTGGCGCCGGGCGAGGTTGGACGGGCCCGTTCGAATCAACCGCAACCCACCCGAACGGCCCCCGCCCGAGGAACCGGCTTACCCGGATCGCTTCAGATACGAAGCGGAGTCGAACTCATCCCGGGGAACTCGAAGTGCCCCGGCGGGCACCTGCATCACCAGGGTTCGTCGAACTCGCCGTCCTTGACGCCGAGGATGAACGCCTCCCACTCGGCGGGCGTGAAGACCAGGACCGGGCCCTCGGGGTGGGCGGAGTTGCGCATCGCCGTGTACGTCACGCCGTCGGTGTGCTCGACGAACGCGATCTCGACGTGCTCCTCTTCCTCCTCCGCGCCTTCGTCGCTGCGGATCCACTCGGCGCCGGTGAGGTCGAGGTTGCCCCGGACATGGGCCTTGTCGTCGTAGATGGGCGCGCTGTCGGTCATGGCACCTAGGTATACCGGAGCCCGCAGCGTTCGAGAACACTGCGGGCTCCGATGGGTGAAACAGCTGGTCTCAGGCCGTTTCGGTGATGGGGCGGTCGACCCACGACATGAGGCCGCGCAGCTTCTTGCCGACCTCCTCGATCGGGTGCTGTTCGCCCTCCTGCTGCAACTTCTTGTAGTTGCCGCGGCCGGCGTCGTCCTCGTTCACCCACTCGGTGGCGAACGTGCCGTCCTGGATCTCGCCCAGGATCTTGCGCATCTCCTCCTTCACCGACGGGGTGACGACGCGCGGGCCCCGGGTGAGGTCGCCGTACTCGGCGGTGTCGGAGATGGAGTACCGCATCCGGGCGATGCCGCCCTCGTACATCAGGTCCACGATCAGCTTCAGCTCGTGGAGGCACTCGAAGTAGGCGACCTCGGGCGCGTAACCGGCCTCGGTCAGCACCTCGAAACCGGCCTGCACCAGCGCGGACGCGCCACCGCACAGCACCGCCTGCTCACCGAACAGGTCGGTCTCGGTCTCCTCCTTGAACGTCGTCTTGATGACGCCCGCACGAGTGCCGCCGATGCCCTTGGCGTAGGACAGCGCCAACGCCTGCGCGTTGCCGGAGGCGTCCTGCTCGACCGCGATCAGCGCGGGCACGCCCTTGCCGTCCACGAACTGGCGGCGGACCAGGTGGCCCGGACCCTTCGGGGCGACCATGGCGACATCCACGTTGGACGGCACGGTGATCAGGCCGTAGCGGATGTTGAAGCCGTGGCCGAAGAAGACCGCGTCGCCGTCCTTGAGGTTCGGCGCGATGTCGTTGGCGTAGATGTGCCGCTGCGCGGTGTCCGGCGCCAGGATCATGATCAGGTCGGCCTCGGCCGAAACCTCGGCGGGCGTGCCGACCGGCAGGCCCTCCTCCTCGGCCTTGGCGCGGGACTTCGAGCCCTCGGGGAGGCCGATCCGGACGTCGACGCCGGAGTCGCGCAGGCTCAACGCGTGCGCGTGGCCCTGGCTGCCGTAGCCGATGACCGCGACCTTGCGCCCCTGGATGATGCTCAGGTCGGCATCGTCGTCGTAGAAGATCTCGACGCTCACTGGTGGTACTTCCTTCCTCGGAACCGGAAAATCAGCGCACCGCGGTCGCGGTGATGGAGCGGGCGCCACGGCCGATGGCGACCATGCCGGACTGGACGATCTCGCGGAGCCCGTAGGGCTCCAGCATCCGCAGCAGCGCGTCGAGCTTCTCAGACGTGCCGGTGGCCTCGACCGTGACCGCCTCGGGCGAGACGTCCACCACCTTCGCGCGGAACAACTGCACCGTCTCCAGGACCTGGCTGCGCACCGTCGCGTCGGCGCGCACCTTGACGAGCAGGAGCTGCCGCTGAACCGACGCGGCGGGCTCCAGCTCGACGATCTTGATGACGTTGATGAGCTTGTTGAGCTGCTTGGTCACCTGCTCCAGCGGCAGCTCGTCGACCGAGACCACGATGGTCATCCGGGAGATGTCGGGGTGCTCGGTGCGGCCGACGGCGAGCGACTCGATGTTGAAGCCGCGCCGGGAGAACAGGCCCGCCACCCGGGCGAGGACACCGGGCTTGTCCTCGACCAGAACGCTCAGGGTGTGCCTCGTCATCGTCACTCGTCCTCGTCGAACAGCGGGCGGATGCCACGCGCGGCCATGATCTCGCTGTTGCCGGTGCCCGGGCCGACCATCGGCCACACCTGGGCGTCCTTGCCGACCACGAAGTCGATGACGACCGGCCGGTCGTTGATCTCCATGGCCTTCTGGATGACCGCGTCGACCTCGTCGCGCGACTCGGCCCGCAGGCCGGCGCAGCCGTACGCCTCGGCGAGCAGCTTGAAGTCGGGGATGCGGTGCTTGTGCGTGCCCAGGTCGGTGCTGGAGTAGCGCTCGCCGTAGAACAGGGTCTGCCACTGGCGGACCATGCCCAGGTTGCCGTTGTTGATCACGGCGACCTTGATCGGGATGCCCTCGATGGCGCAGGTGGCCAGCTCCTGGTTGGTCATCTGGAAGCAGCCGTCGCCGTCGATCGCCCACACCTGGACGTCCGGCACACCGGCCTTCGCGCCCATCGCGGCGGGCACCGCGTACCCCATCGTGCCGAGGCCGCCGGAGTTGATCCACGTGCGCGGCGTCTCGTACTTCACGAACTGCGCCGCCCACATCTGGTGCTGGCCGACGCCCGCGGTGAACAGGGTGTCCGCCGGGGTCAGCACACCGATCCGCTCGATCACGTACTGCGGCGACAGCGTGCCGTCCTCGGGCCAGTCGTAGCCCAGCGGGAACGTCTCGCGCAGCGCGTTGATCTGGGCCCACCAGGGCGTCAGGTCGACCGCGCGGGCCGCGTTCTCCTTCTCCACCCGGACCGCGTCGACCAGCTCGCCGATGATCTCCTTGCAGTCGCCCACGATCGGGACGTCCGCGCGGCGGTTCTTGGAGATCTCCGCCGGGTCGATGTCGGCGTGCACGACCTGCGCGTCCGGCGCGAACGTGGACAGCTTCCCGGTGACCCGGTCGTCGAACCGCGCGCCGAGGGCGATCAGCAGGTCCGACTTCTGCATCGCGGCGACCGCCGACACCGTGCCGTGCATACCGGGCATGCCCAGGTGCTGCGGGTGCGAGTCGGGGAACGCGCCGCGCGCCATCAGCGTGGTGACCACCGGGATGCCGGTGGACTCGGCCAGCTCCAGCAGTTCGGGCGACGCCTCGGCCTTGATCACGCCGCCGCCGACGTAGAGCACGGGACGGCGGGCCGCGGCGATCAGCTTCGCGGCCTCGCGCACCTGCTTGCCGTGCGGCCGGGTCGTCGGCCGGTAACCGGGCAGGCGCAGTTCCGGCGGCCAGGAGTACGAGGTCATCTCCTGGAGCACGTCCTTGGGGATGTCCACCAGGACGGGACCGGGTCGGCCGGTGGAGGCCAGGTGGAACGCCTCGGCGATGGCGCGCGGGATGTCCGCGGCGTCGGTGACGAGGAAGTTGTGCTTGGTGATCGGCATCGTGATGCCGCAGATGTCGGCTTCCTGGAACGCGTCGGTGCCGATCAGCGGCCGGGACTGCTGACCCGTGATGGCGACCACCGGGACGGAGTCCATGTTGGCGTCCGCGAGCGGCGTGACGAGGTTCGTCGCGCCGGGGCCCGAGGTCGCCATGCAGACACCGACCTTGCCGGTGGCCTGGGCGTACCCGGTCGCGGCGTGGCCCGCGCCCTGCTCGTGGCGGACCAGGATGTGGCGCACCTTGGTGGAGTCGAGGAGCGGGTCGTAGGCAGGCAGGATCGTGCCGCCGGGAATGCCGAAGACCACCTCGCAGCCCACCGCTTCCAGTGAGCGGACGAGGGCCTGGGCACCGGTCACGCGGATGGGAGCGCCGCTCGGCGGGGCCGGTTTCGGCCGCGGTCCAGGGCGGGGCGACGGAGGCTCACCGGGAGCCGGTCGCGAGGTTGCGCTGGTCATCTGTCTGCCTCGTGGGTAAGGAGAATGCACGGTCCGGGCACGAAAAAACCCTCGCCAACCCGAACGGGTCGTACGAGGGTCGCGCGTCGACGCAAGCTCGAATGCCTAGGCGTCGACGCGCCTGGGAAGTACGAGAACGAGGTTGCGCTGCATGGCGCTGACGTTAACCGCACCGGGTGCGGAGCGTCAACTCTGCGGGACGACGCTCCCGGATGGTGGAAGTCCCCGGGTGCGTGGACGTGGGCCGAAGTCACCCGCTCGGACGACCGGTGGCAGCATCTCCGGGGTGCCGAAGGTCGTGTTCCGCATCCCCACCCCCGCCCTGCTCGCCGCCGGTCTCGCCGCGATCGGCGCGACGCCGTTCGCGTTCGCCGCGCCCGGTCTGCAGGCCGTCTACCTGCTGCCGGCGGCGTTCGCGGTGTGGGTGCTGCGCAACCGGACCACGGTGGACCGCGAGCGATTGGTAGCGCGTTCGACGTTCGGTCGGCGTGAGGTGGCGTGGGCGGACGTGAAGGCGATCAAAGTCACGCCCAGGGGGTGGCTGAGCGCCGTGCTGACCGACGACTCGCTGGTCCGGCTACCTGCCGTCCGGGCCGGTCACCTGCCCGCGCTGGCCGCGGTGAGCGGTGGCCGCATCCCCGACCCGAAGGCCGCCGATGAGCCGGCCGAGGCGCCTGCCGACGTGGAGACCGAGGTCACCGAAGAGGTCACAGAGGAGAGTGGCTCCACTCCGGCGCGCCCCGTCCCTGACCAGGACACAACGCCGCCGTCCCTAAAGTCTGAAGAGTGAGTTCGAACACGCGGACCTTGAGCTGGGTGCCGGTCGTCAGCCTGGCGCTGTCGCTGGCGGGCCTGGCCGTCTCGACCTACCTCACCATCGCGCACTTCACCGCGGGCGCCCTGTTGTGCGCCGAAGGCGAGGTCATCGACTGCGGCACGGTCACGACCAGTGAGCAGTCGGAACTGCTCGGTATCCCGGTCGCGGTCCTGGGCCTGGCGTTCTTCGCGTTCCTGACCGTCGCGTGCCTGCCGTTCGCCTGGCGCAACGAGGCCCTGCACTGGGCCAGGCTGGCGTCGGTCGGCGTCGGCGTGCTGTTCGTGGTCTACCTCGTCGCGGCCGAGTTCCTGCTCATCGGCAAGATCTGCCTGTGGTGCACGGCCGTGCACGTCATCACACTCGCGCTCGCCGCCGTGCTGGTCATCGGCGCGTTGCGGCGGAGTAACCTCTGAGGCACCGCTCCCACCCCTCGCGCCCAACCCCCGCGCGCCGTTCGCGAATCACTTGGCAGAGAGACTTCCTGGAGGAGCCGTGCCACCGCTCCGTTCCCGCACCACGACCCACGGGCGCAACGCCGCGGGTGCTCGCGCGCTCTGGCGCGCGACCGGTATGACCGACAGCGACTTCGGCAAGCCGATCGTGGCCATCGCCAACTCCTACACGCAGTTCGTGCCGGGGCACGTGCACCTGCGCGACCTCGGGGACATCGTGGCCGAGGCGATTCGCGAGGCGGGCGGGGTGCCGCGCGAGTTCCACACGATCGCGGTGGACGACGGCATCGCCATGGGGCACAGCGGGATGCTCTACTCGCTGCCGTCGCGGGAGATCATCGCCGACTCGGTCGAGTACATGGTCAACGCGCACCAGGCCGACGCGATCGTGTGCATCTCCAACTGCGACAAGATCACCCCCGGCATGCTGAACGCCGCGATGCGGCTCGACATCCCGGTCGTGTTCGTCTCGGGCGGACCGATGGAGGCGGGCAAGGCGGTCGTGGTGGACGGCGTGGCCGTCGCGCCGACCGACCTGATCACCGCGATCTCCGCGTCCGCGTCGCCGGACGTGGACGAGGCCGGGCTGACCGAGGTCGAGCGGTCCGCGTGCCCGACCTGCGGTTCGTGCTCGGGCATGTTCACCGCGAACTCGATGAACTGCCTCACCGAGGCGCTGGGCCTGGCGCTGCCGGGCAACGGCTCCACGCTGGCCACGCACTCCGCGCGCCGCGAGCTGTTCGCCGAGGCCGGCCGCACGGTCGTGGAGCTGTGCAGGCGGTACTACGAGCAGGACGACGAGTCGGTGCTGCCGCGCTCGATCGCCAACCGCAAGGCGTTCGAGAACGCCATGGCGCTGGACATGGCGATGGGCGGCTCCACGAACACCGTGCTGCACATCCTCGCCGCCGCGCAGGAGGGCGAGATCGACTTCACGCTGGCGGACATCGACGCGGTGAGCCGGCGGGTGCCGTGCCTGTCGAAGGTGTCGCCGAACTCGGACTACCACATGGAAGACGTCCACCGGGCGGGTGGAATCCCGGCCCTGCTGGGTGAACTCTGGCGCGGCGGTCTGCTCAACGAGGACGTGCACACCGTGCACAGCCCGGACATCGCGTCGTGGTTGGGCGAGTGGGACATCCGCGCTGAGTCGCCGTCCGAGCGCGCTCTGGAGCTGTTCCACGCCGCACCAGGTGGTGTGCGCACGACGCAGGCGTTCTCCACGTCCAACCGGTGGTCGAAGCTCGACACGGACGCGGCCGGCGGCTGCATCCGCGACGTCGAGCACGCGTACACCAAGGACGGCGGCCTGGCCGTGCTGCACGGCAACCTGGCCGAGCGCGGCGCGGTGATCAAGGCCGCGGGCATCGACGAGGAGCTGTGGCACTTCGAGGGACCGGCGCGGGTGGTGGAGTCCCAGGAGGAGGCCGTCTCGGCGATCCTGAAGAAGGAGATCCAGCCGGGTGACGTCCTCGTGGTCCGCTACGAGGGCCCCGCGGGCGGTCCGGGCATGCAGGAGATGCTGCACCCGACCGCGTTCCTCAAGGGCGCGGGCCTGGGCAGGAAGTGCGCGCTGATCACGGACGGCCGGTTCTCCGGCGGCACGTCGGGCCTGTCCATCGGCCACGTCTCGCCGGAGGCGGCGGGCGGCGGCGTCATCGGCCTGGTCCAGGACGGCGACCGGATCCTGATCGACATCCACGAGCGGCGGCTGGAGCTGCTGGTGGACGAGATGGTGCTGGCCGAGCGGCGGGCCAAGATGGAGGCGTCCGAGCGGCCGTGGCAGCCGGTGGACCGGGTCCGCCCGGTGACCGCCGCGCTGCGCGCCTACGCCCGGATGGCGACCGACGCCTCGACGGGCGCGGTGCGGGACGTCAACAAGTAGGCGAGTCTCGGGAAAACCGGCCGGCGGACAGTCCGTCGGCCGGTTTCCGCTGTTCAGGACCTGTGGAGTAGCCAGGCGAGACCGAGTGAGGCGAGGAACACCGCCCACCCGGCCAGCGGCCCGGTGACCGGTCTTCGCGGGAAGGCGACCACCGCGCGAGGTCGCGTCGATCGTTCGCGACTCATTTCCCGGCGATCACGCTTTTCGATCGTCGGGAAATCAGGCGCGAACGATCGACTTCCAGGCGACCGAGCCGCCGTCTGCGGAGCAGCGGCCATTTAACGGAAGACGTAGAGGGTTGCTGCCGTCGCGCCGGCTGCGATCACCAGGCAGATGAACCCGGCCAGCAGCGGGTGGCGGAACCAGCTCCGGTTGTAGTCGATGGCCGCGCGACCGGGGCCGGCGAACAGGACGCCGAACGCCATCGCCGCGTACGCCACCTCCAGCTCCACGCCGTCGGGCAGGAAGAACCCGCCCCGGTACTTCAGCGCGATGACGTTGGCCATCACGCCGAGCACACCGGCCGCCGCGAGGGGCGTGAACAGGCCGAGGACCAGCAGCGCGCCCCCGCCCAGCTCGGTCACGCCGGTGACCCAAGCCAGGATGCGCGCCTCCCGGAACCCGCTCGACTGGAGGTTCTGCGCGAACCCGTCGATGTCCGGCCCGCCGAACAGGCCGAACACCTTCTGCAACCCGTGCAGGACGAACGCGCCGCCCAACACCAGCCTCAGCGCCAGCAGGCCGAGGTCGGCGCTGCCGGTCCAGCCGAACCGCTTGCGCTCCTCGTCCTCGAAGGAGTCGTAGTGCGAGACGGGCTTCTCGTCCAGGTCGGTGATCGGCGTGTACCCGGTCGAGTCGAAGCTCGAGGTGTCCTTGTCGTAGGTGTCGCTCTTGATCGTCTGGGTGCCGTCGTCGAAGTGGTGCACTCCTCCGCCCACGCCACTCGTGGAGTAGAACCCGTCGTCGGAGTAGCCGCTCGAAGCCCTCGAGCGGTCGTCGTGAGTAGCCACGCACCCGCACGTTAGGAGGTTCGGAGGACGACCGCGAGCGTCCGTTCAGCTGTGCAGGTTCACCCGAATAGTCTAATATTCGCCCTTGACCAGGTTCACCGGCTGCTCACCGCGGGCGAAGCGGGCGACCTCGGCGGCCACCACGGCGTACGCGCGCTCGGCGTGCCCGGTGCAGCTGCCGGCCACGTGCGGCGTGAGGAAAAGACCCGGCGCAGTCCACAGTGGATGGTCGGACGGCAGCGGCTCGGGCTCGGTCACGTCCAGCGCCGCGCGCAGCCGTCCCGACGTCAGCTCGGCCAGCAACGCGTCCGTGTCGACCACCGCGCCACGCGCCGCGTTGACCAGGATCGCGCCGTCCTTCATCCGGGACAGGAACTTCGCGTCCACCATCCCGGTGGTCTCCTCGGTCAGCGGCACCACGACCAGCACCGCGTCGAAACCGCCCAGCAGGTCGGGCAGCTCGTCCACGCCGTGCACACCGGGCCGCGCGGTGCGGCCGACTATGGTCGCGGTCGCGTCGAACGGCTCCAGCCGACGCCGGAACTGCTCGCCCAGGTCGCCCGCGCCGACCACGAGCACCTTCTTGTCCTGCAACGTCTCCGTGGCGTGGTAGTCCCAGCGCCCTTCCTGCCGGGCCCGCTCGAACACCGGGAAGTCGCGGTAGATGGCGAGCAGCGCGCCGATCGCCCACTCCGCCGTGCTGCCGCCGTGCGCGCCCCGGCACGTCGACAGCATCACGCCGCCGGGCACGACGCCGACGAACCGCTCGGCGCCCGCCGACAGCAGCTGCACCAGCTTCAGCGACGGCAACTGCGCGAACACGTCACGCGGATCGGTGCCGTGGAGGAACTTCGGCACCAGGACTTCCGCCTGCGCGGCTTCGGCGGGGAGCGGCTGCCCCGGCTCGTAGCGGACGGGCCGCACACCCTCCACGTCGGACAGCGCGCGGACACCGAGATCATCGGGGACCAGAACGGTGAGGCTCACGGGTTCGCACGTTACGGCACACTTGCCGCCATGCGGGAGCACGACGTCTTCTCCGCGGACGGCACGCGGATCAGGTTGTGGCGCACCGACGCCGACGGGCCGGACGTGCTCCTGAGCCCCGGTCTGGGAGCGGTGCCGACGCTGTGGCCGGAGCTGCCGTCGGCGCGGGTGCACAGCTGGTACCACCGCGGCACCCTGGGGTCCGGCCGGCCCGCCGACCCGCGCCGCGTCGAGTTGGCCGACCACGTCGCCGACGCGCTGGCCGTGCTGGACGACGGTGACGTGGGGCAGTGCGTGGTGGTGGGCTGGTCGATGGGCGCGACGGTGGCCGCCGAGCTGGCGTTGCGGCACCCGGACCGGGTCAGCGGCCTGATGCTGGTGACGGGCGCGCCGGGTGACACGTTCGCGGGCGTGCTCGGGCTGCCCGGTGTGCCGGTGGAGCTGCGGCGGCTGATCGGGGTGTCGAGCGCGACGGCGTTGAAGGTGGCCGGGCCGCTGCTGGACGCGGTGCTGCACCGGGTGCCGGTGCCGGACGTCGGCGGGCCGTTGACCTCGTCGCTGCGGCGGTACCTCAAGCACGACTGGGGCTGGTACTTCACGCTCGCGCTGGCCCTGGGCCGCACGCCCCGGCTGGACCTGACCGGCGTGACGTGCCCCACAACGGTGCTGGCCGGGCGGTACGACCTGCTCGCGTCGGCGGACGGGGTGGTCGGCCCGGTCGCCGGGTTGCCGCAGGCCAGGGTGCGGATGCTGCCGAACACGCACTTCCTGCCGCTGGAGGACCCGCAGGTGGTGGTGGAGGAGTTGGAACTCCTGCTCGACCGGGTGGACGCCGTGCAGCGGGCCGTGCACGACGACGTCGACGGGCCGCTCACCTCGCGTTCACGGCCGCGCGCCTAACCTGGGTCTCGTGTCGCGACTGCGTGGAGTGCTGATCGGGTCGGCCCTCGGCCTGCTGGCCGCGGGCTGCGCGAGCTTCCCCGAGCAGCCGGGACCGGCGGGGTGGAGCGCGGCCCAGCAGCTGACGCCGCAGGCCGGGCCGGTGCCCGAACTGCCGGGCGAGCTGCCGAAGGGCCCGGCCCAGGGCCAGCAGCCCGGCGGCCAGCCGCCGACGCCCGTGCCGCCGCCGCAGGGCTGCACCGACTTCAACCCGACCGTGATCGCGACGTGCCTGGACCCGGTGTCCGGGGTGGCGCTGACCGACGTCAACCAGACGACCGGCGCGGTGACGGCGCTGGCGACCGAGCGCGCCACCGGGCGGCTGCTCAAGGTGACCAAGGACGTCCCCCCGGTCGAGGTGGCGAAGTTCGAGGTGGACGCGTCCGGGGACGGCGGGCTCAGCGGGCTCACGCTGTCGCCGACGTACCCCGAGGACCAGCTGGTCTACGTGTACCTGACGACGGCGACCGACAACCGGGTGATGCGGATCGCGCCGGGTGACGTGCCGAAGCCGGTGCTGACCGGTATCCCGAAGGGCCCGAGCGGCAACCGGGGCGTGCTGGCCTACGACCGCACCGGTGCGTTGCTGGTGGCGACGGGTGACGCGGGCAACCCGGCGCTGGCCGCCGACCCGAACTCGCCGGCCGGGAAGGTGCTGCGGATCGACGGCGCCGGGCAGCCGGCGCGCGGCAACCCGACGGCGGGGTCGCGGGTGCTGGCGAGCGGGCTGAAGTCGCCGGGTGGGTTGTGCGTGTCGGGTGACGGCACGAAGACGTGGGTGACCGACGTCGGCGCGTCGGCCGACCTGCTGTACCGGGTCGAGGCGGGCAAGGCGCTGGGCGACCCGGCGTGGTCGTGGCCGGACCGGCCGGGGGTCGGCGGGTGCGCTTCGTTCACGGACATGGTGATGGTGGCGGCCGGCGGCAACACGCCCGGCCTGCTCAACCTGCCGATGAACCCGGACGGCAGCTTCACCGGCAAGCCCGAGGTGACCGGGAACGGCGAGGACGGCTTCGGCCGGCTGGGCCCGTTGGTGATGCTGGACGACACGGCGACGCTGGTCGGCACGGTGAACAAGAAGCCGGGCGGCACGCCGGTCTCCAGCGACGACCGCGTGGCGATCCTCGTGCGCCCCACGGGTGGGCCGGGCGGTAGGGACTGACGGCTGACCGTCAGGCGGTCAGCCGGCCGCCGACGGGGCCGCGGTGCGGTAGATGGCGTCCGCCACCTGCCAGTACAACCCCTTCGGGTGGTCGCGGAAGAGTGGTTCGGTGCCGAACAGCACCGCTCGGGCGCCGCGCGGTGACGTGCCCGCCACGACCGCCGCCTGGCCGGCCGCCTGCTCCTGGCCGCCCGACCCGTCGGCGCGGGCGATCCAGTGCCCCGCGACCAGGTCCTGGTAACGCTGCCGCGCGCTCACCCCCGGCCCGAGGTCGGTGAACCAGTGCGGCGCGTACACGAACGAGTGGCCGACCGCGCCCGATTCGTCCACCACCGACACGACACCGTTCGCGTCCTCCCGGCCCGCGACCGCCCGCACCGGCAGCACCCCGGCGTCGGCGTTGAACCGCGCGCCCGTCGCACCGCGCGTCACCACGCCACCGCGCGCCAGGAACCCGTCCACGGCCGCCTTGCCCGAGGCGTTCAGCTGGTCGTACCGCAACCCCGACGACACGAACAGCACGTCCACCCCGGACAGGTCGAGCCCGGCGTTCACCGTCGCCGTCGACACGGGCCGCACGTCGAAACCCATGTCCCGCAACGCCTTCAGCTCGTCCGCCGCCACCGCGCCGGCCACCACGGGACGCCGCAGCGGCACCCCGCCCGGCCCGGCCGCGGTGAACCTCACCCCGTACCGGTCCGACACCTCCTCCGCCGCCGACCGCGCCGACGCGGGCACCACGACCGTGCCGTCGTCCTGCCGCCGCAGCTCCAGCCCGCGTCCCAGCAGGTCGTTCACCGCCGCCGCGTCCTTGCTGTCGGCCAACGCCAGCGCGAGGTCGCCGCCCACGGCCGCCTGGACCGATCCGGTCGGCGAGGCCGCCTGCACGTCACGTCCGCGCACGTCCACCCGCCCGTCGCGCACGATGTCCACCGAAGCGCCCCACAGCAGCCGGTGGCTCCAGCCGCTGATGTCGTACATGACCGGCACCTTGTCCGAGATGTCCCGCCCGGCCTCCAGCATCACGTTGGCCAGCGCGCGTTTCGGCTGGTGCATGTCGACCACGTACGACCCGGCCGGGTACGCCCGACCGCCGAGCGAGAACCCGCGATCGGCTCGCGTCACCCGCACGTCGTGCGCGACCAGGTGGTCGACCAACCGTGCCGCGGCGGGTCCGGAACGCTGGCCGTCACCGACCGGGATGACGTACGCGCGCGGGAACTCCGTGGTGTAGCGGTCTTCGGGGCCGAAACCCGGCACGAGACCGTCCGGCAGGAACCGCTGCGCCTCGCCCGCCAGCCCCCGGCGGAACATCTCGATCTGGTTGTCCAGCATCGAAACCCGGTGCTCCTTCACGTACGTCAGCGCGCTGCGGATCGTCGCCTCGACGACGTCCGTGTTGATCGCCGAACGCCGCCGCAGTTCCGTCACCGGCTGTGTCGTGTAGTCACCCCGGTTCACTCGCATGGGAATCTCGATCGTGTAGGACACCGCGCCGTGGTACATCGAGTACTGCGCGGTGTAGATCGGCGCCCAGCCGTCCCACACGCCCGGCTCGTAGTCGCGGAACGGGATCTCCGGCTTGGCCGCCTCCGGGTGGCCGAGGTCCTGCACGGCGTCCTCCATGTGCAGGCCGCCCGCGTAGCCGTGCTTGATGTAGAGGTCGAAGTCGTAGTTCTGGCCGTGCGGCGGGGTGGTCGGCTCGATCAGCGTGTTCGACACGTACCCGTGCTCGTCCAGCATCAGCAGCGGCTGGATGCGCTTGACCACGTCCCGCATCGCCCGCGACTCCGGCTGCGAGGACGTGACGAAATCGCGGTTCAGGTCGAACCCGGCCGCGTTGGCCCGCGTCCCGGCCACCCGCCCGTCCGGGTTCGCGGTGAGGTTCACGTACACCCGGTTGCGCCGCAGGAAGTCCACCGCGGAACGGTCGTTCGTCACGGCGAGGTCCTCGATCACCCGCAGCGCGCCGTCGGTGCCCTCCCACTCGTCGCCGTGGATGTTGGCGTTGATCCACACCGGCGCCTTGTAGCCGCTGCGCAGGAAGACGTCGCGGCGCGCGCCGACCGGGTCGTTCTCGATCCGGTCGCGCCACGCCTCCTGCCTGCGGGTCTCCGCCGGGCTCTCCGGTGCGGTGAGGGTCACCAGGTAGAGGTCGCGTCCCGATTGCGACTGGCCGACGACCTCGACGGACACCCGGTTGCTGCGGCGCTGGAGGTCGTTGAGGCGCGGGGCGAGCGAGTGGTACGGCGCGAGACCGAGCTTGATCGACTTGTCGGCCTGGTCCTCCGGGTAGACGCGGAGTTCGGTGCGGCGCGGGTAGCCGGGGTTGGCGTCCGGCCGGTTGTCGCCGCGCGCGGTGGCGTGCAGCGGTGGGTCGACGGCGGCGACCTGGTTGCGCTCCGGGCCGTTGCCCGGCTCCTCGGCCCGGCCGACCGCGGGCGCGGCGGTCGCGGGTGTGGTCATCGTGGCCAGCAGCAGCACCGTGAGCAACAACGAACGCACCGGGCCCCCTCCGATCGATCGCCGAAGAACTCCTCCACCCTGAGTAGTGGGTGGAGTGATCTCCGGTCAACCGGTCGAAAGGCTGGTCAGCCGTGTTAACCCGAGCCCAGGCACACGAACGGGCGACGCAACGGGTCCACCGCCACCGCGTCGGCCAGCGCGACCGCCGGTGACGCGCCGCCGGCCAGGTTGCGGTGGAAGTCGGCCATCGCCGCCGCCGACGGCTCGTCACCCACCCGGCTGGACGCGGCGATCACCGTCCGCGCGCCGCCGGCCAGCAGGGCGCCGGCGAACCCGAGCGGCTCGTCGCCGGGACGCACGCGGTTCAGCGCCAGCTCGCACGCGGCCAGCACGACCTGGTGCGGCGGCCGGCGGACGCGGCCGACCTCGTGCGCGAACATCGCGCCGTCCACCAGCTCCAGCCGGGAGAACAGCGCGTTCTCCGGCTCGTGCTCGCCGTGCGCGGCGATGTGCGCCAGCTCCACGCCGTCCAACGCCTCCAGCACCGCGCCGACCTTGGCCTCGGTGACGCCGAGCAGCTTCGCGTCACCGTGGTAGCCCGCGAGCCGGTCGATCTCACCTTGCGCGGCCTGCAGACCGGGACCGCGCACCAGCAGCACCCCGCTGGCCGCGTCACGTTCCTCGCGGATCGCCGAAATCCACGCGGTGGCCGACGGGACGACCGTCGTCGGCCGGTTCGCGCACATCGGCAGCACGCCCCAGGGCACCACGTACAGCGCGCCCGTCGGCACGACGACCAGTTCCCGGTCACCGATCATCGGGGCCAGCGGCTGCAGCAGCAGTCGGTCCAGCTTCTCCGCCTCACGGCGCGCGGACGCCGAGATGACGTCCGCCAGCGGCTGCGGGAGGTGGTCGGGGGCGAGCGCGTTGAGGTCGGCGTGCAGGCGGCGGGCCCCCTCCGTGACGGCGGCGGCCGACCCGAGGCGCACCATGCGCACCCGAACGCCGGCCAGCACGACGGCGACCAGCTCGTCGCCGGACACCGCGAAGCTCACCATCGCCCGCCCGCCCAACCGGGCCAGCACGTCGTCCGACGTGACGACCGGGCGCGGTGTGCCCCACGGGCCGGCGCTCCACCCCATCCGGGTGGCGGCGCGCTGGCTGGCCTTGAGCCGCTCCTCCAGTTCCGCGGTCGGCAGGCCGTCGAGGCGGGCGCGCAGCAGGGCGCGGCTCAACCGGCGCACCTCGGTGATCCGCTCACCCACCTCGGAGTCCACAGTGGATTCCGCCGGGTCGTACCGGTACAGCTGGGCCCTGGTGCGCTCCAACCAGGCGAACAGGCGCTTGGCGTCGGCCGCCGAGTCACGGCCCTGCAGCACCAGCCGCACGGCGAGTTCACCCAGCTCACGGCCGTGCACGGCGGTGCCGGAGACGAGTTCCAGCCCACCGAGCCGGTCGCGCATCCGGCCCAGCTCGGCCAGGCCCGCCTTCGCCTGCGCCAACGCCACCCGCCGGTTGCCGCGGGCCAGCGCCAGTTCCGCCCGGCACAGCCGCAGCAGCATCCGGTGGTCGATCGGCGTGATCCGGCGGGACTTGGGCACGCTGCGCAGCAGCTCGGCGCCCCGGTCCGGGTCGCCGCGGCGGATCTCCAGCCGGGCCGCCAGCACCAGGGCGAACGCGGCCTGGTCGTGCAGCTTCAGCCCGGCCAGCTCGGCGGACAGCTCGATCGCCTTCGCCACCACCCTGGCCGCCGGCCGCCGTGACTCCAGCGCGCGCAGCGCGTCCACCCGCAGCGTGATCAGGCCGGCCACCGCCGCCCACGCCGGGCTGCCGCGCTGGACCAGCTTGCGCTGCGCGGCGTTCGCCATCCGCTTGGCCAGCACGAGGTCGCCGTCCTGCAACGCCGCCGCCGCGCGGAACAGCTCGGCCTCGGCGACGTCCTGCCCGATGCGCTGGCGGCGCAGTTCCGGCAGCACCTCGTCGAGCAGCCGGCCCGCCTCGTCGGCCAGGCCGACGCTGATCATCGCCTCGGCCTGGTCGATGCGCAGGCGCAGCAGCAGGCCGGGTTCGAGTTCCTGGAACGCCCGGTTGGCCTCGTGGTAGTGGCGCAGGGCGCTCGGGATGTCGCCGGCGCGCTGCACCGCGTTGCCGAGGGCGTGCTTCGCGATCGCGGCGCGCAACGGCAGGTCGTGCGCGTCGGCGAGTTCGACGGCGCGGTTCAGGTCGCGGACGGCCTTGTCGTAGCGGTGGACCTCGCCGTGCGCGTTGCCCCGGTTGGACAGCGCGACCGCGAGCAGGTCGACGGCTTCGGGGTCGGTGTGCGCGTCGAGGCGTCGTTCGCTGCGGTCGATCTCCCGGTCGAGCTGGGCGATGCCCTCGTCGATGCGGCCGACCCGGCAGAGCAGGGCGGCGCGTTGGAGGTTGACCCTGGTGGACAGGTGCGCTTTCAACGCCTCGTCGCGCAGGCCCGCGAGTTCCTGGTCGACGCCGGCGAGCTGGGTGAGGCCGTCGTCCACCTTGCCCGTCTCGGCGAGGCAGAAGGCCAGGGTGTTGAGCAGCCGGACGCGGACTTCGAGCCGTTCCTGGGGGTCGATCCCGGGGTTCTCCAGCAGCGCCAGGCCCCTGCGCATCTGCCGGATGGCGGACGGGTGGCGGTCGGCGGTGGCCGCGTCCAACGCGCTCCGGTGCAACTGCCGGGCCAGTGCGACCGGGCGCACCGGTCTGGAGGAGCCGCGCGTCCCGCGTGGTCTGCGAGCGGATGTTTGCGCAGGCACGTTCATATGAGATCACAGTCGGCATGCGAATGCCGCCGGCCTTTGAGCCGGCGGCATTCGTGCGCCGTCACCGTTGTGTCACTGACGGTATTACTTCGTCTGGGTGGATGCCGCCGGGTCGTCGGTCGGCTTGTAGGGGCCGCCCGTCGGCTTCACCAGCGGGTCGTCGGTCGGCTTGTACGGGCCGCCCATCGGCTTGACCAGCGGGTCGTCGGTCGGCTTGTAGGGGCCGCCCGTGGGCCCGACACCCCCGCCGTCGCCCGGCTCGGCTTCGGTTTCGGTTCCGGTTTCGGTTCCGGTCCCCGCGTCGATGACCTCGTCCTCGGTGGCGTCGATCTCGGCGACGAGCTTCGGGTCACTTCGAGTCATGACGTTGTCCCTCCCCTACAACGGCCCCTGTTCGGGGTTTCATCCGCGTCTGTTTGATCATTCGACCGGCCCCCCGACCTCTGCCGAATGGGCTCAAGCGTGACACAGATGGACGCAGCCATGAGAGAAAAACTTACTAAGAGCAACCAGAAACCCGATCTTGAGCCTCGCTGACCAGCACCGAAGCAGCAGTTCGAGAAGTGTTACCACTCGAATGGGCGAATGTGTTAACAGAGTGCAGGCACTCCGAGGGCCGCAATTAGGCGACTCCAGCCGGACCGCCCAACCCGGAATCCGCCCCTCCGGCCCCGGAAAACAGCGGCGGGGTGGGGCTCGCGTCGCAAGCCCCACCCCGCCGTCGAACCCGCCTGCACCCGCCCTACGAACAGCGGGCGATGATCAGTTCACGCACGCGCTTCGCGTCCGCCTGACCCTTCGTCGCCTTCATCACCGCGCCGACGATCGCACCGGCCGCCGCGACCTTGCCGTCGCGGATCTTCGCCGCCACGTCGGGCTGCGCGGCCAGCGCCTCGTCCACCGCCTTCTCCAGCGCCGAGTCGTCCGAGACGACCTTCAGCCCCCGCGCCTCGATGACGGCCTCGGGCTCGCCCTCACCGTCGAGCACACCGGTGACGACCTCGCGGGCGAGCTTGTTCGTCAGCTCACCGGAGTTCACCAGCCCGATCACCCTGGCGATCTGCACCGGCGTGATGGCCAGCTCCGACAGCTCGACGCCGCGGTTGTTGGCCTCCTTGGTCAGGTAGGCCACCCACCACGACCGGGCCTCGGCGGGCGTCACGCCCGCGTCCACCGTCGCCGCCACCAGGTCCACCGCACCGGCGTTGACCAGGTCGCGCAGCTCGGCGTCGGTCAGCGACCACTCCTGCTGCACCCGCTTGCGCCGCTCCCACGGCAGCTCGGGCAGCGTCCCGCGCAGTTCCTCCACCCATTCGCGGGACGGTGCGATCGGCACCAGGTCGGGCTCCGGGAAGTACCGGTAGTCCTCCGCCGTCTCCTTCGTGCGCCCTGGGGAAGTGCTCCCCGTGGACTCGTCGAAGTGCCGCGTCTCCTGGGTGACCTTGCCGCCGGCCACCAGCACCGCCGCCTGGCGGGTCATCTCGAACCGCACCGCCCGCTCGACGCTGCGCAGCGAGTTGACGTTCTTCGTCTCGGTGCGCGTGCCGAACTCGGTCGCGTCCTTGGCCATCAGCGACACGTTCGCGTCGCACCGCAGCGAACCCTGGTCCATCCGGACGTCCGACACGTCGAGCGCCTTCAACAGGTCGCGCAACGCCGTGACGTAGGCGCGCGCCACCTCGGGCGCCCGCTCGCCGGTGCCCGAGATCGTTTTCGTCACGATCTCGATCAGCGGCACGCCGGCGCGGTTGTAGTCGAGCAGCGAGTGCTCGGCGCCGTGGATACGGCCGGTCGCGCCGCCGACGTGCAGCGACTTGCCGGTGTCCTCCTCCATGTGCGCGCGCTCGATCTCGACCCGGAACAGCGAGCCGTCGTCCAGCGTCACGTCCAGGTAGCCGTTGTACGCGATCGGCTCGTCGTACTGCGAGGTCTGGAAGTTCTTCGGCATGTCCGGGTAGAAGTAGTTCTTCCGGGCGAACCGGCACCACTCCGCGATCTCGCAGTTGAGCGCCAACCCGATCCGGATCGCCGACTCCACCGCCTTTCCGTTGAGCGCGGGCAGCGCGCCGGGCAGGCCGAGGCAGGTCGGGCAGACCTGCGTGTTCGGCTCGCCGCCGAAGACGTTCGCGCAACCGCAGAACATCTTGGTGTTGGTGTGCAGCTCGACGTGCACCTCCAACCCCAGCACCGGGTCGAAGCGCTCGATGACCTCGGCGTAGTCCATCAGCTCGTGCACCGACGTCATGCCTTCCCGTCCTTCCGCAGACCCCGCACGGCCAGCGCCGCACCGGTGATCGCCACCAGGATGCTCGCCGCCGCGTTGACAAGCGCCAGCTTGTCGTTCTTGCCGCGAGCCGATTTCAACGTGGAGAACGCGCTGGTGGCCGCACCGGCGGCGCCGACCAGCGCGAGGACCGTCCGTGCCTTCTTCACCGGGCCGCACCCGCCAACTGTGGCACGCCCTGGATCACCGGCGCGCCCAGGGCCGCGTCGCGCGCGACCTCGTACGCCGCCGCCACCCGGTACATCCGGTGGTCCTGCAACGCCGGTGCCATGATCTGCAGACCGACCGGCAGACCGTCCTCATCGGACAGTCCACTCGGGACGCTCATGGCGGCGTTGCCGGCCAGGTTCGCCGGGATCGTGCACAGGTCCGCCTTGTACATGGCCATCGGGTCGCCGGCGCGCTCACCGATCGGGAACGCGGTGGTCGGCGTGGTCGGCGAGACCAGCACGTCCACGGTGGCGAACGCGGCCTCGAAATCGCGGGAGATGAGCGTCCGCACCTTCTGCGCCGAGCCGTAGTACGCGTCGTAGTAACCCGACGACAGCGCGTACGTGCCGATCATGATGCGCCGCTTCACCTCGGGGCCGAAACCGGCCTCGCGGGTCAGCGACATGACCTCCTCGGCGCTGCGGGTGCTGTCGTCGCCGACCCGGATGCCGTAGCGCATCGCGTCGAAGCGGGCCAGGTTGGACGAGGCCTCGCTGGGCGCGATCAGGTAGTACGCGGGCAGCGCGTAGTCGAAGCTCGGGCACGAGACCTCGACGATCTCCGCGCCCAGCTGCTTGAGCTGCGCCACGGCCGCCTCGAACGAGCGCAGCACGCCCGGCTGGTAGCCGTCACCGCTGAACTGCGTCACCACGCCGACGCGCACGCCGGTCAGGTCGCCGTTCGCGCCCTCGCGGGCCGCCGCCACCACGGGCGGCACGGGCGCGTTGATCGAGGTGGAGTCCATCGGGTCGTAGCCCGCGATGACCTCGTGCAGCAGGGCCGCGTCCAGCACGGTCCGGGCGCACGGCCCGGCCTGGTCCAGCGACGACGAGAACGCCACCAGGCCGTACCGGGAGACACCGCCGTAGGTCGGCTTCACGCCGACCGTGCCGGTGACCGCGCCGGGCTGGCGGATCGAGCCGCCGGTGTCCGTGCCGATCGACAGCGGCGCCTCGAACGCGGCCAGCGCCGCCGCCGAGCCACCGCCCGAACCGCCGGGGATGCGGTCAAGGTCCCACGGGTTGTGGGTCGGGCCGTAGGCGGAGTTCTCGGTGGAGGAGCCCATCGCGAACTCGTCCATGTTGGTCTTGCCGAGGATCACCACGCCGGCTTCCTTGAGCCTGCGGGTGACCGTGGCGTCGTAGGGCGGCACCCAGCCTTCGAGGATCTTCGAACCGACCGTGGTCGGCACGCCCTCGGTGGTGAGCACGTCCTTGAGCGCGACCGGCACGCCGGCCAGCGGACCGACGTGGGCGCCGGCGGCGATGTCCTCGTCGACCTTGCGGGCCGCCTTGAGGGCGCCCTCGGTGTCGACGTGCAGGAACGCGTTGACCGCGCCGTCGACCTCGCCGATCCGGTCGAGGTGGGCCTGGGCGACCTCCACCGCGGAGACCTCGCGGCTCGCGATCCTGGCGGCGAGCTCGGCGGCGGTGCTGCGAATCAGGTCGCTGGTCATGCTTCCTCCCCGAGGATGCGGGGCACGCGGAAGCGGCCGTCCTCGGCGGCGGGGGCGCCCGCGAGCGCCTGCTGCTGACCGAGGCTGGGACGCACCACGTCCTCGCGGAACACGTTGGTCAGCGGAACGGCGTGCGAAGTGGGCGGGATGTCCGCGGTGGCGATATCGCCCACCGTGGCCACCGACTGCAGGATCACGTCCAACTGGCCGGCGAACAGGTCCAGCTCGTCGTCTGTGACGGCGAGCCTCGCCAGACGGGCCAGGTGCGCGACCTCGTCGCGGGAGATGCTGGGCACCTCGTCAACCCCCGTGGGTCGGATTTTCGTATTTTGGACCTGCCGAGTCTATTGGCTGGTCAGGCCGACCTTCGACCGGGTTACCCGCGCTCGCGCGCGTGGGTGCGCGATTTTACCGGTGTGCAACGCGCCTGGTGGGTCGGAAAGCGAAGCTGCGTCTGCGAGAATCATCGGCCGGCGAGTCCCACCTCGATGCTCCACCAGCCTTGGAGGCGTGCACCGTGTCCTTCCTGATCCGGGTCCAGCTCCCGGACCGTCCCGGCACACTGGGCGCGGTCGCCTCCGCGCTCGGCGCGATCGGGGCCGACATACTGAGCGTGGACGTGGTGGAGCGCGGGGCGGGTGTGGCCATCGACGACCTGGTGGTCGAACTGCCCTCCGGGCGGCTGCCCGACGTGCTGATCACCGCCGCGGAGTCCATCGAGGGCGTCGAGGTGGACGCGGTCCGGCCGTACGCGGGTGTGCTGGACACCCACCGTGAGCTGGAACTGGTGGAAGAGGTCGCCGAGGACCCGCGGAACGGGCTCGCGGTGTTCACCGAGGGCGTGCCGAAGATCATCCGGGCGGGCTGGGCGGTCGTCGTGTCGTGGAACGGCAGCACCGTCCACCGCCTGACCTCCTCCTCGGCCGCACCGGAGACGAAGCTGGAAACCCCGCCGTGGCTGCCCTTGGCGCGGGCGACCGTCCTGGACGGCGAGGACGACTGGGTCCCCGAGACCTGGCGTGAGCTGGGCACCGAACTGGCCGCCACCCCCCTGGGCAAACCGGACCGAGTCCTCCTGGTCGGCCGCCCAGGCGGCCCCATGTTCCGCGCCGCCGAGGTAGCCCGCCTAGCCCACCTGGCAGGCATCGTCTCGGTAGTCCTCCCCGACTGACCCGGGAGTCGAACACTCAGGACTCGAGAGTCGAACCTTCAGGACCCCTGAGTTCAACGTTCGGAACGTTGAGTTCAGGGGTCCTGAGTGTTCGACTCTCGTGATCTGGAGGTTCGACTCTCGGGATCAGTCCTTGCGGCCGGTGGTGGCGATGGTCACGCCCAGGCCGATCATGGTGAGGCCGCCGAAGCCGCCGACCAGGGCCAGGCGGCGCGGGGAGCGGGCGAACCAGGTGCGGGCGGTGGCGGCGACCAGGCCCCACACGCTGTCGGAGGCCAAGGCGATGATGTTGAAGATGAGACCCAGCAGCAGCATCTGAGCCACCACGTGGCCCTGGGCCCGGTCCACGAACTGGGGCAGCACGGCGGCGAAGAACACGATCGTCTTCGGGTTCGCCACGCCGACGGCGAAGCCCTCCCACAACGTGCGCAGGCTGCCGTGCGCCGGACCACCGCCGTTGAACGAGGCGTGCAACGCCCCGCGCTGCCGCACCGCCTTCACCCCGAGGTACACCAGGTATGCGGCACCCACGAGTTTCAGGGTCGTGAACACGATCGCCGAACGCTCCACGATCGCCCCCACACCGACGGCGACAGCGACGACGGCCGCGTAGGCCCCGAGCGTGTTACCCAGCACCGTGATCAGCGCGGCCCGCTTGCCCTGCGCCAACGCCCGCCCCACCACGAACAGCACGCTCGGCCCGGGGATCACGATCAGCAGGAACGACATGGCCGCGAAGGCCAGCAGCCGGTCAGTGGACACCATGCGGTCAACGAAACCACCTCGACCACCCGCACTACCAGCGCTTTTCCCTTCAGCCGGCCAGCTTCACGAGCTGCGCGTTATTAAGAGCACGCGTGCCGTCACGGGCGGTGAGCGTGTCTTCCAGGCCGATGCGGGTGTCGAGCCCACGCGACAACGCGTAGTCGAGGACCGGCCACGCGCTGTCGTCCTCACCGTGCAGCAGGATCGGGACGCCGAGCGGCGCGAGCAGGTCGAGCAACCGTTCAGCGTGCCGGGTCGTCTCCCCCGGCTGGACCTCGGCCAGCACCCGGACCGTGCCCTCCGGCACACCGGCGTCCACCAGGGACCGAGCCGCCTCCTCGTGGAACACGCCCAGCTCGATGCCGATGCCCGCGTCGCGCAACGCGGCGGCGGCGTCACGCCAACCGTCCTCGTGGACGTTGACCGAGGCGAAGTCCGGACGTCCGGCGGACAGCCCCGCCCACCCGCGCACCAGCTCGGCCCGCCGGACCGGGTCCGGCACGATCCACGCGGCCGTCGTCACACCGATCTCCACGTGCGGCACGGCCGCCCGCACCACGGAGACCGCCGTGGCGACCTCGGGACCCGCCAACACCTCCAGGCCCACCACGTCACGCGGGTGCAGGTGGAACGACGTGACGCCCAACTCGGCGCACTCCACGGCGTCGGCCGCCAACTGCTGCGGGGTGATCGGCACACTAGGGTGGCTGCCCGGCTCACGGGCACCGTTCAGACAAGCCTGGAGCACGAAACCCACCGAACCACAAGGTGTTGGATACCGCCATGCCGACGCTGACCTCAGCCCTGCTGCGCCACCACGCGGGCGCCAAGTCGTACTGGCGCGGGTTGACCTACCGGGACTCCGTGGTCGAGCTCGCCGTGCGGTCACGGCACGTGGAGGGTGTCGTGGTCGGCGCGGCCGAGTACCGGGTGACGTTGGAGTGGGAGGGCACCCACCTGGCGGGCTCCTGCTCGTGCCCGTACGGGTCGCAGGGGTTCTTCTGCAAGCACTGCGTCGCGGTCGGCCTGGTCCTGCTGGAACGCGGCCTCACCGTGCCGCCGCCGGACGCGGAGGACGAGGAGCTGCGCGTCCGCCTCGCCGAACTGGACCACGCGACGCTGGTGGAGCTGCTCTACGACCGGGCTTCGCGGGACCGGTCGCTGCGGGACGAGATCATGCGAGTTCGAGGCTGAACCCGAGCGCGGTCACGTCCACGCCCGGCACCGGCCGCCAATCGCGTTCCGGCAGCCGCTGGAAACCCAGCCGCTGGTAGAGCCGGTGCGCCGTGATCATGTGCTCGGAACTGCTCATCACCAGCCGCAGCGCGCCCAATTCCCGTGCCCGCACGATCACCGCGCGCACCAACGCCTCGCCGACACCGCGACCGCGCGCGGACGGGCTCACCGCGAGCATCCGGAACTCCACCTCGCCGTCCCGGCTGACCTCGGCGTACGGGGTGCCCGGCCGGACCACCGTGACGGTGCCCAGCACGGTGTTCTCCACGTCCACCGCCACCAGCAGTTCCGCTTCCCGGGCGCGGGTGCGGGCATCGACCAGCGTGTCGGCGTACCCGCCGGTGTGGCTGTCGATGTGGCGGTCGGCCTGGTAGGCGGCCACGGTGATCGCACCCGCCGCCGCCCACTCGTCTTCCCTGGCGGGCCTCACCACGACGTCGGCCATCTGGTACCCCTCCACCCTCGCGGAACGTCCCCGATTGTCGTCCACACAACTGCGCCGGAAACCTTCGATCAAGGTTTGGGCCGGTTCCGGGCCGGATTAGCTCTCGGCGAACCCCGTTCCGCCCGCAAGACTGCGGGCGTGATGATGGCCGCGTGATCCTTTCCGGTGCGATCGAACTACCCGACGGCGCTTTCGTGCGCGGTCGCGGCCTGCGGAAACCGACTCCCGAAGGGGCCCCCGACTACGGGCTCTACCTCGGCTCGCCCCGGATGCGGCGGTCGGTGCCGGCGCGCGCGGAGGGCCTCCCCTGGCCGCACGAGTGGATCGAGTGGCCGGACTTCCGGCTGCCCAAGTCGCCGGAGCGGGCCGTGGCGCTGATCCGGGACCTGCACGCGCGGGCCGTGGCCGGTGAACGGGTCGAGGTGGCGTGCGGCGGCGGTGTCGGGCGGACCGGCACGGTGATCGCGTGCCTCGCCGTGCTGGCGGGCGTTCCATCGGGTGAAGCCGTGGCGTGGACGCGGGCCCACTACAACCGGCACGCGGTGGAAACGCCCTGGCAGAAGCGGTGGGTGGCGCGCTTCCCGAACGTGACGTCCCCGCGTTAATCGGTTGCCGCGGTCGCGAGCCGGCTGCTTTGGTACTCGGCGTTCTTGGTTGCCGTCGAGCGAGGAGAACGACCGTGCGAGCTGTCATGCCCTTCCAGAAGGTCGTATTCGCCTGTCTCGAAGAGGACATGACACTTGGTGCGAACGCTGAACCTGGGGATCCTGGCGCACGTCGACGCCGGTAAGACGAGCCTGACCGAGCGGCTGCTCCACGCCGCCGGTGTCATCGACGAGGTCGGCAGCGTCGACGACGGCAGCACCCAGACCGATTCGCTGGCCCTGGAACGGCAGCGCGGCATCACCATCAAGGCCGCGGTGGTGTCGTTCGACGTGGGCGGCACTTCCGTCAACCTGATCGACACACCCGGTCACCCGGACTTCATCGCCGAGGTGGAACGGGTGCTCAGCGTGCTCGACGGCGCGGTGCTGGTGGTGTCGGCCGTCGAGGGCGTGCAGGCGCAGACCCGCGTGCTGATGCGGGCGTTGCGGCGGTTGCGCATCCCGACGCTGGTGTTCGTGAACAAGGTGGATCGGCGTGGGGCGCGGCCTTCTTCCGTGCTGCGGGACATCGCTGTTTTCCTGACTCCCGCTGTCGTTGCCATGGGTCGGGTGCTCGACGCCGGAACCCGCGGTGCTTCCGTCGTGCCGGGAATCGGGGACGGTGCGGTCGAGGTGCTGGCCGAACACGACGACGCGGTGTTGGCCGCCTATGTCGAGGGTCGGGAGCCGCCCTCTCTCGCTGCGGTGGTGGCGGCGCAGACGCGGCGGTGCGCGGTGCACCCGGTGTACTTCGGCTCGGCGATCACGGGTGCGGGTGTGCCGGAGTTGGCGGCGGGTGTGGCGGAGTTCCTGCCCGTGTCGTCCGGTGATGCCGACGGGCCCGTGTCGGGGTCGGTGTTCAAGGTGGAACGCGGGGCGGCCGGTGAGCGGATCGCTTACGTGCGCATGTTCTCCGGGACTGTGCGCGTGCGTGACCGGGTTCATGTCCGGGTTCGTCGTGAGGAGAAGGTCACCGGCATCAGCGTGTTCGCCCAGGGGGCCGCGGTGCGCCGTGACGCCGTGCGCGCGGGTCAGGTGGCTCGGCTGTGGGGGTTGGAGGACGTCCGGATCGGTGACGCGATCGGTGTTCCGCCTTCTTCCCGTGAGCACCGATTCGCGCCGCCGACGTTGGAGACGGTCGTCGTGCCGTCGCGTGCAGCCGATCGCGGGGCGTTGCACGCGGCGTTGACGCAGTTGGCGGAGCAGGACCCGTTGATCAACCTGCGGCACGACGGGGTGCGGCAGGAGATGTGGGTGTCGCTGTATGGCGAGGTGCAGAAGGAGGTCGTGCAGGCGACGTTGGCCGGCGAGTACGGGCTCGAGGTGGAGTTCCGCGAGACTTCCGTCATCTGCCTGGAACGGCCGGTCGGGGTCGGGTCGGCGGTGGAGTTCATCCGTCAGGGCGACAACCCGTTCCTGGCCACGGTGGGGTTGCGGGTGGAGCCGGGGTCCGGGGTGACGTTCCGGCTGGGCGTCGAGTTGGGGTCGATGCCGTTCGCGTTCTTCAAGGCGGTCGAGGAGACCGTGCGGGAGGCGCTGGGGCAGGGGTTGTGCGGGTGGCGGGTCACCGATTGCGCGGTGACTGTGACGCATTCCGGTTATTGGGCTCGGCAGTCGCACGCGCACGGGACGTTCGACAAGAGCATGTCCAGCACGGCGGGTGACTTCCGGTTGCTGACGCCGTTGGTGCTGATGTCGGCTCTGCGTTCGGCCGGGACCGAGGTGCTGTCGCCCGTGCACCGGTTCTGGTTGGAGGTGCCGAGTGATGTGCTCGGTGTGCTGACGCCGGTGATGGCGCGGTTCCGGGCGGTGCTGTCGAGCAGCGTGCCGCGTGGGCGGACGACGGTGGTGGAGGGCGACATCCCGGCGGCGTTCGTGCACGCGTTCCAGCGGAAGGTGCCCGGGTTGACGCGTGGCGAGGGTGTGTTGGAGACGTCTTTTTCGCACTACGCGCCGGTGCGTGGTGAGGCGCCGGTTCGGGAGCGGACCGATCAGAACCCGCTCGACCGCAAGGAATACCTGCTGCGCGTGACGCGGCGGACCGAGTAGCAACGGAGGCAGTGTTGTCCAGCAGCTATGACGTGATCGGCAATCCGTCGTTCTTCGGCCGTGTGTGGGCGGAGGACTACGACAGCGAAACGGAGTTGGACCCGACTCCGGCAGTCGACTTCCTGGCCCAACTGGCCGGCGGGCGGAGGACTTTGGAACTGGCCATCGGCACCGGCCGCGTCGGGTTGCCGTTGGCGGCGCGCGGGGTGCCCGTGGAGGGGGTGGAGGGATCGGAGCTGATGGCGGCGAAGCTCGCCGCCAAACCGGGCGGCTCGGACGTGCCGGTGACGATCGGGGACATGGCCGACGTGCCCGTGTCGGGCCGGTTCGCGTTGGTGTACCTGGTGTTCAACACGATCTTCAACCTGGTGGACGTGCGGCGGCAGGCGGACTGCTTCGCGAACGTCGCGCGGGTCCTGGAGCCGGACGGCGCGTTCGTGATCGAGACCTACGTGCCGGCCCCGTCGCACTTCCCGGACGGGAAGCGGGTGCAGGCGCTGTGGGCGGACGCGGAGTCGGCGGCGATCGAGGTGTACGACGTCGACCTGGCGGCGCAGCGGTTCGTGAGCCAGAAGGTCATCTTCACGGCAGACGGCATCCGCTTGAAGCCGCACGCGGAGCGGTACAGCTTCCCCGGCGAGCTGGACCTGATGGCGGAGCGCGCAGGTCTGCGCCTGGCCGAACGCTACGAGTCCTGGGACCGCCGCCCGTTCACCGGCTCCAGCCCCGGCCACGTGTCGGTGTACCGGCCGATGTGACGGTGACGGTGACGCGGCGTGGCAGCCGATGTGTCACGCCGCCGGGCAGCGGCACGGCCCGCGCGAGCGGTCGGCCCGCGCGAGCGGTCGGCCCGCGCGGGCGGGGTGCGGGATGCGACGGGCGGGGTGCGTCGCGCCGTGGTGCGGCGATCTCGGAGTGCGGGCGATCTCGGAGTGCGGCGCTGGCGTGCGGCAGGTCGAGTGCGGGGTGCGGTGGACGGGGGCGGGTGCGGTGGACGGGGTCGGGTGATCGGAGTGCGGCAGGCCGAGTGCTGCGGGCCGTGTGCCGTGTGCCGGATCGACGCGTTCGGCCCGCCGCTTGGGTCGGGGCGGGGTGGGCGGTTGGGCGGGAGTCGGGTGGTTGGTGGGGGCCTCGTTGTTTCAACCGACGTTTCAGGTTGGCAATAACGGTGTTATTTTTAGGTTCTCGGGTCGTGATCACCCGATTGTGTATCGCGCCTCCTAGAAAACTGCAGGTCAGCGGTGGGCTTGAGGTTGGGGTCAGGGCTCCTGTGTCGCGGAATCCGGCTCGGGGGTTGTGGCTTCCGGTGTGGGGTCTTCTGCGATGGTGGCTACCTTGGTGGCGGCTTCGGGGCCTTCGGTCAGCAGGACTCGGAAGCCCGCTTCGTCCAGTACCGGGACCTTGAGCTGGAGTGCCTTGTCCGCCTTCGATCCCGGTGACTCGCCCACCACCACGAACGCGGTCTTCTTGGACACCGAGCCCGCCGCCTTGCCGCCGCGCGCCAGGATCGCCTCCTTGGCCTCGTCCCGCGAAAACGTCTCCAGCGAGCCCGTCACCACGACCGACAAACCCTCCAGGTTGCGCGGGATCGAGGTGTCGCGTTCCTCCGCCGTGCGCACGCCCGCCGCTTGCCACTTCTCGACGATCGTCTGCCGCCAAGGGGTGTCGACCCACTCGCGCACGGCGGTCGCGATGGTGGGACCTACGCCCTCGGCCGCCGCCAGTTCCTCCTCCGAGGCTTTGACGATGCGCTCCAAGGAGCCGAACTCCTGGGCCAGCGCACGGGCCGCCGTGGGGCCGACGTGGCGGATGGAGAGCGCCACCAGGACTCTCCACAGTGGACGGTGCTTGACCGTCTCCAGGTTGTCCAGCAGCTTCACCGCGTTCGCGGTCAGCTCGCCGTCCTTGGTGCGGAACAAGTCGATCTGCGCGAGCTTCTCCGCGTCCAGGTCGAACAGGTCGCCCTCGTCGGAGTACACCGGGGACTCGACCAGCGCCGCCGCCGCCTCGAAGCCCAGCACCTCGATGTCCAGCGCGGAACGGGACGCCAGGTAGGCGAGGCGTTCGCGCAACTGACCCGGGCAGCCCGCCGCGTTGGGGCAGCGGATGTCGACGTCGCCTTCCTTCATCGGGCGCAACGCGTGGCCGCACTCGGGGCAGGTCAGGGGCATCTCGAACTCGTAGGCATCCGCCGGGCGGGCGTCGATCACCGGACCCAGCACCTCGGGGATCACGTCGCCCGCCTTGCGGATCACGATGCGGTCGCCGATCAGCACGCCCTTGCGCTTGACCTCACTGGCGTTGTGCAGGGTCGCCCGCGCCACCGTGGAACCGGCCACCTTCACCGGCTCCATCACCGCGAACGGCGTCACCCGGCCGGTTCGACCGACCTGCACCTTGATGTCCAGCAGGGTCGTCGTCGCCTCCTCCGGCGGGTACTTGAACGCGATCGCCCACCGGGGCGCGCGGGACGTGGTGCCGAGGCGGCGTTGCAGCGACGCCTCGTCGATCTTGATCACCACGCCGTCGATCTCGTGCACGGCGTCGTGCCGGTGCGCGCCCCAGTACTTGACGTGCTCGTCGACCTCCTCGAACGTGCCCAGCACCTTGGTGTGCGAGGACACCGGCAGCCCCCACGCGCGCAGCGCCTCGTACGCCTCGGACTGCCTGGTCGGCTCGAAGCCGTCCCGCTTGCCCAGCCCGTGGCAGATCATCCGCAGCCGGCGCGACGCCGTCACCTTCGGGTCCTTCTGCCGCAGCGACCCGGCGGCGGTGTTGCGCGGGTTGGCGAACGGCGGTTTGCCCGCCTCGACCAGCCGCGCGTTGAGCTCCAGGAAGTCCTCCACCGCGAAGAACACCTCGCCGCGCACCTCGACCAGCGCGGGCACCGGGTACTCGTCGGTCCCGGTCAACGTCTCCGGCACGTTCTCCAGCGTGCGGACGTTCAGCGTGACGTCCTCGCCGGTCCGCCCGTCGCCGCGGGTCAGCGCCCGCACCAGCCGCCCGTGCTCGTAGAGCAGGTTGATCGCCAGCCCGTCGATCTTCAGCTCGCACAGGAAGTGGGCGTTGTCGCCGACCTCCTTGCGCACCCGCTCGAACCAGCCCTGCAGCTCCTCGCGGGAGAACACGTTGTCGAGGCTGAGCATCCGCTCCAGGTGGTCGACCGCCCTGAACTCGGTCGAGAACGTGCCGCCGACGAGTTGCGTGGGCGAGTCGGGCGTGGCCAGCCCGGGGTGCTCCTTCTCCAGCGCCTCCAGCTCGCGGAGCAACGCGTCGAACTCACCGTCACTGACCGTCGGCGAGTCGAGGACGTAGTAGCGGAACTGGTGCCCGCGCACCACCTCGGCCAGCGCGGCGTGCTTCTCCCGCACGTCGGCGGGCACGTCCTCGACGCCCTCGGCGGGGGCGTGGGTCGGGTTCTCGATCGAAGCCATCGATTCCACGGGGTCGCTGCTGGTCACGGCATGAGCCTAGCCAGGGGGCCCGACGATTTCAGGAGGGATCCTCGAGCATCGCCCGGACCAGGTCGCGGAACTCCAGCAGGCCGATCGTGCCCTCCGGTTCGGTCGACGCGGTTTCCACCCGGCCCAGCCGTTCACCCGCCAACCGCTCACCCAGGGTGACGTCCAACGGCAGGAACGTCATGGTCTGCCTGGCCGCGTCGTCCAGGTTCGTGAACTCGGGGTGGTAGACCGCGACGTCGACCAGGCCGTCGGACACCTGGGCCACCACGCGCACGTCGGCCAGCCGGATGCGGCGGGCGCCGAGGTTGATGGTGACCTGGGTCGGGTCGGGCACCGGGGGCACCGAGTCGTGGTACTCCCAGATCATGTCCTCGGACGGCGCGGCCTTGATCCACGCGTCGGTGTAGGGGCGGAGCTTCGGGTCCTCCTGGCTGGTGATCACCAGGGCGTAGATCGCGCGGTGCCCGCGTTCGAGGGAGAACTCCAGGTCGGGGTGGATGCCGGCGACCAGTGCCCCGATCTCGCCCTCCACGCGGTGCGGCTCGCCGTCGCCGAGGGCCGCGCTCACGGTCGGCAGGAGTTCGAACCACGCCTGCCAGAACGCCACCGCGGCCTCGTCCGGGTTGGGCAGGTGGACGGGCTCGGGCACGGACACGGGCTCGGGCACGGGCTCGGTGCGTCGGCGGAACCAGCTCATGCGCTCAATTGAACTACGACAGAACTACGGCTGTGCATGTCCACGGCGGCCGGCCACGGCGAGGAGTTCTGCCGGAGGTCCGACCAACCGCCGTCCGCCGGGCCACACGGCTCGCAGCACGCGTCGCAGGTCGAGCTCCACGGGCACCTCGATCAGCCTGCCTTCGGCCAGGTCGGTGGCGACCGCGAGCACGCTCAGCACGGCCGGCGCGACCCCGGCGACCACGGCGCCGCGCACCGCCGTGGTCGAGCCCAGCTCCAACGCGGGCGCGCAGGCGTCCGGCAGCGCCCGGTCCAGCGTGTCCCGCGTCCCCGAGCCGCGTTCCCGCATCACCAACGGTGTCGCGGCCAACTCGTCGGGAGTGGGGGAACGACGTCGACGCGCCCACGGGTGCCCCGGCGCGACCACCACGGCGAGCCGGTCCACGGCCACCTTCCGTGACGAAAGCCCGGGTAGAGGCCCTGGTGCTTCGACGAACCCGAGGTCGACCACGCCGTCGCGCACCAGCTGCCCGACCGTCTCCGAGTTCGTCACCCGCAGCCCCACCCGCAGGTCCGGCCGCGACCGCCGCAGCTCACCGATCCAGCTCGGCGCCAGGTGCTCGGCCACGGTCATGCTGGCGGCCACCCGCAACTCGGCTTCCTGCGCCGACCGCAGTGCCCGCGCGCCCTCCACCAGGCCGGCGACCTCGTCCAGCACCCGCCGTGCCCGCTCGGTCACCACCACGCCCGCCGGCGTCAGCACCGAACCGCGCCGTCCCCGGTCGACCAGCACCACCCCGAGCCGGCGTTCCAGCGTGGCCAGCCGCTTGCTCGCCGACGGCTGCGCGATGCCCAGCTCCTCGGCCGCCCGGCCGAGGCTGCCCAACTCCCCGACCAGCACCAGCAGGCGCAGCGATTCGAGGTCCGGGGTCATAGCCACAGGGTATGACCCCAGAGCTCGGGACCGCCTACCGGAAACCTCCCGCCGGACCGAGGCTGGACGGTGTGCTGATCGCCGCGTTGGTCCTGGGTGTGCTGGTGGGTGGACGCCTGCCGGACCTGACCGGCGTGACCCGGAAACTGCTCCGCGCCGGTGTGGTGCTGCTCGGTTTGCAACTGTCCGTTCCGCAACTCCTCGATCTGGGACCCGGCGTGCTGGTCGCGGTGCTCGTCACGGTCTCGGTGACGTTCTTCGGCACGTTGTGGCTGGGCCGCTGCCTCCGCCTGCCGCGCGGGCTGTACGTGCTGGTGGCCAGTGGTTTCTCGATCTGCGGCGCGTCCGCCATCGCGGCCGTGGAGGGCAGGGTGGAGCGGGAGGACGAGCACGTGGCCACGAGCGTCGCCCTCGTGACGCTCTACGGCGCCGTGGCCATGATCGCGTTGCCGCTGCTGAACGCCTCACCGCAGTGGATCGGGCTGAGCGTGCACGAGGTCGCGCAGGTGGCCGCCGCCGCGCCTGCGGGTGGTGTGGCGACGGCCATGGCGGTGAAGCTCGGCCGGGTGGCGTTGCTGGCGCCGATCGTGGCCGGTGTCGGGGCGCGCGGTCGCGGTACTCCGCTGGTGCCCGGTTTCCTGCTCGGGTTCCTGGCGTTGATGCTGGTCAGCCCGGTCGTGCCGGCTGCCGTGCTGTCCACCGCCAAGACGTTGACCACGATCGTGCTGGCCGCCGCGCTGTTCGGCCTCGGCACGTCGGTCCGTCTCAAGAGCCTTCTGCGGACCAGCCCCAGAGCACTCCTCCTGGGGCTGCTCTCGACGCTCCTGGTGTGCGGGACGGGTTACCTGTCGCTGCGGGTGGTGTGAGCGCGCAGCAGGTCGGCGTTCAAGCGGGCGATCGTGGTCAGCGGAATGCCCTTGGGGCACGCCGACGTGCACTCACCGGTGTTCGTGCACCCGCCGAACCCCAAAGCGTCGTGCTCGGCCACCATGTCCCGCGCCCTTGAATACCGCTCCGGCTGTCCCTGCGGCAGCACGCCCAGGTGCGTGGCCTTCGCGGCGGTGAACAACATGCCGGACCCGTTGGGGCACGCCGCCACGCACGCGCCGCAGCCGATGCACGCCGCCGCCTCGAACGCGGTGTCCGCGTCCGGCTTCGGCACGGGCGTCGCGTGCGCGTCCGGCGCGGACCCGGCCGGCACGCTGATGTACCCGCCGGCCGCCACGATCCGGTCGAACGCCGACCGGTCCACCACCAGGTCCCGCACCACCGGGAACGGTTCGGCCCGCCACGGCTCCACGGTCACCACGTCACCGTCGCGGAAGTGCCGCAGGTGCAGCTGGCACGCGGTGGTGGCCTTCTCCGGCCCGTGCGCCATCCCGTTGATCATCAACCCGCACATGCCGCAGATGCCCTCGCGGCAGTCGTGGTCGAACGCCACCGGCTCCTGCCCGGACGTGATCAGCCGCTCGTTCAGCACGTCCAGCGCTTCCAGGAACGACATGTCCGGCGACAGGTCGTCCAGCGCGTAGTCCACCAGCCGCCCGGTGGCACCGCTCTGCCGCCAGATCCGCAGGGTCAGTTTCACGAGTAGCTCCGGGTGCTCGGCGTGACGTGCTCGAAGACCAGTTCTTCCTTGTGCAGCACGGGTGGTTGGCCGACGCCCGTGTACTCCCAGGCGGCGACGTACGAGTAGTTCGCGTCGTCGCGCAACGCCTCGCCGTCCGGGGTCTGGCTCTCCGACCGGAAGTGCCCGCCGCACGATTCGGCGCGGTGCAGGGCGTCGACGCACATCAGCTCCGCCAGTTCGAAGAAGTCGGCCACCCGGCCGGCCTTCTCCAGTTCCTGGTTCAGCTGCTCACCCGTCCCCGGCACCTTCACCCGCTGCCAGAACTCCTCGCGCAGCTCCGGGATGCGCTCCAACGCCTTGCGCAGCCCCGCCTCGTTGCGCTCCATGCCGCACTCGTCCCACATCAGCCGCCCCAGCTCGCGGTGGAACGACTCCACCGTGCGGTCACCGTTCACGGCCAGCAACGTCTTCACCCGACCGCGCACCTCGGACACCGTGTCGGCCACGACCGGGTGACTGTCGTCCAGGGCCTCGAACGGCGCGTCGGCCAGGTAGTCGCCGATCACGCCGGGCAGCACGAAGTAGCCGTCCGCCAGGCCCTGCATCAGCGCGGACGCGCCCAGCCGGTTCGCGCCGTGGTCGGAGAAGTTCGCCTCACCGATCACGTACAGGCCGGGGATCGTGGACCGCAGGTCGTAGTCCACCCACAACCCGCCCATCGTGTAGTGCACGGCGGGGTAGATGCGCATCGGCGTCTTGTACGGGTCGTCGCCGGTGATGCGCTGGTACATCTCGAACAGGTTGCCGTAGCGCTGTTCGACGGCGAGCGAGCCGAGGCGTTCGATGGCGTCGGCGAAATCCAGGTACACGCCGCGCTTCTCGTCGGAGATGTTCTTCGCCGCGCGGGACGCGATGTCGCGCGGCACGAGGTTGCCGAAGCTCGGGTACATCCGCTCCAGGAAGTAGTCCCGTTCGGTCTCGGGGATGTCGTTCGGGGCGCGGGAGTCGAGCGGGTTCGACGGCACCCACACGCGGCCGTCGTTGCGCAGCGACTCGCTCATCAGGGTCAGCTTCGACTGGTGGTCGCCGCTGATCGGGATGCACGTCGGGTGGATCTGGGTGAAGCACGGGTTCGCGAACAGCGCGCCGCGCCGGTGCGCCCGCCAGATCGCGGTGGTGTTGCAGCCCTTCGCGTTGGTGGACAGGTGGAAGACGTTGCCGTAGCCGCCGGTCGCGAGCACGACGGCGTCCGCGAAGTGCGTGGACACCGCGCCGCTGACGAGGTCGCGCACGACGATCCCGCGCGCCCGGTCGTCCACCACGATCAGGTCCAGCATCTCGGTGCGCGGGTGCATCTCGACGCGTCCGGCGGAGATCTGGCGTTCCAACGCCTGGTAGGCGCCCAGGAGGAGTTGCTGTCCGGTCTGGCCCCGGGCGTAGAACGTGCGGGAAACCTGCGCGCCGCCGAAGGACCTGGTGTCCAGCAGGCCGCCGTACTCGCGGGCGAACGGCACGCCCTGCGCCACGCACTGGTCGATGATCTCGACGCTGATCTGCGCCAACCGGTGCACGTTCGACTCGCGTGAGCGGAAGTCGCCGCCCTTGACGGTGTCGTAGAACAGCCGGTGCACGCTGTCGCCGTCGTTGCGGTAGTTCTTGGCCGCGTTGATGCCGCCCTGCGCGGCGATGCTGTGCGCTCGGCGCGGGCTGTCCTGGTAGCAGAACGACTTGACCTGGTAGCCGAGTTCGGCCAACGTCGCCGCCGCCGCGCCGCCGGCCAGCCCGGTGCCGACCACGATGACGCTGCGGTTGCGCCGGTTCGCCGGGTTGACCAGCCGGGCCGAGAAGCGGCGGCGGTCCCAACGGGATTCGATCGGGCCGGCCGGAGCGCGTTGGTCGGCGATCGGGGAACCCTCTGGATACATGTCAGCTCACCAATCCGGTGAAGACGGCGAAGGGAACGGAGAGGAACCCGGCGCAGACCACCACGGCCACGCCGAGGCCGATCACGCGCGAGGTGGTGACGCCCAGGGTCTGGGTGGCGCTCCACACGCCGTGGCGGATGTGGAAGCCCAGGGCGAGCACGGCGACCGTGTACGCCAGCACCACGTACCAGTGCTGGAAGTCCGCGACCACGTTCGCGTGGATCTCGCCGGGCACGCCGTTCGGGTTGAGCCACCCGACGGTGAGGTCGAGCAGGTGGTAGACCACGAACAGGGCGAGGATCACGCCGCCCCAGCGCATCGTGCGGGCCGCGTAGCTGCCCTGGACGCGTCGGCGGTGCTCGTACCGGCCTCTGGCCTTCCTGGCGCGCGCTGTGAGTTGGTAGGCGGCTACGAAGTGCAGCGCCACGCACACGAGCAGCGCGACCCTGGTCGGCCAGACCGCGCCGATCTCGCGCAGCCACCGGCCGTAGCCGTCGATCGCCTCCGCGCCGGAGAAGATCGTCAGGTTGCCGACCATGTGCGCGACGACGTACAGCAGCAGCGCGACACCGGTCACCGCCATGACGGCCTTCTTGCCGATGGTGGTGCGGTAGAGCCCGATCGTGTCCACGTCACCGACGCTAGGAACCGTGCTCACGAGTCGTCCAATACATCGTGAGCTGCCTGAAGATAGCCTGGGGCTATGACGCTCCAGCAGCTCGTGTACTTCCTGGCAGTGGCCCGGACGCGGCATTTCACACGCGCCGCGGCGGAGGTGCGTGTGGCGCAGCCCTCACTGTCCAAGCAGATCCACGCGTTGGAGAAGGAACTGGGGGCGGAGCTGTTCAGCCGGGCGCGCGGGAACGTCACGTTGACGCCGGCGGGTGAGGCGCTGCTGCCGGTGGCCAGCCGGATCCTGTCCGATGTGGACACCGCGCGGCTGGAGGTGGCCGAGCTGGTGGGGCTGCGGCGCGGGCGGGTGCGGGTGGGTGCGACGCCCAGCCTGTGCGGCAGCCTGTTCGCGGACGTGATCAAGCGGTACCACGACGCTTACCCCGGCATCCAGGTGTCGGTGACGGAGGGCGGGTCGCGTGACCTCGTGGCGGCGTTGGAGGCCGGTCAGCTGGACCTGGCGCTGGTGATCGTGTCGCCCGCGGACGCGGAGCGGGCGCTGACCGTGGTGCCGGTGCTGCGGGAGGAGCTGGTGGTGGCGTCCGCCACGCCGTTGGGTGTGCCCCGGATGCGGTTGACCGACCTGCGCGAGCAGCCGTTGGTGATGTTCCGGCCGGGGTACGACCTGCGGGAGACGACGTTGGCCGCCTGTCGTGGGGCCGGGTTCGAGCCCCGGTTCGCGGTGGAGGGCGGGGAGATGGACGCCGTGCTGCGGTTCGTGGAGGTGGGGTTGGGGGTGGCGATCGTGCCGAGCACGGTCCTGGCCACGCGGTCGTTGCACGGCACGCCGTTGGCTCCGGGCACTTCGCGGACGGTGGCTCTGGCACACCGGACGGATGTCGCGCCGACGTCGGCCGGCCGGGCGTTCCGGGAGGTGCTGCTGGGGTTCCTGCGTGAGGCGGAAATGCCTTCGGGCGTGCACCTGGTGAGGTCGTAGGGTGCTCTTCGTGCTGATCCGACGCGAGACCGCGGCTGATGTCGAGGCCATCCACACCGTGACCGAAGCCGCGTTCGCCGGGAATCCCGGCGGGGAGGCGTGGCTGGTGGGTGAGCTGCGCGCGGACGTGGGCTGGATCCCGGCGCTGTCGCTGGTGGCCGAGGCGGACGGCGCGGTGGTCGGGCACGTGGTCTGCACGCGGGGCTCCGTGAACGGTGCGCCGGCGCTGGGGTTGGGGCCGTTGAGCGTGCTGCCTTCCCATCAGCGCACCGGCGTGGGCAAGGCGTTGATGCACACCGTGCTGGGTGCGGCGGATGCGTTGGACGAGCCGCTGGTGGTCCTCCTGGGCGACCCGAAGTACTACTCGCGCTTCGGCTTCCGCCTGGCGGGCGAGTACGACATCACCCCGCCGGTCCCCGACTGGGCACCGTACTTCCAGGTCCGCACGCTGAGCGCCTACACACCGGCGCTCAGCGGCGGATTCCGGTACGCCGAGCCGTTCGACCGCCTCTAGGTCTCGCCGACGCCGATCACGAGGCTGGTGCCCCACGCGTTCGCGCCCAGGGTGAAGTTGCGCTGTTGCACGCCGAACGCGTCGTACCGGCGGTCACCGGTCAGGTCCCGGTACAACCGCGCCGTGGCGGCGAAGCCGAAGCTGCGCGTGGCGACGTCGAACTGCTCGACGCTCGCGGCCGTGCGGAACGGACTCGACGCGGCGCTGTCCACACCGGACTGGAGCTGACGGCGCAGGTCGGCGACGACCTCCCGTTCGGTCACCTCCGCGCCCGGAACGCCGGAGCGCAGCAGCTTCGCCAGGTCGTAGTGCCCCAACGCGCTGGTGTTGTAGACGTTGAGCGTGTCGGTGTCACCGCTGGTCAGGTACACCTTCGCCCAGTGCGTCGCGGCCCGCGCCCAGTCCTGGGAACGGGGGTCGCGCAGGGCACGAGCGGCCAACGCGAGCTGCGTCGCGCCGAACTCCATGTCGTCGGCCCAGGAGTCCTCGGGGTAGTACGCGTGCGGGAACGCGGTCACCAACTCCCCCACGTCCGCCGTCTTCGCCTGGGCGAACACCGACGCCGCCTCGGCCAGGTAGGTGCGCGCCAACGCCGGATCGCGCCGAGCGGGCCCGTGCACCAGCACCGAACCGGTCACGGCGGCGGCGGCGAGCACGATCGCCCACCGGGAGAACCGCTGGAACCGCGGGAACAACATGGCACCTCCGCTCCAGGCCGGCGGCGGTTGGCCTTAGTAAGGAAACTTCCCTAATTGAAGCGGAAGACTAGCCGCCGGCCGGGCGGGTCACCAGCCCTCGGGCGGTTCCACGAACGCCTTGCCCACGTCCCGGGTCAACGCCATCGCCCGCCGCACCCACTTCCCGCTCGCGCCGGCCAGGCCGCACGTCGGCGTCGGCACCGCGTTCGTGGCGAGGATCGAGCGCGGGAAGCCAAGCCGGTCCACCAGGTCCAGCGCCGGTTGGGCGAGCGAGCGGAGGTTGCCGGGGGCCGTCGGGTCGGTGCTCGGGGTGAGGCCGAGGAACAGCTGGGTCTTCTCCTCCCACGCCTCGCCGATCTCGTCCCACATCGTCTCGTCCAGGACCGTGAGGTCGAACGAGACCGCCCGCGCGCCCGCTTGACGGATCAGCGTGACCGGCGGCTTCGGCGCGCAGCAGTGCACGATCACGTCCGCGTCCACGGACTCGATCACGGTCTGCAGCACGGCGCGCGCGTTCGGCGCCGGGACGGCGGCGACCGTGCCGAGCTTGGACGGCGTCGGCAGCAGACCGTTGAGCACGGCGGGCAGCGCCGGTTCGTCCAGCTGCACGACGACCTTCGCGCCGGTGCGCTTGGCGACCTCGGCGACGTGCCGGTTGAGGCCTTCGCAGAGGGATTCGGTGAACTCGCGCAGCGCGCCCTTGTCGGTCAGCACGCGGTGGCCGCGCACGAGCTCGATGCTCGCGGTGAGCGTCCACGGTCCGACGACCTGCACCTTGACCACCGACGGCGGCGCGGGCTCGGCGGCCTCCTCGAACGCGTCCAGGTCGCGGCGCATCAGGTCGACCGCGCGCCGGTGGTCCCGCCCGGGGTGCGCGGCGGTCCGGTAACCCGACGGGACCACCTCGACCGGCAGGTCGACCAGGAGCGCGGCGGTGCGGCCGATCATGTCCGCGCCGACGCCCCGCGCGGGGAGTTCGGGCAGGTGAGGGAGGTCGGGGAGTTCGCCGAGAACGATCCTGGCGGCCTCCAGCGGGTCGGTTCCGGGTAGCGAGCCGATGCCGGTTGCGGCGCCGGCGGACCAAGGGAGGGCATCCACCCGGACAGTCTCCCACCCGGGCGGTCGGGCCGTCGGGGTCGGAAAAGGTCTAGACCCATTGACCGCTGTGGTCCAGTCCACCTACGGTCACCTTGTCGGTGCCTGCAGTCGCGAACTGCACCGTCACGACGTGGTGTGGGGACGTGCCGCGCCCCATGCCCCCACACCACTCCCAACGGCACCCGCGAACCTAAAGTGCAGGGATGAACGGACCCGCGGACATGCTCGCCAACGACGCCGCGTCGGCCGCGCTCGGCATCCGGGCGCTCGAACTCGGCGAGGGCACCGCCCGGCTCGCGATGACCGTCACCGACCTGATGGTCAACGGCCACGGCATCGGGCACGGCGGGTACGTGTTCCTGCTCGCCGACACCGCCTTCGCCTGCGCGTGCAACCGCCACGGCTCGGTGACCGTGGCGGCGCAGGCGGAGATCGATTTCATCGCCCCCGTGTACGCGGGGGACGAGTTGGTGGCCGAGGCGGTGGAGCGGGCGAGGTTCGGGCGGAGCGGGATCTACGACATCACCGTGCGCCGGGGTGACGAGGTGGTGGCCGAGTTCCGCGGCCGGAGCCGGACCCTCAGGCCGAACGGCGCAGACCCAGCACCTGGAGCGTGATGAACCCCGTCACGGCGACCGCTTGGGCCACGATCAGGAAAACACCCAGCCCGGTCACCGGGAACCACCCGGCGAAAGCGGTGAGGAAGCTGTCCAGCACCCAAACCGAATTGCCGATGATGACCACCGCGACCAATGCTCGAACGGGCCGCGTGCCGAGCACGAAAACACCCACGCCGTAGGCGAGCAGGAATACGCTGAGCCCGATCACGAGACCGCGGGGCAATCCCGTCGGGAGGTCGTTGAACAGCAGGGCCACCAGGCCCAGCCCGCCCGAGGCGACACCGTCGAGCTTGAGGGCGAAGCGGAGGAGACCGTCGTTGCGAACCCGAGTTGTCGTCATGGCCCGAAAGCTATGGTCCGATCCACTGCCGGCGGTACGCCAAACACTGCCAACGGCTGCCAATCACTCGGCCGCAACCTGCGAGAACAAGTCCTCGGCCACCAGCTTCGCCCCCGCGTTCTGCCAGTTGTGCAGGGTCCGCTCCGGCACCTGGTTGACGAACCACGCCAGCGCCCGCCGTGCCTGCGGGTCGAGGTCCTCGCGCTTGGTCCGCCTGCTGTACGGCCGGATGCCGACCACGTAGTAGAAGTACAGCGCGTTGTAATGCCGCCATTCGTCGCTGGTGCCGAATTCGCCGTCACGAGGCTTGAGCCGGCAGATGCTCTCCAACAACAACGACTTCAACTCGGCCGCGCGTTCCAGCGGTTGGTCGGACGCACCGCGAGCCGCGAGCCGGGCGCCGATCACCGGCAATTCCGTCAACGGGCTGGCGACCAACTTGCCCAGATCGCCGTAATTGCTCAGCGCACGCCTGGTCAGCTTCACGAATTCGGCCTGGTCGGATGCGGCCGGGTCGAGCGGCGCACGGCGGGGCAGCGCCTCGGCCGCGTCACGCAGTTCGGCCCGGGACGCGGCCACCTCGGGCACCGCGACCTTGTCCACCAGCAGCGCCAGCGGGTTGGCCAGCACCTGCACCGCGATCGCGGCGGCCACCGAGCCGTACAGCAGCGGCACCAGCCGGTCGTCCAGGAACAACGCCACCTGCCCGCCGAACACCGCCGCCAGCCCGGCCGACGTGAGCAGCGAGCGCACCATGTCCGCCCGGATCGCCTCGCCCTCGTCGAACGCGTCCGCCACGGCCACGATCACGCCGAACACCAGCAGGTCGACCCCGGCCGACGCGATCACCAGCGCCTCGGGCAGCACGTCGAGCAGCAACAGCGCGCAGCTCAACCCGAACAGGATCGTCGCCGCGCCCAGCAACGCCCGCCGCACGCGCAGGCACAGCACCAGAGCCGCGGCCAACGGGATCAGCACCACCACGGGCGCGAAGTACGCCGCCACCGACAACGGCAGCGCGCCGTACCGCCACCACCGGTCGTAACGCACCGGCAGCCAGCACACGACCACCCCGGTCCACGCCACCGCGGGCACGGCCATCGCCATCGGCGGCAGCGGGAGGACGATCACCAGAGCGTAGGCGAGCAACCCGATCGAGGCTCGCCGGAGCAGGTGTTTCCGCGGGTCGCGCACGAGCAGGTAGAGGCCGAGCCACCAGGCGAGGCCGAAGGTCACCACCGACACCGCGATCACCGGAAGATCCTACGGTTGCCCAGCCTGGGACGATGTTCGTCATGCCGGTCGAGCAGACGCTCCGCAAGGCCGCCGAAGAGATCGAACGCGGCGATTTGGCCAGCTTGTTGCGCGCGCGGCAGCGGCTGGTCGGGCTGGTCACCAGCTACCCCGGTCGACTGGACCTGCGCGACCGCCTCGCGGCGGTGTACCGGCTGCTCGGCGACGCGGCGCAGGCCGGCCGGTGGAGCTACCTGTCCGAGGTGCGCGACGAGGCGGAGGTGGCGGCGTTCGAACGCGCCTACCGCACGCCGCTGGCCCGGCTGGAGGCGATGAACTGGGTGAGCGGCGAGTCCGGCGCGACCACGCAGACCGCGCGTGACCGGCTGGTCGCGCTGCAGGGCGAGGCCGACGCGCAGCTGCGCGCGGAGCTGTCGGTGGCCGACGACCGCGACTCGTCGTGGGGCACGAACGTGCTGGTCCTGCTCGGTCTGGTGATCGTGCTGCTGTGCTTCGTGGTGGGCGCGGTGACGCTCGTCATGTGGGTCTACCGGTGGTTCACCGGGTGAGCGCGTCCGGTTCGCGTGGGCGCATGCTGGAGGGATGACCCCGGACGTCGCCGCCGCCGCCGACCGCATCCGCCCGCACGCCCGCCGCACCCCGCTGTGGCGCACGGAGGTCGACGGCAGGCCCATCGTGTTCAAGCTCGAACACCTCCAGCTCACCGGCTCGTTCAAGCTGCGCGGCGCGTTGAACACCCTGATCGCCGCCGGTTCACCGGATCGTGTGGTCACGGCGTCCGGTGGCAACCACGGGCTGGGAGTGGCGAAGGCCGCGCAGCTGCTCGGGCTGCACGCCACGGTGTACGTGCCGGTGAGCGCGCCCGAGGGCAAGGTGCGGCGGATCGAGGCGGCGGGCGCGAAGCTGATCCGGCACGGTGAGACGTACGCGGCGGCGGTGCTGGCGGCCCGCGAGACGCCCGGGTTCTACGTCGAGGCGTACAACGACCCGATCGTCGTCGCCGGTCAGGGCACGGTCGCGGCCGAGGTGGTCGCCGACGCGCCGGACGTGGACGTGATCGCGGTCGCGGTCGGCGGCGGCGGGTTGGCGGCGGGCACGGCGCTCGCGTCGGGTCGGCCGACGATCGCGGTGGAGCCGGATCGGTGCTGCGCCCTGCACAACGCGCTCGAAGCGGGCGAACCGGTCGACTCCGAGGTCGACTCGGTCGCCGCGTCCGCGTTGGGCGCCACCAGGGTGGGTGAGGTTCCGTTCGAGATCCTGCGGTCGCACCCGGTGACGTCGGTGCTCGTGTCGGACCCCGAGATCCTGGCCGCCCGCGACCGGCTGTGGGAGGAGTTCCGGCTGGCCGTGGAGCCGGCGGCGGCCGTGCCGTTCGCCGCGTGGCTGGCCGGGCGGGTGCCGGGTGACCTGGCGTGCGTCGTGCTGTGCGGCGCGAACACCGACTGGACCCCGTAACCGGCTCTCGGTCCGCGTGCCGAGGTTTGCTCGCGTTCCAAGGCGTACGTGCCCGCACTGGCCTGGGCGTTGAGCCTCACCGCGTGGAGCGAGCAGCGGCGCACCCGGACCGTCGCTCTCGCGTCGGCCGGCTACTGCGCCCTCATCGCCGCCGCAGCCGCCTACAACGCCCTGGTCTGACCGCACTCACCGCAGCCGAGAACCGGCAAGCCGACGGCTTCTGCCCGTATTGCCCACCGGCCGCGATGACGCGCTTTTGTGACCCCGCACACACGCGTCATCGCGAACACCGGCGGACTCGACGTCAGCGCGCCTCCGGAACGCGCTCGTCCGCGCCGCGCGCCTGCGGCGGCACCTCGATCTCCCGCGTCATCGCCGGATCCAGCCCCTCGACCCGCTCGACGAGGACCTCCACCTCGGCGATCAGATCGGCCCACTCGGGCCGGTGCAGGCGCTCCCGGACCACCCAGCGCAGCGTGCGGGCCTCCGCCCGCAGCCGTTCGAACTGCTCCGCGTCGAGACGTTGCGCGGACGGGTGGTCGAGCTTGCTCGCCAGCACCCTCACCCGGGTCCCTACATCCACCAGCGACCTCCGGCGTCGTGCGTTGTCATACGGCACACGCGCAGTGTGTCAGGCCGCACCGACAAATCGACGACGCCCGACGTCAGCGGGTGGAACTGATCGTGGCGCTGGCCAACACCAGGTCGCCCGCCGCCGCGTCCTCCCGGTACACCGCGACCGCCTGACCAGGCGCGACACCGCTCAACGGCTCACGCAAGCGCACCAACAGCTCGCCGTCCACGAGTTCGGCCACCGCCGGCGCGAGGCCACCGTGCGCCCGCACCTGCGCCACGCACTCCACCGGACCGTCGAAGGAGATCCTGGTCACCGGCCGCCGCGCGACGATCTCGGTGACCTCCAGCTTCTCCGCCGCACCGACCCGCACCGTGCCGCTCACCGGCTCCAGCGACAGCACGTACCGCGGCCGACCGTCCGGCGCGGGCGCGTCGATGCCCAGGCCCTTGCGCTGGCCCACGGTGAACTCGTGCACGCCCAGGTGCCGCCCGAGCACCGCGCCGGTCTGGTCGTCCACCAGGACACCGGGCTGCTCGCCGAGCTTGCGGGTCAGGAAGCCGCGGGTGTCGCCGTCCGGGATGAAGCAGATGTCGTGGCTGTCCGGCTTCTCCGCGACCTGCAAACCGCGCTCGGCCGCCTCGACCCGCACCTGCGCCTTGGTCGAATCGCCGAGCGGGAACATGGCGTGCGCCAGCTGCTCGCGGGTCAACGAGGCCAGCACGTACGACTGGTCCTTGCCGTCATCGGCCGAACGGCGCAACTCGATCACACCGTCCACAGTGGCCAGTCGGGCGTAGTGCCCGGTGCACACCGCGTCGAAACCGAGCGCGATCGCCTTGTCCAGCAACGCCTCGAACTTGATCTTCTCGTTGCAGCGCAGGCACGGGTTCGGGGTGCGGCCGGCCGCGTACTCGGCCACGAACTCGTCCACGACCTCCTCGGTGAACCGCTCCGCGAAGTCCCAGACGTAGAACGGGATGCCGAGCACGTCCGCCGCACGCCGCGCGTCCCGCGCGTCCTCGATCGTGCAACAGCCCCGCGCGCCCGTGCGCAACGTGCCGGGCTTGGCCGACAACGCGAGGTGCACGCCGGTCACCTCGTGACCCGCCGCCACCGCCCGCGCCGCAGCCACGGCGGAATCCACCCCGCCGCTCATCGCCGCCAGCACCCGCATGCCCGTCACACCTCCGCTGTCGCCTGACCACCGGCTCGACCCGCGGCCACCGAACCGTCAGCCCGACCCGCAGTCACCGAACCATCGGCCCGGCCGGCTGTCGTCGAATTGTCGGCCCTGCCGACGGCAAGCCTCTTCAACCCCGCGATACCCGCCGAGCGGGCGCGTTCGACCACCGGGCCGATCACCTCGACCAACTCGCGCACCTCGGCCACCGTCGACGTGTGGCCGAGCGAGAACCGCAGCGACCCGCGCGCCAGCACCGGGTCGACACCCATGGCCAGCAGCACGTGGCTCGGCTGCGCCACCCCCGCCGTGCACGCCGAACCGGTCGAGCACTCGATCCCCTTGGCGTCCAACAGCATCAGCAGGCTGTCGCCCTCGCAGCCGGGGAACGTCAGGTGCGCGTTGCCGGGCAACCGGTGCACCGGATCGCCGTTCACCGCCACGTCCGGCACCACCCGCCGCACCGACGACACCAACTCGTCGCGCAGCGCGGCGACCGAAGCCGCCGTCGAAGCCTGGTGCTCCACCGCGTGCCGCACCGCCGCCGCCATGCCGACGATCGACGGCACGTCCAGCGTGCCGGACCGCACGTCCCGCTCCTGCCCGCCGCCGTGCAGCAGCGGCGTCGTCGCCACGTCACGTCCGAGCAGCAGCACACCGACCCCGTAGGGTCCGCCGACCTTGTGCCCGGTGAGCGTCAACGCCGACGCGCCCGACTCGGTGAAGTCGACCGGCACCGCGCCGACGGCCTGCACCGCGTCGGTGTGGAACGGCACCCCCCGCGCGGCGGCCAACGCGGCCAGCTCGCGCACCGGGTTGACCGTGCCGACCTCGTTGTTCGCCCACATCGTGGTGACCAGGGCGACGTCGTCGTCCAGCACGTCGCGCAGCGTCTCGGGCCTGATCCGGCCGAGCCCGTCCGGCTCCAGCCAGGTGACCTCGGCGCCCTCGTGCTCGACCAGCCACTGCACGGCGTCCAGCACGGCGTGGTGCTCCACCGACGACGCCACCACCCGACGCCGCCGGGACGTGCGCCGCGCCCAGTAGATGCCCTTGACCGCGAGGTTGTCGCTCTCCGTGCCACCGCTGGTGAAGATCACCTCGGAGGGGCGCGTGCCCAGGGCGTCCGCGATGTCCTCCCGGGCCTCCTCTACCGCCCGCCGCGCCCGCCGCCCCGAGGTGTGCAACGACGAGGCGTTGCCCGTGGTGGACAACGCCCGGGTCATCGCCTCGATCGCCTCGGGGAGCATGGGGGTCGTGGCGGCGTGGTCGAAGTAGGCCATCAGTTTTCCAGGGTAGCCCGGCGCAGACGCCCCGCGAGCACCGCACCGAGCACCGAGACGCCCGCCATCAGCAGGTCGAACGGCACCACGGCGGCCGTCGGCGCGGCGGCCGAGGCGAACGTGGTGATCAGCACGCCGCCGAGCCCGACCAGGAGCGCGGAGCCGAGCATGTCGCTGATCTGCAGGGCCGAGGAGTTGAAACCCCGGTCGACCTCGGACGACAGGCCCAGGGTCAGCACGCTCAGACTCGACATGGCCAACCCCATCCCGGCTCCGGCGACCGCCCACAGGACCGGCGTGGCCCACGCGGGGCCCCACGAAGGTGCGATGAGCGTCACTCCGGAAATACCCGCGGCGTTGAGCACGAACCCCCACCGCACCAACTTCTCGCGCGGGATGTCCGGCTTGCGCGACTGCCACCACGCGGCACTCGACCAGCCGAGCGCGCTCAGCGTGAGCGGGATGCCGGCGGCGATGGCGGAGTAGCCGTGCACGGCCGTCAGGGTCAGCGGGATGAACGCCTCGGCCGCGAAGAACGACCCGGCCAGCAGCGCGCGGGCCAGGATCGTCACCGGCAGACCGCGGCGTGCGGTGAGCGTGCCCTTGGGCAGCAGCACCCGCAGTGCCGGGGCCAGCACGACCAATCCGGCCGCGCCGATCACCAGGTTGAGGCCGCGCGGGTTCTGGGCCGCCCAACTCAGCGCCGCGACACCGAACCCGGCGCCGAGCGCGGCCAACGGCAGCCCGCGCCGCGCGTTCTGATCAGGCGTGTGCGGTGGCAGGTTCCGCAGCACGGGCACCAGCAGCAGCACGCCGACCAGCACGAACGGCGCCAACCCCAGGAACACCCACCGCCAGCTCAGCACCTCGGTCAACCACCCGGCGAGCGCGGGCCCCACCAGCGACGGCACCACCCAGGCCGACGCCAGCAGCCCGAACACCGCCGGCCGGTCCCGTTCGGCGTAGACGAGGCCGATCAGGACGTAGACCGCGACGATCTGCGCCCCGCCGCCGATGCCCTGGAGCACCCGCCCGAGGAGCAGCTGGGTCATGTCCTGCGCCAGTCCCGCCACGATCAGACCGACCAGGAACAGCGCGGGCCCGACCAGCAACGACGGCCGGGGTCCGCGCAGATCGCTCAACCGCCCGGACAGCACGGTGGCCACCACGCTGGCGGCGAGGAACGCCAGGAACGGCCACGCGTACAGCTCGTTGCCGTCCAGGTCGGCGACCATGCGCGGCATCGCGGTGCTGACGCCCATGTTCTCGAACGCCAGGAGCGTGACGAGGAGGATTATCCCGACCGTCGGGCCGCGCCGTTCGGCTGTCCACAGGTTGGTCTTGGCGGGCGTCTCCGTTGTCGTCACGGATCAATGGTTCAACCTCCACCGGGGTAGAGGTCAAGGCAATTTGACGCAGTCCGGTTCAGGCCACCCGAGTGGCCATCCCCGCAGCGTGCACGCGCTGCGCCGGCACCTCGACCGCCCCTGAGATCACGCGCTCCGCCTCCTGCTGCACGAGTGCCGCCAACTCCCGGCGCGTCGACGCGCGGCCGGGTGCGACCTCGTCCAGCACGCGCACCTCGACCACGAGACCGCGTGACCGCAGCACCCGCCGCATCGAGTCGACCAACGTGTCCGACCCGATGAACGCGGGCCTGGTGGACGGCGCCGAGTCCTGGAGGTACCGCAGCACCACGGGCCGCACCGGCACACCGGCGTCCAGCGCCGCCTGGAACAGCGCGGGCCGGTAACGCCCGGACGCCACACCGCACCACGTCGTCCCCTCGGCGTGGATGCCGACCGCAGCGCCGTCCCGCAGCGCCGCCGCCAACTCCGCCACCGTCGCCGGCAGCAACGACAGCCGCTCCCGGTCCAGGTAGACCGTGCGCGCCGCGGTGATCAGCCGACCGAGCACCGGCCAGTCCCGGATGTCCCGCTTGGCCACCATCCGGATCGGCTGCACCGCGTCGATCGCCAGCTCGTCCAACCACGACACGTGGTTCGACACCACCAGCACACCGCGACCGGGGTTGTCCTGGAACACCGGCCCGATCACCCGCAGCCGCACGCCGAAAGCCCGCAGCAGAGCCCGGAACCACTGCCGGAGCAACGCCGAGCGGGCCGGTCCGCGAACGCAGAAGACGGCGAGGACCACGAGCACCCCGGACAGCATCACGGTCGCCGCGGCCAACAGCCGCCACGCCGCCCGGACCGGCCCGACGGACGCCGTCGAGTGGTCGACGCACCCGTCACCGCAGGGCGAAACAGGCATCCACGCGTGCTTGGCGCTCACGATGTCTCCCCGAGGAAGAACTTCAGGTACCGCTGGTCCACCCGATCCATCCCCAGCAGCACGGGCAGGTCGACCACGCCGAAATCGGCGTCCAACGCGGGCGGCCCGCACACCCACGCGCCCAGCCGCAGGTAGCCCTTCAGCAACGGCGGCAGCACGGTCTTCTCCGGCCGCTCCGCCGATTCCACGTCCCACGGCGTCAACGGCGTCACCCGGTACTCCTCGGGGGCGTGGTGCTTGGTCCGCACGACGTCCCACACGCCCGCCGCGAACGACCCGCCGTCGTGCAGCGGCACGGAAGCGCAGCCGATCAGCCACGAGTGCCCGGACAGCAGCATGTAGCGGGCGATACCGGCCCACACCAACGACACCACGGCGCCGTTGCGGTGGTCCGGGTGCACGCACGACCGCCCGGTCTCCACCAGGGACGGCCGGAGTGCGTCCAGCGCGGACAGGTCGAACTCGCCGTCGGAGTACAGCCGGCCCGCCTCGGCGGCCCGTTCCGGCGGCAGCATCCGGTACGTGCCGACGATCTCGCCGGTCCGGTCGTCCCGCACCACCAGGTGGTCGCAGAACTGGTCGAAGTAGTCGACGTCGTGCCCCGGCACGGGGGTGTGCAGCACGGCGCCCATCTCGGAGGCGAACACCTGGTGCCGCAGCCGCTGCGCGGCCACGACCTCGTCGCTGTCACGCGCGACCAACAGGGAGTAGCGCGGCGCGTCGGAAGCGGCGTCACCGGTGCTGACAAGCAGTTGCGGCTGCGTCATGGCTCTGGTCTACCGATCGGTTGGCGACCGGGAGCAGGTCGTTCCGATGACGCCTCAGTGGCAGGTCGGTTAAGCCCCGGTGAGGTCGTGCACGGCACGAGGGCCGCCCCGCGTGAGCGGAGCGGCCCTCGTGCCGACCGAACGGATGAACCAGCAGGTCAGCCCTTGCGCTTGCCGACCTCGTCGGTGAGCTGGGGTGCGACCGTGAACAGGTCGCCGACGACGCCGAAGTCGGCGATCTCGAAGATCGGGGCCTCGGGGTCCTTGTTGACCGCGACGATGGTCTTCGAGGTCTGCATGCCGGCCCGGTGCTGGATCGCGCCGGAGATGCCCAGCGCGATGTACAGCTGCGGGGAGACGGTCTTGCCGGTCTGGCCGACCTGGAACTGGTGCGGGTAGTAGCCGGAGTCCACCGCGGCCCGCGACGCGCCCACGGCCGCGCCGAGGCTGTCGGCCAGCTTCTCCACCACCGCGAAGCTCTCCGCGCTGCCCACGCCGCGACCACCGGACACCACCACCGACGCCTCGGTCAGCTCCGGCCGGTCACCGCCCACGACCGGCTCCCGGCCGGTCACCCGGGTGACCCGCGCCGGGTCCGCCGCCGGGGCCTCGACCGCGACCTCGACCGCGTCGGCCGGGGCCTCGGAGGCCTCGATGCCGCCGGGCCGCACCGCGATGACCGGCACCCCCTGGGTGACCTTGGACTTCACCACGTACGCGCCACCGAACACGGACTGGGTGGCGACACCCTCGGCGTCCAGGTCGACCGCGTCGTAGAGCAACCCCGACCCGAGGCGCACGGCCAGCCGGCCGGCGACCTCCTTGCCCTCCAGCGTCGCCGACACCAGCACGGCGGCCGGAGAGGCGGTCGCGGCGACCGCGGCCAGCGCGTCCACCTTCGGGGTGACCAGGAGCGTGGCGGCGTCCTCGGACTCCACCGCGTACACCTTCACCGCCCCGTACCGGCCCAGCGACTCCCTCACCTTGCCCGCGGTGCCGGGCGATCCGACCACCACCGCGGCCGGCTCGCCGAGACCGCGCGCGGCGGATAGAAGCTCGTAGGTGACCTTCTTGACCTCGCCGTCGACGTGGTCGACGAGGACCAGGACCTCGGACATGTGATTCCTCGCCTTCAAATGAGCTTCTGGCCGACCAGGTACTCGGCGATCTTCGAACCGCCGTCACCCGAGTCCTCGACACGCTGACCCGCGCTGCGCGGCGGCTTCGGGGCCGCCTCCAGCACCTGCGTCCAGGCGGCGGTCAGACCGACCTCGCCGGCGTCCAGCCCCAGGTCGGCGACGGTGAGCTTGCTGACCGGCTTCTTCTTCGCCGCCATGATGCCCTTGAACGACGGGTACCGCGGCTCGTTGATCTTCTCGGTGACGCTGACCACGGCGGGCAGGCCCGCCTCCAGGTGCGCGACGCCCTCGTCGGTCTCCCGCTCGGCCTTGACCGTGGAGCCCTCGACGGTCACCTTGCGGACCTGCGTGACCTGCGGCCACCCCAGCAGCTCGGCCAGCATCGCCGGCACCGCGCCCGCCCGGCCGTCGGTGGCCTCGTTGCCCGCGATCACCAGGTCGACACCCTCGACCGTGCCGATCGCCTTGGCCAACACCCGCGCGGTGGTCAGCGCGTCGGAGCCGTGCAGCGCGGTGTCGGAGACGTGGACGGCCTTGTCCGCGCCCATGGACAGCGCCTTGCGGATCGCGTCGGTCGCACGGTCGGGACCCATCGCGACGACGGTCACCTCACCGCCGTGCGCCTCCTGGAGCAGCAGCGCCTCTTCCACGGCACGCTCGTTGATCTCGTCGAGCACGGCGTCCGCGGACTCGCGGTCGAGGGTGTGGTCGGCGTCGGCGAGCTTGCGCTCGGACCAGGTGTCGGGCACCTGCTTGACCAGGACGACAATGTTCATAGGTCCTCTTCGACCTCCTGCGGACGGGCGGCGACGGGATCGGCGCCGGTGGTTGCCTGTGGTCGCCGGATTGTTCGTGACCCTGCCATGCCATCACCGCATTGGCATGGTGGTGTCGACCACCTGAATGTTACCCACCGGTAGCAGAGGTGCAAACCACAGCAAGCACCCGCCGCGCGTGATGATGCTCACTGGATCTCTGTCAAGGTGATTCCGACGATCGCGAACATCGTGACCACCGCGTTACAAACCCTTCCCCTACTCGGCTAGGTTCGAGCGCATGCCCCGGCGTGTAGCGATTGTCACGGATTCCACCGCGTCCCTGCCGCCGCAGTTGGCCGAGAAGCTCGGCGTGACGGTGGCCCAGGTCCAAGTGCGCATCGGGGACTGGGTGGACGACGAGGTCCGCGTGCCCGTGCCGAAGCTCGTGGACGCCCTGCGCGGGCAGCTCGACGTCACCACCTCGCCGCCGGACCCCGGCGCGTTCTTCTGGGCGTACGCCGACGCGGCGGCCGCCGGAGCGGACGCGATCGTCTCCCTGCACGTGTCGACGGGTCTGTCGCAGACCGTGGAGGCGGCTCGGCAGGCCGCCGCGCAGGTGCAGGTGCCGGTGCACGTCGTGGACACGCAGACGTGCGGCATGAGCCTCGGGTACGCGGTGGTGGCCGCCGCCACCGCGGCCGGCGCGGGCGGTGACGCGAACCGCGTGCTGTCCGCCGCGCAGCACATCCTCCGGCGCAGCACCGAGCTGATCTACGTGGACACGCTGGAGTACCTCCAGCGCGGCGGGCGGATCGGCCGGGCCGCAGCCCTGCTCGGGTCGGCGCTGTCGATGAAGCCGCTGCTGACCGTGACGGACGGGCAGATCGCGCCGTTGGACCGGGCGCTCGGCGCGGAACGGGCGGTGCGCAAGCTGATCGACATCGCGGTCAAGCGGGCGGGCCGGGAACCGGTGGACATCGCGGTCGAGCACTTCGACGCGGCCGAACGCGCCGGGAACGTGCTCGAACAGCTGCGCGCGAAACTGCCCAACGTGCGGCGGTTCCTGGTCACCCAGGTCAGCTCGGCGATCGGCGCGCACGTCGGTCCGGGCGCGCTTGGCGTGACCGTTTCGCCGGTTTAGGAACTCCGCGCGGGGTTTGCGCGTTGGCCGGACAGGGAAGGAGGTGGACATGGCTTCTCTGTTCAGCAAGATCGCCGCGTTCGCCCGGAGTCCGCAGGGCCGCCGGGTCACCCAACAGGTCAAGCAGGCGGCGCGCGATCCGCGCAACAAGGCGAAGGCGCAGCAGCTGCTGCGCAAGTTCCGCAAGCGCTGAGGCTGCCGGCCGTTCGGCCCGCTGCGGGTTCCGACTCGCGGCGGGCCGTTTCGACCGCGCGTCAACAGCGCCGGCGGTACTCGCCCGTGTCCGGCAGGTGCACCTGCGGCGCGGGCTGATCGGTGACGGGTGCCGACGTCCCGGGCTCAGGCTCGGGTCCGGTCGGCACTTCCACCAGGACGGGCTCGGTTCGGTCCGGCACCTGGTCTGACACGGGCTGGGACCCGTGGACGACCGGCTCGTCCGACTCGACCGCGTCCCGCACCACGTGCATCCGGCGCACCTCGTCCTGCCGGACGGGTTCCTCGGGCTCCAGGTCCGGCACCAGGACGAGCGTGGGCCGTGCGGGCTCGGGCGGGGGCAGTGCCGTCGGGATGCCCATCACCGGGTTGCGGTGGATCGGCCTGGTCGCGTAGTCCTCCGGCGGTAACCGCAGGTTCATCGTCGGCACGCGCGCATCGGTCACCGGCTCCGGCGTCCGGTCGCGTCTGAGCATCACGGCCGTCAGCACGCAGCCCGCGGCGAACGACAGGGCGCACAACCCGAACACGACCGCGCCGGACATCACCGCATCCTCACCCGACGAGCACGTCGACTCGCGGGCCGCCGTCGGACGGCGGGCCACAGACCGGGTCGACCACGACCCCGGTGCTGACGGCCTCGGCCGGCACGCCGCGCCCGACCACTAACTCCCACACCGATTCCGCCCGCCGCAGGGCGAGAAGTCCGGACCGACACGTCATCGTCTCGCCGTTCCCCGTGTGGGCGACCACCGTGACGGCGATGCCGGACCGGTTCCACGGCCCGGCAGTCCCGGCCGCACCGCCATCAAGCACCGACCCGCTGGTCTTCGGTGTCGATCTGCCCGGTACCGGCCTGCTCGGTGTCGACCAAACCGGTGTCGACCAGCTCGGTGTCGACCAAACCGGTGTCTACCAGCTCGGGTTCCGCCTGTTCCACGGTGGTCTGCTCCGGGATCAGACTCGGCACCCGGTCCGCCGCCTCGTCCAGCGCCACCCGCGCGGCGCCGAGCTGCGAGACCACCATCCGGCGCAGTTCGCGGAGGTCGTCGGCCTGCTGCTGGATCTCGCCGATGCGCCGCTGCGCCTCACGCGCCGCGAGCTTGATCAGGAACGAGGCCCGCGCCTTGGCCAGTTCCTCCTGCTGGGCGAAGTGCTGCTCGGCCTCGTGGCGCCGCCTGTTCATGGTCAGCTCGAAGAAGTTCTGCGCCTTGGCGCGCTTGGCGTCGGACTCGGCCTCCAGCCGGTGGCACTGCTCGGTGGCCTCCCGCAGCAGCCGGTCCGCCTCCTCCTCCGCCCGTGCGATCGCGGCGGCGCACTCGGCTTCGACCTCCTCGCTGCGGGCCGTGAGGTGCGCCTCGACCTCGACCTGGCGGCGTTCCAGGTCGACCTCGCGCTGGTCCAGCTCGGCGGCCCGGCGGTTGGCGGCCTCGCGCTGCTCGCGCGCGTGCGCTTCGGCCTCCTCGCGCAGGGCGGTCAGCTCCGCCTCGACCTCGCGCCGCCGGTCGGCCAGCTCCGCCTCGGTGCGCTCGCGCAGCGCCGCGATGTCGTGCTCGGCGCGCAACCGCAGGTCGTTCGCCTCGTCCTCGGCCAGCAGGAGTATCCGGTGCATGCGCTCGGTGGCGCCGGAGGTCGTGCTGGGCGACATCTCCAGCCGCTCGATCCGGGCCCTGGCCTCCTCCAGGTCGTGCCTGGTCATCTCCAGCAGCTTGCGCAGATCCGCCGCCTGGGCCAACGCCTCGGCCCGGTCGACGGTGGTGAACTTGAGCTGCTCCTCCAGGTTCTCGAGGTGCTCGATCACCTGACGTCGGTTGAAACCCCGGTAGGCGATGTCGAAACCCGCGTGCAGCGGAACAATCTCCTGCTCTTTCGCACCCATGGCGGCCCCACTCGTTTGAAGATTGGCCGAGGGTACCGAGAGTAAGGCACCCGAGCGGCATATGACCACCCATTACTACCCATATCGTGTGTCGTCGATGCACGCCACTTGCAGGCTGAACACCATCGGGAAGATCAACACAAGACCCGTATAGGTCACCCGATGGTGTTATTCCTCCGGAAAGAACAGGGCCGAAAAGAATGCGCGCAGCGACAAACGGGGACTATCAAGTATCGACAAGTTCACACGAAACAGTGACATCGCAACGGACGGGCGATGGCTACCCGCGAGTAACGAGGAACTAGGCTGGTCGGGTGACCGTCGAGCCGCTGCCCCTCACCGGTGAGCGCACCGTGCCCGGGATCGCCGCCGAGAACTACTGGTTCAGGCGACACGAGGCCGCGTACCTGGATCTTGTCCGGCACTGCGCCGGCGCGGTCGTGCTGGAGGCGGGGTGCGGCGAGGGCTACGGCGCCGCGCTGATCGCCGGGCACGCCGCGCGGGTCGTCGCGCTGGACTACGACGAACTGACCGCCGCGCACGCCGGCCGAGCGTACCCGGAGCTGGCGGTGCTGCGGGGCAACCTGGCGTCGCTGCCGTTGCGCGACGCGAGCGTGGACGTGGTGGCGAACCTCCAGGTCATCGAGCACCTGTGGGACCAGGAGGGCTTCCTGGCCGAGTGCGCGCGGGTGCTGCGGCCCGGCGGACGGCTGCTGGTCACCACGCCGAACCGGATCACCTTCTCCCCCGGCCGCGACACGCCGCTCAACCCGTTCCACACCCGTGAGCTGGCGCCCGCCGAGCTGGCTTCGCTGCTGGTCGACGCGGGCCTGCGGGTCGAGTTGCTGGCCGGTCTGCGGCACGGCCCGGCGTTGCGGTCGCTGGACGAGCGGTTCGGCGGGTCGATCATCGACGCGCAGGTGGCCGTGGTGGTGGACGGCGGCGAGTGGCCCGAGGACCTGCTGGCCGCCGTGGCGTCCGTGCGCAGCGAGGACTTCGAGATCACCACCGACGACCCGGACGCGAGCCTCGACCTCGTCGCCGTGGCGGTGCGCGAGTGACGGCGAACGGTCGACCCGGCTCCGACGAGGGCACGTTCTGCCTGGTCCTGCACAGCCACCTGCCGTGGCTGGCGCACCACGGCGCCTGGCCGGTCGGCGAGGAGTGGCTGTACCAGGCGTGGGCGCACTCGTACCTGCCCGTGGTCGACATGCTGGAGCGGTTCGCCGCCGAGGGCCGCGAGGACGTGCTGACGCTGGGCGTGACGCCGGTCCTGGCCGCGCAGCTGGACGACCCGTACAGCCTGCGGGGCGTGCACGACTGGCTGGGCAACTGGCAGCTGCGCGCGCACAGCGCGTCGTCCCGGCTGCCGGATCTCGCCGCGCGCGAGCACCGCTCGTCGGCGTGGGCGTTGGAGCGCTTCGAGACGCGGTGGCGGCACGGCTTCTCGCCCTTGCTGCGGTCCCTTGTGGACTCACGGGTGATCGAGCTGCTCGGCGGACCGGCCGCGCACCCGTTCCAACCGTTGCTCGACCCGCGGCTGCGGGCGTTCTCCCTGCGCACCGGGTTGGCGGACACCGCGCTGCGGATCGGGTCGACGCCCGAGGGGATCTGGGCGCCGGAGTGCGCGTACGCGCCCGGCATGGAGCACGGCTACGCGCGAGCCGGTGTGCGGCGGTTCATGGTGGACGGCCCGTCACTGCACGGCGACACGGCCGCGGGCCGGCCGGTCGGCACGTCGGACGTCGTGTGCTTCGGGCGTGACCTGGAGGTGTCGTACCGGGTGTGGTCGCCCAAGGTCGGCTACCCCGGCGACCCGGCGTACCGGGACTTCCACACCTACGACCACCCGAGCGGGCTCAAGCCGTCCCGGGTGACCGGGAAGAACGTCGAGCCGTCGGACAAGCGGCCGTACGAGCCCGGTCTGGCCGCCGAGGCGGTGCGGCGGCACGCGGCGGACTTCGTGGACACGGTGGTGCGGCGGCTGCGGGCGTTGAAGGAGCAGCACGGCCGGCCGTCGCTGGTGGTCGCCGCGTACGACACCGAGCTGTACGGGCACTGGTGGCACGAGGGCCCGGCGTGGCTGGAGGCGGTGCTGCGGTTGCTGCCCGAGGCCGGGGTGCGGGTGACGACGCTGCGCGGCGCGGTCGAGGCCGGGCACGTGGGCGCGCCGGTCGAGGTGCCGCCGTCGTCGTGGGGCGCGGGCAAGGACTGGCACGTGTGGAACGGGCCCCAGGTCAGCGACATCGTGCACGGCAACGCCGAGGTCCAGCGCGAACTGCTCGCGCTGGACCTGTCCGGCGTGGTGCGCGACCCGGTCGCCGACCAGGCCGTGCGGGAGGCGCTGCTGGCGTTGTCCAGCGACTGGGCGTTCATGGTCACCAAGGACTCGGCCGCCGACTACGCCCGTTACCGGGCCAAGGTGCACGCGGACCGGTTCGCCGAACTCGTCACCCTGCGGCGGGCCGGACGCGGGCACGGCCGGGCAGCCGAACTGCGCCGGATCGACGGAGCGTTCGGCCACCTCGACGCGCGGGGGCTGGCTAGTTGACGCCCCCGCCGAACGCGTTGCCGCCGCGCCCGTCGACCCGCTCCGCCACGCCGGCCGAACCCGGGTTGTCGATCCGGGCCTGCACCACCGGGTCCGCCTTCGAGCGGCCCCTGGTGTCGGCCGGTCGTTCGAGGCCGGCGCGCTTCGCCCGCGCCTTCCGGTCGACCGCGAAACCGATCGCCAACAACGCGGCGCAGAACAGGACTCCCCAGACCCAAGGCTGCATGACCGTTCCCCCACTTCCGTCGGTCATTCCCAGCGTAGCGGTTCAGAAATGCGAGGATGGCCCATGCGCGTGCTGATGTTGTCCTGGGAGTACCCGCCGGTCGTCGTGGGCGGGTTGGGTCGGCACGTGCACGCGTTGGCCGGGAACTTGGCCGCGCAGGGGCACGAGGTCGTCGTGCTGTGCCGTCAACCGGCGGGGACGGACGCGGTGACGCACCCGACGTCGGACTCGGTTGTCGACGGTGTGCGGCTGATCCGGGTCGCCGAGGACCCCGCGCACCTGGTGTTCGAGCGGGACCTGGTGGCGTGGACGCTGGCCATGGGGCACGCGATGACGCGGGCGGGGTTGGCGTTGCTGCGCGACTGGCGGCCGGATGTCGTGCACGCGCACGACTGGCTGGTCACGCATCCCGCGATCGCGTTGGCGGAGGCGTCCGGCGTGCCGTTGGTGGCGACCGTGCACGCCACCGAGGCCGGGCGGCACAGCGGGTGGCTGTCGCAGACGTTGAACCAGCAGGTGCACTCGGTGGAGTGGTGGCTGGCGAACCGGGCGGACGCGCTGATCACGTGCTCCTCGGCGATGCGGACCGAGGTGGCGCACCTGTTCGAGGTCGAGCCGTCGTCGATCACGGTGCTGCACAACGGCATCGAGCCACGCCGCTGGCGCGTCCGCTCGTCGGACGTCGACGCCGCCCGTGCCGCCCACAGCCCTGGCGGTGCGCCGTTGCTGCTGTTCTTCGGGCGGTTGGAGTGGGAGAAGGGCGTGCAGGATTTGATCGCCGCCCTGCCCCGGATCCGGCGCGCGTGGCCGGGCGCCCGGTTGGTCGTGGCCGGGACCGGGACGCACCGGGATTGGCTGGTGGACCAGGCGCGCAAGCACAAGGTGCGTCGGGCGGTCGACTTCGTCGGGCACCTGTCGGACCGTTCCCTGGCGGCGGTGCTGTCGGCGGCGGACGCCGTTGTGCTGCCGAGCAAGTACGAGCCGTTCGGCATCGTGGCGTTGGAGGCGGCGGCAGCCGGCACCCCTCTGGTGGCGTCCACGGCGGGCGGCTTGGGCGAGGTAGTGCTGGACGGCATGACCGGCCTGTCCTTCACCCCCGGTGACGTAGATGCACTGGCCGGCGCCGTCCGGTCCGTTTTGGACGATCGCCCCTCAGCCCTGCGCCGGGCACGCGCCGCGAAGTCCCGCCTGGCAACCGACTTCGACTGGTCAAAGATCGCCGCCGACACCACGGCCGTCTACCAGTCCGCCACCATCCGCGACCACCACCCGCTCGGCCGCCCCAAGATCCCCACCGGCAACGTCTTCCTCTGACCGGGCCTCCGCCATACGCCGCAGCGCCGCCACAGCCGACGGCAGGTCCGGGAAGGTTTCTACGACGTCGTGCTCGGAGACGTAAACCTGCACGAACCTCAGGATCTCCTCTTCATCTGCGCGCACCTCACTCGAACTCGTGGAAAATTTCACGACAACGTCGAGGAAGTAACGCGGATCAACCCTGCGCAAAGCCCTATGGGAGGATCCCCTCAACGCTCTGAGGAGCTCTCTGTCGAACACCCAGTTCGCCGCCTCCGGGCCGGCCAGGTATTCAAATGACTCAGCCGGGAAGTACACATCGTTCAGGTAATCACCATCGCCCCGGCGCGCCGCCACGTCGAGCAGCCCCAGGAGTTTGCGGACACCCTCTCTTTTACCCGCCGCAGCCGCGTTGGTCCGCCACACCATGATCAAACACGACAGAGCCTCACCCTGGTTTTCGGCAACCCACCCGGCAATACGATCGACCATGCCGTCAATTTCGTCCAGCAACTGCGGATGGGCACAGATGATCGAACACACCTCGAACGTCATTTGAACACCTGCGGCGGACCCGTGCTGATCCAGCGCAAACCACTTGACCACCCGGAGCACCATTTCCACAGGAAGTCTCCACGCCTTCCGAGACAAGGAAAAGAGCAGGACGTGTTGCGCGTCATGGTTCATCGGGACGCTGGACTCGAGTCCATCGAGAACCTCTTCGAGAATTCCGATGTCATAGGGTAGAAAACTTCGGGAAGCTGCCATCCCACTGTTCCTGGCAACCCATACGGATAATCTCTGGAGCAGATCCTGCTCCCGCACATCCGGCGTGACATCGCTGCTAATGAATGTGTCACCGACACGCACTGTGCCTTCGAGCATGGGATCACCGAGGAGGCGCGCCTCGCCCACGTATTCAGTACCGGTCAACTCTTTTTGGACGACGATGCGCGGAATACCGCTGTCCCATTCGAGGGTGAGCGTCCCAAGAATGCTGCGCCACCCCTCCGAGTCCGACCCGGAATGCCACAGGTGGACCATGGATTGCCAGGCACCGAGGTCGTCGCCCAAGCCCGGGAACAGGCTGTCGAGCGACACGGGTGAGTCATCCAGGTAGAGGCGGAGGCAGATCAGGTTCGCCGAGTATGCGGCCAATCGGGACACCAGCGTCGCCCCGGAAGGGTCGTACCTCGGGTGGGCGTCGTTCTTCACCCGTTGGTGCACCGATCGGATCAGCTCGTCGAGCACGCCGAGGATCCCCGCGCGGACATCCGGGTCGAGCGCCCTGAACAGTCCGGACGCGAATTCGAGAATGGGCCGCCTCTTGGTGAACACGTGGTGCGAGATCAATGAGAACAGCAGGGCGTCGTCCAGGAGCCCGAAGCTCTCGAAGGGACTCGATTCGCGCCGTTGTTTGTCCACCACTACCGCGCCGAGCAGCTTCAGGGTCCGTTCGGCGATCAGGTACTCACCGAACGTGGCGTGCAGGAACTCGTAGGTGCGGCGGCCGGTGGACGCGCCGTCCCGCGCGTTCAGCTGCGCCGAGTGGATGAAGAAAAAGTCCCCGACCGTCCGATCTGCGAGGCTGAGCGGATCGTCGAAACTGCTTCGCTGCACCGCCTCCTGGGACGGTGTGAAGGGTGCGAGGTCTCGTTCCAACTCCGCGTCGTCCACGTACTGCCGGCCGCGGTTGAACATGGCCAACGCCGCGATGCCCAGCTGCCACTTGCTCTGCTTGACCTTCGTCGCGACCTGCCGGTCGGACGGCTGCATCCGGCTCTTGTCACGGGCTTGGCGCAGGACGAAGGAGTCGATCAGGCGCTCGTACAACTCGGCCCTGGACAGGTTTTCGTCGTCCAGTCGCCTGCTTTCCGCGTCGGCGGCGTAGATGGCGAGCATCATCAGGATCAGCGGCTGCCTGGCCAGGTCACCGTGCCGGAGGAGGTCGGCCGATGCGAGCGGCCGGAAGGCCGGTGTCGGGGCGTTGGCCTGGTTCCACGCGTCCAGCCACTTCCCGACGCGAGTGTCGTCGAACTCCTCCAGTTTCACGATCGGCACACCGTCGGGGATGCGCGCCCGGTCCACGACGAGGGTCCGTGACGTGATGACGACCGCCACCGGCCGTTCCAAATCGGCTTCGCGCTCCTGGAACTCGCAGACCTGCCGGATGTAGTTGGACTGCGTCACCCCGCTGGCCTGGACGAGTTCGTCAAACCCATCCAGCAGCACGACGCGGATGGTGTCGTCGCACTCGTCGGCGAGCCTGCCCCAGTCGACCCGCTCCGCCAGGACGTCGGTCAGCGCGGTCTCGATCTGCCCGCGCACGCTGTCGTCGGCGTTGACCTTGCGGAGTTGGACGTCGACCACGGTGTACCCGGCGGCCGGCAGCCTCGCTGCGAGCACTTCCATCAGCAGGGACTTGCCCGCGCCCGGATGCCCCAGGACGAGTAGCGGCCGAGCGGTGCTCGCCGGGCTCGACAGGTGTGCCGCGAGGAAGGCGTCGATGTCCTCTTCGATCTCGGTGTGCGACGACCACCAGTCCTCGGATGCCGGAATGGCCTTCTCGTCGTGGACGGTCACGCGGTACTGGGGTGCCACGAAACCGCGTTCGACGGACGGGAACCGGGCGTTGACGGCCCGGTTTTCCGGGTTGGTCCGGAGCAAGGGCTTCGCCAGCGTGGCGAGAGCAGCCTTCTCCAGCTTCCCCCGGTACGACCGGTCCGTGTTCAGTTGTCCCGGCGTGGACAGGGACAACAGCCGCGCGAAGCGTTCCAGTGATTCCGTCTGGGCGGCAAGAGCTTCCGCCAGCCGGGCGTTGCCCGTCTCGACCGCCTCTCGGGTGGCCGAGTGTTCGCCGATGAAGGTCCAGATCTCGAATTCCGAGATACCCGAGGCGAGCCCCAGGTAGTGGTGCACGTACTTCTCACGGCACTCCTTGACGACCTCCCGGTACATGAGCGGGTCGAGTTCGGCCGACCTGGCGGGCCAGGCAGACAACCCGCCGAGGAAGGACGCCACCTGCTCGGCGGAGGTCGCGAAGAAGTGCGTGAGTGGTCCTTCGAGGTTCTGCTGGAACCCTCGCGTGGCATCGGGCGCCGGCACGTTGAGTTCCGTCAGTGTCGGTAGGGCGGCAGCCTCGTTCGATCCGGTCGGCTCGACGCCGAGCATCCTGAACTTCTCGCTGTCGGTGATCCGGAGCTTGTCGAACCCGGGGCCGATCTGATCGCGGAACGCGTCGAAGACCGAGTTCACCGCGATCACGGTGTGCGCGGCCGACACGAGTTCCTGGCGGTGCACCCCGGACAGTCCGGTCAGCTTCGCGGACAGCCCGTCGAGCACCTTCCGCAAGGACGTCATGGCTTCGTTCTTGGGGTCGATCAGGCCGAGGACGGCCGATCCGCCGAACGCGCCACCGGCCAGGATCGCGCCGCCCAACAGCATGTCGAACTTCTCGAACAACGGCCGTTCGTATTTGCCGAGCACGCGGAGTGCTCCCGTGTACGAGAACAAGTCGGGTCGCGACACGGGAGCTCCACGGGAGACGACGGCTTTCGGCCGATCCTACTCAGGAGATCCGGATTGAATGAGCCGCAATTTTGCGGCCTGCCGTGCATCAGGACGGCAGTTCGGGCGTCAGGAGGGCAGTTCGGGGAGGAGCATGCGGCGACCGGCGGCGATACCTCCGTCCACCGGCACGGCCGCGCCGGTCAGGTAGTTCAGGTCATCGGATGCCAGAGCCAGGACTGCGCGAGCGATTTGGTCCGGCGAGGCTACGGCCTTGAGGCCATCCACGTTCATTCGACCGACGTAGACCTTTGCCTGTTCCCACGTCGCGTCGTCCATGCCGGGCGGGCGGATCATCGGGGTGTCGGTGATGCCCGGCAGGATGGCGTTCACGCGGATGCCGTTGACGCCGTATTCGAGCGCCGCCGACTGCGCCAACGCCCGAACGGCCTGTTTGGTCGCCTGATACGTGGACAGGCCGGGCCTGCCCACGATCGCACCGACCGACGAGTTGATGATGATGTGCCCACCGCCGACCGCCTGCATGTGCGGCACCTGGTGTTTCATCGCCAGGAACACGCCGCGCGCATTGGTGTTCATCACGTCGTCCCACTGTTCGACGGTCACCTTGTGCAGGTCGGCGTTGATCTGCACGCCGGCGTTGTTGAACGCGATGTCCACCCGCCCGTACCGCCGCACCGCGCCGTCCACGAACTGCTGAACGGACGACGGGACCCGCACGTCGGCGGCGATGTAGGTCGCATCGCCGCCGGCCGCACGGATGGCCCGCTCCACCTCCTGCCCCAGCGCGGTCCGCCTGCCGCAGAACGCCACCTTCGCGCCCGCCGCGGCGAACGCACGGGCCGTGGCCGCGCCGATGCCCGACGTTCCGCCGGTGATCTGCACGACCTTGCCCGCGTAACGGCCGCGCCCGCCGCGTTCGACCGCAAGGTCGTCGGCGGCGGCCAGACCTGGTGCTGCCGCGGCCAGACCTGCCACGCCCACGCCGAGCACTCCGCCCAGCACGGCACGCCTGCTGTGATCCCCACCCATCGCGATCCCCCATCTAAAAGCAACTCGGTGTTGCTTTTAGTATCCCGACGGGTCACCCTTCGTGCAACCTCAAGTTGCGTTAAGGTCCTCGCCGTGTCCGAGCCACGCCGTCGCCCCGGTGGTCGCAGCGCCCAAGTACGCGCCGCCGTGCTGGAAGCCGGCCTCGCCGAGTTGGCGGCGGTCGGCTACCACGGCACGAGCCTGGAAGGCGTGGCCAAACGGGCGGGCGTCAACAAGACGACCCTCTACCGCCGGTGGGGTACGCGGGAGGCCCTGTTGCTCGACGCCATCCGCGCCCGAGCGACCACCGAGGTGCCCATCCCGGACACCGGGGAGCTGCGTGGCGACCTGCTGGCCCTGGTCCGGGACGCGATCCGCAACCTGACCACGGTGGAAGTGCAGGCCATGGTGCGAGTGGCCGTCGCGCTGTCCCCGCACGACGAGGCGGTGGCCGCCATCAGCCGGACGTTCTGGGCCGAACGCCTGGCCGTGGACGCTGAAGTGGTCCGGCGTGCCGTGGAACGCGGCGAGATCGACCCGGTCGACCCGGAGCACGTGATCGAGGCGGTGCTCGGGCCGCCCTACTTCCACCTGCTGGTGACCGGCCGGCCGGTCGGCGACGACTTCCTCGTCGCCACCGTGGACCTGGTGGTCCGCGGCCTCAGACGGTGAGCACGATCTTGCCGGTGGTGCGGTTGGACTCACCCAACTCGTGCGCCTTGACGACGTCCTCCAGCGGGAACGTCTCGGCGATGAGGACCTTCACCTCGCCGCGCTCCACCAGCTCGGCCACGCGCTCCAGAACGGCGTGGTCCGGGGCCACGAACACCGTGGCGGCGCGGACGCCCAGCTTCTCGGCAGCGGCCTGGAGGTCGGGGAGCGCACCGGGGTTGGTCATACCGATGTACAGCCCACCGGGCTTGAGGACCCGCATCGAACGGCTCTCGTAGTCGTCACCGCCGATCAGGTCGATCACCACGTCGACCTCCCTCAGGTCACCGAAGTCGGCCGTCCTGTAGTCCACCAACTCGTCGGCGCCCAGCTCCCGCAACAAGTCGTGCTTGCCCGCACTCGCCGTGCCGATCACCCACGCCCCGAGCGTCTTCGCGATCTGCACGGCGAGGTGCCCGACGCCACCGGCGGCGGCGTGGATGAGCACGCGGTCACCCGACTTGATGTCGGCGGCCTCGGTGAGGGCCTGCCACGCGGTGAGCGCGGCCATCGGCAGGGCGGCCGCCTGGACGTGATCGACAGTGGCCGGCTTGCGGGCGAAGTGCCGGGCGGGCGCGGCCACGTACTCGGCGTACGCGCCGGCCGGGCGCGGGAAGTGGGGCATGCCGAACACCTCGTCGCCGACCGCGAACCGGTTCTCCCCGGCCGGCACCGACACCACCACGCCGGACACGTCCCAGCCCGGCACCCACGGCGCGGTCAGCCAGTAGCCGTTCCGCCGGACCTTCCAGTCGGCCGGGTTCACGCCGGCGGCGCGCACCTCGACCAGGATCTCGTCCGACGCGGGCTCCGGTCGCGCGACGTCCACCACCCGCATGACCTCCGGCTCGCCGAAGGCTTCGACCATCACCGCTCGCATCTCGTTCGTCATGGTCAAAGGATCACGGTGAGTGGTACCTGTTGTGAAGAAGGCACCTAGATGGTATCTAGGTACCTCATGTATACCGTTCCGGACCTGCGCGCTCACGGCGGCGCGGACGCCTTCCTCCGTGGCTGCGCGTCACGAGCGGTTCTCGACCTGCTCACCAACAAGTGGGTGTGCCTGGTCGTGGGCGCGTTGCGGCCGGGCACGTTGCGCTTCGGCGAACTCCGCCGCCGCCTCGACGGCATCACCCAGAAGATGCTCACCCAGACCCTGCGGGACCTGGAACGGGCGGGTCTCGTGCACCGCGCCGTCTACCCCAGCGTCCCGCCGCGCGTCGAGTACAGCCTCACGCCGCTGGGCAGGGACGTGGCCGGGCTGATGGACGGGATCAGGACGTGGGCGGAGTCGCACATCGACGACATCCGCACCGCGCAGCAGGCGTACGACAAGAAGGCGGGCGAGGAGCTGCAACCCGTCTGACGCCGTTCTAAGACCCGTTCTGCGACCGCTCCAGGGCTTCCCGCGCCTTGCGGGCCATGTCGACGACGGCGGCACGGCGCACGGCGTCCGCCTCGTAGTCCTCGCGGCGGTCCTTGACGACCCGTGCCGGGATGCCCACGGCGATCTTGAAGTCCGGCACGTCACCGCGCACCACGGCGTGCGCGCCGACCACGCACCCGCGCCCGATCCGCGTGCCGCGCGTGACGGTGACCTTCGTGCCCAGCCAGCAGTCCGGCCCGATGCGCACCGGCGACTTCACGATGCCCTGGTCCTTGATCGGCAGGGTGATGTCGGCCGTCACGTGGTCGAAATCGCAGATGTAGACCCAGTCGGCGATCAACGTGGCCGCGCCGATCTCCACGTCCAGGTAGCAGTTCACCGTGTTGTCCTTGCCGAACACGGCCTTGTCGCCGATCCGCAGCGAACCCTCGTGGCAGCGGATGGCGTTGCCGTCGCCGATGTGCACCCAGCGCCCGATCTCCAGCCGGCCGTAGCCGGGGCGGCAGTGCAGGTCGACGTGCTTGCCCAGGAACACCATGCCGCGCAGCACCACGTGCGGGTTCGCGATCCGGAACCGCAGCAGCCGCCAGTACCGCACCAGGTACCACGGCGTGTACGCCCTGTGCCTCAGCACCCAGCGCAACGACGCCACCGTGAGAAACCGCGCCTGTGCCGGGTCCCGACGCGACCTGCGCCACCTGGTCCACACCGGGGCACCCCACATGCTCGTCACGCGGGCACTCTAACTGTGACATGGCCGCTGCTCCGCAGACGGCGGCTCGGTCGCCCGGGAGGTCGACCGCTCGCGCCTGATTTCCCGACGATCGAAAAGCGTGATCGCCGGGAAATGAGTCGCGAACGATCGACGGCGACCTCGCGGGTAGCAGCTGCCCGCTCCTAACCTCTGTCACCCGCACCGCCACCACTCGACCAGGATGGTGAGCGTGACTCCTCTCATCATCGACACCGATCCCGGCGTGGACGACGCCTTCGCCCTCGCGCTCGCCGTCGCCAGCCCCGAGGTCGAACTGATCGGGGTGACCACCGTCTTCGGCAACGTCTCGCTGGAGGACACCACCCGCAACGCCCTGCGCCTGCTGGCACTCCTGGGCCGCGAGGACGTGCCGGTCGGCGTCGGCGCGTCCCGGCCGTTGATCCACCCCCACCCGCACCTGTCCAGCGCGCACGGCTCGGACGGCCTCTCCGGCTACGCCCACACGCTCCCGGAAGCCACCCGCGGCCCGGACCGGCGCGACGCCGTGACCCTGATGCGCGAACTGCTCGAACAGGCCGACCGGCCCGTCACGATCGTCCCCATCGGCCCGCTCACGAACATCGCGTTGCTGCTGGCCGCCCACCCGTACCTCAAGCCCAAGATCGGCCGGCTCGTCGTCATGGGCGGCGGTGTGAACGGCGGCAACGTCACGGCCACCGCCGAGTTCAACGTGTGGAGCGACCCGGAAGCCGCCCGCCGCGTGCTGGTCGAGGAGGACGTGCCGACCACGCTCGTGCCGATGGACCTGACCCGCCGGTGCGCGGTCAGCGCGGAGTGGTTGACCACCCTGGCGCAGAAGTCCGCGGTCAACGCCACGCTGGTCGGGCTCACCCCCGACTACCTGGCCACCTACCGCCGGTTCCTGGGCTGGGACGGCATGGCGGTGCACGACGCGGTCGCGGTGGCCGAGGCGGTCCGGCCCGGCATCCTGCGCGCCACCGGCTTCCCGGTGGACGTGGACTGCTCCTACGGGCCCAACCGGGGCGCGCTCGTGGTCGACCAGCGCCTGGAGGTGAGCAATCCCAAGACGCTCGACATCGCGTTGGACGCGGATCTGGACGGGCTGCGGGAATTCATCTTCGCCCGGCTGCAAGCCCCGAACACTATCGAGTGAACCCGCACCACGAAACGCATCTGGGCACGGTGGGCCGTCCCCTTAACGACACCGCTGAAGGGCAGTTGTTCCAGGCTGCCTTTGGCACTACGGCGGGTTCGTGACGCCGGTGCGCACCGGACGTCACACATTCATTGGGGGATGAATGAACGACGGCAAGAGGATCATGGTCACGGGCGCCGGGGGTTACCTCGGCTCGGTGTTGTTGCCCGTGCTGCTGAAAGCCGGCCACCACGTGGTCGCGGTCGACAAGTTCTACTTCGGCGACCACCCGCTGAACCGGGTGAGCGGAGCGCCCGGCCTGGAGATCAGGCGCTGCGACGTCCGCGACATCTCCGCGGCGGACCTCGTCGGGGTGGACACGGTGATCTCGCTCGCCGCGATCAGCAACGACCCGGCGGGCGACCTGGCGCCGAACTGGACCGTGGAGGTCAACCAGGACGCCACCATCCGGCTGGCCGAACTCGCCGCCGACGAGGGCGTGAGCAGGTTCGTGTTCGCGTCGTCGTGCAGCGTGTACGGCGCGGGCGGCGACAACGTGCTGGACGAGTCGGCGGAACAGCGACCGCTCACCGTCTACGCGTCGACGAAACAGGCGACCGAGAACGCCCTGAACGAGCTCGCCACGGAGAAGTTCCGGGTGATCTCGCTGCGCATGGCGACGCTGTTCGGCGTCTCGCCGAGAATGCGCCTGGACCTCGTGGTGAACCGGATGGTGTCCCACGCGGTCTCCGGCAAGCCCATCCAGGTGCACGGCGGCGGCCAGTGGCGACCGCTGCTGCACGTGCGCGACGCCGCCGCGGCGTACGTGCGGTGCGTGGACCTCCCGTTGGAGGACATCCCGCTGGGTGACGCGTTCAACGTGGTCGGCGAGAACGTCACCGTCGGCGACCTCGCCGAGCGGGTGAGCGAACGGCTCGGCGGCGTGCCCCTGGACATCCGGGAAGACGGCCTGGACCGGCGGAGCTACCGGGTGAGCCAGGACAAGTTCGCCGGGCTCACCGGTTTCCGGCCGGTGATGACCGTCGAACGGGGTGTCGACGAGCTGTACCGGGCGCTGAGCGCCGAGGTCGTCGCGACCGACGACCCCCGGTACTCCACGGTGGCCTCGCTCAAGGCGGTGGTGGCGAAACCGGCGCGTGAGGGCGGCGAGCAGGTGCGCCGCACGTTCCTGCCGTTCGCGTTGCCCCTGATCGGGCGCGAGGAGGAGCAGGAGGTCCTGGACACGCTGCGGTCCGGCTGGCTCACCACGGGTCCGAAGACGAAGCGGTTCGAGGCCCTGTGCGCCGAGTACCTGGGCGTGCGGCACGCCATCGCGATGAACTCCTGCACCGGCGCGCTGCACGTCGGCCTCGCCGCGCTGGGCATCGGCCCCGGTGACGAGGCGGAGTTCGCCGACCTCGCCGCCCTGCGGCCGTTGGCGCGCCGCGGGTTCGGCACGCACTCGCACCACCTGTACGTCGTGCGGCTGGACCTCGACGCGCTCACGGTGACCCGCGACGAGTTCATGGTCGCCCTGCGGGAGGAGGGCATCGGCACGGGCGTGCACTTCAGGTCGATGCACCTCCAGCCGTACTACCGCGACGCGTTGGGCATGACGCCCGACGCGCTGCCGGTCGCCGCGGACGTCTCCGAGCGGATCATCTCGTTGCCGCTGTACCCGAAGATGACCGGCCAGGACGTCGAGGACGTCGTGCGAGCGGTGCGCAAGGTCGCGCTCGCCTACACCCGAACCGCCTGATGGGGGCACGCATGGACGAGGGCACCAACATCGTGATGGTCAACTCCGCGGACGAGGTGCTGCTGTACCTCCGTGACGACAAGCCCACCATCAAGTTCCCGAACACGTGGTGCCTGCCGGGCGGCTACCTCGAAGCGGGCGAACAGCCGCACGAGTGCATCAGGCGTGAGATCGAGGAGGAGATGGGCGTGCTGCTCGAACCAGGGGCGGTGCGCCCGCTCGTCTCGGCCGAGCGGGCATACGGCGTCGAGCACACGTTCTGGACCGAGGTGGACCTGGACCTCGACCGGGTGGTGCTCACCGAGGGGCAGCGCCTGAAGTGGTTCACCAGGGCGGAGGTCGCCGCGCACGCGCTGGGCTACGAGGACAACGCGATCCTGGCGGAGTTCTTCGACCGCCTCGACCGCGGCGACCTGGTCCGGTCCGCCGGGCAGAGCCGCACATGGGGGTGATCGAGTTCGTCGACGAGGTGCTGCGCGACGCGGGCCGGCTGCTGCTGGCCATGCAGGCGGGCAGCGCCTCGTCGGCGGCGCGCAAACACGGCAGCGACCTGGTCACCGCCGCGGACCACGGCTCGGAGGCCCTGATCCTGCGCGCGCTGCGGGGACGGTTCCCGCACGACGCCGTCCTCGCCGAGGAGTCCGGCGCGCTCACCGGTGACCCGGACCGCGTCTGGCTGGTCGACCCGCTGGACGGCACGGGGAATTACGTGCGCGGATTGCGCCCCTGGGGTGTGACGATGGCGTTGGTGGTGCGCGGCGAGGTGGTCGTCGGCGGGTTCCACGACCCTCTCGCGGGCACCACTGTCCTCGCGGAACGCGGTGGTGGCGCGTGGTCGGACGGGCAGCGGCTCGTGGCGGGCGGCCGGGCGTCGGTGGCGACACCGGCGGTCGGGCTCAGCGCCTCCGCGCCGCCGCTGCGCGACGAAGCCCGTGCGCTGCTGCACGCCGTGTGGGACCACGGCGCCGAGATCCGCATGTCGGGGTGCGGCGCGGCGGCCCTGGCCTCGGTGGCGTGCGGCGGGCTGTCGGCGTTCGTGGAGATCGACGGCGGGCCGTGGGACTACGCAGCCGGGTCGCTGGCCGTCCGGGAAGCCGGTGGGCGGGCCACCACGCTGGCCGGTGGCGAGGTCGACCACACGAGCACGACGGTGCTGGCGGCGTCGGACGCGGCCCTGCACGCGGAACTGGCCGGCCTCGTCGGCGGGGTTCGGGGTAACGGATGAAGGGGGAGCCGGTGGAAGACACGACGGCGGAGGACACGACGTTGGAGAGCGCGACGGCGGGCACGACGCCGCGCCGCGGCAGGCTCAAGGTGGCGGTGTACGCGGTCTTCTTCCTGATGGGCTGGAACCTGGTCCTGCTGCCGTCGCTGGTGCGGTCACTGTTGACCGATTTCGGGCGCGGCGACGCGGACTTCGGGCTCCTCCTGCTGGTCGGCGCCCTCCTCTACACGCTCGGCGCGGTCACCAGCGGCTACCTGGTGGACCGGTTCGGCCGGCCGGTCGTGCTCGGCGCCGCCCTGATCGCCTACCCGGTGAGCCTCGCGCTGATGGTGGCCTGCCAGGACTGGACGCTGCTCGTGGTCGCCGCCGCGCCGAGCTACTGGGCCACCGGCATCCTGGAAGGCGGTATCAACGGCCTCTTCCTCGACCTGCACCGCGACGAACGCGGGCGGGCGATGAACCGGCTGCACCTGTACCTGGCGGTGGGCGCGTTCGTCGGCCCGCTCGCCGTGGGCGGTCTCTCCCTCGTGGACGTCGGTTGGCGCCCGATCCTCGTCGGCACGGCGGTGGCCGGTGCGACCGTCGCCGCCGTGATGCTCACCGGGTCGATGCCCTCGGGCAAGGACGGTGACCGCGGGGCCTCCACGCACCGGGACGCGCGGGGGCTGCGCATCGCGGGCAGCCTGATCCCGTTCGCGGGTCTGGCCGTCGGCATCAACCTGTACGTGGCGGCGGAACTCTCGGTGTCGAACTGGGTGGTGCGGCTGCTCGACACCGGCACGGTGGCCGAGGCGACGCTCGTGCTGTCGGTGTTCTGGGCGGGGTTGGCGACCGGCAGGCTCGGCGCGGACTGGTTCGTCGAGCGGATGAGCTACTACACCTTCACCTACCTGTGCGTGATCGCGTCGGGCGTCTTGCTGCTGGCGGCGCTCGCGATGACCGGGACGGTCGAGCGGATCGTGCTGTTCGGCCTGGTCGGCGTCTGCTACGGCCCGGTCTACCCGATGATCATGGCGCTCGGCGGCGGCCTCTTCCCGGACCGGGTGAACCGGATGAGCGGCGCCCTGTCGGCGGCGGGCGTCTCCGGCTCGGTGCTCTACCCGCCGCTGATGGGCCTGGTCGCGGAGACGGTCGGGCTGCGCGTCGGGATGCTCGGCGCGGTGCTGCTCACCGTGCCGATCGTGGTCAGCGTGCTGCTGGTGCAACGCCGCGCCCGACACCTGCCCGTGGGCCGCTGATCCGGCCGTTCAGGAAGCCCGGGTGCGCTCGGCGTGGGCGAGGAGGTAGACCGGGCGGCGGCCGATCCTGGTCAGCGCCACGGTCGCCTCGCCCGCACCGGACAGCTTCAGCCTCGGCCGCAGCGCGTTCGGGTCCACGTCCAGACCGCGCACCAGGATCTCCACCCTGCCGACGTCGTGGGCGCGCAGCACGGACCGCAACGTCTTCTCGCTGTAGTGCCCGTGCTCCACGACCCGGAACGCCCGCACGCCCGGCGGCGGCGTCGGACCGGTCAGGTAGGCGATCCGCTCGTCCAGCTGCGCCAGCCCGTGCCGGGCCGCGTAGTGCCGAACCAGCCCGGCCCGCACCACCGCGCCGTCCGGGTCGACCAGCCACTCGTCGGGCTCGCGCACCGGGCAGTCGTCCGGTTCGGCGGAGGTGATCGTCCACTCCGCGCCGTCGGACCGCAGCACGGTCGCGCGCCGCGACACACCCGGCGTGGCCAGGCCGCGCGTCCACAGGCACGCCTCGCGCACCTGCCCGTCCAACGACACCAGCTCGACCTCGTCCGCCCACGGCGCGACCGCGAAGTCCACGCCCGGCGCGCACTTCACCGCCAGGTCGCGGTCGGCGTAGGCCTGGGCGAGCAGGTCCAACGGCGGCGCGAAGTCCGCCGGGTACCACGTCCGCCGCCCCGTCGCGTCCCGTCGCGCCGGGTCAGCGACCACCGCCGTGCCGCGCGACACCGGCCGCAACGCGTCCGCCCGCACCAGCGGCACCGCGTCACCGAGGTTGTGCCGGGCCATGGCCAGCCGCACCGGGTCGAGGTCCGACCCGATCGACCCCTCGGGCAACGCCGCCAGGTCCGCGCCGATCGAGCACGTCACGTCGTGCGCCGGTCCGGTGAACCGACGGGCCCGGTGCGCGGCCACCGCGTGCGGCGTGGCCTGCTGCAAGGCGTCGGACGTGAAGAGGCCGTCCGTGAAACGCACCTTCGCAGCGGCCTTGCGCCGCAACAGCACCGTCTCCAACACGGCCGCGAAGTGCGCCGGGGAGACCTGCTTCGCGAGCTTCACGTCGGAGAGCCGCGACGCGGGCGTCAACGGCAGGTCGGCCAACGCCGACAACGCGGCGGACCCTGCGTCAGAACGCAGGTACGCCACGTCGTCGAGGCTGAACGCGTATCCCACTAGACCGGCTTGCGACCCGTCACCGAGACGTTGTAGAAGACTTCCCGCGGCAGGACCTTGGTCAGCACATTCTCGTCCACCCAGGACAGCCGCTGCCAGGTCCGGTAGGCGAACATCGCCCAGCCGAAGCCCAGCTTCCCGCGCGGCACGGCGGCCTCGAACGTGCGCACCGGCCAGCCGAACAACGCCGCCGACAGCTCCTCGGTCACCGCCCGCACGCCGACCGCACCGGCCGAGCGCGCCGTCCGCTCCAGGTCCGACGGGTCGAACGTGTGCAGGTCGACCACGGCTTCGAGCGCCGCCGCGCGTGACGACTCGTCCAGTTCCTCCTGCGGCCGGCGCCAGTCGTTCAGCGGGCCGAGCTTGGTGACGTTCGTGGTCAGCCACCACGTCAACTGGCCGAGCTTGCGGGCGTAGAAGTTGCCCACGTTCGTCGGGTCGCCGGCGAACACGAACCTCCCGCCCGGCTTGAGCACCCGCAGCACCTCGCGCATCGCGGCGGCCACGTCCGGGATGTGGTGCAGCACCGCGTGCCCGACCACCAGGTCGAACGTGTCGTCGTCGTACGGGATGCGCTCGGCGTCGGCTACCCGGCCGTCGACCGGCAGGTCCAGCTGCTTCGCGTTGCGCAACGCCACCTCGACCATGCCCGGCGACAGGTCGGTCACCGACCCGCGCCGGATCACGTCGCCCTGCATCAGGTTGAGCAGGAAGAACCCGGTGCCGCAGCCCAGCTCCAACGCGTGCTCGTACGGCCCGACGTCACCCGCGACCGCGCGGAACCGGTCGGTGGCGTAGGTGATGCAGCGCTCGTCGTACGAGATCGACCACTTCTCGTCGTACGTGTCCGCTTCCCAGTCGTGGTAGAGCACGTTGGCGAGCTTCGGGTCGGAGTACGCCGCCTGGACTTCCTCGGCCGTGGCGTGCGGGTGGGGCTTGGGATCGACTGGACGGGTCGACTGTGGATCTACAGGATGGGCGGAATCAACGGCCACTGAACTTCGCCTTCCCCGGCCCGTTCTCGATGAACGATGCCATACCGGTCTTCTGGTCCTCGGTGGCGAACATCGCCGCGAACAGCTGGCTCTCCAGTTTCAGCCCACTGCCCAGGTCGGTGTCCAGCCCGCCGTCGATCGCGGCCTTCGCGGCGGCGTACGCGCGCACCGGGCCGTTGACGAACTGGCCGGCCCACCGCTTGGCCGCCTCGTACACGTCGTCGGGCGCGACGACCTCGTCCACCATGCCGATCCGCAACGCCTCCTCGGCGCCCACGAACCGGCCGGTGTAGATCAGGTCCTTGGCCTTGCTCGGGCCGATCAACCGCGGCAGGCGCTGCGTGCCGCCCATGCCGGGGATGACGCCGAGCAGGGTCTCCGGCTGGCCGACCTTGGCGTTGTCGCCCGCGATCCGCCGGTCCGCGCACAGCGCCAGCTCGAAGCCGCCGCCCAGCGCGTACCCGGTGATGGCCGCCACGGTCGGCTTGGGGATCTCCTCCACCGCGCGCAACGCGGAGCTGAACGCGCCCGCGCGGGCCGCCATCTCGGCGTACGACAGCTCGGCCATCTCCTTGATGTCCGCGCCCGCCGCGAACACCTTCGGCCCGCCGTACACGATCACCGACCACACGTCGGCGCGGTCGGACGCCTCCAGCGCGGCGGACCGGATCTCCTCCTGGACCTGCCTGTTCAGCGCGTTCATCGGCGGGCGGTCCAGCCGGATGGTGCCGATCCCGTCCTCGACTTCGAGCCTCACGAACTCAGCCACAGGTCCTCCTCGACCTCCGTCGGTGCGCCTCGCAGGTTACCCCTCGGTAGCCTTGCGTCGGGCGAAGTACCGGTCACCCGACCGTTGGAGCTCCAACGGCTGGTCGAACGTCTTGGACAGGTTCTCCTCGGTGAGCACGTCGTCCAGCAGACCCTGCGCCACGATGCCGCCGTCACGCAGCAGCAGCACGTGCGTGAAACCCGGCGGGATCTCCTCCACGTGGTGCGTGACCAGCACCGTCGCCGGCGCGTCCGGGTCGAGCGCCAGCTCGGAGAGCCGGGCAACCAGGTCCTCGCGGCCACCCAGGTCCAGGCCCGCCGCGGGCTCGTCCAGCAGCAGCATCTCGGGGTCGGTCATCAGCGCGCGGGCGATCAGCGTGCGCTTGCGCTCGCCCTCGGACAGCGTGCCGTAGGTGCGGTCGGCCAGGTGCTCGATGCCCATCGAGGCCAGCAGCTCCTTGGCGCGGCCGGTGTCGAGCCGGTCGTACTCCTCGCGCCACCGGCCCAGCACCGCGTACCCGGCGCTGACCACCACGTCGACCACCTTCTCGTCGGCCGGGACGCGCCCGTTCAACGCCGCCGACGACAGGCCGATGCGGGTCTTCAGCTCGGCCATGTCGGTCCGGCCGATCCGCGCGCCGAGCAGGTGCACCTTGCCCTTGGTCGGGTGCAGCTCCGCGCCGGCCAGCCGGAGCAGCGTCGTCTTGCCCGCCCCGTTGGGGCCGAGCACGACCCAGCGCTCGTCCAGCTCCACGCTCCAGTCGACGTCCCCGACCAGCGTGGTCTTGCCCCGTCGAACCGAAACACCCTGCATGTGGATGACCAGATCTTCGTTTTCCACGCTGTCCTCGCCCCGATCGACACCAACCCGGCGGCAGTGTTTCATTGCCTCGGCTCCGCCTCGGCAGCGAGGTCGCCCGAAAGTCGGCAGTTCGAGCCCTGATCCCGCGACGATCGAAAAGCGTTGTCGCCGCGGGGTTGAGCCTCGACCTACCGACGCGACCTCGCAGTGGCGTGGCGCACTCATCCCCACACTGTCGGTGCGGGCTGGAAAGATCCCGGGGTATGGCTGCCGACTCGATCCTCCTCGCGGGCCGACCGTTCCCCCTCGGGGCGCACCCCGAGGCCGGAGGTGTGCGCTTCGCGGTCTCGGCACCGCCCGCCGACGCCGTCGAAGTGTGCCTGATCAGCGAAGACGGCACGGAGGAGCGGGTCGAGCTGACCGAGCGCACGTTCGGCGTGTGGCACGGGCTGATCTCCGGCGTCACGCCCGGCCAGCGCTACGGCTACCGCGTGCACGGCCCGTACGACCCGGCGCGCGGCCTGCGGTGCAACCCGGCGAAGCTCCTGGTCGACCCGTATGCGACGCGGATCACCGGTTCGCTCGCGAACCTCGACGCGGCGCTCGGCTACGTGGGCGACCCGATGCTCGGCGGCCCGTCCGCGGTCGACTCGCTGGGCAGCGTGCCGCTGTCCGTGGTCACCTCGCCGGGCGGGCCGGACACCGGCGTGAAGCCCGACGTGCCGTTCGAGGAGGCGGTGGTCTACGAGCTGCACGTGCGCGGGTTCACCAAGCAGCACCCGGCCGTGCCCGAGCACCAGCGCGGCACCTACCTGGGGCTCGCGCACCCGGCCGTGGTCGAGCACCTGGTGCGGCTCGGCGTGACCTCGGTGGAGCTGCTGCCGGTGCACGCGTTCACGGACGAGCCGTCGCTGATCCGGGCGGGCAGGCACAACTACTGGGGCTACTCGCCGCTGAGCTACTTCGCACCGCACCCCGGTTACGCCAGCGAGCCGGGCCACGAGGTGGAGGAGTTCCGCACGATGGTCTCCGCGCTGCACGCGGTGGGCATCGAAGTGATCATCGACGTGGTCTTCAACCACACCTGCGAGGGCGGGCCGGAGGGTCCGACGCTGTGCTACCGGGGCTTCGACGCGCCCGGCTACTACCTGCACATCGAGGGCGGCGGCACGCTCGACATCACCGGCTGCGGCAACACCACGGAGGCCGGTTCGCCGCAGTTCGTGCGGCTGGTGACCGACTCGCTGCGGTACTGGGCGACCGAGATGGGCGTGGACGGGTTCCGGTTCGACCTGGCCTCGACGCTGGGCCGGCCGGGCGGCGGCCGGTTCGACCGGGCGTCGGCGATGCTGACCGCGATCACCACCGACCCGGTGCTGTCGCGGTGCAAGCTGATCGCGGAACCGTGGGACGCGACCGGTGACGGCTACCGGGTCGGCGACTTCGGCGTGCAGTGGGCGGAGTGGAACGGCCGGTACCGCGACACCGTGCGCGACTTCTGGCGCGGCATGACGAGCGTGCGCGACCTGGCGTACCGGCTGTCCGGGTCGTCCGACCTGTACTCGGACGACCTGCGGCGGCCGTGGCAGTCGATCAACTTCGTCACCGCGCACGACGGGTTCACGCTGCGCGACCTGGTGTCGTACAACGAGAAGCACAACCTGGCCAACGGCGAGGACAACCGCGACGGCACCAACGACAACCGGTCGTGGAACTGCGGTGTGGAAGGAGAGACGGACGACCCGGCGGTGCTGGAGCTGCGTGCCCGGCAGGCGCGGAACCTGTTCGCCACGCTGATGCTGTCCACCGGCACCCCGATGCTGACCGCGGGTGACGAGCAGTGGCGCACCCAGGGCGGCAACAACAACGCGTACTGCCTGGACAACGAGACGTCGTGGGTGGACTGGAAGCTCGCCGGCGAGGCCGAGTCGATGCTGGCGTTCGCCCGGCGGGTGATCACCCTGCGCGCCGCGTCGCCCGCGTTGCGGCAGCCGCAGTTCTTCGACGGCCGCACCACGGCGTCCGGCGCGCCCGACCTGGTGTGGTTCCGGCCGGACGGCGAGGAGATGGCCGAGACCGACTGGTTCGACGAGGGCCGCCGGTTCCTGGGCATGTGGATCGACGGCTCGAACAGCCTGTCCCGTTCGCGTGACGGCGAGCTGGTGTCCGACGACTCGTGGCTGCTGCTCCTGCACGCGGGTGCGGACCCGATCGAGGTCACCCTGCCGGCGGCGGAGTACGGCGGCCGGTACGAGCCGGCGATCGACTCCACCACCCCGGACGGTTCACCGGCGGTGGTGGAGAGCCTGGCCGCCGGCACCACCTTCGTCATGGGAGCCCGCTCCCTGGTGCTGCTCCGCGTGCCGAACTGATCGGGGCTTCACCGGTCTTCACGGGTGGGTGCCGGGTGCGAAGCGTCGGCCACCGAGGCAATCCTGCCGGGTGAGAGGCCTGTGCGCGGGTCACGGATTCGTGCCACCATGCCGGCGTGGCCCGTCCGTTGCTGACCTGGCGTGACCGCACGATCGACCTCCTGCTGGTGGCGTCGTGCGGGTGTAGCCGGACGCGACGCGGCCGGTAGACCACACCTCGTTCGACCGACACCGCGTCGCGTCTTGATCGCTACCCCGCAATCCACCCGTAGCCATCAAGGAGCGACCCACCGTGACCGCGACCATCGCGCGCCCCGAGCTGCACCTGCACCCGAAGCTGGACGTGCCGTTCCTGCGCGACCTCATCCACCCCGAACGCGACCTGTTGACGCCGCGCGAACTGCGCGAGCTGACCTCCAGCGTCGCCTCCGAGCTGACCACCCCGTTGCTGGACATCCTCGAGTTCGACCCGGACCGGCGCTGGTGGGCGCGGCTCGGGCTGACCGAGGGCGTCGAGCTGTGGCTGCTGAGCTGGTTGCCCGGTCAGGGCACCGAGCCGCACGACCACGGCGGGGCGGCGGGCTCGTTCACCGTGCTGACCGGTGAGCTGGCGGAGGACTACCGCTATCCCGGTGGACCGATCCGCAGCGCGCTGCGCCCCGTCGGCAGTGCTTTGGGGTTCGGGGCCGGGCGTGCGCACCAGGTGCTCAACCAGGGCGTCGTCGGTGCGGCGAGCGTGCACGCCTACTCGCCGCCGTTGGTGCCGACGCGTGAGTACCCGAGCCTGGCCGACATCCCGCAGGAGATCTCGCCGTTGCCCGCCCGGCGGCTGCCGTTGGAGCAGCTGCGCGTTCTGGCCGACCAGGAGGGCCCGTGAGTGCCGAGCAGTTGCTGGAGGAAGCGCGGCGGACGTTGACCCGCGTCGAGCCGCACGAGCTGGCGGGCCTGTCGGACGTGCTGGTGGTGGACATCCGCCCGCACCACAACCGTGCCGCCGAGGGCGAGATCCCCGGCTCGATCCCGATCGAGCGCATCGTCCTGGAGTGGCGCCTGGACCCGAACGGCGAACACCGCATCCCCGGCTTCACCGCCGACACCACCGTCGTCGTCCTGTGCAACGAGGGCTACGCCTCCAGCCTCGCCGCCCGCGACCTCCAACGCGTAGGCCTCCCCAACGCAACGGACCTGATCGGCGGCTTCCGCGCCTACGCCGCCGCCGGCCTCCCCATCCGCCCAGGCCCAACCCCACCAGTCACCTGACCCCCACCCCGCGAGAGTCCAACACTCAGGCGCCGTGTGTCCTACGTTCGCGGGCGGTGTGTCCTACGTTCGCGGGCGGTGTGTCCTACGTTCGCGGGCGGTGTGTCCTACGTTCGCGGGCGGTGTGTCCTACGTTCGCGGGCGGTGTGTCCTACGTTCGCGGGGTGGGGGAACCGGTGGGTGGGTGGTCGCGTCTGCAGGGCGTGTGGAAAGTGCTGACCGGGTTGGTCCTGGTCGTCCTGGTGGTCTGGCGGCCGAGCGTGGCGTCGTTCGGCGGGGCCGCGTGCGGCACCTGGGTCGTTCTCGCCCTGCTGCAACTCGGGTTGCTCTTGGGTGCGGCGGTGTTCCGGGTGCGGGTGCCGTTGGTCGTGATCGGCATCGGGCGTGAGCTGCGCACGTGGAACCGGCCCCACCTGCGGGTCGTGTGGCGGTCTGTTCCGCTGCTCCTCTCGGTGGGCCTGTCGTCGATCAAGGCGCCGGTCCGCCGTCGGCTGTGGCTGACCGGGCTCACGTCGGTGGTGCTGTCCACGGCGGCCGTGGTGGTGGCCTGGCTCGGGGCGCTGGTCTGGTCGGACGCGGACCAGCCGTTCCTGCGTGGGTTCGCGATCGCCGGCACGGCGGTACTGGTCAACGGCCTGTGGCCGCGACGCGGCGCGGGCACCACCTCGCCGGGGTGGTTCGTGTTCGCACTCCCCCGCGTCTCCGGACGAACGGCGGCGGAGTTCGAGGCGACACCGCTGGTCAACGAGGTGTCGGACGCACTGGAGGTCGGTGACCTGGACCGGGCCGAGGCGATCGCGGACGAGCTGGTCGAACGCCACCCCACGCTGCTGGTCGCGATCGGCGCACGGGTCGCCGTGCTGACGTTGCGCGCCAAGTACGGCGAGGCGCTGCACACGGTCAGCGGCCTGGTCGCCCGCACCGACCTGGGCCCGCGCGACATGGCGTTCGTGCTCGCGGAGATGGCCAGCTCCACCGCCAACGCCATCGAAGGCGGCCAACTGCCCGCCGACATCGGCCTGCCGGCGGCGAAACGGGCGGCGGACGGCGCGATGCAGTTCGGCTACCCGCGCTACCGGTGCAACGGCACGCTGGCCCAGCTCGCACTGCTGGAGAACGACCACGCCACCGCGCTCACCCTCGCCACCCAGGCCAAGAAGTCCAGCGAGGGCAGGTTGTCACGGGCGGACGCGCTGGCCACGATCGCCCGGGCCCAGATGGCCGCCGGGGACAACGCGGCGGCCCGCGCGACTCTGGTCGAAGCGGAGGAATTGGCCGGCTGGATGCCCCGCGTCGCGGAAACCAGCGCCCGGCTCAACATCTCCTGATCCAGAGGGAATGCGGTAATCCCGAATTGCCTTCTAGGCAGGCGGGTTCGGCACGGTCGGCAGACCTCCGGGCGGCACGGGCAGACCGCAGTTCTGCACCATGTCGTGCACGGTTTTCAGCACCGCGGACACCTCGTTGCGCAGTTTCGTCGGATCGGGCGGCACGGCCCCGACCACGACCTTGCCCAACACGCTGTACACGCCGGCGAACACCGCCATGACGTGGGACAGGCACAGCTCGGGCCCGAGCACCTGCTCTTCCGCGGGCAGAGCGCTGACCGGCGGCTTCGGCAGGCACTTCGCGTCCTGCAACGCGGCCAGCAGGCCGAGGGCGTCACCCAGCGCGGGTGCGCCCTCGGCGGGCACGGGCGGCACCGCGGTCAGCGCGCCGACCACCTTCTTCAGGGTGTCCGCGAACTGCGCGACCAATCCGGCACACGCGACGGGCGGTTCCGCCGCGTTTTCTTTCGCCGTCGCGCCCGGGACGACCGCCGCGACGACCGCCGCGACGAACAGCACGACCAACAAAGAACCCACTGTCGCGAATTTCTTCACCGTACGGAGCGTAAGCCCGAAAACACCCTTCCACCAGCGGAGGACACGAATTCACCCGCCAGAAGAGAACGGTCCAGAAGTGTTAAGACAAATACGATTCAGATGACCGCCGGCCACCCCGGCGGTCATCTGATCGGGCGGTTCAACCGGCCAGCACGACCCGGCCGAGTTCAGCGGGTGACGCGAGCAGGTCGTGCCTCGGCAGCACGCGCACCGTGTAGCCCACGGCGCCCGCGTGCGGCAACGGCACCTCGATCTCGTAGTTCCCGTTGCCCGCGTACTGCATCCCGTGCGTGACCACGTCGTACAGCTCGTCCGAGTCGCCGACCCGCCCCAGCGCCACCTGCACGTCCACTTCGGACGGCTCCAGCCCGGCCAGCTCGATCCGCGCCCGCACGCCCACCGGCGAGCCGAGCTTCGGCGTGGCCGACCCGTTCAGCGACATCTCCGACTCCAGCACCCGCACCCGCGTCCACGACGCCCGCAGCCGCTGCCGGTACGCGGCCAGCTCCTTCGCGCCGCGGAAACCCTCGCCGACCACGGAAGCGGCCGACGACGCGGCGGGCGCGTACAGGTTCTCCACGTACTCGCGCACCATCCGCGACGCCTGCACGGCCGGGCCGAGCGACGCCAGCGTGTGCCGGACCATCGCCAGCCACCGGGTCGGCACGCCGTCCTCACCGCGGTCGTAGAACAGCGGCGCGACCTGGTTGCCGAGCAGGTCGTACAGCGCGGCGGCCTCCAGGTCGTCACGCCGGGTCGGGTCGTTGATGCCGTCGGCGGTCGGGATGGCCCAGCCGTTGCTGCCGTCGTACAGCTCGTCCCACCAGCCGTCGCGGATCGACAGGTTCAGCCCGCCGTTCAGCGCCGACTTCATGCCGGACGTGCCGCAGGCCTCCAGCGGGCGCATCGGGTTGTTCAGCCACACGTCGCAGCCCCAGTACAGGTACCGGGCCATGGACATGTCGTAGTCGGGCAGGAACACGATCCGGTGCCGCACGCCCGCGTCGTCGGCGTACCGGACGATCTGCTGGATCAACGCCTTGCCGCCGTCGTCGGCCGGGTGCGACTTGCCCGCGACGACGAGCTGCACCGGCCGTTCCGGGTGCAGCAGCATCGCGCGCAGGCGCTCCGGGTCGCGCAGCATCAACGTGAGCCGCTTGTAGGTCGGCACGCGGCGGGCGAAGCCGACGGTCAGCACGTCCGGGTCGAACACCGAGTCGGTCCAGCCCAGCTCCAACGCGGACGCGCCGCGCTGCAACCACGACGCGCGCGTGCGGCGGCGGACCTCGTCGACGAGCTTCGCGCGCAGCTCGTTGCGCAGCTCCCACAGCCGCTGGTCGGTGACCGGCTCGAACCCGCGCAGGCCGACGCCGTCGTCCTCCGACTCGCCCAGCAGCCTGCTCATCTCGGTCGCCGCCCAGGTCGGGCCGTGCACGCCGTTGGTGACCGAGCCGATCGGCACCTCGGCGGCGTCGAAGCCCGGCCACAGGCCGCGGAACATGTCCCGGCTGACCCGGCCGTGCAGCTTGGACACACCGTTCGCGCGCTGCGCGAGCCGCAGGCCCATGTGCGCCATGTTGAACAGGCCGGGGTTGTCCTCCGCGCCGAGGGCGAGGATGCGCTGGGTGTTCACGCCCGGCAGCAGCGTCTCCGGGCCGAAGTAGTGCTGCACCAGGTCCACCGGGAACCGGTCGATACCGGCCGGGACCGGCGTGTGCGTGGTGAACACCGTGCCCGCGCGGACCGCGGCCAGCGCCTGGTCGAAGTCCAGGCCCTCGCCGGTGACCAGCTCGCGGATGCGCTCCAGGCCGAGGAAGCCGGCGTGGCCCTCGTTGGTGTGGAACACCTCGGGCGAGGCGTGGCCGGTCAGGTCGCAGTACGTGCGCACGGCCCGGACGCCGCCGATGCCCGCCAGGATCTCCTGCCGGATGCGGTGGTCCTGGTCGCCGCCGTAGAGGCGGTCGGTGACGCCGCGCAGGTCCTCGTCGTTCTCCTCCACGTCGGAGTCGAGCAGGAGCAGCGGGATGCGGCCGACCTGCGCCTTCCAGATCTTGGCCCGCAGCACGCGGTCGCCCGGCATGGCGACGTGCACCAGGATCGGCGCGCCGGACGGCTCGGTGAGCAGTTCCAGCGGCAGGCCGCGCGGGTCGAGGACGGGGTAGTGCTCGATCTGCCAGCCGTCCAGGCTCAACGCCTGCCGGAAGTAGCCGGACCGGTAGAGCAGACCGACCGCGATCAGCGGAACGCCCAGGTCGGAGGCGGCTTTGAGGTGGTCGCCCGCCAGCACGCCGAGGCCGCCGGAGTAGTTCGGCAGCGCCTCGGTGACGCCGAACTCCATGGAGAAGTAGGCGATCGCGTTCGGCAGGGGGTGGAGCTCGTGGTTCCCGTGCTCGCGGCGCTGCCGGACCTCGTCCTGGCGGCGCTGGAACCAGCGGGGGCCGGTGGTGTAGCGGTGCAGGTCGTCGGCCAGCGCGCGGGCGTGGGCGAGGAACTGCTCGTCACGGGACAGCGCGTCGAGGCGTTCGGGCGCGACCACGGACAGCAGGCGCAGCGGGTCGCCGCCCTCCGCCCACAGCTCGGGGTCGACCGACGCGAACAGGTCCTGGGTGGGCTGGTGCCACGTCCACCGCAGGTTCGTGGCGAGAGTGCCCAGGGCCGCCAACGGCTCGGGCAGGCTGGCTCGGACGGTGAACCGGCGAAGTGCTCGCATGGCGTCGGACCTTATCCCCCATCCAGCGGTGCGGAGCAACGGTCACCCGAACCGATGCAGGGACCGATACAGCCTCACCTGGGCTGACGTCTTCACAGGTGTTCTTCCGTACACGTTCCGCAACGTTAACGCCCCGCCGACGCCGTCGACGTACCCGGCTCGATACCGGATGGACTCGAAACGACAACCCGGTCGCCACGATCACCTGCGACGATCCGTCCGGCATGACAGAGACCGCGTGCACCACAGCGAGTGACGGATCGGCCTGATCATCCCCCGAACGGTACCGGCGTGGCACCAGGGTGATGCCGATCACTACCTGAGAATCTGCTCTTCCATCGCGAGACGGATGCCGCCCCAAGTGTGCAATCCAATCAGAAGGGGTAGGAACACCAGGTGGGAGTCCCCGGTGACGGCGCACCCGATCGCTGCGGGCAGACTTGACCGTGCACGCGTCACACCAGGTGAGAGGGGCGCTGCCGATGAGCGGACGACTCGGAATCGACGATGTCTCCCCGACCGTGAGCTGCGGTCGCTACCCGGCGAAAGCCGTGGTCGGCGAGCACGTTCCGGTCGAGGCGACGGTGTGGCGCGAGGGCCATGACGCCGTCGCCGCCACGGTCGCGTGGCGGGGACCGAACGACCGGGTCGCGAGACAAACACGCATGGTCCCCCACGGCGTCGGCCTGGACCGCTGGGCCGCCACGATCGTCCCCGACGTCGAAGGCGCGTGGACCTTCCGCGTGGACGCCTGGAGCGATCCGTGGGCCACCTGGGAGCACACCGTCGAGGTCAAGATCGCCGCAGGTCAGGGCGCTGAGGACCTGGCGAACGACCTGGAGACCGGCGCACGTCTGCTCGACCGCGTGAGCCGGCGGCCGGACCGGCGCAAGGAGAAGCCCCTCCTGGTCAACGCGGCGAACGCGTTGCGCGACGAGCACCGCCCCCTGGCCGAACGGGTCGCGCCCGCCCTGGCGACCGACGTCCGCCAGATCATGCACGACCACCCGGTGCGCGAGCTGATCACGAAGGGCAAGCCGCGCAAGGTGTGGGTCGACCGCAAGCGAGCGGCGTTCGGCTCCTGGTACGAGTTCTTCCCCCGCAGCACGGGAGGCCTGGACGAGTCGGGTGTCCCGGTGCACGGCACGTTCGTCACCGCCGCCAGGGAGCTGGACCGCATCGCGGCCATGGGCTTCGACGTCGCCTACCTGCCCCCGATTCACCCGATCGGCCGAATCAACCGCAAGGGCCCGAACAACACGCTCACCGCCACCGAGGACGACCCCGGCTCGACCTGGGCCATCGGCGCGGACGAGGGCGGGCACGACGCGATCCACCCCGAGCTGGGCACGCTCGACGACTTCGACGCGTTCGTGGCCCGCGCCCGGGAGCTCGACCTGGAAGTGGCGCTCGACCTGGCCCTCCAGTGCGCCCCCGACCACCCGTGGGTGCTGAAGAACCCGGAGTGGTTCACCACCCGCCCGGACGGGTCGATCGCGTACGCGGAGAACCCGCCGAAGAAGTACCAGGACATCTACCCGGTCAACTTCGACAACGACCCGCAGGGCATCTACAACGAGGTGCTGCGCGTCGTCCTGCACTGGGTGGACCACGGGGTGCGCATCTTCCGGGTCGACAACCCGCACACCAAGCCGCCGGACTTCTGGGCGTGGCTGATCTGGGCGGTCAAGGACCGGCACCCGGACGTGCTGTTCCTCAGCGAGGCGTTCACCCGACCGGCGAGGCTGTACGGCCTGGCCAAGCTCGGCTTCACGCAGAGCTACACCTACTTCACCTGGCGCACGACCAAGGAGGAGCTGACCGAGTTCGGCACCGAACTGGTCGAGCACTGGGACGAAGCGCGGCCCAACCTGTTCGTGAACACCCCGGACATCCTGCACGAATCGCTCCAGCACGGCGGTCCGGGCATGTTCGCTCTGCGCGCGGCCCTGGCGGCGACGATGGCGCCGACCTGGGGTGTCTACTCGGGCTTCGAGCTGTTCGAGCACGAGGCTGTCCGACCGGGCAGCGAGGAGTACCTCAACTCGGAGAAGTACCAGCTCCGCCCCCGTGACTACGCGGCGGCGGTGGCCGAGGGCCGGTCGCTGGAACCGTGGTTGCGCAAGCTGAACGCGATCCGCCGGGCGCACCCGGCGTTGCAGCAGATGCGAACACTCCGGTTCCACCACGTCGACAACCCGGCGCTGATCGCTTACTCCAAACAGGACCCGGGCACCGGCGACGCGGTCGTCGTCGTGATCAACCTGGATCCGCACAACGCGCAGGACGGCACCGTCTGGTTGGACCTGCCCGCGCTCGGCGTCGACTGGCACGAGCGGCTGATCGCGCACGACGAGGTGTCCGGGGAGACCTGGGACTGGGGTCAGGCCAACTACGTACGCCTGGAACCCTGGCGCGCTCCGGCGCACATCGTGGGCGTGCAACGCAGGTTCAGCAGCTAGAAACCCAGCCCGGTCCCCTTTACCGAGTCCCCGTGCCCGCCGAAGAGCACGAGGGACGATCGAACGCACCCCCAATGAGGTGGGACGAGGTGGAGCACACATGCAAGAAGAGGCCCGACCCGACGCCGCGCTGGTAGGCCTGGAGAACGTGCCGCACACCGGTGAGGCCATCGGCGCGGACGGCCTGCTGGTCGAGCCGCAGGCCGAGGACTTCCGGTCGGCCAAACTGGTGCCGCGCGAACGAGACTGGTTCAAGGGCGCGGTGTTCTATGAGGTGCTGGTCCGCGCGTTCAGCGACTCCAACAACGACGGCACCGGTGACCTGCGGGGCCTGGCGTCCCGGTTGGACTACCTGGAGTGGCTCGGCGTGGACTGCCTGTGGCTGCCGCCGTTCTACGCGTCGCCGTTGCGCGACGGCGGGTACGACATCTCCGACTTCCGCGCGGTGCTGCCGGAGTTCGGCTCGGTCGAGGACTTCGTGTACCTGCTGGACGAGGCGCACCGCCGGGGCATCCGGGTGATCACCGACCTGGTGCTCAACCACACCAGTGACGCGCACCCGTGGTTCCAGCAGTCGCGCATCGACCCGGACGGGCCGTACGGCGACTACTACGTGTGGAGCGACGACGACCAGCGCTACGCGGACGCCCGCATCATCTTCGTCGACACCGAGTCGTCCAACTGGACGTACGACCCGGTGCGCGGCCAGTTCTACTGGCACCGGTTCTTCTCGCACCAGCCGGACCTGAACTTCGAGAACCCGCACGTGCAGGAAGCCATGCTGGACACGCTCCGGTTCTGGCTGGACCTGGGCATCGACGGGTTCCGGCTGGACGCCGTGCCGTACCTGTTCGAGCAGGAGGGCACGAACTGCGAGAACCTGCCCCGAACGCACGACTTCCTCAAGCGCTGCCGCAAGGTCGTGGACGACGAGTACCCCGGCCGGGTGCTCCTCGCCGAGGCGAACCAGTGGCCGTCGGACGTGGTCGAGTACTTCGGCAACGCCGAGGTCGGCGGCGACGAGTGCCACATGGCGTTCCACTTCCCGCTGATGCCGCGCATCTTCATGTCCGTGCGGCGCGAGTCGCGGTTCCCGATCTCGGAGATCCTGGCGCAGACGCCGCAGATCCCGGACGGCTGCCAGTGGGGCATCTTCCTGCGCAACCACGACGAGTTGACGCTCGAGATGGTCACCGACGAAGAGCGCGACTACATGTACGCGGAGTACGCCAAGGACCCGCGGATGAAGGCCAACATCGGCATCAGACGACGGTTGGCCCCGCTGCTGGAGAACGACCGGAACCAGCAGGAGCTCTTCACCGCGATGCTGCTGTCACTGCCGGGATCGCCCGTTCTCTACTACGGTGACGAGATCGGCATGGGCGACAACATCTGGCTGGGCGACCGCGACGCGGTCCGCACACCCATGCAGTGGACCCCGGACCGCAACGCGGGCTTCTCCAGCTGCGACCCCGGCCGCATCTACCTGCCCGTGATCATGGACCCGGTGTACGGCTACCAAGGGCTCAACGTCGAGGCCCAGCTGAACAACCAGTCGTCGCTGCTGCACTGGACCCGGCGGATGATCGAGGTGCGCAAGCAGCACCACGCGTTCGCCGAGGGCGACTTCACCGACCTCGGCGGCTCGAACCCGAGCGTGCTGGCCTACCGTCGGCGGTGGCGGCGGCCCGACGGCCACGAGGACGTCGTGCTGTGCGTCAACAACCTGTCGCGGTTCCCGCAGCCGGTCGAGCTGGACCTGTCGGAGCACCGCGGCAGCAGGCCCGTGGAGCTGACCGGCGGGGTGGTCTTCCCCACCGTGGGTGACCTGTCCTACCTGCTCACCCTGCCCGGTCACGGCTTCTACTGGTTCCAGCTAGCGGAAGCCGGCGACGACAGCGAGGCGAGGTGAGGGACGTGACCGAACCGCACGACCTGGTCGACAAGGTGATGACCCAGCTTCCCGAGTGGCTGCCCGCGCAGCGGTGGTTCGGCGGGAAGGACCGGCCGGTCACGTCGATCCGCCCACTCCGGACGTCGGTGCTGCGCGCCGAGGAGCCGGTGCTGGTGCACCTGGTGGTCGAGGTGGAGCAGCCGGACCGGCGGGAGCCGTACCAGCTGCTGGTCACCGACCACGTGGAGAACTACGACGCGACGACCGTGCCGGAGCTGACCGGCACGCTGCTCGACCTGATCGCCGAGGGCGCCGAGGTCGACGGCCTGACGTTCGCGCACGAGCCGGACGTGGAGATCCAGACCGGGCTGCGCGGCCGGCCGATCACGTCCGAGCAGTCGAACACGTCGCTGGTGTTCGGCAGCCAGTACATCCTCAAGCTGTTCCGCAAGCTGACGCTCGGCGAGAACCCGGACCTGGTGCTGCAGCGCGCGCTGCACCGGGTCGGCTGCGAGCACATCGCCCAGCCGCTCGGGTCGATCACCGGCCGGTTGGACGGCCAGAGCACCACGGTCGGCATGCTCCAGCAGTTCATGCCGGACGCGGTGGACGGCTGGGCGATGGCCACCACGAGCGTGCGCGACCTGATGGCGGAGGCCGATCTGCACGCCGACGAGGTGGGCGGCGACTTCGCCGGCGAGGCGCAGCGGCTCGGCCAGGCCGTCGCCACGGTGCACGCGGACCTGGAGCGCGCGCTCGGCACCCAGCACGCGGACGCCGAGGACATCGACCGGACCGTGCGGACGATGATCTCGCGGCTGGACGAGGTGGTGGCCGCGGTGCCGGAGCTGCGGCCTTACGTGCCCGCGCTGCGGGAGGCGTTCGAGCAGGCCAGGGACACGCACGACGCGATCGCCATCCAGCACATCCACGGCGACCTGCACCTCGGCCAGGTGCTGCGCACCGTGCACGGGTGGCTGCTGATCGACTTCGAGGGTGAGCCCGGCTCGCCCATCGCGGAGCGGACGGCGCTGCGGTCACCGTTGCGCGATGTGGCGGGGATGCTGCGATCCTTCGACTACGCGGCGCACCAGATGCTGGTCGGCCAGCCGGAGGACCACCAGCTGACGGTGCGGGCGCTGGAGTGGTCGCGGCGCAACCGCGCGGCGTTCACCGAGGGCTACGCGGAGTCGGCGGCGGAGTCGGTCGGCGACCCGCGCAAGCGCGGGTACCTGCTGCGGGCGTTCGAGCTGGACAAGGCCGTGTACGAGGTCGCGTACGAGCACGCGAACAGGCCGGAGTGGTTGACGGTCCCGTTGTCGTCGATCGCGCGGATAACTGGAGAGGGAGCGGTGCAGTCATGATCTCGCCCGAGGACGTCGACCGGCTGCTGGCCGGGGCGCACCACGACCCGCACTCGGTGCTCGGCGTGCACCACGTCCCCGAGGGTGTGGTCGCGCGCGCACTGCGTCCGGGCGCGTCCGGGGTGGCCGTGATGGCGGGTGACAAGCGCTTCGAGCTGGAGCGGGTCACCGACGGGTTGTTCGCGGGCGACCTGCCCGAGCACCCCGGCGACTACCGGCTGGAGGTCGAGTACGGCGACACGGTCGTCGAGGTGGACGACCCGTACCGGTGGCTGCCGACCGTCGGCGAGCTGGACCTGCACCTCATCGGTGAGGGACGGCACGAGCGGCTGTGGGACGTGCTGGGCGCGCGGGTGCGCACCTACGACACGCCGAACGGCACCGTCTCGGGCGTCTCGTTCGCGGTCTGGGCCCCGACCGCGCGCGGTGTGCGGGTGTGCGGCGATTTCGACGGCTGGGACGGGCGGGCGAACCCGATGAGGTCGCTCGGGTCGTCCGGTGTGTGGGAGGTCTTCATCCCCGGCGTCCCGGCGGGCACCCGGTACAAGTTCCGCATCCTCGGCCGGGACGGCGCGTGGCACGAGAAGGCCGACCCGATGGCGTTCGCCACGGAGAGGCCGCCGGCGACGGCTTCGGTCGTCACCCGGTCCGAGCACGTGTGGGGTGACGCGGAGTGGGAGGCCAAGCGCGACGCCACGCAGTGGATCAACGCGCCGGTTTCCGTGTACGAAGTGCACCTCGGGTCGTGGCGGTACGACAAGAACGGGCAGAGCCTCGGTTACCGGGAGCTGGCCACGGAGCTGGCGGACTACGTGGTGAGCGCCGGGTTCACGCACGTGGAGCTGATGCCGGTCGCCGAGCACCCGTTCGGCGGGTCGTGGGGTTATCAGGTCACGTCGTACTACGCGCCGACGGCCCGGTTCGGTTCACCGGACGACTTCCGGCACTTCGTGGACGTCCTGCACCAGCGCGGCGTCGGCGTGATCATCGACTGGGTGCCCGCCCACTTCCCCCGCGACTCGTGGGCGCTGGCGAAGTTCGACGGCTCCGCCCTGTACGAGCACGCGGACCCGCGCCGGGGCGAGCACCCCGACTGGGGCACGCTGGTGTTCGACTTCGGGCGCAACGAGGTGCGGAACTTCCTCGTCGCCAACGCCCTGTACTGGATCGAGGAGTTCCACATCGACGGCCTGCGGGTCGACGCGGTGGCCTCGATGCTGTACCTGGACTACTCGCGCAAGGAAGGCCAGTGGCTGCCGAACCAGTACGGCGGCCGGGAGAACCTGGACGCGGTGCGGTTCCTGCAGGAGCTGAACGCCACCGTCTACAAGCGCCACCCCGGTGTGGTGATGGTGGCGGAGGAGTCGACGGCGTGGCCCGGCGTCACGCGGCCGACGCACCTGGGCGGCCTGGGGTTCGGGTTCAAGTGGAACATGGGGTGGATGCACGACACGCTGCACTACCTGTCGCGTGAGCCCGTGCACCGGTCGTTCCACCACAACGAGATCACGTTCTCGTTGGTGTACGCGTGGAGCGAGAACTTCGTGCTGCCGCTCTCGCACGACGAGGTCGTGCACGGCAAGGGGTCGTTGTGGCAGCGGATGCCCGGCGACGACTGGAACAAGGCGGCGGGGCTGCGGTCGCTGCTGGCGTTCATGTGGGCGCACCCCGGCAAGCAGCTGCTGTTCATGGGCGGCGAGTTCGGGCAGCGGGACGAGTGGTCGGAGGGCCGGTCGCTGGACTGGCACCTGATGAAGGAGCCGCTGCACCGGGGCCTGCACGGGTTGATCTCGGACCTGAACCGGGTCTACCAGGCTTCGCCGGCGCTCTACAGCGCGGACAACAAGCCCGAGGGGTTCTCGTGGATCGACGCGAACGACTCGGCGGGGAACGTGCTGAGCTTCCTGCGGATCGGTGAGGACGGGTCGGTGCTCGCGTGCGTGGCCAACTTCGCCGGCATGCCGCACCACGACTACCGGATCGGTCTGCCGGTGGCGGGCCGGTGGCGTGAGGTGGTGAACACGGACTCGGAGATCTACGGCGGGTCCGGGGTCGGGAACCTCGGTGGCGTGGTGGCCGACGAACACCCGTGGCACGGCCGCCCGGCTTCCGCCGTGCTCCAGCTACCCCCGGCGGGCGTGCTCTGGCTGGCGCCGGACACGACCCCGACAGCGCCTGACCGAACGGACAGCGCCTGACCGAGCCAGCAGTGGTCCGCCTCGCCGATCAGCGCGCTGCGCAGGGGTCCTCGCCGTGGGGACCCCTGCGCACGAGCCCGGGCGGTGCGGGGCTCCGCCGGCCGGAAGTTTCCAAGCTCGGGTCGAGCACCCCACCGTAGGGGTTCGCAGCGGGCACAATGAACGAATGCGGCTCGCATCGGCTCGGTTGGTCCTGCTGGCGACAGTCCTGCTCACAGCGACCGCCTGCGTCCAACTGGTCCCAGGAAAACCGCTGGCAGGCGAGGCCGTCACCAAGGGCACGGTCGACCCCTCGTTCATCCGGGGCACCGACGGCGGCCCCATCGACCAGCTCGCGGCCACCGCCATCACCGATATCGACACGTTCTGGCAGGACGCCTTCCAGGACACGTTCGACAAGGCGTGGCAGCCGCTGGAAGGCGGCATCTACTCGGTCGACACCGCCGACCCGGCGGCCAAGCCGCCGCCGTGCACCGAGAAGGCCAGCGACGTCGAGGGCAACGCCTTCTACTGCCCCAGCGCCGACGCCATCGCCTGGGACCGGGCCGCCCTGCTGCCCGTCCTCAAGGACCGGTTCGGCGACGCCGCCGTGGTGATCGTGCTGGCCCACGAGGTGGGTCACGCCGTGCAGAACCGGATGGGCATCACGCCGGAAGCCGAACGCCGTGAGCCGGGGCGGTTCCCCACGATCCTCACCGAGGCGATGGCCGACTGCTTCGCCGGAACGTTCCTGAAGTGGGTGAACGACGGCAAGTCCCAACACCTGAACATCAGCTCCGACACGTTGGACTCGGCGCTCGGCGCCCTGATCCAGTTCCGCGACCCGGTCGGCACCTCGCAGAGCGACCGGTCCGCGCACGGCAACGCGTTCGACCGCGTGTCCGCGTTCCAGGACGGCTACCAGCAGGGCGTCGAGTTCTGCGCGGCGATGTCGGTGGAAAACCGGCGGTTCACCCAGCAGGCGTTCATCTCCGCCGAAGACCGCGACCGGGGCGGCAACCTGCCGTTCGACGAGATGCTGGAGAACATCACCCCCGACCTGAACCTGTACTACAAGACCCTCGCCGCGCAGGCGGGCAAGCCGTGGTCCGACCCGAAGGCCACGCCGACCGACGACGAGCCGGACTGCTCCGGCGACCAGGGTCCGGTGGCGTACTGCCCGGCGGACAAGTCGGTGGAGTTCGAGGTCGAGGAGGACCTCCCCGAGTTGCACGCCAAGATCGGCGACTACGCCACCGGCGTGCTGCTGGCCAGCCGTTACGGGTTGGCCGCGATGTCCACCATCGGCGTCGACGTCGAGGGTGAGGACGCGGCGACCAGCGCGTTGTGCCTGGCCGGCGCGTACACGCGGGAGGTCTTCACGCGGGAGAAGGGCTTCGGCCTGTCGCCCGGCGACCTGGACGAGGCGGTCCAGGTGCTGCTCGCGTACGACTACGCGGCGCGGGACGCGACGGGGTCGGCGGCGCTCGAACCCGGTTTCAAGCGGGTCGAGGTGTTCCGCGGCGGAGTTCTGGAGGGGACCAAAGCCTGCGGTTTGGCCTAGCCGCTCGGGCCGGCCAAGTAGGGTTCGGGCTTGGATCGGCACGGACCGGGGATGGGGCTTGGGCATGGCTCGACGGGCTTGGGTAGCTGCGACGCTCGTCGCCGCGATGGCGTTGACCGGGTGCACCCAGACCGTGAGCGGCGCGGGTCGTCCGGAACGGCCGGACGTCACCAAGGTCGCCGGGTTGGACATCACCACCGGCGAGAGCGGCGCGAAGCCCGGTGTCCCGGACGCCGACCTCCAGGTGGAGAACGGTGACGGCGGCGAGATGGACCGGCTCGCGATCAACACGCTGGCCGACGTCGAGGAGTACTGGGCCGAGCAACTGCCCGCCCGGTTCGGCAAGGACTTCGAGCCGGTGAAGCGGTTGGTGTCGTACGACTCCAACGGCGCGGGCGTGGACATCTGCCGCACCAACACGGCGGGTGTGGCGAACGCGTTCTACTGCTCGCTGGACGACTCGATCGCGTGGGACCGCGGCGAGTTGCTGCCGATGCTGGACGACGCGTTCGGGCCGATGTCGGTGGTGACCGTGTTGGCGCACGAGATGGGTCACGCGATCCAGTACAAGCTCGGCGCCGAGGGCGGGGTCAACCAGGCCACGCCGTCGATCATCAAGGAGCAGCAGGCCGACTGCTACGCGGGCAACTTCTTCCGGTGGGTGGCCGAGGGCAAGTCGAAGCACTTCCGGATCTCGACCGGGCCCGGGTTGAACCAGGTGCTGGCGACGATGTTCTTCATCCGGGACGCGGCGGGCACGTCGGCCGAGAAGCAGGGCGCGCACGGCAGCGCGTTCGACCGGGTGGCGGCGTTCCAGTTCGGGTTCGCCGGTGATCCCAAGCGGTGCGCGCAGATCGACGAGGCCGAGATCAAGGCCCGGATCACGCAGCAGAAGTTCGACGCGGACGACAAGGACGTCGGGCTGGGCAAGGGCAACCTGAAGGTGGACGACAAGCGGTCGTTGGAGCTGCTGGAGGAGTCGCTGCGGGAGGCCTACAAGCAGTCCGGCGCGACCCCGCCGTCGTTGTCCACCACCGAGTCGGCCTGCCAGGACGCCTCCCGGACGTCGCCCGCGTCGTACTGCCCGTCGACCAACTCGATCTCGATCGCCCTGCCCGACCTGGTGAAGATCGGCACGCCGCCGAAGCGCGGGCAGAAGGGCGGGATCGGCGACTTCGCCGCGTTCGCCGAGATCGCCTCTCGGTTCGCGCTGTCGATCCAGAAGGCGACCGGGTACGGCTTGGAGGGGCCGGCGGCCGGGTTGCGCACGGCTTGCCTGACCGGGTCGTGGGCCGGGTGGACCACTCAGAGCAGCGCGCGGCTGCGGTTGTCGTCCGGTGACCTGGACGAGGCGGTGGCCGAGTTGCTGGCCGACAAGAGCCTGATCGCGGCCGATGTGAACGGCACCGTCGTGCCGTCCGGGTTCGCGCGCGTGGAGGCGTTCCGGGACGGCTTCTACCAGGGCTCGGGTCTGTGCACCCGGAAGTACTCCGGCTGACCGCGCGGTAACGCCCGCCCGCGATCGTTGTGCGGGCGTCGGTCGGTTGTCCGGTCGGCCGGTTATGCAGTCGGCCGGTTATGCAGCCGGTCGGTTATCCATGAGTGGCGCCTGAATGCGCCGGTTGTCCACAGCTCGCGCCCGAGCGCGGGAAAGTGTCGGTCCGCTGCGGCAGGATTAAGAACAGGGGTCCCCCTGGGCGGGGGACCCCTGTGCGGCGAGCCAGTGCGTGGGTCGGACGTCGTTGTCGGATGTCGTTGTGGGACGTCGTGTTGGGACGTCGTTGTCGGAAATCGGGCCCGAAGTCGGCCGGGAGTCTGGCCGGAATTCGGGTCAGAACAGGGCGCTGGCGAGGTTGCGGCGGGCCTTGGCGACCCGGTCGTCCTCCGGCGGGAAGAGCTCGAACAGGCCCACCAGGTGTTCGCGGACCTTGTCGCGGTCGTCGCCGTACACCCGGCGGACCGTGTCGACCAGGCGCTTGAACGCCTGCTCGACGTCGTTGGTCGCCAACTCCAGGTCGGCCGCGGCGAGTTGGGCGTCCAGGTCGTCCGGGTCGGCGTCGGCCTTGGCGATCGCGTCCGCCGGCACGGCCTCGGCCCGCGCGGTGAAGCGGACCTGGGCCAGGGCCGCCTTCGCCTCGGCGTTGGACGGCTCGGCCGACAGGATGGCCTCGTACGCGGCCTCTGCGGCGGCGAAGTCGCCCTGCTCGAAGGCTTCCTCGGCGGCCGTGAAGCGCGGGTCCTCCGGCTCGGCCACGGGCTCGGCGCCGGCGGGCGCGGTGCGGTTCGCCTCGGCCGCCTTGATTCCGGGCAGGCGGTCGCGGAGGGCGTCCAGCAGGCGGTTGATCCACTGGCCGAGCTCGGCCTCCGGCAGCGGTCCGGCGAAGGCGTCGATGGGCTGACCCGCGGCGATCGCCACGACGGTCGGCACCGACTGCACGCCGAACACCTGGCCGATCCGCGGGCTGGCGTCCAGGTCGACTCTGGCCAGCAGCCACGTGCCGCCGCCCGCCCTGGCGGCGCGTTCGAGCACGGGCGAGAGCTGGCCCGCCTCGGGGCTCCACGACGCGGTCAACTCGACGACAACCGGTACTTCCATGGAGCGCTCGACAACCGACTGGAACGTCGCCTCGGTGACGTCCAGCACCCACGGGCTCGGACCGGCGTCCGAACCTGCGGCCCCGCCACCGGCGGACGGGGGTGGGGTGGTGCCGCGCTGCCTGGCGGCGTCGGCTCGGGCCTTCAGCGCGCCGAGGTCGACGGCCCCGGACAACGCGGCGGACAGTGCGGCGGTCTTGCGGGGGTCTGGCCTTGTCACGCCTTCCATCCTGGCACGAGACGGGCGACGAGCCACGCGCGACTAGCCGGGGAGTTGCGCGACCGGGTCGATACCCATCGGGTTGATCCGCATGGCCTCGTTCGCGTGCCCCAAGCGGCGGGCGATCGGGGTCATCAGATCCACGAACCGCGCCGTTCCCTCCTCACCCAGGACCTCCCACGGACGGGTGGCCGCCTCGTCGGTCCGGCGTTCGACGTCCTCGCGCAGCTCCCGACCGGCCGGGGTGAGGCCGTCGTCGAACAGGCCGCGTTCGGCGAGCGTCGCTTCGGCACCCCGCCACTCCTCCTCCGACCAACCACGCGCGGCACGCAGGTACGCCGGTTCGAGGCCCTTGTCCGCGCTGAACAGCACCAACGTCTCGCACGGGCTCAGGTCGGCGGCCACCAGCGCCGCGATGTGGCCGTCACCCCGCGACTCGCGCAACGTCGTGCACGCCTGCCACAACGCCAGGTGCGGCTCGTCGGGCACGGGCAGTGCGCGGTTCGCCGCGGCCAGCACCCGCCCCGGCAACGGCGCCGCCTCGGCCGCCTGCCCGGCCAACTCGGCGGCTTCGGCGAAGGCTTCGCCGAAGTCCGGGCCGTCCAGCATCCGGCGCAGCGCGCGGTCGACGCCCTCCAGGCGTGCGTCGAGGAACCGGGCGGGGCTGGCCACGTCCCACGCGTCGGGCAGCGCGCGGGACACCATGCGCGGGTGGAAGCTGTAGAACGCGGCGGCCACGATCTCCGGCGGCACGGCACCCAGCGGGGCCGCGCGCTGCGCGAAGTAGCCCATCCAGCCACCTTTGCAGCCCAGCGCGTCGGTGACCGCTCGCGACTCCGGCGAGAAGTACGTGACGTCGTGGTAGGTCTCGAAGCGCAACCACAGGTCTCGAGGCGTCATGTCGACAACTTAGACAACTTAATCGGACGTCCTACTACTCGCGTTGTCCGCCATGCCCGGGTGGTCGAGCGGCCGGGCTGTGACCTGGTCGCCGGCGAGGTGTTGTTCGACGCGCTCCACCTTGGCCGTCAGCTGGCCCGTGTAGCCGGGCCGGATGTCCGCCTTGAGCACGAGGCTGACCCGCGGCGCGGTGGCCTGCACGACCTCGGTCGCCTTCTTCACCACCGCCATCACCTCGTCCCACTCGCCCTCGACCAGCGTGAACATGGCGTTGGTCTCGTTGGGCAACCCGGACTCGCGGACCACCCGCACGGCCTCCGCAACGGCCGCGGCCACCCCGTCGGACTCCCCGCCGAGCGGGCTGACACTGAACGCGACGAGCACTGCTGCCTCCTGGTGGACGGGTACCCACTGGTAGCTTCGGCGCATGACGTCCCAGCCGCTGCCGTTCGACCCCATCGCGCGCGCCGCCGAGCTGTGGGAGAAGCGGATCGGACCGTCGACGGCGATGGCGGCGGTCACGAGCGTCATGCGAGTACAGCAGATCATCCAGTCCGCCGTGGACGCCGCACTCAAACCGCACGGGCTGACGTTCGCGCGGTTCGAGGCGCTGGTGCTGTTGACGTTCGCCCGCACGGGCAGCCTGCCGATGCGGGTCATGGGCGAACGCCTCCAACTGCACCCGACGAGCGTCACGAACATCGTGGACCGGTTGGAAGCCGACGGGCTCGTGCGCCGCAACCCGCACCCCACCGACCGGCGCACCACGCTGGTGGAGATCACCGAGGCCGGGCACGCCCGGCGCGAGGCCGCCACGGAAGCCGTGACGAGCGTCGACTTCGGGTTGCGCGGGCTGACCGATCGGCAGACCGAGCAGCTGACCGAACTGCTGGCGAAGGTCCGCCGCGCGGTCGGCGACTTCGAGGACTGACCGGCCCCGACCGCCGAATTCGGTCGACAGACGCCTCGCGGTGACGCCACCCTCCACACGTGCGGGAGATCAGGGCTCTGGTGACGGTCGGCGGTCGGTACGTGGGCGCGGCCGAGCCGTTCACGGTGGACAACCCGTGGTGGAACTACGTCGAGCCGGTGACCGAGCACCTGGACCGCGTGCTGGGCGTGACGACGAGCGTGCTGCGGCTGGTCGGCACCACGACGCCGGGCGCGCGTGACGGTGTGGTGACGTACCAGGTGGAGGCCGACCGGGTGCCCGACCGCGGTCTGTCCAAGGCGGAGGAGCACGAGTTCCCGGACCACCCGCTGCGGCTGCCGTGGGCGCGTCCCGGCGGGCCGGCGGCGTTGGTGGAGTGGGCCCGGCGGCACGTCTCCGACGTGACCGGACCGGCGGTGCAGGTGAAGACGTGGAACCTGTCGTGCCTGTACCGGCTGCCGACCACGCGCGGGACGGTGTGGGCCAAGGCCACGCCGCCGTTCATGGCGGACGAGGGCGAGGTGATCCGGCTGGTGGCGTCGGTCGACCCGTCCCTCGCGCCGGTGCTGATCGCGTCCGAGCCCGGTCGGGTGCTGCTCGAAGAGGCGCCCGGGGAGGACTGCTGGCAGCCCGCCGACGAGGTGATCGAGCGGATCGTGCCGAGGTGGGTGGCGGTGCAGGCGGCGTTGGCCGGTGAGCCGCGGTTGCGGGTGCGCGGGGTGCGGGTGCCCGACTTCGGGCTGCCGAACACGTTGCTGCACGGTGATTTCCACCCTGGCAACTGGAAGTCCGGTGGCGTGGTGCTCGACTGGGGTGACGCGCACTGGGGCCACCCGGCGTTGGACGCCGGGCGGACGATCGGGTTCGCCGCGCCGGAGTTCCGGCCGGCGATCGAACGGGCGTGGGTCGACGCGTGGCTGAGCCACTACCCGTCGAGCGATCCGGTGAGCGCGCTGCGGCACGCCCGGCCGGCGTCACACCGCCTCGGCGCGCTGGTGTACCAGGAGTTCCTGGACAGCATCGAGCCGAGCGAACGCGCCTACCACCTCGGTGACCCGGAGGAGGAGTTGGAGCGCGCTCAGTCGTTGGCGGTCTGAACCTCGGTCTGCACTTCGGTCTGGACCTCGTCCAGCCGGCCGGTCCGGTTGGCCCAGCGCTCGAACACCACGGTGCCGAACGGCGGGATGCTCGCGACCAGGCCGAGGATCAGGGTCTTGCGGTCCCAGCGCTGCGCCAGCATCAACGTCATGAGGACGTAGCCGACGAAGATCACGCCGTGCACCGGGCCGAAGATCTTCACGCCGATCTCGTTCTCGACCACGACGTACTTGAAGAACATGCCGATCAGCAGGCCGGCCCAGGACACCGCCTCGGCCAAGGCGAAGAGACGGAAACGGCCAACGGGGCTCGTGAGCATGCACCCCATTGTGCGCAGTGACCCCCCTCACCACCCCTCCGGGGTTCCCGCACCCCCGCGAGAGTCGAACCCCCAGGCGCCGAGAGTCGAACACTCAGGGGCCCTGAGTTCAACACTCAGAACATCCGAGCGCCGGGGCTCGGCGACGTCCGAGCAAACCTGAGCGTTGAATTCAGGGGTCCTGGAGGTTCGACTCTCGGGACCTGAGTGTTCGACTCTCGCGGGGGTTAGTCCTCCCAGCGGAAGAGGCGGGTGGCGATGGTGCCCACTACCAGGGTGAAGGCGATCAGGACGGCGGAGGGGAGCAGGAGGGACTCCAAGCCCTTGCCGCGCACCAGGACGTCCAGCATGCCGTCATTCATGTGGCGCAGCGGGAACACGTTCGAGACGGTTTGGAGCCAGGCGGGGGCGTTCTCCACCGGGAAGAACGTGCCGGACAGGAACGCCATCGGCAGGATGATGATGTTCGCCGCGCCGGACGCCGCCTCCTCGGTCTTGCAGAACGCCCCGACCAGCATCCCGATCGCGAAGAACGCCGTCGTGCCGAGCACCAGCAGCGGCAACGCCAGGTACCACTGACCGGTCAACTGGAGCCCGAAGACCGGCAGCGTCGCCACCGCCACGAACACCACGCCCTGCGCCAACGCCGTCCCGACGCTCACCAGCACCCGCGACGAGAGCACGGTCGTCGCACTGACCGGCGCAAGCCGGATCCGCCGCAGCACCTGCTTCTTCCGCCACGACACCATGGTCAGCGCCGCCCCGAACACACCCGAGATCGAGATCGCCCACGACAGGATGCCCGGCGTCAGGTACTGGATCGGCTTGAGCGACGCGTCCTCGACCGGCTTCGCCTCCAGCGTGAACCGCGGCGGTACGCTCGCCGCACCGAGGTTCATCTTGTCGACCGCACCGGACACGATCCCGATCACGGTGCCGGCCGCGACCTGGTCGCTGGCCGCGAACCACACGTCCACCCGATCCCCGTCCACCACCACCGCGGCGGGCAGGTCACCGTCGTTCACCTTCTGCCGGGCGGTGGCCTCGTCGCCGTACTCCTCCAGCTCCAACGCGCCGGTCTGCTCCAACGCCGACAGCACCGGCCCCTCGCCCACCGCCGCGATCTTCGTCTTGTCACTGCCCGAGTCGCCCAACAACAACCCGAACACGACCAGGAACATCAACGGGAACAGGAAGACGAAGAACAACGTCATCCGGTCCCGCAGGAACCCCTTGACCATGGCCACCGACAGGCTCCGGAACGCGGTCATGCGCGGTACTCCCGTCCGGTCAGGCCGAGGAACACGTCCTCCAAGGTGGCCGTGCGCACCTGGAGCCCGTCCAGGGTGCCGCGTTCGGCGAGCGCCGAGAGGACCGGCGCGGGCTTGCGGGTCGAGATGGTCAGCGAGACCTCGTCCTCCTGGGCGTCCTCGACCCCGGTGATCCCGCGGGCCGCCTCACGCGTCAGCAGACCCTTCTGCAGCACCACGTGCGTGGGCGCGTCGAGACCGCGGACCAACGTCGCGGGCGCGTCCATGGCGAGGATCCGGCCCCGGTCCATGATCGCCACCCGGTCGCACAGGATCTCGGCCTCGTCGAGGTAGTGCGTGGTGTAGACGATGGTCTTGCCCCTGGCCTGGATGGCGCGCAGCACGTCCCACAGGTTGCGGCGGGCCTGCGGGTCCAGCGCGGCGGTCGGCTCGTCCAGGAAGACGACGTCCGGGTCGTGGACGAGGGCGCACGCGATCGACAGCCGCTGGCGCTGCCCGCCGGACAGCTTGTTCTCCTGCACGTCCGCCTTGTCCGCGAGGCCGACGAGTTCCAGCATCTCGTCGGCCCTCTGTCTGCTCACGCCGTACAGCGAGCCGAATGTCTGCAACTGTTCCCGCGCGGTCAGCTTCTCGAAGAAGCTCGACGCCTGGAGCTGCACGCCGATCCTCGGCAGCAGCTTCGGGTTGCGCGGCCACGGCTGTTCGCCGAGCAGCGTCACCCGACCGTCGTCCGCCTTGCGCAGGCCCTCGACGATCTCCAGCGTGGTGGTCTTGCCCGCGCCGTTCGGCCCCAGAATGCCGAAGAACTCCCCCTCGGCGACGGTGAACGAGACGCCGTCCACCGCCTTCAGCCCGCCGTAGCTCTTCCTGATGTCGGCAACAACGACGGCCGGTATGCGTGCCCCAGTCATGTCTGGACGGTAATCCGCACCGTGTGCCGGCAGCCGTACTTCTGTAGATCCGCGACGGAAGTAGATGTGATCGAGACTTTCGACGGATACCGCTGTCGCTCTGCGCTTCCCGCCGATTACGAGACGTGCTCACCTGTGCAGGGTGACGCCGGCGCGGACGCGGGACGGGTGGCCCACGTCGCCTTGGCCGGGTCGGTCGTCAGGCCGTAGTCGAGGCGCGCGCCGTGCCGGAGCTGGTGGTGGTTCAGGTAGGCCTTGTCCCGTGGCGCGCCGCCGACGCGGAGCGACTGCACGTACTGGAGCTTGGACGAGTCGGCGCCGGCGGCGGTGATGGTGATGTCACGGCCGTTCTCCAGGTGGACCACCGCCCGGCTGAACCTCGGGGCGTTCAGCACGAACTGGCCGGTGCCCGGCGTCACCGGGTACATGCCGAGCGCGCTGAACACGTACCAGGCCGACATCTGCCCCAGGTCGTCGTTCCCGGTCACGCCGTTCGGCGCGTCCACGAACAGCGTCTGCGCCGCCCGCACCACGGCCGACGTCTTCCACGGCTGCCCCACCAGCGCGTACATCCACGGCGCGTGCAGGTCCGGCTCGTTGTTCGGGTTGTACCGGTACTGGTTGTAGTAGTTGTACGGCCCGACGACCCACTTCTCGCGGACCGTCTTCGCCGGGTCCGCCACCAGGTCGGGGTAGGCGAAGAAGTCGTCCAGCCTGGCCGCCGCCGCGTCACGACCGCCGAGGCGTTCCACCAGGCCGGCGACGTCCTGCTGCGCCAGCCACTGGTACTGCCACGCCGTGCCCTCGTGGAACCCGTCCTGGCCCTGCGGGGTGAACGGGGTCAGCCACTCGCCGTTGGCGAGCTTCGGCCGGGGGAACCCGGTGAAACCGCGGTCCGACACGGTGGCGTCCCACAGCACCCGGTAGTTCAGCCCGCGTCCGCGCAGCGTTTCCGCGTCGTCCGAGTGGCCCAACGCGTCGGCCATGATCGACAGCGAGCAGTCCGCCAGCGCGTACTCCAACGTCGCCGACGCGCCGTGGTGCGGGTCGACGTCCTGCCCCTTCTTGGGGAAGTCCTTGTCGTACTGCACGAAACCGTTCGCCAGGTACGAGGGGTTGCCGACCCGTCCCTCGAACGGCGACGACGCCGGCGGCACCGAGGTCGCGTTCTGCCACAACGCGCGGTAGGCCTGCTCCTCCAGGCCCTCCAGTGCGCCGAACCGCCACAGGTCCACCAGGAACGGGGTGACCGGGTCGCCGGTCATGGTGTTCGTCTCCTGGTTGGCGTACGCCCACCGGGGCAGCCAGCCGCCCTGCTCGTGGATCGCCAGCACGGACCGCGCGATGTCCTTCGCCCGCGCCGGCCGCAGCAGCGCCAGCAACTGGTTCTGCGCCCGGTAGGTGTCCCAGAGCGAGAAGTACTCGTAGTACGTCCAGCCGTCGGCCCGGTGCACCTTCTCGTCGAACCCGCGGTACCGGCCGTCCACGTCGTTGCCGGTCAACGGCTGCAACAGCACGTGGTAGAGCGCGGTGTAGAAGACCGTGCGGTCGTCCGCACTGGGAGTGTCGATCTCGACGCCGGCCAGTTCCCGCCGCCACGCCTGCTGGGCCGCCGCACGCAACGCGTCGAACGACTTGCCCTTCGCCTCACCGAGGTTCTTCGTCGCGCCTTCCGCGTCCACGTGCGAGATCGCGGTGGCCGCGGTGACCGGGCCGCCGTCGAACGTCACCCACTGGCCGCGCAGCCCCGCGCCACCGTCCGCGCCGCCCCAGTTGCCGGTCGTCTTGAACGGCCGGTCGAACGTGGTGGTGAAGTACGTCGTGTACGGCTTGCCGCCGCAGAACGCCTGGGACACCACGGTCCCGGCCAACGTCCGGTCGTCCACCACCCGGATGCTGCTGGCGAACACCGGCTCCTTGTCGTTGGCCTGGCCGACGTTCACCAGCACGTGCGGCGTCACACCGTCCGGGAACGTGAACCGCTCCACGCCGGAACGGGTCGTCGCCGTCGTCTCCACGCTGATACCGGACGCCAGGCCGACGCGGTAGTAGCCGGGCTTGCCGACCTCGCCGTCGTGCGTGTACGCGGCGCCGTAGGAGCGGTGGTCGAAGCTGCCCGGCAGGCCCGTGGTCGGCAGGATCGACACCAGCCCGCCCTGTTCCCAGCAGCCCGCGCCGGACAGGAAGAAGTGCCCGAACCCGCGGATCACCGGGTCGTCGTAGCGGTAGCCGGCGTAGTGCGAGCCGATCGGGCTGGAGTGCGCCATGCCGAACGGCATGGACGCGCCCGGGAACGTGTTCCCGTCGTCCTTGGTGCCGATGAACGTGTTCACCGACTCGACGGGATCGAACTGCTCGGGCTGGGCCGTTGCCGTCACGGGACTCACCATAGCCACCACCAGCAGGGATGCCAGGATCACGCGCACGACTTCTCCTTCCGGGTCAGGCCGTTGCGACGGCGAACACGTGGAACGTCCCGCCGGTCACCGACGCGGGCAGCGTCACCGAGCGGACCCGCTTGTCCGCCTGCAAGGCGATCGGCGCGGTGGCGAAGACGTACACCTTGAGCTGCTGCGGCGTGCCGCTCGAGTTGTTGCGGTACGGCGTGGTGGCCACGATCCGGTTGTCGAACGACGGCGGCAGGTTCGCGCTGCCGCCCAGCGCCCAGTCGGAGAACCCGATGTCGGCGGTCTGCGTGCTGCCGTCGGTGTAGGTGACGGTGAGCGTGCCGGACGCCCGGCCGCCCGCCGCGCTGCCCAGCAACCCGAGCTTGGTCGCGCCCGCCGGCGCCGCGACCGTCACCGTCTCACCGGAGGCGTTCACGTTGTCCGACTCACCCACCGGCGAGGTCGGCCAGGTGTAGGCGAGGCCGTCGGAGGTGACCGTGCCGCCGGGCGTCACGCCCACGTCGGCCAGCGCCTTGCGCGAATAGCTCCACCCGCCGCCGTCGAAGTTGCCCGACGCCTGGTTGTCGTCCGGTGACGTGCCGACGTTGTCGAACGCCGCGCGCAGGCTGCCCGGCTCGGCCACCAGCACGGATATCGTGGAGCGCCGGCCGTTGGAGAACGTCACGGGTACGCGGTGGGTCTGCTCGGCCGCGCCCGCGGCGACCGCGATGGCGACCGGGACACCGGCCTTCTCCCCCGCCGGGATCGTCACCTCACCGGACGTCGGGGTGAGCGTGATCCCGGCCGGCGGCTGCGCGGTCCACGACACCTTGCCGCCGTTGCCGGAGAAGTCCTGCGCGCCGATCGTCACGGTGCCGCTGCCACCCGCCGGCAGCACCAGCCGGCCCGGTTCCACGAACGCCTGCTGCCCCACCTCACCGTCGCGGAACGACGGTGGCGCGTCGGCCGGACCCGTGCCCCAGGCCGTGGGCGTCCCGGACAGCCCGAACTCCAGCGTGCCGCCGTTGGCCACGAACGACTCGGGCAGCCAGGTGCGGGTCTGCGCGCGGCCGTTGAGCTTCACGTCCGACACGTACGTCCCGCTGCCGGACGACTTGATCACGATCGGGGCGCCGTTCGGCCGGGTGATCGTCACCTCGCTGAACAGCGGGCTGTTCAGCACCAGCTCGGCCCGGCCGGGGATCACCGGGTACATGCCCAGCGCCGCCCACACGTACCAGGACGACATCTGGCCGAGGTCGTCGTTGCCCATCAGCCCGTCCGGGCCGGGTCCGAACAGGTCGTTCACCGCGCGCCGCGTCACGGCCTGGGTCTTCGCGGGCGCGCCCGCCCAGTTGTAGAGCCACAGCGAGTGCATGATCGGCTCGTTGCCGAGGAACGCGTACGGCTCGTCCGGGCCGGCGTTGAGCTTGGTGAAGAACGTGTCCAGCCGCTCGCGGACCTTCGCGTCGCCGCCCATCGCGGTGAACAGGCCGCGCGCGTTGTAGGGCACCATCCACGTGTACTGGGCGGCGTTGCCCTCCACCCAGTTGTCCGGGCTGCCCGGCGAGAACGGCTCCACGTACGAACCGTCGCGGTTGCGGGGCTGGGTGTAGCCGGTGGCCGGGTTGAACACGTTCTGCCAGTACTGGGCGCGTTTCATGAACGTCTGCCAGGTCGCGCTGTCACCGAGCCTGCGGGCGAGGTCCGCGATGGCGAAGTCGGCCGTCGTGTACTCCAGGGTGGTCGCGGGCGGTCCCCACACGTTCCGCGCGCCCACCGGCACGTACCCGAGGTCCACGTACTCGGTGAGGCCTGGGCGTTCCTCGTAGCCCTGGGTCTTCTGGGTCGCGCCGCGCAGCATCAGCAGCAGGGCCTTGGACGCGTCGAAGTCCTTGGCCCCGAACGCGTACGCGCTCGCCACCATCACGTGGTACGGATCTCCGACCATCACGCCGGTGTAGCCGTTGGCCACCGTCCAGCGGTCCCACGAGCCGCCCTGTTCGGCGAACGCCACCATCGAGCGGACCATGTCGGAGGCCTCGGCGGGCGCGAGCAGCGACAGCAACTGCATCTCCGAGCGGTAGACGTCCCAGCCGGAGAAGTTCGTGTAGACGGCGTGGCCGCGCTCAGCGGTGTGTATGCGCCCGTCGAAGCCGGGATAGCGGCCGTCGACGTCGGAGAAGACGTTGGGCTGCAACAACGAGTGGTAGAGCGCGGTGTAGAACGTGGTGCGCTGGGCGTCCGTGCCGCCGGTGACCTTGATCTGGTTGAGCCGGTCGTTCCACGCCTTGCGGGCGGCGGTGTGCACGGCGTCGAACGACTTGCCGGTGTTCTCGGCCTCCAGGTTCTTCTTCGCGCCGTCGATCGACACGAACGACAGGCCGACGCGCATGGTCACGTCCGGGTCGTCGAACGTCACCCAGCCGCCGGAGCCCGGTCCCGAGACCGTGGTGTCCTCGGTTTTAGCCAAGGAGTTCGACACGGGACGTTCGCTTTGCGCCTCAAGGGTTTTCGGCGCGTCGCCGAGGCCTTCGCGGATGCCGGAGCCGCCGCGTTCGGACGTCCGGCCGGGCGTGACCGCGCCGTTCTTCCACGTGCCGACGGACGCGAACGGCTGGTCGAACTCGGCGTGGAAGTAGACCCGGTAGCGGTGGTCCGCGCCGCAGAACCGGCCGCTGGTGGCCCAGCCGCTGATGCTGTCCGTGCCGATGGTGACCTCGGCGTCGTCCGTGCCCGAGATCGAACCGGAGGTGTTGACCAGCAACGTCGACGTCTGCCCGCCCGGGTAGGCGAACCGGCCGATGCCGGTGCGCTGGGTGACGGTCAACTCGACCTTCGTCCCGCTGTCGAGGGTCACCCCGTAGTAGCCGGGCGTCGCGCTCTCGTTGCCGTGCGAGAACGTCGAGACGTACCGGTCGGGATCGGTCGCGGGCGAGGTGGTGACCTCGCCGGTGAACGGCATGATCGGGATGTCCTGGTAGGTCGAGCAGCCCGCGCCGGACAGGTGGGTGAGGCTGAAACCCTTGATCCGGTCGTCCTCGTAGGAGTAGCCGCCGTGCTGGCGGGTCACCGTGTCCGGGCTCCACTGCACCATGCCGAACGGCACGTCCGCGCCGGGGAAGTTGTTGCCCGCGCCGCCACCCGTGCCGTGGTCCGGACCACCCGGCTTGGTGCCCACGAACGGGTTCACCCATCCGGCCAGGTCGTCCGCCTGTGCCTGGTCGTGCTGTGTCTGATCATGCTGTGCCTGGTCGTGCTGGGCGTTGACCGCGACCGGGTGGACCACCGAGAGCGCTACCGCCGCCGCCAGAACCAGTGCCGTTCGCACGAGACGCCTCCCGGGTCCGATTGTCGGCTCAGCCGACGTCGACAACGCTGTCCACCAACTACCCGTAGTCGCATACTTGCGGAGCGTGTGGGGGTGGCGTCAACCCCGGCGCTCTTGGTTGTCCGGTTTGAGACAGCCCGACCGTTGACACGGGTGAAATCGGGGTGTGTGATTCGGCCACTATGACAACGTTGTCCCCGAACGGCGCGGCAGGCGCTCGCAAGGTTCGGCGTGCCACGATGAACGACGTGGCGCGGCTGGCGGGCGTCAGCATCAAGACCGTCTCACGCGTGGTGAACGACGAGGCAGGGGTGCACCCGGCCACCGCCGAACGGGTGCTCGCGGCGATCGACCAGCTCGGCTTCCGGCGCAACCTCAGCGCCCGCAACCTGCGGCGCGGCTCGTCGACCGGCACCATCGGCCTGGTCCTGGAGGACGTCGGCAACCCGTTCTACTCGGGCGTGACGCGCGCGGTCGAGGAGATCGCGCGGCTGCGCGGGCGGCAGGTCATCACCGGGTCGTCCGACGAGGACCCGGCGCGGGAGCGGGAGCTGTCGCTGGAGTTCTGCTCGCGGCGGGTGGACGGGCTGCTGATCGTGCCCGCCGGGTTGCAGCACGGGTACCTGGTGCCGGAGATGCGGGCGGGCACGCCCGTGGTGTTCCTGGACCGGCCGGCCGGTGACGTCGTGGCGGACACCGTGCTGGTGGACAACATCGGCGGCACCGTCGAGGCGGTGGCGCACCTGGCGTCGTTCGGGCACCGGCGGATCGCGTTCCTGGGTGACGCGCCGGACATCTTCACCGCCAACGAACGCCTCCGCGGCTACCGCGAGGGGTGCGTGCGGGCCGGTATCGGCTACCACGAGTCGCTGGTGGTCATGGGCCCGCACGACGAGGAGTCGGTGCGCAAGGCGTTGCAGGGCCTGCAGAACACCGCCGCCCCGGCGACCGCCGTGGTGACGGGCAACAACCGGATCACCGTGCACGCGGTGCGCGCGTTGGCCGGCTCCTCGGTGCGGCCCGCCCTCGTGGGCTTCGACGATTTCGAGCTGGCCGACCTGCTGTCGCCGCCGGTGACCGTGATCGCGCACGACGCGAGCGCGCTCGGCAAGGCAGCGGCCGACCTGCTCTTCGCCCGACTGGACGGCGACGGCTCCCCACCGCGCCGCGTCGTCCTGCCGGTCCGGTTGGTGGCCCGTGGATCAGGAGAGGTACCGGCATGAGTTCCGACAACCAGCCCGTCGCGCTGAAGGCCAACCAGCCGCGGCAGTTCTACCGGGGCGGTGCGGCGATCGCGGCGTTCCGGAACCAGGCCGAAGCCGACACGGGACCCGAGGACTGGGTCGCGTCGACCACCACGCAGTTCGGCAAGGAAGAGGCGGGGTTGTCCCGGCTGCCGGACGGGCGGTGGTTGCGTGACGCGGTGGCGGCGGACCCGGTGTCGTGGCTGGGTGACGAGCACGCGGCGGAGTTCGGCGGGGACACCGCGCTGCTGGTGAAGCTGCTCGACGCCGGGCAGCGGCTGCCGGTGCACTGCCACCCGTCCAACGCGTTCGCGTCCGCGCACCTGGGGTGCCGGCACGGGAAGACCGAGGCGTGGATCGTGATCGGCACGTCCGGGCCGGACCCGACGGTCTACATCGGGTTCCGCGAGGACGTGCCGGCCGACGTCGTCGCCGGTTGGGTGTCCACTCAGGACTCGTCCGCGATGTTGGGCGCGTTGAACCCGGTCAACGTGTCGCCCGGTGACACGGTGTTCGTGCCCGCGGGCGTGCCGCACGCGATCGGCGAGGGCGTGTTCATCGTCGAGCTCCAGCAGCCGACCGACTTCTCCGTCACGTTGGAGTGGCGGGGTTTCCTGGCCGACGCCGACGTCGGCCACCTGGGTCTGGGCTACGACAAGGCGTTGGACTGCGTGGAGCGCCGCGCCCAGTCGGCCGACGACCTGGTGCGGCGGACGCGGGCGCTGACCGGCGAGTCGGTGAACCTGTTCGACGCGCAGGCCGACCCGTTCTTCCGCGCCGACCGGCTGCACGTGTCCGGCACGGCGGCGTTGGAGCCCTCGTTCGGCGTGTTCGTGGTGCTGGAGGGCGCCGGCACGCTCGGTCCCGTCGCGGTGCACGGGGGCAGCACGGTGGTCGTGCCGCACGCGGCGGGTGAGGTCGTGGTGACCGGCGACGTCGTCGCCATCCGGTGCAGGCCGCCATCGGTGTCGAGCCTCGGGAGCTGAGACATGGCGTTATCCCTGCTGGTCGAGGACCTGCGGGGCGGCGCGGTGCGAGCCCTGATCGCCCAGGACCCGGCGACCATCGGGAAGACGGGCGTCGGGCAGGCCGTCGCGGCGCTGGAGGGCAAGTCGGTGGAACGCGACATCGAGACGGACCTGGTCGCGTTGACCAAGGCCGACATGGAAGCCAACTCGAAGTACTTCTACAAACAGCGGTGTTGACGCCACGCGCCGGTGGCCGGGCGCACGACCCGGCCACCGGGTGTCACAGGTACTTGTTCGCCAGCTCCGTGTATTCCTTCTCCAGGTCATCCGCCAGATAGGCGACATAAGCCCAGGGCACTTCGTGCACGTGGTCGCGCATGCCGAGCAGGTGGCGCTTCGCGCGAGGCGCGTCGTCGGCCAGGGCGAAAGCCGCCGCGAACAGGTTGTGCGCTTGCAAGGCCCGCGGATGCGGCTTGGTGGGTGTCGAATCCCATTTGTCCGCCGCCGTGGCGATCTCGTCGCGGTTCCGGCTGAAGTAGCGCATCTTCAACGTCGCGATCTTCAACGCCGAACGCGCCTGCACGGCGTCCTCGAACTGCTCCAGGAAGATCTCGAAGTGCGCCAACGGCAGCATCGCCACCACCGGGTCGCCGGGCGGCGCGGCGTCGACGCTGCCCTGGGCGAACGCCATCATCTCCTCCGCCGACCCGCCCCACTTGGCGGCCAGGATCTGCAACCGCGTCCAGTGCGCCGGGTACAGCGTCGCGCACCGCGCCACGATCTCCCGCCAGACCTCGTCCTTCTGGTCCCGGTCCACCTGCAACCCGAGCCCGGCGGTCTGCAACTGCGCCCACGGCACCGCGTCCCGCGGCAGGAGCTTCGCGGCCTCGTGAAGTGGCCCGACGGCCTTGCGGAGGGTGGCGAAGAAGACCTTGAACCGGTCCTTGCCGACGGTGTCCGCCCGCCCCGAGCCGCGGATCGCCCACGCCTCCCGGATGAACGCGGTGCCGGCCAGCAGCCACAGGTCCGGGTCGGTGTTGTTCTTCGCCAGCTCCAGCAGCTCGTCGGCGTGGCCGACGGCGTGCTCGCCGAGCACCTCCACCCGCAGCGCCCGCACCTCGGGCTGCTCACGGCACTCCGCGAGCACCGTCGTCGCCGCCCTCAGGTGGCCCGCGTCCATCTCCTCGGCCGCGATGTCCAGGATCGCGTCGTCGTAGGTGTGGTCCCGCACCACCTCGCGGGCGACCGCGGCAGGCCGCTTCCTCCGGAAAATCCCCACTCCAGCGACCTTACTTTCCTCCGAGCCCGAGTGGCTTAAGTCTTTCGTAGAGCCGAACAGGGCCGTTCTGCGGTTGCCCTCCAGCCTACGTGCGCGATGGAGTTGAGGCCTCGACGGAGGGGGATATCCATGCGAGGAAGACTCGCCATCGCCGTGTCCGCGGCACTGGTCGTGAGCGCGCTGCCGACGTACGCGCAGGCCGAGCCGGAGCCGCGGCTGAACCAGGCCATCGCCGACCAGACCATCACCTGGTCGGCGTGCGCCGAGTTCGAGGGCCTGGAGTGCGGCACGTTCCAGGCGCCGTTCGACTGGCGCAAGCCGGACGACGGCCGCACCGTCACCATCGCGGTGAGCAGGCTCAGGCCGAAGAACGGCCAGGCCAAGGGCAGCGTGCTGACCAACCCGGGCGGTCCGGGCGGCCCCGGCCGGATCTTGCCGCTGCTCTACACCGGCCGCGCCAAGCTGGTCGACAACATGGAGATCATCGGCATCGACCCGCGCGGCACGGGCGCGAGCACGAACGTCACCTGCGGCGGGTTCGACTGGTTGGGGCTCGCCGACCCGCGCGACCGCAGCCGCGCCAACACCGAGCTGATCTACGACGCGGCCGAGCTGCAGGCCACCGCGTGCCAGACCCTCTCCGGGGAGTTCGGCCGCGTGGTCAACACCGAGCAGACCGTCCGCGACCTGGACCTGCTCCGTCAACTGCTCGGCCGGGAGAAGATCAACTGGATCGGCTACTCCGGCGGCAGCTGGATGGGCGCGTACTACGCCACCTACTTCCCGAACCGGGTGGACAAGTTCGTGCTCGACTCGAACACCGACTTCACCAGCACGTTCCAGGACATCTTCGACAACTTCGGCTACGGCTTCGAACGCCGGTTCCGCACCGACTTCCTGCCGTGGGTGGCCAGGTACGACAGCCTCTACCACCTGGGCACGACCGCCGAGCAGGTCCGCCAGGCCTACGAGACGACCCGTGCGAAGCTGGCCGCGGACCCGCTGACGCTGCCGGACGGGACGCTGGTCAACGGCGTCCTGCTGGACTCGGTGCTGTTCCGGGCGCAGTACAGCAAGCTGCTGTTCGCGGACGCGGCGGCCACGCTCGCGTCGCTCGACCAGGCCACGAAGACCGGCGTCACCGCATTGGCCCAGCTCCCGGCAGCTCTGGCGCAGTACCCGGACGCACAGAACGGCACGCTGTTCGCCATCACGTGCAACGACACGAAGTTCAAGCACAACCGCGCCACGCTGGCCGCCGAGGCAGAGCGGCTGGGCAGGCAATACCCGCTGATCGGCTACTACCAGGTCCTCGCGCCGTGCGCGTTCTGGGACCGGCCGCAGCTGGAGCTGAAGAAGCCGACCGGCAAGGGCGTGCCGCCGGTCCTCATGGTGCAGTCGGTGCGCGACCCGGCCACGCCGCTGGAAGGCGCCCAGCGGGCCCACCGCAACTTCGAGGGCTCACGGCTGCTCACCGTGACCGACGAGGGCGACCACGGTGTGTACGGGTTCGGCAACGCGTGCGTGGACGACATCGTGGAGGCGTTCATCGTGGACGGGAAGGTGCCGCCGAAGGACCTGACCTGCCCGGGTATGCCACTTCCGGACCCGACCGCGCCCGCCGCCGCGACCACGCCGATGCTGGTCGGTTGGCCGCTGTAACGGGCTAGATCCCGGACCCACCGGCCTGCCGCCTGCGGGCGGCGTAGACACCGGCCTCGGTCCGCCGGTCGAAGCCGAGCTTGTGCAGCAGCGAGGAGACGTAGTTCTTGACCGTCTTCTCGGCCAGGTACAGCCGGTTCGCGATCTGCCGGTTGGTCAGGCCCTCGGCGATCAGGTCGAGGATCCGCCGCTCCTGCGGGCTCAACGCCGCGTAGCGCGGGTCCTCGACCGGTCCGCCGCGCAGCCGTTGCAGCACGGTCGCGGTCACGCCGGAGTGCAGCAGCGACCCGCCCGCGGCCAGCGTGCGGATCGCGGACACCAGGTCGTTGCCGGAGACCTGCTTGAGCATGTACCCCGCCGCGCCCGCCATGATCGCGCCGAACAGCGCCTCGTCGTCGGAGTACGAGGTCAGCATCAGGCACGCGGGCGGCGGCTGGACCGTCGAACGGATCTCCCGGCACACCGTGACACCGTCACCGTCGGGCAGCCGCACGTCGATCACGGCCACGTCGGGCTTGTGGAAGGCGGCGGCGGACACGGCGGCGGCCGCGCTCTCCGCCTCGCCGACCACCTCGATGTCGGACTCCACGGTCAGCAGCTGCTGCAAACCACGCCGCACGATCTCGTGGTCGTCCACTAACAGCACCGAGATGGCCATGGCCCCTCCCCCTGTCCCGCCGTGTCCCGCCTTATGCCGACCTACGCCGAACTACGCCGAACTACGCCGACCGCAACGGCACGCACCACGTCACCGTCACGCCTTCACCCTCGGTCGAGTCGACCTCACAGGAACCGTCCCACCTCGCGGCGCGCGCCGCCATGTTGACCAACCCGCCGGTGTGCCTGCCGCGACGGGACGGCAGGCCGCCGCCGTCGTCCCGCACGACCAGCCGCAGCTCCGTCGCCGCGCGGTCGACCACGATCGCCACCTCGACCTTCTTCGCCGACGCGTGCCGGGCGGCGTTGGCCAGCGCCTCGCGCAGCGTGGCCAGCAGGTCCGGCCGCACGTGGTCGGGCACCACCGAGTCGATCGGCCCGTCCATGGTCAGCGACGGTTCGAAACCGAGCAGCCGGGTCGACTCCTGCACGACCTTCATCAGCCGGCCGCGCAGGTCGGTCGAGCCGGCGGGCGGCTCCTGCAGCGAGAAGATGGTGCGCCGGATCTCCCGGATGGTCTGGTCGACCTCGTTGACGAAATCCGCCAGCCGCTGCGCCACCATCGGCTGCTCCACCAGCCCGTTCATGCTCTGCAACCCCAGACCCAGGCCGAACAGCCGCTGCACGACCAGGTCGTGCAGGTCGCGGGCGATCCGGTCGCGGTCCTCCAGCACGGCCAGCCGCCGCCCGGCGCCGGTGGCGCGGGTGAACTCCAGGATCAGCGCCGCCTGCCGGGCGAACGACTCGACCATCGCCACGTCCGACCGGTCGAACGCCCGCTGGCCACGGGCCCGCGCCACCATCAGCACACCCAGCACCCGGTCGCCCGCCGCCAGCGGCACGAACACCACCGGGCCGATCCGGTCGTGGCCGGGCAGCCCGTCGAGCACCTTCGCGTGGCCGGTGTCGAACACCTCGAGGGCCGGGCCGTCACGGGACACCCCGAACCCGGGCAGCTCGCCGTCCATCACCCGGATCGACAGGTGGTCCTGCGCGTCGGGCAGCGCCAGCAGCGCGTTCATGCCGTCCGCGGCGAGCCGTGCGCGCACCGCGACCAGGCGCAGCGCGTGCCGGTCCGGGGTGCCGGTGAGCAGCGCGTTCGTCACCTCGTTGGACGCGCGCAGCCACACCTCGCGCTGCCGCGACTGCTCGTAGAGCCGGGCGTTCTCGATCGCGATGCCCGCCGCCGCGGCCACCGCCACCACGACCTCCTGGTCGGCGCGGGTGAAATCGGCGCCGTCCTCCTTGTCGGTCAGGTAGAGGTTGCCGAACACCTCGCCGCGCACGTGCACCGGAACACCCAGGAAACCGGGCGTGGACGGGTCGAACGTGGTCGCCCCGGATCCGGGCATCTCGAAGTCGGTGTGGTGGTGGCCGTCGCCGTAGGTGAACTCCAGCAGCTGCCGGTTCGGGCCGACCACGGCCAGCGCGCCGTAACGGGCGCCGACCAGGCTGCACGAGGACTCGACGATGCGGCGCAGCACGTCCGGCAGCGACAGGTCGCTGGCCAGCGACACGACCGCGGCCAGCAGCCGGTGCAGCCGTTCCTGCGAGACGATCACTTCGGCGGTCCGGTCGGTCAGCTCGCGCAACAGGCCGTCCAACCGCACCGCGGCGTTCGAATCCGGGGATCCTTGCACCCGAGACCACCCTCCCGGGTCGGAGGTATCCGAGGTCCCGAGGTTAACGCCTTCGACTACGGGATGCGACGCCCGCTCAGGACCTCGAGGTCGACCACCAGGTAGCGGTCGCGGTCGCCGTAGCCGCGAGAGGCCAGCGGCAGCCGTCGCAGCCGGACCAGCTGCGACTCCTCCTCGACCTCGGTGACGTGCCCGACGGCCATCACCGACCAGCCGCGGGACAGGTCGGGGGCGACGTCGTCGATCTGGAACGCCACGATCGTGTCACGGGCGACGAGGGTCGCGCTGCCGTCGGGCACGCGCAGCACCACGCAGTCACCGTCGAGCACGAACACGACGGGGTGCACCACCGGCAGTGCTTTGTCGGTGTAGACCAACCGGCCGATGCCGGCGGTGTCGAGCAGCTTCAGGCATTCCTCGCGGGAGAGGACCTGAAGCCCCGCGGAGTCGTACATCGCACCCCTTTGTCCCCCGGTCGCCGGATTAACGTTCGGCTCTGTGATCGCCCTTGCCTAGAGTCGGAAGTCCCGGCTTCGATCGCTCACCCGGATGGGGGCTTTCCACGATGGCGTGGCCTGGTGTGCCTGCTTTGCCGCGCCGACTGGGGTCTGACCAGCGCCGAACCGACCGGTGGGTGGCGCGTGTGTGCACAGATGCCGGCCGGTGGGTTGGGTCCGGCTCGCTGGCAGGTCCGTCGTGGGGGCGTGGTCAGGTGACCACCGCGCGAGGTCGCGTCGATCGTTCGCGACTCATTTTCCGGCGATCACGCTTTTCGATCGTCGGAAAATCAGGCGCGAGCGGTCTGCCCCGCCGCGGAGCGGCGCAATCGACTACAGCCAGGCGACCGAGCCCGCCGTCTGCGGAGCAGCGGCAATTAGACACTGCCGAAGATGGGCACGAGGCCCCGGTAGAGCTGGGGCGCGTGCCGCCGCAGCGCCAGGTCCAGCATCTCGCCGCCGGTGTCGTCGGCCAGCCGGACCCAGTGGCCGTGCACGCTGGTCGGGACGCTCCGGTAGGTGGCGGCGAAGGCCTGCGGGTCCACCGGCACCAGGTGGAGCCACAGCGACGGTTTGTTACCGCCGCCGCGTGCCAGCGCCACTGCGGCCAGTTCGTACCAGGGCACGGCCCACGACGCGCCCTTCTCCTCCCAGCGCAGGCCCTGTGGTTCCACGGTGAGCCGGCGCAGCCGGGCCCGCCGTCGCCAGATGCCACCGCCGATCAAGCCGCCGACCGCCACCAGCGGACCGACGATCATGGCCGCCAGGTGGCCGTCCGCGTAGGACAGGAACATCAGCAGGATGCCGAAGAGGGTCAGGCCGAGTTGGACCGCGAGGGCGGCGCGTCGCTCGGTCCGGTTGCCGAAGGAGATCTCGATCGCGTTCATGACAGCCCCACCGTGAAGCCTTCGTCCTGCACACCCCGGTACAGGTGGGGCGCGAAACCGAGCACGGCCCGCTCCACCACCGGGATCAACGCGGCCGCGTCACCCAGCGGGAGGCGGTAGGCGCCGTCCTCGCGGGCCAGGTGCGCCATGTCGGCGTGCCGTGCCCGGAACGCCTGGTGGTCGGCGGGGAGCAGGTCGAGCCGGACCATGGTCTTGCGCACGATCGCGTCGGCCGGGTTCACGACCCGTTCCCGCGTCCGCGAGATCCGCACGGCGCCCAACTCGTGCCAAGCCACCGCCCACGGCGCGCCGGTCGGGTCGTCCCAACGCACGCCCGGCGCCTCGAACACGAGCTTGCGCGGCCGGGACACCTTCTTCCAGTTCAGCACCGCGGCCAGCGCGATACCGGTGAACGCCACGCCGATGACCAGCGCGATCGTCCCGCCGACACCCTCACCGTCGGAATACGCGCTCACCGCGCCCACCAACGCCAACACACCGAGCACGCCCGACACCGCACCGCCGATGATCACCCGACGGGTGTCCCGCGTGCCGATGTCCACCACCACCGGCGTCATGCCCCTACCCCCTCGACCAGTCGATCAGCCGCAGCGTAGGGGTCCAGCTCACCCGCCACGACCCGTTTGGCCAGGGTTTCGAGCGCGGACGCGCCGCGCAATCCGCCGATCCGGGAACGCAGCCGCTCCACCGCGATGGCCTCGATCTCGCCCGCGGTCCTGGTGGCGCGGCGTCGTTCCAGCTCACCGCGTTCGACCAGCCAGGCGTGGTGCGCGTCGATGGCGTCCACGACGTCGTCCAAACCCTCGGAGCGCGCCGCGACCGTCTTCACCACGGGAGGCCGCCACAGACCTCCCTCACGGTCCCGACGACCCAGGGAGATCATGTGCTTGAGGTCGCGGGCGGTCTGGTCGGCGCCGTCGCGGTCGGCCTTGTTCACCACGAACACGTCGGCGATCTCCAGGATGCCCGCCTTGGCGGCCTGGATGCCGTCGCCCATGCCGGGTGCGAGCAGCACCACCGTCGTGTCGGCCAGCGACACCACCTCGACCTCGGACTGGCCCACACCGACCGTCTCGACCAGCACCACGTCGCAGCCCGCCGCGTCGAGCACGCGCAGCGCCTGCGGTGTGGCCCAGGACAGCCCGCCCAGGTGGCCGCGGGTGGCCATGGACCGGATGAACACGCCGGGGTCGGTGGCGTGCTCGCCCATCCGCACCCGGTCGCCCAGCAGGGCGCCGCCGGAGAACGGGGACGACGGGTCCACGGCCAGCACGCCGACCCGCTTGCCACGTGCGCGGTAGGCCGTGACCAGCGCGGACGTGGACGTGGACTTGCCTACGCCGGGGGCGCCCGTCAGGCCGATGACCTGGGCGTTCCCGCAGAACGGCGCCAGTGCGCCCGCCACCTCGCGCAGCTGCGGGCTGGCGTCCTCGACCAGCGAGATCAGCCTGGCGACCGCGCGCGGTTGTCCCTCACGCGCGCGGTCGACCAGCTCTGCTACGTCAACGGTGCGGGCCACACCTCTAGCCCTTAGGGACGCGGACGATCAGGGCGTCGCCCTGACCACCGCCGCCGCACAGGGCGGCCGCACCCACGCCGCCACCGCGGCGCTTCAGCTCCAGGGCCAGGTGCAGCGCGATGCGGGCGCCCGACATGCCGATCGGGTGCCCGAGGGCGATCGCGCCACCGTTGACGTTGACCTTGTCCTCGTCGATGCCGAGTTCACGGGTGGAGACCACGCCGACCGCGGCGAACGCCTCGTTGATCTCGACCAGGTCCAGGTCGGCCGGGTCGATGCCCTCCTTGGCGCACGCGGCCTTGATCGCGTTCGCGGGCTGTTCGTGCAGGCCGGCGTCCGGACCGGCCACGACGCCGTGCGCGCCGATCTCGGCCAGCCAGGTCAGGCCCAGCTCCTCGGCCTTGGCCTTGCTCATCACGACCACGGCCGCCGCGCCGTCGGAGATCTGCGACGCCGAGCCCGCGGTGATCGTGCCGTCGGAGGCGAACGCCGGGCGCAGCTTGGCCAGCGTCTCGACCGTGGTGTCGCCGCGCACGCCCTCGTCGGTGCTGAACAGCACCGGGTCGCCCTTGCGCTGCGGAATCGAGACAGGGGCGATCTCCTCGTCGAAGACGCCGTTCTCGGCGGCCTTGGCCGCGAGCTGGTGCGAACGGGCGGAGAACGCGTCCTGCTCCTCGCGGGTCAGGCCGTAGCGGGCGTTGAACTTCTCCGTGGAGGAGCCCATCGCGACCTGGTCGAACGCGCAGAACAGGCCGTCGTAGGCCATGTGGTCGACCATCGACACGTCGCCGTACTTGAACCCGCCGCGCGATTTCGGCAGCAGGTGCGGCGCCTGGGTCATCGACTCCTGACCGCCCGCCACCACGATGTCGAACTCGCCCGCGCGGATGAGCTGGTCGGCCAGCGCGATCGCGTCGATGCCGGAGAGGCACACCTTGTTGATCGTCAGCGCGGGCACGGTCATCGGGATGCCCGCGTTCACCGCCGCCTGGCGCGCGGGGATCTGGCCGGCGCCCGCGGTGAGCACCTGGCCCATGATCACGTACTGCACCTGCTCGGGCGCGACACCGGCCCGCTCCAGGGCCGCCTTGATCGCGACGCCGCCGAGCTGGGCGCCGGAGAAGTCCTTCAACGACCCGAGCAGTCGTCCCATCGGGGTACGGGCCCCGGCGACGATGACGGAACCGGACACAGCAGCCTCCACAGCGGGTGTAAGCGGTTGGTGTAAGCGGTTGTTAACAGGCCACGATACTCAGGGTTACCCTGCAGTAGCCTGTGAGGCGTCGCACAGCGGGACCTGCACCGATTCGGCCACTACGCTTTCCTGCCATGGAAGAACTCCGCGGCTTCGTGACCGCCATCGACCACGTCGGCATCGCCGTGCCGGACCTCGACGAAGCGATCGCGTTCCACCGTGAGCACTTCGGCCTGGAAGTCGCGCACGAAGAGGTCAACGAGGAGCAGGGAGTGCGTGAAGCGATGCTACGCGCGCCCGGTGACGACGGCACCGGCACCGCCGTGCAGCTCCTCGCGCCGCTGACGCCGGAATCGACCATCGCGAAGTTCATCGGCCGGTCCGGGCCGGGGCTCCAGCAGCTGGCCTACCGGGTGTCCGATGTGGACGCCGCGGCGGAGGCGCTGCGCGCCAAGGGGTTGCGACTGCTGTACGAGGCGGCGCGGCGCGGTACGTCCGACAGCCGGGTCAACTTCGTGCACCCGAAGGACGCGGGCGGCGTGTTGGTGGAGCTGGTGGAGCCGGCCGCGTCGCCGTCCCACTGAGGTCGTCCGTCACTGGAGTTGTGTTCGAGGCCGTTCGAGCGCGGCGGCCACGAAGGTCAGTTCCAGGTCCATCTGGTCGTCGTCCGGCGCGTGCCGGGCGACCGCGTGCCGGTAGCTGACCGCGAGCCCGAGCAGCGCGGAGGCGGTGTCGACGTCCTTCGTGGCCACCGCCGCCCCACCGGCGGCGATGATGACGTTCCGGATCTGCCGCACCACGGACTGGTAGCGGTCGTGCAACGCGTCGCGGACCGCCTTGTGCGTGTCCGCTTCGCGCCACAACAGGTGGCTGAGCAGCGGTGATGCGTTGAGCCGGGCGTCCAGGGCGGCGACCAGCCTGCGCAGGCTCTCCGCGATGTCGCCGACCACGACGACGCGGCGCGCGTCCACGGTCCCGTCCGGCAGGCGCTGCACGAGTGCCGCCAGCAGGTCGGTCTTGCGGCGGAAGTAGTAGTGCACGAGCCCCTTTGGCACCGCGGCCCGTTCGGCGATGCGCGAGGTGGGCGTGGCGTCGAAGCCCGACTCGGCGAACAACTCCTCGGCCGCTTGCAGGATCCGTTCACGGGCCGACGAGTCCTCTGCCAATGCTGTGCCTTTCCGTGTTGGGTTGCCCTGGCTCCGCCAGGGCGGGCGAGCCCGCCTGGCAGTCGGTCATCCGGCACCCGTCCCAGGTCGATCGAAAGCGTGATCGACCTGGCAGGGGCACCGGATGACCGACGCGGGCTCGCGGGCTCGTCCAGGTTGTCGTTACGCGGTTCCGGCGATCCGGCCGCTGTGCGCCGCGTTCGCCAGCGGCACCGCCATCGCGCCGGCCGCGACGGTCAGCACGCCGCCGACCCACGAGACCCACGACGCCGCTGTGAGTTCGCTGTAGCCGATCACCCACGGGGAGATGAACAGCAGCGCGCCGAGGACCATCTGGAACCACTCGCCGTAGACCAATCCAGGCATCGCGAGCGACACGAGACCATCGATGGCGATCAGGGCGCCGAGCACGATCATCGTCCACATGGCTCCCGTGGTGGTCTCCACCACCAAGGGCGATAGGAGCACGAGGACCCCGATGGCGACCTCGGCCCAGTCCTGCCACCTGGTCCACGCCTTTGCCACGGCCATGACCTGTACCTCCGTCCTTGTACACCGGACACCTTCGATGTTCCGCTTGGTTGGCCGCCCGGTCAAGAGCGACCGATAGGGGGAATGGCAGTGCGGTGCCTCACAGCGCGCGTTCTGAATCGGTTACCCGTGGGTAACCTCCGGCAACCTGCGTGGACCTCTAGAGCCACACCACCATCCGGAAGCCCCCTGATTGGGAGGGAACGCCGTGCAGAAGATCCTCGACGCGATCCTCGCGGACGAACTGGACGCGATCGGATCGCTGGACGTACCGGAGAGCTACCGGGGCGTGACAGTGCACGCCGACGAGGTCAAGATGTTCGAGGGTCTGGCCACCAGGGACAAGGACCCGCGCAAGTCGCTGCACGTCGACGAGATCGCCACGCCCGAGTTGGGCCCCGGTGAGGCGCTGGTGGCGGTGATGGCCAGCGCCATCAACTACAACACCGTGTGGACCTCGATCTTCGAGCCGCTGTCGACGTTCGCGTTCCTGAAGAAGTACGGCGGCAGGCACGACCAGCCGTTCCACGTGGTCGGCTCCGACCTGGCGGGCGTGGTGCTGCGCACCGGCCCCGGCGTGAACGCGTGGAAGCCCGGTGACCGGGTCGTCGCGCACTGCCTCGACGTGCAGTTGGAGCACCCGGACGGGCACGGCGACACCATGCTCGACCCCGAGCAGCGCATCTGGGGCTTCGAGACCAACTACGGCGGTCTGGCCGAGATCGCGCTGGTCAAGGCCAACCAGCTGATGCCGATGCCGGCCCACCTGACCTGGGAGGAAGCGGCGTCCCCCGGCCTGGTGAACTCCACCGCCTACCGGCAGCTCGTGTCGACCAACGGCGCGAACATGAAGCAGGGCGACACCGTGCTGATCTGGGGCGCGTCCGGCGGCCTCGGCTCCTACGCCACCCAGTTCGCGCTGAACGGCGGCGCGACCCCGGTGTGCGTCGTCTCGTCGCCGGAGAAGGCCGAGATCTGCCGCAAGATGGGCGCGGAGCTGATCATCGACCGCAGCGCCGAGGGCTACCGGTTCTGGAAGGACGAGCACGAGCAGGACCCGCGCGAGTGGAAGCGGCTCGGCGCGAAGATCCGGGAGCTGACCGGCGGCGACGACCCGGACATCGTGTTCGAGCACCCGGGCCGGGAGACGTTCGGCGCGTCGGTGTTCGTGGCCAAGCGCGGCGGGACGATCGTGACGTGCGCGTCGACCAGCGGGTACATGCACCAGTACGACAACCGGTACCTGTGGATGAACCTCAAGCGGATCATCGGCTCGCACTTCGCGAACTACCGCGAGGCGTGGGAGGCCAACCGGTTGATCGCCAAGGGGAAGATCCACCCGACACTGTCCAAGGTGTACTCGTTGGAGGACACCGGGCAGGCCGCGTACGACGTGCACCGCAACGCCCACCAGGGCAAGGTCGGCGTGCTGACGCTGGCGCCCGCCGAGGGCCTGGGTGTCCGCGACCACGAGCTGCGCGCCGCGCACCTGACCGAAATCAACCGTTTCCGGGGCGTGTAAAGCGAAATCACCCACGATGTGCGGCCGGCAGGTGCCGGCCGCACGTCAGGAGCGGGTAGCGTGCACGGCATGGGCCTCGCCGACGACCGTGACCTCGTCCCCCTGGGATCCGGCTTCGACATCGTCAAGCGCGGGTACGACCGCGCCCAGGTCGAGGACCACCTGGAACGGCTGGACTCCGACCTGCGCCTGCTCGCGGCCGACCGCGACGCGGCGGTGTCGCAGACCAACGACCTGACCCGGCAGCTCGAGGCGGCCCGGTCGGAGATCGCCGAGCTGCGCGGCCAGGTGGAGCGGCTGTCGCTGCCGCCCACGACGTTGGAGGGGCTGAGCGAGCGGTTGCAGCGGATGCTGCGGCTCGCCCAGGACGAGGCGAACGAGATCAAGGCGCGCGCCGAGGCCGAGGGCGGGCACATCCGCGCCAAGGCCGAGGCCGATGCGGGAGTGCTGCGCACCCGGTACGAGAAGCTCATCGCCGAACTCGACCAGCGGCGCGCCGCGATGGAGGCCGAGCACCGGGGCGTGCTGGAGACGGCGCGCGCCGAGGCCGACCGGATCGTGGGCGAGGCCCGCGCCGAGGCCACCCGGTTGGACGAGGAGTCCCTCCAGCGCCGGAACACGATCGAGGAAGACTTCGAGATCGCGATGGCGGCGCGCCGGGTCGAGTCGATGAAGACGCTGGCCGAGCAGGAGGCGTCGTCGAAGGGCGAGGCCGACCGGCGGGTGCGCGAGGCCGCCGAGGAAGCCGCCCGCGTGCGCGCCCAGATCGCCCAGGAGCAGGCCTCGTCGAACGCCGAGGCGCAGCGCCTGGTGCGCGAGGCCACCGAAGAGGCCAACCGCCGTCGTCACGACTCCATCAGCGAGGCCACGGCCCGCGTGCAGGAGGCGACCGACGAGGCGAACCGCCGAGTCCGCGAGGCGACGGAGGAATCCAACCGCCGCGTCACGCAGGCCACCCAGCAGGTGGAAGCCCTCAGGCACCTCCGCAACCGCCTGTCACAGCAGCTACACGCCGTCCGCGCCGCCCTGCACGACGTAACCCCCCTCCTGGACCCGCTGGAAGAAGAACGCCCCCAGCCCCCGTCCGCCCAGCCTCAGCAGCCTCAACCAGAGGCAGCCTCCGCCCCCGCCACCACCCCGCCAAAACCCGCAAAGGCGCAGCCCAGCCCCACCCCACCCACCTCCGAGGCCGCCACCCCCGAAGCCGAAAAGCCAGCCCCGGACGGCCCGACCCAAAAGATCGCCCGCCCCAACCCCAAGGCCCAAGCCGGCAAACGCTGAACCCCAGCTCACCCCGCGAGTCGAACCTCCAAGACCCGTGTGTCCTACGTTCAGAACGCGTGTGTCCTACATTCCGGCGGGGTGTGTCCTACGTTCGGAACGCGTGTGTCCTACGTTCAGGACCCCTGAGTTCAACGCTCAGAACGGCGCGAGCACATGCGTGCGTCCGATGCGCGCACCCGTCACACCTCGACGCGCCGCCGCCAGTCGGCCACCGCCCCGGCGAACGCTTCCGGCACCTCCAGCGGCGACAGGTGACCGGCCCCCGCCAACTCGACGTACTCCGCACGCCGCAACACCCCGGCCAACTCCCGGGCCAACGCGGGCGGCGTGAGTCCGTCGTGCTCCCCCACCAGCACCAACGCCGGCACGTCCACCCCCGCCAGCACCTCCGCCGAATCCGGCCGCACGGCCATCGCCCGCTGCGCCCACGCCACCTCCGCCGGGTCCTGCGCGAGGATCAACTCCCGCACCCGCTCGACCACCGACGCGTCCGCCCCGGGCGCGAGCAACCCGCTGACCAGGGCATCCGGCACCCACCCGACGCCCTCCGCCTCCACCCGAGCGGCCATCGCCAGCCGGTTCGCCCGTACCTCCGCCGCATCCGCCCCGGCACGCGTGTCGGCCAGCACGAGCCCCGCCACCCGTGACGGGTCGCGCCGCAGCACGGCCATCGCCACGTACCCGCCCATCGAGCACCCGCCGAGCACCGCGCGCTCGATCCCGCGCTCGTCGAGCAGCCCCAGCACGTCGTCCGCAATAGTCACCAGATCGGGTGAACGATCGCCGCCCCGCTGGTCCGGCGTGATCGGTTTCAGCAGGTCACGCACCCCGTCCCACATCCGCGAGTCGAACGGGAAAGCGTGCAGCAGCACGAGCGGAGCAGATCCCATACCCGGTTCCATACCCGGAATTGTCGGACCCCCTCGCTACCTTCGCCCCCATGACCTCCAACCCGGAACCGGACGAGATCCGCACCGACCGCCTCCTGCTCAGACGTGTCGGTCCTGATGACGTGCGCTCCGCGATCGCCGTGCTGTCCGATCCGGAGACGCACCGGTTCGCCCCGGCCGGTCCGCCGTCCGCGGAGCAGGCGGCGAAGATGCTGGTGGAGTGGCAGGCCAACTGGGCGCACGACGGCATCGGGTACTGGGCGGTGGAGCTGCCGGAGACCGGGGAGGTCATCGGCTTCGGCGGCGTGCGCCACCAGGAGCGGGACGGGGAGCCGACGTTCAACCTGTTCTACCGGTTCCGCCCCCGGCACTGGGGTCGCGGCTACGCGCCGGAGATGGCACGCGCGGCCATCGAGTGGGCGAGCCGGGCCGAGCCGGGCCGTCCGGTTGTGATCATCACCGATCCCGACAACACGCCCTCCCAGCGCGTCGCGGAGAAGCTGGGCTTCGCGCACGTGGGCGACAGCAGGACCGTCGTGGGTCCGGTGCTGGTCTGGCGGCTTCAGGAGGCCATGATGGCGACCTGATGCTGCTCGTGGGGGCCGGACCAGGTGCGCGGCAACGGCGTGGGCACCTCGGGCACGGCCGCGGACACGATCGCGTCCAGCACTTCGTCGGAGTGCCCGACCATGAGGTGCTTGGCGCCGGGGAAGTCGATGACGTCCGCGGTCGGGATGCCCGCGCCGAACCGCCGCCTGGCCTCGGCCGGTGGCAGGTAGGTGTCGAACTCAGGCACCAGGCACACCACCGGTTTGCCCGCACTCGCCCAGACACGCAGGTGCTCAGCCCCACTCCACCGCAGAGGAGGTGAGATCAACACGGCGCCCTCGACCACCGGGTCGCACCCGTGCATCAGCGCGAGGTCGGTGCCGAACGACCAGCCCACGAGCCACACCGAGGGCAACCCGCGCTCGGCCACGAACGCTAGAGCGGCGGCGACATCCAGCCGCTCGCCGACGGCGTGGTCGAACGCGCCCTCGCTGCGCCCTGCCTCACTGGCCGTGCCGCGCGTGTTGAACCGCAACACCGCGAGATCGGCCAGCGCGGGCAGCCGCCACGCCGCCTTGCGGTAGAGGTGGGAGTCCATCATGCCGCCGTGCGTGGGCAACGGGTGCAGCATCACCAGCGTGGCCCGTGGTGCCCGGTCGAGCGGCAACGCCAGCTCGCCGACCAGCGCGAGCCCGTCCTCGGTCCGCAACGTCACCGCTTCCCGGCGCGCCGGGAGCACGGTGTTGGCCTTGATCGGGCCATCCTCATCCACACGAGCGTCACCCACGACGACATCGTGCCACCCGCCGGACGCCCGGCCGGCACGTCCGTACGGCACGCCCGGCCGGCACGTCCGTACGGACGCACGCAGCGTCACCAACGACGTGACGTGGGGCCTCTCCGGCCGCGTGACGACCAGCAGCCCTGGTGCCAGTGGCGGCGGTCTTCGACCGAGCCGTAGTCGGCGGCGGGCCAGGCGACGATGTGCGCGGTACCGGGGCGGATCTCGTGGTCGCAGCCCGGACACCGGTAGGTCTTGGTGGTGGCGGCGCCGGAGACGGTGCGCACCATCCACTCGCCGTCCGGACCGCTCTCGGCGCGTGCCCAACCGTGCCCACCGATGGGTGTCGGCTCGTTGGGGCGTTGCGGGCGGTTACGGCGGGGCACGGGGAGCCAGGGTATCCGGGCTATCCGTGCCGGCCGAGGGTGATCCCCTACGGTCCACTGGGTGAGCAGGTGGCAGCGGGTCACGTTGACCGTGCTCCTGATGGCCGAAGTGGCGGTGACGCCGCTGTCGCGCTGGGGCCTGCCGTTGTCGACGCTGCTCGCCGCGGTGTCGCCGGTTGGGGTGCCCTTGCTGGTGCCGGTGCCGCCCCGCCGGGGAGAATGAGCGACGTGCCAACCTACGAATTCCGTTGCAAGGCGTGCGGTTCGACCTTCGACGTGAAGCGGTCGATGAACGAAGCCTCCGCGCCCGCGCCGTGTCCGAACGGCCACGACGACACCGTGAAGCTGCTCTCCATGGCCGGCCTCGGCGGCAAAGCCAACGCTCCCGCCGGTGGCAGTGGCGGCGGCGGTGGGTGCTGCGGCGGCGGCTGCTGCGGCTGATCCCAGCCTCGGCGAACGCGGCGCAGGACGGCACAGGCACGCGGTCGCGGTGCGGTCGGCGGGCGGCCTCAGACCGGTCGTCGCGATGCGCGGACCGTGCCGGCAGGCAGAGCGGCAGGCAGAGCGGCGTAAGCAAGCAGGCGCGACGGGCTGGCGGCACCGCGCAGACAAGGCCGGCTCGCGGGCGGCATCAAGCGCACAAGATCGGTACGTGGCACGTCCCCGACCGCCGCTCGGAGCTTTGGGCCGGTGAGCGGCGGCCGGGGTGTCAGCTGCCGGTGAGCGGCGGCCGGGGTGTCAGCGTGCGGTGCGAGGTGTCAGAGCGACGGGAAATCAGCTGGTCGGTTCCTTGTCCAGCAGGACCTCGGCCACCTTCTTGCCCTGCTCGCAGATGCCGCCGAAGCGGGCCGAGCCGTCGATCACGATGATCCCGAGCCCGCCACCGGCGTAGTCCATCACCAGCACGCACGACGGCTGCACGGACGTGTCCGTGGTCCGGTCGAAGTACTTCACCTTCCGGCCCGCCACGTCGAACTCGCCGTTGCTCTGCTCCAGCGTGATCGTCCGCCCCTCGCGGAACCGGAGGGTGACGCCCACGTCCAGCGAACCGACCGACGTCTGCCACTTGCACGACTGGTCGAACGTGTCGTCGTACCCGGTGTCCGTCGGCTTCGCGTTCTTGTCCGGCACGTCGTAGGGCAGGTCCTTCCACCCCATCAACGCGCAGATGTCACCGACCGACCCGGACGGCTCCGTGGACGGGTCGTCGGACCCCGTCGGCGTCGGCTGAGCCGAGGTGAACGGCGCGTCGACGTCGAGCACCTGCTCCGCCAAGGGGGTGCCGTTGACCGTGTACGCACAAGCGCTCGTCAGACCGAACGCCACCACCAGGAGCGAGATCGCCACACGCCGCATGTGTCCACGATGCCAAACGTCGAATCCCGTCACTCCATCAGGCCACGCAACCGCACCGTCAGGCCCCGTAATCGCGGAACCCCTTGCCCGTCTTGCGGCCCAGCCGCCCGGCCTTCACCAGGTGCTCCAACAGCGGCGCGGGTGCGAAGCCCGCCTCGCGGAACTCCAGGTACAGGGTCCGCTCGATGGCCAGCGACACGTCCAGCCCCACCACGTCCAGCAGCTCGAACGGCCCCATCGGCAACGAGCAGCCGACCTTCATCGCGTTGTCGATGTCGTCGGCCGACGCGTAGTGCGCCTCCAGCATCTTCACCGCGTCGTTCAGGTACGGGAACAGCAGCGCGTTGACGATGAACCCGGCCCGGTCGCCGCAGTGCACCGGAACCTTGCCCAGGTCCAGGCACACGCGACGGGCGGTGGCGACGACTTCGGCCGACGTCGAGATGGTCTCCACGACCTCGACCAGCTTCATCACCTGCGCCGGGTTGAAGAAGTGCAGACCGATGACGTCACCGGGCCGCGCGGTGGCGGCGGCGCATTCGATCACCGGCAGCGATGACGTCGTGGTCGCCAGCACCGCACCGGGCTTGCACACCTCGTCCAGCGCCTCGAACACGGCCTTCTTGACCGCCAGCTCCTCCGCCACCGCCTCGACCACGAGGTCGCAGTCGGCCAGGTCCGAGAACTCGACGGCGGGCGTGATGCGGCCCAGCGCCGCGTCCCGGTCCTCCGCCGAGAGCTTGCCGCGCGACACGGCCTTCTCCAACGACTTGCGCACCTTGGCCACCGCACCGTCGGCCTTCTCCGAAGACCGCGCCCGCAGCACCACGTCGTACCCGCGCTTGGCGAACACCTCGACGATGCCGGTCGCCATGGTGCCGGTGCCGATCACGCCGACCCGCTGGATCTCACGGGCGGGCTCGGCCTCCGAGGCAGCGACAGGCGTGTGCACGTCCGGCACGACGACCGGCGAGTCCGGCCCGTCATACGTATAAAAGCCCCGCCCACTCTTCCGCCCCAGCAAGCCCGCCGTGATCATCTGCTTCAGCAACGGCGCCGGGGCGTGCAGCCGGTTGCGCGACTGGTGGTACATCGTGTCGAGGATTTCGTATGCCGTGTCCAACCCGATCAGGTCGAGCAACGCCAGCGGCCCCATCGGGTAGCCGCAGCCGTAGCGCATGGCCGCGTCGAGGTCTTCCCTTGTCGCGTAACGCGATTCGTACATCCGCACGGCGTGGTTGAGGTACCCGAACAGCAGCGCGTTGGCGATGAACCCGGCCCGGTCGCCGATGACGACCGGCGTCTTGCCCAACCCCTCGGCGAACGCCACCACGTCGGCCACCACGTCCGGCTCGGTGACGACCGTCCGGATCACCTCGACCAGCTTCAACACCGGTGTGGGGTTGAAGAAGTGCATCCCGACGACCTTGCCCGGCCGTCCGGTGTGGACACCGATCTCGGTGATCGACAGCGACGACGTGTTGGACGCGAAAACGGTGTCCGGGCCGCAGATCCGGTCCAGCTCGGTGAACACCGCGGCCTTGAGCTCCATCCGCTCCGGCACGGCCTCGATCACGAGGTCGGCCCCGGCCAGCGCGTCCAACGACGTGGCGTAGGAGATGCGGGCCAGCGTGGCGTCCCGCTCCTCCGAAGACAGCTTGCCGCCCGCCACCGCGCGGTCCGTCGAGTGGTCCAGGTGGCCGCGTCCGCGGGCCAGGGCGGCCTCGTCCACGTCCACCGCCACGACAGTGATGCCGGTCCGGGCGAGGACCTCGGCGATACCGGCGCCCATCGTGCCGAGACCGACGATTCCGACCGTGCTGAACTGGCGCGTCACTGTTTACCTCCCACTCACCGGAGTGGCTACCAGACGGTAACTTGTCGCGACTATCCCACGGTCGTCACGTGTCGTTCGCGTGAGCTTCACCATCGGTATCGAGCAAGTAATCGGTCCAGCGACGGTCTCGACAGCTCATTCGCCGAACTGCCGCGAGGCCAACTCCTCCACCCGCCGCACGGCCTCCGCGGCGTCGGCGCCGCTCGCCACGACCTCGACCCGCGCACCTCCCGGCGCACCCAACCCCATCAGCGCCAGCACGCTCTTCCCGTCCGCCTCCTCGTCGCCGAACCGCACCACCACCGAGGCGTCCAACGGGTCCAAAGCCCGCACCACCAACGCGGCCGGCCGCGCGTGCAGCCCGACGGAGTTGGTCAACTCGATCTCGGCCCGAACCGAATCCTTCACCAGCCGCAACGCAGGCCCCCCGGACGACGCCGAGCCGGCCCCGGCAGACCCGTCAGCCGAGCCGGACAACGCCGACGAGGCCGCCGCAGCCACCTCCGCCAACCCCGCACCGCCCTGGGCACGAACGGCCGCCGCCACCGCCCCCTCGACCAACGGCGCGTCCACGACCACCACCGACCCGTCGGCCTCCTCGGCAGCCATGTCGGCGACCATCTTCGCGCTGCCGAGATCGAACAACACCACCACGCCGTCACCGGAATCGGCCTGCGCGATCGCCTCTCCAACGGCCAGGTAATCCGTGCCCAGCCCACCGGACCCGTCACCGCCGGACGGCACGATCGCCACCGAAGGCGCCATCTGCCCGGCCAACTCGGCCACACCCGACGCCAACTGCCGACTGTGCGACACCACCACCAGCCCGATCACCGCGCACGCCCGGCGAACGTCCGCAGCAGCAACGAAGTCGAGCGCGCACCCGGATCGAGGTGCCCGGCACTGCGCTCACCCAGGTACGACGCACGCCCCTTCCGCGCCACCAACGGCACGGTCGAGTCGGCCCCCAGTTCGGCCGCCTCAGCCGCCGCCTCCAACACCTCCGCCACCCCGCCACCAGTAGCCGCGACGGACTCCGCAGCCGCCACCGCAGGCGTCAGGGCGTCCACCATCGTCTTGTCCCCCAACTCCGCCTTACCCCGCGCCACGACACCCTCCAGCGCCGCCCGCAACGCCGCCGCCACCACGGCGCCGTCCATCGACGCGACGTCACCGACCGACGTGGCGGCACGCAGGAACGCCGTCCCGTACAGCGGCCCAGCCGCCCCACCGACCGTCGAGATCAACGTCGTGGCCGCCAACCGCAGCACCCCACCGGGCGACGAGGGCACGTTCCCGTCCAGTTTGGACACCAGCGCGGTGAACCCCCGGGCCATGTTCTCGCCGTGGTCGCCGTCGCCGATCTCCCGGTCCAACCGGATCAGCTCGTCGCGGTGCTCGACCACGACCGCCGCCACCGCCCGCATCGCGTCCGCGACGGACTCCGCCGTGCAGTCCATCAGACGCCCCACCGCAGCGCCGGGGTGTGCACGGGCGCGTCCCACAGCTCGACCATCTCGTCGTCCAGCTTGAGCAGGGTCAGGCTCATGCCCTGCATCTCCAGGCTCGTGATGTACGGGCCGACCAGCCGCCGTTCCACCGTGATCCCCCGTTCCGCCAGGAGCCGTTCCGCGATGCCGTGCGCCAGGTACAGCTCGATCAACGGCGTGCCGCCCATCGAGTTGGTGAACAGCAGCACCCGATCCCCTTCGCCGAACGGCAGGTCCTCCACGATCGGGTCCAACAACGCCGGCACCAACACCTCGGCCGACCCCACCGGCACCCGCTGCCGGCCGGGCTCACCGTGGATCCCGATGCCCAGTTCCATCTCGTCGTCGGCCAGGGTGAACGACGGCTCACCCGCGTGCGGCACCGTGCACGCGGTCAGCGCCAACCCCATCGACCGCACCTGCGAGATGACCCGCCGCGCCAACGCCTCACACCCGTCGAGATCGACCCCGCGTTCAGCGGCGGCGCCGACGATCTTCTCCAACAGCACCGTCCCGCCCACACCACGCCGACCGGCCGTGTAGAGCGAGTCCTTGACCGCGACGTCGTCGTCGATCACGACCGTGCGCACGTCCACGCCGTCAGCCGCGGCGAGTTCGGCGGCGGTTTCGAAGTTCAGCACGTCACCGGTGTAGTTCTTCACGATCAACAACGCCCCGGCCCCGCCGTCGGTGCGCGTCACGGCCGCCGCCACCTGATCGGGCGTGGGCGAGGTGAACACCGCGCCGGGACAGGCCGCGTCCAGCATCCCCCGCCCGACGAACCCCCCGTGCAACGGCTCGTGCCCCGAACCGCCACCGGAGATCAAGGCCACCTTGCGCGGCACCGGGGCGTCCGCCCGCACCACCACGGCCGGCTCGTACTGGACGTCCAAGAGGTCGGCGTGCGCGAGCGCCATACCGCGCAACGCGTCCACCACCACGGTCGCCGGATCGTTGATGATCTTCTTCACGGGTGACCTCCCGATCGACGCTGATCACCCCATTACTACTCCACCGCGCGCCACCCGGAAAGCGGAAGCTAAGGTCAGGCAAACCTAAGAACAGCTGGTCAGTGACGTGGAGTAGCGGAGGAACCCCGGAGTGTCGAACACCAGGATCGCGGCCCTGCTCGTCGCCGCCCTCACCCTCAGCGCGTGCGGCCAGACCGACACACCGACCGACAAGCCCGCAGTGGCCCAGGGCGGCTCGGAGTTCGCCGAGGCGGGCGAGAAGAGCGCCGGGTTCGGCACCGACGCCGAGCCGGGCCAGTTCCCCCGGACGATCAAGCACGCCATGGGTGAGACGGTCATCGAGAAGCGCCCGGAACGCGTGGTCGTCCTCGACGGCGGCGAGCTGGACAACGTGGTCGCGCTGGGCATCAAGCCGGTCGGCGTCGCCTTCCCCGACGGCGCGCCCACGATGCCGACCTACGGCGGTGGCCGTCGAGCCGGACCGGACCCAGCACCCCACCGAACCAAAACCAGACCGCACCGGACCGGACCTACCGCCCGTACAGCACCCGAACCAGCCGCAAAACGTGCCGGATCGTCCGCGACCCCCGGTCGTAAGTCATCGGGTTGAGCAGCGCCGAGAACCGCTTCCGCGTCACCGAGTGGGCATACGTGAACTCACGAAGCCCATCCTCCCCGTGAACCCGCCCAAACCCGGACGCACCAACCCCACCGAACGGCAATCCGGGCACCGACGCATAAGCCAGCACCGCGTTCACCGACACCATCCCGCACCGCAGCTTGCCCGCCAACTCCTCACCCCGGTTGCGCGAGAACACCGCCGCGCCCAACCCATACGCCAACGAGTTCGCCTGCCGAACCGCCTCGTCAGCGTCCGCAACCCGGTTGACCACCAACGTCGGCCCGAACGTCTCCTCAGTGGACGCCGTCGAATCCGCAGGCACGTCCACCAACACCACCGGCTCGACATACGGCGGCCGGATCGACTCCAACCCACCCACGACCGCCCGCCCGCCACGCTCCAACGCGTCGGCGACGTGCGACTGGATGATGTCCACCTGCTTGGGCATGGTGATCGGCCCGAAATCGGCGTTCGGCTCGCCACCCGGCCGCAGCTTCGCCGCCTTCTCCGTCACCAGCGCAACGAACTCGTCGTACACGGCATCAGCGACGTAGACCCGCTCCACCCCGGCACACGTCTGCCCGGCGTTGAAGATCCCACCCCACACCGCACCCTCGGCCGCCGCCTTCACGTCGGCGTCCTCGGCCACGATCATCGGATCCTTGCCGCCGCACTCCAGCAACACCGGCGTCAACGACGCCGCACACGCCGCCATGATCTTCTTACCCGTAGGCGTAGACCCGGTGAACGCCAGTTTGTCCACACCGGACGCACACAGAGCAGCACCGGTCTCACCGAACCCGGTCACCACCTGGAACACCGGGAACTCCGGTACGACCTCACCGAACGTCGAAGCCAGGAACACACCCACCCCAGGCGTGAACTCGGACGGCTTGAACACCACCGTGTTGCCCGCGGCCAGCGCATAAGCAATCGACCCCATGGGCGTGAACGCCGGGTAGTTCCACGGCCCGATCACCCCGACCACACCCAGCGGCCGGTACTCCAGGGTCGCCGCGTGGTTGTACATGAGCAGTCCGGGCGAGACCTTGCGCTTGCCCAGCACCTTCGGCGCGTGCTTGGCGGCCCAGTGCAGGTGGTCGATGACCAGCGCCAGCTCGGTCCGCGCGTCGTCGGCCGACTTGCCGGTCTCCGAGCTGATCAGCGTCTGGAACTCGTCCAGCCGTTTGACCAGCAGCCTGCGCCACGCGTCCAGCCGGGCGCGCCTGCCGTCGAAGCCCAGCCCGGCCCAGAACGCCGACGCGTCCCGCGCCACGCGCACCGCCTCGCGCACGTCGTCCTCCGACGCCACCGGGTGGTGGGCGATGACCTCACCGGTGCGGGGGTCGAGCGAGGCGAACCGCCGCTGCTCCTCGTCGGCCCGCGCAGGAGTGGTGGGAGCGGTCTGCGTCATCGGGCCCTCCAAGCACAAAGCACAACGCGGGTGTTACTGGACAGTAACGGGCAACTGAGGGCGATGTCAGCCCCCGTTCAGCCCTTCGGGATCTTCCCCGACGAGCTCACCCCTTCGGGATCTTCCCGACGAGCGCCTTGGCAAACGCCACGGCCGACGCACACCGGTCGAACTGGCTCTCCTTCGGCCCGGCCGACTTCACCTCGACCAGCTCGCCGTCGTTGTCGTCGCCGGCCAGCTGCACCCACTTGACCTCGCACGACGGGAACGCCGTGGTGCTCGACACCTGGTAGCCGGTGACACCGCCGCCCAGGTCGACCTCGGTCTGGCCCTTGTCGAACTCGCGGTCGTCGGGGATGAACGTCTCACGGAAGCCCAGCGACAGCTCGCGGTCGTCGCCCACCCAGGCGCAACTGTGCAGCCCGTACGGGTACAAACGGTAATCGGCGCCCGCCGCCGCGTCGACCGCCGCCTTGTCCGGCAGTGTGCACGGGTCGAGCGTGATCAGCGAACCCTTGGCGGCCGTCCGGGTCGCCGCGCGGTCCTTGATCTGCTTGACCACCGACTCGGCCACCTCCCGGCCGGGCGCGCACGCGTCACCGTCCTCGTAGCCGATCTGCACGGTGATGCCCAGGCCCGGCTTCTCCTGCGTGATCACCGAGACGAAGCACGCGCTGTTCTCCAGCGTCTGCTCGTGGCTGCGCAGGCCGGCGAGCTGCTTGTCCGCGTTCTTCAGCTCGCTGGTCATGGTCTGGCCGAGCTCGACGGTGACCGCGAGGTCCTTGCCCGCCTTGTCCTTCATGAAGTTGGAGCACCGGCTGAACCCGCTGCGCGACCGGTCGCCCGGCGTGCCGAACCGCTTGAGCACGTCCTCGTCCAGCAGCTCGCACGGGTCGGTCAGGCGCAGCTTGTCCGCCGCGAACGCCGGGTCGACCGGCTTCCCGTCCGGCGCCGGTGTGTTCCGGGTGGCGGTCTCGGACGGGTCGGAGACGTTCTCGGCGTTGGCCGGGATCGTGGTGCGCGGGAACCTCTGCTTGGCGAGATCCGCCCCGGCGCAGCCGGCCAGCAGGAGGATCGCGCTCAGGACGGCGACGAGACGGGGCACGACGTGCACGGTAGCTCCCGACTCCGACATCCGTGGCCGGAACCCTGTGTCAGTCCTCACGGCGGCGTTCAGGAACGATCCAGAAGATCAACGCGCTGAACCAGGTGACCCTGATGGACAACCCGACGAGAGGAACATCGAATGCGCAACCGCATCCGACGCGCCGTCCGCTGGCTCGACGCGTGGACCGTCGAGGCGTTCAACCCGGTCTACCCGCGGCGCTGACCGCCCCCACCCCCGCTATCCCCGCCCGATGTTTCCGGGTCGGGCACGATGACGGGCCGCATGGTCGCCCAGACGGCGAACACCGCCGACAAGGCGACCATGCCCACACCCGACCACAGGTTGATGTTGAGCCCGTCCGCTTTGGCCAGGTCGGACTCGTCGGTGAAGCCGAGCCCGACCACCACCAGCACCACGCCGTAGATGGCGAAGAGCACCGCGATCACCAGTCGCAGGTCGAACAGACCGGCCTTGTGCGCCATGACGACCCAGACCTCCCTCAGCCGAAGATGATGTTGAGCACGGCGGTCAGCACCAGCACGCCGACACCCAGCAGCACCGGCGACCGGTACCACCCGGCGTCCTCACCGGTGGTGGAGTGCCTGCGGTCCTCCTTGGGCGTCAGGCTGTAGACCAGCCCGACCAACCGTTCCTCCGGCACCGGCCGGGTGAACGAGGTGACCGCCACGCTGACCACGACGTCGACCGCGAACGCCACACCCGCGCCGAGGAAGCTGGCGCCCTGGCCCGGCAGGTCGAGCACGCCGGTCTCGGCGAGCACGAACACCGCCACCGCGCCGAGCGTGCCCGCGACCAGGCCGGCCCAGCCCGCCGCCGCCGACATCCGCTTCCAGAACATGGCCAGGATGAACGTGGCGAACAGCGGCGCGTTGAAGAACGAGAACAGCGCCTGGATGTAGTCCATGATGTTGCCGTAGCCGGCGGCGAGGAACGCCGTCCCGATCGCGATCACCGTGCCGCCGATCGTGGCCAGCCGACCGACACGCAGGTAGTACTCGTCCGGCCGGTCCGTGCGGATGTAGTCCTGCCACAGGTCGTAGGTGAACACGGTGTTGAAGCTCGACACGTTCGCCGCGACACCCGCCATGAACGACGCCATCAGACCCGTGATCGCGATGCCGAGCATGCCGTTGGGCAGCAGCTCGCCGATCAACGCGGGCAGCGCGTTGTTGTAGACGGCGCCGGAACTGTCGTCACCGGCCTTGAGCGCCACCATCTCCGGCACGACCAGCGCGGCGATGATGCCCGGGATGACGATCACGAACGGGATCAGCATCTTGGGGTACGCGCCGATGATCGGCGTGCGCCGGGCGGCGGACATGCTCTTGGCCGACAGCGCGCGCTGCACCTCGGCGAAGTTCGTCGTCCAATACCCGAACGACAACACGAACCCGAGCCCGAACACGATGCCGATCACGCTGAGCACCGGGTTCTGGATCCCGGTCAGCTCGGTCGCCGGCCACGCGGACAGCTGCTCGGCCCCGCCGGGACCGCCGGTGACCTTGTCGACCAGGCCCTGCCAGCCGCCGACCTTGTGCAGGCCGACGATCGTCAGCGGCAGCAGCGCGGCGACGATCACGAAGAACTGCAGCACCTCGTTGTAGATGGCCGCCGACAGGCCGCCCAACGTCGTGTACGCGAGCACGATCAGCGCGGCGGCGACCACCGAGAACGGGATCGGCCAGCCGAGCATGAGGTTCAGCAGGAACGCCAGCGCGTACAGGTTCACGCCCGCGATCAGCACCTGCGCGGCGGCGAAGCTGATCGCGTTGACCAGGTGCGCGCCCTTGCCGAAGCGGCGGCGCAGGAACTCGGGGACGCTGCGGACCTTGGAGCCGTAGTAGAACGGCATCATCACCAGGCCGAGGAACACCATGGCCGGGATCGCGCCGATCCAGTAGTAGTGCACGGTCGCCATGCCGTACTGCGCGCCGTTGGCCGCCATGCCGAGCAGTTCGATCGCGCCGAGGTTGGCCGAGATGAACGCCAGGCCGGTCACCCACGCGGGCAGGGAACGTCCGGAGAGCAGGAAGTCCAGGCTGGACGAGACGGATCTGCGGGCGAGGAAGCCGATGCCGAGCACGAAGACGAAGTAGACCGCCAGCAGGGTGTAGTCCAACGGACCGGCGTCCAACTTGAGATCAACCTGGGCCAGCACGACGGGCACCTCCGCCCACCTCCCCTGATCACACAATATCAAACATCATCAAACACTACTCCACAACCGATCACGCTGACACCGAATGGACCCCTGCATGATCCGCCGGTTTGAACTACCCAGGCCTAAACCTCGTACTCCCGGAGGTAACTCCTGGAGGTGATCGTGCCGACCGTCACTGCTTACGGCGCCGACTACGCCGCACGCGAGCTGATGCCGTGGGAACTGGCCGAGTACACCCGCACCGGCGGGTACGACCTGCGGTTCCTGATCCGCCACATCGGCTATCCAGGCAACCCGAGGTGCGTCAGCCACCACCGCGGAGCACTGGCGAAGCACCGGGCCGACGGCAGGCTCGTGCTGCTGTACCACCAGATCGGCGACGACGACTTCGCCGGCGGGCACGACGCCGGGCGGGCGCACGCGCTGGCCGCGTTGACCGACGCGAGGGCCGAGGGCTATCCCGAACACCTGCCGTTCGTGTTCGTGTGCGGTTCGGAGCTGTCCCGTTCGTTCACCCTGGCGACCGTGTTGGACTACCTGCAGGGCGCGGCGGAGGTCGTCGGCATCACCCGCACCTGGTGTTCGGCCGGCGCGGACATCGTGCACGCCGCGCAGGACCGGGGCGCGGCAGCCGGGTTCGTCCTCACCGGCGACGAGTCGGGCGTCCGCGAGGGCATCGCGTTCCACCGCTCGAACGAGGGCATGATCTACCCCGGCCGGATCGAGGCGGGGTTGCTCAAGGCCTACGTGGACCTGGCCGATTTCGAGGGCGAGGGCCCGGAGGTGCCCGAGGTGGCGAGGCTGGCCGACCACCTGGCGAAGCGGTTCGCGCTGCGCCGGGAAGAAGTGCTGGACGAGCTCTACCGGGTGAGGACGAACGGCGTCTCGGCGTAGACCGGGCCGGAGGTGGCCCCGATGGTGAACTGCGTGCCGGGAGCGGAGTCGCTGAACGAATCGGGCACCCGGACCAGGACTTCGACGAACCGGCCGACGGCGTCCGCGGTCGTGTCGCCGACCTGCCGACCGTGGAAGGTGAACACCACTCGACCGTGGGCGGGATAACCCTCACCGCTGAGCCGGACCTCGCCACCGGCGTGACCGGCGAGCGGCTGAGCCACGACGTGCGCGACCGCGGGCGAGGGTGCGGTGGAACTCAACACCGTGACGGCGGGCAGCGGGACGGACGTCTCCGGGGCGCAGCCCGTCAACGCCAGGGAACTCAGCAGGACCAGGATCGGCGGACCGGGTCTTCGTCTTCGTCTTCGCACAGCGCGCCTCCCCTGGCCCGTTGACGGGGAAGTCAGCGTATATCGCGAAATCCGACCTGCCACGCGCCCGAACGGCTTACCCGCCAGTCCGCATTTCGCGGACTGGCGGGTGCCGTACGGGCGCACTCGGGTGCGTACGGTCGTGCTCTCCGCACGGTCACGCTCTCCGCACGGTCGCGTCCGGCTAGAAGGGCCAGACCGCGTCCCGCCCGCTCTCCAGCAAGGGGATCATCCGGAAAGCCTGGTCGGTGAGGCCGCCGAACGTGTGCCGGTCACGGCCGCCGCTCGGCGCGTGGCCGTGCCGGTACCCGGCGAGGTTCCAGGTGTAGAGCGGCACGTGGTCGGGCATCGCCCGGTGCACGTCACCGTCCCCGACCTGCTCGTCGGTCACGATCACCACGCGGTCGTGCCGGTCGAAGTGGGACCGCACCGCCTTGGCGGTCGCCGTGCCGCTGCCGAGGAAGTAGCCGCCGGACTTCCAGCGCTCCACCGCCTTGAGCAGCGACTCTCGACTGCGCAGCCGGAACGCGCGCGTGCTGTCCGAGTACGACACCACGTCCGCCGCCGCGCACCGCGCGCCGAGCGCGATGCCGAACACCGCCGCCGCGTCCCACCGCTTCAGGCTGCCGTCCTTCGAGAACGTTGCGTTCATCGAGTACGACGTGTCCACCAGCACGAGCGTGCGTCCGGGCAGCTCGGGCACGTTGGCGAGCGAGTGCGTGACCGCCTGCTCCAGCGCCCACGCCCACCGCAACGACGGTGCCGCCCGGTACGCGGACAGGAACCGCATCGGCAGTTGCCGAGACCGCGCCACCTGCTGCGGGTCCGCCAACCGTGCCGCGACGGCCGCCACCACCTCGTCGGAAACGCCCGCCTCGTCGAAGTTGCGCAGGTTCCGCAGTTGGGCCATGTAACCCATCGACGGGACCAGCGCCTCCCACACGTCGGCGGTCATCGGGCCCTGGAGCCAGCCGGCGACGGACTCCCACGTCATGCCCGCGTTCCGGAGCGTCGACGTGACGGTGTCGCGGTCCCGGAACAGCGCACGCCGCCGTTCCACCGGCCACGCCAGCAGTTCCTCGCGTGCGCGCAGCACCTCCAGCGAGGCCGGAACCTCGTCGGCGTGGCCGTGACGGCGGTCGAGGGCGTGGGCGAACAGCTCGCTCTGCTTGTCGGCCACCGGCGACGGGTGCACGAGGTTGAGCACGTCACCGAACCGGAAACCGCGCGCCGCGGAGTCCCACTTCACCAGCGCACGCTCGTCGTACAGCCGCCGCACCGCGTCCGCCACGCCGCGCTTGACCGGCTTCGGCAGCGCCCGGCCGTACTGCGAGGTCCAGTAGGCGAGGAACTCGCCCGGCTCGTCGGCGCGCTGGAGCACCGAGTCCACGACCTGCCGGGACATGCCCTGCTCACCGGCCTCCAAGCGGGCCTTGACGAAGTGCGCCGCGCCGACGAGGGACGCCGTGCGCATGTTCGCCTCGCCGCGCAGCCACGCCAGGAACCGGGCCGTCCAGTCGGGATCGGCGACGGTCGCGGCGCGCACCAGCGCGGCGTAGCGGTCGTCCCGCTCGCCGGAGTTCTCGTAGAAGGTCTGCTCGCCGACCATGTTTGTGACCGAGAGCAGGAAAAGCTCGGACTTCGCGTCACGCGCATATCCCGGACCGCCCTGGTGGGTACGACCACTCGCCACGGCTTCGGAAACGATCGGGCTGGACACGGACGCGCGGACACGGCCGAAGTTGAACTTGCTCATTTCTCGACCCTCAAAAGGCTTGAGGGAGCGACTACAGCTTCACACGTGCCCGAGATCAGAGTCGACGAAGGTGACATTAGGCGCTCTGCCGACTGAGCTACACCGGCGAACCGGTGGCGGGACTCGAACCCGCGACAACCCCATTATCAGTGGAAGTAACCCTCGTCTGCGCACCGGGCACGTGTGAAGTTGTGGGCTCCCGAGATCCAGGTCGTCCTGCGGCGTAGTTTCATCTGAAGAAGTAGCCGCGGGACTTCGCACCGGGAGTGCACGAGCCAGAGTAATCAAGAACCGGAGAGGATCAACTCATTATCAGAACAGCCGGAACTCGTCCGACTCGATGCCGCGCAGCGCGTCGTAGTCCAGCACGACGCAGCGGATGCCGCGGTCCTCGGCGAGGGTGCGCGCCTGCGGTTTGATCTGCTGGGCGGCGAACACGCCCTTCACCGGCGCCAGCAACGGGTCGCGGTTGAGGAGTTCCAGGTACCTCGTCAGCTGTTCGACACCGTCGATCTCGCCCCGGCGCTTGATCTCCACCGCGACCGAGACGCCCGACGCGTCGCGGCACATCAGGTCGACCGGGCCGATCGGGGTCGGGAACTCGCGGCGGACCAGGGTCCAGCCGTCGCCGAGGGTGGTGACGTGTTCGGCCAGCAGCTTCTGGAGGTCGGACTCCACACCGTCCTTGACCAGGCCGGGTTCCGGGCCGAGCTCGTGCTTGGAGTCGTGCAGCACCTCGGCCAGGGTGATGATCAGCTTCTCGCCCGCCTTGTTCTGCACGACCCACATGTCCGGGTCCTCGATCAGCCAGCACGGCGGGCTCATCCAGTTCAGCGGCTTGTACGCCCGGTCGTCGGAGTGGATCGACACCGAGCCGTCCGCCTTGATCAGCAGCAGCCGCTGCGCCATCGGCAGATGGGCCGTGAGGCGTCCGACGTAGTCGACCTGGCAGCGAGCGATGACGAGGCGCACGGCCGACAGGCTACGGGGTGCGGGACCCGTTCCACCGGCAGGTACCGTCGGCCGACGTGTCACCGCCGCGTCAGTTCCCGCGCACCGAGCCCGTCGACCTGATCGCCGACGAGAGCGCGTACACGCCGCTGCGCCGCAGCCCCGGCCTGTTGCCGCTGGTCCCCCTGTCGGTCGGCACCACGCTCGGCACGGGGCCTCGTCGGCCGTCGGCCGTCGGTGTCCGGTCCGCCGCGGGCTTGGTGGTGTACTTCGCCTACGGGCGACGGCGATCGGAACTGGCCCGGTCGCGGTTCGGCTCCGAGCAACCGGCACAGGGAGAGTGATCGTGGAAACCCTCGGATCGCGTGAGGTGTACGCGAACCAGTGGATGGTGGTCCGGGAGGACGCCATCGGGCGGGCGGACGGGACCACCGGTATCTACGGTGTGGTGGACAAACCCGACTTCGCGCTGGTGATCCCCATGGACGGCGAGCGGCTTCGGCTCGTCGAGCAGTACCGCTACCCGCTGGGGCTGCGGCGGTGGGAGTTCCCGCAGGGCACCGCGCCCGAACGCGCGGACGTCGACCCGATGGCGTTGGCCAAGCGCGAGTTGCGGGAGGAGACCGGGTTGCGGGCGGGCAAGCTCGTGCAGCTGGGTCTGCTCGACGTCGCGCCGGGCATGTCCAGCCAGCGCGGCCGGGTGTTCCTGGCCACCCAGCTCACGGAGGGCTTCCACGAGCGGGAGCACGAGGAGCAGGACATGCGCTCGGCGTGGTTCCCGCGCGCGGAGTTCGAGGCGATGATCGCGCGCGGCGAGATCACCGACGCCCAGTCGATCGCCGCCTACACCCTGCTCCTGCTGCACGAGCACTCGCAGCCGTGACGGTCGGTCGGCGAGCTGCGGCCGACGACGTGTTCTACAAGGGTACGGACTAGTCGGTCCCCCCTAGTCGGTCCACACGGCAGGGCGCTTTTCGAGGAACGAGGACATGCCCTCCTTGGCCGCCGGGGTCTGCGACGCGGCCGCCATCACCTCCACCGCGATGGCGTACGCGTCGGCCTCGGGTCGGTCGAGCTGGGCGTAGATCGTCTGCTTGCCCAGCGCCTTGCTGGCCCGGCTGCCACGCGTGGCGCGGCGCATCAGCTCGTCCACGGCCTCGTCCAGCTCCGCCGCCGGCACGACGCGGTTGACCAGGCCCCACTGCTCGGCGGTCCGCGCGTCCACCGGGTCGCCGGTCAGCGCCATCTCCATCAACCGCTTGCGCCCCACCGCACGTGCCACCGGCACCGCCGGGGTGTGGCAGAACCAGCCGCCCTTGCCGCCGGGCAGGGCGAACGCGGCGTCCTCGGCCGCCACCGCCAGGTCGCACGACGCCACCAGCTGGCAGCCGGCGGCGGTGGCCAGGCCGTGCACGCGGGCGATCACCACCTGCGGCACGGACTCGATGGTCCGCATCAGGTCCGTGCACAGCGTCAGCAGATCGCGCACGCCCTCCAGGTCGCGGGCCGACACGTCGGCGAAGTCGTGCCCGGCGGAGAACACCGGCCCCTCGCCCGCGAGCACCACACCCACCGCGTCCGACGCGGCGACCTCGCGGAACGCGGTCAGCAGTTCCGCCAGGTGCTCGGCGGACAGCGAGTTGCGCCGTGCGGCGCGGTCCATGGTGATCCGCACGACGTCATCCGTGCGGTCGACCCGGATGTGCTGGTATTCGGCCATGTTGTGACCGTAACCGGCCCCGCAACAGCATGCCCGCGGACTACCGTCCAGCGGGTATGAGACTTCGACTGTTAGCCGTGGCGGTGCTGCTGGCCGGCTGCGCCAGTCCCGTCGTCGACGGTGCCACCGCTCCCCCTCCGAGCGAGATCGACTTCCCGGTGGACGCCAAACCGCGGCCGATCGTGCTGACCGGCTGGCCGCTCGTCCAGGAGGGCTCCGGCGGCGAGGCCGAGAAGATCGCCGCGAGCAACGGCCGGTTCGCCTTCACCGGCGCCGCGCCCACGACACCCGCGCCCACTCCCGTCGAGCTGTCCGACGGTCCGGCGACCCTGCCGCTGATCGGCGCGGCGGACGCGGTCGTCGCGATGTCCGCGGCCGGCCGGGACGGGACGCCGCTGGAGCTGGTGGCCGTCGAGTTCGGCCAGGCTCGGTTCGCCACCGACCGCGGTGCGCTGGACCTGCCCGCGTGGCGGTTCCGATCGGCGTTCGGCTCCACGTTCTCGTGGCCCGCGGTCGCGCCGACGGCGTTCTGGAGGTTCGGCGAGGTGACCGGGTCGATCGACCGGGCCACGACGACCGACGGCGTCACGCTCGACGTGGAGATGGACGAGCCTGCGCCGCCGTGCCCCGGCGAAGACCCCGGCGTGACGAAGGCGGTGGCCGAGGAGGGCCCGACGTCGGTGGTGGTCCGCCAGGAGACCACCGGCCGCGGTCGGCTCTGCGGCGACAACGCGCTCTACCAGCCCCGCACGTTCCAGGTGGTGCTCGAGGAGCCGTTGGGCGCGCGGGTCTTGGTGGACGAGCACAACGGCATCATCACCGTGACGCGCTAGGCCCTGTCCCTTCGATCAGGTGACTCGTTGCACTGGTTGTGCTCAGCAGAGGGACGAGGATTCACGGCCTAGGCGTCCCGGTACCGGTCCCGGACCTCGGGGAGTTGCCGGAAGCCGGCTGACCTGTAGGTGGCGACGGCGCCGACATTGGAACTCGGGGTGCAGACCATCGCGCTCGACGAGCCCAGCTCCCGGAGTGCGGCCGCCGCGGCGACGGTGATCGCCTTGCCGTAACCGTGACCGCGGTGGTCCCGGTGCACGCCCATCGGCTCGAGCAACCCGGGCTTCCCCGGACCGGCCGACCACACCGTCACCGCCGCCACCGCGTTGCCCTGGTCGTCGTACGCGACCAGACACCGGGCGTCGGCGTACGGCAATCCGGCCGCCATCGCGTGCCAGCGCTCGTCCGTGAACGCCGGGCTGTCGAACGATGCCCGGTGTACGGCGGTCCGCACGTGCGCCTGCTCCGGCCCGATCACCTCGATCCGCACGCCCGGGTCCTTCACCGGCTCCGTGAGGTCGCGGCGCAGCGGCGTCCACGGCTCGTCGGTGTTCCAGCCGTCCTCGGACAGCAGGTCTTGGACCAGTGCGCGCATTGGTGCCTCGATGTTCACCTTCCCCTCGGGCAGTACGCCGCGCTCCGGCTCGGTCACGTCCTCAACCAGCCGCCGCGCCAACTCCTCGTCCTGGTGAGCGCCTGGCGCGATCGTCAGCCGCAACAGCTCGGGACCGTCCAGCAGCCCGACGGCGAGAATCCGTCCGTCCCGACTCCAGGTCCGGACCGCCGCGGCCGTCGCCTCCGCACCGAACCGCCAGAACCAGCCCAGGTCCCCCGGATGCAGTTGCATCGGCGCCCCGTCGTACTGCCACTCCCGCAGCACGCCCACAGCCTCGCTCAGCCCGTCGACTCCCGGCTTGCCCAACGCGATCGCCACATCCCCGATCACACACCACCGCGCCGACCGCCCGCACCCGGTTTCCGGCCGGCCGGCGTGGTGGGGACGCGTACTCGGCGGCGTCCGGAGACCTGGCCGACCGCATGGTGGCCGCACTGTCCGCCGCCGAACGCGAAGGCGGTGACGTGCCGGCCCGCAGTCGGCGGCGCTGCTCGTCGTGGGCCCGCAGCGGGACGCCGAGGCGACCGGGAACGCCGACGACCCGGTGATCGACCTCCGCGTGGACGACTCCCGCGACCCGGCAGGCGACCTCCACCGCCTGCTCGACACGTCCCGTGCCCACCGCCTGGACCCTCGCGTGGAGCGAAGCGCCGGTCAGGAAGCGGTGGGGATGCGGAACGTGCGGCGGTAGGCGTCGGGGGTCACGCCCAGCTCCGCGCGCAACCGCCGACGCAGGTTCGCGGCGGTCCCGAGACCCGAACGCTCGACCACGCGGTGGACCGGCAGGTCGGTGATCTCCAGCAGGCGTTGGGCGAGCAGCACCCGCTGCACCTGGAGCCACCGACCGGGCGTGCTGCCGGTCTCGGCGAGGAAGGCGCGGTGGAAGGTGCGTTCGCTCATCCCGGCGTGCGCGGCCAGGTCGACGACGCCGATGGGCTCGGCCAGGTGGTCCACCGCCCAGTCCACTGTGGACGCAAGGCCGGTACGACCCGCGAAGGCGGGCAACGACGGCTCCACGTACTGCCGCTGCCCGCCCTCGCGGGTCGGCAGCATGACCAGGCGGCGGGCCAGGGCGGCGGGCCAGGGCGGCGGCGACGTCCGCACCGTGCGCCCGGCGGACCAGGTGCATGCACAAGTCGAGCCCGCCGACCACGCCGGCCGACGTCAGCACGTCCCCGTCGGTGAACAGCACGTCCCGCAGCACACGAGCCTTCGGCGCGGCCTGCGCCAACATGTCCAGCAGCCGCCAGTGCGTGGTCGCCTCACGCCCGTCCAGCATCCCGGCCGCCGCCGGCGTGAACGCCCCGGAGCACAGCGCGGCCACCGGACCGTCGCACGACCGCAAAGCGCGCACGGCCTCCGCCGGCACGTCGGCGAGCGGATCGACGCGACCGGGCACCATCACCAGGTCGCAGTCCTTCAGGCCCGAAAGCCCGTGCGTGGCGGGGATGACGCCGACCGGGTTCACCGGCGTGGCGACCTGCCCCGGCGCGCTGACGTGGTCTAGAGCCCGTTGGCCTCGCGCACGACGGTCACGATCTCGTCCATGATCTGGGTCAGCTCGTAGTCCTTGGGCGTGAACACCCGCGCCACACCGCGGTCGCGGAGCTTGTCGGCGTCGTCGGGCGGGACGATCCCCCCGACGATCACCGGCACGTCACCGGCGCCGGCCGCACGCAGGCCGTCGACCACCGCGGGCACGACCTCCAGGTGCGAGCCGGACAGGATCGACAGGCCCACCACGTGCACGTCCTCCTGCACGGCGGCGGCCACGATCTGCGCGGGCGTGAGGCGGATCCCCTGGTACACGACCTCGAAGCCGACGTCGCGGGCCCGCACGGCGACCTGCTCGGCGCCGTTCGAGTGCCCGTCCAGACCGGGCTTGCCGACCAGGATCCGCAGCCGCTCGCCCAGTTCCTCGCCGGTCGCCCGCACGCGCTCCCGCACGCGACCGATCTCGCTGCCCGCCTCACCGGACGCCGAGGCGGCGGAAACACCGGTGGGGGCACGGTATTCGCCGAACGTCCCACGCAGCGCCGACGCCCACTCACCGGTCGTCACGCCCGCCTTCGCGCACGCGATCGTGGCCTCGACCAGGTTCTGGTCCGTCTTCGCCGCCGCCCGCAGGTCGTCCAAAGTGGACTTCACCAGAGCGTCGTCGCGCGAGGACTTCCACTCCCGGATCGCCTCGACCGCGTGCTGCTCCACGATCGGGTCGATCTGCAGGATCGCGTTCGCGCCCTCGGCCTGCAACGGCGACGGCTCGGTGGTGGCGAACTTGTTCACGCCCACCACGACGTCCTCACCGGACTCGACCCGCCGACGCCGTTCCGCCAACGACGACACCAGCGCCGACTTCATGTACCCGGCCTCGACGGCCGCGACCGCGCCGCCCATCGCCTGCACGCGGTCGATCTCGGCCCGCGCGCCCTCGACGATCTCGGCCACCTTCGCCTCGATGACGTGCGAGCCGTCGAAGATGTCCTGGTACTCCAACAGGTCCGTCTCGTAGGCCAGCACCTGCTGCATCCGCAGCGCCCACTGCTGGTCCCACGGCCGGGGCAGGCCCAGCGCCTCGTTCCACGCGGGCAGCTGGATCGCACGGGCACGCGCGTCGCGGGACAGCGTCACCGCCAGCATCTCCAGCACGATCCGCTGCACGTTGTTCTCCGGCTGGGCCTCGGTCAGCCCGAGCGAGTTGACCTGCACGCCGTAGCGGAACCGGCGGTGCTTGGGGTCCGCGATGCCGTACCGGTCGCGGGTGATCTCGTCCCACAGCTGGACGAACGCCCGCATCTTGCACATCTCCTCGACGAACCGCACGCCTGCGTTGACGAAGAAGGAGATGCGGGCGACCACCTCACCGCGCCGTTCCTCGGGCACCTGGCCGGAGTCGAACACCGAGTCGAGCACCGCGATCGCGGTGGACAGCGAGTACGCGATCTCCTGCACGGGCGTCGCGCCCGCCTCCTGCAGGTGGTACGAGCAGATGTTGATCGGGTTCCACTTCGGCACGTTGGACACGGTCCACGCGACCATGTCGGTGATCAGCCGCAGGCTGGGGCCGGGCGGGAACACGTAGGTGCCGCGGGACAGGTACTCCTTGATGATGTCGTTCTGCGTCGTGCCCGCGAGGGTGGCGCGGTCCGCGCCCTGCTCCTCGGCGACGCTCACGTACAGCGCGAGCAGCCACATGGCCGTCGCGTTGATGGTCATCGACGTGTTCGCCTCGGCCAGCGGGATCTGGTCGAACAGCTGCCTCATGTCGCCGATGTGGCTGATCGGCACGCCGACCTTGCCGACCTCGCCCTTGGCCAGCTCGTCGTCCGGGTCGTAGCCGGTCTGCGTCGGCAGGTCGAACGCCACGGACAGGCCCGTCTGGCCCTTGGCCAGGTTGCGGCGGTACAGCGCGTTGGAGGCGGTGGCGCTGGAGTGACCCGCGTACGTCCGCATCACCCACGGACGGTCGCGCTCTCGGTCGGCCGGGTACGGCACGGCAACCTCCTACGTGTTGTGTTGCCGCTGCTCCGCAGACGGCGGCTCGGTCGCCTGGGGAGTCGGTCGTTCGCACCTCGTTTCCGGCGATCGAAAGGCGTGATCGCCGGAAACGAGTCACGAACGACCGACGCGACCTCGCGTTGTTCCCCGTAGCGTACTGACGAGTAACACGGGTCGCGCGTGCCGTTGCTCACTGAATCGAGACTGGTGGAGCATGGAACGCGTGACCGTGCTCACGTCGTTCCTGCTGCTGGTGGTCGTGTTCGGGGTGCTCGGCGGAGTGCTGTTCTGGGCGTTCGGCAACGACCGCCGGGCCGTGCCCGACTACACCGGCGACGACTTCGGCCTGCTGACCGAAGTCGCCGCCGTGCCCACGCAGGCGGCGGCGGACGTGCTGGCCAAACGTTTGCGGAGCGCCCGGATCAGGGTCACCGTGGTGCGCCGCGGCGGGCTGCACCGGCTGATGGTGTTCCCCGCCGACGCGTCCGACGCCAAACTGCTGCTCCGAGGGGAGCCTTCCTGAAGAGGCGATCAGGAAGGCTCCCCCGGGTGTTCTCACATCGAATCGTCAGTAGCGGACACACACATATCGACTCGACGTCGCGAACCTCATGCGGTCCCGGGTGTTCGGACCGTAGATGCCGTCCGCGGCGGTGCCGATGGCGCTCTGCACGGCCTTCAACGCGGCCTCGGTGCGCGGCCCGAAACTGCCGTCCGTCGCGAGCTGGCCCACTTTCTCGTCCGAGTAGGGCGAGGCCAGGTTGAGACCCCCATAACACTGGCGCATGGTGGCCTGGAACCGGGACACGATCGTCGTGTTCGCCGCGTAATCGCGGCCGATCTGACAGGAAGGGCTGCCCTTGGTCGTCGGCACCATGATGTTCTGACCCGAGCGTTCGAAAGCTGTCATCGTGGTGCACGCGGCCAGGGTCGCCGCCGACGCCGGAGCGGCAAACCCGATCGCGACCGCCCCCATCGTCAGAGCAACCAGGCCGACTGCCCCCCGACGCAGCCTCGACCCTCCGAACAATCCCCTCATGTGTCTTCTCCCCCACTCGTCAGAACAGCGTGAACCAGCTTGCACAGGAGCCGCGCGATAACGCTGCGACTGTTCCTCACTTTAGGAAAGCCGCGACTCGGGCGGTGTCCGGTGAACGCCCTACAACGAAGCCCGCCCCCGCGTACGGGGACGGGCTTCATCGCGTGCTGTCACGCGTCGTCGAACCGACCGGTCAGGCGCTGACGCGGTCCACGGTCGCGCCGAGCTTGCGCAGGTTCTCCACGAAGCCCGGGTAGCCGCGCTCGATGTGGAAGATCTCGTACACCTCGGTCGCGCCGTCCGCGCACAGCCCGGCCAGCACCAGCCCGGCGCCCGCGCGGATGTCCGACGCCCACACCGGCGCGCTGGACAGCCGCTCCACACCGCGCACCACGGCGTGGTGACCGTCGGTGCGCGCGTCCGCACCCAGCCGCACCATCTCCTCGATGAACCGGAACCGCGCCTCGAACAGGTTCTCGGTGATCATCGACGTGCCCTCGGACACCGCCGACAGCGCGATCGCGAACGGCTGGTTGTCGGTGGCGAAACCGGGGTAGGGCAGCGTCACGAAGTCAACCGACTGCGGCCGGTCGCGCTGCACCACGCGGAAGCCGTCGCCGTCCTCGAACGTGGTCACCTCCGCGCCCGCCATCCGCAGCTTCTCCAGCACCAGGTCGAGGTGGTGCGGGTTCACCCCGCGCACGGTGATGTCACCGCGCGTCATCACCGCGGCGAACGCCCAGGTGGCGCCGACGATCCGGTCACCGATCACCCGGTGCTCGGTCGGCTGCAACGACTCGACGCCGTGCACGGTGAGCGTGGACGTGCCCGCGCCCTCGATCTTCGCGCCCATCTGCTGGAGCATCACGCAGATGTCCACGATCTCCGGCTCGCGGGCGGCGTTGTCGATGACCGTGGTGCCGTTGGCCAGCACCGCCGCCATCAGGATGTTCTCCGTCGCGCCCACGCTGGGGAAGTCGAGCCAGATCTGCGCGCCGTGCAGGCCCTCGGCCTCGGCGACCACGCAACCGTGCTCGATCTCGCTGTGCGCGCCGAGCTTGCGCAGGCCGTTCTGGTGCATGTCCAGCGGTCTGCTGCCGATCGCGTCACCGCCGGGGAGGGCGACCACCGCGCGCTTGCACCGGCCGACCAGGGGACCCAGGACGCAGACGGACGCGCGGAGCTTGCCCATCGCCTCGGAGTCGGCTCGGTGGTTGAGCTCCTTCGGCGTGGTGATGGTGACCACCCGGCCGTCGAGGGTCACTTCGCAGCCCAGGCTGCGCAGGACGTCCGCCATCAGCGGCACGTCCAGGATCTCCGGGCAGTTGGTGATGGTGGTGGTGCCCTCGGCCAGCAGTGCCGCCGCCATCAGCTTGAGCACGCTGTTCTTCGCGCCCACGACGTCGACCTCGCCGACGAGGCGCGCACCACCCTGAACCCGGAAGTGCTCACTCACGTAAAGAACTCCTTGCTCGTTGTGCCGCAATCCTACGTACGGACTCCGATCGTGGCCGTCCGTGGTGTTCGCCGCAGTGTCTGAAGTGCCGCAGTGTCTAAAGTGCTGTGCATGGCCGTGCACCTGACGAAGATCTACACCCGCGTCGGCGACGACGGGACAACCGGTCTCGGCGACTTCTCCCGGGTGCCGAAGACCTCGCCCAGGATCACCGCGTACGCGGATGTGGACGAGACCAACGCCGCGTTGGGCGTGGCCCTGGCGCTCGGCGCGCTCGAACCGGACGTCGCCGAGGTGGTGCGGCAGGTCCAGAACGACCTGTTCGACGTCGGAGCGGACCTGTGCACGCCCATCGTGCCCGACCCCAAGTACCCGCCGCTGCGGGTCACCCAGGCCTACGTGGACCGGCTGGAGTCGTGGTGCGACTCGTTCAACTCCCGGTTGGGCAAGCTGGAATCGTTCATCCTCAACGGTGGCACACCCGGCGCGGCCCTGCTGCACCAGGCCCGGACGATCGCACGGCGGGCCGAGCGCGCCACGTGGGCGTTGATCGAGGTCGAGGCGGACCAGACGAACGTGCTGACCGCGAAGTACCTGAACCGGCTGTCCGACCTGCTGTTCATCCTCGCCCGGGTGGCCAACCCGGACGGTGACGTGCTCTGGCAGCCCGGCGCCAACGCCTGACCACGCCTGACCACGCTTTGGCCGCGCCGGACAGCCGCCGGACAGCCGTGGTCAGGGCGCGGGGACGGGCACTTTCCCGGCGCCGATGCGCTCGATGCGCTCGGTGCCCCGCACGCCCAGTGCCGCCAGCGCGCGGTTGAGCGACACGCCGTGCTCGGTCAGCGAGTACTCGACCTTGGGCGGCACCTCCGGGAACACCTCGCGGTGCACGAGGCCCTCCTCCTCCATCTCCCGGAGCTGCTGGACCAGCATCTTCTCGCTCACGCCCGGCAGGCCGCGGCGGAGTTGGGCGAACCGCCGCACGCCGTACTCGTGCAGCTCCCAGAGGATCAGCGACTTCCACTTCCCGGACACCACGTCCATCGCCGCGTCGATGCCGCAGAAGTAAGGACCACGTCGCGCCGTCGTCGCCATCCGGCCTCCTCGATCCACGCTTACCAATGGTAAGTACTGCACCAATCAGTCCGTACTAGTCGCCGCCCTCCGGAACATGCTGGACGCCAGTGCCGCACAGGGCATCAGCACCGAGGTGGTCGACACGGTGCAGAACCTCGTCAAACGGCAGATCGACGCCGGTCACGGCAAGGAGGGCTTCGCCCCGCTCATCGAGAGCATCAAGCAGCCCGCCTGAGCCACGACACCCGAAAGCTTCAGGAGGCCCAGGGAATGGAACGGCCCGGAGGCGCTGACTCCAACCAGGACAGGAATCCTGTCAGCGCGTCCGGGCCCATCGCGATCTCGACCTCGCCCCTGTTGCCACGACAGCGGAGCACTACCGCGCCCATGGGCATCGCGTACGCCTCCGGTGCGGTCGGCTCGCGGCGGTCGTCGATCTCGAAGCCCTCGCGGGAGATGACCATGTCCGGGCCGGAGCGCAGGCTCAGCACGCGGAACCAGGTGAACTCGTCACCCCGGTAGTGCCCGACGCCCAGGTGCCAACCCCGACCGGAGTCATCGAGTCTCGACCTCAGCGCGACGTGCACACCGCCCGCGCGCAACAGCCGGACGCGGCGCCACGTGACATACGCGAGGATCACCACCGCGCCGAACAGGACCACCCCGACCAGTTCGGCGATCCCCACGGCGTTTGTCCGTTCGTCCGCGTCAGGCCGTGTGTCCCGCGGCGCGGAGCCGCGCGATGGCCCGTGCCCGCTGCACGTCGTCGGCGTGCTGGACGTCCGCGCGGGCCTGCTCGACGTCGATCTCGTGGGAGAGTTCCGCCGCCTCGGCGAGGATGCTCACGCCCTCACCGGTCACGGAGAGGAACCCACCGTGCACAGCCGCCGTCACGAGTTCGTTGTCGGTGGTCCGGATCCGGACCACGCCACCCTCGACCAACTGCCCGAGCACGGGCTCGTGGCCGGGCAGGATGCCGATCTCGCCCTCGAGCGTCTGCGCGACCACCGTGGTGGCCGTGCCGGACCACAGGCGGCGTTCCACGGCGACCAACTGGACGGTCATCTCGGCCACGCGCATCTCCCTCGTCGACTGGAGTCAACCGCAGTCTAAACGGTCACCGGAAGACCGTGCCGCACCAGCCACCCCCTGGCTATTCCTCCATGCGATACCACCCGGCCGGCGGGCGCCCCAACGGCGGTCACGGCGATCACCTCCAAGGCCTCTACCAAGGCAAACGCGGAAACCCTCACGGATGTGCCACAGCCGTTGTGAGCATCACCCCACCCGGTCGGCAGGTTGACAGGCGGGTCTTCGACCGGTTGCGACCGCCATCGTTTCCGGTCAGTGGAAGACTGGGCGCGTGACGACACCGAAGTCGCTGCTGGAGCGCGCGTTCTCACTGCTGTCCGTGTTCACCGTGGACCGCCCCGCGGTGACGCTGTCCGAGCTGAGCCGCCACTCCGGTCTGCCGCTGAGCACCACGCACCGGTTGGTGGCGTCCCTGGTGGAGCTGCGCGCCCTCGACCGGACGCCGGACGGGCGGTACTCCGTGGGCCTGAGGCTGCTGGAGCTGGGCGCGCTGTCACCGGGCAGCCTGGACCTGCGGGACCGCGCGTTGCCGTTCCTGGAGGACCTGTACGAGGTCACGCGGCACAACGTGCAGTTGGCCGTGCGGGACGGCACGGAGGTCGTGTACGTCGAGCGGATCTCGGCGCGTGACGCGGTGAACGTGGTGACGCGCGTCGGCAGCCGGATGCCGTTGCACTGCACGGGCGTCGGCCTGGTGCTGCTGGCCGCCGCGCCGGTCGCCGTGCAGGAATCGGTGTTGGCGGCGCCGTTGAAGCGGTACACGCCGAAGACGATCGTGTCGTCCGGCGAACTGCGCGAGGTGCTGGCCCGCGTGCGCCGGGACGGTTACGCCGTCAGCGACCGCCAGATCGAGATGATCACGTACTCGGTCGCCGCACCCGTGCGCGGCCAGAACGGTGACGTGGTGGCCGCCGTGTCCGCCGTGGTGCCGACGGGAACGCGCACGGACACCCTCGTGCCCGCCGTGCGGACGTGCGGGTTGGCGATCTCCCGCGCCCTCGGCTGGGGCGCCGGCTGAACAAGTCCCCGGACAAGCCGAAAGGGCCGTCCCCCAACGGGAACGGCCCTTCGGTGCGTGCGGGAGAGCTTACTTGCCCGCGAGCTTCTTGGCGTTGGCCTCGACGTCGTCCAGACCGCCGCAGGAGAAGAACGCCTGCTCCGGGAAGTGGTCGAACTCGCCCTTGCAGACGCGGTCGAACGCCTCGATCGTGTCCTTGATCGGCACGAAGGAACCCGGCTGGCCGGTGAACTTCTCGGCCACGATGAAGTTCTGGCCGAGGAAGCGCTCCAGGCGACGGGCGCGACCGACGAGGACCTTGTCCTCTTCGGACAGCTCGTCCATACCGAGGATCGCGATGATGTCCTGCAGTTCCTTGTACTTCTGCAGGATCCGCTTGACCTCCTGCGCCACCCGGTAGTGCTCCTCGCCGACGATCGACGGCTCGAGGATCCGGGACGAGGACGACAGCGGGTCCACCGCCGGGTAGATGCCCTTCTGGGAGATCGGACGGGAAAGCTCCGTCGTCGCGTCCAGGTGGGCGAACGTGGTGGCCGGCGCGGGGTCGGTGTAGTCGTCCGCGGGCACGTAGATGGCCTGCAGCGAGGTGATCGACTTACCGCGCGTCGAGGTGATGCGCTCCTGGAGCTCACCCATCTCGTCCGCCAGCGTCGGCTGGTAACCCACGGCGGAAGGCATGCGGCCCAGCAGGGTCGACACCTCCGAGCCCGCCTGGGTGAACCGGAAGATGTTGTCGATGAACAGCAGCACGTCCTGGCCCTGCACGTCGCGGAAGTACTCCGCCATCGTCAGCGCGGACAGCGCGACCCGCATACGCGTGCCGGGCGGCTCGTCCATCTGGCCGAACACCAGGGCGGTGTCGTTGAGAACGCCCATCTCCTCCATCTCGAGGAGGAGGTCGGTGCCCTCACGGGTGCGCTCGCCGACGCCGGCGAACACCGACGTGCCGGAGAACTCGCGGGCGATACGGGTGATCATCTCCTGGATGAGCACCGTCTTGCCCACGCCCGCGCCGCCGAACAGGCCGATCTTGCCGCCCTTGACGTACGGGGTCAGCAGGTCGATGACCTTGATGCCCGTTTCCAGGATCTCGGTCTTGCCCTCGAGCTGGTCGAACGACGGAGCCTTGCGGTGGATGCCCCACTGCTCGCCGTCACGGCCGAGGCCGGGCTTGTCCAGGCAGTCGCCCAGGGCGTTGAACACGTGCCCCTTGACGACGTCGCCGACGGGCACGCTGATGGCCTTGCCGGTGTCGACCACGGCCGCACCGCGGACCAGGCCGTCGGTCGGCTGCATCGAGATGGTGCGGACCAGGTTGTCACCCAGGTGCTGGGCGACCTCCAGGGTCAGGGTCTTGGCGACCGCCTCGTAGGTGATCTCCACGTGCAGGGCGTTGAACAGCTCCGGCACCGCGTCACGCGGGAACTCCACGTCGACGACGGCACCGATCACCCGGGCCACACGGCCGGTGCGGGTGGTGGTGGCAGTAGCACTCATGTCACTCATCACTTCCTGCGCCACCGGTAAGCGCGGAGGCGCCACCGACGATCTCGCTGATCTCCTGGGTGATCTGGGCCTGGCGCGCCTGGTTCGCCTGGCGGCTGAGGTTCCGGACCAGTTCGGTGGCGTTGTCCGTCGCCGCCTTCATCGCGGTCCGTCGCGCCGCCGACTCCGAGGCCGCCGCGTCCAGCAGTGCCGAGAAGAGCCTGGTCTTGACGTACTTGGGCAACAACGCGCCCAACAACGCCTCGGCGTTCGGTTCGAACGAGTACACCGACTGCAGCCGCTGCGGCTCCGGGTCGTATTCGACCTCCATCGGCGCGATCCGCTTGGCGACCGGCGTCTGGCTGAGCATGGACCGGAACTCGGTGTAGACCACGTGCAGCTCGTCCACGCCGAGGATGCCGTCCGGTCCGGGCTGGTCGCCCTCGTCGTCGCTGCCCGCGACGAACGCCTCGACCAGCGCGTCACCGGCCTCGACGGCGTTGACGTACTGCGGGAGCTGCGAGAACCCGGTCCACTCGCCCGCCATCGCGCGACGGCGGAACTTGTAGTAGCCCACGCCCTTGCGGCCGATGACGTAGAGCACGGGCTCCTTGCCCTCGGACCGCAGCAGCGTGAACAGCTCCTCGGCGGCCTTGAGCACGTTGGCGTTGTAGCCGCCGCACATGCCCTTGTCGCTGGTCACGACCAGCACACCGGCTCGCCTGGGTTCCTTGCGCTCGGTCAGCAACGGGTGGTCGAGGTTCGCGGACGCCGTTGCCAGCGCGGAGAGGACCGAGGTGATCTCCTCCGCGTAGGGGCGCGACGCCGCGACCCTCGTCTGCGCCTTGGCGAGACGAGACGTGGCGATGAGCTCGTACGCCTTGGTGATCTTCTTGGTCGAGTTGACCGTTCGGATCCGTTGGCGCAGCTCGCGAATCTGTGCTGCCATGCCTACGTCACTTCTTGGTCGGAGCGGGTCGGTTGACCTTCACCGACTCCTGTCCGACCTTGTCGGCGTCCATCGCGTCGGCCTGCGCCTCGTTGACCACCGGGGCGCCGTTCGATGCGGTGAACTGCTGCTTGAACGCGTTGACAGCGTCAACGATGCCCTGCTCGGCGTCCTTGGACAACTTCTTCGACTCACGGATGTCCGACAGGATCACGTCGTGGCCGCGCCGCACGTGGTCCAGGAACTCCGACTCGAAGCGGCGGACGTCGCCCACCGGGAGGTCGTCGTAGTGACCCCTGGTGCCGAGGAAGATCGAGACGACCTGCTCCTCGACCGGCACCGGCGAGTACTGGCCCTGCTTGAGCAGCTCGACCAGGCGCGCGCCGCGCTCCAGCTGGGCGCGCGAAGCGGCGTCCAGGTCGGAGGCGAAGGCGGAGAACGCCTCCAGCTCGCGGAACTGCGACAGGTCCAGCCGCAGCGAGCCCGCGACGTCCTTCATCGCCTTGATCTGCGCGGCGCCACCGACGCGGGACACCGAGATACCCACGTTGACGGCCGGGCGCACACCGGCGTTGAACAGGTCGGACTCGAGGAAGCACTGGCCGTCGGTGATCGAGATGACGTTGGTCGGGATGTACGCCGACACGTCGTTGGCCTTGGTCTCGATGATCGGCAGACCGGTCATCGAGCCGCCGCCCATCTCGTCGGACAGCTTCGCGCAGCGCTCCAGCAGGCGCGAGTGCAAGTAGAAGACGTCGCCCGGGTACGCCTCGCGGCCCGGCGGGCGGCGCAGCAGCAGCGAGATGGCGCGGTACGCCTCCGCCTGCTTGGTCAGGTCGTCGAAGATGATCAGGACGTGCTTGCCCTGGTACATCCAGTGCTGGCCGATGGCCGAGCCGGTGTACGGCGCGAGCCACTTGAAGCCGGCCGAGTCGGACGCGGGGGCGGCGACGATGGTGGTGTACTCCAGCGCGCCCGCCTCCTCCAGCGCGGTCTTGACGCCCGCGATGGTGGAGCCCTTCTGGCCGATGGCGACGTAGACGCAGCGGACCTGCTGCTTCGGGTCGCCCGACTCCCAGGCCTTCTTCTGGTTGATGATCGTGTCGATGCAGACCGCGGTCTTGCCGGTCTTGCGGTCGCCGATGATCAGCTGGCGCTGACCGCGACCGATCGGGGTCATCGAGTCGATGGCCTTGATGCCGGTCTGCATCGGCTCGTTCACCGGCTGGCGCTGCAGCACCGACGCGGCCTGGAGCTCCAGGGCGCGGTTGTCGTCGGCCACGATGTCGCCGAGGCCGTCGATCGGCTGGCCGAGCGGGTTCACCACGCGGCCCAGGAAGCCGTCGCCGACCGGCACGGAGAGCACCTGGCCGGTCCGCTTGACCTCCTGGCCTTCTTCGATCTTGTCGAAGTCACCCAGGATGACCGCGCCGATCTGGCGGACTTCCAGGTTCAGGGCCACGCCGAGCACGCCGCCGGGGAACTCCAGCAGCTCGTTGGTCATGGTGCCGGGCAGACCCTCGACGATGGCGATGCCGTCGTAGGTCTCCGCGACGACGCCGACCTCTTCCCGGCTGACTTCCGGGGAGTAGGTCGAGACGTACTTCTCGATCGCACTGCGGATCTCGTCCGACGAGATCGTCAGCTCCGCCATGTCGTTCCTGCTCTCACTTCGTTCTGGGAAAGGGGCTTGTGGGCCGCGGTTCCGGTCGGTCAGCCGGCGAGGTCGCGGCGCAGTGACGCCAGCCGACCGGCCACGCTTCCGTCGATGACTTCGTCGCCGATCTTGATCAGCAGGCCACCGCGCAGCGTGGGGTCGACCTCCACGTGCAGTGCGATCGGCCTGGAGTAGATCCGGGTCAGCGTGGCTTCGAGGCGGTCCTGCTGCGCCGCGTCCAACTCGACGGCGGAACGGACGTAGGCGACGGAACGTTCCCGACGCTTGGCCGCGAGCGACGCGAGGTCGCTCAGGCCGTTGACGACCCCCAGGCCGCGGGGTTCGCGGACGAGCTGGTCCACCAGGGTCTTGGTGGTCTCGTCGACCTTGCCCGCCACGAGGCCGTCGACCAGCGCGACCTTGCCGGCGGGCTCCGCCGTCGGGTCGGACAGCGCCAGCTCCAGGTCGTGGTTGCCCGCGATGATGCGGCCGAGCCGGAACAGCTCGTCCTCGACCGAGTCGAGGACGCCGTCCCGCTCCGCCCGCACCAGCAGCGTGGTACGGGCCAGCGACTCGACGCCGTCGACCAGCTCGCGCGGGCTGGACCAGCGGGCGGTGACGACCGTGGCCAGCACCTGCACGGTCACGTCGTCGACCTTGCCGTCGAGCAGACCGTGCAGCAGCTGTTCGCGGGCCTCCGCATCGGAGGAGTTGTCGGCCAGCGCCCGGCGCAGCGCGGGCTGCGCCGACAGCAGGCTCACGACCGCGAACAGCTCGTTGCCCAGCTTGCCCAGGGCCGCGCTGTCCTTCGTGCCGTCGACGACCTCCAGCAGCCGCAGTTCGGCGGCGGCCAGGGCCTCACGGCTGGCGGCGTGCAGCGTCATCGGCGTTCCCTCACTTGACGGCCGGAGCCGACGTGCCGTCGAGCTCGGAGAGGAAGCGGTCGACGGTGCCCCGGCGGCGCACCTCGTCCTCCAGCGACTCGCCGACGACCCGGTCCGCCAGGTCGATGGCCAGTCGGCCCAACTCGCCCCGCAGCTCCGCGACGATCTGCGCGCGCTGCGTCTCGAGCTGGGTCTGCCCCTGCGCGACGATCCGCGCGGACTCCTCCTGCGCCTTGGCGCGCAGCTCGCTGATGATCTGCTCACCCTCGATGCGGGCGTCGTCGCGGATGCGGGCCGCCTCGGCGCGTGCCTCGGCGAGCTGCGCCTTGTACTGCTCCAGCGCCTGCTGGGCCTGCGCCTGAGCCTGCTCGGCCTTCTCGATCCCGCCCTCGATCTTGGCGGCACGTTCCGCGTACAACGTCTCGAAGCGCGGCGACACGAACTTCTTGATGACGAAGAACAGCAGCAGGAACGCGATCAGGCCGAGGATGATCTCCGACGTGTGCGGAAGAACCGGGTTGATCGCCCCTTCTTCTGCAGCCAAGACGAGGGTATTCATCACAAACCTCTCCTAAATGCGATGAACGGGATCAGCCGGTGGCGAGGAAGTAGACGACGAAGCCGAGCAGCGCGAGCACCTCGACGATGGCGAACGTGGTCCAGGCCAGGCCCAGCAGCACGCCGCGGGCCTCGGGCTGACGGGCGGTGCCGCTGATGACCGAGGAGAAGATCAGACCCACGCCGATGCCGGGGCCGATGGCCGCGAGGCCGTAGCCGATGGCCGCCAGACCCGGGTTGAGGTCGAAGGCGTTCTGCGCAACAGTGATAGCGCTCACTTGTGCTGTTCCCTTTCACTTCGGTCCGCGGAACACCCGCGGATCGGAGGCTTGATATTTCTCAGTGCTCTTCAGCCAGCGCCGCGCCGATGTAGCTGGCTGACAGCAGAGCGAAAATGTAGGCCTGCAACACCATGATCAGCGCTTCGAGGAACGTCAATGCGATGGCGAAGAAGAAGGCGACGGGCGCCACCACCACGGTGACTCCGCCCGCGAACAGCAGGTACTCGCCCGAAAGGGTGAACACCAGCAGCAGCAGGTGCCCCGCGAACATGGCCGCGAAAACTCGGATCGCGAGCGTGAGCGGGTTCAGCACGAACTTCTGGAAGAACTCGATCGGGATCAGCAGCGGCAGCACGAACCACGGCGCACCGGGCGGCATCGTCTGGTTCTTCAGGTAGCCGACGAGGCCGTGTCGACGGATCCCGGCGAAGTGGTACACCGGGTAAACGACGAGCAACGACACGGCCAACGGGAAGCCGATGTGCGACATCGTGGGGAACTGCACGAACGGGATGAGCCCGAACAGGTTGTTCACCAGGATGAACGTGAAGATCGTGAGGACCAGCGGCACGTACGGCCGGAAGTCCTTGGCGCCGATCTGCTCTCGCGCGATCGAGTTGCGCCCGACGTCGTAGAGCGACTCCGCAGCGAACTGGAACTTGCTCGGGACGAGCTTCAGGTTGCGGGTCGCCGCGATGAAGAACACACCGATGATCAGGATCGAGAGCACCAGAAGCACCATGGGCTTGGTGACTTCGCCGAAGATCGGTGGCAGGAAGAAGTCCTTCACACCGGGTGCGACGAACTCATCACCCGCAGCCAGCACCATCGTGGTCACTGTGTTCCTTCCGGTTCTCCCGGCCGGCGTTCACTCCGCCGGGGGAATCGTCACGATCGGGACTTAACGTACCTTACGGACCGCAAGCGCCTGCGAGAGGCACCCCACCTACCTGGGTGTCCCGTCTTGCGCGCACCGTACCAGTCGGTAGATCAGGTGTTTCCAGGGGTCGGGACGACCATCTGACTGCGACTGCGCTTGGAGGCGCGCACCTCCATGAAGGTGGCCACGAGGATGGTCGACACCATCGTGATGGCGAGCGCGTTGTCGTTCAGCTCCGGGAACCTGCGCACCAGCAACATCACCGCGATCAGCAGCAGGAGCTTGCCGAGGAACCCGGCGAACGCGGCGACCATGATGACCTGCAGCGGCAACGCGGCGGTCTTGCGCATCACCACCAGCGTCAGGACCGACGACAAGCAGGCGAGCGCACCGCCGATGAGGGCGCTGACCAGGCCGGGGACACCGGCCAGCACGGTCCACAGAACCGCGCCGACGGCAACGGTCGCGAGCGCCGCCCACAGCGCGCCGCGGTACATCTCGCCGGCGAGTCGCTGCACGACGGCCTCGTGGGTCCACTCCGTCTTGGCCTGAGAACTGTCCTGGCTCATGTCACCCCTTCCCACTGGTCGATACCGAGTGTAAAGAGGTCTTGGTGGTCGCCCCACCATCGGGGCTGCAGAACGTCAGGTCGAGGTCGATCGCGGCGTCGCACGCCGCTTCGGGGCCGTCCGGTGTGTCGGTTCGGGATCGGCTCGAGGGACGGACGGCACCGCCCGTCAGGAGCGGCGCACTTCGCGAAGTCTGGGAATCGCGGAGACCAACAGTGCGAGAACAAGTCCGATGGCGAGGCACCAGACCACCACGACGACGTCGAACAACGTCAACGCGACCGCGCCGAACGCCAGCACACCCGCCCACAAGTAGATCAACAGCACCGCGCGGCGCTGGGAGTGGCCGATCTCCAGCAGCCGGTGGTGCAGGTGCATCTTGTCCGCGGAGAACGGGCTCTCGCCGCGCCGGGTGCGCCGCACCACGGCCATCAGCAGGTCGAGCAGCGGCACGAACAGCACGGCGGCCACCACGACCAGCGGCGAGAGCAGGCCGAGGACCTCGGTCGCGCGCACGGACTCGTAGTTGATCTTGCCGGAGGCGGAGATGGTGGCCGCGGCGAGCATCAGGCCGATCAGCATCGACCCGGAGTCGCCCATGAAGATGCGCGCCGGGTTGAAGTTGTGCGGCAGGAAGCCCAGGCACGCGCCGGCCAGCGTGGCGGCGATCAGCGCGGGCGGGTACGCGCCCACGTCACCGCCGTTGTTGGCCAGCAGGCCGATGGAGAACACGCAGGTGGCCGCGGCGGCGATGAGGCCGATGCCCGCCGCGAGGCCGTCCAGGCCGTCCACGAAGTTCATCGCGTTGACCATGGTCACGGCCAGCAGCACGCTCAGGATCGCGCCCTGGTTCTGGTCCAGCGACAGCAGCGACCCGGTGCTCCCGTCGCCGTCGCCCCACGGCACCCAGAAGTACAGCCACTGGAGACCGAACAGCACCAGGATGCCCGCCGCGGTGACCTGGCCGGCGAGTTTCGTCAGGGAGTCGAGCTCGAACCGGTCGTCCAGCACGCCGACCAGGACGATCACGCCGCCGCCCACGATCACCGCGTACGGGTCGTAGGAGAAGTCGAACGCCGACCGCAGCACCGGCAGCTGGTGCGCGAGCAGCATCCCGCCCAGCACCCCGCCGTACATGGCGAGCCCGCCCATCCGCGGCATGGGCTTGACGTGCACGTCGCGTTGGCGCGGGTAGGCGACCGCGCCGATCTTGAACGCCAGCGCGCGCACCAGGCCGACGAGCAGGAACGTCACGACCGCGGCGGTCAGCGCGACGAGCAGGTACTCCCGGACGGGGAGGACGTTGGACACGGCAGGCAACTGGCCCACGGCAGGCTAGCCCCTCGGCAATGGGGTGTCGGGTGGATCGACGTGATCATGTGGTTCGGTCGATGGGACCACCACGCTACTCCGATCGGGAAGATCCACTAGCGGGCGACCTCGACTTCGACGCCGAGCGCCTTGGACACCTCGGCGAGCGGCACCGCGCCTTCGCGCAGCACGACCGGGTCCGGGCCGGTCAGGTCGACGATGGTGGAGGCGGTGTTCTCCACGGCCGGACCACCGTCCAGGTACACGCCGACGTCCTCGCCGAGCTGGTCCCTGGCCTCCTGGGCGGTGCCGGCGGGCGGGAAGCCGGACTTGTTCGCACTGGACACGGCCATCGGGCCGACGTCGCGGAGCAGTTCGAGGGCGACCGGGTGCAGCGGCATGCGCAGCATCACCGTGCCGCGCGTGTGACCGAGGTCCCACGACAGCGACGGCGCGTGCGGCAGGACGAGGGACAGCCCGCCCGGCCAGAACGCCTCGATCAGCGCGCGTGCCTGCCTGGGGACGCTGAGGACCAGACCGTCGATGGTGGTCCACGAACCGACCAGCACCGGTACCGGCATGTCCGGGCCCCGGCCCTTGGCTTCCAGCAGGGAGCGGACGGCGGACGCTTCGAACGCGTCGCAGCCGATGCCGTAGACGGTGTCGGTGGGGAGGACCACGAGGCGCCCGGAGCGCACCGCGCCCGCGGCGGCGGCGAGGCCTGCCGCCCGATCAGCCTGGACGCTGCAATCGTAGACCGTGCTCACGTTGGTGATCCAAGCACAGCACGGCGGAGGGCAGCGGCGGAGGTCATGGACGGGGTCGGCGGAAGGCGGTGTCCGCGTCGACGGCCCACTGCGGTTTGCGGTGCGTCATCACGAAACCGAAGACGAGCGCGCCGCCCACGAGCACGCCGGCGGCGGTGACCACGGGGTTGTCGATCGCGCTGCCGACGAACGGCAGCACCAGGACCGCGAGGGCGACGACGGCCGCCGTCCACACGTCCGGTTCGACCCAGCGCCAGCGTTGCGCGCGGTCGAGGCGGTGCTGGAGGTCGACCGCGAACGCGATCAGCTCCGGGTCGGGGCTCAGCGCCAGGATCTCGTCGGCGAGGGCGCGGCACTCGGCCAGCTGGTGGCGGTCGGTGACGGCGAGCCCGCCGTCCGGGGTGATGCTGCGGACTTCGGCGGTTCGTGCGGCGAGAGCTGTGGCCAGGTGCGAGCGCAGGAGGTCGTTCGCCCTCGGGCTGCCGCCGTGGTCGAGTTCGCCGCGCACCACGGCGGCCGCGACGTGGCTCTCGTCGACGTGGCCTTCGCCCAGGGTTCTGGTCACGGCGGCGAGCGAGCGGGTGAGGCGGACGCGGTCGAGTTCGGCGAAACCGGCGAGGTCGATCGGGCGCGCGACGCGGTCGGCGAGCCAGGTGCGCAATGCGCTCCACTCGTTCGGCCCATTGACAGGCATTGCCGGTTCTCCGTTTTACTCGCCGGAGCGTTGACGTCCAGATTATCCCGATGGTGAGGCGTCCGGTGAATGCGAAAAACCAGATCGGCGCCCTTCCCCTCGCGTTGTCCTTCGCCGCCGTGTACGTCGCCGTGGCGGCCACGGCGGGCTATCTGACGTTGGACACCCAGCCGCCCGAGCCGACCGCCGCCGCTGCGGCGACGACACCGGCGCTCCCGGTAATCACCACCACGACGACCACGGCCGCGGAGTCCACGACGTCGACCACTCCGGTCACCACGACCACCACCACGGCGAACCTGCCCCCGGACCTCAAACGGGTAGAAGCGCCGAACGGCCTCGTCACCGCGATCCCCGTGCAGTGGCCGGTCACCACCGGCACGGTCGACACCACCCTCGTGGCCGCCGATCCGACGTCTCCACGCCGCGAGGTGAGGTTGGGCGGAGCACCGGTCACCGACTCCTCGAAACCGCTGCTGGACCGCATCACCGAGGCCGCCGCGCAGCGCGAACGTGAACCCGGCCACCGCCGGGTGACGCTCTCCGCGACCACGATCCGGAGCCACCCGGCGGTCAGCTGGGAATTCGACGAAAGCGCGACCTCCGGCCCGAAACGAGTGGCCACCGCGTTCTGGGAGTCGAACGGCGTCGAATACGTCCTCTACTCCGCAGGCCCACCCGAGGAGTGGGAGACGACCCGCGCACGGCTGGCCCGGATGATCGAACTGGCCGGCCCTTGACAGCGGGTCAGACGCGGCGGGCGGTGGCGTAGCGGGGGCGGCCGGCCAGGTCGGGGTGGTCGGCGGCGTCGGTGAGGACGCGGCGGGCGGCGAGCAGGGCGGGCACCGACTCGCCCTGGGTGTCGTCGTGCTCGATCGCCACGTGGCCGCCGGGCTTGAGCAGGCGGGCGGCCAGGGCGACGACGTGCCGGATCACGTCGAGGCCGTCCGGTCCGCCGAAGACGGCCTGGCGCGGGTCGTGGTCGGCGACTTCGGGCTGGACCTCGGTCGCGTCCGGCACGTACGGCGGGTTGCACAGGACCAGGTCCACCTCGCCGTCCAGATCGGACAGGACGTCCGGCGCGGTCACGTCGCCCGCGTGGAGCGTGATCGGGGTGTCGCCGGCGGCGCTGCGGGCCTCGGCGTTGCGGCGCGCCCAGGCCAGCGCGGCGTGGTCGCGCTCGAGCGCGTGCACGGACGCGCGGGGCAGCCGGTGCGCCACGGCGAGGGCGAGCGCGCCGGAGCCCGTGCACAGGTCCACGACGACCGGAGCGGACCCCGCCGACGCGGCCACTGTGGACAGTCCCCATTCGAGCATCAGCTCGGTCTCCGGGCGCGGGACGAACACGCCCGGACCGACCTCCAGGTCCACGCCGCCCAGGTGCGACCGGCCGGTGATGTGCTGCAACGGGATGCGCTTCGCGCGCTGCACCACGACCTTGTGCAGCGCGTCCACCACCGGCGGGTCGACCAACGGGATCAGGGGCAGCCGCGACCGCTCGACGCCGAGCACGTGGGCGGCCAGCAGCTCGGCGTCCACCCGCGGACTGTCCACACCCGCCGCGGCCAGCATGCGTTCCGCTTCGATGATGGCCAGCCGCAGCGGGTGTCGGGTCATACCGGAAAGGGTAGGCCAGATCAGAAGTTGATCATGTGTCCGGCCAGGCCGTGCACCGCTTCCTTGACCGCCTCGCCCAACGTCGGGTGCGCGTGCACGTTGCGCGCCACCTCGTGCACGGTCAGGTCCCACTGCTGCGCCAGCGTCAGCTCGGGCAGCAGCTCGGTCACGTCCGGTCCGATCAGGTGACCGCCGAGCAGCTCGCCGTACTTGGCGTCGCTGATCAGCTTCACGAACCCGGCCGAGTCGCCGATGCCGTGCGCCTTCCCGTTCGCGGTGAACGGGAACTTCGCCACCCGGACGTCGAAGCCCTTCTCCCGGGCCTGCGCCTCGGTCCACCCGAACGACGCGATCTGCGGCTGGCAGTAGGTGGCGCGCGGGATCATCACGTAGTCCAGCTCCATGGTCTCCGCGCCCGCGATGGTCTCCGCGGCGATGACGCCCATGGACTCGGCGGCGTGCGCCAGCATCAGCTTCGCCGTCACGTCACCGATGGCGAAGATGTTGTCCACGTTCGTGCGGCACCGGCCGTCGATGGCGATCGCACCGCGCTCGGTGAGCTGCACACCGGTGTTCTCCAGGCCGTAGCCCTCGACCCGGGGCTGGAAGCCGATGGCCTGCAGGACCTTGTCGGCCTCCAGGACCTCCTGCTTGCCGTCCTTCGACACGGTCACGCGCACGCGGGAGCCGGAGTCGTCGATCGACTCGACCCTGGTGGACGTGCGCACGTCGATGCCCAGCCGCTTGTACCGCTTGGCCAGCTCGGTCGAGACCTCGACGTCCTCCAGCGGCACCACGCGGTCCAGGAACTCGACGATGGTGACCTTCACGCCGTAGTTGTGCAGCACGTACGCGAACTCGACGCCGATGGCGCCCGCACCCGCGATGATGACGCTCTCGGGCAGGTCCTGCGACATGATCTGCTCTTCGTACGTCACCACCCGGTCGGACAGCTTCGTCCCCGGCAGGAGGCGGGTCGTCGCACCGGCCGCGATGATCGCGTGCGAGAACGTGACGGTCTCGTCACCCACCTGGATGGTGTTCGCGTCGACGAACGTCCCCCGACCGTTGTACTCGGTGATGCCGTTCTTCTTCATCAGGAAGTGCACGCCCTTGACGCGCCCGTCCGCGACCTTGCGGCTGCGCTCGTACGCGACGCCGTAGTCGAACTTGACCGTGCCTTCGACCTGGATGCCGTAGGTCTTCTGCTCGTGTGTGAACAGGTGGGCGAGCTCCGCGTTGCGCAGGAGCGCCTTCGACGGGATGCAGCCCACGTTCAGGCAGACCCCGCCCCAGTAACGCTCCTCGATGACCGCCGTCTTCAGCCCCAGCTGGGCCGAGCGGATCGCGGCGACGTACCCGCCTGGCCCCGCACCGAGGACCACGACGTCAAAGTGTGCGCTCATAAGCGACACATTAGGTGCCCAGTTGGTCCGACAAGAACTCAACCGTGCGACGCCACGCGTCGGCCCGCGCGGCGGCGGTGGCGGCGGGCGTGCCGCCCACGGAGAACCGCACGCCGGGACCGGGAATGACGACATCCGTGGTCGGCCGGTGCGGCGGGCCCGCGATCAGGTGTCCTGCCTCGGGGTACACCACGTGCTCGTGCCGGTGCGGGTGCCCGTGCTCGGCCAACCGGCGCGCGGCGACCTCGCTCAGCTCCAGGCACGGCCACGACTCGTCCTGCCCGGATGAGAGGAGCAACACACCCCCGGCGATCCGCTCGACCGGGATCTCGGTGTCCTCCGGGATGCCGTCGGTGAGGTCGAACGCCAGCCGCAGCGGCACCGGCTCGCCGTTCACGACGCGCCGGCGCAGCTCGTCCGGGATCGAGTACGGCAGGTACGGCAGCGGCCTGCCCTTGAACGTCCACGACGCGGCCTCGTGGTCCAGCTTCGTCAGCAACCGGGAGCCGGGCCCGACGCACTGCGTCACCACACCACTGCCGACCACGCTCACCACGGCCCTGACCTGCGGGAACGTCGCACCGGCCAACAGCGCCAGCTCCCCGCCGCGCGAACCACCGATGACGCCGACCTCGCCCGCGCGCTCCTTGAGGAAGTCGATGCCCCGGCCGATGTTCTCCAACGGGATCTCGACCAGGTCGTCCGGCGTGCCCGGCACACCGAAGTGGGCGAGCGTCAACGCGGCGAACCCGTGGCCCGCGAGCAGCGCGGCGTCCAGCTCGTGCAGGCCGCCCTCGGACCCGCTCAGCACCACCACGCCGGGGTGGGTTTCGTCGTCGTCCGGCTCGAACAGCACGCCGACCAGGCCGTTCTCGGCGACTTCGGTCCGCCGCACGCCCACGGGCACGGTGCGGCGGTCCAGCTCGACCCGGCCGACGCCGACCGCCTCGACGATCGTGCACGGAAGCGGGTCGTCGGGCGTCGGCGTCATCGACCAGAACAGCCCCATCGGGTCAACACCCGCGTACGAGCCCTCGATCGGGGCGTGCCGCGTCACGTCCACCACGCCGCGCTCGTCCGCCAGGAACACCGCCGACGACGCATGGTCACCGGTGGTCGCACGCAACGTCACGGGCTGATCCGGCCGCAGGCCTCTCAGCACGATCTCCACCGCCGTGTCGAGCGGGGCGCTCTGCGGGTTCACCAGGAGTTCCGCCATCGCGCGCCCCTCTCGTCGCGTCACCCGCCGGCGAGTCGCTCCGCGCGGTCAGCCGCCGCCAGCGCGTCGAGAACCGCGTCCAGATCGCCGTCGAGCACTTGATCCAGGTTATGCGCTTTGTACCCGACACGGTGGTCGGAGATGCGTGATTCCGGGAAGTTGTAGGTCCGCACCCGCTCGGACCGGTCGACCGTGCGGATCTGGACGCGCCGGGCGTCCGACGCCTCCTGCTGCTGCTTCTCCTCGGCCAACGCGGTCAGCCGCGCCTGGAGCACCTGCATGGCGCGCGCCTTGTTCTGCAGCTGGCTGCGCTCGTTCTGGCAGGACACCACGATGCCGGTGGGCAGGTGCGTGATGCGCACCGCCGAGTCGGTCGTGTTGACGCTCTGGCCGCCCTTGCCGGACGAGCGGAACACGTCCACCCGCAGGTCGTTCTCGTCGATCTCGATCTCGACGTCCTCGGTCTCCGGGAACACCAGGACACCGGCGGCGGAGGTGTGGATGCGCCCCTGCGACTCGGTCACCGGCACCCGCTGCACGCGGTGCACGCCGCCCTCGTACTTCAGCCGCGACCACACGCCGTCAGGGGTGTCGGTGCGGCTCTTGATGGCCACCGTGACGTCCTTGAAGCCGCCCAGGTCGGAATCCGTGCCGTCGAGCACTTCGGCTTTCCAGCCGTGGCGTTCGGCGTACCGCAGGTACATCCGCAGCAAGTCGCCCGCGAACAGGGCCGACTCCTCGCCGCCCTCACCGGACTTGATCTCCAGCACGACGTCCGCGCCGTCGTGCGGGTCGCGCGGGAGCAGGAGTTCGGTCAGCTTCGACTCCAGCGCCGGGACGGCCTTGGCCAGCTCCTCGGCCTCCTCGGCGAACGTCGAGTCCTCCGCGGCCAGCTCGCGGGCCGTCTCCAGGTCGGACTTCGCCTGCTCCAGCTCGCGGGCCGTCTTCACGATCGGGGTCAGCTCGGCGTAGCGCTTGCCGAGTTTGCGCGCGCCCGCCTGGTCGGCGTGCACCGAGGGGTCGGCGAGCTTGGCTTCCAGCTCGGCGTGCTCGGCCAGCAGGGCGTCCAACGTCACGATCTTGCTCCGGTCTTGGGTTTGCTAGAGGGGTCTCGGCGGGTGCGGAGACGACAACGGCGCCCACCCGCGAATCGGGGTGGACGCCGTTCTGGCAGCTACTTGGCGCGCTTGCCGTAGCGGGCCTCGAAGCGCGCGACCCGACCACCGGTGTCGAGGATCTTCTGCTTGCCCGTGTAGAACGGGTGGCAGTTGGCGCAGATCTCGACGTGGATGGAGCCGGACGGCTTGGTGCTGCGGGTCGTGAAGGTGTTGCCACAACCGCAGGTGACCTCGGTCGTCACGTACTCGGGGTGAATGCCGGTCTTCAACGTCTCGTCCCTTTCCTCGTTGGCCGCCGGGTCCTCGTTGCTGTTCTTCGAGGTGAACCGGAGCCGGACTCGACCCGACAGTGTGCCAGATCGGCTGTCTACGACTGCAACGCGAGGTCAGGCACCCTTGTTCCCGGTGGCAGGCGTCACAGCCGCTCGCCGCCGGTTGCCGACCATCTGGCGCACCAGGTAACCGCTGGACTACTCAGAGCGTCATTCGACGTTGCGCCCACGCCACACTGTGCCCGTGTTGTGCGCTGTCGGACGTCCGCTGCCGTTGACCACGTGGCTGGCTGTGCCGTTCCTGTTCAGCACCGCCGTCCTCGGTCTCACCGGACTGGGCGGGGTGCTGGTGGGGGCTCCGGGCCACCTCGCCCTGTCGGGCCCCGTGTTCGGCGCGGGTGTCGCCGTGGGCGTCGCCGCGTCGGGCACGGTCGAGTGGACCGCCGCGTGGCAGCGCGGGTGGCTGCGCTGGCCGTACCTGGTGTGCGTGCTGGTGCTCGGCCTGCTCCTGGACGGCGTGCGCGTGCCCGTGGTGGCCGCCGTGTGCCTCGGCGTGCCGGTCACCGCGCTGCTGGTCGCCCAGTACTTCCTCGAACGCCGCCGCACGGCCGCGCTCGCCGAAGCCGGTGCGGCACCCGCCTCACGCTGTTGACCTGGCACAACCGCTGAGCTGGCACGACCACCGCCGACCTGGCACGGCCGCTGACGCCCGAAGGCCCGCCCGGCGTGGTGCCGGACGGGCCTTCGGTGGTCGGGTGCGGTCAGTCGTTGTCCGCACCCGGGGTGGTCTTGGCCACCTGCATCAGGAACTCGATGTTCGTGCGGCTCTTGCGCAGGCGGTCCAGCAGCAGGTCGATGGCCTGCTGGCTGTCCAGGGCGTGCAGCACCCTGCGCAGCTTGTGCATGACCGCCAGCTCGTCCGGCGACAGCAGCAGGTCTTCCTTGCGGGTACCGGACGAGTCCACGTCCACCGCCGGGAAGGTCCGCTTGTCCGCGATCTTCCGGTCGAGCTTGAGCTCGGCGTTACCCGTGCCCTTGAACTCCTCGAAGATCACGCTGTCACCCGCGGACCCGGTCTCGACCAGGGCCGTCGCGATGACGGTGAGGCTGCCGCCGCCCTCGATGTTCCGGGCCGCACCCAGGAACCTCTTCGGCGGGTACAGCGCGGTCGAGTCGACACCACCGGACAGGATCCGGCCGCTCGCGGGGGCCGCGAGGTTGTAGGCACGGCCCAGCCGGGTGATCGAGTCCAGCAGCACGACCACGTCGTGACCCATCTCGACCAGGCGCTTCGCCCGTTCGATGGCCAGTTCCGAGATCGTGGTGTGGTCCGACGGCGGGCGGTCGAAGGTGGAGGCGATGACCTCGCCCTTCACCGACCGCTGCATGTCGGTGACCTCTTCGGGGCGCTCGTCCACCAGCACCACCATCAGGTGGCACTCGGGGTTGTTCTTCGTGATCGCGTTCGCGATCGACTGGAGCACCGAGGTCTTGCCCGCCTTCGGCGGCGACACGACGAGGGCGCGCTGGCCCTTGCCGATCGGCATCACCAGGTCGATGACGCGCGTGGTGAGGATGTGCGGTTCCGTCTCGAGGCGCAGGCGCTCGTTCGGGTACAGCGGCGTCAGCTTGGTGAAGTCCGGCCGGTTGCGGGACTCCTCCGGGTCGAGGCCGTTGATCTTGTCCACCCGCACCAGGGGGTTGAACTTCTGGCGCTGCTGCTCGCCGTCACGCGGCTGCCGCACGGCGCCGATGAGGGCGTCGCCGCGACGCAGCCCGTACTTGCGGACCAGCGACAACGACACGTACACGTCGTTCGGCCCGGCCAGGTAGCCCGAGGTGCGGACGAACGCGTAGTTCTCCAGCACGTCGAGGATGCCCGCCACGGGCAGCAGGACGTCGTCGTCGCGCACTTCGGTGTCGGTCGTGCCGCCACCGTCGTCGACGCGGCCACCACGGCGGCGGCGGTCGCGGAAGCGGCGACCGCGACGGCCACCGTCCTCGTCACCGTCGTCGCTCGGACCGCTCTGCTGCCGGTTGCGGTTCTGGTCGCGGCCACCGCGGTCACCGCGGTCGTCACGGCCACCCCGGTCGTCGCGGCCACCGCGGTCGCTCCGGTCCTGCCGGTCGCCGCGGTCCTGCCGGTCACCGCGGTTGCCGCGGTCGCCCCGGTCCTGGCGCTGTTCGCGCTGCTCGGAGCGGTCCTGGCGGTCACCGCGGTCCTGCCGCTCGGCACGCTCGCCCTGCTGGCGGTCGGCCTGCTGGCGGTCGCCCTGAGCACGGTCGCCCTGAGCACGGTCCGCCTGCTGGCGGTCGACCTGGGGCCGCTCCGCCTGACGGTCGACCTGGCGGTCCACCTGGGCGGGCCGGTCGGCCTGCGGCTGGGCCTGCTGCCCGTCCCCGGACGGCGCCTCGACGGGGCTGCCCGCGGGGCGGTTGGCGGAACGGCGGCGGCGGTTGCCGCGGCGGTTGCCGTCCTCCTCCCCGGCGGGCCGCTCGGCCACGTCGAGTTGCTGCTGGGTCGGCTTGTCCACCGGGGCGGGAGCCTCGGCGGCACGCTCCACCGCGGGCGCCTTCTCGACGACCGCCTTGGACGCTGGGGCCTTCGCCTCGGCCTTCTTCTCGGCCTTGGGCGGCGTCGCGGCACTGCCCCGACCGGAGGTGCCGCCCTGCCGCTCCTTGATGGCCGCGATCAGGTCGCCCTTGCGGAGGCCGGCCGTGCCGGTGATGCCCAACTGACCTGCGAGTTCACGGAGTTCGGCCAGCACCATTCCAGAGAGGCCCGCGCGCTTGCGCGGCGTGGCGCTGCCGTTCGAAGGGGTGGTCAGAGCGTTCTCCTCGGCTCCGGAACTGCTGGCAGCGGGATTGGGAGCAGCAGGAGCTTGGCTGCTCAGTACATCGGTGTTGGTCACACATGTCCTTCCTGACCGAATCGCGCCTCCTACGCGACCCAGCGGACCTGCCGTCCGACGGAATGCGGTGCGGCAGTTTCGTCCCGGTTCAGGTGGACTTCGGACGGCGCGGAACGCGCACGAAAGCGGAGTCCTCCGGTGCGGGACTTCGGTCACACGGCGAGCGGGTGCCTTCCAGCGTCGACCCCGTCCATACGGCACAGAGCCAAGTCACTGGAGGAATGCGATCCGGAACGAACGTCCGGGCACCACACCGGCGCCCGTGCGCGCGGTGACTGATGGCCCCGAGGGTAGACGCAGGTACCGCCGGGTGCAACAACCGGGGCACGGCGCGTCGCATCACTCAGCCGAGTGGCGCAACCCGCACCCCGAGCGCGTCGATCGACACCCGGCGCGCGTCGAACCCCGTCAGGTCCACCCCGGACGGCAGCTCACCGTCCACCGGGAGGGCCAGGACCGTCGGTCCCGCACCGGACACGGCGGCCGCCACCCCGGCCTCCCGCAACGCCTGCACCAGGCGCGTCGTCGCAGGCCAGGCGGGTTCCCGGTACGGCTCGTGCAGCCGGTCGTCCAACGCGGCGGGCAGCAGCGAGGGGTCCGTCGAGAGCGCGTGCACGGCCAGCGCCGCCCGGCTCGCGGCGAACGCCGCGTCCTCGTGCGGCACCTTCGACGGCAGCAGACCGCGGGTCGTCTTCGTGGAAGATTCCACCGCCGGCACCAACACGACCGGCGTCACACCCGGATGCGGTTCCACACGTACTGCCCGGTAGCGGTCACCCTGCGTCCAGGCGATCGCCACGCCGCCGAACATGCTCGCCGCGGCGTTGTCGGCGTGGCCCTCGAACTCCGCGGCGAGTTGCAACGCGCTTGTGTCCAACTCGCGACCGGCCAAGGCGAATCCGGCCGCCACGCCCGCCACGACGGCCGCCGCCGAGGAGCCGAGACCGCGCGAATGCGGAATCGTGTTGCGGCACGTCAGCCGCAGCCCCGGCACGTCGACACCGACCAGTTCGCACGCCGCCCGGAACGCCCGCACGACCAGGTGACCCTTGTCCGTCGGCACGGCCGAGGCGCCCTCACCGGAGACCTCCACCACCAGGCCGCCGTCGGTCACGGCGAACTCCAGCTCGTCGTACACGCCCAACGCCATGCCCAGCGCGTCGAAGCCCGAGCCGAGGTTCGCCGTCGAACCCGGCACGGTGACGTGAACGCCGCTCGCGTACGCGTGGACAGCCGTCACGCCAGCTCCAGCGCGGTGGCGACGGCACCCGGGTCCACCGGCACCGGCTCCACCTCGGGCATGCCGAGCAGCGCGGTGTCCGGGTCCTTGAGGCCGTGGCCGGTGACCGTGCAGACGACCGTGGAGCCCTTGGGCAGCCGACCGTCGGCGACCGTGGCCAGCAGGCCCGCCACGCTGGTCGCGGACGCGGGCTCGACGAAGATGCCCTCGGTCGCGGCCAGCAGCCGGTAGGCCTCCAGGATCTTCTCGTCCGTCACGGCCTCGAACAGGCCGCCGGACTCCTCCTTGGCCGCCACCGCGCCGGTCCACGACGCCGGGCTGCCCACCCGGATGGCGGTCGCGATGGTCTCCGGGTTCGCCACCGGCTCGCCCAGCACCAGCGGCGCGGAGCCGGCCGCCTGGAAGCCGAACATCCGCGGCGTGGACGGGATCACGCCGTCGTTGTGGTAATCGGAGTAACCGCGCCAGTACGCGGTGATGTTGCCCGCGTTGCCCACCGGCAGGCAGTGGACGTCCGGCGCGCGGCCGAGCACGTCGCAGATCTCCCACGCGGCGGTCTTCTGGCCGATCAGCCGCACCGGGTTGACCGAGTTGACCAGCGTGATCGGGTACTCGATCGACGTCTTGGAGGCCAGCTCCAGGCAGTCGTCGAAGTTGCCGTCGATCTGCAGGATCTTCGCGCCGTGCGCGACCGCCTGGGCGAGCTTGCCCAGCGCGATCTTGCCGCGCGGCACGAGCACCGCCGCGGCGAGGCCCGCCTTGGCCGCGTACGCCGCCGCGCTCGCCGACGTGTTGCCGGTCGACGCGCAGATCACCGCGCGGATGCCGCTGGCCAGCGCGTACGTCATGGCCACGGTCATGCCGCGGTCCTTGAACGAGCCGGTCGGGTTCGCACCCTCGACCTTGATGTAGACCTGGCAGCCGGTCAGCTCCGACAGGTGCTCGGCGGCCACCAGCGGCGTGCCGCCTTCGTGGAGGGTGACGACCTTGGCGCCCTCGGGCAGTTGGATCCGGTCCGCGTAGGCGTGGATGATGCCCGGCCACCCCGGCCGCACAGTCGTCTGCGCTGTCATAGTTCTTCGCCTTCCACCCGCATCACGCTGACCACTTCCCGAACCACGGGCAGCCCGCCGATTTTGTCGACGGTCGACCGCAGCGCCGCGTCGGTCGCGGCGTGGGTGACGATCACCAGGCTGGCGTCGTCGACCCGGCCCTCCTGCCGCACCGCGGCGATGCTCACGTCGTGCTCCGCGAACACCGCCGCGACCTGCGACAACACGCCCGCCCGGTCGGCGACGTCGAGGCTGATGTGATAACGCGTGGGCGTCTGACCCATCGGCCGGATGGGCAGGGCCGCGTACGCCGACTCACGCGGGCCGCGCCCGTCGTGCACCCGGTTGCGGGCCACCGCGACGAGGTCGCCGAGCACCGCGCTGGCGGTCGGGGCGCCACCCGCGCCCTGGCCGTAGAACATCATCTCGCCCGCCGCGTCGGCCTCCACGAACACCGCGTTGAACGCGCCGCTCACGCTCGCCAGCGGGTGGGCCTTGGGGATCATCGCCGGGTGCACGCGCACTGAGATTCCTTCGGTGATCGCGGCACCGTTCTCAGTCGTCTGATTGTCGGCTCCGCCGACGGGTACGCGCTCGCAGATCGCGAGCAGCTTCACCGTGCGACCAAGGGCCTTCGCGGCGGCGATGTCGGCGGCACTGACCGACGCGATGCCCTCGCGGTGCACGTCGGCGGCCGTCACCCGGCTGTGGAACGCCAGTGACGCCAGGATCGCGGCCTTCGACGCGGCGTCGAACCCGTCCACGTCGGCCGTCGGGTCCGCCTCGGCGTACCCGAGCCGGGTCGCCTCCTCCAGGGTCTCCGCGTAGCTCGCCCCGGTCGAATCCATCCCGGAGAGGATGAAGTTCGTGGTGCCGTTGACGATCCCCATCACCCGGGTGATGCGGTCACCGGCCAGCGACTCGCGCAACGGGCGCAGCAACGGGATCGCGCCCGCCACCGCCGCCTCGAAGTACAGGTCCGCGCCGGAGGAGTCGGAGGCGGCGAACAGCTCACCCGAGTGCTCGGCGAGCAGCGCCTTGTTCGCGGTCACCACGGCCTTGCCCGAGCGCAACGCGGCGAGCAGCAGCGTGCGGGCGGGCTCGATGCCGCCGATGACCTCCACGACGACGTCGACGTCCGACGCGACCAGCGCCTCCGCGTCCGTCGTCAGGAGCTCGGCGGGCACGTCCGGGTGCTTGTGCGGCCTGCGCACGGCGATACCGGTGATCTCGACCGGTGCGCCCACCCGCGCGGTCAGGTCGGCCGCCTGGTCGGTGAGCAGCCGGACCACCTCGGTGCCGACCGTGCCGCAGCCAAGCAACGCGACCTTGATCGGTTTCTGGCTTGACACTTCTCATACCTCCAGGCGGAACAGGTCTTCCTCGGTCTCCCGGCGCAGCAGCAACCGGGCCTCGCCGTCCACGACCGCGGCGAGCGCGGGCCGGGGAAGTCGGTTGTAGCCGCTGGCCATCGAGTAGCAGTACGCGCCGGTCGCGGCCACCGCGATCAGGTCGCCGGGCGCGAGGTCGTCGGGCAGCCAGCAGTCGCGCACGACCACGTCACCGGACTCGCAGTGCTTGCCGACGATCCGGCACAGCACGGACTTCGCGTCCTCCGCGGCGGAGCGCGACACCAGCCGGCAGTCGTACACCGCGTCGTAGAGCGCGGTGCGGATGTTGTCGCTCATGCCGCCGTCCACGCTGACGTACCGGCGGACCATACCCGCGTCGAGCTGCACGTCCTTGATGGTGCCCACCTCGTACAGCGTCACCGTGCCGGGGCCGACGATGGCCCGGCCGGGCTCGACCGCGATCTTGGGCGCGGGCAGGTCGGCGTGCTCGCACTCCTTGGCCACGATGTTCTTGAGCTGCCGGGCCAGTTCGGCGGGCGGCGGCGGGTCGTCGTCCGCGGTGTAGGCGATGCCGAGGCCGCCGCCCAGGTCCACTGTGGACACGTGGTCGAGGATCGCGTCGCCGTGCTCGTCGCGCAGTTCCGCGAGCAGGCCGATGACCCGGCGCGCGGCGACCTCGAACCCGCTGGCGTCGAAGATCTGCGAGCCGATGTGGCTGTGCAGGCCGATCAGCCGCAGCCCGTCGGACTTCAGCACCCGGCGCGCCGCCTCGGCCGCGTCACCGGAGGACAGCGAGAAGCCGAACTTCTGGTCCTCGTGCGCGGTGGCGATGAACTCGTGCGTGTGCGCCTCGACGCCCACCGTCACCCGGATCATCACCGGCTGCACGCGGCCGTGCTCGCGTGCGATCTGGTCCAGCCGGGCGATCTCGTAGTACGAGTCCAGCACGACCGCGCCGACACCGGCCTCGACCGCGGTGGTCAGCTCGGCGACGGACTTGTTGTTGCCGTGCAACGCGATCCGCTCCGGCGGGAACTCCGCGCGCAGCGCCACGGCCAGCTCGCCGCCGCTGGCCACGTCGATGCTCAGGCCCTCCTCGGCGACCCACCGGGCCACCGCGACGGACAGGAACGCCTTGGACGCGTAGTGGACCCGCGTCGGATCGCCGAACGCGCGGGCGTGCTCCTGGCAGCGGGCGCGGAAATCGGCCTCGTCCATCACGAACAGCGGCGTGCCGTGCTCCTGGGCGAGCTGCCGCACGTCGACGCCGGCGAAGCGCACCGCGCCGTCGTCGCCGCGTTCGGCGTTGCGCGGCCACACCCGCGGGTGCAGCGCGTCGAGTTCTCGAGCCGACGACGGCCGGTTGCCCGCCGTGTTCGACGGCACCATGACATCGGCGTGCCGGGGACCGGCCGGGTGCGCGCGCATCACATCCGCTCCGGCGCGGTCACGCCCAGCAGGGCGAGGCCGTTGGCGAACACCTGGCGGGTCGCCGCGCACAGCTGGAGCCGGGCGCGGTGCAGCTCGGTGGTCTCCTCGTCGCCGCGCGGCAGCACCCGACAGGCCTCGTAGAACCGGTGGTAGGTGCCGGCCAGCTCCTCCAGGTACCGCGCGACCCGGTGCGGTTCGCGCAGCTCACCGGCGGTGCCGACGACGCGCGGGAACTCGCCGATGGTGCGGATCAGGTCGCCCTCGCGCTCGTGCGTGAGCAGGTCGAGCGCGTCTCCCGGCGTGACGCCCAGGTCGGCGGCGTTGCGCAGCAGCGAGGCCAGCCGCGAGTGCGCGTACTGGACGTAGAACACCGGGTTGTCGTTGCTGTGCTTGCGCAGCAGGTCGAGGTCCAGGTCCAGGGACGAGTCGGCCGAGGAGCGGGACATCGCGTACCGGGCGGCGTCCACGCCGACCGCCTCCACCAGGTCCTGCATGGTGATCACGGTGCCCGCGCGCTTGCTCATCCGCACCGGCTTGCCGTCGCTGACCAGGTTCACCATCTGGCCGATCAGCACCTCGACCGAGTCGGGGTCGTCGCCCAGCGCGGAGGCGGCGGCCTTGAGCCGGCCGATGTAGCCGTGGTGGTCCGCGCCGAGCATGTAGATGCACAGGTCGAAGCCGCGCGACCGCTTGTCCACCAGGTAGGCGATGTCACCGGCGATGTACGCCGGGTCACCGTCGCTCTTGATGACCACGCGATCCTTGTCGTCACCGAATTCGGTGGTCCGCAGCCACCACGCGCCGTTGTCGAAGTACAGCGCGCCGGACTCCTTGAGCTGCTCGACGGCCTTCGTGACCGCGCCGGACTTGTGCAGCGAGTCCTCGTGGAAGAAGACGTCGAAGTCGGTGCCGAAGTCGTGCAGGTCCTTCTTGATCTCCTCGAACATGAGGCCGACGCCGATCCGGCGGAACACCTCGTGCGAGTCCTCGGCGGTCAGCGCGCTCGGCTCCTGGCGCAGGACCTCGGCGGCGATGTCGGTGATGTAGCCGCCCGCGTAGCCGTCCTCCGGCGCGGGCTCGCCCTTCGCGGCGGCGATCAGGGACCGGACGAACCGGTCGATCTGCGCGCCCGCGTCGTTGAAGTAGTACTCGCGGGTCACCTGGCCGCCGTTGGCCTCCAGGATGCGGCCGAGCGCGTCGCCGACCGCGGCCCAGCGGGTGCCGCCGAGGTGGATGGGGCCGGTCGGGTTCGCCGAGACGAACTCCAGGTTGATCCTGGTGCCGGTGAGCGCGTCACCGCGGCCGTAGGCCTCGCCGGCCTTCAGCACGTCGCGCACGATCTCGCCCTGGGCGTCCGCGGCGAGCCGCAGGTTCAGGAAGCCGGGGCCCGCGACCTCGACCGAGGCGATGGCGTCGGTGCCGGTCAGCGCGTCGGCCAGCCATCCGGCCAGGTCGCGGGACGTCACGCCGACCTTCTTGGCGGTCTGGAGGGCGACGTTCGTGGCGTAGTCGCCGTGCTCGGGGTTGCGGGGACGTTCGATCGTGACCGCTGTGGGCAGGGCAGTGGGATCGAGGCCGCGGGAGGACAGCACGTCCACGGCCGTCGCACGGACCAGTTCAGCGAGCGCAGCGGGAGTCACCCGGCAAGTCTAGGGAAGCGTTCCCGCTGGTCTCGACTGGGATGCGCGTCCCGCGAAGTGAGACCGGCAACTGTTGACGACCACCCGCTGTGACGGGCAGTTGACGGTGATCAGACACGGTGTCCCTACACTGGCCCGCGGCATGGGCGTATGACGAGGACTGAGGCGGACATGACCAGCGGCAAGAAGACGAAGGCCGCGCGCTCCAGCGTTGCGGCGGCGCGCTCCTCGGTGGTGGCGAAGAAGCCGAAGCCATGGGGGACCATCATCGCGGTGGTTGCCGTGCTGGCCCTGGCGGGCACCGTGTTCGGTTACGCGTACAGCAAGATCGCGGACCAGAACGCCAAGGAAGCCGCACTCGCCAAGTGGAACCCGTCCGAGGAGAACAAAGACCCCTCGGACCAGATCCAGGGCGTGGTGAAGATCGACTACCAGCCTGGCAAGCACGTCCAGGCCACCCAGCGGGTCGCCTACGACCACTCGCCGCCCTTCGGCGGTCCGCACGACAACGTGTGGGCCGACTGCACCGGCACGGTCTACGAGACCGCGGTCCGCAACGAGAACATGGTCCACCCGCTGGAGCACGGCGCCGTGTGGATCGCGTACAACCCGGACCAGATCAGCGGTGAGGCGCTCGACAAGCTGAAGGCGCGCGCCGACGGCCAGCCCTACACGATGCTGTCGCCGTACCCCGGCCTGGACAAGCCGATCTCGCTGCAGTCGTGGGGCCACCAGCTGAAGCTGGAGAGCGCCGACGACGAGCGCATCGACCAGTTCATCCAGTCGCTGCGGCGCAACCCGAACACGTACCCCGAGGTCGGCGCCCCGTGCGACTCGACCGGGTTCGACGTGACCAACCCGCCGCCGTTCGTGGCGGAGGCCCCGGGTCCGGACGCCGTCCCGATGGACGGTGGCACCGAGGACGCCGCCGAGACCGGCAACACCGCGGGCACCGACGCGCCGCCCGCGAGCGGCACCGACGCGCCGGCCCCCACCACCGCGCCGAGCAGCTGACCGTGGCGGGCACCGAGCCGGAGGAGGTCACCCCCGTCACTCGCGGGGTGACCGCGACCAGGGCTGTCGTCGTGACGATCGCGGTACTGGCCGTCCTCCTGCTCGGTGCCGCCGTCGGACTGCTGATCCAGCTACCGGGCGCGGACAACAGCACCACGCCCGCGCGCGACTCCGTCGACGTCGGGTTCTCGCAGGACATGGCGACGCACCACCTGCAGGGTGTGCAGATGGCCAACATCGCGCGCGACAAGACGGCCGACCCCGCCATCCGCCAGCTCGCCTTCGACATCGAGTCGACGCAGCTGGAGCAGGTGGGGCGGATGAAGGGCTGGCTGTTCCTCTGGGGCTACCCCGAGCAGTCGGTCGACGGCAAGCACATGTGGTGGATGACCGGCTCCTCCGGGACGCACGGCCACGACTCGGGCGGCGGGTCGAGCACGTCCGCCGAGGCCGGGAAGATGCCCGGCATGGCGACGGCCCAGGAGCTGTCCCGGCTGCGCTCGCTGAGCGGTGTCGAGTTCGACGTGTACTTCCTCCAGCTGATGCTGCGGCACCACCAGGGCGGCGCCCCGATGTCCGAGTACGCCGCCGCGAACGCCGGGCAGCCGGTCGTGCGAACGCTCGCCGACAACATGCTGAAGTCGCAGACGAGCGAGAGCGTCTACATGACGCAACTCCTCACCGAACGCGGTGCGGCTCCTCTGCCCGCTTAGGGTTTATCACACTCGACTCAGGACGACCACATTCAGTGGTCGAGGGGACCCTTCGGCCGAACCCGAGTTTTAAATTCGGGTGCCCATCCCGGCTCCTGTGGCTACGGTCGGAAATCGGTACGGCACTTGCCGTATTCCTGACCAAGTCAGGCCGGGGGGCCTTGCGGGCTCCTGTCCCATGAGGAGAAACAGTGATCAAGCGACTCGTGTCGGCGTTATTCGCCGTCGTGGCCGTGGCCGGCGTGCTGTTCGCGGCGGCACCCGCCGCCAATGCCAGCAACGGAAGCACGGACCGCTGCACGTACCTCTTCGTCGAATACACCACGAGCGGGAACACGCGCTACCTGCACTGGGCGGAAGCGCGCAACATCTGTGCGACGTACTGGGGTTTCCACAAGGTCGGCGGGGTGACCGGTCCGACGCAGAACCAGGGCAGTTTCCGGGTCAACTACGGCGGCCGGGCCGTCTCGCCCGGTGGCTACATCTGCGCGGAGAGCTGGAAGCACATCAGTGGTTCGCACTTCGACCTGATGGGCGCTCCCTGCACGCTGATCGCGTAGGGGTGAACTGACCGTCCGCCTTCTGTGTCCCGCGCGCGGGACACAGAAGGCGGATCCCCACGATTCCGAAGTGCTCGACGGCCAGATGGCGCTCTCGGCGACCAGGCGCAACTCCGTTTCCGCTCTGCATCACCATCTGAGGACAACTCTCCTTTTCTGTCACTTGTCGCTCTCTTCGGCGTCGTTCGAGCCTTGAGGTGAGCGGTGATGGCACGCCCGCAATACTTTGCGGGTGGCGATCAAGGATCTTGACGGCGTGCTGCCTGGGGCGGGGAGAGCGGATCTCCGCCGGCTGCCGAGCACGCCGGTGATCCCTGGACCGGAGTCCGGAGCACCGATCCGCAGTCCTGAGACCGCCGCTGGTGAGTGCAACGGGTCGGTGGGGTGGGACGGCGTCCGGCGATGAGCCGGACGACCCGTTCGCCGGTTTCGTGTCACCCGGATGGGGCTACCCGCCAGTAGTAACGTGGGAGGCCCCTTCCTGGAGGTCAGCGATGACCGCAGTGGATCCCGACAAGCACGTCGACGAGCGCACCGCCCGCAAGGTCGCCGAACAGGCCCGGGAAACGCGCTGGCGCCACCCCAGCTTCGGCCGGGAGCTCTTCCTCGGCCACTTCCGCCTCGACCTGATCCACCCGCACCCCAGCGGCTCGGCCGAGGACCGGGAACGCGGCGAGACGTTCCTGACCGCCCTGCGCGAGTTCTGCGAGAACGCCGTGGACGGCGCCCTCATCGAGCGCGAGGCCCGCATCCCCGACCACGTGCTGACCGGCCTCAAGCAGCTCGGCGCGTTCGGCATGAAGATCAAACCCGAGTACGGCGGCCTCGGGTTGTCCCAGGTCTACTACAACCGGGCGTTGATGCTGGCCGGGTCGGCCAGCCCGGCCCTGGGCGCGATGCTCTCCGCGCACCAGTCCATCGGCGTGCCGCAGCCGCTCGCCCTGTTCGGCACGGACGAGCAGAAGCGCGCCTACCTGCCCCGCTGCGCGACCGGCGCGATCAGCGCGTTCCTGCTCACCGAGCCGGACGTGGGCAGCGACCCGGCCCGTCTCGGCACCACGGCCACGCCCACCGACGACGGGTACGTGCTCGACGGCGTCAAGCTGTGGACGACGAACGGCGTGGTGGCCGACCTGCTGGTGGTGATGGCCCAGGTGCCCGGCAAGGGCATCAGCGCGTTCGTGGTCGAGGGCGACTCGCCCGGCATCACGGTGGAGAACCGGAACGAGTTCATGGGCCTGCGCGGTCTGGAGAACGGCGTCACCCGGTTCCACCAGGTCCACGTGCCCGAGGAGAACCTGATCGGCAAGGAGGGCATGGGCCTCAAGATCGCGCTCACCACCCTCAACACCGGTCGGCTGTCGTTGCCCGCCCTGTGCGCGGGCGCGGCGAAGTGGTGCCTGAAGGTCGCCCGCGAGTGGTCCGCGGCACGGGTGCAGTGGGGTCTGCCGATCGGCAAGCACGAGGCCATCGCGGGCAAGGTCGCGTTCATCGCGGCCACCGCCTACGCGCTGGAGGCCGTGCTCGACCTGTCCAGCGAACTCGCCGACAAGGGCGGGCACGACATCCGCATCGAGGCGGCCCTGGCGAAGCTCTACGGCTCCGAGATGGCCTGGCTGGTCGCGGACGAGCTGGTCCAGCTGCGCGGCGGTCGCGGCTACGAGACGGCGGCGTCCATGGCCGCGCGCGGCGAGCGCGGCGTGCCGGCCGAGCAGATGCTGCGCGACATGCGGATCAACCGGATCTTCGAGGGCTCGACCGAGATCATGCACCTGCTCATCGCGCGGGAGGCGGTGGACGCGCACCTGGCCGTCGCCGGGGACATCATCGACCCGGAGGCGGACACCAAGCGCAAGGCCCAGGCGTTCGCCAAGGCGGGCGGGTTCTACGCGAAGTGGCTGCCGACGCTCGTGGTCGGCAAGGGCCAGGTGCCGCGCGCGTTCGCCGAGTTCGGGCCGTTGGCCGGGCACCTGCGGTTCGTCGAGCGGGCGAGCCGCAAGCTGGCCAGGCAGACGTTCTACGCGATGTCGCGCTGGCAGGGCCGGATGGAGCGCAAGCAGCGGTTCCTGGCACGGGTGGTGGACATCGGCGCGGAGCTGTTCGCGATCAGCGCGGCGTGCGTGAAAGCGGCGGCGGACGGCGACCGGGCGGTGGAGCTGGCGGACGCGTTCTCCGCGCAGGCCCGGGTGCGGGTGGAGGAGTTGTTCGACCGGTTGTGGCGGAACTCGGACGACTCGGATCTGGCCCTGGCGCGGCACGTCCTGGACGGGCGGTTCACCTGGCTCGAAGAGGGAGTGCTGGACCCGTCCAGCCCGGGACCGTGGATCGCGGACTCGACGCACCGGGCGTCCACGGCGCGGGACGTGCACCGCAAGACCCCGTAACCCAGCTACACGGTGGTTAGTTACACGGGGCAGGTGTTTGCGGGCGCGGCACCTGCCCCGTGTCGGTTGGAAGGGGACCACGTCCCCCGTACTCCCCTTCCAACTCCCCTAGCAACAACGGAAGGACACACACCCTCCAGGAGGAGGTGGCAGTCACGCTACGTTATTACTGGCCAGTTAAGACGTACGACAATCGAGTGAATCACCAGGTGAGGGGCACTCGACTACTCTCAGAGAGTGACCGCACCTCGGCGGTCGAACAGCAGCTCGCGCGCCGCCCGCAACCCGATCGCGACCGCGCCGCTGAGCACCGCGCCGTCGCCGAGCTCGCCCGCCACGATCCGCGGCACGAGCGGCGTCATCCGGCGCAGCGCGGCCTCCATCGACTCCTGGAGCAGGTCGGTGTTGCTGCCGATGCCGCCGCCGAGCACGACCAGCTCGGGGTCGATCACCGCCACCACCGACGCCACCACGAACGCCAGCCGCTCCGCCTCGTCGCGCACCGCCAGCAGCGCCCGTTCGTCACCGGACTTCGCCGCCGTGAACACCTCGCGCGCCGTCCGCACCACCAGACCGCGCTCTTTCGCCAGTGCCACCACGGATTCCGCCGCCGCGGCCGCCTCGACCTGGCCGCGCTGCCGTCCGTCCTCTTCGGACTGACCGGTGTAGGGCAGGTAGCCGATCTCGCCCGCCGCGCCGTGCGCGCCCCGGAACAACCGCCCGTCCACCACGATCCCCATGCCGATCCCGGTGCCGACGATGACGCACACGAACGCGTCCACGTCCCGCGCCACCCCGTACGCCCGCTCGCCGACGGCGGCCAGGTTCGCGTCGTTCTCCACCACCAGGCCGGGCCCCAGCTCGGTCTCCAGGTCGTCCAGCAGACCGGGGCGTTCCCAGCCGGGCAGGTTCGGCGCGTGGTGCAGCGTCCGGTCGTGCGGATCGGGCACGCCGGGCGTGCCGACCACCTTCACCACCAGGTCCGCCAACGACAGGCCGGCGTCGGACACCGTCCGCTCCGCCAGGTCCCGCACCGTGCGGACCAACGCCGACGCCGAACGGCACCGGTTGCGCTCGTCCACCCGCGCGATCACCGAACCCGCCAGGTCCGCCACCGCCACCCGGATCCGCTGCCTGCCGATGTCGATGCCCAGCACGTGCCCCGCCGCCGCGTTCGGCTCGTAGACCATCGCCGACCGGCCCGGACCGGCCGTGGTGCGGCCGATCGGGCGCACCAGACCGTGCCGCTCCAGGTCCAACAACGCCTGGCCCACCGTCGGTTTCGACAACCCGGTGTCCTTGGCGATCTGCGGCCTCGTCGCCGGACCACCCGCACGCAGTCGGTCGAGCACCGCGCGCTGGTTGAGCACGCGCATCCCCGCGGGGGTGCCCACCTGGGGCGACTTCCGGACCGTCACAGCGAGTGAGTCTAGATCGGTTGGAGCAGCGGCCGGACAGGCTTGCGGACAAGTGGGTGAACCACCCTTGACAACGATGTCAGATTCGCCCTTTGCTCGCTGAAGATCAGCTGGTCACAGGCGAAAGGCGTGCGCAATGGGGCTCATGCGGATTCGGAGATCACTGGTGGTCGTCACGACCACTGCACTGGTGCTCGCGAGCGTGGGAGGCTGGTCCTCCGCGACCGCCGCACCGGGGGAGCCAACCGTGAGCGAGACGCTCTTCGCCACGTCGTTCGAGGACGGGCAGCCGCAGCCGAAGTGGTCGAGCACGGTGGAGACGGGCCCGGACGGCAAGCCGAAGACCTCGGGCGTCAACGGCTCCGACTCCACCGGCATCCCCGGCAACGTCACCGACCGCGTGGTCGACGTGGCGGCCAACGCCGAGAACACCGGTTCCAGCGAGGTCAAGGAGAACCTGGTCGACGGCAACGTGTCGTCGAAGTGGCTCACCTTCACCCCGACCGGCTGGGCGCGGTTCACCTTCGCCGAACCGGTCGCGGTCAAGCGGTACGCGATGTCGTCGGCCAACGACGCGCCCGAGCGCGACCCGAAGGACTGGGTGCTGCGCGCCTCCGACGACGGCACGGCGTGGACGACGATCGACACCCGGTCGGGTGAGGCGTTCGCCAAGCGGTTCGAGACCAAGGTCTACGACATCGCGAACACCGAGGCGTTCCGGTTCTACCAGCTGGACATCTCCGCGAACGCGGGCGGCGTGAACCTGGTCCAGCTCGCCGAGGTGCAGTTCTCCGACGGCTCCACCACCCCGCCGGCGGAGAACATGCGGACCACCGTGGGCAAGGGCGCCAACGGCGGGTACAACGCCAAGGCGTGGGCGGGGTTCACCGGCCTGAAGGCGTTGCGCTACCAGGGGACGCACGTGGCCGCCGAGCGCGGTTACTCGTACAACAAGGTCTTCGAGGTCGACATCCCGGTCACGCCGACCACCGAGCTGTCGTACCTGATCTTCCCGTCGTTCACCACGGACGACCTGAACTACCCGGCCACGTTCGTGTCGCTGGACCTCGCGTTCGCCGACGGCACCTACCTCAGCGACCTCGGCGCACGCGACCAGCACGGGTTCGAGCTGTCACCGCGCGGCCAGGGCGCGGCGAAGTCGTTGTACACCAACCAGTGGAACCGGATCGCGTCGGTGATCGGCGCGGTGGCGGCCGGCAGGACGATCGAGCGCATCCTGGTCGCCTACGACAACCCCAAGGGCCCGGCCGGGTTCAACGGCTGGATCGACGACATCGCGGTGAAGTCCGCGCCCGTGGTGGTGAAACGGCCGCGTCCGTCGGACTGGGTGCTGACGACGCGCGGCACGAACTCCAGCGGCTCGTTCTCGCGGGGCAACAACTTCCCGGCCACGGCGGTGCCGCACGGCTTCAACTTCTGGTCGCCCATGACGAACGCGGGGTCGATCAGCTGGCTGTACGAGTACGCGAAGACCAACAACCGGGACAACCTGCCCACGTTGCAGGCGTTCACCGCGAGTCACGAGCCGAGCCCCTGGATGGGTGACCGGCAGACGTTCCAGGTGATGCCGTCGATGGGCACGCCGACGGCCGACCGCGCGGTGCGCGCGCTGCCGTTCCGGCACGAGAACGAGACGGCGCGGGCGCACTACTACGGCGTGACGTTCGAGAACGGGATGCGCACCGAGATCGCGCCGACCGACCACGCCGCGCTGTTCCGGTTCACGTTCACGGGCGACTCGTCGAACCTGGTGTTCGACAATGTCAACAACAGCGGCGGGCTGACGCTGGACCCGGCCACGGGTGTGGTGACGGGGTTCTCCGACGTCAAGAGCGGTCTGTCGACCGGCGCGACCCGGCTGTTCGTGTACGGCGTGGTGGACAAGCCGGTTTCGTCGAGCGGACGGCTGACCGGCGTGGGCCGGGACAACGTGGCGGGCTACTTCCAGTTCGACACGTCGGGTGACAAGACCGTGACGATGAAGATCGCCACCTCGCTGCTGGGCGTCGACCAGGCTCGGCGGAACCTGGAGCTGGAGGTGTCCACTTCGGACACGTTCGACTCGGTGCGGGACCGGGCGCAGCGGGCGTGGGACGACGTGCTCGGCATGGTCGAGGTCGAAGGGGCTTCGGAGGACCAGCTGACCACGCTGTACTCGAACCTCTACCGGCTCTACCTCTACCCGAACTCGGGTTTCGAGAACACCGGCACCGCCGCCGCGCCCGAGTACCGGTACGCCTCGCCCGTGCAGGACGCCGGGCCGTCGACGCCGACGCAGACCGGCGCGAAGGTCGTGGACGGCAAGATCTACGTCAACAACGGGTTCTGGGACACCTACCGGACCACGTGGCCCGCGTACAGCCTGTTGACGCCCAAGAAGGCCGGTGAGCTGGCGGACGGGTTCGTGCAGCAGTACCGCGACGGCGGGTGGATCTCGCGCTGGTCGTCACCCGGTTACGCGAACCTGATGACCGGCACCAGCTCCGACGTGGCGTTCGCGGACGCGTTCGTCAAGGGCGCCGACCTCCCCGACGTCAAGGCCGCCTACGACGCGGCGGTGAAGAACGCGACCGTCGCGCCGCCGAACGCGGGCGTCGGCCGCAAGGGTCTCGACACGTCGATCTTCACCGGCTACACGTCCACCGCCACCGGCGAGGGCATGTCGTGGGCGATCGAGGGCTACGTCAACGACTACGGCATCGCGAACATGGCGCGCGAGCTGTACGAGCGTACCGGCGACGCGCAGTACCAGGCGTCGTACGAGTACTTCACGAACCGGGCGCAGAACTACGTGCACATGTTCGACCCCTCGACCGGGTTCTTCCAGGGCCGCAACCCGGACGGCACGTGGCGGGCGTCGCCCGAGGAGTACGACCCGCGCGAGTGGGGCCACGACTACACCGAGACCGACGGCTGGAACATGGCGTTCTCGGTACCGCACGACGGCCAGGGCCTGGCCAACCTGTACGGCGGGCGGGACGGGCTCGGGGCGAAACTGGACGAGTTCTTCGCCACCCCGGAGACGGCGAAGTTCCCCGGCTCGTACGGCGGCGTCATCCACGAGATGACCGAGGCGCGTGACGTGCGGATGGGGCAGCTCGGGCACTCCAACCAGGTGTCGCACCACATCACGTACATGTACGACTACGCCGGTCAGCCGTGGAAGACGCAGGAGAAGGTGCGCGAGATCCTGTCCCGGCTGTACCTGGGCAGCGAGATCGGGCAGGGCTACCCCGGTGACGAGGACAACGGCGAGCAGTCGGCGTGGTGGCTGTTCAGCGCGATGGGGTTCTACCCGCTGCAGATGGGCAACGACTCGTACGCGATCGGGTCGCCGCTGTTCAAGAAGCTGACGGTGCACCTGGAGAACGGGCGTTCGCTGGTGGTCAACGCGCCCGGCAACAGCGCGCGGAACATCTACGTGCAGTCGTTGAAGGTCAACGGGAAGAAGTGGGACAAGTCGTACCTGCCGCACGCGGAGATCGCGTCCGGTGGCGTGCTGGACTTCGAGATGGGCGCCTCGCCTTCGCGCTGGGCGACCGGTCCGGACGCCGCGCCGCCGTCGTTGACCACGGGTTCTTCGGCTCCGACGCCGTTGCGGGACGTGACCTCGTTGGGGACGGTGACCGGGCCGGCGGCTTTGGTGGACGACACGTCGCAGACGTCGGCGGCGTTGTCGTCGTTGCAGGTCGACCTGAAGGACAAGAAGGAGAGCGCGACGTTCTACACGCTCACGTCCGGTCGCGGGTCTGGTGATCCGGCTTCGTGGGTGCTGAAGGGGTCGTACGACGGCAAGACGTGGTCCACCGTGGATGAGCGGTCCGGTGAGGCGTTCCCGTGGCGGCAGCAGACGCGGGCGTTCAAGATCGCCCGACCGGGTCACTACCAGCACTACCGGCTGGAATTCCCCGGTGAGGCGACGTTGGCCGAGTTCGAGCTGCTGGCTCGCCCATTCGTGGCGTGCACGTCGACCGTCACCGGTGAGCACGCCGGGCCGTTGCAGGTGCGGTCGGGTGTGACGTGCGTGGACGGTGCGACGGTGTCCGGTCCGGTGTCCGTGGCGGCGGGTGCGTCGCTGTACGTGTTCGGCGGGTCGGTGCGCGGTCCGGTGTCGGCGGCCGGTGCGGCGGCGGTCGTGCTGGTGGAGACGTCGGTCGCCGGGCCGGTGAACATCACCGGGACGACTGGTGAGGTGTCACTGGAGCGGGTGAACGTCGGCGGACCGGTGAGCCTGGTGGACAACAAGGGCGGCACGCGGATCGCCGGGAACACCGTCGGCGGGCCGCTGTCGTGCACGGGCAGTGACCCGGCTCCGGTGAACAACGGGTGGGTGAACGAGGCGCACGGCCCCAAGTCCGCCCAGTGCGCTTCGCTGTAAGTGCTGGTCACCAGGAGATTTCGCGGCACCTCTGCGCGGAATCTCCTGGTTCGACCTGGAGCGTGGCGTGCTCGATGTGGTAGCGCTGGGCCAGCAGCGTCTGGGCGGCGTGCAGGACCTCGGCCGGGTCGACGCGGTCGCGGGTGGTGAGGTGCGCGGAGGCGACCTCCATGCCCGAGGTGAGCGTCCAGACGTGCAGGTCGTGCGCCTCGGCGACGCCCGGGAGGCGGCTCAGGTCGGCCTGCATCTCGGCGACGTCCACGCGTTCCGGGGCCTGTTGGAAGAGGATGCGCAGCGCGCTCGCGGCCAGCTTGTACGTGCGAGGGAGGACCCACAGGCCGATCGCGACACCCATGATGGGGTCGGCGTAGCGCCACCCGAAGATCAACGTGACCGCGCCGCTGATGAGCACGCCGACCGACCCGATGAGGTCGGCCAGGACCTCCAGGTACGCGCCGCGGACGTTGATGCTGTCCTTGGCGCCCTCCTTCAGCACGAGGAACGAGACGACGTTGGCCACCAGGCCCGCCGTCGCCGCCAGGATGACCGGCAGCCCAGGCACCTCCGGCGGGTTGCCGAACCGGCCGACCGCCTCGTAGACGACGTAACCCGCGACACCGAAGAGCAGCACGGCGTTGGCCAGGGCTGCCAGCACCTCGGCCCGGTAGAGACCGAACGTGCGGCTGCCGCCCGTGCGGGCGCGGCGGGCCAGCACGATGGCGGCGAGGGCCATGCCGACGCCCAGGACGTCGGTGAGCATGTGGGCGGCGTCGGAGATCAGCGCCAGCGACCCGGTGGCGATGCCGACGACGAACTCGACGGCCATGAAAGCCGCACCGATGCCGAAGGCGATCCACAGTCGCCCGAGGTGCTTGGCGCTCCCCGACGACACACCGTGGCCGTGACCGTGACCCATGACTCGGAACATATAGTCACATGCGCATGAGTGCAACTCGGGTGTTCGCAACCCCGCAGCCGTCCCAGCAGATGAGCTAGCGGTTGTCGATCGCGTCCTCGATGTGCCGGGCGACCTGGTCGGGATGCGTCCGAGGTGCCCAGTGGCCCGCGCGCAGCGCGCTACGACTGAGTTCGCTCACCCACGGCTCGGCGGCCTCCAGATGCGCACGCACAACGTACGGATCCTCGGTCAACTCAACCTGGTGCACCGGCACCCGCACCGACACAGGCCGCCCCCGCCCACGCCCCACGTTGGCCCGGTACAACCCCAACCCGTTGACCAACTCCCGCCGCCCCGCCTGCAGCCGCCGCCGCACGCTCGGCACCCTCCACACCAACTCGGGCACCACCGGCACCTTGAACCCGGCGATGTACCAAGACCGCCGCACCACCCCGAACACCTTCACCGGCCGCGACCGATTGCGCCTCACCCAATCCGCCACATGCCCCAAATCCGGCCCGGAGATGCTGGTGAACGACAGGAACAGGTCCGGCCGAGCCGCAACCGCCGCCCACCCCTGCGTAGACCCCCAGTCATGCCCCACCAGGTGAACCGGCCCGCCGACAACCTCCCCCACCACAGCAACAAGATCCTCAACCAACCGCTCGACCAGATACCCGGAGTTCCCACCCGCAGGAGCCTCCGACCCCCCACTCCCCCGCACGTCGTACCGGATCACGTGGAACCGCCCGGCCAACCGCCGAGCCACCGACTCCCACACGGACGAGTTATCCGGGAACCCATGCACCAACACCACGGGCACCGCCCCGACAACCCCGTCCTCAACAACCCGAAGCCGCAGGTCACCGCCCTGAACAACCCGCTCACGCCCAGCTTCCACCCCCAGAAGGGTAGGGGGTGAAACCCCCGCCGCCCAGTACGCTAAACTTCACCCCGTAGCTGCGGCCCCCGTAGCTCAGGGGATAGAGCACCGCCCTCCGGAGGCGGGAGCGCAGGTTCGAATCCTGCCGGGGGCACATCGTTCCACCAGCACGAAAGGCCCTTGACCAACGCGGTCAAGGGCCTCACTCGTCTGTCCGGCCGTGTGTGGCCAAGTTCGGCGGTCAACGGCTGGTTGTGCCAAATACGTGCCAAAGTTCCACTCCTCCGGTCGGTGCCCCAGAGCGTCCTCAACACACCGCCGCGTCCGCAACGGTGAGCTCTGACAGGATCAGCGCGTGCGCTCGTTGGACGGACTCGGCTCATCCGACCTGCTGCCTCTCTGGCGGGCGGTGCACGATCGGCTGTCGTCGGGGCGGCAGGTCGCGCGGGTGAAGGTCGGGCCCTTGGACGGCGGACAACGCGCGGCCTTGGCCGACCTGCTGGGGTCGGAGCGCCTGCCTGGCGAGTACGCGACGGTGTCCCTCACCGTGCTCGACGACCTGCTTGTGTCATCGGTCGGTGCGGGTGCGCGCGAGGTTGTGACGTCCCTCTTGGGCCCGCTGGACGACCGGGCCACCCGCCGGGCGCTCGGGGAGGCGGCACGAGCCGAGCTGTGGGAGTGGGTGGCCCGGCATCCCGTGGTGACCGTTCAGCCCGCCCTGCGGGAGTGGGTCGAAGCGGTCCGGAAGGTCGGGCTCGTCGGTGGTTCCGTCGAACGCACCAGGACTGAACTCGACGGGGCCCTGCGGGTCATCGACACGTTGCCTGCGGCGGGTGTGCCGCTGCCGGTGCTGGCGGAGGGCGTGCTCGGTGATCCGCACGCCTTGGACGAGGGAACGCGGTGCGCCGGGCTGGTCCTGCGGGCGTTGGCGGTGCTCTACGGGGTCGACGTGCCGGGAAGCGCGCAGGATCGGCGGGCGCTGTGGGAGCGTGCCGGGGTGGTCGAGGACGAACTGTCGTCGGTCGTCCTCGCGGCGGGGTTGCGGTTGGGTGGTGTCGGCGGTCGGGTTCTGCACGTGTGCGCCGACTCCGGGCACGTCGCGGCCCTGACGTTGGCGCAGGTTCGGGCCACCTCGTTCGCCGGGGCGCCGGGGGACGTGTGGGTGTTCGAGAACCCGAGCGCGCTCGCGGTGGCGGTCGCCCGGTTCGGCGCTTCGTGCCCGCCGGTGGTGTGCACGTCGGGCTGGCCCAACAGCGCGGTGATCGCGCTCCTGCGAGGTCTGTCCGCGGCCGGGGCGGCTCTCCACTACCACGGCGACTTCGACGGGGAGGGCGTTCGGATCGCCGCGCACGTGATGGCGCGCACCGGCGCCGCGCCGTGGCGCATGGCCACCGATGACTACCTGCTGGCACTGGGCAGCGCAGGCGTCGGCACACCCGTGGGGCGGGTCACCGAGGCGCCCTGGGACGGCGGACTGGCGGAAGCGATGCGCGAGCACGGGTTGGCGGTCGCGGAGGAGCGGGTCACCGCGCGACTGCTGGACGAACTCGACGATCTCGGAGGGGCTGTCGGTGGTCTGCCGTAGCGTGCTCCGCGCGTGGAAAGGGGGCGTCCGTGGGGGCCATGCGCGTGCCGCCGGAGATGTTCCGGTTCACCAGCGGCGAGCGAGCCGAGCTCTACGTCGCGATCCTGCACGCGTTCGGTGAGGCCAACGAACGTCTCGAGACCGCTCTCGGGGTGGACGACGTGCGGACGAGGCTTCGGTCGATCGGGTGGCTCGACCCGTTGGACGACAAGGATCTCACCGAAGCGCTGGTGAGCCTGCGCGACTGGCAGCTGCTCGACGTCACCCAGAACCACGCCGAGAACTACCGGACCGCCGACGAGTACGAGCGGCGCAACCTCCAGTACTCGTTGACCAGGCGCGGTGAAGCCGCTCTGGCCGGTGTGGTGCACGCGATGAGCGTGCTGGCCTCGACGGGAGCGCTCCAGACGGCTGTGCTGGACGCGATCGCGGATCGGCTCGGTGAGCTGGCGACGCACCTGGGTGATCACGCTGTGCCGGATCGCAGGATCTTCAGCACGCTGGTCGAACTCGAGGGTCATCTGGAGGCGCTGCGGGGCAACACCAAGCAGTTCAACGGCGAACTGCAGCGCCTGCTGCGTGCCGAGGGAGCGGACCAGGAGACGTTCCGCGAGGTCAAGGCGGCGACCGTGGCCTACTTGCAGGAGTTCACCACGAACCTGGAGCAGCGGGCGTACGCGATCGCCAACCGGATCGAGCGGGTCGAGGGCCACGGGGTGGCTCTCCTGCACCACCGCGCGCTGGTCGGCGCCGAACTCCCGCCCACCGCGGGTGATGATCCGGGCGTGGCGTGGTTGGAGCTGCGCCGGGCCAGGTGGGAAGGGTTGCGGGCGTGGTTTTCGCCAGTGGACGGCGGCACGCCAAGGGTGCAGCAGCTCTTCGTGGTCGCCAGACGGGCGATCATCGCGTTGTTGCAGGTCCTCGACCGGATCACCGAGTCGCGGCGCAGGTCGACCAGTGCGGCGGCCGACTTCCGCGAGCTGGCGCGCTGGTTCGCGGTCGCGCCGTCGGAGGAGGACCTGCACCTGTTGTGGTCCACCGCCTTCGGGCTCGGTTCGGCCCGGCACGCGCACCTCGCGCACCCCGACCCGGAACTGGTCAGCTCGTCGGCTCGGTGGGTTGACGCGCCGCCGGTGGAGGTGTCCGCTCTCCTGCGCAGCGCGGGGCGGACCGAGCGGTTCAGCCGCACGGGGCGGGTGCGCGACGTGGCCGCGGTCAAGGAGACGCGCGCCGAGCGGGCTCGTGCGGAGCGGGCCGCGCTGAAGGCCGCCTGGGACCGCTTGGACACCGGTGGCGGTATCCGGCTGTCCCGGTTCGAACGGCTGGACCACGAGGTGCTCGAACGGCTGCTGGACCTGCTGGGGCGGGCCTTGGCCGCGGCGCCCGACGAGCACGGCGTGCACCGGGCCACCACGGGCGACGGGCGGGTGGAGATCCTGCTGAAGCCACCGGGGGCTCACCGGGAGCAGGCCGTGCTCAGGACGCCGCGCGGCGTGTTCACCAGCCCCGACTACGACGTCGAGATCCGCACGGCAGGCGGTCGCGCGGCACGGCGGTCGCAGGGGGCCACCGGATGAGCAACCTCGCGAACCAGCTGGTCATCGCGGAGCGCGAGGAGGTCGCGCGGGCGATCCGCCTGCTGCTGGCGACGCCGTTGATCGGCGCCAGGACCGCGCCGGAAGCCTTCGACCTCGTTCGCAGGCGGCGGGAACCCGTCGAGAAGTGGTTCGACTACTACTGCGGGTGGTCATTGGTGGTCGAACCGCGTCTGGGGTACGCGCGGTTGGTGAAGGTCCGGATCGCCACCGACCCCACTCGCCCGGCGCGGCGGCACCGCACGGGGCGGGCCCCGTTCGACCGCCGCCGGTACACCTTGCTGTGCGTCGTGGCCGCCGAGCTGATGGGAGTCCCGGTGACCACCATCGGACTGCTGGCGGACCGCGTCGTCCAGGCGGTGGCCGCGGACCCGGCGCTGCCGCCGTTCGACACGTCCAGCCGCGCCGAGCGGATGGCGTTCGTCGACGCGCTGCGCCTGCTGGAGTCGGTCGGTGCGGTGGAAGTGGTGGACGGCGCCACCGAGTCGTTCGTGGACTCCACCGCCGCGAAGGTCCTCTACCGGGTGGACGCGACGCTGCTCATGCGCCTGCTGGCGGCCCCGGTCGGCGCCTCGCAGGTGGCGGTGCCGGCCGACGAGGTCCCGCTGCGCTTCCCGGAACTGCTGACCAGGCTGTCCCGCGAACGGCGTTACGGCGACGCCGACGAGCCGGTGTCCGAGGTACAGCGCAACCTGTGGCTGCGGCACTCGGTGTTCCGCAAGCTGGTCGAGGACCCGGTCGTGCACCGCGATGAGCTGACCCCCGCGGAACTCGCCTACCTCTCGTCACCGACCGGTGGGCAGCTCCTGCGCCGGGCCGCCGACCAGGCGGGGTTCCTGGTGGAGGAACGCGCTGAAGGCGTCATGCTGATCGACCCGGACGGCCTGGCCACGGACAGCCGGTTCCCCGACGACTCCGGCAACGCCAAGGTCGCCGCCCTGCTGCTCCTCGACGTGATCACGTCCGCGTCCGGACCGGTCGCCGTCGAGCAGTTGCGCGCGGAGGCCGACGCGCTGCTGAGCCGCTTCCCCAGGTGGGCCAAGGGCTACCGCGGCGAGGACGGAGCCGTGCGGCTGGTCGCCGACGCGCTGGACGTGCTCGGCGCGTTCGGCCTTGTCCGGGTCGACGGCGGAGTCGTGCGCGCCCGCCCCGCCGCCGTCCGCTACGCGGTGACCCGAACCAGTACCGATGACGGCGAGGACGAGCCATGACGGTGACCGAACTGCCGCGCACCGAGGTCGGCGCCGAGCCGGAGCGGGTGTCCAGGTGGGTGCCGGAACGTGCCGGGATCCTGAACGTGTGGCGCTACTACGACGAGGTCTTCGCGTTCCACAAGGGGCGGTTGCTGCTGCGCGGCCCCAACGGCACGGGCAAGTCGAAGGCGCTGGAGCTGCTCCTGCCCTTCCTGTTCGACGCCAACCTGCGTGCCAACCGGCTCTCCACGTTCGGCACGTCCGAACGCACCATGCACTGGAACCTGATGGGAGAAGGCGCGACCGGCACCACCAGGGTCGGTTACGTGTGGCTGGAGTTCCGCTTCCCCGGTGCGGGCGGCTCACCGGACAGGTGGTTCTCCTGCGGCGCGCGACTGGCCGCCACCAAGCACACCACCACGGTGCACCCGGACTACTTCACCACCGATCAGCGCATCGGTGTGCCGGGCGGCCTCTCACTCGCCGACCGGCACGGCGCGCCCCTCACCGGCAAAGCCCTGGAAGCCGCGCTGGCCGACCGGGGCACCCTGCACCAGAACGCGGCGGACTACCGGACGGCCGTGCGATCAGCCCTGTTCCCCGGCTTGAGCGAGCAGCGCTACGACGCGCTCATCACGGCCCTGCTCCAGCTCCGCACGCCGAAGCTCTCGCAGCGCCTCGACCCCGGGCTGTTGTCGACCCTGTTGTCCAAGGCGCTGCCACCACTGGGCGAAACGGAGATCAGCGACCTGGCCGAGGGCTTCGAGCGCCTGGACCGGCAGCGTGAGCAGCTCAAACGCCTGGACGCGGAGGTGGAGGCCGCACAGCACCTCAAGGCCAGGCAACGCGCGTACGCGCAGCGCGTGCTGCGCGCCGCGGCGGCGAAGCTGATCTCCGCGACCACGGAACTGGGCAACCTGGCAGACGCCGCGAAGCGCTCCGAGGAGGAGCACCACCGCGCCGCGCAGCGCAAGGAAGAGGCCGAAGAACGTGGTGAACTGCTGGAACACCGCATCGTCGAGACCGACGGGCGCATCCAGGGGCTGATCGGCAGCGAGGCGTACCGGAAGGGCGAGCAGCTCGACCGGCTGCGGACCCGCGTGCGGGAGGCGCGTGCGACCGCCGGGAGGAGGCGCGCCGACGCGACCCGTCACCGCCAGATCGCCCGGACCGACGAGGAGGCGGCCGGCACCGCCGCCCGGCACGCGGAGGCGCGGGCCGGGACCGCGGCAGCGCTGGCCGACGGCGCCTCGACCGCCGCCGCACGCGTCGGTCTCGCCTCGGTGCACGCCGAGATCGCCCGCACCCTCGCCGACCCCTCGCGGTCGCGGACCCTGTTGCGCGCCGCGGTGCAGGCACGTGCCGAGCAGGTGGAGGCCGTGCGCACCGCGCTGAACGAGCACGAGGTCGCGGTCAACAGCAGGCTGGGTGCGGAACGGGCGCTTGAAGAGGCCAGGGATGCCCTGACCGAGGCCACCGAGCGACGTGCCGAACTCGCCGACCGGCGCGAGACCGCGCTCGCGGAGCTCCGAGCAGCCATCCGGACTTGGGCGGCGGGCTGCCGTGAGCTCACCTTCCCCGATCCCGCGGCACTGGCCGACCTCGCGACGTCGGAAACCGCTGTTCTGACCGAGGTCGATGCCGTCGCGAGCCGCGTGCTCAACGCCATCACCAGGGACGAGACCCTGGTCGAGACGGCGTTGGGGGACGCCGAGCGCGATCGGGACGCACTGCGCGAGGAGGTCCGGCGGCTGCTGACCGAGGAGGACCTGCCTCCCCAGCCGCCGCACACGCGCACCGCGGACCGCGGGGCGATGACCGGCGCGCCGCTGTGGCGCCTGGTCCGCTTCGCCGACGCGGTGCCCGACGACGTCCGCGCGTCGGTGGAGGCCGCGCTCCAGGCCTCGGGGCTGCTCGACTCCTGGGTCGGCCACGACGGCGCGATCACCGGGCACGACACGTTCGCCGTGCCCGACGCCGTGCCGTCGGCGCCGGACCGCTCACTCGCCGACATCCTCGTACCCGAGGTGGCCGCACCCGTGGCAGCCGATGTCGTCGCTCGTCTGCTGAGCGGCGTGGCCTACGGGGAGAGTCCGCCCGAAGCGCACCCGGCCGCCATCGGCGCCGACGGTGGTTGGCGCATGGGCAACATGCGTGGTACCTGGCGCAAGGACGAGGCCGCGCACATCGGTGCGCTCGCCAGGCAACGGGCCCGGCAGCGCCGGTTGACCGAGCTGCGCGAGCGGATCACCGCGTCGGAGGACCTGATCGAGACGCACGCGGCCGCGTTGCGCTCGCTGGCGTCGCGCAGGTCGGTCGTCGAAGCCGACCGGGACGCACGGCCCGGCCACGCCGACGCGAACGCGGCGTTGGAGGCCCTGACCAGAGCGGAATCGGCGGTCTCCACCGCCGACGGCGTGGTCCGGCGCTCGCTGGACGCCCTGGCCAAGAGCGAGCAGGGCGTGGATCGCGCCCTGCGCGCGCTGACCACGGTGGCAGCCGAGCACGGCTTGCCCACCGAGCGGAACGCGCTCACCGCCGTCGCTGCCGCCGTGGACGCCTTCCGGACCGCGTCCGACGCGTGGATCGACGAGCACACCGCCCTGCTCGCGGCGCGTCGCGAAGCCGACAGGACCGCCGAGCACGCCCAGCGGTCCCGCCTCGTCGCCGAGCAGCGGGAGGACGAGGCGGACGACGCCGAAGCCGTGGCCCGCGGGCTCGACAGCGAACTGGACGCCGTCGAAGGCACCATCGGAGTCGACTACCGGCAGGTGCTGGACGAACTCGGCACGCTGCGCGAGCAGCTGGGTGGATTCAGGCGGGAGGCGTCCGCGAACCAGAAGGAGGTCGGCACCCTGGCGGTGCGCCTGGGTGAACTCATCGCCCAGCGCGCCAACGACGCGCACGTCCGCGACCGCGCCACCGAGACGCGCGACCACACCGCGGCACGGTTCCGCCACCTGGCGAACGGCAGCTTCCCGGCCGACAGCGGTCTTGACGACCTGCCCGCGTTCACCCGGGTGCTCACGGCGTCGAGCGGTGTCCGAGCAGCGCTCGACGCGGCGCGGCTGATCGCGTCCGCGTGGCCGGCGCTGCCCCACTCGCCGAAGAACCTCGGCGACGCCGCACACCGGTTGGCCGAGGCGGTGCACGGGTCCCGTGAGGTGCTCGGCGGTCGCGCCGACCTCGAACTCGACTCCGACGAGGACGTCCAGGTCTTCTCCGCGATGGTGGACGGGGTGAGGATCGGCGCTTCGGCGCTGTTCGACCTGCTGCGGTCCGACGCGGAACGCAGCAGGGAGGACATCACCGCGCAAGAGCGCGAACTGTTCGACAGAACCCTCACCGGGGACACGCGTCGCCATCTCGCCGCCCGGATACGACAGGCGCACGACCTGGTCGACGGCATGAACGCCCGCTTGGAGCGCGTGCGCACCGCGTCCAAGGTGGCGGTGCGGTTGGTGTGGGAGGTGTCGCCCGACCTGCCACCGGGCACGAAGGCGGCACGTGACCTCCTGCTCAAGGACCCGGTGCGATTGACCGAGGCGGACCGCGAGTCGCTGCACAAGTTCTTCCGCGACCGGATCGAACGGGCCAAGGGCGACGAGACGGCCGCCGGCTGGGAGCAACAGCTGGGGCAGGTGTTCGACTACACGTCCTGGCACCGGTTCGTGGTGAAGGTCGACCGCATGAACGGCGCGGGCTGGCAGCCCTTGACCAAGAAGCTCCACGGAGCGCTGTCCGGCGGTGAGAAGGCGATCGCGCTGCACCTGCCGCTGTTCGCCGCCGTGGCCGCCCACTACCAGGCGGTTGCCCGGGCGCCGCGGGTCATCCTGCTGGACGAGGTCTTCGTCGGAGTCGACAGCGTCAACCGCGGCCAGGTGTTCGAGCTGCTGTCGGCGCTCGACCTCGACCTGGTGCTCACCTCCGACCACGAGTGGTGCACCTACCGCGAGCTGGACGGCATCGCGATCCACCAGCTGATCAGCGGTGGTGACGGCGACGACGCCGTGACTACCGCCCGGTTCGTGTGGAACGGCACCGAGGTCCTCGACGAGGACGACGGGGAGGCAGCGAGCGGTGAACGTGAGTCGTGAGTGGTGGCGGGACCACTCACGACAGGGCGAACAGGTCTCGGATGTCGTCCGCGTCGAGGTTGGTGCCGAAGACGTTGCCGTCGTCCATGACGCTGGTGAACAGCTCTGCCTTCTTCGCCTTCAGGGCCATCACCTTCTCCTCGATGGTGTCCTTCGCGACGAGGCGGTAGACGATGACGTTGCGGGTCTGGCCGATGCGGTGGGTCCGGTCCACCGCCTGTGCTTCGGTCGCCGGGTTCCACCACGGGTCCAGCAGGAAGCAGTAGTCCGCCTCGGTCAGGTTGAGCCCGAACCCACCTGCTTTGAGGCTGATCAGGAAGACCGGCGCCTTCCCTTCCTTGAACCGCTTCAGCACAGCGGCCCGGCCGCGGGTCTTGCCGTCGAGGTAGCAGTACTCGATCCCGGCCGTGTCGAGCCCGGCGCGCACCTTGTCCAGGAACCCGGTGAACTGGCTGAAGACCAGGGCCCGATGCCCGCCGTCGATCACGTCGTGGAGCTGCTCGGTCAACGTGTCGATCTTGCCGCACGGCAGGTCCTGGTGCTTGTCGTCGACCAGCCCCGCGTGCAGGCTGAGCTGCCGCAGCAGCGTGAGCGAACGCAGGATCGTGAACCTGTTCTTGTTCACGTCGTCGATCAGGCCCAGCACCTTCTGCCGTTCCCGCTGCAACTGGGTCTGGTAGATCTTCCGGTGCCGCGGGTGCAGTTCCACCTCGAGCACCTGCTCCTGCTTCGCGGGCAGGTCGGCGACCACCTGTTCCTTGGTGCGCCGCTTGACCAGTGGCTTGATCCGTCGCCGCAACTGCGCCAGCCGCTCGGCGTCACCGTGCTTCTCGATGGGGAGGCCGTAGTACTCCCGGAACCGGGTCGGGCTCGGGAACAGCCCCGGCGCGGTGATCGACAACAGCGACCAGAGCTCCATCAGGTTGTTCTCCATCGGCGTACCGGTGATCGCCAGCTTGAAGGGGGCCGGGAGCATCCGCGCGCACTGGTGGATCTTCGACTGGTGGTTCTTGGCGAACTGCGCTTCGTCCAGCACCAGGCCCGACCACGACGCCGCCGAGTACGCGTCGAAGTCGATCCGGAACACCGTGTACGAGGTGACCACCACGTCCGCTGCCACGATCAGCTCGTCCAGCGTCCGACCACGCCGCCGCAACGTGTCCGGCACCACGACGACGTTCAGGCCCGGTGCGAAGCGCGCTGCCTCCGCGGCCCAGTTCGACAAGACGCTCGTGGGTGCGACGATGAGGAACGGCGGCCCGTCAGGAGCGACCTCTTTCGCGTGGCAGATCAGCGCCAGAGACTGCACCGTCTTGCCGAGCCCCATGTCGTCGGCCAAGATGCCGCCGAGTCGGGCTTCCCAGAGGAAGGCGAGCCAGCCGAAACCGTCCACCTGGTACGGACGCAGCCGGGCGTCGAGGGTCGCCGGCACCTCGGCGGCGCGGATCGCCTCGCCGGACAGCAGTCCGTCGACCTGGCGTTGCCACGCCTCCGCTTCGCGTTCCACCACGCCGAGCTCGGCCAGCTCCTCCCACAAACCGGCTTGGAAACGGCTGATCCGCAGCTCGCCGCCCGGCGCGTCCTGGAGCGCCCGTGCCTCCTCGATCAGCCCGGCCAACGCCCGTAGTTCGGGCTTGTGCAGGGAGAAGTACGCGCCGTCGGCGAGCAGCACGTGCGACTCGCCCCGGTTCAGCGCCGAGAACACCTCGACGAACGGAACCGGCGTGCCCTCGACGCTGATCGTGATGCCGAGGTCGAACCAGTCCGTTTCCCCGACCAGTTCCTCCGTGGACACGCCGATCGACAACGTGTCGCTCGCCTCGCGGTAGTCGACCGGCTCACCGCTGGTCTCGACGACCACCCGGGGATGCCCGGTCAGCAGCGGCAGCGCCTGGGTGACGAACCGCATCGTGTCGACACCACTCATGCTGACCTGGTCCGGCCGCGGTCCGACCTGCTCGACCGACGCCAGCACGGCGCGCTCCGCGTCGGGATCACGGACGCCGTCCTCCGACTCGGGCGCGTCCAGCGGCACGCGCAGCCTGGAGTCACCGACCTCGTACACCCATTCCCATCCGACGCCGAGCTCATGCCCGGCGCCGAACTCCGCCCGCACGACCAGGGTGGGGCCGGAGATCTCCGGCGGTGTGAAGGCGCCGTCGGAGGAGATCACCGGAGCCAGCCGGCGCAGGCGCGGGTAGAACTCGTCCCGAAACCTGGTCCGCCCGGACTCGGGAATCGCGAGCCGCTGCTTCTCCAGCACCAGCCGTTGCAGCCGGGGTGGGACGGGCTCCGCGAACCTGGCGAGCCGGAAGTGCCAGTGGCGGCAGTCGGCGTCGGCCTCCGTCTCGGCCTTATCCGCGTAGACCAGACCGTGGCCGCCGGAGCCGATGAAGCAGATCGGCTCGATCTCCGCCGAGATCCCGTCGACGCCGATCAGCGGGCTGACCGTGCTGACCGCCCCGTTTCCGGTGACGTCCAGCGCGATCCGCGCGACGCCGGGAGCGGCCAGCTCTCCCCACGGCTTGCGCCTGTGCACCAGCCGCAGACCGATCTGCCGCGCCTCGTCGAGCAACGACCAGAGCTTGACCGAGTCGAACGACGCGAGGTCGACCGTTTTCGTGTCGTAATAGGTTTGGTAACCCGGATTGGTGCTCGCCAGGTGCAGCGCGTACATCTCACGCAGCAGCTGCACGTGCGACGCGCGGTACTCCCTCACGTGGTACGTGCCGAGCTGGTTCCAGCTCAGCCCGCTCGCGACCCATCCGGTCCTGCCCGGCCGCACGATCCGCGACTGCACGGCGAAGCCCGTCCCGCCGTACGGCCGGCCCGGCGTCAACGTCAGCTCGACCGCCAGCGGCGTGTCCGCGCCGACGTCCTGCCCTGTGCCGAGCAGCTCCTGGAACGACTGGTCCCAGGTCGCTTTCCGCGCCTTACGACCGGGTGGCCGCTGCGTGGCCCTGACCACCACCGCCACCACGTGCTTGCAGTTGAACCCCACGGGACAGGTGCACTCGCCGTGCGCGAACTCGACGACATTGTCATCGAGTACGTCGAAGTACGCAGATGACTCGTAGACGTCCCCGCGCCCACGCACCGTCCCGTGCAGTGCTGTGTCCACGTGGTCCCACGACACGCTCAACACCGCACCCCGGCGCGCGTAGTCGGTTCCTCGGTCGAATGTGGTCCTGCCGACCGCGTCCTCGATATCCGCGAGATCAATCTGGATCTGGGTCACCGGCATACGGGGAAGGTAGCAATCCCGCCCGCGGTACTGACCGCGTGTAGTCACACGGCTCGGCGGACGACGACGTGGCCGGCTGGATTCGGGTGTGGTCGGTCCGGTGTGGACGGACCGGCTTGTGTGGTCAGGCCGTGTGGTCCAAGTGGGCGTTCCAGACGGCGGCGGCCTGCTCGTGGGAGTCCACGCCGTTGAAGAACGCTTCGGCCAAGGCGTCGTAGTCCTGGTTCTCGAAGCCGGTGACCTCCATGATCTGCAGGCGGTAGACGGTGAAGCGGGACGAGTCCGTGTGCGGGCGGTACGGCACGGCCAGTTCGATCGAGCCCGGGGTCAGGCCGTACTCGACGGCGTGGACGATCAGCGCGTCCGTTCGTCCCGTGTCCAGGTGGATGTAGGCGTCCGCGATGAGCGCCGCACGGGCCGCGCCGTGCTCGTTGACCTCCAAGGCTTCTTGGGCGGCACGCACGGAATCGCCTACGTTGTCCAGCATGAAGCGGTCGAGGCCGCGTCCGCCGTCGGGCTGCTCGTAGCCGAGGATCGGGATCAGCGTTTCGCCCTCTGAAACGCTCCAGATGCCATGAGCGGCATAGAAACCGGCCAGCGCCGCAGTTTCGATCATGGCCGGCAAGTATGCCGGCGCGGTCTCGCGTTCGTGCCGGGATTGCGGATCCGGGGGCCAGGTCGGTTCAGGACAGCGCTAGGTCGCGGGTGGGATTTCGCCCGAGCCCCGGCGGATCAGGGTCGCCGGGATCACCGCGTGCACCGGGGGCAGGTGCTCGTTCTCGATCCTGGCGAAGATCAGGTCCGCGGCCTTGCGCCCGAGGCCGGGCACGTCCTGGCGGACGACCGTGATACCCGGCTCCAGCATGTCCGCCAACGGGAAGTCGTCGAAGCCGATCTGGGCGATCCGGTGGTGCAGGCGGCGGGATCTCAGGGCTCGCATCGCGCCCACCGTGACGAGGTTCTGCGCGGTGAACAGGGCGGTCGGGGGTTCGGGGAGGTCGAGGAGCACCTCGGTCGCCTGTTCGGCGACGTCCGGGCCCTTCAGGTCGGTGCACACCAGGTCCTTGCGGAGCTTGAGGCCGGAGTGGGCCAGGCCCTCCAGGTAACCGGTGTAGCGCTCGTGGCTCGTCCACAACGTCTGCCGGTCGCCCAGGAACGCGATGTCGCGGTGGCCCAGCTCGGCCAGCTGCATGACCGCCTCACGGGCGCTCTCGCGGTTCGTCGTCGTGACGCTGTCCGTCTCGCCGAACGTCGGCGGCCGGTCCACCAGGACCATCGGGGTGCCGCGCTCGCGCTCCTGCTGCAACGCGTCCTGGTGGCCGCCGACCGCCATCACGACCATGCCGTCCACCCGGCGTGACGCGAGCGAGGCCAGCAGCTCGCGCTGGAGGGTCGGGTCGTCCTCGCTGCTACCCGCCAGCACCAGCACACCGCTCTGCCGGGCCCGGTCCTCGACCGCCCGGAGCAGGGCCGAGTCGAACGGGTTGGACAGGTCCTCGAACAGCACGCCGATGGTGGCGCTGCGCTTGTCCGACCGGCGCAGGCTGCTCGCGGTCAGGTTCGGTCGGTAACCGAGCGTGCGCGCCGCCGCACGGACGCGCTCGATGGCCTCCGGTCCCACACCGGGCTGTTCGTTGATCACCCGCGAGACGGTTTTGGCGCTCACCCGCGCCAGCGCGGCCACGTCGCGCATCGTCGGTTCGGCGCGCCGTCCGGCTCCTGAGTCCATCGTTGGTTGCTCCAACCCGAGTAACGCTTGCGTAACGGCGACTTGTCGTGACTTCGCACACAAAGCTAGCGTCAACGATGACTTAACGGAATCCCCGAGGTTCCGCCGTTCGATCCGACTGGGCGCGTAAGCCCAGTGTTACTGCCCGAACATCACCGAGATCAGGCCCGAACGGCCGGATCCGCGCCCCCCGGCGCACTACGTCAACGTTGACTCAGGAGGAAGCGTGTCGAAGCGGAAGCTCACCGCGGTGGCGTCCTTGGCGGTGGTCCCCCTGTTGGCGTTGTCGGCCTGTGGCGGCGACAACGCGGCACAGGATGGCGACGGCGTGCTCGTCGGCCTGGTCACCAAGACCGACACGAACCCGTTCTTCGTGAAGATGAAGGAAGGCGCACAGCAGGCCGCCGGCACGTCCGGCGCCAGGGTCCAGTCGTTCGCCGGCAAGCAGGACGGCGACAACCAGTCGCAGGTCGACGCGATCGAGAACCTGATCGGCGCGGGCGCGAAGGGCATCCTGATCACGCCCAACGACTCGAAGGCGATCGTGCCTTCGGTGGACAAGGCCCGCCAGGCCGGTCTGCTGGTCATCGCGCTGGACACCCAGCTGGAGCCGGCGGACGCCGCCGACGCGACCTTCGCCACCGACAACTACCAGGCCGGGCTGCTGATCGGGCAGTGGGCGAAGGCGAAGTTCACCGCGGAGGGCAAGCAGGCGAAGATCGCCATGCTCGACCTCAACCCGAACCAGGTGTCCGTCGACGTGCAGCGCGACCAGGGCTTCCTGGAGGGCTTCGGCATCGACGTGGCGGACAAGAACAAGATCGGTGACGAGAGCGATCCTCGGATCGTCGGCCACGACGTCACCGACGGCGCCCCCGAGGGCGGCCGGACGGCGATGGAGAACCTGCTCCAGAAGGACGCCGGCATCAACCTCGTCTACACGATCAACGAGCCGGCCGCGGCGGGCGCCTACGAGGCGTTGAAGGCGGCGGGCAAGGAGAAGGACGTCGTCATCGTCTCGGTCGACGGCGGCTGCCCCGGCGTGGAGAACGTCAAGAGCGGCATCATCGGCGCGACCTCGCAGCAGTACCCGTTGAAGATGGCCCAGCTCGGTGTCGAGGCCATCGCGAAGTTCGCCCAGGACGGCACGAAGCCGCAGGCCACCCCCGGCAAGGACTTCGTCGACACCGGCGTCACCCTGATCACCGACCAGCCGGCCGACGGGGTGGATTCCAAGGACTCCGCCTGGGGTCTCGAGAACTGCTGGGGCTGAGACATGTCGACCACGGTGTCCAAAAAACCCGAGCCGAGCCCGCTCGGCGGGGAGCACGTCCGCCAATCGCCGCTGACCCGGATCCAGCACCTGCTGCACGCACAGGCCACCATCGGGCCCGCGGTGGTGCTGCTGGTCTCGATCGTCGTGTTCGCCCTGATGTCGGACCGGTTCCTCCAGCCGGGCAACATCTCCCTGATCCTGCAACAGGTCGCGGTCGTCGGCACGCTCGCCGTCGGCCAGACCATCATCATCCTCACCGCCGGTATCGACCTGTCGTGCGGCGCGATCATGGTGCTCACGTCGATCGTGATGGCGAAGGTCGCGGCGGAGACCGGCCTGCCGGGCCTGCCCGCGCTGCTGCTGGGCTTCCTCGTCGGCACCGCCTGCGGGCTGATCAACGGAATGCTGATCACGCGGCTGCGGCTGCCACCGTTCATCGTCACCCTGGGCACGTTGAACGTGTTCTTCGCGCTGAACCTCTGGTACTCGGAGAGCGCCACGATCCGCGGCACGGAGATGCCGTCGCTGCTGCTGTGGACGGGCGAGACGTTCACGATCGGCGGGACCCGCATCACCTACGGGTCGATCATGATGGTGGTGCTGGTCGCCGTGATGGCGTTCGTGCTGAAGAACACCGCGTGGGGACGGCACGTCTACTCGACCGGTGACGACGCGGAGGCGTCCCGCCTGTCCGGCATCCGCACCGGTCGGGTGCTGCTGAGCGTCTACGCGACGGCGGGTGCGGTGTACGCGTTGAGCGCGTGGATCCTGATCGGCCGGATCGCGTCGGCCAGCCCGCAGGCCGGGCAGATGGACAACCTCGACTCGATCACGGCGGTCGTCATCGGCGGCACGAGCCTGTTCGGCGGTCGCGGCGCGATCGTCGGCTCGCTGCTGGGCGCGCTGATCGTCGGCGTGTTCCGCAACGGCCTGGCGCTGGCCGGGGTGGACGTGCTGTGGCAGACGATGGCCGTCGGCATCCTGATCATCGTCGCGGTGTCGCTCGACCAGTGGATTCGGAAGGTGAAGCCATGACCACGCCGGTGCTCCAGGCCCGCGGGCTGGTCAAGCGCTACGGGAAGGTGACCGCGCTGGGCGGTTCCGACCTGGAGTTGCTGCCGGGCGAGATCCTGGCCGTCATCGGCGACAACGGCGCCGGGAAGTCCACGCTGATCAAGGCGTTGTCGGGCGCGGTCGTGCCGGACGAGGGCGAGATCCTGGTGGACGGCAACCCGGTGTCGTTCTCGACGCCGATCGACGCGCGTGACGCCGGTATCGAGACGGTGCACCAGAGCCTGGCCGTCTCGCCGTCGCTGGACATCGCGAGCAACCTGTTCCTCGGCCGCGAGCGCCGCCGCAAGGGCGTGCTCGGCACGGTGTTCCGGATGCTCGACCGCAACGGCATGCGCGAGGAGGCACGTCGGCAGCTCGACGCGCTGGGGATCATGACGATCCAGAACCCCGGCCAGGCGGTGGAGACGCTGTCCGGCGGGCAGCGGCAGGCGGTCGCGGTTGCCCGTGCCGCCGCGTTCGGCAGCCGGGTGGTGATCATGGACGAGCCGACGGCGGCGTTGGGCGTTCGCGAGTCGCGTGCCGTGCTCGACCTGGTGCTCCAGGTGCGGGAACGGGGTCTGCCGGTGATCCTGATCAGCCACAACATGCCGCACGTGTTCGAGGTGGCCGACCGCATCCACATCCAGCGGCTGGGTCGGCGGAAGGCGGTCGTGGACCCGAAGTTCGTCTCGATGTCGGACGCCGTCGCGATCATGACCGGCGCGATGGAACCGCCCGAGGAGGCCAAGCTCACCTGAACGTGCCGCTTGGGTCTCCTGGCCGCTTGAGTCTCCCGTAAGGGGAGGCGCAAGGGTGGAGGGCATGGACGGCGACGCGTCGCGGCGGTGATGGCACGGATCCCGCACGTCACCGTCGAACGGTTGGCGGAGTCGTTGGAGACCGCGAACGATCCCCGCCGGGAGCGGTACCTCCGGCTGCTCGCGGTGGTCAACGGGTGGCGGGCGCCGGACAGCCCGGCGCCCGCGTTCGACTGGTTCCTCCGGGCTCTCCGTGCCGGTCACGACGCGGCGGGAACCAGGTGACGCGCTATGCGGCCAGTGCCTCTTCGATCTTCCGGTTGGTGGCGGTTGGAGATCCAGCGGTCGCGCCGGGACGCGGCGACCTGGTGCAGGAGTGGGCTCAGTCGCTGATCCGTCGCCGGTAGAGGGCGGTGGCCAGGACGAACGACGCGATCAGCAGCCCGACCGACCAGGCGAGCGCGATCCAGCCCTGGTCGACGATCGGCGTTCCGGTCAACAAGCCGCGCACGGTCTCGATGACCGGCGTGATCGGTTGGTGCCTGCTGATGCCCCGGAGGAACGACGGCATGGTGTCCGGCGGCACGAACGCGCTGCTCAAGTACGGCATGAACAGCATGAAGAAGCTCAACGCGCTGGCCGACTCGACCGACCTCGCGATCGCGCCGAGACCCGCCGCGAGCCACGACAGCGCCAGCACGTAGAGCAGCAGCAGCCCGGCCGCGGCGACCCCCTCCACCAACGAGGCCGACGGGCGGAAGCCCATGGCGATCGCCGCGCCGACGACGATCGTGGTGGACAGGGCGTTGCGGACGACGCTGGCCGTCACGTGGCCCGTCAGCACGGCGAAGCTGCGGATCGGCATGGAGCGCAGCCGGTCGATCATGCCGCTGTTCATGTCGTCCGCGACGGACATCGCGGTGGACGCGGCGCCGTAGCCGGTGCACAGCAGGATGATGCCGGGCACCACGTAGTTGATGTACTCGGTGCCGGTGTCGATCGCGCCGCCGAAGACGTAGACGAACAGGGTCATCATCAGCAGTGGCAGGACGACGGACATGATCAACGTGTCGACCTTGCGCCTGCCGAGCCGGATGCTGCGGCCGATCATGGTCATCGAGTCGCTGATCGCGTAGCTCATGCGGGCACTCCTTCACGGGCGGTCAGGGCGAGGAAGACGTCGTCGAGGGTCGGGCGGTGCGAGGAGACCCGGGCGGGGACGACGGCGGCGGCGCGCAGGTCGTCCAGCACGGAGTGCACGTGCGCGGCGGTGCCGTCGGACGGGACGCTGAGCACGAGCCGTTCACGGTCGGTGAAGCCACCGAGCCGGGTGGCCGCGACGTCGAGGTCCGCGGCGGAGGCGAACCGGAGGTCCAGGCGCTCGCCGCCGACCCTGGCCTTGAGGTCGTCCGCGGTGCCGTGGGCGGCGACCTTCCCCTTGCCCAGCACCATGATCCGGTCCGCGAGGCGGTCGGCCTCCTCCAGGTACTGGGTGGTGAGGAAGATCGTGGTACCGGTGCGGACCAGGTCGCGGATGGCGTCCCACATCGTCGTGCGGCTGGCCGGGTCGAGGCCGGTGGTCGGCTCGTCCAGGAAGATCACCCTCGGTGCCGCGACGAGGCTCATCCCCAGGTCCAGCCTGCGCCGCATACCGCCGGAGTAGGTCTTGACGCGGCGGTCGGCGGCGTCGACCAGGTCGAACCGCTCCAGCAGTTCGGCGGCGCGGGCTTTGGCCCCGGACCGGCCGAGGTGCATGAGCCTGCCGACCATGACCAGGTTCTCCCGGCCGGTCTGCTCGTCGTCCACGGCGGCGTACTGGCCGGTCAGGCTGATCACGCCGCGCACCTTCGCCGGTTCGCGCACCACGTCGAACCCGGCCACCCGCAGCTCGCCGCCGTCCGGCCGGGTCAGCGTGGAGAGGATGCGGACCACGGTCGTCTTGCCCGCGCCGTTGGGACCGAGCAACGCGAAGACCGACCCCTCGGCGACCTCCAGGTCCATCCCGTCCAGCACCGCGGTCGAGCCGTACGCCTTGCGCAGGCCTGTTGCCTCGACGATCACCACTGCCCCCTTTTGTTTACCAACGTACGCTAATTAGCGTACCTGACACGCAGTTTTCGGCGGAAGCCCTAGACTGGACGGGGTTGGTGACGAGAGGGTGAGGATGTCCGACGAGAACGGCCTACCGGCCGAAATCGCCCTGCTCTGGGGCCTGCGCGAGATGCCGCGACGTGGCCGCAAACCGTCCTTGACGATCACCGACATCACCCGGGCGGCGATCGAGGTCGCCGACGCCGAGGGGCTCGGGGCGGTGTCGATGGCGCGGGTGGCGAAGCAGCTCGGCAACTCGACGATGGCGCTCTACCGGCACGTGAAGAGCAAGGACGAACTGTTCCAGCTGATGTCCGACGCGGCGGTGGAGGTACCACCGGAGATACCGCCGGACAGCGGCTGGCGGGCCGGGCTCACGTTGTGGACGCACAGCGTGCGTCGCGTGCTGTCGCGGCACCCGTGGATGGCGCAGATCCCGATGCACGGGCCGCCGTCCGGGCCGGGCAACCTGGCGTGGCTCGACTGCGCGTTGGGCACGCTCGCCGACACGCCGCTGCAGGAGGCCGAGAAGATCGGCATCGTGATGGGCCTGAACACGTTCGTGCAAGGCAACCTGCGGATGAGCGTGCAGCTGATGGCGGGCTTTCGGGAGAACCCGGAGGCGTTCGGGCGGTCGTACTCGCGGGCGTTGAAGCAGCTGGTCGACCCCCGCCTGATGCCCGCGCTGGGCCGGGTGGTGGCGGCGGGCGTGTTCGACTACGACAGCCTGTACGAGGAGAGCGACGTGGAGGCCGACTTCGCGTTGACCCTGAACTTCTACCTGGACGGCGTGGCCGCCTACCTGGCCCGCCGGAGCTGATCAGCCGGTCAGCCGGTCAGGCGGTCACGTCGGGAACTCGCCGGCCGGTACCGGACTGCCGAAGAGAGCACCCGTGCCGGCGACCGCACCCGCCGCGCGCCACCACTCGGCCTGCTCCTCCGACGCCAACCCGTCCACCAGCACCTGGGCACCGGCCCGCCGCACCAACGGCACCAGGCCCGCCAGGAACTCCGCCTCGCCGCGCGCCTGCCGCTCGACCAACCGCCGCGCCACCCGCACCGACCTGATCGGCAGCTCCGACGCGACGGCCAGGTCGTCCGGCCCCAGGCCGAAGTCGTCCAACGACGTCCCGACGCCCAGCTCGGCCAACACGGTCAGGTTGTCCACCGCGTCGGACTCCGCCAGCACGCCCACCGGCATCCCGATCGTCAACCGCGACGCCGCCAACCCCGTGTCGCCCAACACCCGCCGCACCCGGCGGACCAGATCGCCGTCGCACGACTGGTGCCTGGTCAGGCCGATGTGCAACGGCGCGGTGAAGCCGGCGCTCTGGCCCCACCACCCCACCTGACCGCACGCCGTCGCCAACTGCCACTCGCCCAACGACAGGATCAAGCCGGTCCGCTCCGCCAACGCCGTGCACGTCCCGTGGTCCAGCGCGTCCTCACCGCGGTCCCAGTGCAGCACCGCCGCCACACCCACCAGCGCACGCCCGGCCAGCTCCACCACCGGCCGGTAGCGCACGCCGATCTCGCCCTGCTCCCACGCCCCTGGCATCGCGACGGCGAGCGCGTCCACCCGCCGCTCGGCCGCGTCCTGCTCCGGGTGGAACAGCTCCCACTGCCCGCGACGACCCGACTTCGCCCGCCGCAACGCCTGTTCCGCCGCGCGCATCACGTTCGCCGGGTCCCAGTCCGCCGGCGGGCGGCGCACCACACCCACGCTGACCAGCGGGGCCAGCCCGTGATCGTCGAGGTACACCGGCTCCGACAGCTCCCGGTTGATCTCGGCGACGGTGGTGCCGACGTCCGGCGTGGTGGCCGTGTTCTCGACCAGGATCGCGAACTCGTCGCCGTCGAACCGGGCGATCATCGCCTTCTCGCGCGCCATCACGGCCTTCAACCGCTGCGCCACGTGCACCAGCAGCCGTTGCCCGGTCCGCCGGCCGAGGCTGTTGCACACCATGCCGAACGCGTCGATGTCGAGGTGGAACAGCGTCACGCCGCGCACCGGGTCCGCCCGCCGCAACGCGCTCTCCAGGTACGTGGTGAAGTACTGCCGGTTCGGCAACCCGGTCGACACGTCGTGCAGCGCCTGCCGGTTCAGCTCGGACTGCAGCAGCATCAGCTCGGTGCCGTCCTCGATCACGGCGACGAAGTGACTCGGCTGGTCGTCCGCACCGCGCATCAACGACACCGTCAACGAGATCCGCGCGACGTCGCCGTCCTTGCGCAGCAACCGCTGCGGTTGCCGGACGCGTTCCTGCCTGCCGTCGACCAACGCCCGCAGCGCCTCGCCGAGCACCTTGACGGAGTCCGGGTGCACGAGGTCGAACAGGGAGAAGCCGGTCAGCTCCTCGGTGGTGTAGCCGAGGATGTCCCCTATCGCCGCGTTGGCCCTCGTCAGCCGCCCGGCCAGGTCGACCACCAGGATCCCGCTGGCGGACGACGTCGCGACCTCCTCGAACCGCGCCTCGCTCTCCTTCAGGTTCCACTGCGCGTCGCGGACCGCCTTGAGCAGCGACAGCTGCATGGACTCCTGCTGCTCGAACACCGCACGCCTGCTCGCCGCCAGGAACCCGGACGACAACGAGCCGAGCACGGTCATGATCGGCTGGGCGTAGCGGTCGACGGGCTGGAACTCCGGCAGCGCGAGCAGTCCCTTCCCGAGCACGTCGAGGGTGACGCGCAAGCCGTCCTCCACGACGTACCCGAGCCCGACGAGGCGTTGGCCGATCTGCTCGGCCGGCCGACCCGGAGGCGACCCGGGAGAAGTCTCGGGAGACGACCCGTCGGACGGCACAGCGGACGCCGCGGCGTGCACCGCCGAGCACAACTCGTCCAGGCGTTCGCGCATTTCGCGGTCGAGGTCGTCCCTGCTCAGCGGGACGACTACGACTCCGCTGAGCAGGTACGACCACTTTCGAGCGAGGAGATCACGGCCACGTTCAGGTGATGACGTGGCCTCTGGTCTACGACTTGGGATCGGCATTCCCGTTGCCCTGCTGTGATATAGGGGATTCGCGGCAGTTTACCCACCCCCCACTGGTCCAGGTTCGACCGGAAGTGTGAACCAGAAACACTCGCAGTGACCTTCCGTCAGGCAATTCAGAGCTTTCGGCCGACACCCGCGTAGACCAGCATGTTCATGTCGGGCTGGGAGGCGATGTCGCCGGGTCCGCCCGGTCGCCATTCGCCACAGCCGACCAGGCCGGGCTCGACCAGTTCGAATCCGTCGAACAACTCCGTCACCTCGGCGTGGGTGCGCAGGTTCACCTGATCGGGGCTGTTGCTCCGCTTGATCAGGTCGGTCGCGTCGGTCAGGCTCTCGCTCTGGTTGTCCGCGGTCGCGTGGGTGATCGCCAGGTAGCTGCCGGGTGCCAGCGCGTCGCGGTACCGGGCGACCAGGCCGCGCGGGTCGGCCGAGTCCGGCACCCAGTGCAGCATCAGCAGCATGAGCAACCCGATCGGCTGATCGAAGTCCAGCAGTCGACGCGCCTCGGCGCCGCCCAGGATGGTCTCGGGCTCCCGCATGTCGGCCTGCACGACGGCCGCGCGGTCGTTCCCCACCAGCATCAACTCGCTGTGCGCCACGGCGACCGGGTCGCGGTCGACGTAGAGCACGCGGCACTCCGGCGCCTCCGCCTGGGCGACCTCGTGCACGTTGCCGACGGTCGGGATGCCGGAGCCGATGTCGAGGAACTGCCGCACGCCCTGGTCCACCATGAACCGCACGACGCGGCCGAGGAACGCCCGGTTGACGCGGGCCGAGTTGCGCAGGCCGGGCATGGCGGCCTCGATCTGCTCGCCGAGCGCGCGGTCGACCGCGAAGTTGTGGGCGCCGCCGAGCATGTAGTCGTACGTCCGGGCCACACTCGGCACGGAAATGTCCACGCCGGATGGAATCCATTCGCTTTGCGTCATACCTGTGGACACCTCTTCACGTCGCGGGGCGACGAGAGTACCGGGTGGGCGGAACCAACGTCTGTTGAGCCATCAGTGTGACACCAACCCACCCGAACGGGCACTGTCACCCTCCACCGAACGGGTCCTATTGTGAGCCGTCCCTTTCGGCAGCCGACAGGAGTGGACATGGGTGTCCCGGTGGCGCCTGGACGCCTGCCATTCCTCGGGCACACCGTGGAGATGGTGCGCCGGCGGCACGAGTTCACCTCATCACTGCGGGATCACGGTGATGTGGTGAGGGTCGACCTGGGCCCGTTGTCGACCTTTTTTGTGACCACTCCTCAACTTGTGCACCAAGTCCTGGTCACGGACGGCGCGCGTTTCCGCAAAGGTGCGATGTTCGACAAGTTCCGACCGTATCTGGGCAATGGGTTGGTGCTCTCCGACGGCCCGTTCCACCTGCGGCAGCGCCGGATGATCCAGCCCGCGTTCCACCGCGACCGCATCGCCCGCTACGCCGAGGTCATGGTGCGCGCCGCCACCGCGCTGACCTCGTCGTGGACGCCCGGCGAGGTGCGGGTGGTCGAGGACGACATGCAGGGCCTGGCGGTCACGATCGTCGGCGAGGCGTTGTTCTCCACCGAACTCGGGCAGCGGGTGATCGACGAGGTGCGGCGGTCCGTCTTCGTCGTGATCAAGCAGGGCATGGTGCGCGCGTTATCCCCTTCGTTCGTGGAGAAGCTGCCGCTGCCCGGCAACCGCGAGTTCGACCGGGCCGTCGCGCGGATGCACGCGCTCGTGCTGGAGGTCATCGCGAGCAGGCGTGCCGACGGCGGGCGCGACCACGGCGACCTGCTGTCGATGCTGCTGCTGGCGCAGGACGAGTCCGGCGACGGGATGACCGACCAGCAGACCTACGACGAGGTGCTGACCCTGCTCACCGCGGGCATCGAGACCACGGCGCTGGCGCTGGCCTGGTCGTTCCACGAGGTCTCCCGGCACCCGGAGGTCGAGGACCGGCTGGTCGCCGAGATCGACGAGGTGGTGGGCGACCGCCCGGTCACCTTCGCCGACGTGCCGCGGCTGACGTACACCGCGGCCGTGGTCAACGAGGTGCTGCGGATGTACCCGCTGTGGATCCTCATGCGCCGGGCCACCGCGCCGGTCGACCTCGGCGGGGTCGAGTTACCCGTGGGCGCCGAGGTCATCGTGAGTCCGCACGCCCTGCACCACGACCCGGCGTCCTTCCCCGAGCCGCACCGGTTCGACCCCGACCGGTGGCTCTCCGCCTCCGCCGAGGTGCCGCGCGGCGCCTTCATCCCGTTCGCGGCGGGCGCGCGCCAGTGCGTTGGCAACGTGTTCGCCCAGACCGAGATCGTGATCGCCCTCGCCACCGTGCTCTCCAAGTGGCGGCTCGTCCCGGTGCCCGGCAAGCCCGTGCGCACCAAGTTCACATCCACCGCCTATCCCAGCGGTCTGCTGATGACGGCGGTCCCCCGTTGACATCGTGGAGGTTGTTCAGTCGTGCGTTGGTCGCGTTTCCGGTCCACAGCCACGAAGTCGCTCGCCGTGGCGCTGCTCACCGCGGGAGCGGTCCTGGTGCCCGCGCCGGCGAGCGCCGCGCCCGTCACGTGTGAGCAGCTGCGCGTGCCGGTGACGGTGCTCGGCACGCCGCAGTCCATGCGCGGCACGCTGTGCACGCCTGCCGGCGCGTCCACGGTGCAGGTGCTGATCCCCGGCGGCACGTACAACAGCTCGTACTGGGACATCTCCTACGCGCCGGACACCCGGTCCTACCGGCAGGCCATGAACCGGGCCGGTATCGCCACGCTCGCCGTCGACCGGCTCGGCACCGGCGGCAGCTCACGGCCGGTGAGCGCGCTGGTGACGGCGACCACCCAGGCCCACGCGGTGCACCAGGTGATCCGGGCGGTCCGGCCCCGGTTCGAGAAGGTGATCGTGGCCGGCCACTCGATCGGGTCGGCCATGGCGCTGATCGAGGCCGGGACGTACCAGGACGTGGACGGCGTGCTGGTCACCGGTTTCACACACCGGATGAACGTCGTCACCGTGGTCCCGGTGCTGGCGCGCATGGTCCCGGCGGCGCTCGACCCGCAGCTGCCCGGGTACGGGTTGGACCTGGGTTACCTGACGACGGCCGCCGGCGCCCGTTACGGGGCTTTCCACTCGCCCGGTCCCGAGGTGCCCGGCGCGATCGGGCTCGACGAGGCCACCAAGGACGTGTTCGCGGCGTCGGAGGCGGTGGACACGGTCACGTTGAACAACGTGGTCATGCCGTTCACCCGGCTGATCGACATGCCGGTGATGGTCGTGGTCGGCGCCGGCGACACCCACTTCTGCGGGCAGCCGCTGGGCAGTGACTGCACGTCGGCGGAGGCGTTGCGGGCTTCGGAGGCGCCGTACTTCTCCGACTCGGCGCGGCTGCACACGTACCTGCTGGACGGGTACGGGCACTCGATCAACTACGCGCCCAACGCGCCCGACTACCACCGTGCCGTGGTGGCGTGGGCGCGCGGGATCTAGGCGTTCACCCGGCCGAGCAGGAACGGCCGCCGGCGCCTGCCACCTCCACCCCAGCTCACCCGGAGAGTCGAACCCCCAGCCCCCGAGAGTCGAACACTCAGCCCCCGTGTGTCCTACGTTCAGAACGCGTGTGTCCTACGTTCAGGAGGGGTGTGTCCTACGTTCAGGAGGGGTGAATTCAACGCTCAGGACATGCGAGCCCCACGTTCGGCGGCACCTGAGTGTTGAATTCGGGGGTCCTGAACGTAGGACACACGTAGCGCGAACGTAGGACACACGGGGTCTGGAGGTTCGACTCTCGGGTCAGGTCGGGATTCGGATCAGGCGGTAGGAGTTGGCGGACGTGGTCGGCACGTCGTCGAAGACGGTGGCCACGTGGGTGGTGCAGGTGGTGTCGGAGTACAGCTCCAGGGCGGCGTCGTCACCGAAGCCGCGGGCCGCGGAACGGGCCGTCGCGAAGCCCAGGCTGCTGACCGGACGGCAGCTGTTGTAGTTCGCCGGCAGGACCGCCTTGGTGCCGCCGAACTCCACCCCGGAGAACAGGCAGTAACCGCCCTCCTGGCAGTGCGGGCTGGGGTCGGCCGAGGCCGGTGCGGCGGTGGCCAGGGCCGCGGTGAACAGGAACGCGCCCACCAGCGCGAAATGTCGTCGTCGCATCACGAGTGTCCCCCTTGGATCGCTTGACCCAAGCCAAACCGATCACGGAGGTCGTGACAATCGGCCGAATGGAACCGTCCACGACCAGCCCGCCCGGATGTCGTCGAGGTGGAAGCTCCCGCTCATCACGGGGTTGCCCTCGACCTGGTTGACGAAGATGTTGAACTGGGACAGGTTCTTGGTCCTCCCGCGTGATCCGCCGGTTCGCGTTGCCGGTGCCCCAAGGCGCCGGACGCCAGTCCGCGAACGGGATCGTGACGACCTTGCCGCCGTTCTCCGCCGCCAACGTGATCCGGTTCGTCACCACCAACGGCTTGGCGCAGCGGGCACCCGTCTCAAGTGGCCCGGCTCACCCGTCGCCCAACGACTCCAGCAGCTGCTTGAGGGTGTCGGCCAACGCCGCCCGCTCCGTCTTGCTCAACGCGTCGAGCAGCCGGTTTTCCGTGGCGAGGTGATCGGGCAGGGTGCGGTCGATCAGATCGCGACCGGCGTCCGTGAGCGAGACGACCACGCCTCGCCCGTCGTGCTCGTTCGGGCTCCGGACGACGAGGCCGCGCGCTTCGAGGCGGTCCAGCCGTTGCGTGATCGCGCCGGACGTGACCATCGAGGCGCGCATCAGCTCGGTCGGGGTCAGCCGGTGCGGCGGCTCGCTGCGGCGCAGGGTGGCCAGGACGTCGAACGAGGCGGTGTCCAGTTCGTGCTCGGCGAAGGTCTTGCGCAGCTCGCCTTCCACCAGGCGGGCCAGGCGGTTGAGCCTGCCGATCACCGCCATCGGGGAGACGTCGAGGTCGGGGCGCTGCGCGTGCCACTGGCCGAGGACCCGGTCGACGTGATCTGCCATCGAACTAGCTTAGCGGTGAGGTAAGTCACGCCCGAGGTAGCTTAGCGGTGAGTTAGTTTGTCTTAGTGCTAAGCAAACTGGTGACCGCGCTCGCCCCCGCCGTGTGGGGCACGACCTACTTCGTCACCACCGAGTTCCTGCCGCCGGACCGGCCGCTGCCGGCCGGTCTGCTGCGGGCCCTGCCGGCCGGGTTGCTGCTGGTCGCGATCACGCGGCAGCTGCCGCGCGGCGACTGGTGGTGGCGGTCGCTGGTGCTCGGCGCGCTCAACATCGGGGTGTTCTTCCCGCTGCTGTTCCTGGCCGCGTACCGGCTGCCGGGCGGCGTCGCGGCGACGGTCGGCGCGGTGCAGCCGTTGGTGGTGGCCGGGTTGGCGGCGTTGCTGCTCGGGCAGCGGATGACGACGCGCACGGCGCTCGCCGCGATCGCGGGCATCGTCGGCGTCGCGCTGCTGGTGCTGCGGGCCGACGCACGGCTCGACGCGGTGGGTGTGGCGGCGGCGCTCGGTGGCGCGGTGGCGATGGCGGCCGGGGTCGTGCTGAGCAAGCGCTGGACCTCCCCCGCGCCGCTGCTGGCCGTCACCGGGTGGCAGCTCGTGGCGGGCGGGATCGTGCTGCTGCCGGTGACGTTGGTGGTCGAAGGCCCGCCGCCCGCGCTCACCGCGACGAACGTCGGCGGCTACGCCTACCTCGGGATCATCGGCGGCGCCCTGGCCTACGCCCTGTGGTTCCGCGGCATCCGGGTGCTGCCCGCCACTCAGGTCACGTTCCTGGGCCTGCTCAGCCCGGTCGTCGCCACGCTCGTCGGGTGGCTCGTGCTCGACCAGGGGCTGTCCGCGTCGCAGGTGCTCGGCGCGGCCGTCGTGCTCGGTGCGCTCGTCGTGGCACAGCGGAAGCCCGCCCGACGGGAACCGGCCCAGGAGGGGGAAAGCCGTGCGGATGACCGTGTTCCGAGCCTTCGGTAGCAAGGGTGCGGGCCCGGCCGGGCCCGCACCCTTGCTAGCGCCGGGCAGTTAGCCCAGTTCAGCGCACGTCTTGGCGTCCGGATCGGCCGCCGCCTTCGGCACCCAGCGCACGTTCGCGAACGACGCCTGGAACGCGCCCTCGGTGTAGACCAGGAACGGCGTGTTGACGTTCTCCAGGTCCAACCCGCCGTTGCCGAAGCAGGAGATCGGGATCTTCACCGTCGACTTCACGCCCGTCGGCAACCCGCTGAACACCCCGGTCGCGTTGACCTCGGCGAAGCACGGGTACACGCAGTGCGCGCTCACCACGGTCCGCGCGGCCGGCGCCTGGTGCACGATCACGTCGAACACGAGTGCCGCGTTGGCGTTGAGGTACCCGCGCAGATCGCTGCCGCCCACCGGGTCCTGCAGGTAGACCTGGCCCGGCCCGGTGCCGGTCCAGGTCGTCTTCATCGCGTCACCCTGCACGTTCACGTCCGCCGGCACGACGTTGATCGTGCTGTGCGCCGCCTCGCCGTCCGGGCCGAGCTCGGTGCCGCCCCAGTTGTCCGGTGAGCCGATGAAGCTCTTGTACGGCGCGACGTCCGTCCGGTTGTGGATCTCCAGGTCCTCGGTCGCCGTGCCACCGCCGCCGTTGCCGGAGCAGCCGAACTCGGGCGAGGTCTCGTCGAGCACGCCGACGTTGCCGGTCTCCCAGCTCCGCAGGCCGTACCCCGGCTTGAACAGCGGGTCGTAACCCTCCGCGCCCGCGTTCAACGGGGTCTGGCAGGCGCTGCGCGGCCACGAGAACGACAGCTTGCCGGTGAAACCGGGGAACGTGTGCCGGCCGCGGACCAGCAGGTCCGCCACGCCGCCGCCCTCGGTGCCCGGCAGCCACGCCGCCACGAACGCGTCCGAGCGGTTCAGCTCCTTGTTGACGTGCAGCGGACGGCCGGACACGTACACGGTGACGACCGGCGCGCCCTTGCCGCTGACCTTGTCCAGCACGGCCAGGTCGTTCGGGTACAGCTTCGCGGCCTCCAACGAGCGCTTGCCGATGTCGCCGACGCCCTCCGCGTACGGGGTCTCGCCGATCACCGCGATCACCGCGTCGAACCCGGCCGGGTCGACGTCACCGGTCTCGCTGAACACCACGTTGTCCGAACCGAGCGCTTCCTTCAGCCCGCCGAGGATGGTCTGGCCGGTCGGGAAGTCGGCGTTGGTGTTGCCGGTGCCCTGCCAGCTCAGCGTCCAGCCGCCGGTCTGGTTCTGCATGCTGTCCGCGCTCTTGCCGACGACCAGCACCTTGGACCGCGGCTTGAGCGGCAGCACCCGGTTGTTGTTCTTCAGCAGCACCTGCGACTCGCGCACCGCCTCACGGGCCAGCCTGCGGGCCTCCAACGCCTCGGCCGACCCGGCGTGCGCGCGCTCCGACGGCTTCACGCCGTCCAGCACACCCGAGCGGAGCTTGACGCGCAGGATGCGGGTGACCGCGTCGTCGATGCGGGCCATCGGGATCTGGCCGCCCTCGACCTGGGCGATCGTGTTGGCGATGAACGCCTTCCAGTCGTTCGGCACCATCACCACGTCGATGCCCGCGTTGACCGCCTGCGGGCAGCTCGCGTTGGTGCAGCCCGCCACCTGGCCGATGCCGTTCCAGTCCGACACCACCAGGCCGTCGAAGCCCATCTTGCCCTTGAGGATGTCGTTCACCGCGAGCTTGCTGCCGTGCAGCTTGCCCTCGGTGATGCCCAGTTCCTCGTTGGTCCAGCTGTTGAACGACACCATCACGGTCTGCGAGCCGGCCGCCAGAGCGCCGTAGTAGCCCTGGCCGTGCACGTTGATCATCTCGGCTTCGGACGACGGGTTGACGCCCTGGTCCTTGCCGCCGATCGTGCCGCCGTCACCGATGAAGTGCTTGGCGGTGGCCAGCACGCCGACCCGCCGCTTGCCGTCGCCCTGCAGACCCCGGACCGCCTCGTAGCCGTAGGCGCGGGTGATCCGCGGGTCCTCGGAGAAGCCCTCGTACGTGCGGCCCCACCGGTCGTCCAGCGGCACGGCCAGCGTCGGCGAGAACGCCCAGTCCTGGCCGGTGGCGCGGATCTGCTCGGCGGTCGCCTTGCCGATGTCCCGGATCAGGCACGGGTCGTGCGCCGCGCCGAGGCCGATGTTGTGCGGGAAGACGGTCGCGCCGTAGACGTTGTTGTTGCCGTGCACGGCGTCGATGCCCCAGATCGCGGGCACCTTCGTGCGGCTGGACTTGGACGCGTCCCAGTACGCGTCGGCCAGCGCCAGCCACGCCTCGGGCGCGGCGTGCTTGTCGCGGTCCGGCCAGGAGCCGCCGCCGTTGAGCACCGAGCCGATGCCGTAGTCGCGCACCTCGTCCGGGGTGATCGCGCCGATCTCCGGCTGCGTCATCTGGCCGACCTTCTCGGCTAACGTCATGCCGGCGAGGATGTTCGCGATCCGCCGTTCGTCGGCCGGGTTGGACTTGACCCGGCTCTCGACCTTCGGCCACTCGGCCAGTTCCGGGAGGTTCCGCTCGATCCGGGCGCAGCCGTGCTCGGTGCGCGGTTCGCCGATGACCGGCTGGCGTGCGGTCGAGTCCGGGGAGGCGCCGGCTGCGGCAGCTCCGGTGATGAGACCGGCGGCGAGCACCGCGGCCAGCGCGGCGCTCAGGTGTCTGCGGGACATCATGCGGGACATCGGCGTTCCGTTCGTCTGCAGGGGCGACGGCTCTGTCGCGCCCGATCCTGGTGATCGCGCCGGGTCGTGGTCAAGGGTTCCGTGAGAGCGCTTCCACATAAGCCCTGTTCAGAGGCGTGAACCCTCGAAGATCCTTTTTGGAAAGCGCTTGCCAGTTCGGAAACATGTGCGTTACGGTCCGACTGGGAGCGTTCCCAGATCGTGTTCGCAAGGAGGCGAATCATGAATCTGCGGTATTTCCTGAAAGCACTCGCGGTCGCTTTGCTGCTCACGACCGCGTTCACCGGCGAAGCGATGGCCTACCCGTACCCCGGCGTGGTGACCGGTGACACCAGCGTGCACGACCCGTCGTTCGTCAAGACGCCCGGCGGCACGTACCTGGTGGCGCACACCGGCGACAACATCGCGCTGAAGACGTCGACCGACCGGACCGCGTTCCGCAACGCGGGCCAGGCGTTCCCCGGCGGCGCGCCGTGGACGACCACGTACACCGGCGGCAGCCGCAACCTGTGGGCGCCGCACCTGTCGTACCTGAACGGCCGGTACTACATGTACTACTCGGCCTCCACGTTCGGGTCGAACCGGTCGGCGATCTTCCTGGCCACCAGCACGACCGGCGCGTCCGGCTCGTGGACGAACCAGGGACTGGTCATCGAGTCGCGGACGTCGGACGACTTCAACGCCATCGACCCGGACCTGTCCGTCGACGACCAGGGCCGGTGGTGGCTGAGCTTCGGGTCGTTCTGGTCCGGGATCAAGATGGTGCAGCTCAACCCGAGCACCGGCAAGCGCTCCGACAGCACCATCCGGTCCATCGCCGGGCGGGGTGGCGGCGCGATCGAGGCGCCGACGATCGTCAAGCGCGGCTCGTACTACTACCTGTTCGTGTCGTTCGACCTGTGCTGCCGTGGTGCGTCGAGCACGTACCGGGTGATGGTGGGCCGGTCGAGCAGCATCACCGGGCCGTACTACGACCGCGCCGGGCGGGCGATGACGTCGGGTGGCGGCACGGAGGTGCTGGCCGGACAGGGCAGCATCCACGGGCCCGGCCACCAGGACGTGTTCACCGACACGGACAGCGACATCATGGCCTACCACTACTACACCGACAGCGGGGCCTCGCGGCTCGGCATCAACTGGCTGGACTACGACTCGGCCGGTTGGCCCTACCTGCACTGACCGGGTGGGGGCACCCCTGTCGCCCCACCCGGTCGCGACCGTTCTCGTCCGGTCCGACCGGTCCCGTCCGGTCCAGTCCGGTCCAGTCCGGTCCTGACGTTCCCGTGACGCACGGCGGGCGTCGACGGGTTCGACGGGCCGTCGCCAACGTGGCCAGGTGTGTGGTGCGAGCGCTCTCATCGCTCTCCTGGAGGTCTCGACCACGAGATCAGCCCTGCTGGCGGCGGCCCTACTGGTGAACACCGCCAAGCGGATCAGGCAACACTTCCTCCACCGGCGGGCACAACGGAACATGACGACCGATGACCCTGACGACCGCACCCTGTGGTCACAGGCCGCGGCAGGCAGTGGACCCGCCTTCGGCGTGCTGTTCGACCGGCACGCCAAGGCGGTCTACAACCACTGCTTCCGGCTGACCGCGTCGTGGGCCGCGGCCGAGGACCACCTCCAGAACACGTTCCTGGTGGCCTGGCGCAAGCGGGACCGGCTGCGGCTGGAACACGACTCGGCCCTGCCGTGGCTGCTGGCCGTGGCCACGAACGTGGTGCGCAGCGACCGGCGCACCGTGGCGCGACGGCTGCGGCTGTTCCGCAAGGCGCCGGTGGAGACCTCGGTCCCCGACCACGCCGACCAAGTGGCCGAACGGGTCGACGACCAGCGGCGGATGGCGCAGTTGCTGGCCGCCGTGGCGGAACTGCCGCGCAACGAGCGGGAAGTGCTCGCGCTGTGCGTGTGGTCCGGCGTGTCCTACGCCGACGCCGCCGCCGTGCTCGGCATCGCCGAGGTGAGCGTCCGGGCCAGGGTCAGCAAGGCGAAAGCGCGGCTGACCCGCAAGTTCGGCGCATCACCGGTCGTTTCCGTCCCCGCGCTCACCATGGAGGACCGTTGAACACCACACTCCCTCCGGCCCGCGATCTGCCACCCCACCGCCACACGCAGATCCGCGCGAGGCTCGAACAGGAGGTCACCGGAGGTCGCCGCCGCACCGTCCGGTTCGCGCCGCTGATCACCGCCGGGGTCGCGGCGGCGGCCGTCGTCGCCTTGGTCGCGGTTGTAGCGCCGTGGCAGCAGCAGGGTGGCGCGGGGCCCGCCGCGTCGGGTAGCGCGGTGCAGTCGACGACGGTGAGCCCGTCGTCCGCCTCACCCGCCGAGAAGCCGGTCATCCCCGGCCTGTCGCCGGAGCGGATCGCCCAGATCGAGGACGGGTGCCCGAAGAGCGCCGGCGTTCCCGGCAAGGCCGTGCTGCACCAGTACCTCACCGACGCCGCCGGGACCTTCGCGTTGCTCTACACCGGCGACACGGCGTTGGGCTGCACGCTCGACGTGCCGAAAATGCCGTACAACTCGGGGTTCAGCCAGGTCGGGCAGGTCGAGTGGATGCCAGGCGAGTTCGCCGTGGACCACCTCGGCGCGTCCGCCGGCGGGGGCAAGCCCGAGTACGAGGGTCTGGCGAGTTACGACATGGCGTACGGCCGAGTGTCGGCGAAGGTGGCCAAGGTGACCTTCGCCCTGCGCGGGCGGATGGTGGAGGCGACGATCGCCAACGGCACGTTCGTGGCCCGCATCATGCAGCCGTCGGACTACTCGATCCCCGAGGACTTCTACGAGTCGGCCGACATCCGGGCGTACGACGCGCAGGGCAACCTGCTCGGCACGGCGGCGAGCCGGTGGGACCACTGCTACGTCATGCCCGACGGCCAGATCTTCGGGGCACAGCCGGAGGCGGGCCGGCAGACGACGTGCTTGCCGGCGGTGTCCTGGCGGAAGTGAGCCCGGCCGGGGTGTGTCACTTCACGTGTCTCTTCACGTGTGCCATCAGGTCGGGGACACACCCCCGGTACGGCAACGTCTGGGACTTGACCCTGGATGTTGGACACCAGACACACTTGGATCCTGACGATCCGGGTGGACAGGAGTCCCGTTCAGATGGTGATGAAGCACTACCCGCCGGAGTTCCGGGCCGAGGCGGTCGCGCTCT
>NZ_VKAB01000002.1 GCF_009769385.1 Saccharothrix deserti
GCGGCAGTGGTCCGTAACCGCCTCAAACGCATGCAGTATCGACCCGACCTGCTCGACGGGTTCATCGCACAAACCGGACTGATCACGACACCACCGTGACGTCACCCCGAACCGAAAAGGTCAGTAAGCGCGCTCATACCGATGAGCGAGTACCTGCGAGGATCCACGTTGTGGAGGCGGAGATCGTTTCGCGTGCGATGGCCGCGGCAACAGCACTGGCCGGAGAGCTGCATCTGCGGGTCGATGACGCAGTCGTGATTCACAATTCGAACAAGCTCGCCCTCCATCTGCTGCCGTGTGGCGTCTTCGCCCGAGTAGCACTGGTGGGGCAGGAGGTAGCCGCGCTCGAGGTCGAACTCGCTCTGCGACTCACTGCGACCTCGAGCCCCGTCGCAGCGCTGGAGCCTCGGGGTGAGCCGCGGGTCTACGAACGCGACGGCTTCGCCGTGACGTTGTGGACTTACTACGACGTTGTGACTCCTGATCTGGACTTCCCTGGCGCATATGCGGACGCTCGCCAACGCCTGCACACCGGTATGCGAAGCGTCGAGATCTCAACCCCGCACTTCCTGGACCGAGCCGCAGAGGCTGAACGGCTGGTTGAGGATGTCAGCCTGTTCTGGCCCCACCGTGACGGTCTGATCTGGCTCCACCGGGGTTAGCTCGCCGGGAGGTTGTGACGGTTCGAGTTGGCCCCACCTGCCGACACGCCGGGTGTTGTGACGGCTTGAAGTGGCCCCACCTGGCGAAGATCGCTGGGCATGACACGGGTCGGGTTGGAGTCATCGAGGGTGGAACTGTTCGAGGCGATCCGGCGCGACGCCCGGCGCGAGGACGCTGGGGTGCGCGAGCTCGCCCGCCGCTATGGGGTGCACCGGCGCACGGTTCGCCAGGCGCTGGCCTCGGCGGTCCCACCGCCGCGCAAGACGCCGGTGCGTGCTGCGCCGCGGCTGGATCCGGTGAAGCCGTTGATCGACGCCATGCTGCGCGAGGACCTGAGCGCGCCGCGCAAGCAGCGCCACACCGCCCGCCGGGTGCTGGCGCGGCTGGTCGACGAGCACGGCCACGCCGACATGAAGTACCCGACCGTGCGTGACTACGTCGCCCGGCGTCGCGCCGAGATCGCCCTCGAGGCCGGTGCCCCGCTGGTTGAGGCGATGGTGCCGCAGTCCCACGAGCCCGGAGCGGAGGCGGAGGTCGACTTCGCCGAGCTCTACGTCGATCTCGGGCCGGACGCGGTCCGCACGAAGGTCTTCCTGTTCACGCTGCGGTTGTCCTACTCCGGGCGGGCGGTGCACCGGGTGTTCGCCACCCAGGCTCAGGAAGCGTTCCTTGAGGGCCATGTCCACGCTTTCGCGCGGCTCGGTGGGGTGCCGTGGGACCGCATCCGCTACGACAATCTCAAGGCCGCGGTCTCCCGAGTCCTATTCGGCCGCGACCGTGAGGAATCGACCCGGTGGGTGGCGTTCCGCTCCCATTACGGTTCGACGCCTTCTACTGCCGTCCCGGCATCGAAGGCGCCCACGAGAAAGGCGGGGTCGAGGGCGAGGGCGGCCGGTTCCGCCGCACCCACCTCGTCCCCGTCCCACGCGTCGCGTCGCTCGCGGAGCTCAACGAGCACCTCGCCGCGTTCGACGACGCCGACGACGCCCGTCGGATCGCCAACCGCGCCCGAACCGTGGGCGACGACTTCGCCACCGACGCCACCATGCTGCGCCCCCTACCGAACGAGGCGTTCGAGCCCGGCCTGATGCTGAACCCGCGGGTCGACCAGCACGCCCGGGTCACCATCCGCCAGTGCCGCTACTCGGTCCCGGCGCAACTGATCGGGCGACGGGTGCGGGTCCTCCTGCGCGCGGCCGAGGTGATCGTGCTCGACGGCCGCCGTGAGGTCGCCCGCCACCCACGCGCGGTCACCAAGGGCGCGGTCGTCCTCGAACTCGACCACTACCTCGAGGTCCTGGCCCGCAAGCCCGGAGCCCTGCCGGGAGCGACCGCGCTCAAGCAGGCCAGGGCGTCGGGCGCGTTCGCGGTCGAACACGAGGCGTTCTGGGCCGCGGCCCGCGCCGCGCACGGTGACGCCGGTGGCACCCGCGCCCTGGTCGAGGTCCTGTTGCTGCACCGCCACCTCCAGCGCTCACATGTGCTCGCCGCGCTGCGCGCCGCCGCCAGCGTCGGGGCGACCCACCCCGACGTCGTCGCGGTCGAAGCCCGCCGCATTGCCGAGCACCACGGCGACGACAGCGAGACCACCCACGACGGCGCCACTCCCACCGCACCGGCCGGGCGGGTGGTGAGCCTGACCGAGCGCCGGCTGGCCGATCCGACCGCCACCATCGCTGCGCTGCCTGCCGACACCCGGCCGCTTCCGAGTGTCGAGGCCTATGACGAACTGCTCGCGCGCCGCCGCGACCCACACCCGCCGAACGTCCCGGACGATCCGGCAACTACCAAGAACGAGGTGTCATGACCAGCCCGACCCGCCCACCGGCCCGACCACGCCGGCGCCGCCAGGGATTGTCCGACCAGGCCGCCGCGACCGCGATCGACCAGGCATGCCGAGCGCTGCGGCTGCCGACGGTCCGGACCTCGGTCGAGGACATGGTCACCGCGGCTGAGCACGAGCAGATGTCCTACCGCGGCTTCCTCGCCGAGATCCTGCTCGGCGAGTGCGACGACCGCGACCGTCGCCGCTCCGCCCGCCGGGTCAAGGCCGCCGGGTTCCCACGCGAGAAGTGGCTCGAGGACTTCGACTTCGGCGCGAATCCGAACATCAACCCGGCCACGATCAACACCCTCGCCACCGGCGCCTGGATCACCGCGGGTGAGCCGCTCTGCCTGATCGGCGACTCCGGGACCGGCAAGTCGCACCTGCTCATCGGCCTGGGCACCGCCGCCGCCCAGCAAGGGTTCCGGGTCCGCTACGCGCTGGCCACGAAGCTGGTCAACGAACTCGTCGAGGCCGCCGACGAACGCCAACTCGCCAAGACCATCGCCCGCTACGGCCGGGTTGACCTGCTCTGCATCGACGAGCTCGGCTGTGCGCCACGAGGCGCTGAGAACCTTGCGGAAGGAGGAGTCCGCCGCCGGTCATCGCAGTGACCGGTTGAAGCTGGAGGCAGGCCGAGCCCCGGGTCGGGGGCAAGGCCGGGAGCAGCCTCGACAACGTAGGGATGGGCCGACACCACCAGACGGTCCATGCCCGCAAGCGAAGACGGAATGGGTGTAAGGAAACTGAACCAGTGGTTGACGCCCCGTGAGTCATCAGCAGCCTGCCGAACCTGGTGGATGGGCTGCTTCGCGGTGCTGGAGAGCGCCCTAGCCAATGGACTCTCCTCTCGCATCGCCTGCTGTGGATGGGCGATGCGGGGTCCGGGCCAAGACTGCGATGTGCGGCCCGTGACGATGCCGCCGGGGTATAGCTGGGCACCGAAGTCGTCACAAAGGTTCTCAGTGAACGTGGGAAGCGATCTGGCATCGCCCTTCCCGTCCGGCAGCCGGCCGGGCGGCGGGCAGGTGCGACGCCGGCCGATGGTGCCAGGTCGTGGCGGAGTCGCCGTAGTACTCGGAGGGCGGGAAAGCCGTCCACATGGGGAAGGGCGACAGCGTGAGAGCAGCAGCGCTGCGATCGGGAAGGGACGTTGTTGAACAACGACGCGCCGCAGGCGTGGCCGGGGAGTTTCGCGGCCGGGCAGCGGGTACTTGAGCACCAGCGCAAGCTGCACCGATGGGCAAGGACCGAACCGGGTCGCCGGTTCGGCGACGTGTTCAACTTGATCTGCGACCGGGCCACCTTGCTGGTGGCCTGGGAGCGGGTGTCAGGCAACCGGGGCGCCAGGACAGCAGGCGTGGACGCGGTCACCCGCTACCACGTCGAGACACGCCAGGGAGTGATCCCGTTCCTGGAGGAGCTCCGCTCCTCGCTCAAGGACGGGACGTTCACCGCGCTGCCGGTCAAGCAGGCGGTCATCCCGAAGAAGAACGGAAAGGTCCGTTACCTCGGGATTCCCACACTGCGTGACCGGGTCGCGCAGATGGCACTCAAGCTGGTCCTGGAACCGATTTTCGAGGTCGACTTTTACCCGTCCAGTTACGGGTATCGGCCCGGGCGTCGGGCTCAGGACGCCATCGCCGAGATCCACCACTTCACCTGCAAGCCGTCGACCTACGAGTGGGTCATCGAGGGCGACATCAAGGCTTGCTTCGACAACGTCGACCACCACGTCCTGATGGAACTGGTGGCCGAACGGATCAAGGACCGCAAGGTCCTGAAGCTGGTCAGCGCGTTCCTGCGCGCTGGAGTTGTCGAGCTGCACGGTGGGTTCGCGGAGACCCTGACGGGCACTCCGCAAGGAGGCGTCGCATCACCGCTACTGGCCAACATCTATCTGTCCGTGCTGGACCGGCACTTCGCACGGATCTGGGACGAGCAGATGAACCCGGCGTGGCGTCGGCGATACCGACGTCGCATGGGACGGCCGAACTTCCGGCTCGTGCGTTACGCCGATGACTTCGTCGTGCTCGTGCACGGCACCAAGTCCGAGGCCGAAGCGCTGAAGATGGAGATCGGCCAGGTGCTGGCCAGCAAGCTGAAGATGACCCTCTCGGTCGAGAAGACCCACATCAACGACGGTTTCGTCTTCCTCGGCTTCCACATCCAGGCGAAGACCCGAGGCGACGGACGCCGCGTCGTGCTCACCATCCCCGCCAAGCAAGCCTTGGCGTCGGTGATGCACAAGATCAAGAAGTTGACGGCACGAGGCACCACCTCCCTGTCGTTGGCAGAGATCCTGCGGACGGTCAACCCGGTCCTTCGCGGCTGGGCGGCCTACTTCCGCTACGGCGCGTCGAAGAGGACCTTCTCCTACGTGGGTTGGTACGCGTGGTGGAGGGTTCTCCTCTGGATTCGCCGGAAACGGCCTCACCTGACTTGGAAGCAGTTGCGGCGGCTCTACTACGGGGCCGACCGCATCGGCGCAGAGGGTTTGGTCCTCTACAACCCGGCGAAGATGCGGGTCGAGCGCTACCGCTTCCGCGGAGCGCAGATCAGCACGCCCTACAACGTCGACGAGGTCAACCCGGACGGAGCGCGTTTCCGCCGGACCAACCACGACGACATGGGCTTCGTCGGCCAGGTCAGCGAATACCTCGCCTAACCCATCGCCTCACGTGGAGAGCCGGATGCTCGGCCAACGGGCACGTCCGGTTCGGCGGGCGGGGGCGGGGAAACCGACGCTGGAAACAGCGCACGGCGTCCCGTCCCCGACCCAACACATGGAACTTGACCGCCGCGGCGCCGAACTCCTCTTCCAGGTGCTGACCGAGCGCGAGGAGACCAACTCCATCGCCATCGCCTCCAACCAGCCCTTCTCTGGCTGGACCCGCACCTTCACCGACCCGCGGCTCTGCGCCGCGATCATCGACCGACTCACCTTCGCCGGGAACATCCTCGAGACCGGCACCACCTCCTACCGCCTCGCTCACGCCCGGTCGGCGACTGCGCACTGAGCCGACACTGTCGGTGGGAGCTGATTGACTAGCCGAATGTTCGAAACTCCCGACGAGCTCCACAGCCTCCAAGTCCTGCTCGACACGTCTTGGGCTGGCTCCAGCAGCCATCTCAAGTCGATCATCCGGCCAGGTGAAAGCACCTTGGACGCCGAGCAGGTCGTCCGAGTCTGCCAAGGCATGTGCACCCTGGCTATTGCCACGGTCACCCGGCGCGGTGAGCCACGCATCAGCGGCGCCGACGGGCACCTCCTGCACGGCCGTTGGATCGTCGGCACCCACCGTCAGGCCGCTAAAGCCCGTCATCTCGCGGCGCGGCCCGGCATCAGCGCGACCTTCATGCGCGGCGAGCAGCTCGGCATTTTCACGCATGGACACGCCGTTCCGCTGAACCCCGAGGAGACGAGCAGCGACCCGACGTGGCCGACAATCCGCGACTACCTCGTCAACCACTACGACGGCGACGGCGACGATCCGTTCTGGGACGAGAACGTCTGGTATCGCATCGACCCCAGCTGGATGGTCGCCTACAGCGCCGACCCCGTCGGGCTCCTCGACCAACAACCGCCAGCCTGAAAGACCTCGAGCGGGTCCACCTCAGGCCGTCACTCCGGGGCCAGTCGAGGTTGACATCTTCAGCTGGTCACGCACCGAGACGAAACCCCCCACGCTCACTGAGGCCGACCGGCATCTCCTCCTCAGCACGCTGCAGAGCGCTCGTGAACGGATCCGCAGCCGCGGTGCCGCCGAGCAGCTGCTGCACGGCGAACCGCATCCCGGCAACCTCCTCAGTACCCGTGACGGCCTGCTGTTCATCGACTTCGAGACGTGCTGCCGCGGCCCCATCGAGTTTGACGTGGCCCATGTGCCAGAGGAGGTCAGCGCGCGTTGTCCGGACATCGATCAAGTTCTGCTCGCGGAGTGCCGGCGGCTCGTGCTCGCGATGGTCGCCGCCTGGCGTTGGGACCTCCGCGATGAATTCCCGGATGGGCATCAGCACGGCCGAAACATCCTTTCCTTGCTCCGCCAGGGTCCCCCGTGGCCCGCACTCGGCGCTCTCGTCGCCGAGTAGCGGAACGCACTCACATGCCGCGATGCGGGTGCTTGCGGGCGACCGCCGCTGCAGGGCTGTCAGCAGCCCTGGTGTCTGGGCCGCCGACGCCGTGACCGCACGGTGGTCGACGGGCCGGCGAGACGAACAACCGGCCGACGGTCGGCGATCACTTGCCGCTGCCTCCGCATGCGACGAGGGCCCGTCGGAGTGGGACACCGGCTGGTAGGACGGAACCGCGAACAGCCGAAACGACTGGTACTCACACCGGGTAGGTGCCTTCGAGTACCAGCCGCTCGGCTGTCGATGTTGCCCATGTTTTAGGTGCCCCCGGTAAGGCACGAACCTGCGTCGTTCAGCCAGGCGTGCGACGCCAGCGGCCGTGACCAGATAGGGCTTGACCTGCTTGAACAGCTTGGCCGCTCTGTGGGAGGTCCGGTAGGGCTGGACGTAGTCGACCGTCTGGCGAGTGAACTCGGAGAAGAGCGGCGTTCTCGCGACGCTGTTGTTGATCTCGCCGCGTTGGGCGTGACACGCCTGGCGTGGCGGGACGGCCTGGTGGAGGAATGGCATCAGCAAGGTCAGTTCAGGCCGAGCGATCTGATGAGAGCGAACGCGGCCACGAGCCGCTTGGTACGCGAGTCACTTGTCGAACACCTCCCAGAACACTGGTGGCGCTGGACAAAACGTCCTCATCCAGGAGAGAACGCAAGCCGGTGGTTGTCGGCCGTTGTAGGGGAGGTCAGTGCGTGGCAACGGCGCCTTCCTGACGGCAGAACGGTCGCCGACGTTGCCGAGGATCGTGGGCGTCTACTCGTGTACCAGCGCCATGTGGACGGATGTCGTGATCGGTGGCGGTGGCTGACGGTTCGGTGTGGCGTACGGGCGACGCTGGTGATGCTGGCCTGCGCGGGGGCGTGGTTGTGCCCGCGGTGGTGGCTGCACCCGGCGTGGTCGTTGTTGGTTGCCGAGTTCGCCATCCGTGCATCCGAGCCAATGGATTACCGGAGTCGATCAGATCTGCGTCGTCAATTGCTTCTCGGTCCGGATCGGCTGGATTCTGCGATTGCTGTCGCGTGTTGGCCTGGTTTGGCCGACATCGCGCTGGCCGAGGTTGGGTTCAGGCACCTCGGCACTCGGCCGCACTTCCTTGCGATGCTCGATCATCGCGCACCGCTGCCCGGTGCTCTGCTGGGTGGTCCGCGATGACCGGCGCGAACCGTCCACGTGGGAGGGCCGATGCGTCAGGGCCGGCGCGCAGCCGCGACGGCAGTGCTGTGTCGTCGCGTCGTGCGCATGGCCGCGACGATCGGGGCAATGGAGAGCGCTGGCAGTTCAGTACCCAGGTCCGCGAGATCGATGGTCCTGAGGGCGAGTGGCTACGCGGTGAACTGGCCGCTGTCGTCCGGGACCTCTTGGTGTGGGCACGTGAGGACAGGTCTGTTGGAAGTTCTCCCGAGCGAGAAGAAGGGGAGCAGGCCGCATAAGTGTTGACGAGTCGAATCCACCTCGGCCGGCTGTGGAGTCTCGTGTTGGTCGCGGTGGGTTGAGCGATCTGGCGCGTTCGCCGTTCGGGTTGCCGTTGGCGTTGCACGCCAAAGAGGTCCGTGCCGCGTGGGTCGGCAGGACCTCGACGGAGGAGCATCAGGATCCTCGGCAGTCGTTGCTGCGGCAGTTGGAGCGCTGCAAGGTCGTGCTGCCCGAGTCGTGGGTGATCGTGTGTCACTTCTACGACGTGGAGTCCGGTCGGATGGAGTTGGAGCGGCGTGGCCGGGGCACCGACTACGAGCGGTTCGACATCCCGATCGCCCGGGACGGCGGTATAGCCGACCTCCTGGTGGAGGCGGCGCGGCCGGCTCGGCGGTTCGACGTGGTGATCTGCGAGTCGATGTCGCGGATCGCGCGGAAGATGTTCGAGACGTTGTCGGTGGAGCGGGAGTTGGAGCGGGCCGAGGTGCCGGTGTTCGCCTCGAACGAACCGATCCTGCTCACCGGCGGGCGTGCGCAGCAGATCCTGCAACGGCGGATCAACCAGTCGGTGGCCGAGTACGAAGTGCTGAACATGCTGGAGCTGTCGTGGGGTGGGACCTGCACCCATATCCGGGAGGGCTACAACATCGGCAAGCCGCCCTACGGGTACCGGGCGAAGACGATGCGGCACCCAAACGCGGCCAAGGCGGAGAAGGGGGTCACGAAGACCCGACTGGAGCCGGACGGGGCACACGCGGAGACGGTGACGCTGATCGCGAAGTGGCGCTACCACGAGCAGCTCGGGTTCGACACCATCGCCGAACGACTCAACCAGGACCTCGACCGGTACCCGCCACCGATGCCACCCGGTGGGACTCGGGCGCGCGGGGCATGGTCGAAGTCGAGCGTGGCGGAGGTGTTGAAGAACCCGAAGTACACCGGTTACCAGGTCTACAACCGGCGTGCCCGTCGCAGCCGCGGAGCCCGCAACCGGCACAACCCGCCCGAGCTGTGGGTGTGGTCGACCGAACCCGCCCACGAGCCGCTGATTCCGAAGTGGATGTTCGACGAGCTGATCGCCACCCGCACCCAACGCCAGGGATCGCGGGACGGGACCGGCCTGAAGAAGGACCCGCGCGTGCGCCGCACCTACCTGCTGCGCCGCCGGGTGCTGTGCGACTGCGGACGCAGCATGATCGGCATGGTCCGCTCGGCCGGGATCATTTACTACCGCTGCCATCCAGCGGGCAACAACCGCGGGCGCCCCGACAAGCACGAGGGACACCCGCCCACGGTCTACGTACGCGAGGACCTCATCCTCGACCGACTCGACGCCTTCTTCACCGAACGGGTTTTCGGCCCCCGACGACGCGAACTGCTACTCGCCGACATCAACAACGGCGACGACACCCGGAGCCAGGAACTGGCCACCCAGCGGCAACGCCTGCAACGCAAGATCGCCGATGCCACCCGCAAGCAGGACAACCTCCTGCACCAGGCCGAAGACGCCGACCCGCGTGACCCGTTCGCCCAAGGGCTCCGACAGCGTTACAACGACCTGGAAAACGAACGCCAAGCCCTGCTCGCGACGCTCCACGAACTCGACAACAGCCAGCCGGAGACCATCCATCCCACGACCGGCCAGGCCGACCTGCTGGACGCCCTGCCCCACCTGGTAACCAACCTGCGTCGTGCGCCCACCGATCTACTCAACCGGCTGTTCGACCTGACCAAGCTGACGATCCAGATCCACTACGGAACCGATCAGGCCACCATCACCGCCAGCCTGCCCGCCGACAACGGCTCGATCGCCGCTATAGGGGAAGCCGTCGCCGAGAAGCCGGAACCACATGCCCCGGAATGCAACGAACCAGCAGGTCAGGAACTGTGTGCATCCTGTGAGTGCCCCCGGAGGGGCACGAACCGACAGTCGGGTTGTTGTTCCGACGGTTTCCGTAGCAACTCGACTATCACATCGGACCTGATCGAAGCGGACTCTGCTCGCGAGCGGAGAAGCCTCGACGACGGCCTGCTCGACCGCCTGCTGGATCGGACCATCCATGCACTCGCGGGGAAGACGTGGACGCCTCGAACACCTTCGCGGCGTCCACGGGACCATCCCCGCACGGGCGGGGAAGACTAGAAGGTGGTGGGCTTGTTCTCGAAGGTCATGGGCGGAGAAGACAGCCTATCGAGACCCCACCCAAGCTCGGATAGCGGCGACGATCGTGTCAACATCCCGGACCGACATCCTGGGCTTACCGCCGACCCGCTGCCGCGGAGGACTTGGCGCAGGAATGTTGAGCTTCCACAACGCCTGCCCCAGCCGCTTGGGATCCCAGCCGATGCGGCCGGCGAGGTCGGCGGTGGCCACGATGCCGGTCTCGTCCTGGCCGATGACCTCGGCCAGCAGCACCAGCACCTCGGGCAGGTACGCAACGGTGTCGACGTCGACGGGCTCGAAGTCGGCGGTGGCGGTGGCGGCGACCGGTGCGGTGAGCCGGTCCGTGTCTACGGGCACGGCCAGGGCGGTAACGGCATCACCGGTGGGCGGGCCGAGGGTGAGACGGTGTTCCGCATCGGCGTCGGCAGCAGTCCTGGCGGACGTGAGGTCCACCAGGGCGGTGCGGACGATCGCGTCCTCGGCCGGTAGGGCCACCAACTCCTCCGATACGGCCAGCGGATGCCGCTCGCCGGTCAACGCCTGCACCGCCGTGGCGATCTCGGTGAGACTGGCCTTGACGTAGGTGGAGGTCACCCCGTACCTGTTCGACGTGGGCTCGGCGTGTCCGGCGAAGGCCCGCGCGACCGCATACCCGAAGTTGCGCTCCACCCAGGTCAATGTGGTGTGCCGCAACCAGTGGGTGCTGATCATCTGGGTATGCACGCTGTCCACGTGTTTGCCCAGCCGGCTCCAGAGCATCGTGTAGCGCCGCCGGCCCATCGGCATGCCATTGTGGTAGCGCAACACCTGGCTGTCCGGATCACAGGCGCCCCGCGCACGGGCGTGGTGTCGCAGGTGCGCCATCAGCGTCGGCGACACCGGCTGCCACCGCGAAGCGCCCCCTTTCTCCCGCAGCAGGATCAAACACTGCTTCGTGTCCAGGTCCCGCACCCGCAACGCCAGCGCACCACCACGCCGGCACGCGGTCTCGATGTGCAACCGCAACAGCAGCGCGTCCAACGCGGGATCGTTGCCCGTCGACGAGGCCACCTCGACGATCCGCGCGACCAGCGCGGCGTCCAGGCCGTGACGGCGCGAGTGCGGCCGTGGGGGCTTGGCCACCCGCGACATCACGTTCTGCCGACCGGTGATCACTTCCTCGTCCACCGCATACCGGTAGACGCACAACAACGCGTTGTAGGTGTGCTGCACCGCACTCCGACCGCCGTTGGCGGAACGGCGGACCACGACATCGGCCTTAACGTACTCGAACAACGACTGGACGTCGGGCACCGTGATCTCGTCCAACCGGCGTTCACCCCAGACCGCGACGATCTTCTTCCAATAGGCGCGGTACGACTCCCTCGACGGCGCCGGAACGGCCTTGGTCACCACCGGCACGATCTCGGCGAAGGTCGGCACGTGCCGCCCCGTCGACACCGAATCGTCGTCCGGGACGACCTGGCCGGCCGCCGACGCCTCCACGTCGATGAGGTCCTGCGGCCGCAGTTTCATGTGCTTCAGTAGTTGGATCGCCATCGCGACATCGGAGGAACGGGGACCACCGTCAACCACGGCCGCCTTCCCCCAGCGCGAAGTCCGCCACCGATTCCCCGACCACCGCCGCGTCGGACCCGACACCGGCCCCACCGGACGGCACCGAACCGATTCCGGTCACCAGCCCGTCGGGATCCGGCAGCACCTGATCCAGCCACTCCTGGCCGAAGATCAGCAAAGTCGCGGACTCCGGCACCGCCCGCACCAGCACCGACTCCCGCTCACCAAACGAACACCACCGCCGGAATCGGGCCGGAATGTGCAAAAACCGCCGACCGTTCAATGCGAACACACCGCTATCGGCGTGACGCACGACGATCACTCCGCCGCGTACGGCGATGTCCACCGGCGTTCCCGCTTCCCAGTCGAGAACGTCGAACAACATGCCGCACGTCAACCGACCCCGGTGGTCGAACACCGCCGTCGCGTAGCGACGCGGGTGCGGTGAGCGCATCGGCGGGAGTTCGACCGGCTCGGGCGCCGGAGTACGCCGCAGATCCAATTGCCGGGGTTTGAGCGGTCGCCCGTCCGGTGCGTCCACGCCGCCGGCCGAGAGGGGCCGGCCCGGCGGAACCGGGAGATCTCCGGACCCGGAATGGGTCGCGAAACCGGGGACGACGGCGGGGACAACCTGGTTACGCACGGTCACCTCCACCGTCGGGGGTTGACCGTGCCCGAATCCGGGCACGGCAGTTGATCCGGTGGTTGGCTGTGGTCATGCTGGAGTCCGTGGAGGACGTTCGCCGGTCTGATGAACGGTGGGAAGAACCCCACATTGGAGTGTCGGAGGAACTGCTCCGGCACGTGGTCAGGACTACCGGCCTGCCTCCCGCGCTCGCGCGGCGGGTGGTGTCCGACGTCATGGGCTACTTCGTCGAGACGGCGGAGGAGTACGTGCTGCGCCGGCACGCGGAGCTGCGGCGGGACGGGTTGGCCAACGCGAAGATCTGGAGCTTGCTGCGGGCGGAACTGGACGTGCGGCCGGTCGCCGCGCCGCCCCTGTCCGAACGCCAGCTGCGCCGGATCGTCTACGGCTAGAGGAGACAGCGAGCATGTGCGGAATCGTCGGTTACGTCGGCCCAAGGGACGCGGTCCCCGTGCTGCTGGAGGGCCTGCACCGGCTCGAATACCGGGGTTACGACTCGGCGGGCATCGCGGTCGAGGACGCGGGCGGCGGCGGGGTCCGGGTCGCCAAGACCGCCGGACGCGTCGCCGACCTGCGGCGGGCCGTGCCCGACGACATGGCGGGCGCGACCGGTATCGCGCACACCCGGTGGGCCACCCACGGCGAGCCCAGCGACCGCAACGCGCACCCGCACGTGGACGCCGCCGGGCGCATCGCGATCGTGCACAACGGCGTCTTCGAGAACTCCGACCGGCTCCGCGCCCAACTCGTCGCGGACGGTGTCGCGCTCGCCTCCGACACCGACAGCGAAGTCCTCGCGCACCTCGTCGCCCGCAGCACGGGCGAGACCCTCGAAGACGCCGTGCGCGAGGCGTTGGCGCAGGTCGAGGGCACCTACGGGGTGATCGTGATGGACGCCGAACGGCCTGGTGAGCTGGTCGCGGCCCGCCGGGGCAGCCCGGTCGTGCTCGGTGTCGGCGAGCAGGAGATGCTGGTCGCCTCCGACGTCGCCGCGCTGGTCCGCTACACCCAGCAGGTGATCTACCTGGACGACGACGAGATCGCCACGGTCACCGCCGACGGCTACCGCACGTCCACCATGGGCGCCCGCGCCACCAGCACCACCCGCTCCCCCACGTCGATCGACGCCGCGAGCGCCGAGTACGAGCTGGGCGACCACCCGGACTTCATGTACAAGGAGATGCGCGAGCAGCCGGACGCCGTCGACCGGTGCCTGCGCGGCCGGCTGGACCACCGGTTCTCCTCCGCCCGACTGGACGGCGTCGGCCTCACCCCGCAGGACTACCAGCGCATCCGCCGGGTCAAGCTCCTCGGCTGCGGTTCGGCGTACTACGCCGGGCAGCTGGGCGCGCAGCTGATCGAGGAGCTGGCCCGCATCCCCGCCGACGCCGAGCCCGCGTCCGAGTTCCGCTACCGCAACCCGGTCGTGGACCCCGACACGCTGTACGTCGTGCTCAGCCAGTCGGGTGAAACGCTGGACACGCTCGCCGCCGTGCAGGAGCTCAAGCGCAAGGGCGGTCACGTCATCGGCGTGGTCAACGCGGTCGGCAGCACGATCGCCCGCGAGTGCGGCCACGGGCTCTTCCTGCACGCCGGTCCCGAGGTGTCGGTGGCGGCGACCAAGTCGTTCACCACGATGGGCGTCGCGCTGGCGATGCTCGCGCTGGACCTGGGCCGGGTGCGTGACCTGTCGATCACCGAGGGTCGTCGGCTGGTCGGCGGCCTGTCGCAGCTGCCGGACCAGATCGCGCGGATCCTCGCCGCCGAGGACGAGATCGCGGAGATCGCCCGGAAGTACGCGGACGCGCGGCACATGTTCTTCGTCGGCCGGGTGCGCGCCTGGCCGGCGGCGCGGGAGGGCGCGCAGAAGCTCAAGGAGATCTCGTACGTGCACGCCGAGGCCTACCAGGCGTCCGAGCTGAAGCACGGGCCGTTGGCGCTGATCAACCCGGAGATGCCGACCGTGGTGCTGGTGCCGGACGACGAGCTGCTCACCAAGAACACCGGCACCATCGAGGAGATCAAGGCGCGCGGCGGGCCGGTCATCGCGGTCACCGACGCCGAGCTGCCCGCCGGTCTGGCCACGGACGTCATCCGGGTGCCCAAGGCGCACGAGGCCCTGTCCCCGATCACGTTGTCGGTGCCGTTGCAGCTGTTCGCCTACCACCTCGCCCACGCCCTGGGCCGGGACGTCGACCGGCCGCGCAACCTGGCGAAGAGCGTGACCGTCGAGTAGCCGGTCACATCGGCGGAGCCGGCCGCGCGGAGTTCGCCCGCCAGGCTCGCCAGGCGGCGGTTCGTCGGGCCACGAGGATCAGGTCGCGGTCCACCGCGAGCAGACGGGCGCAAGCGGCGCCGATGCCGGGCGCGGTGCCGGCGACGAGCGCAAGGGGTGATGCACGCCCCCAGCTTGCTCCAAACACCTGATCAGTGTCAAACGTTTGCTTCACGTAGCCGACATGACACCTGTCAAGTTACTGAGGGTTCCTTGCCGGCCGTCGGGCGTGTCGTCAGGATCGGTGGATGGCCGATCGAACGATTCGCTTGAACGGCAAGCAGGTCTCGGCCCCGTACCGGTCGGTGGGAACGGGTGAGGCGGAAAGTTCCGAGCAGTTGCTCTACTGGTTGCGGGAACGGCATGGCCAGCACGGGCCGCGCTTCGGTTGCGGCGTCTCACAGTGCGGGGCGTGCACGGTCCTTCTCGACGGCAGCCCGGCGAGATCGTGCACTCGGCAGATGCAGTGCGCACGCCCGGATCGTGGCCGCGATTTCGTCAGCGGCCAAGGAGATGGTCCGATGACGACGACACGCAGACAGTTTCTCGCGGGCGCCGTCGCGGTCGGGTTCACCCTGACCGCGGGCAGCGCTTCGGCACAGGGCGCGGGCCGGATCCGGGTGACCGCGGCGGGCGCCACGACCGAGTCCTGGCTGGTCCTCACGCCCGGCAAGATCACGCTGTACAGCGGCAAAGTGGATATCGGGACCGGGATCCGGACCGCGTTGACCCAGATCATGGTCGAAGAGCTGCGGCTCGGCGTGGCCGACGTCGACTACGTCGAAGGCGACACCATGCTCAGCGTCGGCCAGGGTCTCACGGCCGGCTCGAAGAGCATCCAGAACGGCGGTGTCCAGCTGCGGCAGGCAGCCGCGACCGCGTTCGCCGAACTACGACGCCGCGCGGCCTCGCACTTCGGCGTCGATCCGTCGCGACTGCGCGCGGAACGCGGCAAGTTCCGGGTCGATCGGCGGGCCGTCAGTTACTCCCGGCTGCTGGCCGGCGAGGTCACCGCCCTGCCTCTGGACACGCAGATCCCAGTGATGCGGCCGGCCGACTACGTCGTCGTCGGCAAGTCCGAGCCGCGGGTCGACCTGCCCGCCAAGCTCGACGCGACCTATCGGTACCTCGTCGACGTCGACCTGCCGGGCATGCTGCACGGTCGTGTCGTCCGGCCACCGGGGCGCAATTCCCGCGATCCCGTGATCGGCGACCTCGACCGGGCACGCGCGATCGACGGGTTCGTCGACGTGGTGCGGCGTGACCGGTTCATCGGCGTGGTCGCCGCATCCGAATGGGCGGCAGCCCGCGCGGCGGCGCCCGCCACCGGGATCACCGTCGACTGGACCGCGGGCGCGAAGCTCATCCCCCAGGCCGATCTGCCTGTCGCGCTGAGGGATCCGGTGAACCACTACCGGACCGTCGTCGAAATCGACACCGATCTCGACCCGTTGTTCGAGGCCGGGCCGACCGTGTTGGACGCGCAGTACTTCACCCCGTTCTACATGCACGGCGCGATGGGGCCGTCGACCGCGGTCGCCGACGTGCGCGACGCGCCCGACCCGGCGACCGGGATCCAGGTGACGATCTGGTCGAACACCCAGCGCGTCGGCACGTTGCGTGCTGTCATCGCCGTGTTGCTCGGCCTGGACCAGACGAAGGTCCGGGTCGTCTACACAGAGGGGTCCGGCGGTTACGGCCAGAGCGGCGCGGACGACGACGCGGCCGACGCGGCGCTGTTGTCGCAAGCCGTCCGGCGTCCGGTCCGCGTCCAGTGGACCCGGCAGAACGAGCACGGCTGGGAGCCGTTGGGCAGTGCGCAGGCGCACGACATGAAAGGAGCGGTCGGCCCCGACGGAATCACCGCCTGGTCGCACCTCTTCTACGCGCCACCGGCCATCGGCGGCGGCAACCTCGCGGGCGCCCTGGTAGGCGTCCTCCCCGGGCCGCTGCCGGGATCGTCGGTCAACTCGTCCGGCCGTAATGCGCCGGTCGCTTATGGCTTCCCGCAACGGGTCGAGGCCCGGCTGGTCAAGACGTTCGACACCACCGGGCCGGACTCCGCGACTCCGGCGAGTCCGCTGACGTACCGGATTCCGCGCACGACCTCGTTGCGCTCGCTGGGTGGCTTCTCCAACAGCTTCGCCAACGAGTCCTTCTTCGACGAGCTGGCGCATGCCGCCGGGCAGGATCCGCTGGAGCTGCGGATCAAGTCCCTGCCGGATCCCCGTGCGGTCGCGGTGTGCGAGGCGCTGCGGGAGGTCTGGCGGTCCAGGCCACCTGGTGGCAACGGAATCGGTGCGGGCGTGGCGTTCCAGCAGTACGAAGTGGAGAACGCCTACGTCGCGGCCTATGTGGAGCTGCGGGTCGACCTGTCGACCGGGCAGATCCGTGTCACCAAGGTCGTCGTCGCGCACGACTGCGGCCTGATCATCAATCCGGACGGGGTGCGCAACCAGATCGAAGGCAATGTCGTGCAAGGGATCAGCCGCACCGTGAAGGAGGAGGTGCACTACAACGACGACCGGGTCACCTCGGTGGTGTGGCAGTCCAGCCGGTTCAACCCCGGGCCGCAGTACGAGGTGCTCCGGTTCAACGAAGTGCCTTCGATCGAGACGATCCTGATCAATCACGTCGACGAGCCCGCGCTCGGCGCCGGGGAGCCGACGATCGGCGCGATTCCCGGCGCGATCGGCAACGCGGTCTTCGCCGCCACCGGCAAGCGAATTCGGACCCTGCCGTTGACACCGGATCGCATCAGGGCCTGAACGCGCGAGTCGAACGTTCGACTCTCGGGTTGTCGAATGTTCGACGGGGGTGGTTTTGCCGTGCCCCAAACAAGATGCGGGAATTGACGGCGATCACCGGCCGGCCGGATGGTGCCACCGGGAACGCTCCCGGTGCACCTCCGGAAGGGGAGAGCAATGAAGCTCACAGCCACGCTCACGGGACTCGCGCTCGTCGCGGGTGCCGTGACCGCCGTAGCCCAACCGGCCGCCGCCGCGACCGTCGACACCTCCGCCACCTACGTGCTGGTCTCCCGGTACAGCGGCAAGGCGGTCCAGGTCGGGTCCACGGCGGACGGTGCGGCGGTCGTGCAGGCCACCCGGGTCGACTCCGCCGCCCAGCAGTGGCAGTTCGTCGACTCCGGCGGCGGCTACTACCGGCTGAAGTCGCGCCTGAGCGGGAAGGTCGTGGACATCGCGTCCTCGTCCACCGCCAACGGCGCGAACGTCGTGCAGTGGACCGACAAGAACGCCACCAACCAGCAGTTCAGCCTGGCCGACTCGGACGGCGGCCACGTCCGGTTCGTCAACCGCAACAGCGGCAAGGCGCTGGACCTCTGGGAGCGCTCCACCGCCGACGGCGCCCGCATCTCCCAGTACGACGACAACGGCGGTACCAACCAGCAGTGGCAGCTGGTCCGCCTGGCCGCGGCCACCGTCGGCTCGCCCACCGACCCGAACATCAGGTACTTCGGCCGCTGGAACTACAGCAACCCGGCCGCGTACGTGTCGGAGTGGGCGGGCGCGTACGTGGTGGTCGGCTTCACCGGCCGCACCATCAAGCTGCGCCAGCGCAACGCGATCGACTTCTTCGTCAGCATCGACGGCGGGCCGGACGTGTCGTACACCAACCGGAGCGGCACGGTCGACCTCACGCCCACCCCGTTGGCGAGCGGCAACCACACGATGCGGGTGTCCTACCGGCCGATCGCCGGGTCGTACCGGGGTGACGCGGTGTTCCAGGGCGTCGAGCTGGAGGCGGGTGCGCGGACGTTCGCGCCCACCGTGCCGTCGAAGATCGTCGAGTTCGTCGGCGACTCGATCACCGTGGGCCAGCTGTCGTCCAAGCAGGCGCTCACCGCGTACGGGTGGCTGGTCGGCGAACGGCTCGGCGCGGGCCACACGCAGATCGCGGTCGGCGGCGCGTGCCTGGTGTCGGCGGCGGACGGCTGCATCGGGATGAGCGACCGGTTCCTCCGCACCGGTCTGCAGGCGGACGCGTCGAACTGGGACTTCTCCCGGTACCGCGCGGACGTCGTGGTGATCAACCTGGGCACCAACGACGTCGGGCACAGCGTGACCGGGCCGCAGTTCCAGAGCGCGTACGTGACGCTGCTGCGGCGGGCGCGGGAGAAGTACCCGACCGCGACCGTGCTGGCGATGCAGACGTTCCGCAAGCGCTTCATCCCGGAGACGCAGGCGGCGGTGCAGACCGTGAACGACCCGAAGATCCGGTTCGTCGACACCACCGGCTGGATCGTGGAGTCCACCGACACGTCGGACAACGTGCACCCGAACGACCAGGGGCACCGCAAGATCGCCGACCGGCTGGCCCCGCTCGTCTCGGCCGCGCTGGGTTCCTGAGGTTCCCGACCGTCGGGCCGGGTGGTCGCGCTCCGACCACCCGGCCCGATATCAGGTCGACGTGCCGGGGCGCCGGGTCCGGGGTGACGCCCAGTTCGGCCGCGAGCGCGTCGAACGCCGCCGTCATCGCCTCGGACATGGCGCCCGACGACACCCGGACGGGCGCTCACCAGCTCACCACTGGATGTCGCTCAACCCCTCCAACGGCGCGCGCTCCTCCAACGACTCCGGCAGCACCAGCGTGTCGGCCGCCTTCAAGGCCGCCGGGAACGTGAAGCCGCACCGCTCCTCGACCTCGCCCAACGCCACCTGGAACACCCGGAACTCGTCCAGTTCCAGCGACTCCAACTGGTCCAGGTTCTGCGTCAGCACGAACGCCCGCGCCTTCAGCTCCCCGGCCGACGCGAACGCGAGCACCTTCCAGTACTCGCGCGGCAACGGCACGCCGCGGAACACCCGGTCGTCGGACCGGAACACCGGGCCGCCGTAGACGCTGACCTTCAGGTCGTCCACGTCCGCGTCCTCCAGCACCGCGTCCTCCAGCCGACCCCACAGCCCGCGCCGCGCGCTCTGGTTGAAGTCGTCCATCTGGGGCGTGATGTTGGTGAAGAAGAACGAGTCCTTGTTGGCCCGCTCCGCGACCGCCTTCGGCCCCCACAGCAGGTCCGCGCGCCGGGCCAGGTGCCCGCGGTCCAGCCGGTTGTCCCGGTACAGCTCGTCGCCGATCTGGAACTCCCCCGGGATGCGCGGGTCGAGCAGGAACGGGATGCCGCTGCGGTTGATCTTCTTCAGCCCGCCGCCGTCGATGTTCCACGCCACCCAGAACGCGAACCGCCGCGACTTGCTCTGCGCCAGCGAGAAGTGCGTGTAGTCGATCACCGTCGACCCGTTCAGCTCGACCGCGTCGGCCCGCGCCTCCTGACCAAGCTCCGGCACGCCCACCGGCACACCGAGGAAGTCCCCGTCGAACCCGGCCAGCGCCACCTCGAGCTTCTTCGGCCGATCGAGCGTGATGTCCAGCTTCTCGAACACCGACGCCGGCAGGCACGCCAGCGCGTGCTCGTCCGGGCTGTCACCGGCCTCGCCCGCGAAGTGCAGGCCCGCCATCGTCTTGCCGGTCTTGCCGTTGGACGCCTTGAACATCCACGCCGCGCCGGAGTCGCCGCCCATGCTGATCTCGCCGTCGGCGGCGGGGTGCGACGGGTCCGGTCCGATCTCGAAGCAGCCGATCTGCCGCTGCCCCACACCGGGGCCGTAGTCGATCTTGGCGAGGGTGTCCACGCGCCGGACCACGCCGTGCGTCACGGCGGTCGTCCGGCCGCTCTTCACGACCTTGTCGCCCAGCTCCGGCTCGCCCAGCTTGTCCACCGCGACGCCCAGGTCCAGGATCTCCGGCTCGAACCCGCGGCCCTCGACGGTGGCGATGGCGCAGTCGCCCGCCGCGCCCAGGTGCGACCGGACGAGCCGGCCGAGCCGGTTGCGGTCGGTGCGGTTGTCGTCGTGCACGCCGGGCTGGACGACGTCCTCACCCAGCGCGCCCTGCGGCCCGTGCAGGACGTGCCAGTTGCTCAGGGTGTACGGGGTGCCGTCGACCCGGTCGTACACGACGCAGCCGATCGTGCCCGCGGACACCCGCACGTGGCCCACGCTCACCCCCGGCACCACCGGGTCGATCCGCGTCTTGCGCACGCTGCTGACCGGCTCCTCCACCACGTGGAAGTCGATCCGGTAGTCGCGTTGCAGCACGTCGGTGGGCACCGGGACGCCGTCCACCTCGATCGTCTCGGGCAGCAGCGAGGTGCCGAGCGCGCCCAGCGCCTCGGGCGCGGCCTTCTGCCGGACGGTGAACTGGACGGCGATCTCGTTCGTCGGCTTGCCGTCGACGACCTTGTAGCCGATCCCGATCGAGGACACGTTCGGGTCCCGCAGGTAGTCGGCGCCCTTCGTGCGCACGAACCGCCGGAGCGAAGCCTGCAAATCGTTCGTCTTCTTGGCCATGAGCGCAAACCCCCTGGTGTGTGCGCGCTGGTGGCCTTGCTGTCGGCCTCGCCCGATCCAGTGTTAACCCAGACCCGTTGCGTTCACCCTTTCGGGCTAATGTCGGCCACCGAATGCAGTGTCCACCCCCGAGACGGCTGAAAGTTGACCATCGGACGGCTGATGGTTGAACTCTGATCGGACCTGTCGTCGGCCCCGCCGTCGTGCTGTGGTTCAGGGGCACGTCGAGCACGTTCCCCGACGACCCCCTGCATGTTGGAGGAGCTGTGAAGATCAGACACGTGGCGGTGGCGAGCGCGCTGTTATCCGGGCTGGTCGCCGCGCCCGCGCACGCCGCCCCGGTCGGCGCGGTGCTCTACAGCGGGCACCCGCAGGCCGTGGCGGACAGCTACATCGTGGTGCTGAAGCGGCACGAGGACCTGGCCGCCGCCCGGTCCGCCGCAACCGGCGTCACGTTCACCTACCGGTCGGCGTTGGCCGGGTTCGCGGTGCGGGCGAGCGCGAAGGAGGCCAGGCGGCTCGCCGCCGATCCGCGCGTCGCCTACGTCGCGCAGGACGTGCGGGTGCGGTTGGCGCCCCACGATCTGACTGCGCAGGACGTCACCGCGCGAGACGTCACCGCGCGAGACGTCACCGCGCAGGACGTCACCGCGCAGGCCGTGGTCGTGCAGCCGAACCCGCCGTCGTGGGGCCTGGACCGGATCGACCAGCGCTCCCTGCCGCTGGACACCAAGTACTTCCACCCGAACACCGCCTCCACCGTGCGGGCGTACATCTTCGGCACCGGCATCCGGTACTCCCACCAGGAGTTCAACGGCGCGGCCGTGCCCGGCCTGGACACCGTCGGCGGCGTCAACCCGCCCGGCAACGACTGCAACGGCCACGGCACGCACATGGCGGGCACGGTCGGCGGGCAGACCACCGGTGTGGCGAAGGACGTGACCCTGGTGTCCGTGCGGGTGCTCAACTACCAGGGCTCCGGCACGTACGCGCAGATCATCGCGGGTATCGACTGGGCGACCAGCGACGCGGCGGCCAGCGGCAAGAAGGCGGTCGCGCTGATGACCCCCGGCGGCGGGCTGCACCAGGCGTTCAACGACGCCATCACCGCGTCGATCAACGCGAACGTGCACTACTCGGTCGTGTCGGGCGGCTCCAACTCCAACGCGTGCAACTACTCCCCCGGCAGCACGCCGCTCGCCACCACCGTCGGCGCGACGGACGTCAACGACGCGAAGGCGAGCTTCTCCAACTACGGGCCGTGCATCGACGTGTGGGCGCCGGGCGTGAACATCACGTCGGCGTGGGGCACGTCCGACAACGCGTACTCGACCATCAGCGGCTCCACGGCGTCCGCGCACGCGGCGGGCGTGGCGGCGTTGTGGCGGCACCGGTTCCCCGGCGACTCGGCGGTGGCCGTGGCCGAGGCGTTGCGGGCCAACGCCACACCGGGCGTGATCACCAATCCGGGCGCGGGATCGTCGAACCTGCTGCTGTTCATGGGCATGATCCCGGTCTGAGGTCGCGCGGCCCTCACAGCAGTCCGTGGTCGCGGGCGTAGACGGCGGCCTGCGTGCGGTCGCGCAGGCCGAGCCGGCCCAGGATGCGGGAGACGTGGTTCTTCACCGTGCCCTCGCTCAGGTGGAGGCGTCCGGCGATCTCCCGGTTGGTGGAGCCGGTGGCGACCAACCGCAGCACGTCCACCTCGCGATCGGTGAGGTCGAGGTTCCCGTCGGCGACCTGGCGTTCGTGCCCCAGTGCGGACGCCAGTCGAGCCGCCGCGGCCGGGTCGAACTGGACGACGCCGGAGTGCGCGAGCCGGACGGCGGCGGCCAGTTCGACCGCGGGCCGGTCCTTGAGCAGGTAGCCGCTCGCCCCTGCTCTCAGGGCCCGCACCACGTACTCCTCGTCGTCGAACGTGGTCAGCATGACCACCCTCGTGCGCGGATTTCGGTGTCGGAGCACGCCGAGCGCGTCGATACCGTCCAGCACCGGCATCCGCACGTCCATCAGGACGACGTCCGGGTCCTCGCTCACGGCCAGGTCGACCGCGGCCCTGCCGTCACCGGCCGTGCCGACCACCGAGATGCCCGGCTGGATGTCGAGCAGGGCGGCGATGCCCTCCCGGATGAGCTGCTGGTCGTCCACCACGATCACGCGCACGTCGCTCACGCCGTCCCCCTCGGCACGACCACGGTGAGCCGGGTGCCCGCGCCCGCGACGACCTCGACCGACCCGCCGGCCTGCGCGATCCGCTCCCGCAGGCCGTTCAGCCCGAAGCCTTCCCGTTCCGGCGGGAAACCGGGCCCGTCGTCGGCCACCACCAACCGCGCTTCGCGCTGTCCACAGTGGACGGTGACCCGCACGTCCGAACCCCGGGCGTGGCGCATCGCATTGGTGATCCCCTCCTGGGCGGCCCGGTAGAGCGCCAGCAGAGCCGCCGGGGCGTAACGGGATTCGTCACCCGTGCAGTCGACCGACACCCCGAGCCCACGGGTCAACCCGGCCAACGACTCGGCCAGCCGGAAGGGCTCGCGCAGTGCGCGGACCGAAGTCCGCACGTCCTCCAACGCCCGCCGGGCCGACTCACGCGCGTCCTCGATCGCCCGATCCGCCACCTCGGGGTCGAGGTCGCGGAACGCCGACGCCTTCTCCAGCAGCACCGACACCGCCGTGAGGTGGTGGCCGAGACCGTCGTGGATGTCGCGCGCCACCCGGTTCCGCTCGGCCGCCGCCGACAGTTCGGCCATGGCCAACGCCAGGACCAGCCCGATGCCGAACATCAGCAGGTCGGACACGTGCTCGACGGACCGCGCCCACCCCGGCACGGTGAGCTGGAAGGCGACCACGAGGAAGACCGCGCTCGCCGCCCCGACACCCACCGCGACCACGCGCCCGAACGCGAAGTAGGCGCTGAACGGCAGGAGCAGGAACAACACCCGCGCCATCCCGGACCCGTCGGAGAACGCGACCAACACCACCAGCCCGGCCTGAACCGCCAACACCGCCGCCGCCGGAAACCGCGAGCCGACCACGTCGACCAGGACGAGCGCGGCGAGGCCGAGCACGAACGGCACCCACAGCGTCACCCCGAGCCCGGCCAGCCCCGCGTAACCGCCGGCCACCAACACGGCCCCGCACAGCAGGGGCGACAACCACGACAGAGGACGCACACCGGCAGGCTACGTCCCGCAACCCCTTTGAGGGCGCGGCCGATCAGCGCACAGCCAGGCCAGTCAACGCGCGGCCGATCAGCGCACAGCCAGTCGCCGGGTCGTCGAGGAACGGCCGGTGGGCGACGCCTTCGAGACCGCGGAACCTCCGCACGGCCGCGTCCAACAACACCCCGTCACCGGCCGTCAGCCGCACCACGCGCACCGGGCCACCGTACCGATCGCCAGGGCGTCACCCGGCACGTGCCGATCGGCACCCCCAAGTCTGGCCGCCCGGCACTCCCGGTGCCGTGACCTGCGCCGATAACGTCGCCGCCATGACCTTCCTGCTGCGTTTCGGCGCCGTCAGCGGCGCGTTGTCGGGCCTGTTCATCGCCCTGCCGGGAGCGGTCGAGGGGTTTGTCGGGGAGACGACCGCGACGAGTCTGGTGATCGGTGTGTCGCCCGCCCTGGCCGCCCCGCTGCTCACGGCCCTCTACCTCAAGCAGCCGCGCACCACGCTCGGCACCGTCGGCTACGTGGTGAACTTCCTGGGCCTCGGCCTGTTCGGCGCGGCGGCGTACGCGTTGAACGTCGTCCTGTTCCACCTCGACCAACCGGTGCTCGCCGCCCCGACCAAGATCGTCCTCTCGGCCAGCGCCCTGGTCTTCGCGGTCGGCACGGTCCTGTTCGCGGTGGGCATGCTCAGATCCCGCGCCCACCCGCCCGTTCCGGTGTGGACCTACGCGATCGCGCTGCCGCTCTTCACCTTCGCCGCACGCCTGCCGGACACGCCGCTGACCAGCGCGCTGCACGTCATCGTCGGCGGCACGCTGGTGTGGCTGGCCCGATCGGTCTACCCGGCGGCGAGCCGACCGGCCACGTACAGCAGCACCAAAATCGACACGATCCCCGCGTAGGGCACGAACACCCTCGGCCTGCCGCGGGTGCCGGCCCAGGTCACCACCACCGCCACCGCCCACACCAACGCCGTCCCGCCGGCCGCCACGACCATCGGCAGCTGCCCGTACGTGCAGACGCCCCTCACCGAGTGCTCGCAACTGACCGTCGGCGTGAACGCCATCAGCCCGTACACCAGGGCGACCGGCGCGAACAAGCAGAGCAGCACCGTACCGACCACGGCCAGACCCTTCATGGACCCGCACGGTAGCAGCACCACCGTGCGGGTCCACAAAGGACTCAAGGTGCCCAGGGCGCGGTGACGGCCCAGCTCACGTCCTCGTCGTAGGACGCGGGGCTGTCGAACGCGTGGGCGCCGCCGTTCACCGCCACCCACACCTCCTCCGCGTAGTGCCGCACGCTCGAACCCAGCTCGTTGACCGACGCCAGCCGCACGCCACCGGTCCCCGGCTGGGCGCAGAACGTCGCGTCCCTCCGGAACAGGTCGGTGCCGTCCGACGGGGCCAGCCGCACCCGGAACGCCGCGTGACGCAGGTACTGCCCGGGGTAGTTGCGCGACTCCAACGAGTAGCAGGACGGCTCCGCCAGACCACGCCGCACCACGAACGTCGCGTCCGCCTTCAGCAGGTCCGGGCTGCCCGCGTCCACCACGTCCGTCCGGGCCAGGCTGTCCCGGTGCCGCAGGTACCGGTCGGTGAACCCCGGCGTGGTCACCCGGAACGACCGCGCCTGGTCCAGCGGCAGGTCGGCGCCGCTGCGCCACAGCGGAACGACCGCCGCCCACGTGGTGTCCGCTGCGAAGCCCGTCGCGCCGTCCCACGGGTTCGGCCCACCGGACCGCGCCAGGTACACGCCCTCGGCGTAGTGCCGGACGAAGTGACCGGGCAGGTTGCGCGACTCCAACGCCGTGCCGCCCGAACCGGCACGCGCGCAGAACGTCGCGTCCCCGGCGAACCCGGCCGACCCGTCGTTCACCTCGGACCGCACCCGGAACGCGGAGTGCCGCAGGAACCGTCCCGGGAAGTTGCGCGATTCGAACGACAGGCACGCCGCGTCCGACAGACCCGGCCGGGCCCAGAACGTGGCGTCCAACCGGCCCGTGTCGTCACCGATCACGTCGGTGCGCGCCACGCCGTCACGGTGCCGCAGGTGCCGGTCCGTGAAACCGGCCGTGGTGACCCGCAGCGAGATCGCCTCGCCGCGCCCGACCTCGGTGCCGGCGGCCAGCGCGAGCACCCGCCGGTTGACCTCCCGCACCCGCGCCTCGGACACCTTCAGCACCTGCCGGTCGTAGGTGTAGAAGCCGTTGACCTCGTTCTCCACGTCGTAGGGCTCGGTGTAGACGGACGCGGACAGCCCGCGCGTGTGCACGAACCGGCCGACCTCCTCGGTGATCTCCGCGTACCGGTTGGTCAACGACGTCTCGTCGGGGAACAGCTCGCCGTACGCGAACCCCGCGCCCGGCTGCCACTCGTGGCCGACGACGCGCCGGCCCAGCCCGCCGAACTCGCCGAGCACCGCCACCCGGTTCGCGTCGGGCTGCCGCGTGCCACTGGACATCTGGTAGGCGTGGTCGTCGATGATGTCGCCGTTGCCCGGATCGGGGTCGGAGACGCAGCAGTTGGAGCCCGAGTTGTGGTTGATCAGCCGGGTGTCGTCGATCGAGCGGACCAGGTCCACGATCCGGCCGGCGTCGTACTCGCCCCAGCCCTCGTTGAACGGCACCCACTGCACGATCGACGTGATGCCCTTGAGCTGGTCGATCATCCGCCGCAACTCGGACTCGAAGTGGGTGCGCCCGTTGGGCACGTCGTCGACCGCGTCCAGCGACGGCATGTCCTGCCACACCATCAGGCCGAGCCGGTCGGCGTGGTAGTACCAGCGGGCGGGTTCGACCTTGATGTGCTTGCGGACCATGTTGAAGCCGAGCGCCTTCTGCCGTTCCAGGTCGAACCGCAGGGCGGCGTCGGTGGGCGCGGTGTAGATGCCGTCCGGCCAGTAGCCCTGGTCCAGGGTGCCGAGTTGGAACACGAACTCGCCGTTGAGCAGCGGGCGCATCACGCCGCCGACCACCGCCTTGCCCAGCGACCTCATGCCGAAGTAGCCCTTGACCACGTCGCCGCCCATGGTGACCCGCAGGTCGTAGAGGAACGGGTCGTCCGGCGACCACAACCGGGCGTCGGGCACGGGCACCCGCAGGTGAGCGCCCGTCCTGCCGACAGCCGTGCCGACGACCCGACCGCCGGACAGCACCTCGGCGCGCACTCGTTGACCGGCCGTGCCCCGCACGACCAGGTCGAGCACGCCCGCCGCGACGTCCGGGGTGGTGTCCAGGCGCGTGATGTGGTTGGCCGCCACCGGTTCCAGCCATACCGTCTGCCAAATACCGGACGCGGCGGTGTAGAAGATGCCGCTCGGATCGCGTCGCTGTTTGCCGATCGGATGCGAAGCACCGTCCACGGTCGACCGCACGCCGACGATCACCTCGTTCACGCCGCCGCGCAGGGCGTTGGTGATGTCGAACGAGAACGCGTCGAACCCGCCGGTGTGCGTGCCGACGGCGACGCCGTTGGCCCAGACGCGGGTCTCCCAGGTGACCGCGCCGAAGTTGAGCTTCACCCGGCGGCCGTTCCAGCCGGCCGGGACGGTGAACGTGCGGCGGTAGAACATGTGGTCCTCGTGCCGCTTGATACCGGAGAGCGCGGACTCGATCGGGTAAGGCACCAGCACGCCCTCGGCGAGCGGCCGGCCGAACGGCGGCGAGGACAGGTTCGGCGCGCCGGTGAACTCCCAGACGCCGTTGAGGTTGAGCCAGTCCGACCGCACCAGCTGCGGGCGCGGGTACTCGGGTAACGCGTTGGTCGGTGACACCTGGCCGGTCCACGGCGTGGTCAGGGGCGCCGGTTTGGGCTGCCAGACGGCCGCGGACGCGGTGCCGGGCAGGGCGATGACGAGGGTGCTCAGGACGAGGAGTCCGGTCAGCCCGGACAACAGCTTGCGCATGGTGGCTCCACGATCGGCAGGGTGCTGGTGACGTGGTGCTGGGTGACCCGGTGCTGGGTGACCTGGGTCACTTCCTGTTCTTACATCGTTGATACAACGTTGTAAAGCGGTCGGGCGGCCGGCTACGATCCCGGTCGTTCCCGAGACCCACCTCGGCCAGGACCCGGAGGCGCCGCTTTGGCCACGCTCAAGGACGTCGCCGCGCTGGCCGGCGTGTCGGTGAAGACGGTGTCGAACGTGGTCAACGGCTACGCGTTCGTGAAACCGGAGAACCGCCGCCGGGTCGAGGAGGCGCTGGTCACCACGGGCTACCGGCCGAACCTGGGCGCGCGCAACCTGCGCCGGGGCCGGACCGGGTTCGTCGCCCTGGTGCTGCCGGAACTGGTCGTGCCGTACTTCGCGGAGCTGGCCGGGCTGGTGCTCGGCGCGGCCCAGGAGCACGAGTGGAACGTGCTGATCGAGCAGACCCTCGGCACCCGCGAGGGCGAACGGGACACGCTCGCGTCGCTCGGCCCGCACATGATCGACGGCGCGATCGTGAGCCCGGAGGCGTTGCAGGCGCGGGACTTCGGCGAGCTGGCGCCCGGCATCCCGGTGGTGATGCTCGGCGAGCACTCGGTCGACCTGCCGATGGACCACGTCGGCATCGACAACGTGGAGGCGGCGCGGGCGGCCGTGGCGCACCTGGTCGGTCTCGGCCGCACCCGGATCGCGGCGATCGGCGCGCACCCGCACCGCGGCACGGCCGCGCAACGCCTGGAGGGCTACCGGCTCGCGTTGACCGAGGCGGGCCTGCCGGTGCGCGACGAGCTGGTGGCGACCGCGTTGAACTACCACCGACGGGACGGCGCGGAGGCGATGACGAGGCTGCTGGCCGCCGCCGAGCCGCCGGACGCGGTGTTCTGCTTCAACGACCTGCTGGCCGTCGGCGCGGTGCGCGCGGCGGTGGAGCGGGGCCTGCGCGTGCCCGCCGACGTGGCGGTCGTCGGGTTCGACAACACCGAGGAAGGCGCGTACAGCCTGCCGTCGCTCACCACGGTCGCACCGGACAAGGCCGCCATCGCGCGGGCCGCGGTGGACCTGCTGCGACGGCGCGTGGAAGACCCGGAACGGCCGCCGGAGCACGTGCGGACGCCGTTCTCGTTGGAGGTTCGAGAGAGCACGAGAGGTGACGCGTGACGCGTGACGGGGTCTTCGAGGCGCCTGGTCGGATCAACCTGATCGGCGAGCACACCGACTACAACGACGGTTTCGTCCTGCCCATCGCGTTGCCGCACGTCGTGCGGATCACCGCGGCGCGGCGGGACGACGGCGTGCTGCGGGTGGCGTCGCGCCAGGCGAACGGCGTGGCCGAGCTCCGCCTGGTCGACCTCGCGCCAGGCGTGGTGACCGGGTGGGCCGCCTACGTGGCGGGTGTGGTGTGGGCGTTGCGCGAGGCGGGGCACCCGATCGGCGGGTTCGGCCTGCTGGTGGACGGGAAGGTGCCGTTGGGCGCGGGTCTGTCGTCGTCGGCGGCGTTGGAGAGCGCGACCGCGCTGGCGGTGACCGAGCTGTCCGGTGTCTCGCTGGACCGCCGCACGCTGGCGCGGATCGCGCAGCGGGCGGAGAACGAGTTCGTCGGCATGCCGTGCGGGATCATGGACCAGTCGGCGTCGCTGCTGGCGCGGGAGCGGCACGCGTTGCTGCTCGACACGCGCACGATGGCGACCGAGCACATCCCGTTCGACCTGGCCCCGGCCGGGCTCACGCTGCTGGTGGTGGACACCAAGGCGCCACACCGGCTGGTGGACGGCGAGTACGCGGCACGGCGGCGCGACTGCCACCGCGCGGCGGAGCTGCTGGGCGTGCCCGCGCTACGCGACTTGGACCCTGCCGATCTCGACGGGGCCGACCGCGACCTGCCCGACCGGCTGGCCCGCCGGGTGCGGCACGTGGTGACCGAGAACCGGCGGGTCGTGGAGGTGGCGGAACTGCTGCGCGCCGACCGGATCCGCGAGATCGGGCCGCTGATGACCGCCTCGCACGCGTCACTGCGGGACGATTACGAGGTGACCGTGCCGGAGCTGGACGTGGCGGTGGACGCGGTGCTCTCGGCGGGTGCGTTGGGCGCCCGGATGACCGGCGGCGGCTTCGGCGGATGTGTGATCGCGCTGGTCGAGGAGTCCGCCGTGGAGGCGTGCACGACGGCGGTGCACACGGCGTTCGCCGAACGCGGCTTCACCACCCCGGACTGCTGGACCGCAACCGCGGCGGCCGGGGCACGCCGAGCGGACCACGTCCCCGCGGGCGTCGAGTAGCTGTGGTCTAGGCGCCGGGTACCCGGTAGTCCGGGATCCTGGTCCGCGCCTCGTCCATCTCTGCCGCGGTCAGCAGCGGGGTCGTGCGGATTTGGACGCTGCCGCTCTGGTTGATGACGAGCGACATAGCTGCGGCCGCCGAGGGGTCGGCGTCGATGACGACGATCACGTCGTCATCGCCGTAGGCGAAGTAGAACGCCTCGACCTTCCCCCCGATGGACTCCACGAGGCTGCGGATGTAGGCCTCACGCGCGACGAAGCCCTCTTTGACTACGCCCTGGAAGCCGGCCTGCGTGTACTTGGCGTGGATCAGGAATTTCGCCATGGTGCACCTCGTCGGTCACAAGTCGTTCCGGCGCTCCCCCACTGCAAGGTAAGTCCGCCGTCGAGTGATCACCACTCGAACCCCGGCCGCACGCACGACCTCTTTCCCACGGGTTCCCACGGGTTCCCATGGGAATTCCGCATCGGCCGGGGCCGGACCCATTCGCCGAGTTTATCGGTAACCAATACATCTCCTAGTTGGACAGACGTTCACCAGCAACGGAGGCGCGATCGTCTCGCGAGGGCCTGTCATCCCACCTCCGGCGAGGCCTCTCCCGCTCCATCGGCCGGACACGTCGGGGATGGCCGCTGATCACCTCCGCCGTGTACGCAGGTACCCGAAACGCGTTCTTCCCGGCCCTGCACGGAAGGAGAGCCGATGTCCCCACTGACTCGACGAACGCTCATCGCCGGCGGCATCGCGAGCGCCGGCGTGACGGTTCTCGCCCCCACCACCGCGAACGCCATCTCCTACCCGTTCACGCTGGGAGTCGCCTCCGGTGAGCCCGCCGCGGACGGCTTCGTGATCTGGACGCGCCTCGCGCCGAGCCCGCTCAACGCCGACGGCCTCGGCGGCATGACCAGCGCCTCGGTCGCGGTGGAGTGGCAGGTCGCGACCGACCAGCGGTTCGCCCAGATCGTGCGCAGCGGCACGGCGACCGCGACGCAGACGTGGGCGCACAGCGTGCACGTCGAGGTGGACGGCCTGGAGCCCGGCCGCGAGTACTTCTACCGGTTCCGCGCCGCCGGGCACATCTCCCCCGTCGGCCGGGGCGTCACCGCGCCCGCGCCCGGCACCAGCCCGGCGCTGACCATGCTGTTCGCCTCCTGCTCGCACTTCGAGGAGGGCTACTTCACCGCGTACCGGCGGATGGCCGAGGAGAACCCGCACCTCATCCTGCACCTGGGCGACTACATCTACGAGGGCGCGGCGACCACCACGAAGGTGCGCAAGTTCGCGCCCGGCACCGAGATCGACGGCCTCGCCGACTACCGGATCCGGCACGCGCAGTACAAGACGGACGTGGACCTCCAGGCCGCGCACGCCGCCGCGCCGTGGCTGGTCGTCTGGGACGACCACGAGGTGGAGAACAACTACGCCAAGCTGGTGCGCAACGACTCCTCGCCCGCGGGCGACTTCCGCGCCCGCCGTGCGGCGGCGTACAAGGCGTACTACGAGCACATGCCGCTGCGCGCCGCACAGGCGCCGGTCGCGGAGAACATGCAGCTGTACCGCCGGGTCCGCTGGGGCAGCCTGGCCACGTTCCACATGCTCGACACCCGCCAGTACCGCGACGACCAGGCGTGCGGCGACGGCTCGAAGGTGTGCCCGGAGGCCGACGACCCGGCCCGCACGCTGATCGGCGCGACGCAGGAGTCCTGGCTCCTCGACGGGATGCGGCAGAAGCTCGGCACGTGGGACTTCCTCGGCCAGCAGGTGTTCTTCGCGCAACGCCTGAACTCCGCCGACGGCGCGAAGTCCATGGACGCGTGGGACGGCTACAGCGCCAACCGCGGCCGGTTGCAGCGCGGCTGGGACGCGGCGGGCCTGCGCAACACCGTGGTGCTGACCGGTGACGTGCACCGGTCGTGGGCGGCGAACCTGATGAACAACTACAGCACCCAGGACCGGATCGTCGGCACCGAACTGGTGACCACGTCGATCACGTCCGGCGGCGACGGCAACGCGGCCGACACCGGCCTGAACTCCCTCAACCCGCACGTGAAGTTCTTCAAGAACCTGCGCGGCTACGTCCGCACCGTCACCTCCCCCACCCAGATGAACGTGGACTTCCGCTTCGTCGACCGGGTCACCGCGCGCGACTACCCGATCAGGACGTTGCAGAGCTACGTCATCCAGGCAGGCAACCCGGGATTGCAGGCGCCATGAGAAAACTGACGATCGTGATCGCGGCGGCGCTCATGCTGCTGGGCGCCGGCACCGCGTCTGCGGCGGCCACGTGGACCGCCGTGAACAGCACCGCCACCGGCGACCAGGACAACGCCGCCGTGTCCGCGGTGCGCAACGGCTGGACCGCCGTGGTGTGGGAGGACGACCGCGACGACGCGACGCCCACCGACCCCGCGCACAGCGACGTGTGGGTCCGCATGTTCAAGGACGGCGTGTCCCGCTACGAGAAGAAGCTGTCCGAAGGCGGCACCAGCGGCACCACTTGGCGGCACGTGCAGCCGGACGTCGCGGTGCACGACAACGGCAGCGCGGTCGTGGTGTGGGCCGATGACCCCGACGGCAACGGCTACTACAACATCCAGGTGCGGGTCCTCGGCACCGACGGCGCGGTCACCGGTTCCGCGCGGGCCAACGCGAACGCCGACGGGCAGCAGATCGACCCGGCCGTGGCCGCCGATCCCGACACGGGTGGTTTCGCGGTGGCGTGGGAGGACAAGCAGACCGGCGTCAACGCGACCGTGCGGGTGGCCGGGTTCGCGTCCGTGACGTCGAAGACCTACGAGGCGCAGGTGCACACGACCGGCGGCACGCACCAGCGGCCGGACGTGGCCATGGGCGCGGCGGGCAACGCGATCGTGGTGTGGGACGAGGACGGCGACGGCAACGGGTTCTTCAACGTCGGCCGCAAGATCCTCACCCCGTCCGGTGGCGTGAAGCTGGCGCAGGGCGTGGCCAACGTGAGCGGTGACGGGCAGCAGCGGCGGGCGGTCGTGGCGGCGAACTTCAACGGCGACTTCACGGTGGCCTGGGAGACCGACCACACCGGCACGGCACAGGTTGGCGCGCGGTCGTTCAACGCCGCCGGGACCGCCCGGACGGCCGCCGACACGCTGCTGCCGGGAACCGACCCGCAGATCGGCATCGACGACCAGCTCAACGTCGTGGTGACGTGGGTAGAGGCGTCGGACGTGCACACGCAGGGCCTGAATCCGGACGGCACGGTCGCGGGCAGGCTGCCGCGCCAGCCGACCGTGTCCACCGCGACGGGCAGGCAGGACGAGCCCGCGCTGGGCGTCGACGCGTGGGGCCAGATCACCGTCGTCTACACCGACGACAACGACGGCAACGGGTTCGACCAGGTCTACCTCGGCACCGGGCTGGTCAACAGCACCTGGTGAGGTCATGCTCGCGGCGCGCCCGGCACCCCTTCCCCGGAGCGCGCCGCGAGCATGTCGGCCACGGATGCGTCCTACCGGGGCGCGGGCACCAGGAAGAACGGACTCAGGTAGGCGACCGTCCGGCCTGCCGAGCGGTAGTCGGCGAACGGGGCAGCCCGGCGGTCGGCCGGGCGCGCCGGGTCGCTCACCCGCACCACCACCCAGTCGCCCGCCTCGCGGTCCAGTCGTACCGTCAGCGACACCAGCCCGGTCTCGGACACGGTGAAGTCCATCTCGCTGACGACGGTCGGGAGCGGCCGCCCGGTGCGCAGGACCTGCAGTCGCAGCGGGTGCCCGACCCAGTCGGCGCCACCGTCGAAGTGGACCACGATGTCCACATCGCCTCGATCGATGGCCAGCTGCGAGCCCATCGCCTGTCCGTTGGCGGCGCCGTCGACCAGCAGGCCGCGCTCCCGGGTTGCGAACATCCTCCTGCGCAGCATCGCCTCCCGCACAGCCTGCCGGGACCGCCCCCTGGTCCACAGACCGGTCCGCCCGAGGCCTTCCGGGAACCCCCAGTGCGATCCGTGCTCGTCGGTGACTCCCGTCAGGCCGACTCGCCAGCCCTTGTCCAGGCACTCCACCAGCGGCGACACCTCACCGGTGTCCACCCGCTCGAACAGGTAGTCCTCGTCGCGGTTGAACATCTCGAAGGCGACCATGCGTTCGGCCAACTCGCGGTCGTAGCGGAAGATCCCGAAGCGGCCCACCTCCCGGCCGGGGTGGTTGAACCCGATCAGGCCGTCCAGCCCGCCGCCCTTGCCCCGCCGATCCGGGTCGGCGCGGAGCCATTCGTAGAACTCGGCCATGGCGGCCGGATCGTCCGGCGGACCCGGGTCGCCGATCGCGAGCTGCGCCGGTACGCCATCGGCGGTCAGCGGCAGCGGTTCCGTCCAAGTGCTGGAGCCCCAGACATTCATGTGCCCCAGCGAGGGGCTCGACCACTCGAAGCCGCGGATCGCGACGAACTCGCCGGGTGCGTCGGCCGCGTCGGCGATGGCGCCCAGCTTTTGCCAGCCCGCGTCGTCGATGGTCTTCGCGGGCTCGCAGATCCCGTACGCGTGGTCGGTCACGGCCGCGACGTCGAGGCCGGCGGCGCGCATCGATGCGTACGCGTCCTCGGCCCAACCGGCCCCGTCCGAGAACTGGGTGTGATTGTGCAGATCGGCGTGGAGCAGGCGGTCCTGACCGTCCGGGAAGAGCCGCGACCGGTCGCGCGCCCCCGGTCCGGTCCGCTTTCCGATCAGCAGCGCTCGGGTGGGATCGCCGCTCACCGCGCGTCCCCGTTCAGGACGCGCCGGTAGACATCGACCGTCCGGCGGGCCACATCGGTCCAGGAGAACATTTCCCCGGCCCGCTTGCGGCCCGCACGGCCCAGTTCCGCGGCCCAGGCCGGGTCGTCGAGGACGGCGTTCACCGACTCGGCCAGTTCGCCGACGTAGCTGTCATCCGAATACGGCACCAGCACTCCCGTCTCGCCGTGTACGACGACTTCCGGTATCCCCCCGACCTTTGCCGCGACAACCGCCGTCCCGCAGGCCATGGCCTCCAGGTTCACGATGCCCATCGGTTCGTACACCGACGGGCAGACGAACACCGTCGCCGCCGCGTAGAGCTGACGCAGGACCGCGGTGTCGTGCAGGTCGGGAATCCACAGCACGCTGTCGCGTTCGGTGCGCAGCTCGGCGATCGCCCGTGCCACCTCGTCCGCGAGTTCGGGTGTGTCCGGAGCGCCCGCGCAGAGCACGAACTGCGCGTCCGGGTTGAACCGGTGTGCCGCCGCGAGCAGCGGAAGAATCCCCTTCTGCCGGGAAACCCTGCCCACGAACAGGACCAACGGCCGGTCCACGTCGATCCCGTACCGGACCAGGGCCGACCGCTCCTCGGTCGGGTGAAACTCCTCGGTGTCTATTCCGTTGCGGACGACGAAGACGCGTTCGGGATCGAGGTAGGGGTTGCACTCGAGGACATCGCCGCGCATCCACTCGCTCACCGCGATCACCGCGTCCGCGCTGCGGTAGGCGGTGTCCTCGATCCAAGACGACACACCGTAACCGCTGTCCAGTTGCTCGGCCTTCCAAGGTCTGCGCACCTCCAACGAGTGCGCTGTGATCACGTGGGGCACTCCGTACATGGTCTTGGTGAGGTGGCCCGCCATGTTCGTGTACCAGGTGTGGGAGTGCACCAAGTGGACGTCGCCCAGCCGCGCGGTCATGTCCGCGTTCACCGACAGCGTCCGCAGCGCCATGTTCGCGTCGGCGACGGCGGCGGGCCACTGGTAGCGGTGGACGTGGGCGGGATCGTCGGCGGCCCTTTCCCCGAACCCGTGCACATCGACGTCGATCAGGCGGCGTAGTCGCGGCACCAGGTTGCCCACATGCGCCCCTCCTCCGCCGTACACCTCGGGCGGATACTCACGCGTCAGGAGTCCGATTCGCACGACACCACGATATGTACGACAGCGGGCGAGGAGGCGGGCGAGTCCGGCGGCTCCACGATCATTATCCTCGAAGCAATGACATGTTTACCCGAGTGTAACGTCTCCGGGAGCGGTACCACTGATTCGGGCGCGTCACCCGGTTGGCGGTAGGTCGCCGTTAGTCTCGAAGCTAGCGTCGTTTGACATAACGAATCTGTCTTGTTGGGGGTTATCTCGCGCTCACTGAGGGGCGGTGCGAGTAGTGCTAAAGCTGGGGGGCCAGAGAGTCAGGCTGGCGCTCGTCGGACTTGGACTATGGGGTCGCCGCTATCCGGAGATAATTTCTCGACTCGGCGCGGAGCTGGTCGTTTGCCATACCCGGCGAATTGGCGACAATGCCGATTGGCTGGCTGAGAACTGTCCGGGAACACAGCACACGACGTCACTCCCGGCCGCGCTCGACCATGATCTCGACGGCGTCGTCATCGCGACGCCGAGGCAGACGCACGGACCTTTGGTGATCCAGTGTCTCCGCCGGGATCTGCACGTTCTCGTGGAGAAGCCCGCGGCGACCCGACTTGTCGACGCCCGGTCGGCGGATGCCGAGGCGTCAGCCCGCGGCCTGGTCCTGCGCACCGGCTACACGCACTGCTACGACGCCACCCTGCGGGCACTGGCCGGCTTGGTGTCGACCACCGCGGCGCCGAACTGGCGACTGGTGTGGCACAAACCCGCGCCGGGCACCGGGCCTTCCGACATCGTCTGGGAGTACTTCCCGCACGTACTCGGTATCGCCCATCTCCTGGGCGGCGGTATCGACCCGGCGTTATTGGCGGACACCTGGTTCCGCGTCACGCGAGAGCCATCGGGAACGGGTACGATCGAGGCTGCACTGCCTTTGAAGGCGGGCGTCGGAAAGGTCGAGGTGTCCACTCGGCCCGGCATACCGCGGCGCAAGCAGATCACGCTGTTCGATGGTGACGACCTGGTCGCCGAATGGACTGACCGACATTTGCTCGACAGGCGGAACGGTCTGGCCGTCGAGGCGACCGAAGAACCGCTGGCGAACCAGGTCCGAAGTTTTCTTGACGCCGTCGCGGCACCGGGTCAACCGCGGTCGTCATTCATTCCATCCGATGTGTCCACAACCGAACTGCTGGTGGCGCTCGTTTCCAAGATTCAGCCGGTAGCGACGCCGAACTGAGGTCGCATCGCGCTCGCCGATGTCGCGGAGCGCGCTATTCATCCTGGGGAAAGGCAGAATGAATGAAAGTGCTCCTGGCGGGCAACCGCGGATATCTGGGCAGCGTGCTGCAGGATCTGCTGCAGCGGGACGGCCACGAGGTCGTCGGGCTCGACACCGGGTTCTTCGACCCGGTGCCGATGCAGCCCCGGCAGGACGTCCGGGACGTCACCGGAGTCGATCTCGACGGCTGCGACGCGGTGGTGAACCTCGCGGCGATGTGCAACGACGCGTGCGGGGATCTCTCGGAGTCGGTCACGCATGAGATCAACAGCGAGGCGGGCGCACGACTGGCCCGGCTGGCGCGGGCGTTGGGGGCGCGGACCTACGTCCTCGCGTCCTCGTGCAGCGTCTACGGTGCCGCCGCGGGCGCCGAAATGCTGGACGAGACCGACCCGGTGGCCCCGGAGACGGCCTACGCGGCGAGCAAAGTCGTGGCTGAGCGCGAGATGCTGGCTCTGCGGAGTGAGTCGTTCGCCCCGGTCGCGTTGCGGTTCGCCACGCTGTTCGGCGATTCGCCTTCCTTTCGCAGCGACATCGTGGTGAACCGCATCGCGGGAACGGCCGTGCGCTGGGGTGCGGTCCGGGTCAACGGAACCGGTGAACTCTGGCGGCCGCTCCTGCACGTGCGCGATGCCGCGCGGGCGATCGCGCTCGTCCTGGCCGCCGATCCCGCCGCGGTGTCCGGGGAGGTCTTCAACGTCGGCTTCCCCGACCAGAACCACCAGATCACCGAAGTGGTGAACATGGCACGCGACCTGGTGCCCTCGGTGTCCGTCTCACACACCGCCGCTGTGGACAGCCGCAGCTACGCGGTGTGCTTCGACAAGTTCCTGGACAGGTTCGGCGGGTTCGCCTCGACTTGCTCGGTGAGCGACGGGATGCGCGAGGTCGTGGAGGCCTACCAGGGCAAGTTGCAGCTGCGGATGCGTGCGGCCCGGGACGGGTGGGCGGGCACCGACCGGCGTGAGTTCCTGCTCGCCATGCGCGCGGGTGGGCAGTTGGACACCGACTTCCGGTGGAACGTCGACTCACTCGTCGTGGCGTAGCCGCGATGCCGAACTGGAGGGACGGAATGTCCGAGCAGATCATTCTCCCCGAGGCCGTGCACGCCGACGACCGCGGCCGGATCATCGCCCTTCCGCCCTTCGCCGCGGCGGGGGCGATGGTGATCGAGTCGGTCGCGGGCGCCGTGCGCGGCAACCACTACCACGTCAACGAGAGCCACCTGATGTACGTCGTGTCAGGTCTGATGATCTACATCGAAGAAGGTCTGGACAAGTCGCTCATGGTGACCGAGGTCGGCCCCGGTCAATCGGTGATCAGCCCGCCCGGTGCTTCCCACTGCACGGTGTTCGCCGCGGACACCGTGTTCGTCGCCTTGTCCGACCGGGACCGCAGGGGCGACAAGTACGAGGGCGAGGTCGTCCGAGTAGCGCCGATGGAGCGCAGGCCGGAGGTCGCCGACCACCTGACCGGCATCGACCGGCTGATCCTCGCTCCCACCCACTTGCGGAACGCGACATGACCGACCGTGAACCGGACTCCTGCCTGCTGTGCTCGGCGCAAGCGCTCGAAGAGGTCGTGACGCTGCGTCCCACCCCACCCGCGAACGCCCTCGCCGTCACCGCAGAGGAAGCGCGGACCGCCGCGACCTACCCACTCCGGCTGGTCCGGTGCGGCGCCTGCGGACTGGTGCAACTGGCCGACCGGGTGTCCCGCGACCTGCTGTTCCGCGACTACAAGTACGCCACCGGCGCGGCTCCCGGGCTGGTCCGGCACTTCCGCGCGCTCGCCACGTCCCTCGTCGCCAAACACGCGCTCCCACCCGGTTCGGCTGTCGTCGAGGTCGGGTCCAACGACGGCACGCTGCTGCGCGCTTTCGCCGACGAGGGGATGCGTGTGCTGGGCGTCGACCCGGCTGTGGAACTCGCCCGGCAGGCCACGGAGTCGGGGGTTCCGACACTTCCGGAGCACTTCGACGAGCGGGTGGCCGAGCGTGTCCTGGCCGAGTTCGGATCGGCCGACATCGTGCTGGCGAACAACGTCCTCGCGCACGTCGGCGATCTGAACAGCACACTGCGCGGAGTGCGCAGACTGCTCACACCGACGTCACACGGCGTGTTCGAGGCCGCACACCTGTTGCCCATGGCCGCCGAGGGAATGTACGAGTTCATCTACCACGAGCACGTCTCCTACTTCTCCCTGCACACCTTGCGTGCTGCGGTGAGCCGGCACGGCATGGACATCGTGGACGTTGAGGAAGTGCCCACCCAGGGCGGATCGATCCGGTGCTGGGTGCGGCTCGCCGACGCGCTCACCCCGGCGGACATCGGCCCGAGGGTGGCGGACCTCCTGCGCAGGGAGGACGAGGCCGGGCTGACCGACGGCAGTCTCCTGCGCCAGTTCGCCGACCGCGTCTCGCGGGTCAACACGATGCTGGGCGACGTGGTCGGCGGCCTGCACGCCAAGGGCAAGCGCATCTGCGGCTACGGGGCCTCGGCCAGAGCGGTCACGCTCATGTCCCAGGCGGGCATCGGCGGCGCCGTGGACTGGATCGCCGACGACAACCCGAGGAAGATCGGACTGTACGTCCCGGGCTCGGGCATCCAGATCCGGCCGTCGAGCAAGCTGACCTCTGACGCGGCCGACTACTGCGTGCTGTTCGCGTGGAACTTCGGCTCGGACATCGCCGCCAGGACAGCGGGATTCACCGACGGCGGCGGGATGTTCATCGTGCCTTTCCCCGAGTTGACCGTGCGCTGATGTGTCGCACATCCGCGTTTGCGCCTGACAAGACGCCTGACGAGACGCCTGACAAGAGCTGCCGATGACACAAGTGGACGAAGTCGCGCCAACCGCGTTGCGACGGGCCCGGACGGCGCTGGCGGTCGCGTTCGCGGTCAAGGGAGTGGCGTTCGCCGCCATGATCGCCCGCGTGCCCGCCATCCGTGAGACCCTCGGGCTGTCATCCGGCGAGCTCGGCCTGCTGCTGCTCTGCTTCTCCGGAGGGGCGATCGCGGGTTTGCCCATCGCGGGGCCTGTCGTGCACCGCGTCGGCGCGACCCCCGCGGTCGTGCTGGGCGGGCTGACCGTCGGCGTGGGGCTGGGCGTTCTCGGCACGGGGCTCGTCGTGGTGTCGGTGCCGCTCGCCGCGGTCGGCCTGGTCATGATCGGCTTGGGCAACGGGCTCTGGGACGTCGCGATCAACGTCGAGGGTGTCGACATCGAGCGGCATTCCGGAGCCTCGCTGCTGCCCAGGCTGCACGCGGTTTTCAGCGTCGGCACGATGGCGGGCGCGGGAATCGGCACGGCCTGCGCGGCTGCGGGGATTCCGCTGTCCGGGCAGCTCTTCGTGTTGGCTGTTGTCGTGTCGTCCGTTCTCGTGCTGGTCAGCAGGCGGTTCCTCACCGCGCGGCGCCGAGCGCGCGAGGCAGCGGGGAAATCAGGGCTGTTGGCTGCCTGGCGCGAGCCGCGCACGCTGGCGATCGGCCTGCTGGTGCTCGGCTTCGCGTTCACCGAGGGTGCGGCGAACGACTGGATCGCGATCGCGTTCGTCGACGGCTATCAGGTCGACGAGACCGTCGGCGCGGTGGCCTACGCGGTGTTCGTCACGGCCGTGACCATCGGCAGGCTGACCGGCGGATGGGCACTACGGCGTTTCGGCCGGACAACGGTGCTGCGCGCGTCGGCGGTGGTGGCGATGCTCGGCCTGCTGCTCGTGCTGTTGGGCGGCTCGACCGCCGTCGCCGTCACCGGAGCACTGCTGTGGGGCCTGGGCGCGGCCCTGGGCTTCCCGGTGGGGATCAGCGCGGCGGGCGACGGAGACCCGGCCCGGTCGGCAGCCCGGGTCTCCGTGGTGAGTTCGCTGGGCTACACCGCGTTCCTGGCCGGGCCGCCCGTGCTCGGCCTGCTCGCGGGCGAGGTCGGCATTTTGAACGCTCTCCTGCTCGTCCCGGCCGCGTTGGTGGTGGCGTTCCTCGCCGCTGCCGCCACCAGGACGCCGGAGGGTGACCGCTGACCCGCCCGTGACCTACGGATCAGTGATCGACCTCGTACTGCTTCGCGAGACGTTTCGGCGCGCGGCACAGCCACGCCTCGGTCAGCAGCTCCTCCAGTTCCTCCGGGGTGATCTCGTCCAACCGGACCAGGATCGCGGGGAAACCGTCGAAGTGCGGGGTGGTGAAGTAGACGGCCGGGTCGTCGGCGAGCAGCGCCTCTTTCGCACCGAGGTCGGGCACGCGGGCCGCGAGCACCGGGCCGTCCGGCGCGGCCGGGCCCAGGGCGGCCAGGTCGCCCTTGCGCAGCGGCCGGTCCCAGGCGAACGCCTTGTCCTTGACCCGCCACGCGGGTCGCCCGTCGTAGGAGGCGCGCTCGGTGACCTCCGGCAGCGCCGTGGCGATGCGGCGGACGTCGTCCCAGGTGGCCATGGGTGCAAACGATAGACCGGGGGTCTGACACTCACACGGTCAACCGTTGGCGTTGCCAACATATCTGCTGTAACGTTGGCAACCCCAACATTGGTGAGACCAACGGAGCTGGCGATGATCAAGCCCTTCACCCTCGACGTCCCCCAGGCCGACCTGGACGACCTGACCGACCGGCTGACCCGCACCCGCTGGCCCGAGGAACTGCCCGACGCCGGGTTCGACTACGGCTTCCCGCTGGCCCGCGTCCGCGAGCTGGCCGACCACTGGCTGCACGCCTACGACTGGCGGAGGCACGAGGCGGAGCTGAACGCGTTGCCGCAGTTCACCACCGAGATCGACGGCCAGCGCGTGCACTTCCTCCACGTCCGCTCGGCCAAGCCCGACGCCCTGCCGCTCGTGCTGGTCCACGGCTGGCCGGGGTCGTTCCTGGAGTTCCTGGACGTCATCGAGCCGCTGTCACGGGACTTCCACCTGGTCATCCCGTCGATCCCCGGTTTCGGCCTGTCCGGCCCGACGACCTCGCGCGGCTGGGACGTCCACCGCGTGGCGCGGGCGTTCGCCGAGTTGATGAACCGGCTCGGCTACCGGCGTTACGGCACGCAGGGCGGCGACTGGGGTTCGGGCATCGCCCAGGCCATGGCCGTCGCCGCGCCCGAGCACGTGGTCGCCGTGCACGTGAACTACCTGCCCACACCGCCCGCCGAGGGCGTCGAACTGTCCGAAGAGGACAACCGACGGCTGGACCGGATCAAGGGCATGATGCGGAACCGGCCGGGTTACCAGGTGCTGCAAGCCACCCGGCCGCAGACGATCTCGTACGCGTTGACCGACTCGCCGGTCGGGCAGCTGGCGTGGATCGCGGAGAAGTTCACCGAGTGGACGGACCCGGACTCGAAGATCGACGTGGACCGGGTCCTGACCAACGTGATGCTGTACTGGCTCACCGGCACGGCCGGTTCGTCGGCCCGACTGAGCCGCGAGACCAGCTACGGAGCGACACCGCCCTGCCCCGCGCCGCTCGGTGTGGCCGTGTTCGCGCACGACATCGTGCAGGCCGTGCGGCCGTTGGCGGAGCTGCGCTACCCGATCGAGCACTGGAGCGAGTTCGACCGGGGCGGTCACTTCGCCGCGATGGAGGTGCCCGAGCTGCTGGCCGCCGACATCCGTGAGTTCTTCACCGGCCGCTCGTAGGCCGGCGACCGACCGAGGACCCCGCCACTCGGACACCACGAACGGCGACTTCACGGTGTCCGAACGGCAAGTTCACCGTGCCCGAGCAGCGGGTTCACCGTGCCCGAGCGGCCGGCTCGCGCGGCTTCGCCCGGTCGTCGCGGCGGCCCGCGAACCGCAGCCGGCCGCGGGTGTCGATGCGCACCACGTCGCCGGTGCGGTAGAGCCGTTCGGGGATCTCGGGCGAGAAGTGCCCGAACGCCCGCGCGGTCTCCGCCTCGTCGTCCAGGTAGCCGACGGCCAGGCCCTCACCCGCCGCGTACAGCTCGCCGAACGCGCCGGGCGGCACCCGTCGGCCGCGCTCGTCCAGCACGTAGACGCGGGTGCCGGGCAGCGGGGCGCCGATGGGCAGCGGCCCCCGGACGTCCTCGGCGTCGGTGACCGAGTAGGTGGTGGTGAACGTGGTGTTCTCGGTCGGCCCGTAGCCGTTGGTGACGACCAGGCCGGGGTGGCGGGCGAGCACGCGGGCGACGTGGTCGTGCGGCACGACGTCACCGCCGGACAGCAGCTGCCGCATCCCCGCGAACGAGTACGGGGCGCACTCCTCGACCAGCCGGAACAGGTCCGCGCTCAGCCACGCCACGGTGACCTCGCGTGCCAGCAGGAAGTCGCCGAGCTCGCCGGGCGTCGGCGGACCGGCCGGGTGCACTTCGAGGGTGGCGCCGGTGAGCAGCGCGCCCCACAGCTCCAAAGTGGACGCGTCGAACGCCAGCGGCGACAGCCGGAGGACCCGCTCGCCCGCGCCGAGGCGCACGAAATCGGCGTCGTGGACCAGCCGCACGACCGCGCGGTGCGGGATGGTGACACCCTTCGGCTGCCCGGTCGCGCCGGACGTGAAGGCCACGTACGCCAGCCGATCGGGATCGGCGGGCAGCACCTCGACCTCACCCGCGGTCCACGATTCGTCCCAAGTGGACACCACGGGGGTTCCCGGCACGCGCCAGGCGGCCCCGGGTGGGATCAACGCCGCCGTCGGCGCGGCCTTCGCCACGATCTTCTCCGTGTGCGCGGCGGGCAGGCCCAGGTCGATGCCCACGTAGGCGGCCCCGGCCCAGACCACGCCCAGCACCGCGACGACCTCGGCGACCGACCGCTCCACGCCGACCAGCACCCGGTCACCCGGCCACACCCCGGCTTCCCGCAGCAGCCGCGCCTGTTCCGCCGCCGCGCCGGCCAACTGCCGGTAGGTCAGCTCCACGTCGCCCTCGCGCACCGCCACCGCGTCGGGCGTGCTGCGCGCGACGTCCCGGAACAGCTCGTCCAGCGACGCCACCGGGAAATCACGCCGGGTCTCGTTGATCCGGTCCAGCAGCGCCCACCGCTCGGGCGCCACGCAGCGCACTTCCTCCAGCTTTCCGTCGGCCGCGGCCAGTTCCGCCACCGCCGTCTGGAAGTCGCAGACGAACCCCTCGACCTCGGCCACACCCCACACGCCGGTCGCGTACTCGGCGTGCCCGGCCAGCGCCGGGTCGGACTGGCGGATCAGCAGGGACAGGTCGAACCGCGAGCCGCCGGTGTGCTCCTCCTCGACCCGGATCTCCAGGCCCGCCGACTCCAGCAGCTGCGGCACGAGCTGGTCGTGCATGCCGAACGTCACCTGCACCAGCGGGTGGCGGTCCGGGCCGCGCTCGACACCCAGCCGGGACAGCAGTTCCTCGAACGGCAGGTCGCCCGCGTCGATGCTCTGCGCCGACGAGTGGTGCACCGCGCGCAGGTAGTCCGCGACGGACGCGTCGTCGTCCACGTCGACCAGCACCGGCACCAGGTTGCCCGCCACCGCGACCAGTTCCTCCAGCTCGGAGGTGCCCCGCCCGGACAGCGGCACGCCCACCAGCAGCCGGCGCGCGCCGGTCCACCGGCTCAGCGTCAGTCCGTACGCGCCGAGCAGGAACGCGAACGGCGTGATGCCCAGTTCCCGTGCCCGCCGGACCACCGCGGCACTCGTGTCCACGCCGAAGTCGACCGCCGTGCGGTCACCGGCGACGTCCCGCACCGCGGGCCGCTCGCAGTCGGCGGGCAGTTCCAGCACGGTCGGCACGCCGTCGAGGTGCTTGATCCAGAACTCGGCCTGCCGCTCCCACTCGCCGGACGCGCGGGACGCCTCCTGGTGCCGGAGCAGCGCCCGCGGCGACGGGCCGACCCCGGTCAACGGCGCGGGCAGGCCCAGCGCCAGGGCGTCGTAGTGCGCGAACAGCTCGTCGAGCAGCAGACCGGCCGCCCACGTGTCGAGCACCATGTGGTGTGCCATCAGCACGACGGCGTCCTGCCGCGTGCCGGTCACCCGCAGGAACCGGAACGCGGGCGCGTCCGCCAGGTCGAACGGCAGCCTGCCGCACTCGGCGGCCAACGCCCGCACGTGCTCCTCGAACCCGTCGCCCTCGTGCTCCGCCACCTCGATGTGCGCCGTCACCGGGATTTCGGGGTTGTGCGCGTCGAGGACTTCGGGCACCACGTCGCCGTCCACCTCGCGGTACACGGTGCGCAGGCCGGGGTGGCGGGCGACGGTCGCGGCCACGGCCCGTTCGAACGCCCCGCCCTTCAGCCGACCCTCGGTGCCGGGGACCACGAAGCAGGCGAACACCAGGTTGTACGGCGAGCCGCCGGTGACCCGCTCGGTCAGCCACATGCCGCGCTGCGCGTGGGACAGCGACTCCGCCACGGCCTCGTCGACCGCCGCGACCGGGGTGGGCCCGGCGGGCGCGGTGACCACGCCCGCCTCGGCGAAGACCTCGGCCAGCGGCGCGTCACCGAGCAGCGCGGCCACCGGGATCCGCACCCCCGACCGCTCCCGCACCAGCGCGGCCAGGCGCATGGCGCGCAGCGAGTCGCCGCCGAGCCCGATGAAACTGCGGGTGGTGAACGCCGAGGTGTCGACCTCCGGACCGAGAACAGCGGTCGCGAATTGGTTGAACGTCATCGCCTGCCCGCCCCTCGAACGCAGAGCATCAAAAGCGCAGCACAATTGCACAAGACGAGCACAGGCCCCACGATTACCCCTCGACGTTCCCCAGACTCACCTGCCAGTCCCCAGTTCTCCCGGCAGGCCGTGACCAACGGTGACACGACGGACACAACGCGTCAAGGGAGCTTCCGGATACTCGCGTCAACTCACTACGAGAAGGCGAAACGAGCACATTCGGACTTCATCGCGCGCAACTGGTTGACGACGGTTTTGTGCCGACCGGATTTCCCCGAGTGGCGCCTGCTGGACGACCCGCCCACTGGACGAGCCCGCTAGAGGACGAGCGAGACGCCGGTCACCGTGACCACCACGGCGACCGCCGCGTCCAGCACCCGCCACGCCGAGGGCCGGGTGAACGTCCCGGACAGCCACCGCGCGCCGAAGCCGAGCGCGGTGAACCACAGCACGCTGCCCGCCATCGCACCCGCCGCGAACCACCACCGGTCGCCGCCGAACCCGGTGGACGCGGTGCCCAGCAGCAGCACGGTGTCCAGGTACACGTGCGGGTTGAGCCAGGTGAGCGCGAGGCAGGTGACGATCGCCGCCGACGCCGCGCCGCCGAGTTGCAACGCGGACGGCCGCAGCACCCGGCGTGCGGCCAGGACTCCGTAGCCGACCAGGAACGCCGCGCCGATCCACCGCACCGCCGTCAACGCGGCCGGCCACGCGCTCAGCGCCGCGCCGACACCGCCGACGCCGAGCGCGATGAGCAGCGCGTCCGAGCCCGCGCAGATGGCCACGATCGCCGGCACCTGTTGTCGCAGCACCCCTTGGCGCAGCACCAGGGCGTTCTGGGCGCCGATCACGACGATGAGGGACAGTCCTGTGCCGAGTCCGGCGATGAGCGCGTACATCACACCGCCGAACGTACGAATCCCGTCGTGATAAGGCCAGCTACATTTTCTTACGTATCATTAGCACTCATGATGCTGGATCCGGAGTGCGTGCGCACCCTGCTGTCCGTCGTGGACGAAGGCACGTTCGACGCCGCCGCCAAAGCACTGCACGTCACACCGTCGGCCGTGAGCCAGCGCATCAAGCTGCTGGAACAGCGCACCGGCCGCGTGCTGCTGGTGCGCTCCAAGCCCGCGAAGCTCACCGACTCGGGCGCGGTGATCGCCCGCTACGGGCGGCAGCAGGCGCTGCTGGACCGGGACGCACGCGAGGCGCTGGGCCTGATCGAGGACCCGACGACGATCCCGGTCGCGGTCAACGCCGACTCGCTGGCCACCTGGTTCCGCCGCGTGGTCAAGGAGTTGGCGACCGACGAGAGCCTCGTGTTGACCGTGCGGCGGGAAGACCAGGACCACACCGCCGAACTCCTCCGCCAAGGCGTGGTCGTGGGCGCGGTGACCTCGTCGCCGCAGCCGGTGCAGGGCTGCGTCGTCCGTCCGCTCGGGAGCATCCGCTACCACGCCGTGGCCACCAAGCGGTTCACCCGGCGCTGGCTGGACGGCGGCCTGCCGCTGCACGAGGCGCCGGTCATCGTGTTCGACGAGAAGGACGACCTGCAGGACCGGTTCTGCCGCCAACTCACCGGGCACAACGCCTCGGCCCACCGCCACCACCTGCCCGACGGGCACGTGTTCGAGGACGCCGTGGTCGCCGGCGCGGGCTGGGCGCTGCTCACCGAACACCAGATCGCCGCACACCGCAGGCTCGTCCACCTGGCGCCCGAGAAACCCGTGGACGTGCTGCTGCACTGGCAGCAGTGGAAGCTCGACTCACCGCCGCTGGCCCGCGTCGCCGACGCCGTCTTCCGCGCCGCCGCGGCGGAATTGCACTGACCCGCACAGCCCTCGCGAGCACCTCTCACGAGCCTTCTTCACCTGCACTGATCAAGGCGCGAGCGGTTCGCCGGTCGTTCACCAACCCGCCGTGCGGCCAACACCACACAGTGTCCACACCTGCCTACTGTCTGCGAGGCTCTTGTAGCCGCCGTTCGACAAACGAAGGGTTTCGCATGTCAGGTCGCAGAGCTCCCCTGGCGGTGCTCGCCATCGGTGTCCTCACCGCCGCCACCCTCACCGTCGTCGCCTCGTCCGACCGGGTGCCGACCGCCACGGCCGCCACCAGCACGTTCACCCCTTCCGCCGACACCTACGTCGACAACTCCGCCACCGGCACGAACCACGGCACCTCCGGCCAGCTCGGCGTGGACGGCTCGCCGACCAAGCGGATGTTCCTGAAGTTCACCGTCTCCGGCGTCTCCGGCACGGTCAGCAGCGCCAAGCTCCGCGTGCACACCGACGACGTGTCGGGCGCCAACAGCCCGGCCGGCGGCGCGTTCCGGGCCATGACCAACACCACCTGGTCCGAGACCGCGGTGACCTGGAACAACCAGCCCGCCGTCGACGGCGCGACCCTAGGCACCCTCGGCTCCGTCGCCCGCAACGCCTGGTACGAGGTCGACGTGACCTCGCACGTCGCCGGCAACGGCACCTTCAGCTTCGGCGTCACCTCCACCAACGGCGACGGCGCCGACTACGACTCGCGGGAAACCGGCGCCACCGCGCCGCAACTCCTCGTCACCACCGGCACCACGCCGACCACGACGACGACCCAGCCCCCGAGCGGCGACCCCGTGCTCGTCGGCGCGGGCGACATCTCCAACTCCGGCTCCGGCGACAGCGCGACCGCCGCACTGCTCGACAACATCCCCGGCACCGTCTTCACCACCGGCGACAACGTCTACAACGACGGCACCGCCGCGGAGTTCACCAACTACTACAACCCGACCTGGGGCAGGCACAAGGCGCGCACCCGCCCGTCACCCGGCAACCACGACTACCACACCAGCGGCGCGACCGGGTACTACGACTACTTCGGCTCGCTCGCCGGACCGTCCGGTCAGGGCTACTACTCCTACGACCTCGGCAACTGGCACATCGTCTCGCTGAACTCCAACATCAGCATGGCGGCAGGCTCCGCCCAGGAGCAGTGGCTGCGCGCCGACCTGGCCGCGAACACCAAGCCGTGCACGGCGGCGTACTGGCACCACCCGCTGTTCACCTCCGGCGCCAACCACGCGCCGTCCACGGCGACGCGCCCGCTGTTCCAGGCGCTGTACGACAACAACGCCGACCTGGTGCTGTTCGGCCACAACCACCAGTACGAGCGGTTCGCGCCGCAGAACCCGAGCGGCGGCCTGGACACCACCCGCGGCATCCGCACGTTCGTCGCGGGCATGGGCGGCGCCAGCCACTACGGCTTCGGCACCATCCGCGCCAACAGCGAGGTCCGCAACAGCGACACCTACGGCGTGCTGAAGCTGACCCTGCACAGCAACAGCTTCGACTGGCAGTTCGTCCCCGAGGCGGGCAAGACCTTCACCGACAGCGGCACCACCGCCTGTCACTGACCCGCCCGTCACTGCCAAGTCGGCGCCGCACCCGGCCCCGTGCCGGGTGCGGCGCCCCGCCCGGAGGTGTGCCGTGTACCTGTCCACGATCACCCGCACCAAGACCGCCGGCCGGAAAGGACCCGGCTGGAAAGGCCTGAGCGCCAACGTCTTCGCGCTCGGCGCGGTCAGCCTGGTCACCGACATCTCGTCCGAGATGGTCACCGCCGTCCTGCCGCTCTACCTCGTCGTCGGACTCCAGCTCAGCCCCGCCGCCTACGGCGTCATCGACGGCGTCTACACCGGCGCCACCACCCTGCTCCGACTCGTCGGCGGCTACCTCGCCGACCGGAGCAGCAAGCGCAAGACCGTGGCCGGGTTCGGCTACGCCATGTCCGCGGTCGCCAAGCTCGGGCTCCTGCTGGCCGGCAGCTCCACCGCCGCGCTCGGCGCCGTGATCACCCTCGACCGGGCGGGCAAGGGACTGCGCACCGCACCACGTGACGCCCTGATCACCTTGTCCACGCCGTCGGGCGACCTCGGACGGGCGTTCGGCGTGCACCGGGCGATGGACGGCGTGGGCGCGTTCGCCGGGCCGCTCGTCGCCCTCGCCGTGCTCGCCGCCGCCGGGGAGTCGTTCGACTCGGTGTTCATGACCAGCTTCTGCATCGCCGCGCTCGGCGTGGTGATCCTGGTGCTGTTCGTGCGCGACCACCGTTCACCGGTGCCGGCGGAACCGGTGCGGGTGAAGGCGATCGGCGGGCTGTGGCGCGACGCGGGCGTGCGGCGGGTCGTGCTCGCCGCGTCACTGCTGGGGTTGGCCACGATCGGCGACGGGTTCGTGTACCTGCTGCTGCAGAAGCGGGAGGGCCTGGCCATCGGTTGGTTCCCGCTGCTGGCCGTCGGCACCAGCCTGGTGTACCTGCTGCTGGCCGCGCCGCTCGGGGCGCTGGCCGACCGGGTGGGCAGGCTGCCGGTGATGCTGGGCGGGTACGTGGCGCTGGGCGCGGTGTACCTGCTGCTGTTCGGGCCGCTGGGCGGGTGGGCGCTGGTCGTCGTCGTGGTCGCGCTGTACGGGGTGTTCTACGCGGCCACCGACGGGGTGCTGATGGCGTTGGCCGGGCCGCTGCTGCCGGAGCGGTTGCGCACGACCGGTATCGCGTTGATCCAAAGTGGACAAGCCCTGGCGTACCTCGGGTCGTCCGTGCTGTTCGGCCTGGCCTGGCAGTTCTGGGGGCCGGAGGCCGCCACCCGCCTGGCCGCCGCGGGCGTCGCGCTCACGTTGGCCGCCACCGTCGCACTCCTGGGGCGTCGCTCATGACCACTCGGACCCGTCTCCTGATCACCGCTCTGGTCGCGGTACTGCTCGGTGTCGTCGCCGTCGGGTACACCGCGTTGTCCGCATCCGATGACTCCGACGACCCCGGCGAGGTCGCGTCGTCGTCCACCGTCAGCGGGCCTCGCTTGATGGTGCTGAGCAACGGCAGACTGTCCACAGTGTCCCGTTCGGACCCCGGCGGACCGCGTGAGGTGACCGAGCAGCGGTGCGACCGGGTGTACAGCGCCGCCGGGACCACGTCCTGCCTGCGGCCGGTCGGCGCGTTCAAGGCCGGTGAGCTGGCCGTGCTGGACGCCACGTTCCGCGAGGTGCGGACCGTGCCGCTGACCGGCTTCCCGAACCGCACGCGGGTGTCGCCGAGCGGGCGGATGGTGGCGTGGACGCTGTTCGTCGACGGCCACTCGTACGCGGCGAACGGCTTCTCCACCAGCACCGGCATTCTGGATGCGAAAACCGACACCCTGGTCACGTCACTGGAGGAGTTCACGTCCTCTGTGGACGGCACGGTGACCACCGCGGTGGACCGCAACTTCTGGGGCGTGACCTTCACCTCCGACGACAACCGCTTCTACGCCACCATGTCCACCGGCGGCCACCGCTACCTGATGGAAGGCGATTTCGCGGCCCGCACCCTGCGGTCGATCGCAAAGAACGTGGAATGCCCGTCCCTGTCGCCCGACGGAAAGCGCATCGCATACAAAATGGCGATCAACAACGACCCGCAGCAAGGCTGGCGATTGTCTACAATGGACCTGGCCACCCGGGCGGCCACCCCACTGGCGGAGACGCGCAGCGTGGACGACCAACCGACCTGGCTGGACCAGCAGACAATCGCATACAGCATCCAACGCAGCGACGGTGTCAACGACATTTGGACCGTGCCCGCCGACGGCACCGGCTCCCCGGCCGTTCTCGTCCCGGAGGCCAACTCGCCCGCCCCGATCGGGTGAACTTTGGTCCACACTGAAGCAATAGTGGCCACAGAGTGCTAGGGGACGGCGCAGTCCGGTACGCGGGCAAGTGCCAAGTAATTGGCCGGTCGTCACGGCTCTCCCATCACGTGACGACCGGCCGATGAAACCGTCAGGCGGTTACTTCACACCACCTGCGGTCAAGCCTGCGATGATCCTCCGCCGGAACAGCAGCACCACCACGACCGGCGGCACGGTCACGATCACACCGGCCGCCATCGGGGTGCCGAACGGCTGGTCGAAACCATACGCCCCGGTGAACCGGGAGATCGCGGCGGATCGTCGCCGGACCACCGGGACGCGCCATCGCCTGCACCCTCCCCAGATCACACAACTGCGCAGATCGCACGTCTGCGCACGGAACATGCCCGCCGGCACACTGCACGCTCATTGACCGATCATTTGACCGATCAAATCGGCGGTCACTGTGTCCCGTGCCACAGCGCGGTGTCAAGGAGTCGGAGGGTTGACGTGACCGGACCGCAACTGACCACCGTCCTGCGCGCACCGTCGGTGTCGTGGACCAGGGCATCGTCACGTACCCGGCGGCGTGCAGCCCGCGCGTGGTCGGCCGCCGCCGCCGTGCGCGCCTGCCTGCACCTCTCCCCCAAATGACCTCACACCCGGATGACCTCATACGCGGATGACCTCGACGCCGCGTTCGCGGAACCGGCGCACGTCCTCCTCGTCCGCGTCGGTGTCCGTGACCAGGGCGTGCACCAGGCCGATCGGGCAGATCTCGGCGAACGCCCTGGTGCCGATCTTCGACGAATCCGCGACCACCACCACCCGCCGGGCGCGCTCGGCGAGCATCCGGTCCACGTCCGCCGCGCCCTCGTGGTGCGCGTAGGCGCCCGAGTCGGGGTCGATCGCGTCCACCCCGAGGAACGTCACGTCGAGGCTCAGCCCGCTGAGGATCTTCCCGGCCAGCGGGCTGGTCAGCTCGTAGGACTGCGGCCGCGCGACCCCGCCGGTCACCACCAGCTTCACCTGCGGCCGCACCGCGAGTTCGTTGGCGATGTTCAACGCGTTGGTGACCACGGTGATCAGCCCGTCACCGGCCGCGCCGCCGAACTCGGGGCTCGTCATCAACGCCCGCGCGACTTCCGTCGTGGTGGTGCCGCCGTTGATGCCGACGACCGCGCCGCGGGTGACCTGCTCGGCCGCCGCACGGCCGATGCGCTGCTTCTCCCCCGCGCGCAGAACGGTCTTGTAGCGCAACGGCAGGCCGTAGGCGACCGAGTGCGCCACCGCGCCGCCGCGCGTGCGGGTGAGGAGTTGTTGGTTCGCCAGGTTGTCGAGGTCGCGGCGGATGGTCGCGCCGGAGACGTCCAACTCGGCCGCGATGTCGTCCACCTCGACCCGGCCCCGCTCGGCCAGCAGTTCCAACAGCAGGTTCAGCCGCTCGTACCGGTTCACCGCGCCACCTCCCCCGAGGTCAACGCACACTACAGATGCCGGGATACGAACGGAACCGCTTCAGATGACCTCGGCCGGGACGGGACAACGACATCCCGTCCCGGCCGAAATCGTGCTAGCAGATGCTCTGGCTGCTGTTGACCAGGGTGTTGTTGCGGAACGTGGTGTTGGTGCCGCACGGGCTCTCGCGGATGGCCGAGTTCGTCACCCGCAGGTTCTGGATGACGATGTCCCGGGTCACCGGGAACTCGGAGCGCGCCGCAAGCCGGATTTCACCCCCACCGGTGACGCTGCCGCTCTGCGCGGCGAGGTTCACGTTGTAGCAGTTCTCGATCAGGATGGAGTTGTTGCCGGTGTTGGCGATGTCGATCCGGTCGATCTGGAGGCCGCCGCTCTCCGACACGCAGAAGATGCCCCGGCCGCCGCCGCGGGCGATGACCTGGCCGACCCGGATGTTGGTCGGGTAGCTGCTGCCGACCCGGCCGTTGCGGTTGGCGGTGCGGAACGCGGCGTAGCCGGTGCCCGCGCCCGCGTTCTCGGCGTCGACGGTGCCCACGGTGGCGTTGATCGTCTGGTTGAGCAGCAGGCCCGACTCGCCGACGCTGCGCGCCACCACCGTGCCGATGGTAAGGCCGTCCACGCCGTAGGTCTCCACGGCGTGTGAGCTGGCGCCCTGCACATAGGCGTAGTCGATGCGGATGTTGCGGCTCCACTGGCTGGTGTCGCCGCGGTTGTCGATGCGCACGCCCAGGCCCCTGGACAGGCGCATGTTCACGTTGCCGATCACCACGTTGGTGACGTTGCGCATGAAGATGCCGTACAGCGGGGTGCCGGTGAGGGTGAGGTTCTGGACCTCGATATCACGGACGCCACGTGCGTAGACCGGGGCGTAGTCGCCCGATCCGGAACCGGTGACGTTGATGGTGCCGCACACGTCGATCGTGGTGTAGCTGCGCATCGAGTAGCGCTCACCCGCGGGGATGGAGCCGGACGCCCGGACGACGATCCGCTCCTTGGAGGTGCGGTTGGCGGTGAGGCTGTCGTTGGCCGCCTGCAGCGCGGCGCGCAGGCTGTTGCCGGTGTAGACCGTGCTGCTGCCCCGGCGGGCCGTGAAGCTGCTGCCGGACCCGGTCACCTCGGCGTGGTACGAGCCGTCGCCGCAGGCCGCCTGCGCCTCCGGCGCGGTGACCTGCAACAACGCCGCTGTCAACGCTGACACGGCGAGTAGTGCTTTCATGTGGTGATCTCCTGAGGTTGGTAAGCGCTTTCCTGTGGCGGCGGAGATCTGCGGGATTCCCTGTTCGGTCGGTGGAGGGTGGCGGCCCGCCGGGGGACGAGGCGGGCCACCACCCGAGGACGCTGCTGGGAGCGTTCCCAGGGTCAATCGGTAGTGAATCGGACATCCGAAAACGAGTCAAGGGCCTGTCCGGGAGTCGGACAGGCCCTTGACCGCGAGAACCGAACGGTCAGGCACGACCCCTGCGCTTGGTCCACACGTCGTAGGCGACGGCGGCCAGCAGGACGAGGCCCTTCACCAGCATGACCCGCTCACTGGGCGCGCCGATCAACGACATGCCGTTGTTGATCACACCCATGATCAGGCCGCCGGTGATCGCGCCGACCACCTTGCCCACGCCGCCCTGCACCGCCGCGCCGCCGATGAACGCCGCCGCGATCGCGTCCAGCTCGAACGCGTTGCCCGCGGTCGGACCGGCCTGGTTGAGCCGCCCGGCGAAGATGACGCCGGCCAGCGCGGCCAGCACGCCCATGTTCACGAACACCCAGAACGTGACCTGCTTGACCTTCACGCCCGACAGCGTGGCCGCCTGGAGGTTGCCGCCGATGGCGTAGATGTGCCGGCCGAACACCGACCGGTTGGCCATCACCGAGTAGCCCAGCGCCAGCACCGCGAGCAGCACGAGCACCCACGGCAGGTTGCGGAACCGGGCCAGCTGCACCACCACGGCCAGCACGATCAGCGCGGCCAGCGCGATCTTCGCCACGAAGATCGGGAACAGGTCCACGGTCTGCCCGTAGTTCAGCCGCGCCTTGCGCTTGCGCCACTCGTTGAACGCGAACCCGGCCACCACCGCGACACCGACCAGGAGGCTGACCAGGTCCGCGCCGCCCAGCGCGCCGAGACCGACGTTGCCGAGGTAGCCCTCGGTGAAGCCGTTGGCCAGGGTGCGGATCTGCTCCGGGAACGGCCCGATGCCCTGGTTGCCCAGCACGGTCAGGGTCAGCGCCCGGAACACCAGCATGCCCGCCAGCGTCACGATGAACGCCGGGATGCCGAAGAACGCCACCCAGTAACCCTGGGCCGCGCCGATCACCGCACCCGCGAGCAGCGTGATCAGCACCGCCAGCGGCCACGGCAGGTCCAGCTGCACGGTCAGCACCGCGCAGATCGCGCCGGTCAACGCGACCACCGACCCGACGGACAGGTCGATGTGCCCGCCGATGATCACCAGGATCATCCCGATGGCCAGGATCAACACGTACGAGTTCTGCACGATGATGTTGGAGATGTTCTGCGGTGTCAGCAGAGCGCCGTCCGTCATCACCGTGAAGAGCACCACGATCAGCGCGAACGCCATGTAGATGCCGGACTGTCGCAGGTTGATCGTGAACCGGCGCTGCGGTGCGGCGGATTTCGCCACGGGCGCCGGTGCCAGTTCAGTGCTCATGAGGTCTGTCCCTGGGTCATGTGGTGCATCAGGCGTTCCTGGGTGGCTTCCGCGCGGTCGAGCTCACCGGTGATCCGGCCCTCCGACAGGGTGTACACCCGGTCGCACAGGCCGAGCAGCTCCGGCAGCTCGGAGGAGATGACCAGCACCGCGCGGCCCTGGTCGGCCAGGTCGTTGATGATCGAGTAGATCTCGTACTTCGCGCCCACGTCGATACCGCGCGTCGGCTCGTCGAGGATGAGCACGTCCGGGTCGGTGAACATCCACTTCGCCAGCACGACCTTCTGCTGGTTGCCGCCCGACAGCGACGAGGTCGTGGTGGCGACGTTGGGCGTCTTGATGTTCATCGAACGCCGGTACTTCTCGGCGACCGAGAACTCCTCGCCGTCGTTCACCCAGCCGCGCGGGGCGATCTTGCTCAACCCGGCCGCGGACACGTTGAGCTTGACGTCCTGGATCAGGTTGAGCCCGTAGCGCTTGCGGTCCTCGCTGACGTAGGCCAGGCCGTGCTCGATGGCCTTGCGGACGGTGCGGGTGTCGATCTCCTTGCCGTCCTTGACGACCCGGCCGGAGATGCCCACGCCGTAGGACCGGCCGAACACGCTCATCGCGAGTTCGGTGCGGCCCGCGCCCATGAGGCCAGCGAGGCCGACGATCTCGCCGCGCCGCAACGTGAGGTTGGCGCGGTCGACCACCACCCGGTCCGGCTGGGACGGGCTGTGCACGGTCCAGTCCTCGATCCGCAGCACCTCGTCGCCCACCTTCGGGGTGCGCGGCGGGAAGCGGTGCTCCAGGTCGCGGCCGACCATGCCCGAGATGATCCGCTCCTCGCTCACGTCGTGCGCGGGGAGCGTCTCGATGGTGCGGCCGTCACGCAGGATCGTGATGCTGTCGGAGATCCTCGTGACCTCGTTGAGCTTGTGCGAGATGATCACCGAGGTGATGCCCTCGGCGCGCAGCCCGTCCAGCAGGTCGAGCAGGTGCGCGGAGTCGTCGTCGTTCAACGCCGCGGTCGGCTCGTCCAGGATCAGCAGCTTGACGTCCTTCGCCAACGCCTTGGCGATCTCCACCAGCTGCTGCTTGCCCACGCCCAGTTCGTTGATCGGCGTCGTCGGGTTCTCCCGCAGGCCCACGCGGGCGAGCAGGGCGCCCGCCGCGTGGTTGGTGCGGTTCCAGTCGATGAACCCGCGCTTCGCCCGCTCGTTGCCGAGGAAGAGGTTCTCCGCGATGGACAGCTGGCCGCACAGCGCCAGCTCCTGGTGGATGATCACGATGCCGCGCCGCTCGCTGTCGCGGACGCCGCCGAACGAGCAGGGCTCGCCCTCGAAGAGGATCTCGCCTTCGTACGACCCGTGCGGGTGCACGCCGGAGAGCACCTTCATCAGCGTGGATTTCCCCGCGCCGTTCTCACCGCAGATCGCATGGATCTCACCGCGCTGCACGACGAACGAGACGTCGTGCAGCGCGGTGACCCCGGCGAACCGCTTGGTGATGCCGCGCATCACCAGGATGTCGTCGGACATGAGCCAATTACCTCAGCTGATCTGCGGTGTAGTAGCCGCTGTCGACGAGCACCTTCTGGTAGTTGCTCTTGTCCACGATGACCGACTCGAGCAGGTACGACGGGACGACCTTGTTGCCGTTGTCGTAGTCCTTCTCGTTGTTGACCTCGGGCTTCTCGCCCTTCAGCACCGAGTCCGCCATCTTGACCGTGGTGGCGGCCAGCTCGCGGGTGTCCTTGTAGATGGTCGAGTACTGCTCGTTGCCGATGATCGACTTCACCGAGGCGACCTCGGCGTCCTGGCCGGTGACGATCGGGTACGGGTTGCCGCCGGTGCCGTAGCCGCTGCTCTTGAGCGCGGACAGGATGCCGATGGACAGACCGTCGTAGGGCGAGAGCACGCCGTGCACCTGGGCGCCACCGTAGGTGGAGGTCAGCAGGTCTTCCATGCGCTTCTGGGCCGTGGCCGGGTCCCAACGCAGGATGGCGACCGTCTTGAAGTCGGTCTGGCCGCTCTTGACCACCAGCGTGCCCTTGTCGATGTGCGGCTGGAGCACCGACATCGCGCCGTTGAAGAAGAACGTCGCGTTGTTGTCGTCCGGCGAACCGGCGAACAGCTCGATGTTCAGCGGGCCGGTCGCGGTGCCCGGGGTGCCGTCGGCGTTGAGCACCTTCAGCCCGGTCAGCAGCGAGGTCGCCTGCTGCACGCCGACCTTGAAGTTGTCGAACGTCGCATAGTAGTCGACGCTGTCGGTGTTGCGCAGGAGGCGGTCGTAGGCGATGACCGGGATCTTCGCGTCCTCGGCCTGCTGCAGCTGCGACGTGATCGCGGTGCCGTCGATCGAAGCCACGATGAGCAGCTTCGCGCCCTTGGTGATCTGGTTCTCGATCTGGTTGGCCTGCGTCGGGATGTCGTTCTCGGCGTACTGGAGGTCGACCTTGTAGCCCTTGTCCTCCAGCGCCTTCTTGATGTTGTCGCCGTCGTGGATCCAGCGCTCGGACGACCGGGTCGGCATGGTCACGCCGACCAGCGCGCCCTCGGTGGTGCCGGTCTGGGTGTCGACGGACTTCTCCGCCGAACCGCAGGCGGTCAAAGTTAGGGCTGCTGCCGCCACGGTGACGGCGGCGAACCGTGGAAACTTCATCGTTTCTCTCTCCTCGGGGTGGTGCCAAGCCCAGATCTGCTAACGCAGGCCCTGCGCGAGTCGGAAGTACGCCTGGTTCCAGCGCAGGCGATCGCTGAACGACGTGGTCGTCGTGTCCTGGTCGATGACCACCAGTTCGGTGTTCACCATGTTCGCGAAATCGCGCAGCACGTCCGCGCCCACCGCCTGCGTCATGACGGTGTGGTGCGGACCACCAGCGGTCAGCCACGATTCAGCCGACGTGGACAGCGACGGTGCGGGCTTCCACACCGCGCGTGCCACCGGCAGATTCGGCAGCGGCTCGTCCGGCGGCACGACCTCGACCTCGTTGGCCACCAGACGGAACCGCTCCCCCAGGTCGGCCAAGCCGACAACCACGGCGGGACCCTCCGCCGCGTCGAACACCAGCCGCACCGGGTCCTCCCGACCCCCGATGCCCAGCGGGTGGATCTCGCACGAGGGCTGGTCGGCCGCGATGCTCGGGCAGACCTCCAGCATGTGCGCACCCAGGATCTTCGGCTCCCCAGGCCCGAAGTGGTACGTGTAGTCCTCCATGAACGACGTGCCGCGGCCGGTGCCGGTGCCCATCGCCTTGACCGCGGCCAGCAGCGCCGACGTCTTCCAGTCGCCCTCGCCGCCGAAGCCGTAGCCGTCGCCCATCAGCCGCTGCACGGCCAGACCCGGCAGCTGCCGCAGCCCGCCCAGGTCCTCGAAGTTCGTGGTGAAGGCGCCGAAGCCGCCCTCGGTGAGGAACCGGCGCAGGCCGGCCTCGATGCGGGCCGCGTAGCGCAGCGACTCGTGCCGCTCCGCGCCGCGGTGCAGCGCGGGCGCGAGCCGGTAGGTGTCGGCGTAGTCCGCGACCAGGACGTCGATCTCCTCGTCGGACACCGCGTCCACGACCTCGACCAGGTCGTTCACGCCGTAGGTGTTCACCGAGACGCCGAAGCGCAGCTCCGCTTCCACCTTGTCACCCTCGGTGACGGCGACGCCCCGCATGTTGTCGCCGAACCGCGCCAGCTTCATCCCGTTCAGGTGGCTGTAGCCGGTGGCCGCGCGCACCCAGCCGTCGATCCGCTCGGCCAGCAGCGGGTCGCTCGCGTGACCCGCGACGGTCTTGCGCGGCACACCCAGCCTGGTCTGGATGAAACCGAACTCGCGGTCGCCGTGGGCGGCCTGGTTGAGGTTCATGAAGTCCATGTCGATGGTGGACCACGGTAGCGCCTCGTTCAGCTGCGTGTGCAGGTGCAGCAGCGGTTTGCGCAGCGCGTCCAGCCCGGTGATCCACATCTTGGCGGGCGAGAACGTGTGCATCCACGCGATCACGCCGATGCACGACGGGTCGGAGTTGGCCGCGAGCATCACGTTCCGGATGGCGGCGGTGTCGGTCAGCACCGGCTGCCACACCACCTCCGCGGTGATCCTCCCCGACTCGGTGAGCATCCGCTGGATCTGCTGCGACTGCTGGGCGACCTGCTCGAGCGTTTCCGGGCCGTAGAGGTGCTGGCTCCCGGTGAGGAACCAGACTTGCGGCTTCCCAGCAGGCGACATGCGGGGCTCCCCTCGTGGGCTCATTGCCCGTAGACGTTCTGGTAACGCGCGTGAAGGCTGTCGATGTGGTGCTGTTCGATCGGGTCGGGCTTGCCGAGCTGGTGTGCGAAGTGGACGGTGCGCGCCACGTCCTCCAGCATCACCGCGGCCTTCACCGCCGACCGCGCGTCCTTGCCGACCGTGAACGGGCCGTGGTTGCGCATCAGCACGGCCGGCGACCGGCTCTCGCGCAGCGTCTCCACGATCCCCTGGCCGATCGAGTCGTCACCGATGAGCGCGAACGGCCCCACCGGGATGTCGCCGCCGAACTCGTCGGCGATCATCGTGAGCACGCACGGGATCGGCTCGCCGCGTGCCGCCCACGCCGTGGCGTACGGGGAGTGAGTGTGCACCACGCCGTTCACCTCGGGCATGTGCCGGTACACGTAGGCGTGCGCGGCGGTGTCCGAGGACGGCGAGTAATCACCCTCCAGGAGGTTGCCGTACAGGTCGGTGACGACCATGGCCTCAGGGGTCAGCTCGTCGTAGGACACGCCGGACGGCTTGATGACCATCAGGTCCTGGCCGGGCACGCGCGCCGAGACGTTGCCCGCGGTCCAGATGACCAGCTCGTAGCGGGTCAGCTCGCGGTGCAGGTCGGAGACCGTGCGGCGCAGGTCGGAGACGACGGACATGGACTCACTCCCCCTTGGCGGCGCGACGCCGCGCCTTGAGCCGGTGCATGACCTCGTTGACGCCGCGCCCGAAGTAGTCGTGCAGCTCCTGGTACTCGACGAACATCCGCTCGTAGGCCTCGACGTTCGACGGGATCGGCAGGTAGACGCCGCGCTTGACCGAGCCCATCGCCTTGGCGGCGGCGCGGATGTCCTCGTAGGCCTTCGCGGCGACGGCGGCGTGCATCGCCGAGCCGAGCGCGGGACCCTGCTCGGAGCCGATCACCGACAGCGGCAGGTTCGTCACGTCGGCGTAGATCTGCATCAGCAGCGGGTTGCGCAGCAGGCCGCCCGCGATCACCAGCTCGGTCACCGGGATGCCCGCGTCGGTGTAGGAGTCCACGATCACGCGGGTGCCGTAGGCCGTGGCCTCCAGCAGCGCCCGGTAGGTGTCCTCGGCGCGGGTGGCCAGCGTCTGCCCGACCACCACGCCCGACAGCTCGTGGTCCACCAGCACCGAGCGGTTGCCGCTGTGCCAGTCCAGCGCGATCAGGCCGTGCTCGCCGATGCGCTGCTGCGCGGCCAGCTCGGTCAGCAGCTCGTGCACCGAGATGCCTCGCTCGCGGGCCGTCTCGTGGTACTCGGCGGGCACGTTGTGCTCCACGAACCAGGCGAAGATGTCGCCGACACCGCTCTGGCCCGACTCGTAGCCCCACAGGCCGGGCACGATCCCGCCGTCCACCACGCCGCACATGCCGGGCACGTCGCGCAGGATGTCGCCGTTCATCACGTGGCACGTGGAGGTGCCCATGATCGCGACCATCTGGCCGGGTTCCACGGCCTGCGCGGCGGGCGCGGTCACGTGCGCGTCGACGTTGCCGACGGCCACCGCGATGCCCGGCCTCAGGCCGGTCCACTCGGCGGCCTGCTCGGTGAGCCCGCCGGCGCGGTCGCCCAGCTGGCCGAGCGGGTGCTCCAGCTTGTCGGTGACGAAGTCCTTGAAGTCCGGGTTCAGCGCCGCCAGGAACTCGTCGGACGGGTAGCCGTCCTGGTAGATGCCCTTGTAGCCGGCCGTGCACGCGTTGCGCACGTAGACACCGGCGAGCTGCCAGACGATCCAGTCCGCGGCCTCGACCCAGTGGTCCATCTCCGCGTAGACCTCGGGGGCCTCTTCGAGCAGCTGGAGGCCCTTGGCGAACTCCCACTCCGAGGAGATCAGGCCGCCGTAGCGGGGCAGCCAGCTCTCGCCGCGCTGTTCCGCGAGGTGGTTGATCCGGTCCGCCTGCGGCTGGGCCGCGTGGTGCTTCCACAGCTTCACGTACGCGTGCGGGTTGCTCTCGAACTCCGGCAGCTCGTTGAGCGGCGTGCCGTCCGCCTTGACCGGGACCATGGTGCACGCGGTGAAGTCGGTGCCGATGCCGACCACGTCCGCCGGGTCCACCCCGGCGTCGGCGATGGCCGCGGGGACCGCGTGGCGCAGCACGTCCACGTAGTCCTGGGGCACCTGCAACGCCCAATCGGGGGGCAACGCGCGGCCGCCGGGCAGGGCCCGGTCCAGCACGCCGTGCTTGTAGTCGTGCACCGCTGTGCCCAACTCGAGGCCGTCGCGCACCCGCACGACGACCGCGCGGCCCGACAACGTGCCGAAGTCGACACCCACCACCAACGGATCGCTCGCCATGGAGAGGAGTGTTATCGCTAACATTCACGACGTCAAGACCCGCCTGCAACGTGGTCTTAACGACTTGGTGAGCGTGCACAAAACGAGGTGCTCAGCAGGGTGTCGACCGGCACGGCCCACAGCCCAAGCCTAGGGGTGTCCGCGCGCCGTGCGGAGACGTGGATACGGGGGAGAGGGTACGGAAGTGTGACGCCGCCTACACAGGCGGCGTCCACTACGAGCCGGACGACGTCACTCCGAGGGCGGAGCGACGCTGTCCCGTTGCACCAGCGACGGCGCGATGGTGCGCTGCGGTGCGCCCACGTCGCCGTCGGAGACCTGGGCCAGCAGCAGCTCCAGGGTCTCCTTGGCGACCGCGTCGAAGTCCGGCTTGATGGTCGTCAGCGGCGGGATGAAGTACGCCGCCTCCGGCACGTCGTCGAACCCCACGATGCTCACGTCGTGCGGCACCCGGCGACCGCGTTCGCTCATCGCCCGCAGGATGCCGAGCGCCAGGTGGTCGTTCGCCGCGAAGATCGCGCTGACCTCCGGCATCCGGGCCAGCATCTGGCCCGCCCGGTAGCCGGAGGACGCGCTCCAGTCCGCCGGCACGACCGGCGGCACCTCCAGGCCGGCCGTCTCCAGCGCCGACCGCCAACCCCTTATGCGACCGAGGCTGTCGAACCAGTCCGACGGGCCCGACACGTGCCACACCGTGCGGTGGCCCGCGCTGAGCAGGTGCGTGGTGGCCGCGAAGGCGCCCGCCGCCTGGTCGACCGTCACCAGCGGGGTGGACCGCTCCGGGTCGCCGTCCACGGTGACCAGCGGGATGCCGGCGGACACGTCCCCGACGGCGTCGTTGGCCGACGCCGTCGGCGCGATGACCACTATTCCGGCGACCCGCTGGTCACGGTGCCGTTCGACGGCGTCCGAGATGGAATTGCGGTCCAGCACGTTGACCCGGCCGACGCTCACCGCGAACCCGGCCTCGGCCGCCGCCGCCTCGAACGCGGCGAGCAGCGACGCGGGGCCGTAGAGCGTCGAGTTCTGGGCCACCACGCCGATCAGCTGGGATCGGCCGGTGACCAGCGCGCGGGCCGCCTTGTTGGGCCGGTAGCCCAGCTCGGCGATGGCCGCGCGCACCCGCAGCCGGGTCTGCTCCCGGACGTTGGGGTGCCCGTTGAGCACCCGCGACACCGTCTGGTGCGAGACCCCGGCGAGCCGGGCGACATCCGTCATCGCGGGATCGCGCGAGGTCCTGTGGTCCACTTGCTGCTCCATCTCCCGGGGGGGAACTACGCCTTCGATTTCGATGTTAGCGATAACAGCCCCTGGTCACGCAGGTTCTACCGGTCCCATTGTCCATCAGGGACCGGTTCCCACCCGATCAGGGGACGCGATCATCCCAGCCGGAATGTCGCCCGTTCGCGGGCGCGCCGGTCGTCGCCCGGCTTGGACACCACGAGCCGCCCGTTGTCGTGCGCGAGGTACGCCTCCGGGTCGCCCGCCAACCGCAGCGACACCGCGCCGCGATCGGTCAGGCCCGGCACCCGGACGAACGACGCGGCCCGCCCGTAGGCGTCGGTGTCCTCGTACGGGTCGACCCGGACCGCGGTCGGGTCGACGACCCGCGCGTAGCGGTCCGGGAAGTTGACCGACTGCACCGCGACCGTGCCCGCGCCCAGGAAGCCGGGCACGAACCGGAACTGCGAGTCGGCCACCTCGCGGACGTTGCCGTCCACCCGGAGCCGGTACTCGTAGTGCCGCACGAACAGGTTCGGCGCGTCGAGCGGCGACAGCCGCACCAGCGGTCCGCCCTTGCCCACCGGCACGCCGAAGCTGGGCGTGCCGTCGGCGTTCCAGTGCACCCGCTGCACGCGGGTGTGCCGGTTCGGGTCGAACAGCGGGTCGCCGGTGATGTCCCGGTAGTCGCGCGCGTGGTAGACCAGCACGTCCTGGTCGCCGACCGTGGTGAACGAGTTGTGACCGGGGCCGTACTGCCTGGTCGCGTCGTTCGTGGTGAAGATCGGCGTGGGCGTCTTGGTCCACGACCGCGCGTCGAGCAGGTTGGCGTTCTCGTCCGCGGTGAGCAGCCCCATGCAGTAGCGGGCGTCGGTGGCGCTGGCGGAGAAGGTCACGAAGACCCGGCCGTTGCGGATGAGCACCGCCGGGCCCTCGTTGACCTTGAAGCCCTGGGTCTCCCAGGACAGCGTGGGCGTCGCGATCCGCACCGGCGGCGTCTTGAGCGCCAGCGGTGAGGCCATCTCGGCGATGTAGAGGTTGCTGTTGGTGGCGATGCCGGGCTCGCTCTGCGCCCACAGGAAGTACCGCTTGTCGCGGTGCTCGAAGGTGGTCGCGTCGAGGGTGAACGTGTCCCAGGCGGTGATCATCTGGCCGCGCAGCTCCCAGCCGCCCTCGCGCGGGTCGTCCTTGGACGACTCCAGCACGTAGGTGCGGATGCGGAACGGCTGGTCGGAGTCGCCGGCGGCGAAGTAGACGTACCACTTGCCGTCGATGCGGTGCAGTTCCGGCGCCCAGATGTAGCCGCCCATCTTCCCGGACGCCGGCCGCCGCCAGGCGGTGCGCTCGCGGGCGTCGGCGAGGCCGTCGAGGGTGGACGCGCCGCGGATCACGATCCGGTCGTACTCGGGCACCGAGCCGGTCAGGTAGTACATCCCGCCGACCGGAGGGGTGATGAACGGGTCGGCGCGCTGCTCCACCAGGGGGTTGCGGGTGGGCAGGCCGCCGCCGGGCGCGGCGGCCGCGGTCCCGGCCTCGGGCTGGCTCTCCGCCGCCACGGCCGTCGAGGCGGACAGTCCGCCCACCACGGCCAGCGCGCCGCCCGCGCGGAACAGGCTTCTGCGGTCGAGGGTCACGTTGATCTTTCCAATCCCGGTCATCGACGGCGGTCCTTGATCCGCAGGAACGTCACGGAGTTGGGCGGGAAGGTGTGGGTGAAGGAGCTGGACACGCGGACCTGCGTCTGCCTGGCCTTGACGGGCTGGGTGAACTCGGTGTTCACGTCGTCCGGCAGGCCCTCCAGCACGGTCGCCTTGGCGGTGGGCACGACCCAGGTGTCCGGGCCGAGGTCGATCTTCGTGCGGGCCGCGTTCGACTGGGCGTTGACCACCTTGACGATCAGCTCGCCGGTCGCCTCGTCGCGGGTGACCACCTGGCGGAACGGCTCGGCGACGGAGTCGTCGGTGAACTCGCCCCACTTCTGCCCGTCCATGAACAGCTGCACCTTCCGGCCGCGCACCTCGATCCGCAGGTCGTAGGTGCGGCCGGTCTCGACCTTGGTGGCGTCGGTGATCAGCGTGCTCTTCGCGCCGCCCTCGGCCTTCTCCACGGCGGACTGGGTGTTGTTCCAGCCGCCGAGGTTCCACCAGTAGTAGTTGCCGGTGTCCTTGACGCCGAAGGCGACCAGGAAGCCCTCGCGGCCGGACTGCTTGGTGGCCTTGACGTTGAGCGTGTAGTCGCGCCACGTCGGGTCGCCCGCGGTGACGAGGGTGTTCTCGGCGGCGGCGTCGGACTGCACGTAGGCGCCGTTCACCACGCTCCACGCGCCCCGGCCGCTGCCGGTCCACTTGCCCGCGCCCGCGGAGAAGTCATCGGCGAACAGTTCCTGGCCGGCCGCCGAGGTGACCTTGACGTCGTCGTAGGACGCGGCCGTCGCCCAGGTGGAGAGGCCGACCGCGCCGGTGATCGGCTCACGGGTCGAGGGCGTGCCGGACGCCGTGCTGCGCACCACGTGGTCGCCCACGTTGGTCATGAACAGCTTCTGCATCTCGTAGGAGGTCGAGCCCCAGGAGGCGTGGTTGTTGAACCAGATCATGTCCGGCCGCCACTGCACGTAGTCCTCGTTGGCCAGCAGCGGCGCGTACGAGGCGAGCTTCACGACGTCCGCGTTGCGCTCCAGACCGGTCATGAACGCGGCCTCGGCCAGCGCGTTGGCGAACCGGTTGTCCTGGGAGGCGTACTCGCCGAGGAACACCTTGGGCCCGTTGCGGTCGTAGCTGTCGTACCGCTCGTTGTTCTCCAGGAACCAGCTCGGGCTGTTGTAGTAGTGCTCGTCCACCATCTTCACGCCGGCGTCGCGGTTGAGCTGCCAGAGCCGGTCGAAGGTGGTGCCGGTGTCGTCCGGTCCGGTGTTGCCGACGACCGTGATGTCGGGGTGCTTCGCCTCGATCGCGGCCTTGAACTGGGTGAACCGGGCGAAGTACGCGTCGGGCAGGTTCTCCTCGTTGCCCACCGCGACGTGGGTGAGCTCGAACGGCTCCGGGTGGCCCATCTCGGCCCGCTTGCGGCCCCAGGTGGAGTCGGCCGTGCCGTTGGCGAACTCGATCAGGTCGAGCGTGTCCTGGATGTGCCGTTGCAGCAGCGCCGGGTCGTCGGTGGCGCGGTTCTGGCCGCACCCGGTGACGAGAGCGGGCACCACGGGCAGCGGCATCGCGCCGATGTCCTCGGAGAACTGGAAGTACTCGTGGTAACCGAGCCCGTACGACTGGTTGTAGCCCCAGAAGTTCCAGTTGGTGGCGCGCTGCTCGACCGGGCCGATGGTGTCCTTCCACTGGTACGAGCGGCGGCGCTCGAAGTTCGGCGCCTCGTAGCCGTAGTGGCTGCCGGTGTTCACCAGGCACCCGCCGGGGAAGCGGACGAAACCGGGGTCGAGGGCGGCGATCTTCTCCGCCAGGTCCTTGCGCAGGCCGTGGCCCTTGTAGGTGTCCTGCGGGAACAGCGACACCATGTCCAGCCGCAGCGTGCCCGTGCCGCCCGCGTTCAGCAGCAGTCGGCCGGTGGTGGAGGACTCGCGCGCCTCGAACGTGCCGGTGTACTTGGCCCAGCCGTCACCGCTCACCTGGATGTTCACCGGCGGCGCGAAGTACTTGCCCGCCGGGTCGGTCAGGCCGACCGTCATCGGCGTGCCGGCGGCCTGGTCGGTGCGGGCCCAGACGGAGAAGTCGTACCGCTTGCCGCTCTCCACGGCGATGCCCGAGTTGTACCCGGAGTTGATCACACCGGCGGGCAGGCCGAGGCGGAGGTAGCGGCGGTTGCGCTCGTTGAGGCGGGCGTCGTCGTCCACCACGTCGAGCGTGCCGCCGGTCGGGGCCCACCCGGTGAGCGGCGTGTAGGCGGCGTTGTCCGCGCGGTCGTACTCGAACGATCTGTTCTGCACCAGCTCCGCGTAGAGGCCGCCGTCGGCCGCGCGGTTGATGTCCTCGAAGAAGACGCCGTACATGCTGTCGTCGATCGACGCGCCCTTGACGGTCGGGTCGATGCTGAGGGTGTAGTCGGTGTCGGCCGCCGTGCCCGAAGCGGGCACGGCGACCAGCAGGCTCGCGGCGAGCGCCGCGGCCATCACAACGCGTGACATTCGTGCTCCAGGGATCAGGGGAAGGCGGCGCGGAGGCGGTCGAGTTCGGCCTTGGTGACGGGCAGCACCGTGCCGTGGCGCGGGCGGCTCGGCAGTTCGTAGCCGGTGGCGAGCTGCCACTTGCCGGAGGCGAGGTCGGTGGTCTCGAACGGGACGTAGCCGCGTCCGCCGAACTCGTCGATGAACAGGTACCACTTGTCCTCGGTGTTGGACTTGAACACCGTCGGACCCTCACCCTGGTTGATCGCCCCCTTGCCGATACAGTCGGCGACGAAGTCGTAGGAGGTGTCACGCAGCTCCGCGGACCTCTCGGCGAGGATGAACTTGCTGCACGGCGTGGTGGACGTGTTGTTCCGCTCGTCCTTGGTGAACCGGTAGTACTCCGCGCCGTGCTTGATCACGGTGGAGTCGATGACCGAGTAGCCGGGGTCGACCCACACCTGCGGCTCGCTGAACGTGCGGAAGTCGCGCGTGGTCGCGTACAGCATCTTGTTGTAGGTGTTGCCCGTGTGCTCCGGGTCGTTCTCGGCGTAGATCTTGGAGGCCCAGAAGACCACGTACGCGCCGATCGACTCGTCGTAGTACGCCTCGGGCGCCCACGTGTTGCCCGCCGTCTCCGGCGAGACCTGCACGTGGCGCTGCTGCGACCAGTTGACGAGGTCGGTGGACTCCCACACCTCGATGTAGCGGCTGCCCTTGCGCTGCACCAGGTCCCAGTTGCCGTTGCCGTGGATCTTCAGGTCGGTGGCGATCATGTAGAACTTGTCGCCCTCGGGCGACCGGATGATGAACGGGTCGCGCACGCCCTTGTCCCCGAGCGAGGACGTCAGCACCGGGTTGCCCTTGTTGAGCTCGTCCCACTTGAGCGCGTCGTTGCCGCGGCTGGCGGCGAAGTAGACCTGCTCGCCGTTGGCGGAGCCCTCACCGGTGAAGTAGCCGAACACGTAGCCCTCGTAGGCCTGCTTCTCCGGCAGCGGGGTCACGGTGACCTTGAACTTCTTGCGGGTGGTCTCCTCGCCCGCGCGGATCTCCGCGGTGAGCTGCACCTTCACCGGCTTCTCGCCGAACGCGGGCCGGGTGACCTCGCCGGTGGCCGTGATGACCTCGGGCTTGGCGCTCTTCCACGTGATCGTGGTGCCGTGCAGGCCCGTGGTGGGCAGGGTGATGTTGCCGCGGATGTCGTCCTGGTCCCACACCACCAGCGCGGTGTCGGCCTCGGCGACCTTCTCGTCGTCGGTCAGCTGCGGGCGCACGGTGACCTGGAAGTCGCGGGTCTGGCCGAACGCGCTCGCGGTGAGCGTCACGGTCGCGGCCGGGCTGCCGGGCGCGGGACGGGTGACGACACCCGTGGTGGACACGGTCGCGGCGTCGCTGGACTGCCAGGTGATCGTGGAGCCGTACGGCCCGGTGACGGGCAGCGTCAGGTTCTCCGTGACGGCCGAGGTGTCGCCGAGGTCGATCGCGGCGAGGTCGATCCGGCCCCTCTCGTCGTCCGGCACGAAGCCGAGGTCGTGCGCTTCGGCGGCGGTGAGGGCCCGGTTGTAGAGGCGGAAGTCGCGGACCGCGCCCTTGAGGTGGCGGTCGCCGCTGTAGACCGAGCGGCCGATGTAGTTGGCGGTCGTGGTGCCGCCGCCGATCATGGCCGGGGTGATGGTGACGTCGGTCTTGCGGGCGACTTCGACGCCGTCCTCGTACAGCACGGCGGTGCCGCCGCCGAGCGTGTAGGTAAGCGTTTTCCAGACGCCCCTGGCAAGGTTGCGCCCGGTGGACACGGTCTGCTCCGTCGACCAGTTGCCGGTGGCGATCGAGGAGCGGTACGCGTTGCCGGTGGTGAACAGGTAGCCGTTGCCGACCGTGCCCAGCGAGTTGCCGAGGCCGTAGATGAAGTAGGGCGCCGCCTGGTCCGGTGCGATGCGCACCTGCAGCGAGACGCTGACGTCGGTCAGGCCGCTCAGGACGTTGTCGGGCAGCTTCACGTGGCCGTTGACACCGCCCAACTGGAGGCCGTCCGCACCGGCCGGGGTGGCATCACCGACGATGGTGCCGTTGCGCCCGCCGCCGGAGGTGTCCGCCGCGACGGCTCCGGCCGCCTCGGCGAGGGGGTAGTGCAACACCAGGCCGTCGGCGGCAGAGGCCGACGGTGCGCTCAAAGCCGCCGCGGCGAGCGCTACAACGATTGTCGCAACGAACGGACGTGGGCGGTGACGAAGGGAGACCATGGGACGTCGCTCTCGTCTTGCGTGCGGCACGTGGCCGCGGATGAACAGGGCATCCGGTTGTCGAAGTGGGCCGAGTCACAAAAGTGAGCGCTAACATACGACTGGCTAACAAACGTGTCAAGAACGCTAAGTTCGGGTTTCGGAGGGGTTGACGACGCCAATGTGAGCGTTCACTCTGTGCGCCAGGTGACCGCCGTCACGCGGTTCGCGTCACGTCAGTGTCTCGGGTTCCCACGGAGGAAGACCAGTGTTGAAGAAGATCACGACCGCCACCGCCGCGGTCCTGTTGGCCGCGCTGACCGCGTGCGGGTCGGGTGGCGACGCCGCGTCGTCGTCCGGGACCGCCGACGACGGCAAGATCACCATGGGCTTCGCCCAGGTGGGCGCTGAGAGCGGCTGGCGCACCGCGAACACCAAGTCGATCCAGGAGTCCGCCGCGGCGGCCGGGATCGACCTGAAGTTCTCCGACGCGCAGCAGAAGCAGGAGAACCAGATCAAGGCGATCCGGTCCTACATCCAGCAGAAGGTGGACGTCATCGCCTTCAGCCCGGTCGTGGAGACCGGCTGGGACACGGTGCTGCTGGAGGCCAAGCGCGCGAACATCCCGGTCATCCTGACCGACCGCGCGGTCGACTCCGAGGACACGTCCCTCTACAAGACCTTCCTCGGCTCGGACTTCGTCAAGGAGGGCGAGAAGGCCGGCGAGTGGCTGAAGGCCAACGCGGGCAGCGCGGTCAACGTGGTCGAGCTGCAGGGCACCACGGGCGCGGCGCCGGCGATCGACCGCAAGGAGGGCTTCGAGAAGGCCATCGCGGGCTCGAACCTGAAGATCGTGGCCAGCCAGACCGGTGACTTCACGCGGTCGGGCGGCAAGCAGGTCATGGAGGCGTTCCTGAAGTCGGTCCCGCAGATCGACGTCGTCTACGCGCACAACGACGACATGGGCCTGGGCGCCATCGAGGCGATCAAGGCCGCGGGCAAGGTGCCCGGCAAGGACATCAAGATCATCACCGTGGACGCGGTGAAGGACGGCATGACCGCGCTGGCCGCCGGTGAGATCAACTTCATCGTCGAGTGCAGCCCGCTGCTGGGCGACCAGCTGATGGACCTGGCGAAGAAGGTCCTCAAGGGCGAAGAGGTGCCGGCCCGCGTGGTGACCGAGGAGACGACGTTCACCCCGGAGCAGGCCGCGGCCGCGCTCCCCACCCGCAAGTACTAGTCACCACAAGCAGCGGCCCCCGCCACCCTCCGGGTGTGGTGGCGGGGGCCGCACCCACTCATGTGAGGGGAGTTGTCCGGTGACCGAGCCGGTCGTCGACATGCGGGGCATCTCGGTGGAGTTCCCCGGAGTGAAAGCCCTGCAAGAAGTGGATTTCCGGCTGTTCCCCGGTGAGGTCCACGCGTTGATGGGCGAGAACGGGGCTGGTAAGTCCACGCTCATCAAAGCGCTGACCGGGGTGCACCCGCTCGCGGCGGGCGAGATCCGCTACGCGGGCGAATCCGTGTCGTTCGGGGGGCCGGCGCAGGCGCAGGCCGCCGGGATCAGCACGGTGTACCAAGAGGTCAACCTGTGCGTGAACCTGACCGTGGCGGAGAACATCCTCCTCGGGCGTGAACCGCGGAAGTTCGGGCGCATCGACGGCAAGGCGATGCGCGCGCGTGCCGCCGAGCTGTTGGCGCGCATCGGGCTGCACATCGATCCGGGTTCGGTGTTGGAGAGCCACCCGATCGCCGTGCAGCAGCTGGTCGCGATCGCGCGCGCGGTCGCGGTGGACGCGCGGGTGCTGGTGCTGGACGAGCCGACGTCGAGCCTGGACGCGGACGAGGTCGCGGAGCTGTTCCGGATCATCCGGGTGCTGCGCGACGAGGGTGTCGCGGTGCTGTTCGTGTCGCACTTCCTGGAGCAGGTGTACGAGATCTCCGACCGGATGACCGTGCTGCGCAACGGCCGGTTGGTCGGCGAGTACGCCACCGCCACGTTCAGCCGGATCGACCTGGTGTCGGCGATGCTGGGCCGTGAGATGGGCGTGCTGGAGGAGATCGAGCGCCGCAGCGGCACGCCGGGCGACCCGCTGCTGGTGGCCGAGGGCCTCGGCCGCAAGGGTTCCGTCGCGCCGTTCGACCTGGAGATCAGGTCGGGCGAGGTGGTCGGCCTGGCCGGGCTGCTGGGTTCGGGCCGCACCGAGGTGGCGCGGCTGCTGTTCGGCGCGGACAAGGCCGACTCGGGCCGGGTCCTGGTGGACGGCAAGCCGGTGCACCTGCGCGGGCCGCGGTCGGCGATCGAGGTCGGCGTCGCGTTCTGCTCGGAGGACCGCAAGGCCGAGGGCGTGGTGGCGGACCTGACCGTGCGGGACAACCTGATCCTGGCGATGCAGGCCGCCCGCGGCTGGGCGCGGCCGGTGCCGCGCAAGCTGGCCGACGAGCTGGTGGCGAAGTACATGGAGATGCTGGACATCCGGCCCGCCAACCCCGAGGCGATCGTCGGCAACCTGTCCGGCGGCAACCAGCAGAAGGTGCTGTTGGCGCGGTGGCTGGTGACCGAGCCGAAGCTGTTGATCCTGGACGAGCCGACGCGCGGTATCGACGTCGGCGCGAAGGCGCAGATCCAGAAACTGGTGGCGGACCTGGCCACGGAGGGCATGGCTGTGCTGTTCATCTCCGCCGAACTGGAGGAGGTCGTGCGGATCGCCGACCGGGTCGTGGTCATGCGCGACCGGCAGAAGGTCGCCGAGTTGGACGGCGAGGTGGGCGTGGACGACGTGATGGCGCTCATCGCCGGCGGCGGCGACGTGAACGAGATCGAGGCGGTGGCGTCGTGAAGAACCGACTGCTCTGGCCGGTGCTGGCGCTGGTCGCCCTGCTGGTCCTGAACGTGGTGGTGACGCCGTCGTTCTTCTCGCTGCGGCTGCAGGACGGGCACCTCTACGGCAGTGTGATCGACATCCTGCGCAACGGCGCGCCGACGCTGCTGATCGCGTTGGGCATGACGCTGGTGATCGCCACCCGCGGCATCGACCTGTCGGTCGGCGCCGTCGCGGCGATCGCGGGCGCGGTGACGTGCACGTACATCGCCTCCGGCGGTGACCCGTGGATCGGCATGGGCATCGCCCTGCTGCTGTGCGCGGTGCTGGGCCTGTGGAACGGGTTCCTGGTGTCGGTGCTGGGCATCCAGCCGATCATCGCCACGCTGGTGCTGATGACGGCGGGCCGCGGTATCGCGATGCTGATCACCGAGGGCCAGATCATCACCGTCGACTCGCCGACCTACCGCGAGGTGGGCGCGGGCTTCCTGGTGCTGCCGATCGCGATCCTGATCAGCCTGGCCGTGCTCGGCCTGGTGGCGCTGGTGACCAGGCGGACCGCGCTGGGCCTGCTGATCGAGTCGGTCGGGGTCAACCCGTCGGCGTCGCGGCTGGCCGGGGTGAAGTCGCGCACGATCATCTGGACGGTGTACGTGTTCGCCGCGGTGTGCGCGGGCATCGCCGGTTTGATGATCAGCTCGAACGTGAGCGCGGCGGACGCCAACAGCGCCGGTCTGTGGATCGAGATGGACGCGATCCTGGCCGTCGTCATCGGCGGCACGTCGCTGGCGGGTGGTCGGTACTCGCTGACCGGCACGCTGCTCGGGGCGTTGATCATCCAGACGTTGACCACGACGGTGTACACGGTCGGCATCGCGCCGGAGATCACGCTGGTGTTCAAGGCCATCGTGGTGATCGCGGTGTGCCTGATGCAGGCGCCGATTCGGATTCGGGTGAGGCAAGGGGTACCCGCGTGAAGAGTTCAGTGATGACGCCGCCCGCCAAGCCCGCCGGGACGTCCGGCGGCTTCGGCCAGGTGGTGTCCAAGGTGCCGTCGCGGTTCCTGCCGGTGATCGCGACGTTCGTGGTGTTCGTGGCGACGTTCGGCGTCGGCTCGGCCCGGTACGAGGGTTTCGCGTCCGGGCAGGTGATGGCGAACCTGTTCATCGACAACGCGTTCCTGATCGTGCTCGCGGTCGGGATGACGTTCGTGATCCTGACCGGCGGCATCGACCTGTCGGTCGGTTCGGTGGTGGCGCTGTCGACGATGATCGCGGCGGCGGCGCTGCAGGCCGGGTGGCCCGCGTGGCTGGTGGTGATCGTGGTGCTCGCGGCCGGGTCCGGTCTGGGTCTGGCCATGGGCTGGGTGATCCACCGGTTCGGCGTGCAGCCGTTCATCGTGACGCTGGCGGGCATGTTCCTGGCCCGCGGGCTGTGCTTCGTGATCAGCGTGGAGTCGGTGTCGATCAAGAACCCGACGTTCCGCGACCTGGCCACCGGGTCGATCGAGCTGCCCGGCGGCGTGACCATCACCTACGGCGTGGTGATCGCGCTGGTGGTGGTGATCGCGGCGATGTACGTGCTGCACCTGACCCGGTTCGGGCGCACGGTGTACGCGGTGGGCGGCAGCGAGTCGTCCGCGCGACTGATGGGCCTGTCCACCACGCGGGTGAAGATCGGCGTGTACGTGATCAGCGGGTTCTGCTCGGCGCTGGGCGGGCTGCTGTTCAGCCTGTACATGCTGTCCGGGTACAGCCTGCACGCGGTGGGCATGGAACTGGACGCGATCGCCGCGGTGGTCGTCGGCGGCAGCCTGCTGTCCGGCGGTGTCGGGTTCGTGATCGGGTCGGTGGTGGGCGTGCTGGTGTTGGGCACGATCCAGACGCTGATCTCGTTCGAGGGCACGCTGTCGTCGTGGTGGACGAAGATCGTGATCGGCGCCCTGCTGCTGGCGTTCATCGCGTTGCAGCGGATCATCGTCCGGAAGACCTAGGGTTCGTCGCGGGACTTGATCGACGGGAGGGACCGGCGTGCCGCGCCGGTCCCTCCCGCGTTCGCCGTCAGTCGACCGGGTGCAGATGCGGGTGGTCGGGTGGGATGAGGCCGCCGTGGTCGAGGTAGGCCGTGAGCACTTCGATCACCACGTCGCGCGGCACGACCTGCCGCGCCGGGATCTCCTGGGTGTGGGCGACGTAGTCGAATGGGACGGTCCCGACGGCCTCGGGATCACCCACCGTCGACCGTGGCGGGTCGGCCATCTCCTGCACGAACCCGTGGTCGGTCCCGATGCCCACGTACAACATCGGGAAACCGTAGGGGTCCTCGAAGATGGTGATCTCGGCGACCGACGGGACTGGACCGCCGGTCAGCGCGGTCAGCCGCTCGACCAAGGCGGCCAGCTCATCATGTGTGGCGACCGACAGCGGCGTCTCGCCGGTCTCGTGGTCGAAGATCGCGCTCAGCGTTGCCGCGGCGCTCGCTGCCCTCCGAGAATCGTCTTCATGTAGCCGTTCGTACCGTAGACCGTCAGCGTCGAGCCCTTCGAGAGGATCAGCCCGACCAGGGTTTCACAGCCGTACCGGCCGGCGCACGACCGATTGTTGATCACGACCGTGGCGTGCCGGATGCCGTTCTCGCGCATGTGCATGGCCAGCGCACGCCTGTTCGCGAACACGACAACGTCCCGCCCACCGACTTCGCACGTAGGCGCTCTCCGGTCGGCCTTTGCGAGTACCGGTGCCAACTCTCGCGGCATGGTTGCTCCACCACCGGGACTCTGTGTCCTTGGGGTTGATGGCTTCTCTGGCCATCTTCGCCGCCAGGCGCTTCGGGTTGGGGCCTTCGAGGGATCGCGAGCGATTGCAAGGGACGTGTCCCAGTCAAACTGCAACATCCGCGACACCACCGACGCCAGGCAAACAGGCGCACCTCGTCGATCAAGAACCCGACGTTCCGCGACCTGGCCACCGGGTCGATCGAGCTGCCCGGCGGCGTGACCATCACCTACGGCGTGGTGATCGCGCTGGTGGTGGTGATCGCGGCGATGTACGTGCTGCACCTGACCCGGTTCGGGCGCACGGTGTACGCGGTGGGCGGCAGCGAGTCGTCCGCGCGGCTGATGGGCCTGTCCACCACGCGGGTGAAGATCGGCGTGTACGTGATCAGCGGGTTCTGCTCGGCGCTGGGCGGGCTGCTGTTCAGCCTGTACATGCTGTCCGGGTACAGCCTGCACGCGGTGGCCGGGGTGCGGCTCATCGCGCGTGCCCCCGGTGCTTCACGTGATCGTTGATCCGTCGCGTGATGTCGACCGCGTGCTGTCCCTTCCGAACCCACAGCACGACGGGTTCGGGCGCCCCGGCGAAGTGCAGCACCGCGGTCCGCTCGGGCAGCTCGGACCGCAAGCCGTCCGGGTCGTGGTCGACCAGTTCGCATCCCTCGAGCAGCGACAGGTCGAACACGACCGCCGGAACGACCGAGAACCAGCGCCACCGCCACGGTTCCAGCGACTTCGAGCGCAGGGACGTCGAGGTGAGGACCAGGTACAGGCGTCCGCGCACGAGCTTGCGCGGTTCGACAGCGCCTTCGCCGACCCTGGCGGCCACAGGTCACGACGCGCTCACCCGCGGTCGCGGGTCCTGGCGTTGGCGGCGGCGATCCCGTCCACCACGGCGACGGCGAAGACGAACACGACTGCCGCCACGAGCACCACGACCGACACGTCCGTGCCCCATCCGAGCAGCATCGTGGTGATGAACAGGGCAGCGGCGCCGACGGCGAACACCTTGGCGCACAAGCGCAGTTGCGACCTCCACCGTTGCTCCACAGCGCCCCTCCCGTGTATCTCTCGCACGAGAGCCCAGGGTCGCAAAGCCCTGTGGTCTGCGGCGGCGCTTGGCAGGTTCGCGCCATCACTCCCAGCCGGCCAGCAGTTCGGCCGCTTCCCGGGTGCGCGGGTGGTTCGCGCCCTGCACCCGGGCCATCTCGGCCAGCACCGCGCGCAGTTCGTCGACCGCTTCGGCGCGCTGCCCGGCGCGGTGCAGGAGTTCGGCGCGTTGCTGCCTGATCCGCAGCACGCGCGGGTGGTCGGGGCCGAACACGGCCTCGACCTCCGTACGCAGGGCGGCGAGGCGGCCCACCGCTTCCGGGTCGCCCGCCACCCCGTGCCAGAAAGCCAGGTTCGACCGGTAGGTCAGGGTCGTCGGGTGGTCCGCGCCGAGTGCCCGTTCGGCGTCGGCGCCCGCCGTCTCGAACTCGGCGATCGCTTTCTCCAGGTCGCCCGCGACGGCACGCCAGTAGGCCAGGTTGTGCCGCGCGATGAACGTGTCGTGGTGCCCGATCCCAGCCACCTCCACCAGCCCGTCGAGCGCCTCCTGGTAAGTGCCCACCGCGCCGCGCGCGTCACCGGTCTCGCCGATCCAGCGGCCCAGACCGAGCATGGCCCGCAACGTCCGCGCGTGCCTCGGTCCCAGTTCCTCGCGCAGCACGGCCACCAGCGCGGTGGCCGCGTCACGCGCGCCGGTGAGGTCGCCGGACAGCCCCAGGCACAGCGCCCGGTCGTCCTCGGCGGCCACCAGCAGCGGGTGCGCGGCGGGCAGGTCGCAGGCGGCGACCAGGGACGTCAGCTCGGCGAGCGCGATCTCGATCAGTCCCGATTCCATCCGGAACGTGGCCTGGTAGAGGCGGACCCACAGGGTGTCGATGTCGGTCGGGCCGAGGTCGCGTTCGGCGGCGGCCCGGATGTCGGTGAGCCGCGCCAGCGCGGTGGCCGTGTCGCCGAGGTCGCCGATGGCCCTGGCCACCTGGGTGCGCAGGTCGAGCACGTCCCTCGGCTCGACGGCGCGGGCCAGCAGCTCCGACGCGACGTCGCGGGACGCCGCGGTCCCGCCGATGGCCGCCAGGTGCCGGGGCAGCCGGTGCAGCACGGGGTGCATCGCGCCGTCCCACAGGTGCTCCCCCGCGACCGACCGCAGCACCTCGACGTTGCGGTACAGCGCCGCCGCGGTGTCCGGGTCGGCCGTCGCCCACTCGCGTTCGATCGCGTCGGCCGCCGCCACCGCGACCGCGGCGAGGTCGGGCACGAGGTCGCGTGCGGCGCGCTGGACGAGTGCGTGCGCCTCGACCCGGCCGTGGTGGGTGACGAGGTTGAGCCGGTGCAACGCGCGCAGCGCCAGCAGGTTGCGACCGCCGTCGAGCAGCACGGCCTCCGGGATGCCGTCCGGCGCGAGCACCGAGACCAGGCCCAGCACGTCGACCGCGTTGGCGGCCAACGACTCCGCCCGTTCCGCGGCCAGCCGCACGGAGCCCGCGACCGTGTCGCCGTGCTCGTCGCCGGGTGAGGACGGCGGGAACAGGTCGGCCACCCGTTGCCGCCGGTCGGCCAGCAGGTCCAGGTAGGCGGGCACGTCCGTGCCGGTGTCGATGAGGAACGCGGCGGCCTGGGACAGCGCCAGCGGGAAGCACCCGAGCGCGTCGGCGAGCACGGCCAGCCGGTCCGGGTCGTGCCGGGGGTCGACCGACAGCCGGGCGGACAGGTAGGCCGCCGCCTCGTCCGGGTCGAACGTGCCCACCGGGATCACCCGCGCGTCGGGCCGCAGCAGCGCCGCGTCCCGCCGTTGCGTGGTGATCAGGGTGCGTCCGGTGTCGCCGGCGGGCCACAGCCCGGCCAACTCCGCCGGGTCGTCCACGTCGTCCAGCACGACCAGCCACGACGTGGTGGTGGACCGCAGCCAGGCCAGGAACAGGTCGGCCTGGGCCTCGTCGTCGGCGCCCGCGTCGGCCTTCACCAGCGCACGCCACGCGCGGGCGTACCCGGTGAGCACGGACTGCCTGGTCCGCGCGCCCACCCACACCAGCACGTCGGCACGCGCCCGGTGGAACGCGGCGGTCGCCAACTGCGATTTGCCCACGCCGCCGGGTCCGGTGAGCAGCACCTGGCGGACGTCGTCGGCCTGTAACGCGGCGTCGATCTCGTCGGCCAGCTCGGCACGATCGCGCAACGCCGCCGCGTCCGTGGGCGGCCGTCCGACGACCACGCGTCCGGTTTTCGGGGTCGCACGGCGGTCTTGGTGCGCGGCCCGCCACAGGTCGCGCAGCGGGTTCAGCTTCGGCACGCCGCCGGTCGCGAGGGCGACCGCCAGCACGGCGTCGAAATCGCGCGGCACGGACTGCCCGCCGACCCACTCCCCCAGCCGCCGGGCGTTCACCGCGATCTTCCGCCCGGACGGCAGGACGACCGCGCTCGCGCGCCGCGCCACCGCCTCGTCCGACACGTCGGGCAGCCGTTCCCGCAACCGCGCCAGCGCCTGCGCGAACGCCGTTTTCGGGTCGCTCACCCGCCACCTCCCCAAGGTGATCGAGTCTAGATCGCCGCAGCGGCCCGGAACGGGGAACCGGGGACCGTTGGCTTCCCGGCGCCACCTCTGCGACTGCCGACGCGGTTGCGACTGCCGACACGGTCTGCGAATCGACAACTCGCGCGGCGGGCAGCCGTGGTCCGTACATTTGAACCGGAGCTGGACAGGGCCGGACAGAGGAGGTGCGGATGGTCGCGCGTGCGCTCGACCGGGGCGGTGCCACACCGCTGTGGCGGCAGCTCCAGGACGACCTCGTCGCCCGGCTGCGGTCCGGGGAGTTCGCGGCCGGGTTTCCCGGTGAGCTGGCGTTGGTCGAGGACTACCGGGTCAGCAGGCACACCGTGCGCCAGGCGTTGCACCAGCTCCGGGCGGACGGTCTGGTGGTCGCCGAGCGCGGACGTCAGCCCAGGGTGAGCCCGGCGGCCGACGTGGAGCAGCCGTTGGACACGCTGTGCAGCCTGTTCGGCTCGGTCGAGGCCGCCGGGCTGGAGCAGCGCAGCGTGGTGCGGGTGCTGGACGTCCGGGCGGACGGTGTGATCGCCGACCGGCTCGACCTGGAGGGTTCCACGCCGTTGGTGCACTTGGAGCGGCTGCGGTCGGCGGGCGGTGAGCCGTTGGCGATCGACCGGGTGTGGCTGCCCGCCGACCTCGCCGCGCCGCTGTTGGACGCCGACTTCACCCGCAGCAGCCTCTGCGCGGTGCTGGTGGAGCGGACCGGTGTCCGGCTCGACCACAGCCGCGAGACGATCAAGGCCGTCGTGCCGACCGCCGCCGAACGCGCGCTGCTGCGCTGCGGCCCGGACGTGGCCTGCCTGTCGATCCACCGGCTCGGCCGCGCGGAAGGGCGGCCGGTGGAGTGGCGGCACACAATGGTGCGCGGCGACCGGTACGCGGTGACCACCGAGTCGAAGGCGACCGGTCGACGGCACTGACTCAAATGTCCGAACATTAGCTGCGTCACCCTCGGAACACGGTGTCCTCCGACCGTTGTCCGGCTTAATGTGCGGACAAATGGTGGAGGCGCGCATGAACGTCGAGACGATCAGCACCGAGGCCCTGGGCGATCGCGGCTACGTCGTGCACGACGGCGAGTCGGCCCTCGTGGTCGACCCCCAGCGGGACTTCGACCGGGTCGAGGACCTGGCCGCGCGGCTGGGCGTCCGCATCACGCACGTCGCCGAGACCCACGTGCACAACGACTACGTCAGCGGCGGTCTGGCGCTGGCCCGCCGCCACCGGGCCACCTACCTGGTGGCCGCCGCCGAGGACGTGTCCTTCGAACGCCACCCGGTGCGCCCCGGCGACGAGTTCGCGGTCGGCACGATGACCGTCACCGCCGTCGCCACTCCCGGCCACACCGAGCACCACCTGGCCTACGTGGTCGAGCACGAGGGGCGGCGGGCCGTGTTCTCCGGCGGCAACCTGCTGTTCGGCTCGGTCGGGCGCACCGACCTCGTCGCGCCCGACAAGACCACGCACCTGACCCACGCCCAGTACCGCTCGGCCCGCGCGCTGGCCGACCAGGCCGGTGACGACGCCACCCTGTACCCGACGCACGGGTTCGGCAGCTTCTGCTCGTCCGGGCCGGCGGTCGTCGCCGACTCGTCCACGATCGCCGAACAGCGCCGGACCAACCACGCGCTCACCGACCACGACGAGCAGCACTTCGTCCGCACCCTGATCGAGAACCTCACCGCGTACCCGTCGTACTACTCGCACATGGCGCCGCTGAACCTGCGCGGACCAGGCGCACCCGACCTGTCGGTGCCCGAACCGCTCCGCGCCGACGAACTCAAGGCGCGGATCGCGGACGGCCAGTGGGTGGTCGACCTGCGCGACCGCGTGGCGTTCGCCGCCGGCCACCTCTCCGGCACCGTGGGCATCGAGTACGGCCAGAGCTTCACCACCTATCTGGGCTGGACGCTCCCGTGGGGCGAGCCGATCACCCTGGTCGGGTCCGAGGACGACGTACGAGCGGCGATCCGCGACCTGTCCCGCATCGGCATCGACCAACCCGACGCCGCGATCGGCAACCCGGCGGGCGGCATCGCACCAGGTCACCCGGTGGTCGGCTACCCACGCGCGACCTGGCCCGAACTAGCCGCACAAGCACAACTCCCGACCGTGCTGGACGTCCGCCGCACCGACGAGCACAGGGCCGGTCACGTCGCCGGCGCCCTCCACATCCCGCTGCACGACCTGGTCCGACGACTGGACGAGGTGCCGACCGGCGAGGTGTGGGTGCACTGCGCCTCCGGCTACCGGGCCGGCATCGCGGCGAGCCTCCTGCACCGGGCCGGGCACGACGTGGTGCACGTGGACGGCGACTGGGCCGAGGCCGCAGACGCGGGCGTGCCGATCGCGACACCGTGACCGCGCTGCCCTCGCGCTGGTCGCCAGCCTGACGGCGCTGCTCCTCGCGCTGGTAGCCACTGTGACGACGCTGCTCCTCGCGCTGGCCGCCAACGTGACACGGCGCTGCTTCTCGCGCTGGTGGCCACTGTGACGGTGCTGCTCCTCGCGCTGGTGGCCGGAGCCGTCGTCGGGCTGTCGCTGGGTGCGCTCGGTGCGGTGGGGTCGTGTGGGTGGGTTCGGTGGAGTCGGGTGGGTGGGTTCGGGGTCGTGTGGGTGGGGTCGGGTGGGCCTTGCGTGCCGCCCGGGGAGTGCCGCCTCCTTTCTTTCCCGGCAACGTCAATGGTGCGCTGAAAGTTGCCCATTGACGATTTGTTCGCTCGTCTGGGTGATCTTGGCGGTTAGCGGGAGATACCTCGTCGCCCAGCCGATCTACCGGGTTGACCTGCTCGTCGTCACGGTCAACGCGGGCGACGCGCGCCTCGGCGGCCTGGCCCTGGTGGACAGGTGGACTGGGCGCTGGTCGGGCCACCGGCGTGCGGGGGGCGGCCCCTGGCGGGAGAGTAGCCAGGGGCCGCCGATTTCCGGCAGGGCGCTAGATCTTGCCCGTGCCCGCACCGCTCTGCACGATCGACTTCACGCTGCTCGCGCTGTCGAGGGTGTAGGAGTACGGGATCGCCTTGACGCTGCCACCCTGGTCACCCGAACCCGAGTTCACCATGTGGTTGTTGCGCGCCACCAGGTTCGCGGCGGGCGAGGAGCCCTCGCCGCGGTGGAACGGGTCCTCGGTGTTCTCGAAGAAGTTGCCCTCCACGAGCACGCCCGCCTCCAGGGTGGAAGCGACACCGTACGACGTCACGCCGCCGTAGTAGTTGTTGTAGACGTGCACGGGGTTGCCGAAGCGCACGCGCGGGTGGCGCTGGTTGGTGCCGTCGAACCAGTTGTGGTGGTAGCTGACGCGGAGCTTGCCGCGGTCTTCGCCAGCGTTGTCGTCGCTGTGACCCAACAGCATGGACTTGTCGTGGGCGCTGATCTTGTTCCACGACACGGTCACGCAGTCCGACGCGCGCTTGATGTCGATCGCGCCGTCGTAGCCGTTGCGCAGGCTGTTGTGGTCGATCCAGACCCTGGTCGAGTACTGGACGTTGATCGCGTCGTCCTTCCAGTCCCTGAAGTTCAGGTTCCGGATGATGACGTTCGACGCGTTGGCGACGTTGAGGCCGTGGCCTGCGATGGTGGCGCCGGAACCGACACCGATGATCGTCTTGTTGGACGCCACCTTGGTCATGCTGGACAGCGTGATGGTGCCGGAGACCCGGATCACCGACGCGCTCGATGAGCCGACGGCCGAGACGAACGCGGACGTGGTGCTGACGTTGACCGGCGTGGCGCTGCCGCCACCGGTCGTGCCGCCGCACTGCGTCCCCCAACCTTCGAGGTTGAACGACGCGGCGTTGGCCGAGGGCGCCATGGCCGCGGTCGCGACCAGTGCCGTGGCCGCGAGCAGCGCACGGGAAATCTTGCGAGACATGCGGTTTCCTCCATACAACAGTGGATGACAGGAAACGGCGGCGGTAGAACGTGGCGGCGGCCTGAGGTCTACACCGGACTCACCACCTCTCCACGGTGTGCTTGCGGATGTGCTCGACGTCGAACTCGTCCCCGAGACCGGGAGAGGAGGTCATGGCGACGTGGCCGTCCGCGTCGAGCGGGTCGGCGATCGCGAGCCGGTGGGGCGGCACGCGGTCGAAGTCGTGCAGCGGGTGCAGCAGGCCGCGCTCGTACCAGCGGCCGTTGTCGGTGCCGCCGAGGACGGCGAGGCTGGCCGATCCGTCGCCGTGGATCTCGCAGTCCATGTTGAACGCCTCGGCCAGGTGCAGGGCCTTGATCGTCGGCGAGATGCCGCCGACGTCGGTGGGGCCGGCGCGCAGGATGTCGCACGCGCCGGAGGTGATCCACTCGGCGCGGCTCATGTGCTTGCCCCAGGCCACTTCCGGGCCGATCACGGGGATGGACAGCTGCTCGGCCAGCCACCGGTAGGAGCTGATCGACGCCTCTTCCATCGGCTCCTCGAACCAGTAGAAGTCCAGCGCCTCCAGCGCACGGCCGAGTTCCAGCGCCTCCGTGCGGGAGTACCAGTGGTTGGCGTCGAGCATCAGCGCCACGCCGGGGCCGACGGCGTCGCGGACGGCCTCGCAGGCCGCGATGTCGGCTCGCACGCTGGGCGCGCCGGGCACCGGCGGCATCCAGGTGTGCAGCTTGATCGCCCGGTAGCCCTGTTCCACCAACTGCTTCGCGAACGACGCGTAGTCGCCCGGTGTGCTCAGCCCGCCGGGGGTCTCGTCGCCGCACATGGTGCTGGCGTAGGCGGGGATGCGGGACCGGGCGCCGCCGAGCAGCTTCCACACGGGCTGCCCGACCTTCTTGCCCACCAGGTCCCACAGCGCGGTGTCGACGTAGCCGAGCGCCCGGTCGGTGAACCGGCCGTGCGATCCGCGCTGCTTGCGCGCCATCGACCGCCACAGCCGTTCCCGGTCCCACGGGTCCGCGCCGAGCAGCACCGGTCGCACGATCGTGTCCAGCACGGCGGGCCGCAGCTGGTCCGGGTGCACCTGGACGCGTCCGACGACGCCGTCGGAATCGGTGATCTCCAGCAGCGCCTCGCGAACCTCGTGCTCGGCGCTGGGGTGTCGGTGCCCGGCCGGGTCCACCGCGGTCCACGCGGTGGTGGTGAACACCGACACCTCGACGCGTTCGATCACTTGCGGTCCTCCCACTCCTTTTGCGCCTCGGTGAGCTTCTTCGCCATCTCGTCGAGGAACTGCTGGGCGGTCAGCTCACCGAGGAGCACCTTCTGGTACTGGGGCTCGCTGTCGGTCTTGGTGATGGACGAGTACTGCGGCAGGTAGACCGGGGCGGGCACGATGACGGTGGACGGGTCCTCCAGCACGCCGAGGGCCATCTTCACCGGCTTGTTGCCGTCGATCCACGCGGCCGAGCGCACGTCGGTGTTGGCCGGGATCTGGCCGACCTTCTCGTTCCAGTAGCTGTTGGACTCGGAGGAGGCCAGGAATTCCGCGAACTTCCACGCGGCGTCGGGGTTCTCGCTGTTCTTGAACACCGCGAAGCCGTCGGTCGGGTTGGGCACGACGGTCCGCTTGCCGCCCGGGCCGACGGGCAGCGGGATGGCGGCGACCTTGTCGCCGAGCGCCTTGTTGACGTCGCCGGAGGAGCCGAGGTTGTGGTGCATCATCGTGACGGAGCCGCCGGTGAACTGGGCGACCATCTGGGTGTAGCTGTTGTTGATGTCGGCCTCTGGGGTGGCCTTCTTGTAGAGGTCGGCGACCTTGTCGACGAGTTCGGCGTTGGCCTTGTCGTTGAGGGTGCTCTTGCCGTCCTTGAAGAAGTTGTCCACGCCGGAGTACGCGTAGGCCTCGGTGATCAGCTGGAACACCGAGCCCGCGCCACCGCGGATGGTGTAGCCGTACTTGTTCGCGGCCGCGTCGGTGAGCTTCGTGGCGGCGGTGGTGAACTCGTCCCACGTCTTCGGCGGCTCCAGACCGGCCTGCTGGAACAGGTCGGTGCGGTACCAGATGATGTCCATGTTGCCGGAGGTGGGGACGGAGTAGAGCTTGCCGTCCGGTGCGGTCTGCCGGACCGTCTCCACCAGCGAGGGCAGCAGCTTGTCCTTCAGCGGACCGCTGTTGATGCGGTCGTCGAGGGGGATCAGCGCTTCCTGGCCGACCAGGTTCGAGAGGTACGAGGTGGTCACGCCGCCGACGTCGGGCGTCTCGCCGCCGGCGATGGCGGTGTCGTACTTCTGCTGCACCGACGCGCTGGGGATGCCGACGTACTCGACCTTGATGTTCGGGTTGGCGGCCTCGAACCGCTTGATCAGCTCCTCGTAGATCGGCGTGCGGCCGGGGCCGCCGTTGTTGTCCCAGAACGTGATGGTGACGTTCCCGTCACCACTGCCCGTTCCTCCGGACCCGCAGGCGGTCAGCGCCAGCGCGGCGGCGGCAACGGCGACCAGCAGTTTTCTCATGATGCTCCCTATCCCTTGACAGCCCCGGCGCTGAGCCCCTGCACCAGGAACCGCTGCACGACGGCGAAAACCAGGACGACCGGCACGGCTGCGACCACGCCACCCGCGGCGAGCGCGCCGAAGTCGGTGTTGAACTCACCCAGCGCGTAGCTGAGGCCGACCGGCAGGGTGAACTTGTCCTGCCGCGTCGCGAACATCAGCGCGAACAGGAAGTTGTTCCAGGCGCCGATGAACGCGAACGACCCGACCGCCACCAGCGCGGGCTTGAGCTGCGGCAGGACGACCGCGAAGAACGCGCGCAGGCGCGAGCAGCCGTCCACCATGGCGGCTTCTTCGAGCTCCACGGAGATGTTGCGGATGAACCCGCTCATCAGGATCAGCGACAGCGGGAGCTGGAACGCCACCTCCGCGACGATCAGGCCGGTGAGGGTGTTGAGCAGCCCCATGCCCTTGAAGATCACGAACAGCGGGATCAGCATCATCGCGCCGGGGATGAACTGGCTGCACAGCATGGCCAGCAGGAACAGCCGCTGGCCGCGGAACTTGAACCGCGCGAGCGCGTACCCGCCCATCACCGACAGCACGGTCACGAACACGAGCACGCCGAGGCCCATGACCACGCTGTTGTAGAAGAAGATCCCGAAGCCGATGTCGTTCCACACCGTGTCGAAGTGCTCGAACGTGACGGGCCAGGGCACGAGCTGCGTGGAGCCGGTCGGCCGCACCGCGAACACCAGCATCCAGTAGAACGGGATGAGGGTGAACAGCAGGTACAGCACCAGCGGCACGTGGATGAGCCACCGCTTGCCGGGTTCCTCGGCCACGGCCCGGCGGCGCCGTTTGGTCGGCTGCCGGGGCGGGGGCGGGGTGTCCACCGGGGGTCGGATCAACGTCTCGGTCATGCACGGCTCCCGAACTTCGACACCCGCAGGTACAGGATCGAGAAGAACAGCAGGATGAGGAACCCGGCGACGGTGAGCGCCGAGCCGTACCCGAAGTTGTGCGAGTCGACGGCCTGCCTGGCGACGTACAGCGGCAGCGTGGTGGTCTGGTTCGCGGGGCCGCCGCCGGTCAGGGTGTAGATGAGGTCGACGTTGTTGAACTCCCACACGGCGCGGAGCAGCGTCGACAGGATGATCGCGTCCTTGAGGTGCGGCAGGGTGACGCTGGTGAAGCGCCGCCACCGGCTGGCGCCGTCCACGGACGCCGCCTCGTAGAGGTCCTTGGGGATGCTCTGGAGGTCGGCGAGCAGCAGGATCGCGAAGAACGGGACGCCGCGCCACAGTTCGGTGACGACGAGTGCGTCGAACACCGTGTCGGGGTTGCCGAGCACCGAGGTGCCGGGCGAGCCGATGCCCCATTCGGAGAGCACCTGGAAGATGCCGGTGGACGGGTTGAGCAGCAGGATCCAGATGCCCGTGGTGAGCACGCCGGACACCGCCCACGGCGAGAACACCATCGCGCGGGCGATGCCGCGGCCGATGAACGTCTCGTTCACGATCAGCGCCAGGATCAGGCCGAGCAGCAGTTGCAGCGCGACTTCGACGAAGACCCACTTGGCGCTGAACGCCAGGCTCTGCCAGAACAGCGGGTCGTCGAACAGCATCTGCTTGAAGTTGTCCAGCCCCGCGAAGCCGTTCTTCCACGGCTGCGTGACGTTGTACCGCTGGAGGCTGTAGTAGACGACGCTCCCGATCGGGTAGACCAGGAAGACCGCCATCAGCACCAGCGTCGGTGCGATCAGGGCGTAGGGCGCCCAGGTCTTCGTCCTCATGCGGGGTTCCAGTCGCCGAGGTAGGCGCGCAGGGTGTGCTGCGCGGCTTGGTCGGCCGTGAGCAGGGGCCGGTCGACACCGGCGGTGGCGCCGGGACCGGAGTTCCGGAACTCGGCGAACCGGGCGTCGCGCCAGGAGAAGCCGGACATGTCGGTCCACGGCGCGGTCTTCACCGCGGCGGGCAGTTTCGTGTCGCGCACGACGACGGACGCGATGGCGTCCGGGTCGCCGCCGGGGTGCCAGGGCCGCCCCAGGTAGTAGGTGCCCGCGGGCGCGTCGCTCACGATGGTGGAGTTCATGATCAGGAACCCGTGGGGGTTGTCCCGGCGCGTGCTGGCGGCGGTGATGTAGCCGTTGGGGTCGCGGTCCCGGTTCAGGGCGGTGATCTTCACCTGGTCGAACACGGCGGTGGCGCGGCCGAAGATGAAGTCGACGTCGCCGACGATCTCGCCGCCCCGGTAGTACTGGCGGGCCTTCGTGTTCACGTTGCGCGTGTCGGCGTACAGGGTGTCCTGGTGGCCGAGGAAGCGGACGCGGTCGTAGTACTGCCGGTCGCCGGTCGCCTTCACCGCGACGGCCTGCGTGTTGGTGATCTCGGGGTGCGCGGCCCGGTCGAACGAGTTGCTGAACGTCAGGTCGCGGGCGGTGAACCCGTCCGCCTCGATCGTCGCCGTGGCCGATCCGGTGGTCCCGTACGTGGTCCCGTCGGGCTTCTTGGTGCCGTTGGCGTTGTCGTAGTCGATGACGACGTCCCGCGCGTTGCCGGTGGAGCCCTTCAACAGCAGGTCCGGCTTGGTCCGGGGCACCCGGACGACCTCGCGGTACACGCCCTTGCCGATGGTGATGGTGGTGCCCGGCGGCGCGGCGTCGATCGCGGCCTGCACCGTGTCGAAGTCGGTGCCCTTGGCCACGTGGTAGCGCTCGCGCTGCTGCGCGCCGGCCTTGAGGTTCTTGATCCGCGAGGCCGGTTCCAGACCGCGGTTCAGCGTGGGCGTCCAGCCGGCGTCGCCGGAGAGCTGCTTGGTCGGGTTGGCCGCGTTGAACGCGTCGAGCGCGTCGACCGGCTTCCCGTCCACGAGCGTGCCGACCTCGGTGATCGCGGTGCCGCTCCAGTTGTAGATGAGCTTGTCGACCGAACCTCCGTTGCCCAGCTTGACGTAGTTGTTCTCCACGTAGAGCGCGGACTGCACGCCGACGCCCCACGCGTAGACGAACGACGGCCCCGGCTCGATGAGGTTGTTGTAGACGTGCACCTGGCCGAACCTGACCCGCGGCAGGCGCTCCTCGACGTTGCTGAACACGTTGTGGTGTATCGAGACGCGCAGCTTGCCGGGGTCGACGGTGGAGGTGTTGGACCCGCCGATCAGCATCGTCTTGCCGTGGTCCTCGAACCGGTTGTACGACACGGTGACGAGGTCGGCGCCGGCGGTGATGTCCAAGGCGCCGTCGTGCATCTGGAACGGGCGGTCGAAGTACTTCGGGAGCTCGCTGTCCGGGTACGGCTGGTCGGTGAACGTGACGTGGTCGACCCAGACGTTGGTGCTCCCGCCCATCACCCACACCGAGTCGTAGAGGGAGTTCCAGTTGCCGACCACGTCTTCGGTCGGGTTCCACTGGGGGAAGCAGTCGCGGGTGTCGCGCATGGTGAGGTTGCGGATGATCACGTTGTGGGCGCCGTTGAGGCGCAGGTTCGCGCCGGTGATGCCCGCGCCCTTGCCGTCGCCGACGATCGTGGTGTCGCTGCCGATGTCGAACCGGATGGCCTCGGTCTGCTTGGCCGCGGATGCCGCGCGGGCGTCCTCCATCGGTCCCGACGGCCTCGTGTCACGCCCCCAAACGGCGGGGTCGTATGCCGCCAAATAGCCCGCGAGGGTATATCCGTCCGTCGCGTAAGTGGAGCAATCCTCGCGCACGTCGATGACACCGCGCACTTTGATGATGCGCGGCGCGGGTGCGGCCAGGGCAGCCCGCAATTCATCCTTGTTGCGCACGACGTGAATCGTCGTGGCGGCCGACCCGCCGGTCGTCCCAGTGCCGCTCGACGCCCAGCCGTCACCCGCCTGCAGAACCTGTCTTCCCAGGTCATCACCTGCGTGCGCGGGTGCCGCCGCGACCACGCCGAGGGCGCATGAAAGCACGAGCGCAGAACTCAGTATCCGCATGGCGAGGAGCCTTCCCCGGCGTGATCGTTCATATTTGTGAACACTATCCAGAAGTGCGAACAGAGTATTACGAAGATGTCCGCCGCACGTCAACGACGTAACTCCGTTCGATCGGCGTTCGACAGTGTGATTCGATGTTTCGTCGAATTCGAATCGAATTCGATGCCGAGGGCTGCTCCAACCGTGCGCGACCACGCGAAACCGGGCCGGACGTTCGGCCGGATGGTGCAGTGCCGCGCATTGGCCCCCTGCGCCCGAGCCCGCGACGGGACCAAAATCGAGGAGTGATCACGTTCCACGTCGTGGCCTCGGCGACAGCCCGCGTGCTCGTGGCCGATCCGGGCCGGTGGCCGTGCCGCGAGAACCCGGCCGCGACGCCGGTCGGTACGCCGCTCACGTGAGCGGGCGTCACCCCCAACTCATCAGCAGCTCCGACGACGTGGCTGCCCGCGGTCGACGTCGACAGGAGTAATCCCATGCAACGGCAAGCGTTGAACGGACAGGCACCCGGGGAGGCACTGCGGCTCGCGGACGGACGGGAGGTGCGGATGACACCGGTGACGCCGGCCGACCGGGAGGAACTGGCCGACGCGCTGCGACACGCGGACGTGGACACGCTGTTCCAGCGGTTCTGCGGCGCGGCGCCGCCGGTGACGCCCGCGCTGCTCACCCACCTCACCGACCTGGACCACGTGCGCCGCTGCGCGATAGCGGCCCGTGACGCCACCGGCCGCGGTGTGGCGATCGCCCGTTACGAGGCGGTACCCGAGCCCGGCGCGGCCGAGGTCGCGGTGGTGGTCGCCCCGGCGTGGCGGCACGTCGGCCTGGCCACCGCGATGGTCGGCCGGCTGGCGTCCCTCGCGCTGGCCAACGGGTTCGACCGGTTCACCGCGACGCACCTGGCGGGCCACCGGGCCGTCGCCCGGATGCTGCGCTCGGCGGGCGCGGTGCGGATCGGCACCGGCTCCACGGTGGAGTGGTCGGTACGGCTGTGCCCGCAGCCCGGTGGACGGCATCACCGCATTGCGCAATTGAATGCGCGGACACACGTGGAACAATAATGACGCCACTCGCCCGATACAGGGAGGTCGCTCGCAGTGCCCCGACCAGCCGCACGAGACACCGAGGGACGCCGACCGAGACCGATCAGCACGATACTCCCCGAACTGCGGCGCGGACGCGGCCTGACCCAGTACGCCCTGGCAGCGGAGCTGCACGCGGTGTCCGGCAACGTCAGCATCACCCGGGAGGAGGTGTCCCGCTGGGAACGCGGAAAACGCATTCCCGGACCGTATTGGCGGGCCTGGCTGGGACGCGTTCTCGGCACGTCCCAACAGGAGTTGGAACAGGCTGCGGCAATTGCCAGGAGCACCCGCAGGCGCCATTGACACCCGATTCCACGATTACCGGTTTCACCACCGCTCACGAATAGCCGCGACTCGGCCGGCCGAGCACGACCGCGACGGTCCTGCTCGACGCGGCGGGAGTCGCCTAAGCTCGCGGGTGAAGTGATCACACCGGGGGGCGGATCGCCGATGGAGTCCGAACTGTGGTTCTCGCTGCGCGAGGCACAGGCCATGGAGCACACCGACACCAGGACGGCGCTGCTGGAGGACGTCGTCCGCCGGGCCGAGCGCGCCGACGTGCCGCGGGCGACGTACCTGTCCCGCAGGCTCCTCGCCGACGCGTACCGCGTGGACGGGCGGTGGGAGCAGGTCTACCGGCTCTTCGAGGACTGCCGGGACGAGTACGACCGGCGGCCGGCGCGGTTCGAGCCGGACGACGAGGCCGACCTGCTGCACTGGTACGCCTGGCTGGTCGAGTGCATGGTCGACTTCCCCGACTACGGCGTGGACGACATCCGCGAGGCGCAGCACGCCGTGGAGCACCGGTTCACCAAGGCCGGGCTGGACTGGCACGAGGTCTACTCCAGCAGGCGCGGTGTGGCCGCGCACTTCGGCGACTGGGTCGCCGCGGACCAGGCCTACCTCCAGTGGATGGCCACCGCGCCGACCGACCAGGACGACCGGTGGCTGCACGTGACCGGCATCGACCACTTCCTGGCGCGCGGTGACGAGGAGTCGCTGGCCAAAGCGCACGCCCTCGCCGCGCCGATGCTCGCCGACCCGACCGTGTCCGACGAGCCGCTGGTGCTCGCACGGTGCCTGATGCTGCTGCCGTTGGCGCGGGCGGGCGCGTGGGACGAGGCGGCGCTGGCGTACCGGCGGCTGCTGCGCGGCATGGCGGGCGAGTTCCACTCGTTGGAGCACCACGGTCTGGTGATCGAGTTCTGCGCGCTGACCGGCAACGCGGCGGCGGGCGTCGACTGGCTCGCGTCGATGCGCGGGTTCGAGACCCGCCGGCGCCCGTTCGCCACCATGGAGTACGCCACGGCGGTGGCGGTGCTCGCCGACGCGCAGGTCCGCGCGGGCCGTGGGGACACCGTCCTCGACCTCGGTACCGACGACCCGAACTCGGTGCCGTTCCGCGTCCTGGCGGGGCGGATGCGGCGGCTCGCGCTGGACCTGGCCGACCGGTTCGACCGGCGCAACGGCCACTCGGCGCAGGGCGACCGGGTCCGCGCCCGGCTCGCCGCCGTGCCGCTGGCCGAGTTCCTCCCGCTGAACCCGACCAGCCGCCCGCCGCTGCCCACCCTGCCGCCGGGCCTGTCGGACGAGGCCCTGCTCGACCGCGCGCACTGGCACGACCTGCGGTCCGAGCAGGACGAGGCACGCGCGTGCCTGACGGTGTTGTCGGACGACTTACCCGAGCACCTGAACGCGCGGCTGGTCGAGCTGCGGGCGAAGTTCTTCCAGAGCCCGGACACCGAGCCGGCGTTGCGCCGGGCCGCCGAGGTGCACCGCCGGTACGGGGACGAACGGCGCGCGCTGCTCAACCAGTGCTGGCTCGGGCTGTGGATCGCGCACGACGGCCGGATCGGGGAGGGCGTGGCGACGACCGCGGACGCCGTCGCCGGGTTACGCGCTCTGGGTGACGACAGCGACTGCGCGTGGGGCGAGCACTGGCTGGCGTACGTGCTGGTGGGTCGGGGTCGGCGCCCGGAGGCCGTTGGGGCGCTGTGGCGCGGCAAGCAGCACGCGGAGGCGGCGGGCGACCTGCTCGCGTTGGGGACGCTGCTCCTCCTGGAGGGCGTCATCCAGCCCTCGACCGCCACCGCCACGGCCGCGCTGGAGACGTTGATCGCGGCGGGTGTTCCGGAGAAGGCGTTGGAGGCCTTGGAGCAGCTGCGCAGCCTGGACGCGCACGAACCGGTGGTCGACCGCCTGCTGGCCCGCCCACCCCGTGACGTGCCCCGGTTGCTCGGACAACTGCGGTACCTGCGGGCGTGCGCGCTGATCGACGCCGGCCGGGTCGCGGACGCGGTCGACGACCTGAACGAGGCGATCGGCCAGGCGGCGCTGCGCGGCGGTGACACGGTCGAGCAGTGGTACCAGCTGGTGCACGCCGATCACGCCGCCGGGCGGCACGAGGACGCCGTCGACGCGGGCCTGCGCGCCGCGAACTGGCTGGACCAGCTGCGCGACACCGAGGACGCGGGCTGGGCGGACTGGGCCGACCAGGCCAGGTACCTGGTGGCCGACAGCTACCGCCGGCTGGGCGACGTGAAGGCGGCGCTGCGCGAGTACCGCAGGCTGGCCGACGGGCAGGGCGCCCTGTCCGCCACGGCGTTCGTCGCCGGCACCGCGCTGCTGGAGGAGCTGGGCGTCAGCGAGTGGCCGACCTAGCCCGCCACTGCGCCACGACGTGCTCCACGTCGAACGGCATCAGGTTCAACGGCGGCCCGGACATCGGCTTCCGGATCGCCTCTTCGATCCTGGCGTTGATCTCGGCCAGGATCGACCGCACCTCAGCCTCACTCGACGCCCGCCCGGCGGCTTCCCGCGCCGCGGCCGCCTCCTTGCGCAGCAACAACGTCGGCGGCAACGCGGTGCCCTCTTCGCGGCGCAGCTTCTCCTTCACCCACCACAACTCGTCGTGCGGCGCGTGCAACCCGCTCAACGGCTTGCCCGCACCGGACAGATCCTCGAACTCGCCGCGGTCCTGAGCCTCCCGGATCTGCCGCTCGATCCAGGTCTCGAACCCGACGCCGGCCGGTTTGCGCTCGGTCATCGCCACCACCCCGCTTCCGAGATTACCGGGCACACGGCCGATCACGGCTGACACCGACAGGCAGGTCCGCCATCTCGCCGTTGGTGAACTCGCGGTCCAGCAGGCCGCACAACCGTGTCACGACCTCTGCCGGGTCCAGCGGGAACGAACGCAGTTCACGGATCAACCGCCCGTCACCCCAATCGGACGCAGCGAGGTAGTGCAAGCCGGTATCGCTCACGTGGTAATACCCGCTCAGCACGCCGAAGTGGTCGATCTCGCCGACCAACCGGTCCGCGTGCCACAACTGGATACCCGCCGGCACCCGCACGAGCAGCGTGTCGCCGTGGAAGCCGATCGGCTCGACCACTCCATCCGAGAACTCCCACAACCGCGAGTGCCGCTCGACGTCCCAGACCTCCACGCCGGCAGCGGCCGGCACTGCCACGCGCGTGCCGGTCGCGTCGAACGCGATCCCACCCGTACTTTCGGCGGGTGTCACCACCAGATTGGCGATCACCCGCCTGCCCTGCACGTCCCACACCTTCAAGCCGCCGGGGTTCTTCACGGCGACCTGTCCGGGGTGGCCGGGCCGCGGGTGGACCTCCACCACTTCACCGGCCACCACCCGAACAGCTCGGGTAGGCGTGGCACCGTCGAGACTCCGCACGGTCAGATCGCCGGCGTGCAGCACGGCCACCTCCCGGTCGGACAGCACGGCGAGCGACAGCTTCCCGTCGGGCAACTCGATGGTGCGTTCGAGGCGCATGTCGGGCACCGAGTGCACGCGCAGCTGCCCCGGTGATGCGACCACGAGCCAGCGGCTGTCCGGGGTGAACCGGACCCACGAGGCGTCCGGGTCGGCCGCAGTCCGCCGTATCCCGTTGCCGGACACCAACCTCAGCTCCCCACTGGTCGCCTCCGCCCATGAGCCGCCGTCCGGGGCCACCGCACAGAACGCCACCAGGACCTCCCCCACCCGGCTGCGGACCGTGTAGGTCGAACCCGTGGCCCAGTGCAGGTAGGTGTGCGTGTCCGTGTCTCCATCCTCCGACGTGAGCGGGATGAAGTGCCCGCTGATATCGGTGAACGGCGGGAATCCGTGGTCCACGCACGTCTTGAGGGGCCGGGAGTAGGACCTCTCCTCGCCAGTGGCGACGACGTGTACCCGGTAGCCCCCAGGCGTGCACTCGGCGACCGCTTCACCGTGCCCGAGGAGCCTGGTCGGCGTCCCGTAGTCCCGACGCCGACCGGTCGACACGTCGAGCGCCACCACACCGGCGGGTCCAAGGCGCTCCTCGTACGCTACGACGGTCCGCCGATCCGATGTGAGCACCGCGTCGTCGACCGGCAAGTGCTTGTCGAGAACCATCGCGGCGGTGGCGACGTCCCAGGCCAACACGTGGTCGTGCGCGGACTCCGCCTCGACCGTCGCGGTGAGGGTGCGCCCCTCGGCGTCGAAGCGCGCGGTGATGTCACCGGCGATCCTCGCGCTCCACCGCTCGGTTCTGTCCGGGATGTGCCACAGGGTCAGCGCGGCACCTGCGGCCACCGCGAGTGCGGTCCCGTCCGGGCTGACCGCGTGCGCGCGGACCGCTCCGACCGGGAACTCCCACCGCCGCTCGTGGTCCCACACCTCCATGCGTTGCGTGTCCTCCGACCGCACGGCGATCACGCCGCCGTCCCGACTGGTTGCGTACGAACCCGACCCGAGCGGCAGGAGGCGGTCGGCGGAACCCCGGTCCTGTTGCTGTGCGACGAGCGCGCGCCGGGCGTCGGGGTTGCCGGGCTCCTCCCGCCACGCGGCGAGCGCGAGTTGCAGCGCCGACTCCGGTCGGGAGTCCCGCAGCCTCAACGACTGCTGCGCCAGTTGGCTCGCGTTGCTCTCCCGCAACTGCGCCTCGGTCCGCACCCACAACCCGGCCGCCACCAGCGCGACGACCGTGACCAGTGCCGTGACGCCGCGCCACGTCCACACCTCCCGCCGCTGCCGCGCCTCGCTCCGCGCGATGAAGTCCTGCTCCCCCGCCGACAGCTCCCGCTTCGACCGCCACACCAAAGCCCGTGCCAGCGCGACACCGCCGAGCAGGCTCTTGCGGTCCCGGCCGGCGTCCTCCCACTGCGCCCGCCGCTGGCCCAGCTCCGCACGCCACGCCACGAACTCGCGGTCCGCCGCCAGCCACGAGCGCAACCTCTCCCACCGGTCCACCAAGGCCTGGTGCGCCAACTCCACGACACCGTCGTTGACCACCACCAACCTGGTGGCCACCAACGTCTCCAACACCTCCGGATCATCCACTTCGGACACGTCGAGGCGTTTGCGGACGAACCCACCGGCACCGTCGGGACCCGCCAGGCGGGTCAGCACGTCCTTCGCCCTGGTCTCCGGCAACCACAGCGTGCGGTCGGCGTAGTCGGTCAACGCGCCCGACACGCCACCGATCCCGTCGTACGCCTGGTGCGTCAGCCAACCCCCGGTACGCCGACGCCACAGCTCGGTCAACGCGAACTCCACCAACGGCAGACGACCGGGTTCCCGGCCCGCGTCCGCGATGATCCGCTCGACCAGGCCGTCCTCGAAATCGACACCACCCACCACCGCCACCGGCTCGGTGATCGCCGCACGCATCCCGTCCGCGTCCAACGGCCCCACGAACATCACCGCGTGATCCAGGGCGCGGGCCGTCGAGGCGGTCAGGAGCCGGTCCAACGAGTCCGACCGCATGGTCAACACCACCCGCGACCGAGCCCCGGCCAGCCGGTCGAGCACGGCGCGCGCCAGGTCCGGGTCCTCGTCCACCACCTCCTCGAACTGGTCCACGAACAACAGCGCACGCCGGTCACGCGGCAACTCGGGCAGGCTGGAACCCAGCCGAGCCACCGAGATGTGCACGCCGTCGCGCCGCAACACCGGCAACAGCCCCGCCCGCACCAACGACGACTTGCCGCTCCCCGACGGCCCCACCACCAGCACCAACGACCGGTCCGCGACGTGATCCAGAAGACGCGCGACATCGGCCTCCCGCCCGTGGAAGAACGGCTCGTCCTCCTCCTCGAACGCCGCCAACCCGCGAAACGGCTCCGGGAGGTCGTCCCACTCCCCCAACGCCGCCGACGGCACGACGAACGCGGTGCCGTCGCCCGCCCTCGCCACCAGCATGCCGACCACGCCCGCCCGGTCCTCGTCCCACACCGGCGCACCGCTGAAACCGGACCGGACCCCCTCCACCTCGGCCTGCAACCACCCGGTCCCCTGCTTGGCCCGCAGCACGCCGGACAACCACCGGCCGTCCTCGAAGCCGGCCGGGAACCCGCACACCCGGATCCGGTGACCCCAGACGTTCTCGGCGGAACTCAGCGGCACGTGTTTCGCGCCCGGCGGGGGTTGCAGGCTCAGCACGGCCACGTCACCGGTGCCATCGGCACCGATCGGCTGCCACGACACCACCGACGCCGGCACCGGATCACCGCCCAGCAACGGGAAGTCCACCGTCAACGCGTCCGAAGGCGGCACAGCGGCACGGGCGTCGTCCGCGATCACATGGGCGCACGTGACGGCCGAGGTCGGGCCGACCAGGAACCCGGCGCCCACGACGACGCCCGAGGCGTTCCGGACCCGGATCAACGCGGGCCCGATCCGATCACCGACAGTCACGAATGATCACTGTAACGGCACGACGTCAGTGGGCGAGTCGAGCCGCCTTCTCCATCAGGTACCGCTGCTCGGGCGTGCTCGTCGTGCGCGCGGCAGCCGCCCGGTAGTGCGCCACGGCGCGCGGCACGTCACCGGCCATCTCGTGCAGGTGTCCGCGCACGGCGTCCAGCCGGTAGTGGCCGGGCAGCCGCGCGTCCAGGGCGTCGATGAGCTTCAGCCCTTCGGCGGGCCCGTGCACCATGGCCACCGCGATCGCCGCCTGCAGCTGGTACTCGCCGATCGCGCCGCGCTCCACCGCCGCCATGATCAGCTCGACGCCCTCCACGATCAGCGCCTTGTCCCACAACGACCGGTCCTGCTCGGCCAGCGGGATGAGCGCGCCGTTCGGGCCGGTGCGGGCGGGCCTGCGCGCGTCGGTGAGCAGCATCAGCGCCAGCAGGCCCGCCACCTCGGCGTCGGACGGCAGCCGGGCGTGCACGGCCCTGGTCAGCCGGATCGCCTCGCCGGACAGCTCGGTGCGGTGCAGCGACCCGCCGACGCTGCTGGTGTAGCCCTCGTTGAAGATCAGGTACAGCACGTGCAGCACGGACCGCAGCCGGGCCGCGAACTCGTCCGGGCCGGGCATGGCGAAGTCCGCGCCGCGCGGGTTGTCCGGCACACCGTCGACCGGCCAGTGCCGCGCCGCCGCCAGCAGCGCCTCCTGCACGGCGTCCTCGGCCAGCGCGAAGTCGCCGAACCGGCGTGCGACCACGCCGAGGACCTGCGGCGCGCACTCGCGCAGCAGGTCCTCGACGACGTGGCTCACAGGTCGGCGCCCACGGGGTGGGAATCACAGGTCGCAGGGGTGGTCTCGCGGTTGTGCCCGGCGAACAGGGCACAACCGCGAGGTCCGGTCAGGACAGCGCGCAGGTCGGCACGGGCACCCAACCGGCCGCGTCACCGGTGCCGGTGAAGCCGACCTTGGTCGACGCCGCCGGCTGGATGGCGCCGTTCCAGGACGTGTTGGACACCGTCACCGACGTGCCGCTCTGGGTGAAGGTGCCGTTCCAACCCTGGGTGATGGACATGCCTGCGCGGAGGCTGAACCCGACGCTCCAGGCCCGGGTCGCCGTGCCGCCGCCGTTGCGGATGGTGATCTCCACCTGGAACCCGCCCGGCCACTGGTTGACGACCTTGATCTCGACGTCGCACGACCCGCTCGGAGGCGTGGTCGTGGTCGTCGTGGTGGTCGTAGTAGTAGTAGTAGTAGTAGTGGTTGAGGTGGTGGTCGTGGTCGACGTGGGCGTGGTGCCGTTGAGCGCGGACACCACGGCCGGGAACCACTTGTCCGCGATCTTGCGATCACCGGACGAGTTCGGGTGCACACCGTCGTAGGTGTCGCTCCCGGTGGAGAACCCGCTCCACTGGTCGACCACGGTGACCGGCGACTGCGCGGTGGACTTGCCCGCCGCCCAGCCGGGGATGGCCGCGTTCAGGTCGACCACCCGCTGGGGGCACTCCGCGCAGGCGCTCGCCGCCATCGGGATGATCTTGGCGACGATCACCTTCATGTTCGCGTTGTTCGCGCGCATCTGGTCGACCAACTTGCCGTACGCCGCCAGGATGGTCGCGGTGGACCGGGCGCTCCACACGTCGTTGGTGCCGAAGTGCATGATCACCACGTTCGGGTTGGTGGCGCCGAGCCACCCCACCAACTGGTTCTGGTCGGCCACGTTGGTGACCAGCACGCCGCCGTGGCCCTCGTTCTCGCCGTCGTAGGGGAACCCGCAGCCGTCACCGGCCCGGGTGCCCACGAAGTCGATGTCGGTGTGCCCGGCGCCGCGCAGGTCGCGGTCCAGCAGGGCCCGCCAGCAGCCCGGCGAGCCGGTGATCGAATCGCCCAGCGCCATGATCCGGGTCGGCGCGGCGGCCTCGACCGCCTGACCCGGCGCGGCCACCAGCAGGCCGACCAACGTGGCCAGCGCGGCCAAGAGTGCGGCTACAGCGGATTTTCTCGTCATCGCCGACTCTCCTGGACCGCGGTGCAGCTTGCGCCGTTGAGGGTGAAGGCCGTGGGCGCCGGGTTGGTGCCGTTCCACGACCCGATGAAGCCGAAGTTGACCGAGCCGTTCACCGGGATGTTGCCGGTGTAGGACACGTTGGTCGCGCTCAGCGTCGAGCCCGACTGGGTCGTGGTGGCGCCCCAGGACTGGCTGACGGTCTGGCCGTTGGCCCACGCCCAGCGCAGCGTCCAGCCGTTCACCGCGGCCGTGCCGGTGTTGGCGATCTTCACGTCGCCCTGGAAGCCGCCCTGCCACTGGCTGGTGACCTTGTAGGTGATCGCGCAGCCCGCGGGACCGCCGCCACCGGACTGGGTGGTCACGTTGACCGTGCCGGAACGGGCGGAGCGGTTGCCCGCCGCGTCCCGCGCGTAGACGGCGAAGGTGTAGGTGGTGTTGGCCGACAGGCCGGTGATGGTCGCGGTGGTCGTGGCAGAGCTGCCCGCCGCGGTCTCCGCGGTGCCGCTGATCCGCACCACGTCGTAGCCGCTGACGCCGACGTTGTCGGTGGACGCGGTCCAGGACAGGGTCGCGCCGGTGGACGTGACGCCGGACGCCGACGGGGTGCCGGGCGCGGACGGCGGCGTGGTGTCCGTCGGGTTGCCGCCACCGCCGTAGACGCTGGCCTCACGCGAGGTCGCCTTGATGCCGTTCGCGCCGTTGAACGCGCGCTGGCCCCAGGAGGAGAGGTTGGCCGCGTTGAAGCCCACCGCCAGGTCCAGGTACTCCACGCCGCCGCCGTTGCCCGACCACGACCAGGCCAGGTAGCCCAGGCCCAGTTGCTGCGTGGTGGCGAAGATCGTGTCCTCGTCGGGGTTGCCGTCGGAGTGGTCGTGGCCGAATTCGCCGACCACGATCGGCAGCTTCGCCGTGACGAACCGGTTCAGGTAATCGTTGATCTCGGCCGCCGTGTCGAACACGCCGTACATGTGGATGGAGAACACGGTGTTCTTCTGCGGGTCGGCGGCGAACACCGAGGCCGCGTTGTCGCGCATGGTGAAAGCCCAGTCCTGGCCCCAGTTCGGCGCGTCGACCATGAGGGTGTGCTGGAAACCGGCCGTGCGCAGGCGGGTGATGGCGTCCTTGGTCGCCTGCGTCCACCCGGCGTAGCCGGTGTTGCCCCACGGTTCGTTGCCGATGTTGAGGATGGCGTACTTCTCCTGGCCGGCCATGGCGCTCTGGACGCTGATCCAGTAGTCCACCGCGCGGGCGAGGCTGACGGCCCCGCTCTGCTCCTGGTAGCCGGTGGTGTCGTGCACCTCCAGCACGCAGATGAGCTTGTTGGTCTTGCACTGGTTGATGACGTTGGTGACGTCGGCGGCGTCGTTGCGGGTCCACCGGTCGCCGCTGGACAGCACCACGCGGACCGTGTTGGCGCCCAAGGCTTTGATGTCCTTGAGCGACTGCGTGGTGCGGTCGACGTACCAGGTGTGCGCGTGGTTGACGCCGCGCATCACGAAGTCGTTGCCGTTGGCGTCCAGGAGTCGCCCGTTGCTGACGGTGAACCCGGCCGCGGCTTGCGCCGGCACCACCGTCAGCAGTGACAGGACCAAGGCGGCGATGGCGGCGCCTACCAAGGCGAATCGCTTGCGCATGGATGTACCTCGCGTTGTTGTCGACGTTGACGTAGCGAGCGCAGGGCAGCGCACCTGCCGTGGCAGGCATTCACACTCAAACACTTAACCGCTTAAGTGTCAACGGCGTGATCAGGGCGTGAAAACACTGCTCGCCGGGGCCGGCGGCGTACCGCGGCGACACGTCTGGGACCGCTCCCAGAAGCGCCTCGGGCACAGTCTGCCCCGCCACACCGCTCCCGGTCGACCCCCGGCCGCGGAAGCCGGCGGATCAGGCCGGGGCTTGGCCGGTGCTCGAACGCGGGACGAGTTCGGGGTCCGAGGTCTTCACCTGTTCGGCGGGCGCGCCGCCGATGACGTCCAGCAGCAGGCGCACGGCGGCGGCGCCGCGTTCGGCGATCGGACGGCGCACGGCGGACAGCGCGGGCCGGACCAACCGGCACAGCGCGGAGTCGTCCCACGCGACCAACGACAGCTGGTCCGGCACGGACAGGCCCAACTCGTGGGCCACGCCCAAGGCGGACACGGCCATCACGTCGTTGTCGAACACCAGGGCCGTCGGCGGGGTGCCGCCCGTCAGGACCCGGCGGGTCACGCGCGCGGCGGCCTCGTCGGAGTAGTCGGCGTGCACGACCCGGGCCTCGGTCAGGCCGAGCCGGGCGGCGGCCGTGGTGAAGGCGCGCGATCTCGTCTGCGTGTGCACGAACTTCGTCGGCCCGGCGACCCGGACGATGCGCCGGTGCCCCAACGCAACGAGGTACTCCAGCACCTCTTCGACGGCCATCTCGTCGTCGGTCCACACGCACGGCAGGTCCGGCACGACCGGCTCGCCCAGCACCACCGCGGGCAGCCGCAGTTCCCGCACGAGTTCCACCCGCGGGTCGTTCTGGACCAGGTCGACCAGCAGCACGCCGTCCACCCGCCGCTCGCCCCACCACCGCCGGTACGCCGCCAACTCGGCCGCCGAGTTGTCCGTGACCTGGAGCAGCAACGACATCGGCCCGCCCGCCAGAGCGCCCTGTATGCCGGAGATCAGCTGCATGAAGTACGGCTCGACGCCGATCACCCTGGCCGGCCGGTCCACCACCAACCCGATCGCGTTCGCGCGGCCGTCGCTGAGCGAACGGGCGGCGCTGCTGGGCACCCAGCCGAGGCGGTCGGCGATGTCCATGATCCGGCGGCGGGTCGGTTCCGAGACGCCCGGCCGGTTGTTGAGCGCGTACGACACCGCGCCGGTGGACACGCCCGCGGCCTTGGCGATGTCCGAGATCGTCGGACGCTTGGCTACCACCCGCGCCTCCTCGGTCGGTGATCATCAAGTCTAGACCGCTGTTCCGGCCGTCATGCCCGGTAGGGTAATTAAGCGCTTAACGGAATTAAGTGAAAGGGGACCACCGTGCCCTGGTTCGACCTCTCCGAACAGGAACTGGCCCAGTACCGGACGAGCACCGCCGAGCCGGACAACCTCGACATGTGGTGGAAGTCGCGGCTGGAGGAGGCCCACGCCGCCGCGCTCCCGCCGGTGCTGACGCCGTACGGGACCGACGCCTACGGACCGCTCTCGGTCTGGGACGTCGAGTTCTCCGGGTACGGCGGCGACCGGGTGCGCGGGTGGTACATCCGCCCGGCCGGTTCCGGCGTGGAGTCGCTGCCGACCGTCGTCTGCTACATCGGCTACGGCGGCGGGCGCGGGTTCCCGTCGGAGCACGCGTTGCTGCCGGCCGCCGGGTACGCGGTGTTCGTGATGGACACCCGCGGCCAGGGCGGGCGCTGGGCCGTCGGCGCCACCCCGGATTCCGGGCACACCGGCCCCGAGTACCCCGGCGTGATGACGCGCGGCATCGCCACCCCCGAGACGTACTACGTGACGCGGCTGATGGTGGACGCGGCCCGTGCCGTGGAGGTGGCCGCCTCGCTGGACGGGGTGGACGAGACCAGGATCGCGGTGTCCGGCGGCAGCCAGGGCGGCGGGCTGGCGCTGGCCGCCGCCGCGCTGAACGGCGAAGCCGTGAAGGTGTGCCACTCGGACGTGCCCTTCCTGTGCGACTTCCAGCGGGCCGTCACGATCACCGGCTCGGACCCGTACGCGGAGATCTCCGCGTTCCTGTCGCAGCACGTCGACCTGATCCCCGCCGCGCTCGACACCCTGCGGTACGTGGACGGCGCGTTGCTGGCCAAGCGGATCACCGCGACCTCGCTGCTGAGCGTGGGTCTGATGGACGAGGTGTGCCCGCCGTCCACGGTGTACGCGGCGTACAACGAGATCACCGCGCCGAAGGAGATCGCGGTGTACCCGTTCAGCGGTCACGCCGTGCCGAGGGCGCACGACGAGCGCAGGCTCCGGCACCTGCGCGAACACCTCTGACCCCGGAAGCACGCTCCCTCTCGATCGGGTGAATTCCCGTGCATTCCCCCCGGATCGACCTATTCTCGATGACGGGCGTTTCGCGGCGGGTGAGCCGCAGCGCCCGTGATTCGGGGGGATCGCGTCTCGTTCACCATTGGTCCTCCCGGAGTGAACACTATTTCCTGGGGGAAACGTGAATCGAATCCGACCAATGGTCGCCGTCCTCGTCGCCGCGGCGTGCGCGTTCGCGGCGCCGGGGGCCGCGTCGGCGGACCAGCGCACGTCGGTGGCCGCCGCCTCCGCACGCGCCAACGGCACCGCCGTCTTCGACGCCGACGGCGTGCGCATCCGGGAGACGCCGCGGCTCAACGGCCACGTCAACGGCTACGGCAACAACGGCCAGGGTGCCGACGTGTGGTGCGCCCGCGACGGCGACGTCGTCAACGGGGTGGCCACCTGGTACCGGCTGACCAACCGGGAGACGGGGGTCACCGGGTGGGTGCACTACGACCTGCTCCGCGAGGTGTTCTGGACGAACCCCACCGGCGGGTGCGGATCGCGCGAGGGGGGAACGGCATGATTCGCAAGATGATGTCCGCCGGGTTCGCCTGCGCGGCACTGGGGTTGGTTCTCGTGGCGCCGAATGCCACCGCCGCGCCGGACGGGCGATCCGCGTCGCCGGCGGCGGGAATCGCGGCGGGAATCGCGGTGGATAACATCGCGGTGGAGAACTGGGTCACCGATTTCAAAGAACCGGGCGTGCGCATCCGCACCAGGCCGCGGCTCGACGCCACCGTGGTGGGGCTGGGCAACCCGGGTGACCGGGCAGGCGTCATCCAAGCGGTGGAAGGGGACGCGGTGACGTGCCCGGACGGCAGCCGCACCACCGAGTGGCGGGAGCTGGCCAACTCGCGCACGGGCGTGACCGGCTTCGTCAGCATCTGTTACGTCTACTGACCCGGCGGTGCTCGTCGCGCCCGACCCGGCGGTCTCCGGGGTGGGCGAACCGCGAGGGGGCCACCGCCATAGCCCCCTCGCGGCCTCCCGGTCAGTGGACTCGGAGGCTCTCCGGGGACCCCGGTAGCTCGGTCCGGGGTCCCGCGTCCACGACCAGCTCGTGGCGGTGCTTCAGGAAGTCGTGACCGGGGTGACCAGCACCCGGTCGTGGCCGACCACCCGCGGTTCGCCCGTCACCCGGACCGACCGCTCCCAGCGGATGTCGTCGCTGGAGCAACCCACCAGCAGCACGACCTCGCCGGTCTCGACGATCCGCCGCCCGTCGCGGCCGGTGAACGAGGTGCGGTCGGCGTGCAGCCGGAACGTCACCCGCCGCTGCTCGCCCGCGTCCAGCTCGACCCGCGCGAAGCCGACGAGCTGGCGCACCGGGCGCGTGACGCTCGCGACCGGGTCGTGCAGGTACAGCTGGACGACCTCCGCGCCGGGCCGGTCGCCGGTGTTGCGCACCAGGCACGACACCTCGACCTCGCCGTCGGACGGCAACTCCTCGCCGGCGGCGAAATCGGACAGCTCGAACGTCGTGTAGGACAGGCCGTGCCCGAACGGGAACGCGGGCGTCGGGTCGACCGAGCTGGCACCGCCCTTGGCACCCAGCGGCGGGTGCAGGTAGGTGGTGGGCTGGGCGCCGGAGCCGCGCGGCACCTGCACGGGCAGCTTGCCGGACGGGTTGACGCGTCCGCTGAGCACGCCCGCGACCGCGCCGGCGCCCTCCTCACCGGGGAAGAACGCCTGCACGACCGCCGCCGGCCGGTAAGAACCCAGCGCGTACGGGCGGCCGGTCAGCAGCACCAGCACCACCGGCACGTCCTGCGCCAGCAACGCCTCCAGCAGCTCGCCCTGCACGCCCGGCAGCGACAGGTCTTCCGCGTCGCAGCCCTCACCGGACGTGCCGCGGCCGAACAGCCCGGCCCGGTCGCCGAGCACGGCCAGCACCACGTCGGCGTCCCTCGCCACGGCCACCGCGCCCTCGATGCCCGACCGGTCGTCCCCGTCGACCTCGCAGCCCTTGGCGGTGGTGACCGTCGCGGCCGGGAACTCCTTCAGCACGGCCTGCGCCATCGTGTCCATCTCCACGCCCAGCGGCACGTCGGGGTGCTGCACGCCGACGTGGTTCGGGAAGGCGTAGCAGCCCATCAACGCCAGCAGGTCGTCCGCGCACGGCCCCACCACGGCGAGCTTCGACGCACCGAGCGGCAGCACGCCGGACGCGTTGTCCAGCAGCACCACGGAACGCTCGGCCATCGTGCGGGCCAGGTCGCGCAACGCGGGCGGGTCGAGGTCGACCGGCTCGCCGCGCAGCACGGCGGGCGACTCGGGCCGGTAGTCCTCGTCCAGCAGGCCGAGTTCGCACTTCTGGGTGAGCACGCGGGTCACCGCGCGGTCCACCAGCCCCTCGTCCACCACACCGGACCGCACCAGTTCGGCGAGCGGCTCGCCGTAGCAGCGCACGCTGGGCAGCTCCACGTCCACGCCGGCGGCCAGCGCCAACGCGGCGGCCTCACCCGGCGAGCCCGCGATGCCGTGCGCGGTCTCCAGGAACGACACCGCGAAGTAGTCCGCGACCACCACGCCGTCGAAGCCCCACTGGTCCCGCAGCAGGTCGGTGAGCAGCGACGGGTCCGCGGCCGGCGGCACGCCGTCCACCTCGGCGTAGGACTGCATGACCGATCGAGCGCCACCCAGGCGCAGCGCCATCTCGAACGGCGGCAGCACCACGTCGGCGAACTCGCGCGGGCCCATGTGCACCGGCGCGTGGTTGCGCCCGCCGGCCGAGGCCGAGTACCCCGCGAAGTGCTTGAGCGTGGCCACGATCCCGCTGGACTCCAGGCCCCTGGTGTACGCCGCACCGAGGAGACCCACGAGGTACGGGTCCTCGCCGATGGTCTCCTCGGTGCGCCCCCAGCGCGGATCTCGCGACACGTCCAACACCGGCGCCAATCCCTGGTGGACGCCGACGTCGCGCATCGCGAGACCGACCTCGTGCGCCATCCGCTCGACCGTCTCGGGGTCGAACGAGGCGCCCCACGCGAGCGGGGTCGGGAAGACGGTGGCCTGCCAGGCGGTGAACCCGGACAGGCACTCCTCGTGCGCCATGGCCGGGATGCCGAACCGGGTGTTGGCCACCAGCCTGCGCTGCGTCTCGGCCAGCACCTTCGCGCCGACCAGCGGGTCGACCGGCCCGGTGCCGAACACGCGGGTCAGCTGGCCGAGGCCGGGCTTGGTCAGCTCGTCCCACGGCGGCAGCGGCTCGGCGAACTCGTGCTGCGCGGGCGCCACCTCCTGGTCGGTCTCCGAGATGCCCACCCACACGCCGACCAGCTGGGCCAGCTTCTCCTCCAGGGTCAGCTCGGCCAGCAGGGCGGCGACCCGCTCACCGGTCGGCCTTCCGGGGTCGGCCCAGGTGTTCAGCACGGCGGCTCCTTCGTTGACGATCGGACGACGAGTTCGGTGGCCAGTTCCACCCGCTCGGTCTCCACCGGGCGGCCCGCGATCAGGTCGGCGAGCATGCGGCCCGCGTGGCGACCCATCTCCGTTAACGGCTGGCGCACGGTGGTGAGGGCGGGCGACGACCACACCGCGACCGGCAGGTCGTCGAACCCGACGACGCTCAGGTCCCGCGGCACCGACAGCCCGACGACCCTGGCCGCCTCGATCGCGCCCAGCGCCTGTTCGTCGTTGCCCGCGAAGATCGCCGTCGGCCGCTCCGGCAGCGCCAGCAGCTCGGCCGCGCGGCGGAACCCGCCCTCGTGCTTGAAATCGCCGTGCTTGACCAGCTCGGCGGTGAACGGGATGCCCGCCCGGTCCAGTGCGGCGCGGTAGCCGTCGACCCGCGCCCGGCTGCACAGCATCCCGGCCGGTCCGCCGATGACGCCGACCCGGCGGTGGCCGAGTCGCAGCAGGTGTTCGGTGGCGGCCAGACCGCCGGCCCAGTTGGTCGCGCCGACGCTCGGCACGTTCGGCTGCGGCAGGTCGACCGGGTCGATGACCACGACCGGGATGCGGGAGTCGGCCAGCACCCGGCGGTCGGCGGCGGTGAGCTGGGAGGTGACCAGCAGCGCGCCCGCGCGCCTGGCCTCGACCAGCGACGCCGCCCACGACGTGTGCTGACGGGGTTTGTCGGTGGACGACACCACCACGTGCAGTCCGGTGTCGACGACACCGCGGATGATCTCCACCGCCCAAGGGCTGTCCAGGGCGGTGAACACGAGGTCCACCAGCAGGTGACCGGAGGCCCGACGGGACCCCACCGGCACGTAGTCGTATTCGGCGAGCAACTGCCGCACGCGAGCCCTGGTCTCCGCGCCGACGTCGTCCTTCCCGTTCAGGACTTTGGACACCGTCGGGAGGGACACCCCCGCTGCTGCGGCAATCGTGGCCAACGTGGCTCGACGCATGTGGCCGATAGTATCGAAACTCGATCGAAACACAAGAGTGACCGTTTGACGTGCATAAACGTCACCTGGACGCGCCAATTGGTGATGCTTGACACGCATCGGGCACGGGCCTAGGGTCTGCGCAAGTCGTGGATGTTTCGAAATGTTTCGTTGCCACGAACATTCCGCAGCGTGGCAGAAGGGTGGCGGTCCAATGTCCCGCCGTTCATGGGTGCGTCCCCTCCTCGCGATGGGGCTCGTCGCCGTGACCGCAGTGGTGTCCGCGTGTGGAACGTCCGGTCCGGGCGAGTCCAACGCCGGTTCCCTGAAGATCTGGGCCCTCGAGGACCCGGTGCTCAACAAGATCGAACAGAAGTCGATCGACTCGTTCAAGGCGAGCGGTGGCAACGCCTCGCTGGAGACGTTCGGCAACGACCCGTACAAGCAGCGACTCCGGGTGGCCATGGGCTCGCCCCAGGCCCCCGACCTGTTCTTCAACTGGGGTGGGGGCAACCTCAAGGAGTACGTCGACGCCGGCAAGGTCGCCGACCTGACCTCCGTGCTGGAGGAGAACAAGGCCGCCAAGGACGCGTTCATCCCCAGCGTGCTGGACGGCGCGAAGCTCGACGGCAAGTACTACGGGGTACCGATGCGCGGTATGCAGCCGGTGCTGCTGTTCTTCAACAAGAAGGTCTTCAAGGACGCCGGCGTGGAGCCGCCGACCACGTGGGACCAGCTGCTCACGCTCGTGGACACCTTCAAGGCGAAGAACATCACCCCGATCGCCCTGGCCGGCAGCCAGGCGTGGACCGAGTTGATGTGGGCCGAGTACGTGCTCGACCGCTTCGCGGGCCACGAGGTGTTCAAGAACATCCGGGACAACGGCCCCGCGGGCTGGAAGGACCCGGCCGTGGTCCAGGCCATGGCCAAGCTCAAGGAGCTCATCGACCGGGGCGGCTTCGGTCAGAGCTTCGCGTCCGTCGCCTACGACGCCGGTGGCGCCTCGACGCTCCTCGCCCAGGACAAGGCCGCGATGCACCTCATGGGTACCTGGGAGTACACCAACCAGCTCGACCAGAGCCCGGACTTCGTCAAGCAGGGCAACCTGGGCTGGGTGGCGTTCCCGTCGATCCCCGGCGGCAAGGGCGACCCGTCGAACCTGGTGGGCAACGTGAGCAACTTCTACTCCGCGACCGCGGACTCGAAGAGCCTGGACGCGGCGAAGAAGTTCGTCACGACCACGCTCCACGAGGACTCCTACGTCGACGCGCTGATCGAGGCCGGCGACGTGCCGCCGGTCGTGGGCGCCGAGGAGAAGCTGAAGAAGTCCCCGAACCCCGAGTACGCGTCGTTCATCTACGAACTGGTGCTGGACACGAAGAACTTCCAGCTGTCCTGGGACCAGGACCTGCCCGCCGACGACGCCACGTTCATGCTGACCCAGCTCCAGGAGTTCTTCCTGGGCAAGGTCTCGCCGCAGCAGTTCGTCGACGCGGTGGCCGCGCGCTGATGTCGTCCCAACGGCCCTCGGCCTGGTATGCCGTCCCGGCGTTCGGGTTCTTCGCCCTGTTCGCGGCGTTGCCCATGCTGCTGGTGATCTACCTGAGCTTCACCGCTTGGGACAGTCTGGGCACGCCGCAGCTCAACGGGGGCGAGAACTGGGCCCGGTTACTCGACGACGCCGAGGCGCGCGCCTCGGTGTGGCGGACCCTGGTGCTGATGGTCGTGTCGTGGCTCGTCCAGACCCCGATCGCGTTGCTGATCGGGGTCTGGGCGGCAGGCAAGCAGCGGTCCCGGGCGGTGCTCAGCTCGATCTTCTTCCTGCCGCTGCTGCTGTCCACGACCGCCATCGCGTTGTTGTGGAACGCGCTGATGGAGCCGAACTTCGGCGCGTTCGTCGGCGGCCCGCTGTTCCTGGGCGACCCCGACATCGCGCTCTACACGGTGGTGCTCGTCATCTCCTGGCAGTTCATCCCGTTCCACACCCTGCTCTACCAGGGCGCGGCACGGGCGGTGCCGCCCTCGCTGTACGAGGCGGCGACCATCGACGGCGCCTCGCGGGTGGGCAAGTTCCGGCACATCACGCTGCCGCAGCTGCGGTACACCATCGTCACGTCGTCGGTGCTGATGCTGGTCGGCTCGCTGACCACGTTCGACACCGTGCTGATCCTGACCGGCGGCGGACCGGGCACCGCGACCCGCATCCTGCCGCTGCACATGTACATCACCGGCTTCAAGGGATTCGAGATGGGCTACGCGAGCGCGATCGCGGTCGTGCTGGTCGTGCTCGGCACCGCGCTGTCGCTCGCGGTCATGCGCTGGAGCGGTTTCCGCTCGATGAGCAGCCAGCAGGAGGGGTCGTGAAGTCTCGTCCCAACTGGCCCGCCGGGCTGTTCGCCCTGGTGTGGCTGGCGATCGTGGTCGGACCGCTGCTCTACCTGGTCACGGTGTCGCTGCGCTCCCGTGCCGAGTACCTCGGCAAGAGCGCGTGGGAGATACCGGACGCGTTGACGCTGGACAACTACGTCACCGTGCTGACCGGCAACTTCAGCCAGTACCTGCTGAACAACGTGATCGTGACCGTGGCGACGGTGGCGATCGTGGTGCTGGTGACCGTGCCCGCCGCCTACGCGGTGGTGCGCAACACCAGCCCGTTCCTGCAGCGCGGGTTCACCCTGCTCCTGATGGGGCTGGCGATCCCCGCGCAGGCCACGATCATCCCGGTGTACCTGATGATCACCCGGATGCGGCTGTACGACACGCTGACCGCGGTCATCCTGCCGACGGCGGCGTTCGCGCTGCCGGTGGCGATGCTGGTGCTGGTCAACAGCCTGCGCGACGTGCCGCGCGAGCTGTACGAGGCGCAGGCCATCGACGGCGCGGGCCCCCTGCGGGTGCTGGTGTCGTTGGTCCTGCCGCTGGCGCGGCCCGCGATCATGACCGTCGTCGTCTACACGGCGCTCAACGCGTGGAACGGGTTCCTCTTCCCGTTGGTGCTCACCCAGTCGGAATCGTCGCGGGTGCTCACCCTCGGGTTGTGGGACTACCAGGGGCAGTTCGGCACCAACGTGCCCGCGCTGCTCGCGGCCGTGACGTTGTCCGTGCTGCCGATCTTCGCGGTGTACCTGATCGGGCGGCGGTTCCTGCTCAGCGGCCTGACGGCCGGTTTCGGCAAGTGAAGCCCGGCTCGGGCCCGACTCTCCCACGGGCCCGAGCCACCCACTTGCGCGTTCCGGTAACGTTGCCGGCACACCAGTCGAGACGGGTGTTCGACAGTTTCGAATACAACCCCGATTGTTTCGATCGTGTTAACTGGTCACCCCGTGACCGACACCCCACCACGCCACCCCCGCTTGAAGCGGCCGGAACTGCGCAGGGCTGTCGTAGACTGCCCTCATGCCGACCAAAGCCGACCCGTCTCCCTCGGATGGCACCGCCTCAGGCAAGATCACCATTGCCGCCATCGCGGCCGAGGCCGGGGTTTCGGTTCCGACTGTTTCGAAGGTCATGAACGGTCGCGCGGACGTGGCTCCGCACACCCGCGAACGGGTCGAGGCGATCATTCGCCGGCACGGCTACCAGCGGCGGGCGGACGAGCGGTCGAGGCGGTCCAACCTGGTGGAACTCATGTTCCACGAGTTGGAGAGCGCCTGGGCGCTGGAGATCATCCGCGGCGCCGAGCAGGTGGCCGCCGAGCAGGGTCTGGCGCTGGTGCTGTCCGAGTCCCAGGGCAGGCTCACCCCCGGCCACGGCTGGCTCGAAGGGGTCATCGCGCGCAAACCGCTCGCGGTGATCTCCGTGTTCTCCGACCTCACGTCCTCGCAGCTGGCGAAGCTGCGCGCGCGGGACATCCCGGTCGTCGTGGTCGACCCGATCGGCGAACCCCAACTGGAGACGCCCTCCATAGGGGCCACCAACTGGAACGGCGGCCTCACCGCCACCCGTCACCTGATCGAACTCGGCCACCGCCGCATCGCCATGATCGGCGGCCCCGAGCGCGTCCTGTGCAGCCGTGCCCGGGTCGACGGCTACCGCGCCGCGCTGGAGACGGCGGGCCTGGCCTACGACCCCGCCCTGGTCCGGTACGGCGACTTCCACGTGGAATCCGGCCGCGCCCAGTTCGCCCCGCTGCTCGACCTGCCGGACCCGCCCACCGCGGTGTTCGCGGGCTCCGACCTCCAGGCCCTCGGCGTCTACGAGGCGGCACGCGCCGCCGGCCTGCGCATCCCGGAAGACCTGAGCGTCGTCGGCTTCGACGACCTGCCGGTGGCGCAATGGGTGGGCCCGCCGCTGACCACGGTCCGACAGCCGCTGCAGGACATGGCCGCGGCGGGCACCCGTCTCGCCATCACGTTGGCACGTGGTGAAGAGCCCGAACACCGCCGAATCGAGCTTGCCACCACGCTGGTGGTGCGACAGAGCACCGCCGCGCCACGCTGACGAGCCGCCTCTAGTGGTGGTGGCCTGACGTCTGCGTGTAGACGCACCCCTGTGCCTCCGCGGGCACGGTGTGTCCTACGTCGTCGTCAGGCCGCACCGGTGTGCAACGCAGTTCGTGCAGTCCCAGCAGTTCCAAGCCGAGCGTGCCGCTCAACGCGAAGCCGTTGCCGAACCCGAAGTCCGGGTCGTCCGAGACCTCGCCACTCGACAACGCCCCCTGCCAGGCGCGCTGGAAGTCCGCCAGCTTCTCGCGCTGGAACACCACCAGCCCGAGTCGTTCGTACGGCCCCGCCTCGCACGTCGCCCACTCCGCCACGTACGGCGCGTAGAGCTTCGACCGCAACGGGCCGACGAACTCGGTGAACTCCTCCATCGTCCGCGGCACCACCTCGTCGCACTGCCCGGTCTTCTCCCGCACCCACTCGGCCACCTCGGACGACGTGGCGAGGGGCGGCCCCAGGGCGTTGGACCCGAGGCCGGTGGAGCCGGTCGCCGACGAGGAGCAGGCGACCGACCCCACCAGGAGCGCGACCAGGGCCGCGCACCGGCCGAACATCAGGCCGTGGCGCACAGAGCGCCGTTGAGGGTGAACGCCGTCGGGTTGGCGGGCGTCCCCTGCGACGAGCCGTTGAACCCGAAGTTCACCGTCTGGCCCGGCTGGATGTTCTGGTTCCAGCTGGCGCCCTTCGCGGTGGCCTTGCCCGCCGCGACGGTGACCTCCGCCGACCACGCCGAGGTGATGCCCTGACCCGAGGGCACGTCCCAGACCAGCTGCCAGGCGTTGACCGCGCTCGTGCCGGTGTTCTTCACCGTCACGTTCGCGGTGAAGCCGTTCGACCACGAACTGGGGATGGCGTAGGTGACCGAGCACGCGCCGGGCGTGCCGCCACCGCTGGTCGTCACCGACACCAGGGCCGACGGCGGCGAGGTGTTGCCCGCCGCGTCCCGCGCCACCACGTAGAACTGGTACGCGGTGCCCGCGGTGAGGCCGGTGACGGTGGCCGTGGTGCCGGTGCTCGTCGCGACCGACACGTCGGTGGCGCCCGCCTCGCGGTACACCGTGTAGCCGCTGACGCCGATGTTGTCCGTGGCCGCGGGCCAGCTCAACGCCACCGAGTTGGCCGAGGCCGTCGCGGTCGGCGCGCCGGGCGCCGTCGGGGCCTGCGTGTCACCACCGCCGTTGCCGCCGGTGAAGATCACGTCCGAGCAGCTGTAGAACGCCTCGGGGCTGTCGCTGCGCTGCCAGATCGAGTAGATGACGTGGCGGCCGGTCTTGTTGGGCAGGGTGCCGTTCCAGGAGTACTCGCCGCCGACCGCGACCGGGTTGGTGATGCTGTCGAACGGCGCCGGCTCCAGGTCCGACCACTTCAACGGCTGGTTGACGTCGAAGCCGTCCTTGGTGACGTACTGGTCCCAGGTTCCGGGGTGGGGCGCCCACGCGTTGTACTTGAAGTTGATCGGCGCGCCCGCCCGCAGGGTCGTCGTCGGCCAGTCGCCGCGGGCCATGTTGTAGGCGTCGTACTTGGTCGTCGGACCGCACAGGTCGCCGTCGGCGATGATCTCGCGGTGCCGGCCGCCCGCCTGGCTGATGAGGTTGCCGTACCAGTCCCAGAGCGGTTGCTTGCCACCGATCTCCACCGCGGCGACGCACGCCGGGTTCGTCGGGTAGAGGTCGCCGCCGCCCGCGGCTCTGCCGTCCTCGTAGCAGGCGTAGGTCCGGCTGGCCGGGTAGGTCATCGAACCGTGTGCCACCGCTACGCCGCTCTGGACGAAAACGCTGGTCACACCGACGATACCGAGCGCGGCAACGGCCAACGCCCCTAAGCGCTTGAGTCGCAAAGGACATCTCCTTCAGATCGACGGTGATCTGGTGAACCCGGAACTGGGAGCGCTCCCAGAATCACGATCGCATTACCTGTGACGTCGCGTCAACGGCCCGTTTCAACTGGTGGCCACCGGGTACCGCTCGACCATGCGGATCGCGGTGGTCGGTCAGATAGCCCGTGACCTGGTGCTGGTGGTGCCCGAGGTGCCCGGATCCGGTGGCAGCGCGGAGGTTCGGGAACGCCGCGAAGTGCTCGGCGGGAAGGGCGCCAACATCGCCCGCGGCACCAGGCAACTCGGCGCGACGGCGGCGTTGATCGGCGTCGTCGGGGACGACCGCGAGGGCCGCCTGCTGGTCGAGCAGCTGGGCGCGGACGGCGTAGCCACGACGGCGGTGGTGCGCCGGGAGGCCACCCGGACCGCGCTGATCGTGGACGTCGTGTGCGACGGCGAGTACCGGTACCTGGAAGACATCCCCGGCCCGACTCTCGTGACGGTGGAGGACGTGCAAGCCGCATCGGCGCTGCTGGCCGGGGCGGACGCGGTGATCGTGCAGCTCCAACAGCCCGCCGAGACCGCACTGGCCGCCGTCCGCGCCGCCGGCGGCCTGGTCGTGCTGGACGGGGCGCCCGGCGGACGGCAAGCCGAACTCCTGGCCGCCGCCGACGTGGTGCGCGCCGACCACCGCGAGGCGGAGGCGTTGACCGGACGTCGGATCACCGACGTCGAAGCGGCCGTGAAGGCGGGTCGCGAACTGCTGGCGCGGGGGCCGTCGGTGGTGGCGCTGGCGGTTCCCGGCGAGGCGAACGTGGTGGCGTGGGACAACGGCTCGGCGGTGATCCCGTTGACCGCGGCGGAAGTGGCGGACACGACCGGCGGCGGTGACGCGTTCGTGGCCGCCCTGACCGTGGCGCTGGTGCGCGGTGATCACCCGGAGGACGCCGGCCGCCTCGCCACCACGGCGGCGGGTCGCGCGGTACGCCACCCCGGCGGGCGGACCGACTTGACGGGACTGAGCCAGGACTAGGCCGAGGCGACTTCGGGTAGCTGTTCTCCGGGTAGCTGTTCTCCGGGTAGCTGTTCGAAGGGTGTGTCGGAGCGCCGCGGGCGGGATACTCGCTTCGACAGCGACTCAGCGACTCAGCGACCTTCCACGGGCCGGATCCACGACGAGACGGAGCACCATTGATGCCCAACACCTCCTCGCCCACGACGCGCGGCTGGTTCAAGAGCAGCTTCAGCGCGACGACGGGCGAGTGCGTCGAGGTCCGATTCGTCGGTGATCTCGTCCAGGTCCGGGACACCAAGGACCGCGGGCGTGGTCCGGTGATCAGCCTCGACGCCGACCAGTGGGACGCCTTCGTCCGCCGGCTGGCGTCCGGCGAGCCGATCGATCCGGACGGCGCGCTCGCGGTGGAGCGGACACCGAATGGTGCGGTAACCCTTCAGACTCACAACGACGACACCTCCCTCAGGTACACGAGGGCGGAATGGGAGATGTTCATGCGAGGCGTGCGCGCCGGCGAATTCGAACGCTCCGCAGCCGCGGCGTGGGCGAGCTGACCCGAGCGATCAGCACGTGGGCGGGGACCTCTGCGAAGCCGTTGCACCGTTGCACCGTTGCACTGTTGCGCGTTGGGCCGTGTGGGGTGTTGCGCTGTCTGGTCGATTGCGTCGTGTCACGACAGGTGTGGAATGGGACCCCTGATGGACTAGCACGGGTCGGTTCCGTAACCTGTCCGAGACTTGGGCGGCTGTGACCCGTTCGGTGCACACACCCGGCTTGAAGGAGGACCGCGCGACCGTGGCGTCCAAACCCGCTCTGCGCACCGTCCGCGCCACCCTGACGGCCACTGCCGTCACCGCGCTGGTCGGGGCCGTAATGCCTCTCCCCCACGCCGCAGCGGATCCTGAGGTGCCGCCGAACGCCTCCGAGGCGTTGCGGAAGTACAACGAGCTGTCCACGCAGGCCGAGGCGCTGAACGAAGAGCACCTCCGCGCGCAGGAAGCCCTCTCCAACGCCCAGGGCGCGCTCGACCAGGCGAACCGCGACCTCACCACCGCCCAGCAGGCGCAGGACACGCTGCGCGGCCAGGTCGACCTGCTCACCGAGGCCTCGTTCGAGGGCGCCCGGTTCAACCAGCTGTCCGCGCTGCTGGTCAGCGACTCGCAGCAGGACTTCCTGAACCGCATGTCCGCGCTCGGCGTGCTGGCGGGCGACAACGCCGACGCGTTGCAGAGCCTCAGCGCCGCCGTGGACCTGGCGAACGACGCCGCCCGCCGCGCCAACGAGGCCGCCGACGCCGCGAACAAGGCCATCGCCGACATCGACCAGCGCAAGGCAGCCCTCGACGGCCAGATCACCGAGGCCCGCAACGCCTACCGTTCGCTGAGCGCGGCCGAGCGGGCGGCGTTGAACAACGCGGGTGACATGAGCGCGATCCCGGTGCCCGCCGGTGCCGCCGGTCAGGCGTTGGCGTTCGCGCTGGCGCAGCGCGGCAAGGCCTACGTGTACGGCTCGAACGGCCCGAACACGTGGGACTGCTCCAGCCTCATGCAGGCGGCGTACCGGTCGGTCGGCATCGCGATCCCGCGCACCACCTACGGGCAGGCCACGATCGGGCGGTCGGTGTCGCGCAATGAGGTGAAAGCCGGCGACCTGATCATCTACTACTCGGGCCAGACGCACGTGGCCATGGCGATCGACGGCATCCGCGCCGTGCACGCGTCCACCGAGGGCGTGCCGGTGAAGGTCCAGGACATCGAGTCCATCGGCCCCTTGAGCGTGATCCGGCGCGTGGTCGGCTGATTCGCGGGTACTCCTCCGCCACCAACGCGACGGAGGACGACATGCGCGACGTAGTCGATCTGATCATGCAGGACCACCGCGAGGTGGAGAGACTGTTCGACGAGTTGAAGAACAACCCGGAGAAACGCCCGCTGCTGGTGCCCGTGCTGACCGCCATGCTCACCGCGCACAGCCGTGCCGAGGAGTCCGAGGTCTACCCGGTCGCCAAGGCCGAGGCGGGTGAGACCGAGGAGATCGCGCACAGCCAGGAAGAGCACGTCGAGGCCGAACAGCTGCTGCTCAGGCTGACCCAGGCCGACCCGACGTCCCCGGCGTTCGACGAGGTGCTGAACAAGCTGGTCGAGACCGTGACGCACCACGTCGAGGAAGAGGAGTCGACGGTGCTGCCGCGTATGCGGGAGCGGCTGGACGACCGGCGGCGCGAGGAGCTGGGGCGGGCGTTCGCGGAGAGCCGGGCCCGGCACATGGGCGACCGGCCGGGTGAGGAGACCCGCGAGGAGCTGCTGACGCAGGCCCGCAACGCCGGTCTGTCCGGGGCGTCCGCGATGAGCAAGGCGCGGCTGGAGAAGGAGCTGCACCCGTCCTGAAGGGCGCTCGGCGTTCCCGGGGGCCTAGGCTTGGCGCGGTTGAGCAGCCAGCCGGATCCTGCCGACCGCACCCAGGGGTTCGAAATGGACGATTTCACCGACGCCGTCACGCTCACGGCGCGGGATGTGGCCGTGGGCGTGACGGTCGTCGAGGTGGCCGGTGAGCTGGACATGGCGACGGCGCCGGTGGTGGAGGAGTTCGTCCGCCTCAGGCTCCACGACGTGGTCCGCACGCTGGTGCTCGACCTGTCCGGTGTCACGTTCCTCGGGTCGACCGGTATCAACCTGCTGATCGAGCTGCGCACGGCGTGCGAGGCGGCGGGCACCGCGCTGCAGCTGGTGGCGAGCAGCAAGGTCGTGCTGCGCCCGTTGGAGCTGACCGAACTGACCGGCCACTTCACCTTCATCCCGGCGGTGGGCGAGGCCAGCTGAAGTGGTGACGACCGCACCGGTTCCGGTGCGGTCGACCACGTCACTGCGCGGGTGAGGTGACCTTCGGCTTCGGGGTCCACTGGGTGTAGCCGGCGCGCTCGGCCTCGGCCACCGAGCGGAAGGTGACGTCGCCCTTCATGCGCTTGTAGTACGGCGAGGCTGGGGTGTGGAAGATCATCGTCTTGGAGTTCGCCTTGACCTCGACCTCCTCCACCGCTTCTTCAACCGCCACCGGTTCGACCGCGGCTACCGCGCTGTCGACTGCCTCGGCCTTCTCGGCTTCCTCGACCGCTTGCGGGGCCTCGACCTCGGCAACGGGCTCGGGCGCTTGAGGGGTCTCGGCAACGGGCTCCGGCTCGGCAACGATCTCGGGCTCCGCAACGGGCTCCGGCTCGGCAACAACAGCGACGGGCTCGGGCTCCGGCTCCGCAACAACGACGGGCTCGACGGCAGCGACGGGCTCGGGCTCGACCACGGGCTCCGGCTCCGCAACTGCAACGGGCTCGGGTTCCGGCTCGACGGCGGGCTTCGGCTCGGGCTCGGCGGCGGTTTCGGTGGCCGAGGGCTGTTCCGGGATCTCGACGGGGACGACAGGGGCGACAGGGGCGTCAACCGGGGTGTCGGTGTCGGTTGGGGCGCTGGTTGCGGTGGCGGCTGCCGGCTCGGGCTGAACTGCCGGCTCGGGCTGGACCGCCGACTGGTCGAGGCGGTCGCGCAGATCGGTGATGGTGGCGCTGAGACGCAGCCAAGAGAGCGCGGCGCCCGCTATGAACGCCACCACGCACAGGACGAAAGTGAACAACCAGGACACTGACACTCCTACGGCCACAGCTAGCGGGACAGGGACAGCTAGACCCGACAGTGCGCAACATCCTCGGCGCGCCACCCGTCGGCCGAATGCACCTCTCGGGAAGCGCCGAATGCACCTCTCGGGAAGCACAGACTAAGGACGTGTCAAGCCGCGTGCGGCAGCACCCCCTGCCTGCACCCGCATCGACTGCACACGGGGTGGGCGGGCAGCCGCACGTCGGCCAGCAGCTTGCGGGCGTCGTCGAACGTCGGAACCCGTTGCCCCGGCACCAGGAGACTGTCCAGCACCTCCTGCCGGCGGCGTGCCAACTCGCGTGACCGCTCCACCGGATCCTTCAGCCTCGCCCGCACCCGCTCCCGCGACTGCTCGCGCGCCAACGTCCCCGCCGCGCTCAACGGCCGCGCCGCCCGCGGTTGGGTCAGGCGGGCGTTGCGCCGGTTGATGCGCCACCACGCACCCAACGTCATACCGGCCACCGGGGGGCGCGCTCGGCGCGCGCCCCCCTGCCACCACGACCTCAGCCGCGCACGGAGGAAGTCGTGCGCTACCTGGTCGCGGTTTCTCGGGCTGCCCTGCCTGGTGCCGTCAGGCCTGCGGTCGACCGCCGCGAGCAGGGCATCGACGCTCCACCCCTCGCCGAACCAGGGCTCGACGACCCGGCGCACGGCGGCGCGGTGTGCATCGGGCCAGGTCGCGCGCAGGCAGAGCGCCTCGACGGCCGTGTCGATCTCGGCGTCGGTCTCGGGGATGACACGGCCGGGCCACTGACGGGGATCGAGTCGAACACGCATCGCATGGCTCCCTTCGAACGCGTACCGAACATCCGTTCGAGATAGTGCCACCGACCACCGACAATTCCCGAATCTTAGATTTGACTTATATAAGCCACGACTGAAAGATGCTGGTCGTGCACGCGTTCGACGTACTCGGCGATCCCGTCCGCCGCCGCATCTTGGAGCTGCTCGCCGACGGCGAGCAGACCTCCGGCGCGGTCACGGAGGTGGTCCGCCGGGAGTTCGGCATCTCGCAGCCCGCGGTCTCCCAGCACCTGCGGGTGCTGCGCGAGAACGGCTTCGCCGGCGTCCGCGCGGAGGGCACCCGGCGCCTCTACGCGGTGGACGACCAAGGCCTGCGCGAGGTGGACGAGTGGCTCGACCGGTTCCGCCGGTTCTGGAGCGGGCACCTCGGCGCGCCGGCCACCGAACTCGCGCGCGGCAAGCGCGAGCGACGACTCGACGAGGAACAACAGTGATCGACATCGCCGAGCAGCTCAAGGCCATCCACCGCGAGGTGCGCGCCGGCACGGCCGACACCGTGGGCGTACTGCTGCGTCCCACACGTACGACGCCGACGCGGCGGACGTGTGGGACGCGGTGACCGACCCGGAAAGGCCCGGTACGCGCCGGACCTGATCTGAGGCGCTAGGGCTCGGAGACCTCGGCTTCGACGCTGTCCAGGGTGGACTCGATCCCGTCGAAGCCGGGGTCCGCGGGCGCCGCGTCGTCGGCACGGCAGCCGACCAGCGACAGCAGCAGCACCGCAGCCGTGATCAGGGCCTTCACTTGTTGCCGCCGCAATGGTTGGTCTGGAAGGTGTCGACGCGGCGTTGGGCGTCACCGAGCTTGGTCAACTGCTCCCCGCGCCGCGCGACCCGGCGTTCCAGCCGCTCGGCGCGGGCGGTGTTGCCCGCGTCACGTGCCTTCTGCGCCTGGGCCTGGAGCCAGGCCGTCGACCCCGCCACGTCGGGGCCGCCGTTGATGCGCGTGGTGAGCCGTTGGATGCGGTCCTCGATCTTCGGCGCCCGCTCCTCGCACAGCTGTTTCACCTGTTCGGGGCTGATCGTGATGGGCGCGTAGCTCGTGTCCTGCGCGGCCGCGACTCCCGTCGTGGTGAGCCCGAGAGCGGCGGTGCCGACGACGGCGATGCGGCGAATCCACATGTTCATGACGGCAACGATGGCGCTCGCGGATGTGGAGCACGTCCGGCGAGTGTTCGGGTTGCGCAAAGAACTCGAAACCGTCCGTTTCACCGGCGCCCCGAGTGGCAACCCTCCTCCCCATGACCGACACCTTGTGGGACGAGTTCCACCGCGTAGTGAACATGACCTCGCACGAACTGGAGGACTGGCTGCGCACCCGCTCGGCGGACGAGGACACCGAGGACCTGCCCGACCAGGCGGGGACGCCGACCGGCCAGGAGGTGCTGCGGGTCCTGCGCAAGCGGCGCACCGACCTGACCACAGAGGACGTCAAGGTGATGCGCAAGGTCGTGGAGCGGGTGCACACGCAGCGCCGCGAGGACCTGGAGCCGACGGCGGGCGAGGCGCACTGGAGGCACCGGTTGATGTCCATCGGCCACGACCCGCTCAAGCCGGCTTGAGAGGCCCCCGCACCGTCACCCTCGGGTGGCGGCGCCGACTTTCGCGTCGTCCGCCAACCGCGCGCCCGCCTCGGGGACCAGGCCGAACTGCACGACCTGGCGGCGGGCGAGGAGGTCGGTGAGCCAGTCGACGGCCACGCGCAGCCGGTTGTCCGGCATCGCGAGCAGGTGGTAGCCGCGCGCCACCGCCTTCGCGGCCGGCCCGGTGAGCGGCACGTGCAGCGGGTTGGCGACGGCCTGCGCGCCGGCCAGGTCGACCACGAACCCGAGGTCGCGGTGCCGGTAGGTCCCCACGGTGCCGTGGCCCAGGGAGGCGGCGACGTTGCGCCCGGCGAGCTTGCCCTGGCGCTGGGCGTGCTGCGCGGTCATCGGCGTCGGCTTGCCGTCGTTGAACACGTCCGGCACGGCCGCCACGTCACCGGCGGCGAACACGTGCGGGTGCGTCGGCACCGCGAGCGTCGGGTCGACCACCAGTCGCCCCTTCACCGTGGCCAGGCCCTCCCCCGTGGCCGGCGACATGGACTCCACCAGCGGGTCCGGCCGCACGCCGACGCACCACACCAGGGTCCGGGTCGGGATCTCGGTGCCGTCGGTCAGCCGGGCGCAGTGCGCGGTGACCTCCTCGACGCTCGTCTCCAGCCGCACGTCCACGCCCCGTGCCCGCAGCACCCGGGCGGCGGGCCCGGACAGCCGCTCGTCCAGTCCCGGCAGCACCCGCGGCGCCATGTCGACCAGCACCCACTTGATCTCGGACTCGGCCAGCCCGGTGCGACCGCGCAGTGCCGACCGGGTCAGCTGTTGTCCCTGCGCCACCAGTTCCGTGCCGGTGTACCCGGCGCCGACCACGACGAACGTCGCCCGCGCCGCCCGTTCGGCCGGATCGGCGGCCTGCTCGGCCAGCTCGACCTGCCGCAGCACGTGGTCGCGCAGGAAGACCGCCTCGGCGACCGATTTGAACCCGAACGCGTGCTCGGCCACGCCGGGGATCGACATCAGCCGGGTGACGGAGCCCGCGGTCAGCACGAGCCGGTCCCACTCCAGGACCTGCTCACGCCCCTCGATGTCCACCACCGTGCAAGTCCGCGCGGCCAGGTCGAGCCCGGTCGCGTGCGCCTGCACCAGTCGCGTGCGCGGCAGCTTGGGCCGCAGCGGCACGGCCACCCGGCGCGGGTCCAGCGAACCGCCCGCGACCTCGGGGAGCAGCGGCACGTAGAGCATGTAGTCGGTGGGGTTGACGGCCACCAGCTCGGCGGCGTCGGGCGGCAGCACGCGTTCCAGCGTGCGCAGGCAGTGGTAGCCCGCGAAACCCGTTCCGACGACCAGCACGCGCGGCTTGCCCATTGGCTCGATCCCTCCGACGACGGCAGGTGTGAACGTCAGCTGTTCCGCCAGCGGGTACCCAGGAGCCGGACGGGGTAGACACGGAGCATGGCCCTGGGACTGCCCGATGCGATCACCGCCTGTCTCTTCGACCTCGACGGCGTGCTGACCAGCACGGCCGTGCTGCACCGCCGTGCCTGGCGGCGCACCTTCGACGATCTCCTGCGCCCACGCGGGCAAGCGCCGTTCGCCGAGTCGGATTACATCCGGTTCGTGGACGGACGGCCGCGTTACGACGGGGTGCGGGAGTTCCTGGCCTCGCGCGGCATCACGCTGCCCGAAGGCGAACCGGACGACCCACCGGACCGGGACACCGTGCACGGGGTGGGCAACCGCAAGAACGACCTGTTGGAAGCGATCATCCGGCACGAGGGCGTGACGCCCTACGCGGGCACGGTGCCCTACCTGCGCGCGGTGGAGGACGCCGGTCTCGGCATCGGCGTGGTGACGTCGTCGGCCAACGCCCGCAAGGTGCTCGACGCGGCCGGGCTCACCCCGTTCGTGCGAGCCCTGGTGGACGGCGTGGTGATCAGCCGCGACGGGCTGAAGGGCAAGCCCGCGCCGGACTCGTTCCTGGTGGGCGCCCGCCTGCTCGGGGTGAACCCGGAGCACGCCGCCGTGTTCGAGGACGCGCTGTCCGGCGTGGAAGCGGGCCGTGCGGGCGGGTTCGGGCACGTGGTCGGCGTGGACCGGACCGGTCAGCGCGAGGCGCTGTACGCGCACGGCGCGGACGTGGTGGTCGAAGACCTCGCGGAGCTGCTGTGAGCGGATGGGAGATCCACCCCTGGAAGCTGCGGTGGGACGGCCTCGCGGTGGACCAGCTGCGCCGCACCGAGTCGATCTTCGCGCTGTCCAACGGGCACCTCGGGATGCGCGGAACGCTGGACGAGGGCGAGCCGCGCGGTCTGCCCGGCACGTACCTCAACGGCTTCTACGAGGAACACGCGCTGCCGTACGGCGAATCGGGCTACGGCTACCCCGAGGCCGGGCAGACCGTCGTCAACGTCACCGACGGCAAGGTGATCCGGCTGCTGGTGGAGGACGAGCCGCTGGACATGCGCTACGGCCGGGCCCACGTGCACTGGCGGCAGCTGGACTTCCGCACCGGCACGCTGAGCAGGCACACCGAGTGGGAGTCGCCGACCGGTCGCCGGGTGACCGTGCGCAGTGAACGGCTGGTGTCGCTGACCCAGCGCGCGGTCGCGGCGATCCGCTACGAGGTCGTGCCGAGCGAGGACACGCAGCTGGTGGTGCAGTCCGACCTGCTGGCCAACGAACCGGTGGAGCACGAGGGTGACGACCCGCGGGTGGCCGCCGCGCTGAACGAGCCGCTGGTGTCGGACTTCGCGCACGTCGAGGACTACCGGGCGGTGCTGGCGCACCACGCGCGCAACTCCGGGCTGCGGATGGCCGCGGCGATGGACCACGACCTCGAAGTCGAGGACGGCGTGCGCACCGAGATGCGCGCCGAGCGCGACCTGGCCCGGTTCACCGCGGCCGTGGACGTGCCCGCGGGCGGGAGGCTGCGGCTGGTGAAGTACCTCGGCTACGGCTGGTCCGCGAAACGGTCGGTGCCCGCGCTGCGGGCGCAGGTCGAGGCGGCGCTGGCGGGCGCGCGGCAGACCGGCTGGGAGGGTCTGCTGGCCGAGCAGCGGCGGTTCCTGGACGACTTCTGGGAGGTCGCCGACATCGAGCTGCGGGGCGACGACGAACTCCAGCAGGCGCTGCGGTTCGCGTTGTTCCACATCATGCAGGCCGCGGTGCGCGGCGAGACCCGCGCGATCCCCGGCAAGGGCCTGACCGGGCCGGGGTACGACGGGCACGCGTTCTGGGACACCGAGATGTTCGTGCTGCCGGTGCTGGCCTACACGGTGCCGGAGGCGGCGCGGGACGCGTTGCGGTGGCGGCACTCGACGTTGGGCAAGGCGCGGGAGCGGGCCGCGGTGCTCGGGCAGGGCGGCGCGGCGTTCCCGTGGCGGTCGATCAGCGGCGCGGAGTGCTCGGCGTACTGGCCCGCGAGCACGGCGGCGTTCCACGTCTCCGGTGACGTCTCGCACGCCGTGGCGCAGTACGTGAACGCCACCGGCGACACCACGTTCGAGCGCGAGTGCGGCGCGGAGATCCTGGTGGAGACCGCGCGGCTGTGGACGTCGCTGGGGCACCACGACCAGCACGGCGGGTTCCGCATCGACGGGGTGACCGGGCCGGATGAGTACTCTGCGCTGGTGGACAACAACGTCTACACCAACCTCATCGCGCAGAAGAACCTGCGCGGCGCGGCGAACGCGTGCGAACGGCACCCCGACGTGGCCGATCGGCTGGACGTGACCGCCGAGGAGATCCAGGGGTGGTGCAAGGCGGCCGACGGGATGACGATCCCGTTCGACAACCTGCTCGGCGTGCACCAGCAGTCCGAGGGGTTCACCTCGCACGCCGAGTGGGACTTCGGCGACACCGACGCCGACCAGTACCCGTTGCTGCTCAACCGGCCGTACTTCGACCTGTACCGCAAGCAGGTGGTCAAGCAGGCCGACCTGGTGCTGGCCATGCACGTGCGCGGTGACGCGTTCACGCCGTTGCAGAAGGCGCGCAACTTCGCCTACTACGAGCCGCGGACGGTGCGGGACTCGTCCCTGTCGGCCGGGACGCAGGCGGTGCTGGCCGCCGAGGTCGGCGCGTTGCAACTGGCCTACGACTACCTGGCCGAGGCCGCGTTCACCGACATGCACGACCTGCACCGCAATGTCCACAACGGACTGCACATGGCGTCGCTGGCGGGCGCGTGGGTCGGGCTGGTGGCCGGGTTCGGCGGGATGCGCGACCACGACGGCGAGCTGACGTTCGCGCCGCGCCTGCCGCCGGGGCTGGCCGGGATGGCGTTCCGCATGTCGTTCCGGGGCACCCGCTTCGCGGTGGAGGTCGGGCCGGGCGAGGTGACCTACCGGATCGTCGCGGGCGGTCCGCTGCACACCCGGCACCACGGCGTTCCGGTGGTGGTCGAACCGGGACTGGCGGTGACGCTGTCCACACCGGACCCGCCCGAGCCGCCCGTGCTCAGCCAGCCGCCGCACCGCTCGCCCGTGCGGCGGGTGCCACCGGGAGCCCGTCGGTCGGCCGGAGCCCGGTTGAACCGGGGCCGACGTTGAACCGGGGCCGGCGTTCCGCGGGCGTTCACAGGTGTTCCGGGGCGACCCGGAACGAATGTGTGGCCCTGCAAGGACTTCGGCAGGGATGAGGTGCCCGGCCGGGCTCCTGGGGGGAGTGGAGCCCGGCCGGGACTTGTCAGGCGGCCAATGGGGGGGCGGTGGCCGCCTAAGCCCTCATCGTGAGCGGGAGTACCCCTGTTACCGACTTTCAACCACAGTCCCGGACATCGACCACGTGATCTAGGTCATCAACGCCCTCACCACGGCTCACGCCGGATCGTCCACAGAGGTCCGACGACGGAAACCCGAAAGATCTCCGCAAAAATGCGGTCCCGATCGAGCCGAACGTAACCCGCACGAGTGAGACGGGCAGCGCTCCGGCCCGCGGCCGGACAGGATGCCGGAATGTGAGCTCAACACCGATCTACGACGAGTTGGCGGCCACCTACCTCGCCGACCTGACACCCGAGGTCCGCGAGCCCGCCGGGCCCGAGCAGCCGGGGCAGCACGCCCTGCCGCCCACCACCCAGACCCCGCCTCGGAGCCAGTCGCGCAAACGGCCGAAGGTCTGAACCACCTCCGATCTTGACACCGTCTCACGCAGCGGAGTAGGACGATCGCAGTCCGTAGACGAGGTCGCCTACCCCGAAGGGTGGAGCGGAATGCGTGGACGAGCGCTGTTCCTGGCAGCGGCCCTGTTCGTCACGTCGGCGTGCACCGGAGAACCGACCGACACCCCCGACCAGGTGACATTCACCTGGTGGGACTACCTCAACCACTCGCCCGCGGCCGACCAGGCCGGGCTGGACTGGGACAACGCGACCGAGTTCGGCGGCGGCCTCGGCGCGCTGCCCAACCGGACGGACACCGTGGACGACCTGGCCTGGCAGTGGGACCCGAACGTGCCGGGTTTCGCCGGACAGCCGGCGTCCGCGCGGACCCGCACCGCGTACGGCGCGAAGTACCCGGAGATCTCCCGCGCCGTCCACACCATGGCCGCACAGGTGCTCACCGGCGCGCGCAGACCCGAACAGGCGACGTCCGACGCCGAGGCGGAGATCGACCGGCTGCCGCGCTAGGCGCGACACGCCGATTAGCCGTAATGCCGCAAGGCGTTGGGCGATATGTCCCATAGGGGGAAGCCCCCGGGGACCGGGATGAGCCGAACGGGCGCGGGGTAACCCCCTCCCATGCGGAACGAGGGACCCGTGAAAGAGCGGAAAACCGGGAAGAGAGCCGACAAGAAGGCCGACTCCAAGGCCGACGCGCAGCAGTTCAGCCGGGCACAACTGCTCGCGCTCGTGGTGGGTGTGCTGCAAATCGTCGCCGCCTCCGTCCCCTTCCTGCCAATGGGAAGTGGAACCAACCACACCCTTTACATCTGCACGGGTCTGGCCGGCGTTCTTCTCGCGTGGCAGCACCGACACGCCCGTTTCTACGGTGTGCTCCTGCTTCTCCTCTACGGTCAGCTGTTCATCACCGACGCCGAGGACACCGGCGCCTTCGGCCTGCCCACGTGGGAGACCCTGGCGTACGGCCGAGCCGCCCTGGCGGGCGTGGTGATCGCGCTGATCCCGGCGTTCAAACGCCCGTAGTCGCCGGCGGTCATCGTGCCGTCCGGGTGGAAGCGCAGCTTGGCGTCGGTGCTGCGGGCGATCGACTCGAACATCGCGAGGTCGGACTTGGTGGTGGGCCGCCAGTACATGTGGGCGCCGTGGGTGACGCCCATGTCCATCGACATCATGGTAGCCACCGCCCGGTCGTACCGGCGGCGGCTCAGGTCCGCGCCGCCGGAGGCGTGGATGTCGAACACGTCGTGGTCGCCGGTCAAGGGCCGCAGCGCGCCGCGCCGGTCGCGACCGTGCACGACACCGTCCCGCACGACGTACTCGCCACCTCGTTCGAACAGCGCCATCTTGTCGCGCAACGCGTCGAACTCCACGCGGCGCTGGTCGTACCGGCGCAGCAGCCGGTCGCTGAGGTCGAAGTGGGGTAACGACGGCCGGAAGTAGCCGACGAGTCCGCGGTGTCGCCTCGCGGCGCCCAGGCGGACGTCCAGGTCGTCGATGGTCTTGGCCTTCACCGCCTCGGGTTTGGGCAGCGCGCCCTCGCGCAGCCAGGCCACCGCGTGCGGGTTCGTCGCCCGCACGTCGATGACCAGGTCCTGCTCGGCGGCCACCTGCTGGAACTTGCGGGCGTGTTCGGTCGGCATGCCGAAAACGGGCTCCACCGACGCCAGGGGGAAGAGGTGATCAGTGCGCACGGGTATTAAGGTCCGCCCGAAATGGGCGTGCACCAGACCGCCGGCTTCGGTTAGCTCGAAGCGTGACCCCTGATTCACTTGTCGGACTGCTGGCCGAACCCGAACGGTTGCGCGTGGTGGCCGCGCTGGTCCTGGGCGCCCGCACGACTGCGGACATCACCGCGGCGACCGGGTTGGACGCACGGCGCGTCGAGAACTCGTTGCGGCGGCTGCGGTCGACGGGACTCGTCGTGACCGACGGGACCGGTCTGCGGTTGCGTGAGGAACTGTTCAAGGAGGCCACCCGGGTCGAACAGGCGAACCGGGTCCCGGAGGACCCGTTCGTGCGGGACGGGCGGCTGGTGAAGCTCCCCGCGCAACGCGGACGCAGGCGGGCGGTGCTCGAACAGGTGAGCACCGCGTTCGAGCCGGGTAGACGGTACCCCGAGCGGGAAGTGGTGGAAGTGCTGAAGCGGTGGTGTGACGGCGGTGAGGTCGACCACGTGACCGTGCGGCGGTACCTCGTGGACGAAGGCCTGCTCAGCCGGGCCGACGGCGAGTACTGGCGTACCGGCGGCCCGGTGAGCGTCTAGCGGGGTCTAGCCGAACGTGTCGGGATCGGGGCCGGTGCGCTCGCCCCGGTCCAGTTCCGCGATGCGCCCCATGTCGTCACCGTCCAACCGGAAGTCGAACACGGCGAAGTTCTCCGCGATCCGGCTGGGCGTCACCGACTTGGGGATGACGATGTTGTCCAGCTGCACGTGCCAGCGCAGCACGACCTGCGCCGGGGTGCGGCCGTGTTTCGCGGCGATGTCGGTGATGACCGGATCGGACAGCAGCGCGCCGCCCTGCGCCAACGGGCTCCAGGCCTCGGTCGCGATGCCGTGCCGGACGTGGAAGGCGCGCAGTTCGGCCTGCTGGAGCCACGGGTGCAGCTCGACCTGGTTGACCGCGGGCACCGCGCCCGTGGCGTCCACGACCCGTTCCAGGTGCGCGGGCTGGAAGTTCGACACGCCGATGGCGCGGACGCGGCCGTCGGCGTGCAGCTTGCCCAGCGCGCGCCAGGTGTCGACGTACTTGTCCTGTTTGGGCGCGGGCCAGTGGATCAGGTACAGGTCGATCCGGTCGAGGCCGAGCTTGGCGGCGCTCGCGTCGAACGCGCGGAACGCCTCGTCGTAGCCCTGGTGGGAGTTCCACAGCTTGGTCGTCACGAACAGTTCGTCACGCGGGATGCCCGAGTCCGCGATCGCGCGGCCGACCGGCTCCTCGTTGCCGTAGGCGGCGGCGGTGTCGATGCTGCGGTAGCCCACCCGCAACGCTTCCCGCACCACGTCGTAAGTGTCCTCTGTGGACACTTGGAAGACGCCGAAACCGAGCTGGGGCATGGTGACGCCGTTGTTGAGAGTTGTCGTCGTCATGGGTGCCATCATGCCCGCCGCCAACGGTTCCCACGGGTCGGGTCGCCGGCTAGCCGACCAGGGCGATCCGCCGTTCCACCTCGGCGGGCAGCGTCCGCCGGTGCCGGACCACCGCGGGCAGCCTGCGCGCGGCGGCGGCCAGCGCCGCGCCCGCGTCCCGGTCCCCGGCCGCCCGCCTGGCCAGCGCGAACGTTTGCGCCAGCACCACGCCGAGCGGGCGGCGCAACCAGGTGGTCAGCAGGTCGTTGCGCAGCTCCACCCGGCGCCGCCAGGCCGACGGCGGCCGGGACGAGGACGGCTGGTGGTGCGCCACCACGTCGTCCACGTAGCAGCAGGACCAGCCGGACGCGGCCATGTCCCACGAGAACAGGCGTTCTTCGCCTGGCCAGAACAGCACCGGGTGGAATCCGCCGACCCGGACGAACGCCGACCGCCGCACGACCGCGCCGCAGCACACGAAACCCAGGACGGACGGTCCGGGCAGGTCGTCGTCACGCCCCAGCGCCGATCGGGCCATCTCGGCGCACACCGGGTCCAGCCCGCCGCCGGGTTCCACGATCGTGCGCGCCGCGACCAGCCCCAACCGTGGATGCCGGGCGAATAACTCCTCCGCCCGCGGCAGGGCGTCGGGAGCCCACCACGAGTCGTCGTCGCTGAACGCCACGTACGGGGTGGTCGCCCGCCGCACGCCGTGGTTGCGCGCCAACGCGCCCTCGTTGCGCCCCAGTTCCAGCACCTCGACCTGGTCGAACTGCCGCCGCACCCGCGTCACCGTGTCGTCGGACGAGCCGTTGTCGACGACGATGACCGGAACGTCCAGTTCCCGGAGTCGGGCGAGGGTGCGCGTCAGGTCGTCCACCCGGTCACGCGTGGCGATCACCACCGTCGTTTGCGACACCAGCGGGTGGTACCCGAAGAAGCGGTGGTTACTCATCGAATCGACGGGTAGGCCCGACTCATGGGATTCGAACGAGCGGTGGTGACCGGTGGGGCCGGGTTCCTCGGCTCCCACGTGTGCGAAGCGCTGCTCAAGCGCGGCACGCGGGTGGTGTGCGTGGACGATTTCCGCACCGGGTCGCCGGACAACCTGTCGGACGACCCGCGGCTGGGCATCGTGGTCGAGGACGTGGCCAAACCGCTGGACCTGCTCGGTTCGGTCGACCTGGTGATGCACCTGGCCTGCCCCGCGTCACCCGTGGACTACCTGCGCACGCCCGTCGACACGCTCAAGGCGAGCGGTTTCGGCACGCTGCACGCGCTGGAGCTGGCGCGGCGCAAGAACGCCCGGGTCGTCATCGCCTCCACCAGCGAGGTGTACGGCGACCCGTTGGAACACCCGCAGCGCGAGACGTACTGGGGCAACGTCAACCCGATCGGCCCGCGCAGCGTCTACGACGAGGGCAAGCGGTTCGGTGAAGCCCTGACGTGCGCGTTCCGCCGCGAGTACGGCGTGGACGCGGGCATCGTGCGGATCTTCAACACCTACGGCGCGCGGATGCGCCCGGACGACGGTCGGATGATCCCCACTTTCGTGCGGCAGGCCCGCGCGGGCGAGCCGCTGACCGTGCACGGCGACGGCACGCAGACCCGCTCGCTGTGCCACGTGGACGATCTCGTGCGCGGCCTGCTGTCGATGGCCGACAGCGACCACGCGGGGCCGGTGAACCTCGGCAACCCCGAGGAGGTCACCGTGCTGGAGGTCGCGCGGAAGGTCATCGAGCTGACCGGCAGCACGTCCACGATCGAGCACGTCGACGCCATGACCGACGACCCGCGCCGCCGCCGCCCGGACATCACCCGGGCCCGTCAGCTGCTCGGCTGGCAGCCGGAGATCCCGCTGGACGAGGGGCTGCGGCGGTCGTTTGACCGGCACCTCGTCGGGTAGTCGGAGCTGGTCCACACCGGAACCGGTCCACAGCTGGTCCACACAGGAGCGAAAGGGGAACGCCGTGCGCGTGCTCGGTGTCAACGCGGTCTTCCACGACCCCGCGGCCGCCCTCGTGGTGGACGGCGAGGTGGTGGCCGCCGCGGAGGAGGAACGCTTCTCCCGGCGCAAGCACGGCAAGCGGCCGGTGCCGTTCTCCGCGTGGGAACAGCCCGAGCAGGCCGCCCGCTGGTGCCTCAAGCACGCCGGGCTCACCCCGGCCGATCTCGACGCCGTCGCCTACTCCTACGACCCGGACCTGGTCGAGCCGAGCGACGTGCCGTGGGAGGACCTGCGCACCGAGTTCGCCCGGCGCGCGCCGTACTTCCTGGCCACCGCGCTGCCCGGGTTGGACCCGGCGATCGTGCGGTTCGTGCCGCACCACGTCGCGCACGCCGCGTCGACGGGCCTGGCCGCGCCGTTCGGCGGGGACTGCGCGGTGCTGGTCAACGACGGTCGCGGCGAGTGCCGCTCGCACCTGGCGGGCAGCTACCGCGACCACCGGCTGGAGACGCTGGCCGCGCAACACCTGCCGCACTCCCTCGGTCTGCTCTACGAGGACCTGACCGAGCACCTGGGTTTCCTGCGGTCCAGCGACGAGTACAAGGTGATGGCGCTCGCCTCCTACGCCGAGCCCAAGCACCTGGACCTGGTGCGCGAGCACGTCTACGCGACCGGTGACGGCGGGTTCGCGGTGAAGCCGCTGGACTGGGCGACGCTGGCCAAGCGCCGCGACCCGGACGGCGAGGTGACGCGCGAGCACGCCGAGCTGGCGGCGAGCGTGCAGGTGCGGGTCGAGGAGGTCCTGTTGGACCTGGTCCGGTGGCTGCACGAGCGAACCGGGCAGAAGCGGCTGACCATGGCGGGCGGTGTGGCGCTGAACTGCGTGGCGAACACGCGGATCTTCGCCGAGGGGCCGTTCGACGAGGTGTGGGTGCAGCCGGCGGCCGGTGACGCGGGCACCGCGCTGGGCGCGGCGCTGCAGGTCACGGCCGACGCCGGTGAGCCCGCCGCGGCGATGCCGGGCGCCGACCTCGGCCGGTCGTGGACCGACGCGGAGATCGAGGACCACCTGCGCACCGCCAAGATCGCCTACGAGGAGCCGCCGGACGTGGCGGTCGCGGTGGCCGAGGCGTTGGCCGACGACCAGGTGGTGGCCTGGTTCCAGGGCCGCAGCGAGTACGGGCCGCGCGCGTTGGGCCGGCGGTCGCTGCTGGCGCACCCCGGTCGGGCGGAGAACCTGGCCCGGCTCAACGAGGTCAAGGGGCGCGAGCAGTTCCGGCCGATCGCGCCGATGGTGCTGGCCGACCGTGCGGCCGAGTTGTTCGAGCGCGGGCCGCTGCCCAGCCCGTACATGCTGTTCGTGCACGACGTGCGGCCGGAGTGGCGTGACCGGATCCCGGCGGTCGTGCACGTGGACGGCACCGCGCGCGTGCAGACCGTGGACCCGGGGTCGGAACCGCTGATGGCGCGGGTGATCCGCGAGTTCGACCGGCGCACCGGCGTGCCCGTCGTGGTGAACACCAGCCTGAACACGGCCGGCCGGCCGATGGTGGACGACCCGCGCGACGCGCTGGAGTGCTTCGGCTCGGCGCCGGTCGACCTGCTGGCCATCGGCCGGTTCGTGGTGCGGCGATGAACGTCGACTACGCCGTGGTCATCCCCACCGTCGGCCGGGACAGCCTGCGGGTGGTGCTCGACGCGGTGGAGCGCGGTGACGGCCCGCCGCCGCGCGAGATCATCGTGGTGGACGACCGGCGTGATCCCGGACCGTTGCCGCCGACGCGCTGGGCCCGCGTGCTGCGCACCGGTGGCCGGGGCCCCGCCGCCGCGCGCAACGCCGGGTGGCGTGCGACGTGCTGCGAGTGGGTCGCGTTCCTGGACGACGACGTGGTGCCGGCGCACGACTGGAAGCTGCGGTTGGCCGACGACCTCGAACCGCTGGGACTCGACGTGGGCGCGTCGCAGGCGCGGATCATCGTGCCGCTGCCCGAGGACCGCAGGCCGACCGACTGGGAACGCGGCACGGCCGGGTTGGCGCACGCGCGGTGGATCACCGCGGACATGGCTTACCGGCGGGCCGCTCTCGTGCACGTCGGCGGGTTCGACGAACGTTTCCCGCGGGCTTACCGGGAGGACGCCGAACTGGCGTTGCGGGTGCAGGCGTACGGGTACCGGATCGTCACCGGTGATCGCGTGACCACGCACCCGGTGCGCGAGGCGGGGTTCTTCGCCAGCCTGCGGCAGCAGCGCGGCAACGCCGACGACGCGTTGGTGCGGCGGCTGCTCGGGCCCGAGTGGCGTGAGCGGATCGGCGGCGCGCCCGGACGGTTGCCTCGGCACGCGGTCACCACCGCGTCCGGCGCACTTTCGGTCCTTTGTGGACTCCTCGGGTTGCGCAAGGCGGCATTGGCGTTCGGCGGCTTGTGGGCGGCGTCGACCGCGCGGTTCGCCTTCGAACGCATCGCGCCCGGCCCGCGCACACCGGACGAGGTGGCGAAGATGGTCGTCACCAGCATCGCCATCCCGCCCGCCGCGTGCGCGCACCGGTTGCGCGGCGAACTGCGCCACCGGTCCGTGCCCGTCGCGGGACGGCAGCGTCGCCGGGTGGTCCTCGTGGCCGACGCGCTGGACCGGTTGCGCACCCGGATCGACCCGCGGGCATCGGCCCGTGTTGTCGGGGCGGTGCGGCGATGAGGGTCCTGGTGCTGCGCGCGCTCGGTCTCGGCGACCTGCTGACGGCCGTGCCGGCGCTGCGCGGGTTGCGCCGCGCGCTCCCGGACGCCGAGATCACCCTGGCCGCGCCCGGCTGGCTGGCCGACGCGGTGGACCGGATCGACGCGGTCGACCGGCTGCTGCCCACCGAAGGGCTCGTGCCGATCGACTACGACTCGCCGGACCTCGCGGTCAACCTGCACGGACGTGGCCAGCGGAGCACCGAGCTGCTGCGCGCCACCCGGCCCGCCCGGCTGATCACGCACGGCCCGCACGTGCCGTGGCCCGCGCGGCAGCACGAGGTGCTGCGGTGGTGCCGGCTGCTGGCGCAGTTCGGCATCGCCTGCGACCCGGCCGACCTGCGCCTGCCGCCGTTGCCGCGCACCGGCGCGATCGTCGTGCACCCCGGCGCCAGCCACGCCGCCCGCCGTTGGCCGGCCGCGCGGTTCGCGGCGGTGGTGCGTGCGCTGGGGCCGAGCGTGGTGGTGACCGGCAGTCCCACCGAGGCCCCGCTGGTCCGTGCGGTGGCGCAGGGGCGCACGCGGATGGGCGATCTGGCCGGGTTGATGGACCTGGTGGCGGGCGCACGGCTCGTCGTCTGCGGCGACACGGGCGTGGCCCACGTCGCCACCGCTTACGGCACGCCGTCGGTGGTGCTGTTCGGGCCGGTGTCGCCCGCCGAGTGGGGGCCCAGATCGGGGCCGCACCGGGTGCTGTGGCGCGGGACGACCGGTGACACGTTCGCCGACCGGCCCGATCCGGGACTGCTCGGGATCACCGTGGACGAGGTGTTGGAGGCCGCGCGATCGCTGCTGGGAGGTGGACCGTGTCCAGGATCGGCGTCATCGGCGCGGGTTATGTCGGGCTGACCACCGCCGCCTGCTTCGCGCGGCTCGGCCACACCGTCGTGTGCGCGGACGTGGACGAGGCGAAGGTCGAGGCGCTCGGCCGCGCGGAGGTCGGCGCGCACGAGCCGGGGTTGGCGGAGCTGGTCGCGGAGGGGTTGCGGGCCAGGCGGTTGCGGTTCGTGCCCGGGAACGCGGAAGCTCTGTCCGAAGTGGACTTCGTGTTCCTGTGCGTGCCCACGCCGACCGGTGCGGACGGTGCGGCCGATCTCACCGCGGTGCACGCCGTGCTGCGTGAGGCTCGGGACGCGGTCGCGCCCGGCTGCGTGCTGGTGATCAAGTCGACCGTGCCGGCCGGGACGACGGAACGGGTGGCCGCGCTGGTGGGGCGGCCGGACGTGCAGGTCGTGTCCAATCCGGAGTTCCTGCGTGAAGGCCATGCGGTGGAAGACTTCCTGCGGCCACAGCGGGTCGTGGTCGGTGCGGAGGTCGAGGAGGCCGCGCGCCGGGTGGTGGCGCTGTACGAGGGCACGGGCGCGCCGACGCTCGTCACCGGGAGCGCGAGCGCGGAGCTGGTGAAGTACGCGAGCAACTGCTTCCTGGCGATGAAATTGTCGTACGTGAACAGCCTGGCCGAGTTGTGCGAGCACGTCGGGGCGGACATCGCGGACGTGACCGAGGGGATGCGGCTGGACGACCGGATCGGGGCGTCGTTCCTCGAACCGGGGCCGGGCTGGGGCGGTTCGTGCTTCCCGAAGGACACCAGGGCGCTGCTGTCCACGGCGGAGAAGGCCGACGTCGACTTCCCGTTGCTGCGCGCGACCATCGGCACGAACGGTCACCAGGCGCACCGGGTGGTGGCGATGGTGCGCGAAGCGGTGGGAGGTTCGCTGGACGGCGTCCGGCTCGGTCTGCTGGGGCTGACGTTCAAGGCGGGCACCGACGACCTGCGCGACTCCCCCGCCCTGGCGGTGGCCGCGCTCCTCGCGGAGGAAGGCGCGCGGCTCACCGGCTACGACCCGTGCGTGGAAGCCGATTGCGGGCCGGTGACGGTGCTCGACTCGCCCGAGGCGGTGGCCGAGGGCGTCGACGGGCTGGTGGTGCTGACGGAGTGGCCGGAGTTCGCCGAGCTGGACTGGCCCAACGTGGCCGCCGCCATGAGCCACCAGGTCATCGTCGACACCCGCAACCTGCTGCCGGGTGACAAGGTGACCGAGGCCGGTTTCCGCCTCGTCTCGCTGGGCCGCGGGTGACTCCTGGACCCGGCTACCCGCGCGGGTCCCAGCGGAAGAAGCGGACGGACAGTGCCGTGGCCGCGGCGATCCAGGCGGCTGTGGAGAGCATCGCCAGGCCGATCCGTTCAGTGGGGCCGCCCCATGCCGCCTGGATCAGGGTGCCCAGGCCGCTGCCCGGCAACAGGAGCACCCGGACGTCCGGCACGCCGTCCGTCGAGATCAGGCCACCCACGACCATGGCGAAGAAGAACGGGGCCGTGGTGATCTGGGCGAGCTCGGCGGTGCCGGTGAGGCCACTGGTGCACACGCCCGCCGCGCAGCTGATCGCGGCGCCGCCCACCAGAGCCAGGGCCAGCAGGTCCGGACGTGCCGGCATCGGGGCGCCGGCCGCCACGCTGATGCCCAGCAGCACCAACGCCTGCGCCAAACCGAGCACCACGACGGGCAGCAGGATGCCGGTCAGGACCACCACGTCCGACGCCGCGCCCGTCCGCAGCCGTTTCAGGTACAGGTCCTGCCGTCGGGCGGTCAACGCGGTCGTCACGGTCACGTACACGGTGAAACCGAACGAGAACATCAGCTGGAGCGTGACGATCACCGTCCAGCCGCCCTCCTCGCCGTTCATCGTGAACGCGAAGAACATCCCCGCCGCCAACGGCATCAGCACGGCCAACGTGGCGGCGGTCCGGTTGCGCAGCAGGAGCTTCAGCTCGGCCACGCCCAGTGCGGCGATCATGCGGCCACGACCTCCTTGCCCGTCCGCGCACTGTGGAACACGTCCTCCAGGGACGCGTGATTCGCCCTGATCCGCCCCAACCGCAGCCCTTCCCGCCGCGCCCACCCGAGCAGCACGGCGAGGTCGTCCTGCAACTCGGCGGTCCGCACCTCGACCCGACCGGACGGCCGGTGCACCACGTCACCGGCCAACATCGGCAGCGCGGTGACGTCGAGCCGACCCGGCAGGTCGAACGAGATCCGCGCGGGCTGGGCGGCGAGCACGTCCACCAACGCCCCGGACACCGCGACCACGCCCTCGTGCATGATCGCCAGCCGGTGCGCGAGCGACTCGGCCTCTTCCAGGTAGTGCGTGGTCAGCACGATGGTCGTGCCGTCGCCCAGCAGCCCGCGCACCACCTCCCACGTGCGCTGCCGCGACTCCGGGTCCAACCCGGTGGTCGGCTCGTCCAGGAACAGCACCTCGGGCCTGCCGAGCACGGCCAGGGCGAGGTCCAGCCGACGCCGCTCACCGCCGGACAGCTGCTTGATCCGCACGTCGCGCCGGTGCGCCAGGTCCAGTCGCTCCAGCACGTCCTCGGTGGCACGCCGACCGCTCGTGACGCCCCACAGCCGCACCATCTCCCGCGCCGTCAGGTCGGCCGGGAACCCGCTGTCCTGGAGCATGATCCCGGTCCGCGCACGCAGCGCCGCCCGCTCGCGCCAAGGGTCCACGCCCATCACCCGCACGGTCCCGGCGAAGGGCGCGCGCAGCCCCTCCAACGTCTCCATGGTCGTCGTCTTGCCCGCGCCGTTGGTGCCGAGGAGCGCGAACAGCTCCCCCTCCAAGACCTCGAAATCGACACCGCGCACGGCCTCGAAATCGCCGTAGCGGCACCTCAGGCCCGCCACCTCGATCACCGGTTTTCTCATGGTCACCATGCTGGTCGGGGGCGCCTCCGACCCCCAGTGCCGTCGCGCACCGGTTCACGTGACAGATGTCAGCAGACAGCCGTGTGATCCGACTCGTAGATTCCCCCCTGTGACACCCCTGAGCAGGTTGCGGCGCTACACGTGGTGGTCGGTGGTCGCCGGCGGCGTGGTCGTCGGCCTCGGTACCGGGCTCGACCTGTTCACCCACGACTACGGCCTGGTCAAGTCGCTGCTGGTGGCCTCGGCGGTGGCCGTGGTGATCGTCCAGCACACCCGCTACCTGCACCAGGCCATGGGCGGGCTGGGGCGCGGTGACCACCGGCCGTGGGAGCACGGGGCGACGTTCGCGGTGGCGTTGGCGGCGTGGGCGGCGATGAGCGCCGGCGGCGGGTTCGTGTTCGGTTGGGCCATGCTGCCCGCACTGGTGGTCGCGCACGTGGGCGCGCTGTTGCCGGCGCGCAGCCGGTGGCCGGTCGTGGTGGTGATGACGGCGCTCGCCGTCGCGGTCGGCGGCCTGTTCGGCGGCGCGGACGCCGGTCCGGCGATGGTCCTGGCCGCGACGATGATCATCGCGCTGGTGTTCGCCGACCTGATCCAGCTGTGGATCTGGCAGCTGGTGGTGCAGCAGGAGCAGGGGCGCAAGACCGCCGAGGCGCTGGCCGTGGCCGAGGAGCGGCTGAGGTTCGCCGCCGACCTGCACGACATCCAGGGCCACCACCTGCAGGCCATCGCGTTGAAGGGCGAGCTGGCGCAGCGGCTGATCGGCCGGGACGACGACATGGCCCGGCAGCACGCGGGCGAGGTGGCCGAGCTGGCGCGGACCGCGTTGCGGGAGACGCGGGACGTGGTGCAGGGCTACCGGCGGGCGAGCCTGGGCACGGAGATCACCAACGCGGTGGGCGTGCTGCGGGCGGCGGACATCGACACGGTGGTCGAGGGTGACGCGGTGGACGTGCCGCCGCCGTTGCAGCCGCTGTTCGGCGCGCTGGTGCGGGAGGGCACGACGAACGTGCTGCGGCACAGCCGGGCCCGGCGCTGCGACGTGAAGATCACCGTGGCCGACGGCCAGGTGTGCGTGCGGCTGCGCAACGACGGCGTGCGGGTGGACGACGTCGGCGAGGCGGGCGCCGGGCTGGCCGGGCTGCGGGAGCGGTTCGCCACCGTCGGCGGGCGGGTCGAGGCGGGTCCGGCGGGCGCGGACGGGTTCGAGCTGGTCGGCCGGGCCGGGGTGGGCCGGTGATCCGCGTGGTGCTGGCCGACGACGAGGACCTGATCAGGGGCGCGCTGGCCGCGTTGCTGGAGCTGGAGGAGGACATCACGGTGGTCGCGCTGGCCGGTGACGGCGACGCGGCGGTCGCGGCGGTCCGCGAGCACCGGCCGGACATCGCCGTGTTCGACCTGGAGATGCCGGGTCGGGACGGTGTGCTCGCGGCCGAGGCGGTGCGCGAGCTGGACGGGGTCGCGGTGGTCATCGTGACCCGGCACGCGCGGCCCGGCGTGCTGCGGCGGGCGTTGAGCGCGGGTGTGCGGGGGTTCGTGCCGAAGACGACGCCGGCCGCGCAGCTCGCCTCGATCCTGCGCGACGTGCACGCGGGCCGCCGGTACGTGGACTCCGAGATCGCCGCCGCCGCGCTGACCGAGGGCGCGTGCCCGCTGACCACCCGCGAGCTTGACGTGCTGCGGTACGCGCTCAAGGGCGGCACGGTGGCCACGATCGCCGGCGAGGCGCACCTGGCCGCGGGCACCGTGCGCAACTACCTGTCGTCGGCGATGACGAAGCTGGGCGTGAGCACCCGTTACGAGGCAGCGCGGTTGGCCTGGGACGAGGGTTGGATCTGACCCACGTGGACGACCTTCACGGTCGTCATCTCGTCCAGCAGCTCGGGCCCGTAGCCGAACCCGGTGCCGGACATCCGGCGCGGCTGCGCGGCCCCGCCGGGTGCGCCGCCGAACACCGAGTTGACCTTCACCGTGCCCACCGGCAGCGCCCGCCACGCCTGCTGCGCGTGCGCCATCGACGCGGTGAGCACGGTCGCGGCCAGGCCGTGCTCGTCCACGCACGCCTCGGCCAGGCCCTCCTCGAACGACGGCACCACGCGCACCGGCGCGACCGGGCCGAACGTCTCCTCCCGCATCACGCGCATGTCGGGCGTGCAGTGGTTGAGCACGGTCGCCGGGTAGTACGCGCCCTCGCGCTCCGGGACCTCGCCGCCGACCAAGGGCTCCGCGCCGTCCGCCACCGCCTCGGCCACGTGCGCGTGCACGTGTTCCCGCAGCCGGACGTCCACCAGCGGCTGCGGGTCGGTGTTCCAGCGGCGCGCCTCGTCGCACAGCGCGGCCAGGAACTGCTCGGCCACGGCCTGGTGCACGAAGATCCGCTCCACCGACGTGCACAGCTGCCCGGCGTTGGTGAACGCGCCCAGCGCCGCCTGCCCGGCCGCCCACACCGGGTCGACGTCCGCGTCGACCAGCAGCGGGTCGTTGCCGCCGTTCTCCAGCAGCGCCTTCGCGCCGGTCGCGGCGCACGCGGCGGCGATCGAACGGCCGGTCGCCGTGCCGCCGACGTGCGCGACGAGGTCGACGTGCGGTGACGAGGCCAGCGTCGCGCCGACCGCACCGCCGCCGGTCAGGCTCTGCAGCACGCCCGGCGGGAAGTGGTCGACCATGAGCTGCGCGAGCAGCACGCCGGTGTGCGGGCAGCGTTCACTGGGCTTGTGCACCACGGCGTTGCCGGTCACCAGGGCCGCGCCGAGCAGCCCGCAGGACACGGCCACCGGGTCGTTCCACGGGGTCAGCACGACCACCACGCCGCGCGGTTCGGGGACCATGAAGTCCGCCGCGTCGTACGCGCCGAGCAGCGACCGGCCACGGTGGACCGGACCCAGCTCCGCGTACTGCTCCAACGTGGACACGCCGGCCAGCACACCGTCCCGCGCGGACGCGAACGAGCGGCCGGTCTCCGAGCGCACCACGTTCGCCAGGTCGTTCGCCTGGGCCCGGATCGACGCCGCCGCGGCTTTGAGCGCGGTGCCGCGTTCGGTGGCGGGTGTGGCGGCCCAGCCGGGCTGCGCCTCACGTGCGGTGAGCACCGAGCCGGCCACGTCCTCGTCCGTGGCGACGGGCAGCCAGCCGATCAGCTGGCCGTCGACCGGGCTGTGGACGTCGAGTGCTTCGACACGCATGTCCGTCATGGCCACCGGGTACCCCTTTGTCCGAGGTGAAACCCGAGGCGAAGCCCCGAGGAGGAGAGCCATGCCCGGACGCGAGGAGTTGCCCAGCACGATCGCCCGCTCGTCGAAGAAGGCCCAGCGGACGTGGATCAAGGCGCACGACTCGGCCGTGGAGACCTACGGTGAGGGCCAGCGGTCGCACCGCACCGCGTTCGCCGCGCTGAAGCACTCGTTCGAGAAGGTCGGCGACCACTGGGAGCCGAAGCAGAGCAAGGGACCGTCGGACGAGCAGGCCGCGCGCAGCACGCCCAAGCCGGGCAAGACCGCGGGCGGCGTGGACGCCAACGCCGGCAAGGAGCACCTCTACGACCTGGCCAAGGAGCTCGGCGTGGCCGGCCGGTCGAGCATGACCAAGCAGCAGCTGGTCGAGGCGATCGACAAGGCCAACAACCGCAAGACCGCCAAGGCCCGTTCCTAGTATCCACGAGTTGGCGATCCGGCGGCGACAGGCGCGCCATCGTCACCGCGGCAGCCGGCACGCTGTCCGCCGCAGCCCTGACCGCCTACCTGGTCAGGGCCGTCACCCTGCGGTTGCCGGCGAGCGAGCAGGTGTTGGACGGTGACGAACGCCGTCGGTTGATCGCCACCTGGCACCGCGGCGACCTGGCCCGCCTGCCGGCCCTCGGCGTAGCGGCGTCCGCCCTGCGCGGGGCTGCCCGCACGGCCGACGCGGTTCAGCGCCGTGCAAGGCTCGAGCCACCGCCGGTCGGTGCGGAGTTGACCGTCACGACGTGACGGTCGGCGCGGCGAAGGTGTCGGCGACCCAGTCGGCGATGTAGGTGCTGACGTGGGAGAGGTGGTCCAGTCCGATGTGCTCGGTCGCGCCTTCCTCCGCCGTGAAGACGCGCAGCCGGCGGTTGGGGCTGTGGGTGGCCTGCTCGTAGGAGCGGTGTGCGTAGGCGACGGGGATCTGGCGGTCGTTATCGCCGTGACAGATGAGGAACGGCACGGTGATGTGTTCGACGACGCCGTCCAGGCACACCGCGTCGGCGAAGTCGGGGAACGTGTCGAGGCGGTCGTGGCCCCACACCCACTGCACGTGCTCCCAGTAGTGCGGGACCGGGCGTTCTCCCTCCCGTTCGAGGCGGCGGCGCTGCACGGCGCCCCAGTCGTGGTTCGCGCCCCAGGCGACCACGAGGGCGAGGCGCTTCTCGAAGGCGGCGGCGCGCGGGGCGTAGTAGCCGCCGAGGGACCAGCCGACGAGGCCGATCCGGTCGGGATCGACGTCGTCGCGGGTGAGCAGCCAGTCGACGCACGCGGCGGCCCACGCCTCGGTGTCGATGCGGGCGGTGAGTCCCTGCAGGCGCAACGCCTCGCCCGAGCCGGGGCAGTCGATCATGAGGCACGAGATGCCGCGGGCCGCCAGTTCTTCCCAGTGCCCTGACGCGTACATGTGTTCCTTGGTGGAGTCCAGCCCGTTCCACATGATCATCACGGGCGCCCGGTCGCCGTCGGCGGCCGGGCTGAAGTACGCGGGCAGGGTCGTGCCCTCGTACGGGATCGACACGCGGGTGATGCGGGGGTCCTTGAGGTCGAAGGTCTTCTGCTGCAGTTCGAGGATGCGCCGGTAGGTGTCCAACCGATCGGGTGCCGATGCGCTCTGCAGTCGTTCGGCTTGGGACAGGTAGTTGGCGGCGCGGGCGTACAGCTGCCCGGCGGTGCGGGTGTGGCCGGCCTTCTCGGCCTCTTCGGCCTGCGCGACCAGCCGATCGGTCAGGGCGGTCCACGCGCGCAGGAAGTCCGCGGTGCCCGCGTCCTCGCCGTGGGTGGCGGCCTCCCGGATCGGCCGGCAGGCGCGGTCGACCTCGTCGATGAGGCCGCCGCTGTTGAGGGTGGCGACGACGCCCAGGTTCCAGACGTAGTTGCCGGGGAAGTACTCGAACACGGGGGTTCCTCTCACGTTCGCATGGCTTCGCTGATCGACTTCACGCCGCCGTGGGCGGTCATGCCGCCGTCGACGGGGATCTCGGCGCCGGAGATGTACGAGGCGTCGTCGCTGAGCAGGAACGCGACGAGCGGGGCGACCTCGTCCACGGTGCCGGTGCGGCCGAGCGGGGTCTCCGCGACGTTCGCGGCGCGGAACGCCGGGCTCGCCGACGCGGTCATCGGGGTTTCGATGTACCCGGGGTGGACGGTGTTGACCCGGATACCGCGGGCGCCCAGTTCGAGGCACGCGGATCGGGCGAGGCCGCGCAGTGCCCACTTGCTCGCGGTGTAGGCGACCGGGTAGTGGCCGGTCAGCGCCGCCGCCGAACCGACGACCACGATCGAGCCGCCGGCGGGCATGAGCGGCAGGACGGCCTGGACGGCGCGCAGCACACCACCGACGTTCACGTCGTGCACCCGCGCGAGGTCGGCGGGGTCCAGCTCGCCCAGACGGGCGCGCCACGTGATCCCCGCGTTGGCCACCAGGCCGTCGACCCGCCCGTGACGCCGCGCGAGTGCGGTGGTCAGCTCCGCCCAGCCGGCGGAATCGGTGACGTCGAGCTGCCGGTAGTCGACCTGGGGCAGGTCCTCCGCGGGCGTCTCGGTGAGGTCGACGCCGACGACCGCGGCGCCCTCGGCGGCGAGCAGACGTGCCTCGGCGGCGCCCTGTCCCCGACCGGCTCCGGTGACCACCACGACCTTGCCGGCCAGGCGCCCACCGTTCACCGCGCACGCGCCCTGGTCCGGCGGCGCGCCGGGCGCACCGGCGGGAGGTCCACACCGGACACGACGGTGTTGCTGATGGTGCCGATACCCTCGACGGTCATCTCCACCACATCGCCGGGACGCAGCGGCGGCGGGTCCTGCGCGCCGCGCCGCCCCCACAGCTCGGCGAGACAGCCGCCGTTGCCGCAGGTGCCCGAGCCGAGTACGTCGCCGGCGCGGACCCGAGTGCCGCGGGAGGCGTAGGACACCAACTCCTCGAACGGCCAGCCCATGTTGGACAGCAGGTCCCGCCCGACCGCCTCGCCGTTGACCGCGACGCGCAGCTCCAGGGCGAGGAACCCGTCCTCGTCGCGGAACGGCTCCAGTTCGTCGGCCGTCACCAGCCACGGGCCGAGCGTGGTCGCCGAGTCCTTGCCCTTGGCCGGACCCAGGTTCACCTTCATCTCACGCCGCTGGAGGTCCCGCGCGGACCAGTCGTTGAGCACGGTGTAGCCGAAGATCGCCTCGCGGGCCTGTTCGGGCGTGAACGAAGCTCCGTCGCGGCCCACGACCGCGGCGACTTCCAGCTCGAAGTCGAACAGCTCGCAGCCGGGCGGGATCGGCACGTCGTCGTGTGCGCCGACGAGCGCGCACGGGTTGGTGAAGTAGAACGTGGGCGCCTCGTACCACTCCGGCGGCACACCGGCGCCGCCGGACACGCTCGCCACGACTCCCTCGACGTGCTCCTCGAACGCGACGAAGTCGCGCACGGTCGGCGGGTCGAGCGGCGGCAGCAGCCGAACCCGGTCCACGGGCACGGCGGGTCCGCGGAGGGCGACCGCGCCCGCGTCGAACGTGGCCGGGAGGCCGGACCGGACGAGGTCCAGCACGGTCACTCCCAACGGGAACGCGTGGATTCCTTCCGCGTCGACAACACCCGCGCGCACGGCGCCGAGGTGTTCGTAGGTGGCGAGGCGCATCAGACCGGCGGGGCCACGAACAGGCCCTTGTCGGGGTCGTTGAAGGACTTCTTCGCGACGAACTCGTTCATCGTGTTCGCGGTGCCCCACTGGTCGGAGACCTCGGGTCGGCTGAAGTCGTAGAGGTGCGGGTGCCAGGTGTCCTCGTCGACCAGGTCCAGTTCGGTGGTGTACTCGACCGTGTTGCCGTGCGGGTCGAGGAAGTAGCTGAAGGTGTTGTTGCCGGCGAGGTGCCGGCCGGGACCCCAGATCTTCTCCACCCCGGCGCGCAGCAGTCGGCCGGTGCCGCGCATGTACTCGTCCAGGCCGCGCAGCTCGAAGGACGCGTGGTGCAGCGAGGGGTGCGGGCCGCGGGCGATGGCCAGGCTGTGGTGCCAGGAGTTGATCCGCAGGAACCACATCATCTCGCCCATGCGCGGGTGCATCAGCGTGTCGGACAGCCGGAAGCCGAGGTGGCGCTCGTAGAAGGCGCGGGTGCCGTCGGGGTCGGCGGAGTTGACGACCACGTGGGACAGTCGCACCGGGACGGACTCGCCTTCCTCGATCCGGCGATGTCGCCGGATCGCCACGTCGGCGCTGATCTCGACGGTGCGGCCCTCGTTGTCGAAGAAGCGGAACCCGTAGCCGCCGCCGGGAGTCTGGAGCACGCCGGGTTCGGTCACGAGCCGCACACCGGCCGTGGCCAACCGCCCGGCCAGGATGTCGACGTCCGCAGGTGTCGCGGCGCCGAAGGCGATCAGGTCGATCCGCTTGTCGTCGGCCTGGCGCAGGCGCACGACGTACTGCTCGGGTGAGCCCTCGGCGGCCAGGAACGAGATGCCCGTGTCGCCGTGCTCGGCGGTCAGACCCCACGCTCCGGTGAAGAAGTCCTGTTGGCGCGCCAGGTCGGGCACGGCGAGGTCGATGTGGCGCAGGTGGGTGATCAGACGGTCCGTCATGGGTTCCTCCACGAGGTCAGGCGGGCTGGGAGACGAGGTCGGCGATCCGCCCCATGAGGCCGGGCACGTCGCCCCGCTCGTGGTCGAGCAGCCACTGGCCGAGCTGGTTGGACGCCTCGACCACGGCCTTGACGCGAGCGAACCGGCGGTCGGTGAACGCGTCCCACAGGTGCTCGTCGAGGGTGTCGCCGGCGAGGAGCAACTCGGCGAGCACCGCGGCGTCCTCGAGGGCTTGCGCGCCGCCTTGGGCGAGGGTGGGCGGACAGGAGTGGGCGGCGTCGCCGATGAGCACGACCCGGCCCCGGTGCCAGGGCGGCGGGAGCAGGTGGGTCTCGAACAGGGTGTAGTTCACCCTGGCCGGGTCGTCCAGCGCCGGCCGGATCTCGTCCCACGGGCCGTGGTAGGCGGCGGCCAGCTCGCGCATGGTGGCCAGGCGTTGCTCCGGGCTCAGCCCGCTGCGGTCCCGCGCGTCTTCGACTACGTAGGCGTAGAGCGAGTCGGTGCCGGTCGGGCAGTACCCGGCGATGTAGCACGGGCCGCCGTAGAACAGATCGGTGCGCGTTACCGAGACCGGGCGAGGACCGAACGCCCGCCAGATCCCCATGCCGATGGACCGCGTCGCCGGCTCGATGCCGATCATCCGGCGGACCGTCGAACGGATGCCGTCCGCACCGACCACGAGGTCGTACCGGCCGGTCGAGCGGTCGGAGAACGTGACGTCCACGCCGCCCGCGTCCTGGACGATCCGGGCGGCGGTGCACCCGAAGCGGGTCTTCACGCCGGTCCCGGCCGCGCGGTCGAGCAGGATCGCGGCCAGCGCGGGGCGGGGCATGCCCATGGTCGCCGGCAGGTCGGGACCGCCGGTTCGGGCGTCGGGTATCTCCGCCAACAGGGTGCCGTTGGCGTCCGGTGCGCGCAGGCCGAGGCAGTCGAACGCGAACCCTCCGGCGTTGACGCGTTCCCACACGCCGAGGGTGCGCAGCACGCGCAGGGCGTTGCCCTGGAGCGTTATCCCGGAGCCGACGGCGGCGATGTCCGGCTTGATCTCGATCAGCTCGACCGCGACGCCGCGCTCGGCGAGCAGGATCGCGGTCGCGGCTCCGGCGAGGCCGCTGCCGACCACGAGGACGTTGTTCACCGCGGGCATGAGGACTCCTTTGTCCGAGCGGATGTCCGAAGCGGACTACTTGACGGCGACGGGTGCGACCGGTGCGCCGACCGCGCCGGTCACCGGCAGCGGGGCGGCGGTCAGCCAGAACTCGTAGGTCCCGTCGGCGGCGCAGTCCTCGGCGAGCGCGTCGAGGTCCCACATCTCGCCGAGGAACAACCCGATGTGCGGGATGGCCACCTGGTGCAGCGGCTGGAACGCCCGGTCGAACTCGTTGGGCCGGACCTCGACACCCCAGGTGTCGGTCGAGACCCCGGCGATCTCCGTGCCGTGCAGCCAGTCCGCGGTGGAGAACGACAGGCCCGGCGAGTCGCCGCCGGCGTAGTCGCCCCAGCCCTCCCGCCGGGCCCGGGTCAGCCGGCCGGTCCGCACCACCAGCAGGTCGCCCCGGCCGACCCGCGCGGTGTCGCCGTGCGCGGCGATCGTGGCCTCGAGGTGGTCGGCGGTGATGGCGAAGCCGTCGGGCAGCTCACCGTCCACACCGGACACCCGGCCGACGTCGAGCAGCACTCCCCGCCCCGCGATCAGCCCGGCCGTGGTCTCGATGCCGGTGAGCCGGTCGCCGTCACTGGTGACCACGTCCCCCGCCCGCCGGCCGTTGTAGGCGTAGCCGTGGTCGAAGATGTGGCCGAGGCCGTCCCACTGCGTCGAGGCCTGCAAGGGCATGAACACCACGTCGTCGGCCCCGCCCAGGCCGTGCGGGAACCCCTGGGTGCCGCGCTCGGCCTCCAGGCCGGTGTCGAGCATGGTGTGCACCGGGTTCGTGCGCCGCCGCCAGCCCTTCTGCGGGCCGTTCGCGTCGAAGCGTTGCGCCAGCGAGAAGCTCGCGCCTCTTTTGACGAGCGCGGCTCCTTCCCGGCGCTTCTCCTCGGTCAGGAAGTTCAAGGTGCCCAGGACGTCGTCGGCACCCCAGCGGCCCCAGTTGGAACACCGTTCGGCCGCCGCCGCGATCGCGCCCTCGGGATCGTTTCGGTCCACGATTCTCACGATCGGACACCACGTGGCATCAAGGAAGCCGAAATCGCCGATGCACGGTATCAGTCTCGTTGATACCGTTGTCGGCTGTGAACCTCGCCCGCCTGGACTTGAACCTGCTCGTGGCGCTGGACGCGCTGCTGCAGCACCGCAGCGTGACCCGCGCGGCCGAGCAGATGGGGCTCAGCCAACCGGCGGTGTCGGCCCAGCTGAGCCGGCTGCGACGGCACTTCCACGACGAGCTGCTGGCCAGGGCCGGAAACCAGTACCGGCTCACCCCGCTGGCCATCCAGCTCAAGGAGCGCGTGCGAGTGGCGCTGTCCGGCGTGGAGCGCGTCTTCGCCGCCGAGCCGGACTTCGACCCCGCGTCCTCGACCCGCGAGTTCTCCCTGCTGGTCAGTGACTACGGGGTCGCGGTCTTCGGCGCGGCCGTCGCCGGCCTGCTCGCCGCGGAAGCGCCCGGCACGCGACTGCGGCTGATCGCGAACACGCCGCAGCTGGTCGACACGGCCACCCAGGTCCTGGTCAACGCCGACCTGCTGCTCCTCCCGCACGGTTTCGTGGAGGACCTGTCCCACCTCGACCTCTACCGCGACGAGTGGGTGTGCCTCGTGTCGGCCGACAACGCCGAGGTGGGCGAGTCGCTGACCGTCGAGCAGCTGGAGACCATGCCGTGGGTGATGACCTACCACGGGCCGACCGCGTCCACACCCGCCGCGCGGCAGATGCGCATGGTCGGGATCGAGCCGCACGTCCAGGTGGTCACCGAAACGTTCCTGACCGTGCCGAGCCTCGTGCGCGGCACCAACCGGGTCGCCCTGCTCCAGCGGCGTCTCGCCGACGGCATCCCCGACGAACTCGGCGTGCGCGTCCTGCCCTGCCCGTTCGAGGCCGGCCCGCTCGTGGAGGCCATGTGGTGGCACCCGATGTACGACGACGACCCCGAACACCGCTACCTCCGGGACCTCGTGCTGCGCGCCACCACGATCGTGACCGCGCGGCCCACCCCGCCCGTCCACATCGACGGCACGGATAGTCCACCTCGGCGGAAGTGATTTCCGATCGCGTTCCGCGCGGCTGACACTTCGGCGGTGACGCAGGTCATCGAGGACCAGCTCCCACTCGACCGGAGACGCCCGTGACGGACCGCACCCTTTCCGCTCGTGTCCCACTCGCCCCGGACACCGCCGTCAACCCCGCCACCGGCAAGCCCGCCGGCACCGCCCAAGCCTTGGTCCTGCTGTTCTCCAGCTGCCTGTCGGTGCTCGGCGCGGTGTTGCTCGCGCCGGTCCTGCCCAGCATGCAGGCCGCCTTCGCCGGCACGCCGGGAGTCGCCACGCTCACGCCCATGGCGCTGACCGTGCCCGCCCTGGTCATCGGCCTCACCGCTTCCCTCGCCGGCCGCATCGTCGACCGGCTCGGTCGCAAACGGTTGCTGGTGGGCGCCCTCGTCGTGTACGCCGTCGTCGGCACCGCGCCGCTGTGGCTGCCGTCCCTGCCCCTGATCGTCGCCAGCCGGGTCCTCGTCGGCCTCACCGAAGCCGCGATCATGACCTGCTGCACGACCCTGCTCGCCGACTACTTCCACGGCGTCCGGCGGGAGCGCTACTTCGGCCTCCAGACCGTCTACACGACTGTCAGCGCGACGGTGTTCTTCGCCGTCGGCGGGCTGCTCGGCGCGAGCGGGTGGCGCACCCCGTTCTGGCTCTACGCGGTCAGCCTGCCGCTCGCCTTCCTCGCCGCGCGCCACATCTGGCAGCCGCCCGCCCGGCCGAAGGCGAAGCTCCCGCCCCTGGCCTGGCGCCCTCTCCTCGCTCCGGTCGGCGTCACGCTCGTCGGTGGTCTCGTCTTCTACGTGCTCATCGTCGAACTGTCCTATGTGCTCGACGGCATCGGCGTGACCTCCACCGCCACCATCGGCCTCGTCAGCGCGATCGGGTCACTGGCCACGGCGGTCGCGGCCTACCTCTTCGCCCGCGTCGCACGCCTCGGCCCGGCGGTCACGATCCCCGCCGCGTTCGCCCTCTCCGGACTCGGCATCCTCGTGCTCGCACTGGCCTCCTCGGTGCCCGTCGTGGTGCTCGGCGCCGTCGTCGCCGGCCTCGGCAACGGTCTGCTGCTTCCCGCGATGCTCACTTGGGCACTGGGCTCGCTGACCTTCGAACAACGCGGTCGCGGCACCGGAATCTGGACCTCGGCGGTGTTCATCGGCCAGTTCATCTGCCCGCTCGTGGTCCTGGCTCTGGCCGGCGCGATCGCCGGGTTGCCGTCGGCCCTGATCGTCGTCGGCGCCGTCGCACTCCTCGTCGCCGTCGGTGTCCGGCTCCTCCGCCCCGTGCGGCCGGCCGATTTCCCCGCCTGAGCGCGGGTGAGGGCGCGATTCGGGGAAGGCCGGGTCATGGTGTGACATCGGAAGCGCCTGCGGCCGCGAGCGCCTCGTCCAGGGTCAGGGTGCGGGACACCTCGTTGATCGACACCTCGGGCGGCCCGGCCACGAATTCACCGAGCCCCGTCAAGAGCCGCTGGAAGTCCGGCGTGCGGAAGTGCCGGAGCTGGGCGTCCAACGACGCCCAGCGCTCGACGATGACGAAGGTGTCGAGGGCTTGGGCGACCGAACGCACCACGGCCAGTCCGAGGCCGGAGCCGGGTAGACCGCGTGCCGGCCGTTCGCCAGGTCGACCAGCTCGTCGACCAGTGGGACCAGCTCCCGAGTCTCGCTGTCCAGGTCGTCGATCAGGTGCGCCCGCTCCTCGGGGCTGAGCTCGTCGAGCCGGCGCAGCACGGTGGTGTTGGTGCGGATGCTGGTCAGCGGGGTCTTCAGCTCGTGGCCGGCGTCCTGCACCAGCCGCACCTGGTCCTCCCCGGCCCGCACGAGCTGACCGAGCATGGCGCGCAGCGCGGTGCTGAGCCGCCCGACCTCGTCCCGTCCCGCCCACGGCACAGGTGTGTCGAGCCCGCCGGTCTCCGCGATCCGCTCGGCCGTGCTCGTCAGCCGCGCCAGTCGGCGGGTGACCCCGTTCGCGGCGATCCAACCGGCCATCCCGGCCAGCACGAACACGACGAGTCCCACGAGCAGCATCGCCTGACGCAGGTCCCGCAGCAGCCGGTCGGTCTCGGTGGCCCGCTGCGCGAGCTGGACCGCGCCCCGCCCGCCGCCGAGCGAGACCGTCACCAGCTGGAACCGCTCACCGCCGGAGGTGAACCCCCTTCGGCCTGCGTACCCGGCGCAGGACTGGCGGCGACCGCACGATCCGCCCCGGTCACCGGGATCGGCGGGCGCTCCTCGTCACAGCTCCGGTCAAGACCGTCAGCCTGCGGCTGCTGGGCAGCGAGGACGTCCTGAGTGACGACGAAAGCCGTCGGTTGGTCACCGCGTGGCACCGCGGCAACGTGGCCCGTCTGCCGGCTCTCGCCGCAGCCGCCACGCACCGGGCCACTCGTTAGACCTGAAGCCCTAGACCTGGAGCCACTTCCGGTCTGCCAGGAGTTGGCCGGCTTGGGGGCCCATCAGGGACATGCCACCGTCCACCACGTACGACGCCCCGGTCACGTACCCGGCCGCCGGGGTGGCCAGGAACGCCACCACCGCGGCCACCTCGCCCGCGTGGCCGGGGCGCCCCAGCGGCACGCCGGGCCGCTGCTCCGTGCGCGGGTCCACGTCCTCCTGACCCGTCATCGGGGTGGAGATCTCGCCGGGCGCCACCGAGTTGACCGTGATGGCGTGCTCGGCCAGCTCCAGCGCCAGCACCTTCGTCAACGCGCCCAGCCCCGCCTTGGCCGCGCAGTACGGCGCGGCCCCGACCCGCGGCTGGTGCTCGTGCACCGACGTGATGTTGATGATCCGGCCGCCCTGACCGGCCTTGATCATGTGCTTCGCGGCGCGCTGGGAGCACAGGAACGCGCCGTCGAGGTCGACGGACAGCACATTCCGCCAGGTGTCGAAGTCCATGTCCATGGCCTTCTGGGCGGTGCCGGTGCCCGCGCAGTTCACCAGCACGTCGACACCGCCGAGCTCGCCGGCCAGTTCGTCGACCACGGCGGCCGAGGTGGGCAGGTCGGTCAGGTCCAGCCGCCGCACGACCGCCCGGACGCCCTTCTCGCGGACCTGGCGGGCGGTGTCCTCGGCGCCGTCGGCGTCCTCGTGGAACGTGATGCCGACGTCCACGCCGCCGCCCGCGAGGGCCACCGCGATCGCCTTGCCGATGCCGGAGTCGGAGCCGGTCACCACCGCGCGCATCGGCGCGCCGGCCCGGTCCTGGGGAAGTGGAGCGCTCATGGGCTCCGGGTACCCGGCCCGGAACCCGCCACACGACGGTGTCCGCCACACGACCGTGTTTGCCACCCACCATGCCGGGAACCCGAGCCCCGACAACCCCGCGAGGTCGCCGTCGATCGTTCGCGACTCATTTTCCGGCGATCACGCTTTTCGATCGTCGGAAAATCAGGCGCGAGCGGTCGACCTCCCGGGCGACCGAGCCCGCCGTCTGCGGAGCAGCGGCAATTCAACACAGCAATTCAACACAGGAGTTCTGATGAAGGCCGTCACCTGGCACGGCAAGCGGGACGTGCGCGTGGACACCGTGCCGGACCCGATCCTCAAGGAGTCGACGGACGTGGTCGTCCGCATCACCTCCACCGGGTTGTGCGGCTCGGACCTGCACCTGTACGAGGTGATGGGCCCGTTCATCGACGAGGGCGACATCCTCGGGCACGAGCCGATGGGCATCGTGGAGGAGGTCGGCGCGGAGGTCACCGAGGTCAGGCCCGGTGACCGGGTGGTGGTGCCGTTCAACATCTCCTGCGGCACGTGCTTCATGTGCGAGCTGGGCCTGCAGTCGCAGTGCGAGACGACCCAGGTGCGCGAGCACGGGTCGGGCGCGGCGCTGTTCGGCTACACCAAGCTGTACGGGCAGGTGCCCGGCGGGCAGGCGGAGTACCTGCGGGTGCCGTTCGGGAACACGCTGCCGATCAAGGTGCCCGACGGCCCGCCGGACGACCGGTTCGTGTACCTGTCCGACGTGCTGCCCACGGCGTGGCAGGCGGTCGAGTACGCGGGCACGCGGGACAGCCTGGTCGTGCTCGGGCTCGGTCCGATCGGCGATATGGCGACCCGGATCGCCCAGCACCGCGGCGTCGAGCAGGTCATCGGCGTCGACCTGGTGCCGGAACGCATGGCGCGCGCCCGCGGCCACGGCGTGACCGTGCTGAACGTGCGGGACAGCCACCTGGTGGACCACATCCGCGACCTGACCGACGGGCGCGGCCCGGAGGCGGTGATCGACGCGGTCGGCATGGAGGCGCACGGCGCGCCGGTGGCGAAGTTCGCGCACCAGGCGGTCGGCCTGCTGCCGGACGCCATCGCGGCCCGGTTCATGCAGACCGCGGGCGTGGACCGGCTGCACGCGCTGCGGCTCGCGATCGACATCGTGCGGCGCGGCGGCACCATCTCGGTGTCCGGCGTGTACGGCGGGATGGCCGACCCGCTGCCGATGCTGACGCTGTTCGACAAGCAGGTCCAGCTGCGCATGGGCCAGGCCAACGTGTGGCACTGGGTGCCGGACATCCTGCCGTTGCTGACGGACGACGACCCGCTCGGCGTGGACTCGTTCGCCACCCACCACCTGCCCCTGGACCAGGCGCCGCACGGCTACGACATCTTCCAGCACAAGCAGGACGGCGCCGTCAAAGTGCTGCTGCGCCCGTGACGGGTTATCGTCCAGCCATTATCCGCTCTCGGTGGTTGCTCGCCGTGGCGTTACCGGCGGTGCTGGCAGGCGGATGCGGCACGGGCACGGGTGACCTGGTCGGCCGACTTCTGGAACCGGTCGCTGCAGAACTGGCAGTCGGAGTTCCTGGCCATCGGCTCGATGGTGGTGTTGAGCGTGTACCTGCGGCAGCGGGGATCACCGGAGTCGAAGCCGGTGGGCACACCGCACAACACCACTGACGAGACGGGCTGACCGAGCGGGGCTCGGGCGGCCGGGGCTCATTCCAGGCGCTCTTCCTCGTCCTCGTCGTCCTCGTCGTTCACCTGGATGGTGTCCCGCCCGCGCTCGCGCCACGGCAGCACGAACCACAGCATGCCGAACAGCACGGCCGCGAAGACGCCCAGCGCGATGGCCACCCAGCCGCCGACGATGACCTCGCCGAGCATCAGGATGGTGCCGATCATGGCCACCGCCAGGCACGCCAGCCCGATGATCGCGAAGCGGTTCGCCACCTCGATGACGTCCTCGCGCCTGCCGCGGCGGAAGAGGAGGCGGTGCCAGGCCGCCGGGGCGGTGAGCAGCGCCACCGAGCACGCGGCGAACAGGATGGTGATCAGGTGGGTGACGCGGATGTAGTAGTCGGCCGCCGCGTAACGCTCGGTGAAGGCGATCGACAGCAGGAAGCCGAACAGGATCTGCACGCCAGCCTGCGCCACCCGCAGTTCCTGCAACAACTCGTTGAGGTTGCGGGCCAGTCTCCGCTGGTGCGACTCCTCGGCCTGGCTCACTGGGACCAGATACCCATCACCCGGTCCGGTTAATCACTCCGACCCAAACGCCGGCTACTGCGTCCGGGTGACGAACGACAACCCGAAGTGGTTCAGCGTGGCCGGGAGCGGCGCGCGCAGTGTCGGCACGTCGAGGTGGTCGCGCAGCGCGTCCAGCATGGTGCTCCCCGCCACCAGCACGAGATCACGACCCGGGCACACACCCGGACCGCCGCTGAACGGCACCAGACCCGGATCGGGCGGTGTCGGCCAGATCTCCGGCGTGTACGCGTCGGCGTAGGGCAGCCGGTCCGGATCGCGGTGCAAGTACGGCACGAACACGACGAACGTGGTGCCCTCCGGCAGCCACTTGCCGTGCCAGCGGGTCGGTTCGGTGCTCTCCCGCAGGATCACCGGCGTGGTCGGCCACAGCCGCACCGACTCCCAGATCCCGGCCTGCCCCTCCCCGCCGATCGCCAACGCCCGCATGGTCGCGATGCCGGCCGCGTCGAACGCGAACAGCCAGTGCGGCATCTGCTCCCGCAGCTCGTCGACGGTCCCGAGGCCCGCCAGGCTGCCGGGCTCACCGCGCTCCAGGTGCCCGCGCAACCGTTCCTCGAACCGCTTGCGCGACTCCTCCCGGCGCGGGTGCAGGTAGGCCCAGTTCGCGTTGCCCCGCAACGTTTGCAGCACGTCGGTCAGCTCCACGTCCTCACGCGCGAACGAGCCGAGCAGGATCCGCCGGGCCGCCCGCCACCACGACTGCGCGAACGCGTCCCACGTCAACGCGCCGGTGCTGCGGGCGTGCCGAAGCAGCAGGTCGGCCTCGTCACCCACGATCCCCGGCACGTCGATCTTCTCCGGCCGCAGCACGTCGTCGTTCACCGCACGCCGCCGCGCCCGCTCCGCACCCGTCGAGATCAGCACGCCGTGCGGCTGGAAGTGCGCCAAGGCGGCCTTCTTCTCCCGGGTGGCCAACGCGAACGGTTCCGGCGACTCGGCCAGCAGCCGCGAGACGTCCTCCGGGTCCAGCAGCAACGCGATGCTGCGCCCGGTCACCCTCAGCCGCAGCGGTTCCGGGCCGTAACGCTCGCGGAACCGCCTCATGGTGGCCACGGCGGCGGCGTCCGCCTGCACCTTCTCCGCCACCGTCGTCACCGCCGACCGGCGCACGACCACGCCCTTCGCCAGCGTCGGCAACAGCACCTTGGCGAACGCCCGGCCCGTGTCCAACCTCGAGGCTACGGCCACGACCCCTCCTCCGCGTGCGCGACGACGAGTTCGCGCACCTCGCACCCCTCGGGCTGGCGCAACGCGAACACGATCGCGTCGGCCACCCGCTCGGGCGGGTTCAGCTTGCTGTCGTCCGGCGGCCGGTACTGCTCGGCCCGGTCGTCGAAGAAGTGCGTGCGCATCCCGCCGGGGATCACCAGCGTCACCCCGACCCGCCCGGCGGTCTCGGCGGCCAACGCCCTGGTGAAGCCGACCACGCCGAACTTCGAGGCGCAGTAGGCGGTCGCGTCGCTGACCGCGCGCAGCCCGAGGGTCGAGGCGATGGTCACCACCCGGCCGCCGTCCAGCATCGGCAACGCCGCCCGCACCACCGCCGCCGTGCCGAGCAGGTTCACCATCACCACCCGGTCCCAGTCGGTGCCGGACACCTCGTCCAGCCGGCCGCAGGCGTCCGTGCCCGCCGCCGTCACCACCGCCCGCAGGCCGCCGTTGCGCTCCGCGATGGCCCGCACCGCCCGTTCCGCCGCCCTGGTGTCCGACAGGTCCACCGACTCGAAATCGGCGACCTCCGGGGACGACGGGGCGGCCTTGTCCAGCACCAGCGGGCGCCCTCCCAGCTCGTGCACCGCGTGCACCACGGCCGCGCCCAACCCGGACGCGCCTCCGGTCACCAACACCTGGCCGACCATTCAGCCCCTCCTCGACAGCATTTCGGTGGTCGAACGGCCCCGGTGGTAGGGCACGACGACGGTCCGCCCGCCCCAGCCCCGCACGAGGTCCGCTTCCGGCAACGAATCCACGGAGTAGTCGCCGCCCTTGACCCACACGTCCGGGCGCAGGGCGGCCAACACGCGTTCCGGCGTGTCGTCCTCGAACACCACCACGTCGTCCACGCAGCCCAGCGCGCGCAGCACCTCGACCCGGTCCTCTTCCCTGGTGACCGGCCGGTCCGGGCCCTTGAGCCGGCGCACGGACGAGTCGGAGTTCAGGCACACCACCAGGCAGTCGCCGAGCGAGCGGGCGGCGCGCAGGGTGCGGACGTGGCCCGCGTGCAGCAGGTCGAAGCACCCGCCGGTGGCGACGACCACGCCTCCCCGTGCCCGCACTGCGTCCACTGTGGACAGCGGGTCGACGGGCCGGAACCCGGACGCGCCGCCGCACCTGAGGAACTCGGCGGCCGACGTGACCGCGTCGGCGACCGCGTCGTCCATCGCGGCACCGCCCATGAGCCGTGCCGCGACGGTCACCGCGAACCGGTCGCCCGCTCCGCACGGGTCGACCACGGGGACGCTCGGCGCGGGCACGGCGACCGGCGTTCCGCCGCCGAGCAGGAGCGCGCCGTCGGCGCCGAGCGTCACCACGACCGCCCGCGCCCGCCACCGGTCGCGCAGCACCCGCAGCGCGTCCATCGGGTCGGCGCGCCCGCTGAACGCCTTGGCCTCGGCCGCGTTCGGTGTCACCAGGCGCGCGCCGGGCACCGGCTCCGGGCCGCGCGGGTGCGGGTCCCACACCACCGGGCGGCGGGCGAGCACGCCGCGCAGCCGTTCGTCGCGCACCAGCCCGCGCCCGTAGTCGGAGACGAGCACGTAGTCCGCCTCCAGCACGGCGTCGAGCATGTCGTCGGTGGCCTGCGGTGCGCCCGGCCCGCCGCCCCGGTCCAGCCGGGCGATCGACTGGCCGCCGCAGCGCAGCCGCGTCTTGACCGGGGTGGGTGCGGGCGACGGTCCCAGCACGGACGGCACCCGCGCCAACTCGTCCCGCAACCGCTGCCCGTCCTCGTCGTCGGCAACGGCGCTGACCAGCGTCACGTCGACACCGTCGGCGGCGGCCAAGGCCGCGGCCAACCCGGCGCCACCGGGTCGTGCCCGTTCCTCCTCCACGTCCAGCACCGGCGCGGGCGCGTCCGGGCACAACCGCTCGGCGGTGCCCAGCACGTCCACGTCGAGCAGCGAGTCACCCACGACGACGAGCTTCACGACACCCTCCGTTCCGCCGCGGGCAACGCCGCTTCGAACGCGGCGCACAGGGCGTGCACCGCGACCAGTTGGGCTTCCTGCACGTTCGCCGGGTCACCGGGCAGCGCCAGCACCTCGTCCGCGACCTCGGCCAGCGGGTTCGGCGTCGGCCCGGTCATCGCCCACACGTGCGCGCCCGCCAGCCGGGCCGCCTTCGCCGCCTCGATCAGGTTCCGGCTGCGCCCGCTGGTGGACAGCAGCACGACCACGTCCTGCGGCCGGGCGTGCGCGGTGACCTGGCGGGCGAACACCTGGTCGTAGCCGTAGTCGTTGCCGATCGCGGTCACGCTGGACGACTCCGCGCACAGCGCTATCGCGGAGAACGGCCGCCGGTCGTCGCGGAACCGGCCGACCAGCTCGGCGGTCAGGTGCTGCGCCTCGGCGGCCGAACCGCCGTTGCCCGCCGCCAGCAGCCGACCGCCGGCGGTCAGCCGGCGGGCCAGCACACCGCCCCAGCGGGTCAGCCGCGGCGCCTGGGCGCGCAGCCCGGCCAACGACCGGGCGAGTCCGTTCAGGTGGCTCTCGACGGTCATCGCGTGCCTCCCACGGCCACGGCCTGGCCCGCCGTGACCCGCTCGTAGACGCGTTCGGTGTCCTCCGCGATCCGGTCCCACGTGTAGCGCACGCCGACCCGGTCCAGGCCCGCGATGCCGCACGTCTCCCGGCGGGCCTGGTCGGCCAGCATCGAGTGCAGCGCGCGGGCCAGCGCGGCGGGGTCGCGCGGCGGCACGAGCGTGCCGGTGACGCCGTCCACCACCGTGTCGGTCAGGCCGCCCACCGCGCTGGCCACCACCGGCACACCGCACGCCATGGCCTCCAGCGGCACGATGCCGAACGGCTCGTACCACGGCACGCACGCCACCACGTCCGCCGAGCGCAGCAACGCGGGCATCGCGTCCCGCGACACCTGCCCGGCCAGCCGCAGCCGGTTCCGCACGCCGACGCGCTCGGCGTGCGCGGCCAGCCGCCGCGCCTCCGGGTCGGCCTGGACGTTCACCGGGCCGCCCGCGATCACCAGTTCGGTGTCCGGCAGCGACCGCAACGCGGTGATCAGGTCCTGGAAACCCTTGCGCGGCACCAACCTGCCGACCGAGACGATCCGGTGCCGGCAGCGGCGGCGGTCGCTCGGGCCGTCGGGCCGAAAGCGCACCGGGTCCACCCCGCACGGCACGACCGAGATCTTCGACCGCCGCACGCCCATGCGCATCAGCTCGACCACCTCGTCGTCACAGGTCGCGGCGATCCGGTCGGCCTCGCGGCCGATCATCCGCTCGATGCCGATCCGCTCGGGCGGGCTGGTGTCGTCGGCGCCCTGGTGGCGGCGCTTCACCGTGCCCAGGGCGTGGTAGGTCTGCACGACGGGCACACCCGCCTTGCGCGCGGCGAGCACCGAGGCCAGGCCGGACATCCAGAAGTGCGCGTGCACGACGTCGGGCCGGTCCTCGTACCAGCGTTGTTCCAGGAACCGGGCGAACCCGCCCATGTGCGGCAGCAACTCGTCCTTCGGCACCGAGCGCGCCGGACCGGCGGGCACGTGCACCACCTCGTAGCCCTGCTCGGTGCGCACCCGCTGCGGCAGGCCCGGGGCGTCACGACGGGTGTAGACCGCCACGTCGTGTCCGAGTGCCGACAACGCCGCTGACAACGCGGCGACGTGCACGTTCTGACCACCGGCGTCGACACCGCCCAAGGCGGCCAGCGGGCTGGCGTGCTCGGACACCATCGCGATCCTCATCCGCTCACTCCCGTCAGCAACCGGTCCCAACTCCGCAGGAAGGCGTCGAGCCCGTACCGTGCCAGGGCGAACTCCCTGGCCTGCTTCCCCTTCTGCCTGGCCAGCGCCGGATCCGCGACCAGGTCGGCCACGGCCCGCACCAGCTCGTCCACGTCGGTGGACACCACTCCCGCGTCCGGCGGCACCGCGCGCACCACCTCGGTGCACGCCAACGCCACCACGGGCATCCCCAGGTGCATGGCCTCGATCAGCGACAACCCCAACGACGTCCACCGCACGGGGTGCAGGTAGAGCCGTCGCCGGGCCAGCTCCCGGTGCAGCGACTCGAGGTCGTGGTCGCCCTGCCCCATCGCGCCCAGCCTGTGGGTGCGCATGCCGTAGACGTCCACCGGGGCCGCCTCGGCGAATCGCGGCAGCAGGTCGGTGCCCACCACCCGGCCGCGCCGCACGGGGTCGTTGATCACCGCGGCGGCACGTGCCAGCTCACCGGTGTAGCGGAGACCGGGGTCCACCACGCCGTGCTCGATGACCACCGTACGTGTGGTCCCGCAGTCCCACATCAGCTCGTTGAAGTGGGTGACGTGGACGATCGTGCCCGTCCAGTCCCGGAGCGGGTGGGGTTGGTTCGGGTACCTCGGTGTGTTGTGCTCCAGGTACACCACCGGGACACCGGTCGGCACCAGGCCGACTTCGACGGGCCGTTGCAGCACCGCGACGTCTGCCCCCACTTCGGACAGAGCCACTTCGGACGGTGCGACTTCGCGCGCGGCGGGCCAGTCGCGGCCGGCCAGACCGAGCCCTCTCGGCGGCCCGGGGATCAGGTACTCGTGCCCACCCCGGACGAACGCGTTCGTCCACGAGCCGTGCACGTGCCACAGCAGGATCTTCACGTCCGCACCCCCACGAGGTCGGCTACGGCGGTGACGACCCGGTCGGGCGTCACCCGGTCCAGACACGGGTGGCCGGGGACGGGGCACTCGCGGGCGCGGGAACCCCGGCACGGCGCGTTCTGGTCGCCCAGCAGCACGTGCGGCCCGTGCGGTGCCCACCGCCGGGCGGGCACGACCGGCGCGAACAACGACACCACCGGCGTGCCGACGGCGACGGCGAGGTGCGCCGGCCCGGTGTTGCCGACCACCACCGCGTCCGCGCGGGCCAGCAGGCCGGCCAGTTCGGCGAACGTCGTCCGGCCGCCGAGGTCGACGCCGTGCGCGCCGGCCACGTACTCGGTCAACTCCGCTTCGTCGGGCCCGCCGGTGACCAGGACGCGGTGCCCGGCCTCGGCGAGAGCCGTCACGGTCTGCGCACACCGGTCCGGTGACCACGCGCGGGCGGGCGCCGAGGCGCCCGGGTGCAGGACCACGTACGGCCCGATCTCGGTGGTCTCCGGTGGTGTGGTGATCGCCAGCCGGCCGTCGTCGCCGGGCGGCAGCTCGAAACCGGCGGCGCGTGCGACTTCCAGCGCGCGCTCGGCCTCCGGGATGTCGGGGTCCTCGCGCAGCCCGACGTCCAGCAGCGAGCCGGGGTAATCCGTTGAACGGGCAGCGACTTTCGGCACGCCGGCGAGCTTCAGGAGCAGCGCCAGCGGCAGCGGGCTCTGGTGGAACGAGGTGAGGATCAAGGCCGCGTCGGCGCGAATCCCCTTGAGCAGGGCCACGATCCCCTCGATGTCGGGGGTCCGGACCTCCGGCGCGGGGTTGCCGATCCAGGGACAGTCCCAGCGCACCACCCGCCGGACACCGGGCAGCAACGCCGCCGCCTGCACGCCGGAATTCCCGCACAGCAGCACGACTTCGCCCGCGTGCGCGGCGGCGCGGATCGCCGGGCCGGCGAGCAGCACGTCGCCGTCGCTGTCGAGCCTCGCCACGATGGTCCTCATAGGACCATCGCCAACGCGGACGCGAGGTCGGGCGCGGTGAAGGGCGCCCGGTCGACCTCGTCGGGCAGGGTTTCCGGTGTGGGCACGAGGATCGGCACGGCACCCGCCGCGAGCGCGGCCTTGACGTCCGCCTCGATGTCACCGATCACGTAGGTGCGCTCGGGCCGTGCCTGAAGCGCTTCACACGCCTGGTGGATCATCGTGGGCGCGGGTTTGCGGCACGCGCAGCCGTCGTCGGGGTGGTGCGGGCACACCTGCCAGGTGCTGAACCGACCGAGCAGCGCTTCGACCCGCGCGTTCACCGCGTCCACCTGCTCGTGCGTGAGCAGACCGCGACCGATGCCGGACTGGTTGCTGACCACGCCCGTGCGCACTCCGTGAGTGCGCAACACGCGCAGGACCTCGCGCGCGCCGGGCATCGGCCGCACCCGATCCGGGTCGCCGTTGTAGGGCACGTCCCTGATCAAGGTGCCATCGCGGTCGAAGAGAACCGCATCGGGATAGTGGTCCACAGAGGAGACTTAGCCGGCTCGGTGAGAAGCAAACACTTCTCGACAAAGCGCTACTCTCCGTCACCCTGACGTGGGTCCGGATGTGTGGGCGCCCTCCGGACGGGTACCCGAGTGTCGAACTCGATTCCCGAAGAGAGGTTGTTGCAGTGACGACGATCGAGAAGTCCGTGGACGTCGAGGTCCCGGTCACGACGGCGTACAACCAGTGGACGCAGTTCGAGTCGTTCCCGCAGTTCATGGAGGGTGTCGAGCGGATCACGCAGGTGACACCCACCCGCACCCACTGGGTCACCAAGATCGGTGGCGTGACCAGGGAGTTCGACGCCGAGATCACCGAACAGCACCCGGACGAGCGGGTCGCGTGGCACACCGTGGACGGCCCGCCGCAGGGCGGCGTGGTGACGTTCCACCGGCTCGACGACCGCCACACCCGGGTCCACGTGCAGATGGAGTACGACCCGCAGACGCTCACCGAGAAGGCGGGCGCCGCGACGGGCGTGGTCGGGCACCGCGTGTCCGGCGACTTGGAGCGGTTCAAGGAGTTCATCGAGGGCCGCGGCAGCGAGACCGGCGGCTGGCGGGGCGACGTGAGCCGTCCGCCGCAGGCCGGCGAGACGCGCCACGACCTGCCCGACGCCGGCCGACCGGGCGACCCGTTGCGATGAGCACGCGGGCGGTGCGGGAGCCGCGGAGACGGAACTGGTCGCACCCGCCGATCCCACGGCCCCGGCCGCCGGTCGACGGTAGCTGACAGACGGTAGCCAACAGGAGCTAACAGGACGGACGTGTCCGACAACGGGAAGGGCCCGTGAACCTCATCGTTCACGGGCCCTTCCCGTTGCTTCATCGCTTCACCGCGACGTGTTCCGCGACGTGTTCCTAGCCCTGCCTCAGCCGGTCGAACAGCTGGGACACGGACTGCCGCAGCGCCGAGGCGGCGTCACCGAGCAGCGAACCGGCCACGCGGCTGCCGTTCGGGGGCGGGTTGCCCGCCTGCGGGTCCACGTCCTGGTCCAGCAGCTCGCGCAGGACCTCCAGCACCACCTCGGGGTGGCCGAGCGGCACCGGTGCGGCGAACGTCTGCACCGAGCTGATGAGGCCCTCGTGCCGCCGGACCAGCTCGCCCACCTCGGCGCCCGCCGCCGCGCCCGCCACCAGGTGCACGGGCACCGCGCGGTCGACGAACTCGGACAGCACCTCGTCCACCTCGCGCCACGGCTCGTCCGCCGCGGGCAGCCGGCACCACATGACCTGCAGGTATTCCGTCAGCGGGCGCCACGTGCCGGGCAGGTCGCCGTGCCTGCCGACACCGGCCGGGTCGAGCACGACCACGGCCGGCGCGTCGGGCGGGCCCGCCCACACCACGGACGGACCCTCGCTCCTGGGTTCTTCCATGCGGTCACACCTCCACTACGGCGGGTTCCACGCAGTAGACCGTGTATGCCGACCGGATGACGGGTTGTGCCACGTTGCGCACCCGGACCCCGCCCGGCGTCATGCCCTGCTCGTTGCCGAAGTGCGCGTGCCCGTGCACGGCCAGGTGCGTCTCGGTCGCGTCGATCGCCTCGCCCAGCAGGTAGGAGCCGAGGAACGGGTAGATCTCCGGCGGCTCGCCGCGCAGCGTGTCCGGCACCGGCGAGTAGTGCGTCAACGCCACCTTCACGTCGGTGTCCAGGCTGTCCAGGGCGATCCGCAGCGAGTCGGCGATATCGGTGGTGTGCCGGATGAACGCCTTCATCTCCGGCTCGCCGAACGCGCTGCCGCACTTGCCCGCGAACCCGCCGCCGAAGCCCTTCACGCCCGCGACGCCCAACGTGCGGCCGTCGACGCCGATCGTGGCGGTCTCGCCCTCCAGCACGGTGATGCCCGCGTCCCGCAGCACGGCGGTGACCTCGTCCGGTTTGTCGTCGTGGTGGTCGTGGTTGCCCAGCACGGCTACCACGGGCACGGGCAGCCCGCCGAACTCGTCGGCCACCACCCGCGCCTCCGACACCGTGCCGTGCCGGGTCAGGTCACCGGCCAGCAGCAGCACGTCGGCGCGGTCCCCGAGCTGTTCCAACGCGGGCCGCAACCGGCCGCGCGCGTCCTCGCCCAGGTGCACGTCACCCACCGCGGCGATGCGAATCATCGAAGCTCCTCTCGGCCGACCGGCGCTTCGGACGGCACCACCTTCACGTCGTCGAGCACGGTCAGTTCGGGCGCCACGTCGTGGATCACCGCCTCCATCTCGGCGCGGCGTTCCGGGCTCGCCACGTCACCGGACAGCAGCACGTGGTCACCGCGCACGGTGACGCGCACGCCGAGTTCGGTGGTGCGCGGGTCCTCGGCCAACGCCTGGCGCAGCCGGGCGGCGAGGTATTGCTCTGCGGTCATCGGGTGCTCCTGGTCAGCGGGGCGGGCAGGAGGTCGAGGCGTTCGACGAGCACCAGGAACGCCTCGGCGTACGGCGAGTGCTTGGTGGTTTCGCGGACGCGATCCCAGTCGATCTGCTCGCGCAACGCGCGGGCGAACGGCAGCAGCTCGCTGAAGTCGCAGCGGTGTCCGTCGAGGACCAGCAGCTTGCTGATCATCACGTCCGTCGCCGGCATCACGGGCAGCGTCACCGAGCCGACCGGCAGCTCTTCGGCGCGGCTCAGCGTCTGGTCGGTCACGGGCATCTCGTTGGGGCGGAACAGCAGGTCCACCAGCGAGTCGCCGTCGTAGACCTTCAACAGCCAGTCCTCCGGTGGGGTCGCGGCACGCATACCGGCCGCGACCAGGGCTCTCACCGCGTCGCCCGCATCCTGCTCGCGCACCAGGATGTCCACGTCGTGTTCCGTCGCGGGCCCACCTCTGGCGTACACCGCGCACCCGCCCGCCAGGGCGAACGGGATGTCGTGCGCGCGCAGGGCCTTGGCGACCTTCGTCAACGTGCGCAGCAACTCGTCTTGGACACCGGTCATGCCTGGTGGCTACCCGTCCGGGTAGCTGTTCACACGACTGCGGGTAGCGCCGTCCGGAGCCGGGTAGCCCACCCCGTATGACTGCCACACCGCCCGACCCGGACCCGGACCGCACGCCCGGTCTGGAACCCGGTGGCGGGGTCGCCCCCGGTGAGACGCCACCCGACTCCGGCCAGACCTCCGGCCTGTCCCACCCGCAGCCCATGCCGTCCCGGCGCGGCCCCATCGTCACGCTGGTGGTGGTGCTGGTCGTGACGCTGCTGGCGTTGGCGTTCGTCGTGGCCCAGGTGATGGGCTGGACCAACCTGTTCGAGGGCCACTGACGCTGTTCGAGGGCCACTGGCGCTTCAGGGCTTGAGCGGCGGGCTCGGCTCGAGACCTTCCTTGCGGCCCAGGCCGTCGAGGAGCTGCCTCAGCGTGTCGCGGGCGTTGTGGCGGGGCGTCCAGCCGAGCCGGGTGAACGCCTTGGTCGCGTCCAGCAGCGGCATGGTGAGGGCCAGGTCGACCCAGCCGTGCGAGGTGGGCTGCAGGCGCAGCTGCCAGGTGATGCGGGCGGCCGTGCGCAGGACGGCCGGCGGGATCGGCGCGTGCCGGGTGCCCATGACCTCGGCGAGGACCTGCGGCGTGACGACCGGCTCGGAGACCAGGTTGAACGCGCCCGCGGCCTTGGTGGTGACGATCTTCGCGACGGCGTCCGCGAGGTCGTCGGCGTGCACGAACTGGAGCACCATCGCGCGCGGCAGCGGCAACACCGGCAGCCTGAACCGGAACAGGGCGTGCGGGACGAACGGGCCGAGGAAGAGGCGCTTGATCTCGGCGGCGGCGTCCGGTTGCAGCACCAGGCCGGGTCGGACGCGGGTGACGATGAGCTCGGGGTGCTCGCGTTCGACCCGGTTCAGCAGGTGCTCCACGGCCGCCTTGTGCCGGCTGTAGTAGGAGTTGGGGAGGCCGTCGGTGGGCCAGCTCTCGTCCACGGTGTGGTCTTTCGCCGCCGGCGAGTACGCACCGACGGACGACATGTGCACCAGGTGCGGGACGCCCGCCTTGACCACGGCGGTGAACACGCGGTCACTGCCCGCGACGTTGGTCTGGTAGAGCAGGCGCTCGTCGTGGCCGGGCTGGATGCGCCAGGCCAGGTGGACCACGGCGTCCGCGTCGCGGAAGACCTCGGTGAGCGGTTCCTCCGCGCCGTCGCGGCTGATGTCGACCGTGGTCCACGGGATGTCGTAGGGCGGCTCGTCCTCCGGCGGGCGGCGGGAGATGCCGTGCAGGGCCGTGCCGGGCTCGTCGGCGAACCGGCGCAGCAGGGCCGTGCCCAGATTCCCGGTGGCGCCGGTGACGACGATCCTCATGCCGGTCGGATACCCACCCGGGAGTCGTCCACTCGCGCACCCCGAGTCCTCCGGTCCGGCGCCGCGAACCGCTCGGCCGCTCAGCCGCTCGACGGCGGTGCGGGGATCGGGGACTTCTCCAGGGCCAGGGCCGCCGCGTGGAGGTTGGCCGCCATCGCCTCGCCCGTGCTCTTCGACCAGTCGTGGCCGTGCGTGGTGTCCGGGTAGTCCGGGCCGGGTCCGGGGCCCATGTTCCAGTACGTCCACGCCTGGCCGGGGATGGTGTAGCCGATGTCGGCGAGCGCGCCGGACACCTCGCTGATCACGTGGTGCGCGCCGTCCTCGTTGCCGGTCACCACGACGCCCGCCACGCGGTTGTACGCGACCGGGCGGCCCTCGTCGTCCTGCTCCGAGAGCATCGCGTCCATGCGCTCGATCACGCGCTGCGCGATGGACGACGGCCGCCCCACCCACGTCGGCGTGGCGACCACCAGGATCTCGCCGTTCAGCAACTCGTCGTGCAGGGTGGGCCACTGGTCACCCTCCCCCAGGTCGGTCACCACACCCGGCGGCACGTCGTAGTCCACCACCCGGAACGTCCGCACCTCGACGTCACGCTCCTCCAGCGCCTTCACGACGACGTCCGCCAACATCTGCGTGTTCGACGGCTCGGGCGACTTCTTCAGCGAGCAGTTGAGCACCACAGCCCTCATCGGGGCACACCTCCGCATCAGGTAGACCAGAGCCGGGGGTACCCCGGGCGATCACGGCGAACCGGCGCCCGAAAATGCGTTGCCGTGACGGCGGGGAGATCGCCAAGCTCGCGGGATGGTCTACGTCCCGCGCAACGACATGCCCCACGCGGACGGTCGCGCCGGTATCGACGCGGCACTGGTGAAGCGCCTGATCGCGAGCCAGTTCCCGCAGTGGCGCGATCTGCCGGTGACGCCGGTCGAGGTCGACGGGTGGGACAACCGCACGTACCGGCTCGGCGACGACATGAGCGTGCGGCTGCCCACCGGCGAGGGTTACGCGCCGGCCGTGGAGAAGGAGCACCGGTGGCTGCCGGTGCTCGCGCCGTCGTTGCCCGTTCCGGTGCCCGTGTCGCTGGCGATGGGCGAACCGGGCGAGGGCTACCCGTTCCACTGGTCGGTCCGCCGCTGGCTGGACGGGCAGACCGCCGCACCCGACCGCATCGACGACCTCCCCGCGTTCGCGGTCTCGATCGCCGACTTCATCCGCGCCCTGCAGCGCATCGACGCGACGGACGGGCCGCCTGCCGGTGCGCACTGCTTCTACCGGGGCACGCCGCCCGCGCACTACGACGACTGGACCCAGAGCGCGCTGACCAAGTTGGAGGGGCGCATCGACACCGAGCGGGCGGCGGCCGTGTGGGACGACGCCCTCCGCGCACCTGCTTGGGCCGGGCCGCCGGTCTGGTTCCACGGCGACATCGCGAGCGGCAACCTGCTGGTCGACGGCGGGAAGCTGACCGCGGTCATCGATTTCGGCGGGTCCGGCGTCGGTGACCCGGCCTGCGACCTCGTGATCGCGTGGACGATGTTCTCGGGCGAGAGCCGGGAGGCGTTCCGCGACGCGGTGGACCTCGACACCGCCACCTGGGCACGGGCGCGCGGCTGGGCGTTGTGGAAGGCCCTCATCACGCTCGCCGACGAGACCGATGAGACGCGGGCCGCCATCAACCACCGGGTGGTCGACGAGATCCTGAACGACGCGCCATGACGCCGAAGGGGGGTGCCTCCGCAGCGGAGGCACCCCCCTTTTCGGATCAACACTGTCGGATCAACACTGTGGATCAGCGTCGGATCAGCGGTTGACGGTCAGGTCGCGCGCGGAGGCGTAGCGTTCCCGCACCCACGGGGTCGGGTCGGCCTCCACCGCGGTCGACGCGAGTTCCGTCCACAGCGGCGGCGCGTCCGCACCGCTCGCCGCCCACGCCGCCTGCCGGGCGGCGCCGTCGGCCACGTACTCGCTCGGCGACGGCACGACCACCGGGCAGCCGAACACGGCGGGCGCGAGCCGCTGCACGGCGGGCATCCGGGCCCCGCCGCCGATCAGCAGCACCCGCGACACCGGCATACCGAGGGCCACCAGCGCGTCGATCGCGTCGGCCAGGCTGCACAGCAGGCCCTCGACCGCGGCGCGCGCCAGGTGCGCCGGGGTCATGGTGTCCAGCCGCAGGCCGTGCAACGCGCCGGTGGAGTCGGGCTTGTTCGGCGTCCGCTCGCCCTCCAGGTACGGCACGAACACCAGCCCGTCCGCACCCGCCGGAGCGCTCAACGCCAGGTCGGACAGTGAAGGCAGGTCGACGCCCAGCATGTCCGCCGTCGCGTCGAGCACCCGTGACGCGTTGAGGGTGCACACGAGCGGCAGGTGGCCGCCCTCCGCGTCGGCGAAGCCGTTGACGATGCCGGTGCCGTCGGCGACCGGGTTCGGCCACCGCGCGAACGCCGTGCCGGACGTGCCGATGGACACCACGACGTCACCGGGCTGCGCCTGCACGCCCAGTGCCGCCGCCGCGTTGTCGCCCGCGCCCGCGCCGAACCGGCCGACGAGTTCCGCCGGACCGAGCACCCGCGGCAGCGCGACGACCTTGCCCAGCGCCAGTTCCAGCAGGTCCGGTCGGTAGTCCTCTGTGGACGGCGACCAGTAGCCGGTGCCGCTGGCGTCGCTGCGGTCGGTGGTCAGGGCGTCCAACGACGTCCCGCCGGACAGCTTCCAGGTCAGCCAGTCGTGCGGCAGGCACACCGCCGCCGTGCGACCGACCGACTCCGGCTCGTGCGCCGCCAGCCACCGCAGCTTGGTCACCGTCAAAGACGCGACCGGGACGCTGCCGATCGCCTCGGCCCACTTGTCCGGACCGCCCAGCTCGACGGTGAGGTCGGCCGCCGCCGCCGCGGAACGGGTGTCGTTCCACAGCAACGCCGGCCGCACCACCTCGCCGGAGGAATCCAGCGTCACCATGCCGTGCTGCTGCGCGGCCACCGACACGGCGGCCACGTCGTCCAGACCGCCCGCGTCCGCGATGGCCGTCTGCAGCGCGTCCCACCACGCGGAGGGGTGCACCTCGGTGCCCGTCGGGTGCGCCGCACGCCCTTGCCGCACAAGGGCACCGGTGTCCGCGTCGCGCACCACCACCTTGCAGGACTGGGTGGACGAGTCGACGCCCGCGACGAGCGCCATCAGCGCGCGCCCAACAGGTGCTCGGTCGCCAACTGCGCGAGGCGCACGAACCCGAAGCCGCGCTCACCGGCGACGGCCGGGTCGAAGTCCTCGCCCTTCAGGAAGTCCGCGATCGACTCGCCCGGGTTCAGGGTCGGCTCGGCCAGTTCGTACACGCCGCTGGCCTTCAGCGCCTCCTGCACCTCGGGGTCGGCGCGGAACGCCGTCGCCCGCTCGCGCAGCAGCTTGTAGGTGCGCATGTTGGCCGCCGCGCTCTCCCACACGCCGTCGAAGTCCTCGGTGCGCAGCGGCTTGTAGTCGAAGTGCCGCGGGCCTTCGTAGCCGCCGTTCTCCAGCAGGTCCACCAGGAAGAACGCGGACAGCAGGTCGCCCTGGCCGAACACGAAGTCCTGGTCGTAGCGCGGGCCCTTCTGGCCGTTGAGGTCGATGTGGAAGAGCTTGCCCTGCCACAGCGCCTGGCCGATGCCGTGCACGAAGTTGAGGCCCGCCATCTGCTCGTGGCCGACCTCGGGGTTCACGCCGACCAACTCGTGGTGCTCCAGCGTCGAGATGAACGCCAGGGCGTGGCCGATCGTCGGCAGCAGGATGTCGCCGCGCGGCTCGTTGGGCTTGGGCTCCAGCGCGAAGCGGAAGCCGTAGCCCTGGTCGATCGAGTACTGCGCGACCGTGTCGACGGCCTCGCGGTAGCGGTCGAGGGCGGCGTGCACGGGCTTGCCGGCATCGACCTCCGAGCCTTCGCGGCCACCCCACATCACGATGGTCTCCGCGCCGAGTTCGGCCGCCAGCTCCAGGTTGCGCAGCACCTTGCGCAGCGCGAACCGGCGCACCGAGCGGTCGTTGCTGGTGAAGCCGCCGTCCTTGAACACCGGGTGGGTGAACAGGTTGGTGGTCACCATGGGCACGACCATGCCGGTCTCGTCCAACGCCGCGCGGAACGCGCTGACGCGCTTGTCCCGCTCCGCCGCGTCCGCGCCGAAGGGGAACAGGTCGTCGTCGTGGAACGTGATGCCCCACGCACCGAGCTCCGAGAGCTTGCGCACCGCCAGCGGCGCGTCCAGCACGGGGCGGGTCGCGTCGCCGAACGGGTCGCGTCCCTGCCAGCCGACCGTCCACAGACCGAAGCTGAACTTGTCCACGAGGGCACCTCCAATAAGTTTGATGCCTGAACTTATCGCACTCAGCCGCTAGTATCCAGTGGTGTCCAGACCGCAGCCCGCGAGCCAGCACACCGTGCGACGGCACAACTCCGCCCTCGTGCTCGACGCGATCGCCGAGACGCCGGGCTCGTCGCGCGCGGCCGTCGCCGCCCGCACCGGCCTGACCAAGGCGACCGTGTCGAGCCTGGTGGACCGGATGATCGGCGCCGGGCTCGTCGCCGAGGGCGAGGCGCAGGCGCGATCCGGTCCGGGCAGGCGCGGCACGGCGCTGCACCTGTCCCCCACCGGACCGCACGGGCTCGGCGTCGAGATCGGGGTCGACTACCTGGCGACGTGCCTGGTCGACCTCACCGGACGGGTGCGGGCGCGGTGGCTGCGGCCCAGCGACAATCGTGCCTCCTCCCCCGCCCGCGTGCTGGCCAAGGTGGCGACGGCGGTGCGGACGGCGGTGAAGCAGGACGTGCCGATCGGCGGGGTCGGCGTGGCCGTGCCCGGTCTGGTCGAGGTGGCCGGCGGGTCGCTGCGGGTCGCGCCGAACCTGGGCTGGCGCGAGGTGGACATCCGGGGCGAGCTGACCCGCCGGATGGCGCTGGACGTGCCGGTGCTGGTGGGCAACGAGGCGAACCTGGCCGCGTTGGCCGAGCTGTGGCACGGGGACGTGGCGGCGGATTTCGTGCACATCTCCGGTGAGATCGGCATCGGCGCCGGGATCGTGGTGGGCGGCGGGCTGTTCGAGGGCGTGTCCGGGTTCGGGGGCGAGATCGGCCACCTGTCGGTCGACCCGCGCGGGCCGCAGTGCGCGTGCGGGTCGCGGGGGTGTCTGGAGCGGCTGGCCGGGCAGGACGAGATCGTGCGCGCGGCGGGCGTCTCGGGCGTGGACGAACTGCTGGCACGGCTGGCCTCGGGCGACCGCACGGCCACGACGGCGGTGCGGTCGGCGGCCAAGTGGTTGGGCGTGGCGCTGTCCGGCGCGGTGAACCTCCTGGACCTGCCCACAGTGGTCCTGGGCGGCACCTACGCCCGCCTGGAACCGTGGCTGCGGGAGCCCCTGCACGCCGAGTTGGACCGCCGCGTGGTCAGCGCCGAGTGGTCCCCGGTGCGGGTGGTCGCCTCGTCCCTGGGCGCCGAGGCCGCCGTGCGCGGCGCCGCGACCACCGCCGTCCGCGCGATCCTCGCCGACCCCGACCCGTACGTGAACTCGGTCCTGGCCTGACCTACGCGTCCAGGACCGCCAGGAGCGCCTGGTAGGTGTGCTCCGGGTCGCCTTCACGGGAGAGGATGACCACGGGTTGGCGGGCGGCGATGACGGCCATCAGGTTGTCGTGCATGTCCGACAGCTCGCGCGGCGTGGCCTGGATGGTGTCGCGCTCGGCGAAGCGGCGCAGGGCGTTCTCCTTCGAGTCGAACAGGACGATCTCGTGGAACGTCGCGCCGACGTCGGCGGCCAGGCGGGCGAGGCGCTCCAGGAACTCCGGGCGGCCCAGGAACTGGGGCACGACCACGTCGTGACCGGACGTCAGGTGCGTGCGGGCGGCGGCGATCGCGATGTCCCGCGCCAGCCGCCCGGCCCGCGGCAGGTCGCCGCTGATCAGGTCGCGCACCCGGTCGACGTCCAGCGCCAACGCGGGCGGGTGGTCCTCGGCGTAGCGGCGGGCGATGGTCGACTTGCCGCACCCCGGCGGGCCGTTCAACACGATCAGGAGGGCCACACCCCCGAGACTAGCGGTGGGACGGCGCCGTGTGCCGGGACGACTACGCTGTGTCTTCACCCGAATGCACTCGCCGGATGCGGACACACTCCGGCCGCCCGTCTGACAGCCTGTACGGCACATTTGACGTTGCCGAGCAGGTGCGGACAATCGGGGATACTGGGGCAGGGGGTGGACCGGTGCCGCGTGGAGAGCGCCCGTTGGACGTCGGCGACAGCTCGTTGCTCAAGTTCGCCGCCGACCTGCGGTCGTTGCGGGACAAGGCGGGCGGGTACAGCTACCGGCAGTTGGGCGCACGCGCCCACTACTCGGCGACGACGCTGTCGGACGCGGCGGGCGGGCGGAAGCTGCCGACGCTCGCGGTGACGTTGGCGTACGTGCGCGCCTGCGAGGGCGACGTGGCCGAGTGGGAGGACCGGTGGCGGCAGGTCGCCGCCGAGGTGCTGCCCAGCCCGGAGCCGGAGCCCGACGAGGGCCACCCGCCGTACTCGGGCCTGGCCGCCTACGGCACCGAGGACGCCGAGTGGTTCTTCGGCCGCGACCACCTGCTGGACGACCTGGAGCAGCGCATCGCGCACCGGCGGTTGGTCGCGGTGTTCGGCGCGTCCGGCGCGGGCAAGTCGTCGCTGCTGCGCGCCGGCCTGGTGCCGCGGATGACCGGCCGGGTCGTGGTCACCACGCCGAGCGAGACGGCCGAGCCGGACCTGGACGCCGACCTGCTGATCGTGGACCAGTTCGAAGAGGTCTTCACGCTGTGGCAGGACGTCGAGCAGCGCGCGGCGTACGTCGACGCGCTGCTGACCGCCCGGTGCAAGGTCGTGCTCGGCGTGCGGGCCGACTTCTACGGGCACTGCGCGCAGCACCCGGCGCTGGTGGAGGCGCTGACCGACGGCCAACTGCTGCTCGGGCCGATGGGTCCCGAGGAACTGCGCCAGGTGATCATGCAGCCCGCCGTGAAGGCGTCGTGCACGGTGGAGACGGCGCTGGTGTCCCGGCTCATCGCGGACGCCACCGGTCAGGCCGGCGTGCTGCCGCTGATGTCCCACGCGCTGCTGGAAACCTGGCGGCGTCGGCGCGGCACCACGTTGACGCTGGCCGGGTACGAGGCGGCCGGCGGCATCCAGCACGCCATCGCGCAGACCGCCGAACGCACCTACACGTCGTTGGAGAAGCAGCAGCGCGCGTTGGCGCGACAGGTCTTCCTGCGGCTCACCGCGCTCGGCGACGGCACCGAGGACACCAAGCGGCGGCTGCCCCGTGCCGAACTCGACGACGACGTGGACGTGGACGTCGTGCTCGACCGGCTGGCGCACGCCCGGCTGCTCACCCTGGACCGGGACAGCGTGGAGATCGCGCACGAGGCGCTGATCCGCTCCTGGCCCCGGCTGCGCGGCTGGCTCGCCGAGGACCGGGACGGGCTGCGCACCATGCGCCAGCTCACCGAGGCCGCGGCCACCTGGGACTCGCTCGGCCGCGACCCGGACGCGCTGTACCGGGGTTCGCGGCTGGACACCGCGGTCGAGTGGACGCGGCGGGACGGCGTGCGCACCAGCGCCCAGGAGCGGGACTTCCTGGCCGACAGCCTCCAGGCCCGCGAACGGGAACGGCGGCTCGCGCACCGGCGCACCCGCAGGCTGCGGCAGCTCGTCGCGTTATTGGCCGTGCTGCTGCTGCTCGCGGGCACCGCCGTGGTCGTCGCGATCCGGTCGCAGAAGGAGGCCGCCGACGGCTGGCGCACCTCGGCCTCCTGGTACGTGGCCAACCAGTCGCAGCAGCTGCGCAGCAGCGACGCGGGGCTCGCCGACCAGCTCGCCATCGCCGCGTACAACCTCAACCCGACCAACGAGACGCGCAACGGCGTGCTCAGCGCGCTCGCGGCGAACGCACGGGACCCGGCCGCCCGCCCGGCGTTCGCCTCCGCCCAGGCCCGGAGCCCGGACGGTGTGCCGCAGCCGACCACCCGCGTGCTCGGCCCCGCCGACGAGACCGTGACGTCGATCGCCGTGGACGGCGCGGACCAGGCGTTCGCCACGACGTTGGTGGACGAGGTGGCGAAGGTCTGGGACGTCACGGACATCACCGCCGAAGTCGCGCACACCTTCGACTTCCGGGTGGAGCGGATCGTGCTCGACCCGGCCCGCGCCCGCACCCTGGTCACCGTGTCGAACCTCCGCGAGGTCGCGGTGTGGGACTGGTCGGCCCCGGGCCGGCCGGTCAAGCGGTCGCAGCTGCCCGGCCACGCGCGCCCGGTCACCGGCGTCGTCTACAGCCCCGACGGGGAGGTCGTCGTGACCTACGACGACACGGGCGCCGTCCGGCTGTGGGACGTGTCCGACCCGGCGCGGCCACTGCGGATCGGGGAGCTGAACACCGGCCTGGAGGTCACCGCGGCCACGTTGTCGGAGGACAACCGCACCCTGGCGCTCGGCTGCGCGAACGGCGAGGTCCGACTGCTCGACCTGACCGATCGGTCGGCGCCGAAGGAGATGTGGTCCCGCAAGGCGCACCGGGGAGCGATCCACTCGCTGGGCTTCCGCCACGACGACACCGCCCTCGCCAGCGTCGGCAAGGAGGACAAGGTGGCGCTGTGGGACGTGTCGGACCCGACGCGGCCGGTCGAGCTGGGACGGATCAACGGGTCCACCAAGGGCGTCTACGGGGTGGCGTTCGGCGACACCCCGCACCAGGTGGTCACGTCCAGGTCGGACGGCACGACGCGCACCTGGGAGTTCGACTTCGACACGGCGGTGCGGACGATGTGCGACGCGGTGGAGGCGCACATCTCCCGCGAGGAGTGGCAGCAGTACGTGGGGGCGATCGGCGCGCTGGAGTACAGCCGTCCGTGTGCCTGAGATGGCGTATCACCCGGCCCGGACGGATAATCACGCCGTGACCACCCCGCGTGACGACGACCGCACCGAAGCGCTGCCCGCGAGCCCGGTACCGGACGGCCCGCCGGCGGTGGGTCCGCGCGACACCGGGCCGAGCACCGTCGAACCCACGCCGCCGCCGATCGCCTCACCCGGCACACCGGACCTGGCGGCCGGGCCGCCCGCGAAGCTCAAGCCGACCAGGATCAGCGGCACCTGGGTCGCGGTGCTGGCCTCGATCGTCGTGCTGATCGTGCTGCTGGTGTTCATCCTGCAGAACCTCACCGGCGCCACGATCAACTTCCTCGGCCTGGCGGGCACGCTGCCGCTGGGCGTGGCGCTGCTGTTCGCGGCGATCGCCGGCGCGATCGTGGTGGCCCTGGTCGGCGCAGCCCGGATCATGCAGCTGCGCCGCCAGGCCAAACGAGGGCTGCGCTAGACCCATCGGGGCTGGACCCATCGGGGCCTCAGACCGTCGAACAGGTCCTGCCGTTCAGCGTGAAGCCGGTGGGTGTGACGTTGCTGCCCTGCCAGCTCGCCTGGAATCCGAAGTCCACCGAGCCACCCGCCGCGATGGTCCCGTTCCAGCCCTCGTTGGTCACCGTCACGGCGGCGCCGGACTGCGACGCCTTGCCGTTCCAACTGTTGGTGATCTGCTGGCCGTTCGCGAACGACCAGCCCAGGCTCCAGCCCGTGACGGCGCCGGTGCCCCGGTTGGTGATCTTCACCGACCCGGTGAAGCCGCCTCCCCACTGGCTGACGACCTGGTACCGCACCTCACACGCGCCGGCCGGCGGCTGGCTCGTGGTGGTCGTGGTCGGCCCAGTGGTGGTGGTGGTCGTGGTGGTGGTGGTGGTCGACGAGGTCGGGCTCGTCGACGTGGGCGTGGTGCTCGTAGTGCTCGTGGGGTGAATGGTGGTGATGCCGCCGTTCGGGTCGGCGACGAGGATGCCGCGCCCGTTGGTGCCCAGGTAGACGCGGCCGTAGACGCGCGGGTCACCGGTGATGGCCTCACCCATGTTCCCGTACTGGTGGGCGTCGTCGTTGATCTGCACCCAGCCCCGGCCGGCCTCGTCGTCGGACCGGTACACGCCGGTCTTGCCGTTGAGGGTCATCACCGCGTAGAGCGCGGGATAGGTGTTGCCCTCCCTGGGCTTGCCGAAGCCGATGTTGACCGCGCTGGTGACGGAATCGGGCCAGATCTCCGTGACGGTCGCGGCGGAGTCGGTCGAGCGGAAGACGCCGCCCTCGCCCGCCAGCCAGAGGTGCCCTTCGTGGCCGGGCACCGCGTGCAGCTTGCTCACGTCCGCGGTCGCGCCCGCGGTGAACGTCGCGCCGCCGTCCGTGCTGAGGTAGACGGTGTCGTTCGCCAGCCCGTAGAACTTGTTCGGGTTGACCCGGTCGGATTCGACCACGGCGCCGGCCGGGATGCCGGTGGACGGCGTCCACGAGTTGCCGAAGCCCACCGAGTAGTGCACGCCCGCGCCCTGCGGGCTCCACAGGAACCGGCTGCCGTCCGCCGCCGCGGCGATCGTGCCGCCACCGGTGACGCCGCCGGGTTCGCTGCCCTGGAACCAGTTCGCGCCGCCGTCGGTGGAGAACGCCGCCCGCATGTCGTTGGGCCGCGCGGTCTTGTCGAAGTCGCCCGACCGCACCATGACCGCCGGGTTCTTCTCCGCGTAGTCCAGGCTCCTGGTGGTGGTGAAGTACGGCTGCTGGAACATCATCGCCGGCACCTTGGTCAGGTCCGTGTGCCGGAACCCGCCGATGTCACCGAGACCGCTGATCAGCGGCGCGCCCGTCGGCGGGCTGACCAGGTCGAGCACCGCGGTCTCCTCCAGGCCCGCCGCGGTGGGCCTGATGGTGATCTGGCCGCCGTTGTCCCACTTCAGCAGGTCCGTGGCGCCGTAGATGGTGGCGCCCGTGCCGTACATCATCCGGTTGGAGTCGAACGGGTCGATCTCCAGCGACTCGACCATCCAGCCCAGCTTCGGCGTGACCTCCGGCGGCTGCGGGTTCTCGCCGAAGCTCAGCCACGGCGAGGAGCTGATGTCCATGGTGTAGCGGAAGCTGCGGTTCGGAAAACTGGTGAAGTCCCACGCCCGCGTCCACGTCGCGCCGCCGTCGGTGCTGCGGAAGATGATGATGTCCGGCCACCAGGAGATCTGGGTGGCGACCATCAGCGTGTTCGGGTTCTGCCGGTCGATGGTGAGACCGCTGTAGCCGAAGTAGTCGTCGGAGCTGCTGGACGGGACGGGGCTGATCTGGGTCCAGGCGCCGGTCGCGGTGTTGTACTTCCACACGTCGCCCTTGCCGCCGTCGTACGGGCCGCCGGTGTCGCTGGTGGCCAGGTAGAGGAAGCCGCCCGCGGTGTCCAGCTCGCCCTGGTGCGCGATGTAGCCGGTCGGCTGGCCGGCCAGCCGGGTCCACGTCGCGCCCGCGTCCGTGCTGCGGTAGACGGTGTTCTCCTTGTCGGCGACGCCGACGTAGATCGTCTTCGTGGGGCTGCCCGCCGTCGAGGAGCGCGGGTCGTAGGTCACCCAGACCACGCCCTGGATGTCGTTGGCGTAGCCGTTGGGGTCGTTGGGGTCGGCGACGTAGTTGCCGGGGTTGGGGAAGCTCGTCACCTGCGACCACGTGGCGCCGCTGTCGGTGCTGCGCCACAGGCCCTTGCCGCTGGGCGCGCCGAAGTACAGCACCCGGCCGTCGTTGGGGTCGACGGACAGCCGCTCGCCCATGCCGCGGCCCGGCATGTTGCCGCCGACCTTGAACGGCAGCTGGGTCGTCTGCCACGTCCTGCCGCGGTCCGAGGAGCGCAGGATCGCGCCGTTGTTGGGGTCCCAGCTGTTGGTGTACATGCCGACGGCGGCGTACACCTTGTCCGCGTTCTTGGGGTCCGGCGCGATGCTCGCCACGCCGTTGTAGCCCCACTTGTCCCAGCCGACCCAGTCCAGCAACGGGATCCAGCGGCCGGTGGTCTTGTCCCACCGGTACGCGCCGCCGATGTCGGTGCGCGCGTAGATCAGGTCCTTCTCGGCCGGGCTGAACACGATGCCCGGCACGAACCCGCCGCCCGCGATCTCCACGTTGCGCCAGTTGTGCGGCTGGACGATCCCCGTGGCGGAGGGCTCCGCCGCCGGGCTCGTCGCGGTGGAGACCAGCACGACACCCAGTGCGGCCACGGCCGCGGTGGTCAACGCCAGAAGCCGTCGTCTCATGGCTGTTGCGCTCCTTTGCGCAGGGGGGGTGGGAGGAGGCGGTGGGCGAGAGGGATCCGCCTCCCCCCGGGCTGTGCGCAAACTCTGGGAGCGCTCCCAGAGTTTGCAGAATTGGACCGTAGCCAGGCGAATCGGTCGGCGGCAAGAGGGCGAGCTACGCCATCCGAGTGAAGTGCGAGATGTGTTCAGCCCGTTGGTGTCGAATGCGTCGAACCGAGCGTCGAATCGCTTCGAAAAAGGCCGCGACCCGAGCCTGGGGCTCGGGTCGCGGCACGCTCGTCAAGATCCGGACGGGGGCCGGACCCGGTTCGAGACGGGGTCGGACGCGAGGTCGGTCAGCGCCCGTTCAGGCGCTCGACCGGGTGACCATCGCGGTCGGCAGGAGCAGGAACGGCGGGAGGTTCTCCTCGCCGGCCAGCTCCGCCATGAGCCGCCACGTCATGGTGCGCCCCAACTGCTCCACGTCCTGCCGGATCGTGGTCAGCGGCGGCACCGCGGTGGAGGCGATCATCAGGTCGTCGAACCCGACCACGGCCACGTCGTCGGGCACCCGCTTGCCGTGCGCGTGCAGGGTCTGCAACGCGCCCAGTGCCATGATGTCCGCGCCGACGAAGACCGCGTCCAGGTCCGGTGCCCGTTTGAGCAGGTCGGCCATGGCGACCGCGCCGCTCTCCGGGGTGAAGTCGCCGTACGCGACCAGGTCGGTGTCGAGCCGGGCCTGGCTCAGCCCGCGCTTCCAGCCCGAGAGCCGGTCCATGCCCACCGCCATGTCCCGCGGACCGGCGATGGTGGCGATGCGCTTGCGACCCAGCGAGACCAGGTAGCGAGCCGCCTCCATGGCGCCGTTGAAGTTGTCCGAGTCCACATAGGGCACTCCACCGGCGCCGAGGGGCCTGCCGCCGACCACGGTCGGCAGGCCCGCGTCGGCGAGCGTGCGGGGCAGCGGGTCCTGACCGTGCAGGCTGATCACCAGCACGCCGTCCACGTGACCGCCGCAGAGGTAGTTGACGAGGTCCTGCTCGTCGCCTTCCTTGCTCATCATGAGGACGAGCTGCACCCGCTTGCCCGCCAACTCGGCGTGCACGCCGCGCAGCACGCCGGCGAAGAACGGGTCGGCCAGCACCCGGCTGCCCTGCTCGGACACGACCAGGGCGATGCAGTTGGCCCGGCTGCCCGCGAGCGTCCGAGCCGCCTGGTTGGGGCTGTAGCCGAGCTTCCCGATGGCCTGGTGCACGGCCTCGCGCGCCTTCGAGCTGACGTACGGCTCGCCGTTGATCACCCGGGACACGGTCGACTTCGACACCCCGGCTGCCCGAGCGACCTCCTCGAGCCGGGTGTTGGGTCGTCGCGCCTTGGGCGGGTCAACGGCATCTGTCACGGAGCGACCGTCGCCGCGAGAGCGTTGCCACGGGCAACCTGCGAGTACCACATGGCGCTCATCTTAGGCGTCCGGACCTGGGTCTCGTAGTCGACATGCACGATCCCGAACCGCTTGGCGTAGCCCTCGGCCCACTCGAAGTTGTCCATCAGCGACCACGCGAAGTAGCCGCGGAGGTCGACACCGGCCTCGATGGCCGCGTGAGCCGCCCTCAGGTGCGACTCGATGTAGCCCAGCCGCTCGGTGTCGTGGATCGAGCCGTCGTCGTTGACGGAGTCGCGGTAGGCGGCGCCGTTCTCGGTGACGTACAGGGGGATGTCGGGGTAGTCCTGGTGCACCCGCACGAGCACCTTGTAGAGGCCGTCCGGCTGCACCTCCCAGTCCATGTCGGTGCGCGGCAGGCCGCGGCTGGGGAACGTGACGTGCTCCGCTCCGACCCACGGTGACCCGGTCGGGCGACGTCCGTTGGTCTGGACCTGGCCCGAAGAATCGGACGCAGCGGAGTCCGGTGCGGGGGTGCCGCTGACGAAGTGCTCGGCGTAGTAGTTGACGCCCAGCTGGTCCAACGGCGCGGAGATGATCTCCAGGTCGTTCTCGCGGATGTGCTTCGAGAAGCCGTACGGCTCCAGGTCCTCCACGATGTCCGCCGGGTACTCGCCCTTGAACAGCGGGTCCAGGAAGATCCGGTTCTGCAGGCCGTCGAGCCGGCGGGCGGCGTCGAGGTCGGCCGGGTCGTCCGGGTCCGCCGGGATGATCGGGTACATGTTGAGCGTGATGCCGATCTTGGCGTTCGGCGCCTGCTCGCGGATCGCCGCGGTGGCCAGGCCGTGGGCCAGCAGCAGGTGGTGCACGGCCGCGACGGCGGCCTCCGGCTCCTGGCGACCGGGCGCGTGGACGCCGGCGGCGTAGCTGAGCAGCGACGAGCACCACGGCTCGTTGAGCGTGGTCCAGTTGTCCACCCGGTCGCCCAGCGCGCCGACGACCGACTCGGCGTACTCGGCGAAGCGGTACGCGGTGTCCCGGTTGGCCCAGCCGCCCTCGTCCTCGAGGGTCTGCGGGAGGTCCCAGTGGTAGAGGGTCAGCCACGGGGTGATGTTGTTCTCGAGCAGCTTGTCGACCAGCCGGGAGTAGAAGTCCAGGCCGGCCTGGTTGACCGGACCGGCGTCCGGGCGGATGCGCGGCCACGCCGTGGAGAACCGGTAGGCGTGCAGGCCGAGGTCGACCATCAGCTGGACGTCCTCGTCCACTCGGTGGTAGTGGTCGACGGCGGGGTCGCCCGTGTCACCACCGACCACCGCGCCGGGAACCTTGCAGAACGTGTCCCAGATGGACGCGGTGCGACCGTCCTCGGTGGTCGCTCCTTCGATCTGGAACGCCGCGGTCGCGGCGCCCCACACGAATCCCTCGGGAAAGGAAATCGACTCCACAGCTACCCCTTCACAGCACCCTGCATGATCCCGGCGACGATCTGCCGACCGAGTACGAGGAAGACGATCAGAATCGGGACCGTGGCCATCGTGGTCCCGGCGAGCACGAGCGAGTTGTCGACGTAGTAGCCGCTCTGCAACTTCTCCAGGGCGACCTGCATCGTCGGGTTGTCGGCGTTGAGCACGATCAGCGGCCAGAGGAAGTCGTTCCACGACATCATGAACGTGAAGATGCCGAGCATGGCCGCGGCCGGGCGCACCGCGGGCAGGCACACGTGCCAGAACGTGCGGATCATGCTGCACCCGTCCATGCGGGCCGCCTCGATCAGCTCGTCCGGCACGGCGTCGGCGATGTACTGGCGCATCCAGAACACGCCGAACGCGGTCACCAGGTTGGGGATGATCACCGCGCCGAGGGTGCCGGACCAGCCGTACTCCGCCATCGCCATGTAGAGCGGGATGACGCCGAGCTGCGTGGGCACGGCGAGCGTGGCGACCACGAAGACCATCAGCGGTCCGCGGCCCTTGAACCGCAGTTTGGCGAACGCGAACCCGGCCAGCGTGGACAGCACGACCACGGACAGCGTGACCGTGCCGGAGACGAGGATGCTGTTGCCCAGCGCCTTCCAGAACGGGATGGTGTCCAGCACCCGGCCCGCGTTGACGAAGAACTTGCCGCCGGGCAGCAGGGGCGCGTCGGAGGTGAACTCGCCGTCGTCGTGGCTGGCCACGAGGAACGACCAGTAGAACGGGAACGCCGAGCCGAGGATGAACGCGATCAGGATGCCGTAGACGACGAAGCTCGGGCGCCGCTCGGCGAGCGATCCCGCCTTCGAGCGCCTGGGCTTCGGGCGCTTGGCCCCGGTGGTGGTGGACGGTGCCGGGCGATCTGCGATGGTGGCCATCACGCCTCCCCACTGGACGCGAGCCTGCGGGTGAGCAGGAAGTTGATCCCGGCGATCACGATGATCACGAGGAACAGGACCCAGGCCATCGCCGAGGCGTAGCCGAGGTTCAGGCTCCGGAAGCCGGACTCGTACATGTAGAGCACGACCGTCTGGTACTGGTTGGTCGCGCCGCCGCTGGTGCCCGCGGACGGCGAGAACAGCAGGGGCTCGGTGAAGATCTGGAGCCCGCCGATGGTCGACGTGACGATCACGAAGATCAGCGTGGGGCGCAGCATGGGCAGCGTGATGCTGATGAACTGGCGCACCTTGCTCGCGCCGTCCACCCAGGCCGCCTCGTAGACGTCGCGCGGGATGGCCTGCATGGCGGCCAGCACGATGAGGGCGTTGTAGCCGGTCCACCGCCAGTTGACCATGGTCGCGATGGCGATGTGGCTCCACCAGCGGTCGGCCTGCCAGTCGATCCGGCCGAACCCGATCGCCTCCAGCACGTCGTTGATCGTGCCGTACTGCACGCCGAACAGGTCGCCGAAGATGATGGTCAGGGCGACGAGGCTGGCCACGTAGGGCAGCAGCACGCCCATCCGCCAGCCGGTCCGCCCGCGCAGCGCCGTGTTGAGCAGCGCGGCCAGCAGCACCGCGATGATCACCTGCGGGATCGTGGAGATCGCGAAGATGCTCAGCGTGTTGACCATCGCGTTCCAGAACTGCGAGTCGGCCAACAGCGTGGTGTAGTTGTCGATCCCGACGAACGGCGTTTCGTCCGCGCCCAGCTCCCAGTCGAACAGGGAGACGTAGGCGGTGTAGACCAGCGGGAACAGGCCCACCAGGGCGAACAGGACGAAGAACGGGGCGATGTACAGGTACGGCGAGAACTTCACGTCCAGGTGGGTCAGCCGATGCCGCCAGCCGAGCTTCTCCGGACCGATGTCATCGTTGTCGTCGCGCCGCGGCGGGCGGGGCTCGGCGCCCCGCCCGCGCGTGACCGTGAGTTCGGTCGTCATTACTTGGCAGCCTTCTGGGCTCCCTCGATGACCGTCTTCCAGGCGTCCGCAGGCGAGGTGCCCTGCTCGACCGACGTGAGGGCGGGCGAGACCACGTTGTCCTGGATCTCACCGTCCTTCGGCCCCTTGTACTGGGCCTGCGCGACCTTCTTGGCCTGCTCGGCGAACAGCAGGCCGACCTTCTCGCCACCGAAGTACTCGTTGACCTGGTCCAGCAGCTCCGGCGAGGTCAGGGCCTCGGTCTGGCTGGGGAACGGGCCCTTGGCCTTGAACGCCTTGATCTGCTGCTCCGGCGCGGTCAGCCACGCGGCGAGCTTGGCGGCCTCGGCCTTGTTCTTGCCCTGCTTCGGGACGGTCAGGTACGAGCCGCCCCAGTTGCCGCCGCCGCCGGGGAACGCCGCGGTGACGGCCCACTTGCCCTTGTGCGCGTCGCCGGCGTTGCCCGCGATGACACCCAGCATCCAGGACGGGCAGGTCTTGGTGGCGAAGGCCGACTCCTTGAAGCCCTTCTCCCACTCCTTGCTCCACGCGGCGAGCTTGGCCGACTGGCCGCGCGCGACCGCGCCGGTGACCTGGTCGAAGATCTTCTTGTCGTCGTTGGTCTCGATGACGAGCTTGTCGTCCTTGTCGTAGTAGCCGACCTTCGCCTGGTTGTGCATCGGGTTGAAGATCTGCGCGGCGGAGTCGAACCACGGCTTCTGCGTCGCCGCGACGTACTTGTCACCGGCCTCGAAGTACGAGTCCCAGGTGGCGAAGAGGGCCTTCACGCCCTCGGGGTCCGACGGCAGGCCGGCGGCCTCGAAGAGGTCCTTGCGGTAGCACATGGCCAGCGGGCCGATGTCGGTGCCGTAGCCGACGAGCTTGCCGTCCTTGGTGGTGACGGCGTCGACCTTCCACTTCAGCCAGCGGTCGTCCTTGACGTCCTTCGGGCCGATGTCCTTGAGGTTCTCGAACTGGCCCGACTTGGCCATGACCTGGCTGAGGAAGCCCTCTTCGATGGCCTCCACGTCGGCCAGACCGGAGCCCGCGCCCAGCTTGGTGAACAGGTTCTGGTGGTGCGGCGCGGCCTGGCCGGTCTTGCGCTGGGTGACCTTGACGTTCGGGTTGGCGGCTTCGTACTCCTTGAGGAGGTCCTCGTAGCCGAACTCGTTGAAGGTCGCGATGGTCAGCTCGACCTTGCCGTCGGGCGACGTTCCGGACCCGCCCGAGCCGCAGGCCGTGGCGGCTGCGGCAAGCACTGCTGTGCAGGCCAGGACTTTGGCCAAGCCTGCTCGACGGTAGCGCACGAGAACTCCTCAGTTGATCGGCGGTGAACGTTCTGGGAGCGCTCCCAGGTTTTGCGGAAGTGTGGTTCGCGCCACGGAGTTGTGTCAAGCTCTCGTGTCCGCGCTGTTACCGATCCTGCGTCGTTTGCCGACCTGGACCGATTCTGCCAGCCGTGCCGCCCGTACTCCGTTCAGACACTGCGCGTAGGCCGGTCGGACACGCTCCGCTGCGCCCTTGGGCCGCTTCCGCTCACAGAACCCACGGGCACCGCCGCCGGCTCCGATGACCCGTCCTGGCGTTCGATGATCGATGGACATCCCCTATGGGCGATGTCCAGCAGATCGTCGTCTTCAACGCCGACAGCGTTCTCAACATCGGCGACGCGACGATCAAGCTGGAGCCCGTCCCGAGCTTGGTCAGCATCGGAGCAGACGGCCAGGGGTCCCAATACGAGATGCAGGGCGTCCGCTGATCGAGTGACGTCCACCCACGTCAGACAGGCACGGCCCTCGGTCGATCACGCGGGTTTCGAAACCACGTGATCCCCGAGGGCCGTGCCCCTGCTACCGGCCGTCTTCGAGGTCGCCCTCGGTTTCCAGGTAGGCGTTCTGCAACGCTTCCAGCGTCTCGGCTTCCGGGTGCTCCCACATGCCCCGGTTCGCCGCCTCCAGCAGCCGTTCCGAGATGCCGTGCAGCGCCCACGGGTTCGACTCGGCCAGGAACTTCCGGTTCTCCGGGTCCAGCACGTAGCTCGCCGCGAGCTGCTCGTACATCCAGTCCGCGACCACCCCCGTGGTGGCGTCGTAGCCGAACAGGTAGTCGACCGTGGCAGCGAGTTCGAACGCGCCCTTGTAACCGTGCTTGCGCATCGCGGCCAGCCACCTCGGGTTGACCACGCGGGCGCGGAAGATCCGGTTCGTCTCCTCGTGCAGGGTCCTGGTCCGCACGGCGTCCGGCCGGGTGCTGTCGCCTACGTAGGCGGCAGGGGCTTTGCCGGTGAGCGCGCGGACCGTGGCGATCATTCCGCCGTGGTACTGGAAGTAGTCGTCCGAATCGGCGATGTCGTGTTCACGCGTGTCGATGTTCTTCGCCGCGACGGCGATGCGCTTGTAGGCGCTCTCCATCGCCGGACGCGCTTCCACCCCGTCGAGTTCACGGCCGTAGGCGTAGCCGCCCCACACCGCGTACACCTCGGCCAGGTCGGCGTCGTCGCGCCAGTTCCGGCTGTCGATGAGCGGGAGCAGACCGGCGCCGTACGCGCCCGGCTTGCTGCCGAAGATGCGCATGGTCGCCCTGCGCGCGTCGTTGTGCTGCGCCAGGTCGGCCTGGGCGTGCGCCCGGACGTAGTTGTCCGCCGCCGACTCGTCCAGGTCGGCCACGAGTCGCACCGCGTCGTCGAGCAACGCGACCACGTGCGGGAACGCGTCGCGGAAGAAACCGCTGATCCGGACGGTGACGTCGATCCGCGGCCGGTTCAGCTCGGCGAGCGGGATCGCCTCCAGGCCGGTCACCCGGCGGGACTGGTCGTCCCAGGTGGGCCGGACACCCATCAGGGCGAGCACCTCGGCGATGTCGTCACCGGCCGTGCGCATGGCGCTGGTGCCCCAGACGGACAGGCCCACGGACGGCGGCCACTCCCCCGTTTCCGCGCGGTAACGGTCCAGGAGCGAGTCGGCCATGGCCTGACCGGTCTCCCAGGCCAGGCGGGACGGCACCGCCTTGGGGTCCACCGAGTAGAAGTTGCGACCGGTCGGCAGGACGTTCACCAGGCCGCGCAGCGGCGAGCCGCTGGGACCGGCCGGGACGTAACCACCGTCGAGGGCGTGCAGGACGTTGGTCATCTCGTCCGTGGTGCGGGCCAGCCTGGGCACGACCTCGACGGCCGCGAACTCCAGGATCCTGGCGACGTCCTCGTTCTCGGTGAGGGTCCGCGCCGCGGCCACGTCCCACCCGGCGTCTTCCATGGCCTGGACGAGTGCGCGGGCCTCCGACTCGACCCGGTCCGTGTCGGTCCGGGCGTTGGCCGCGCCGGTCCTGGCCTCGGCCAGGCCCAGGGCCTCGCGCAGGCCCGGCAGGGCGGCGACCTGGCCCGCCCACATCTGCTTGGCCTGGAGGATGGACAGCACCAGGTTGACCCTGGTCTCGCCGGTGGGCGCCTCGCCGAGGATGTGCAGGCCGTCGCGGATCTGGACGTCCTTCACCTCGCACAGCCAGCCGTCGACGTGCAGGATCAGCTCGTCGAACTCGGCGTCGTGCGGCCGGTCGTCGAGGCCGAGGTCGTGGTCGAGCTTGGCGGCCTGGATGAGGGTCCAGATCTGGGCCCGGATCGCGGGCAGCTTGGCCGGGTCCATCGCGGCGATGTTGCCGTGCTCGTCCAGGAGCTGTTCGAGCCTGGCGATGTCGCCGTAGCTGTCGGCCCTGGCCATCGGCGGCACGAGGTGGTCCACGAGGGTGGCGTGCGCCCGCCGTTTCGCCTGGGTGCCCTCGCCCGGGTCGTTGACCAGGAACGGGTAGATCAGCGGCAGGTCGCCGAGGGCGGCGTCGGGGCCGCAGCCCGCCGACATGCCGACGGTCTTGCCGGGCAGCCATTCGAGGTTGCCGTGCTTGCCGACGTGCACCACGGCGTCGGCGCCGAACTCGTCCTCCAGCCAGCGGTACGCGGCCAGGTAGTGGTGGCTCGGCGGCAGGTCCGGGTCGTGGTAGATGGCGATCGGGTTCTCGCCGAAGCCGCGCGGCGGCTGGACCATGACCACGACGTTGCCGGAGCGGAGGGCGGCCAGGACGATCTCGCCGTCCTTGTCCTTCGACCGGTCGACGAACAGGTCACCGGGAGCCGCACCCCAGTGCTGCTCCATGTCCTGCCGGGTGTCCTCCGGAAGGGTGGCGAACCACTGCCTGTAACGGGCCGCCGGGAGTCGGACGGGGTTGCCCCGGATCTGCTCCTCGGTGAGCCAGTCGGCGTCCTGGCCGCCGGCCGCGATGAGGGCGTGGATCAACGCGTCGCCGTCCAGGTTCGCCACGCCGGGCAGGTCGTCACCGATGTCGTAGCCGTGGTCCTTCATCGCGGTGAGCAGCCGCACGACGCTCGCCGGCGTGTCCAGGCCCACCGCGTTGCCGATGCGGGAGTGCTTGGTCGGGTACGCCGAGAGCATGACCGCGATCCGGCGTTCGGCCGGCGGGATGTGGCGGAGCCTGCCGTGGCGGACGGCGATGCCCGCGACCCGCGACGCGCGCTCCTCGTCGGCCACGTAGACGGTGAGGCCGTCCTCGTCGATCTCCTTGAACGAGAACGGCACCGTGATGATCCGGCCGTCGAACTCGGGGATCGCCACCTGGGTCGCGGTGTCCAAAGGGGACAGCCCGTCGTCGTTCTCGTCCCACGCGGCACGGCTGCTGGTCAGGCACAGCGCCTGGAGGATGGGGACGTCGAGGGCGGCCAACGCGCCCACGTCCCACGCGTCGTCGTCACCGCCTGCGGACGCGTCGGCGGGCTTGGTGCCGCCGGCCGCGAGCACGGTGACCACCAGGGCGTCCGCCTTGCCCAGCTCGGTCAGGAGCTCCGCGTCCGCCGAGCGCAGCGAGGCGCAGAAGATCGGCAGCGGCCGGCCGCCCTTGGCCTCGATCGCGTCGCACAACGCGTGCACGAACGCCGTGTTCCCGGCCACGTGGTGAGCGCGGTAGTACAGGACCGCGATGGTCGGGCCGTCACTTTTGCCGGCACCGTCACTTTTGCCGGCACCGTCACTTTTGCCGGCACCGTCACTGTCACCGGCACCGCTGCCCGCGGGCTCACGCTCCAGCACGCCCCAGGTGGGGGTCGGCTCGGGCGGGGTGAAGCCGTGGCCGGTGAGCAGCACCGTGTCGGACAGGAAGTTGTACAGCTGCGCGAGGTTCACCGCGCCGCCGTGGGCCAGGTACGCGTGCGCCTCCGCGCACACACCGCCGGGAACGGTGGACAGCTCCATCAGCGGGGCGTCGGGGTTCTGCTCGCCGCCCAGCACGACGACCGGGAGCGGCCGGGCCAGCAGCCAGTCCAGCCCCTCCTCCCACATCCGGCGTCCGCCGAGGATGCGCACGACCACCAGGTCGACGCCCTCCACCAGCGCCGGGAGGTCGTCCACGGCGGTGCGGGCGGGGTTGGCCAGGCGGTAGTCCGCGCCACTCGCGCGGGCGGACAGCAGGTCCGTGTCGGAGGTCGACAACAGCAGGATCACGTGCGGGCTCCATCCCTCGGGGGTCCTCGCCCCAAGTCGTAGGGGACGGCTAGCGGAGTTCCTGGCTCCCGGGACTTCTCCCGGTCACAGTGGCGGGACCGCGCCGGATTCACACCGGCTTCCTCCTGTTGCTTCGCCGTTCGGATGTCACCCTAACCGGCGGTTAGCATCCAGCCCATGTCCACCGACCGAGTTCGCCCGGACGCCTGCCCCGGAGCCGTCGACGTGCACCAGGCCGCCGACGGCGGGTTGGCGCGCGTGCGGGTGCCCGGCGGCACGTTGAGCGCGACGCAGTTCGACGTCCTGCGCACCGCCGCACTGGAACTCGGCGACGGCTGGATCGAGCTGACCTCACGGGCGAACGCGCAGATCAGGGGCCTGGCGCCGGGCGCGGAGCTGGAGTTGGGCGGTCGGCTGCGCGAGGTCGGCCTGCTGCCTTCCGTGACGCACGAGCGGATGCGCAACATCATCGCCGCGCCGTTGGAGGACAACCAGGCGTTGGTCGACGCGCTCGACGCCGCCTTGTGCGCGGTGCCTGAACTGGCGTTCCTGCCCGGTCGGTTCCTGGTCACGGTGGGTGGCGCGGTGAGCGGCCTGGCGGGTGACATCGGGCTCGTCGGTGACGCGTTGTTCCTGGCCGGGCGGGATTGCGGGCTTCGCGTGACCGATCCAGTAGACGCCGTGGTGACCGCCGCACGGGTCTTCCAGGAGATCCGCGGCGACGCGTGGCGGCTGTCCGAAGTGGACGGCGGTGTGCGGAAGATCACCGAGGCCCTGGGCATTCCGCACCCGTCCAGGATCGATCCCGCTGTGACGCCGGTCGCACCGGGCGTGCACGGTTCCGCCGTCGTGGCGGGCGTGCCGTTGGGGCGGTTGGACGCGCGCCTGCTCGCCGGTGTGCCGGTGCGGCTCACGCCGTGGCGGAGCCTGGTGCTGCCGGTCGGCACGGACACCACTGGGCTGTTCACCTCGCCGGACTCGCCGTGGCACGGCGTGAGCGCCTGCACCGGCCGGCCGGGGTGCGCGAAGTCGCTGGCCGACGTGCGGGCCGACGCGACCCGCTGGATCGACACCCGGAACGCGCCGGGTCGCGTGCACTGGTCGGGCTGCGCACGGCGGTGCGGGCGGCCGGCCGGCGACGTGGTGGAGTTCGTCGCGACCGGCGACGGGTACGAGGAGATCAGTTGACCAGCTACGTCAAGGACGGCGCGGAGATCTACCGCCGTTCCTTCGCCACCATCCGCGCCGAGGCCGATCTGGCGCGGTTCCCGTCGGACGTCGCCCGGGTGGTGGTGCGGATGATCCACGCCTGCGGGATGGTCGACCTGGTCTCGGACGTCGACCACTCACCCGGCGTGGTGCGTGCCGCCAGGGCGGCGTTGCTGGCGGGTGCGCCGATCCTGTGCGACGCGCAGATGGTCGCGGCGGGCGTGACCCGGCGTCGGCTGCCCGCGGACAACGAGGTCGTGTGCACGTTGGGCGATCCGCGGGTGCCGGGGTTGGCGGCGGAGATGGGCAACACGCGCAGTGCCGCCGCGCTGGAGCTGTGGCGGGACAGGCTGGACGGCGCGGTGGTCGCCATCGGCAACGCGCCGACCGCGTTGTTCCACCTGCTGGACATGATCGCGGCCGGCGCGCCACGGCCGGCCGCCGTGCTGGGTGTGCCGGTGGGCTTCATCGGCGCGGCCGAGTCGAAGGACGCGTTGGCGGCCAACGATCTCGGGTTGGAGCACCTGGTCGTGCGCGGGCGTCGGGGCGGCAGCGCCATGACCGCGGCGGCGATCAACGCGATCGCGAGCGAGGAAGAATGACGGGCAGGCTGTACGGGGTCGGGGTGGGTCCGGGCGACCCGGAGCTGGTGACCGTCAAGGCGGCGCGGCTGATCGGCGAGGCGGACGTGGTGGTGTTCCACAGCGCCCGTCACGGGCGGAGTGTGGCGCGCCGGATCGCCGCGCCGTACATGCGGGACGGGCAGATCGAGGAGCAGCTGGTCTACCCCGTCACGACCGAGGACTCCGACGACTACCAGGGTGAGATCGACGCGTTCTACGAGGAGTGCGCGGCACGGTTGGCCGCCCACTTGGACGCCGGGCGTGTCGTGGTGGTGCTGGCGGCGGGTGACCCGTTCTTCTACGGCTCCTACATGCACCTGCACAAGCGGTTGGCGCACCGGTACGAGGCCGAGGTCGTGCCGGGGGTGACGTCGGTGAGCGCCGGTGCGGCGGTGATCGGGCGGCCGTTGGTGGAGCGGGACGAGGTGCTGACCGTGCTGCCGGGGACGTTGTCGGCGGACGCGTTGGCGGAGCACCTCGCGGGCGGCGACCCGGTGGCGATCATGAAGCTGGGGCGGACGTTCCCGCAGGTGCGCGAGGCGTTGACGAAGGCCGGGCGGCTGGACGAGGCCTGGTACGTCGAGCGGGCGACGACCGGGGCGCAGCGCACCGCGCCGCTGTCCGAAGTGGACGCCGATGGTGTGCCGTACTTCTCGTTGGCGCTGCTGCCGAGCAGGCCCGCGCCTCCGCGTTCGGAACGTGGCGGCGAGGTCGTGGTGGTCGGGCTGGGGCCGGCCGGGCCGGAGTGGTTGACGCCGGAGGCCCGTCGGGCGTTGGCGGACGCCGACGACCTGGTCGGGTACGTGACCTACCTGAACCGGGTGCCGGTGAACCCCCGGCAGCGCCGGCACGCGTCGGACAACAAGGTGGAGGCCGAACGGGCGGCGTTCGCGCTGGACCTGGCCAAGCGCGGACGGCGGGTCGCGGTGGTGTCGTCCGGCGATCCGGGTGTGTTCGCGATGGCCAGCGCGGTGCTGGAGGTGGCGACCGAGGAGCAGTTCTCGGACGTGCCGGTGCGGGTGCTGCCGGGCTTGACCGCGGCGCACGCGGTGGCCAGCCGGGTCGGCGCGCCGTTGGGGCACGACTACTGCGTGGTGTCGCTGTCGGACCGGCTCAAGCCGTGGGACGTGATCGAGGAGCGGCTGGAGGCGGCGGCCAAGGCCGATCTGGTGCTGGCGATCTACAACCCGGCGTCGCGCAGCCGGACGTGGCAGGTGGAGTCGGCGCGGGACCTGCTGCTCAAGCACCGCTCCCCCGACACGCCGGTGGTCATCGGGCGGGACGTCGGCGGGCCGGAGGAATCCGTTCGCGTGGTGCCACTGGCCGAACTGGACGCGTCCACTGTGGACATGCGGTGCCTGCTGCTGATCGGCTCGTCGCAGACCCGGGTCAGTGCGCGCGGCACGGTGTTCACCCCGCGCCGCTACCCCGGGTGAGCCAGTCGACCGCCTCGGCGACCGTCTCCACCAGCGGTGCTTCCGGTGGTGGCGGTCGGCGCACGACGACGACTGGGATGCCGAGGTGACGGGCGGCGGTCAGCTTGGCCGCCGTCATCGGGCCGCCGCTGTCCTTGGTGACCAGGACCTCGACGCGGTGTTCGCGCATGAGCTCCAGTTCACCGTCCACTGTGTACGGTCCGCGGTCGAGCACGAGGTCGAGGCGGGGGTTCGGCGGGTCGGGCGGGTCGACGGTGCGCGCCACACCGCTGGTGAACGCGGCCAGCTCCTGGCGTCCGGTGGTGATGAACGCCCGGCGGCCGGCGACGAGTTCGGCCGCCTCGGCGACGGTGTCCACGTACTGCCAGTCGTCCTCGGGCGGCCAGCCGGGACGGCGCAGCACCAGGAACGGGGTGCCGGTCGCGGTGGTGGCGGCGAGGGCGTTCGCGGTGATGCGGTCGGCGAACGGGTGCGTGGCGTCCACGACCGCGTCGACGTGTTCGGCTTCGAGGTAGGCGACGAGCCCTTCGACACCGCCGAAACCGCCGATGCGGACCTCGCCCTCGGGCAGCTTCGGGTCGGCCACCCGGCCGGCCAGCGACGAGATCAGCCGGAAGCCGGTGAGCTGGGCGGCCAGTTCACGGGCCTCACTCGTGCCACCCAGTACCAGCACGGTCCTCATGGCTGTTGCATCCTGACGTCGTGAGCACGAACCTGCGCTTCGGCTGGACGACCGGCGCCTGCGCCACCGCCGCCACCACGGCGGCGTACACGGCGCTGCTCACCGGCGAGTTCCCCGACCCGGTGCGGATCGTGCTGCCGAAGGGCCAGACGCCGTCGTTCGCGCTGGCCCGTGAATCGCTGTCCGCCGACCGGGCGTTCGCCGCGATCGTGAAGGACGCGGGCGACGACCCGGACGTCACGCACGGCGCGTTGGTCGGGTCGACGGTCCGGCACGGTGCGCCGGGCAGCGGGGTGGTGTTCGAGGCAGGTCCCGGCGTGGGCACGGTGACCAAGCCCGGCCTGCCGCTGCCGGTGGGCGAGCCCGCGATCAACCCCGTGCCGAGGCAGATGATGCGTGAGCACATCGCGCGGGTGGCTCTTGAGCACGGCGGCAGCGGGGACGTGGTCGTGTCGATCTCGGTCGAGCACGGCGAGGAGTTGGCGCGCAAGACGTGGAACCCGAGGCTGGGGATCCTGGGTGGACTGTCGATCCTCGGGACGACCGGGATCGTGGTGCCGTACTCGTGCTCGGCGTGGATCGACAGCATCCGGCGCGGCATCGACGTGGCGCGTGCGCAGGGGTACCAGCACGTGGCCGGGTGCACCGGGAGCACGTCGGAGAAGGTCGCGGCGGCGGTGCACGGGCTGCCCGAGGACGCGTTGCTGGACATGGGCGACTTCGCCGGGGCGGTGTTGAAGTACCTGCGCCGTCATCCCGTGGCCCGGCTGACCATCGCGGGCGGGATCGGGAAGCTGTCCAAGCTGGCGGACGGGCACCTGGACCTGCACTCCGGGCGTTCGCAGGTCGACCTGGGGTTCCTGGCGTCGCTGGTGGGCGATCCCGCGGTGGCCTCGGCGGTGACGGGGGCGAACACGGCGCTCGGGGCCTTGCAGGTGTGCCAGGCGGCCGGGGTGCCGTTGGGTGACCTGGTGGCGGTGCGGGCCAAGGCGACGGCGGACGACGTGCTGCGCGGCGCTCCCGTCGCGGTGGACGTCATCGTGATCGACCGCGCGGGCACGATCGTCGGCAGGGCCTGAGGTCATGACCGACAGCGGGTGGTCGAGTAGAGGTGGCTGTCCGGGAAGCCCTCGGCGGCCAGGACCTTGCCCACGACGATGACGGCGGTCCGTTTCACGCCTGCCGCCAGCACCTGGTCTGCGATGTCGGCGAGCGTGCCGCGCAAGACCAGCTCGTCGTCACGGCTGGCACGGGCGACCACCGCGACCGGGCAGTCCGCGCCGTAGTTCGGCAGCAGATCCGCCACCACCTCCGCGATCCGCTGCACGGCCAGGTGCAGCACGAGGGTGGCCCCGGACCGGCCCAACGTGGCCAGGTCCTCGCCCGGCGGCATGGGCGTCGCGCGGGCCGACGTGCGGGTCAGGATGACGGTCTGCCCCACCCCCGGAACGGTCAGCTCACGGTTCAGCGCCGCAGCGGCGGCGGCGAAGGCGGGCACGCCCGGCGTCACGTCGTACGGGATGCCCAGGGCGTCCAGGCGGCGCATCTGCTCCGCCATCGCGCTGAACACCGACGGGTCGCCCGAGTGCAGCCGCGCCACCTGCTGCCCGGCGGCGTGGGCGGCGGCGAGTTCGGTGATGATCTGGTCCAGGTCCAGCGACGCGGTGTCCACCAGGCGGGCACCGGGCGGGCAGTGTTCGAGCACTTCGACCGGCACCAGCGCGCCCGCGTACAGGCACACCGGGGACTCCGCGATGAGCCGGGCCGCCCGCAGGGTCAGCAGGTCGGCCGCGCCGGGCCCGGCGCCGATGAAGTGGACGGTCACTGGTTCTCCTTCGTCACAGCCCACGTGGTCACGGGCATCTGCGGGCGCCAGCCGGTGAAGCCGCCGATCGCGGTCCCCCGGCTGATCTCGATCCGGGTCAGGTCACCGCCGAGCCGGGCGTGCCACCGCGTGAGCACGGCCTCCGACTCCAGCGTGACGGCGTTGGCGACCAGCCGCCCACCGGGCCGGAGCGCGTCCCAGCAACGTTCGACCACGCCTTCGACAGTGAGACCGCCACCGATGAACACGGCGTCCGGTGCCTCGAGATCCAGAACACCGGGCGACGACCCGACGACCACCCGGACGTTCGGCACACCCAACGTCGTGGCGTTGCGTGTGATGCGCGCAGCGCGCTCGACGTGCTGCTCCACGGCAATCGCCCGGCAGCTCGGGTGGGTCCGGCACCACTCGACGGCGATGCTGCCCGCACCCGCGCCGACGTCCCACAGCAGCTCACCGGGACGCGGCGCGAGCAGCGACAACGTCACCGCGCGCACCTCCCGCTTGGTCAACTGCCCGTCGTGCTCGTAGGTGTCGTCCGGACGGCCCGGCGTCAGCGACGCGCCGTCCGCACCGCACTCGACCGCGAGCACGTGCAACGGGTCGGCGGAGTCGAGGTCGTGGTGGACCCGCTCCCGGGGCCCGCCCAGCTGCTCCAGCACGGTCAGCCGCGCGTCCGGCGCCAGAGCGGCCACCTCGGGCGGGTAGCCGCCGAGCACCAGCACCCGCCGTCCGGGGTGCAGGTGCGGGACGAGGAGCGCGGCGGGCTTGCCGACCAGGCTGACCACGTCCACCTCGTCCAGCGCCCACCCCAGGCGGGCGCACGCCAGGGACACCGACGACGGGTGCGGCACCACGCGGACGTGTTCGGAGCCCAGCAGCCGGACCAGGGTCGTGCCGATGCCGTGGAACATCGGGTCGCCGCTGGCCAGCACGCCCACCCGCCGGCCCTCGTACCGGGCCAGCAGCCCCGGCAGGGCCGGTACCAGCGGTGACGGCCACGGCACCCGTTCGACTCGTTGATCCAGGAGGGGACCGGGGATCAGGTCGAGCTGGCGGGTGCTGCCCATCAGCACCTCGCACGACGCGATCTCGTGGCGCGACGCGTGCGGCAGGCCCTCCCAACCGTCGGCCCCGATGCCGATGACGGTGACGGTGACGACCACGGACTCAGACCGTGCCCAGGACGCGGGAGACGGCGATCTCGATCACCACGCGTTCGGGGTTCGGCCGGGGCGTGCGGTAGCGGTCGGCGTAACGCCGCACGGCGTCCTCGACCGCCTCCGACTCGACCCGCACCACCGCCCGGCCCTCCAGCGTCGACCAGCGGCGTCCGTCCACTTGGCACACGGCGGCGGGCAGGCCACCGTCGCCGGCGGCGAGGATCTGGCGGACCTTGTGCGAGCCGCGCGAGCTGATCACCCGCGCGGTGGCGGTGTCCACGTCCAGCGTGACGCCCACCGGCACGACGTGCGGCGTGCCGTCCGCGCGGATCGTGGTCAGCGTGCACAGGTGGCGCTCGGTCCAGAACGCGCGGAAGTCCTCGCCCTTGGTCGACAACATGCGTGCATCATGCGGCACGCACCGGCTAGGGTGAAAAACGTGACACGTCGATTTAGCCGCCCCCGGCCGGGAGACCCGGTCGCTGGGGCCTGCGGCGTGCGCTAGTTCACGTGGTCCCGGTGGCGGACCGGCTCGGGGGATCCCTCCAGCCGATGTCCACCACCGCTCGAAGGGACCACCCGCGATGCCTCGCGACCTCAGCGACCCCACGTACGGGCCGCACGCCGTGCAACTCCTCGTCAACGAGATCACCACCGCCCTGCCGGGTGAGCTGCGCGTGCTGCGCGACCACCCGGAGGTGTCGATCGACGACAACTACACCGCGTTGGGCTACCCGCCGGACGCCATCACGCGCGACGCCCGCTACACGCGCTACACCAGCGGGAACCGGATGCTGCGCAGCCACACGTCGGCCATGGTGCCGCCCGCCCTGCGGCTGCTCGGCACCGAGCAGGGCTGGGACGACGTGACGCTGGCGTGCGTCGGCATGGTGTACCGCCGTGACGCGGTCGACCGGGTGCACTCCGGCACGCCGCACCAGCTCGACGTGTGGCGGATCTCCCACCACCGGGCCGACCTGGACGAGTTGATCGACGCCGTGATCACGGCCGCCGTGCCCGGTCTGCGCTACCGCACCACGCCCGCGTCCCACCCGTACACGTCTGCCGGACGTCAGGTGGACGTGCTCGTGGACGGCGAGTGGCTGGAGGTGGCCGAGTGCGGTCTGGCGGCCCGGCACGTGCTGCGCCGGGCGTGGCTGCCCGACGAGGTGCACGGCCTCGCCATGGGCATGGGCCTGGACCGGCTGCTGATGCTGCGCAAGGGCATCCCGGACATCCGCCTGCTGTCCTCCGACGACCCGCGCGTGGCCGCCCAGATGCTGGATCTGACCCCGTACCGGCCGGTGTCCAAACACCCGCCGATCACCCGCGACATCTCGGTGGCGGTCGACCCGGACGCCGACACCGAGACCATCGGTGACGTGGTGCGGGCCGCAGTCGGTGACCTGGTCGAAGAGGTCGTCGTAGTGAGCGAGACTCCGATCCACGACCTTCCACCGGCCGCCGTCGCCAGACTCGGCGCTCGCCCGGACCAGAAGAACGTGCTGCTGCGCCTGGTCCTCCGCCACCCCACCCGGACCCTCACCGACGACGAGGCCAACGCCGCCCGTGACGCCGCCTACGCGGCCGTGCACGAAGGCGATCAGCCCCTGATCTCGTTGAGGTAGTTGTAGATCGTGTACCGGGTCACGCCGAGCACGCCCGCGAGGTAGTCGACGGAGTCGCGGATGAGGAACAGGCCCGCCTCGTCCAGGACGCGCACCACCTGGGACTTGTGGGACTTCTTCATCAACTCCACGGGCACGCCGACGGCCGTCACGGCGCGTTCGACCAGGAGGCGTTGGAGGGTGTCCACGTCACCGGGGAACGCTTCGACGGCCGACACGGCGTTCTCCGGTCGCCGGTTGGGTCCGGGGTCGCTGTTCACGCACAGGCAGCCGACGGCCACGCCCCGGGCGTCACGCAGGAACACGGTGGACGAGTGGATCACCCGGCCGTCCGGGGCGTAGGTCTCGTAGCCCGCGAGGTCCTGCGTGGTGCCCCGGCGGACCAGGCCGAGCAGCAGGTCGGTCATCGGGCCGCCGACGCTGCGGCCGGTGAGGTCGCCGGCGATGGCGATGATCGAGTTGGGCAGGGCGCCGAGGTCGTGCAGGACGACCTCGGTGCCCGGTCCCAACGCCTCGGCCAGGCTGTTGACCGTCGGGATCAACGCCGTGAGCACGTCGGAGGTCACCGCGGGCACCCGGGAGGTCTCGCGCGGCACGTCGACAGTGGTGGCGGCGGGTTTGCGGATCTCCTTCAACGCGGTGGCGAAGCGCGCGATGGTCTCGGACGTGGTCGAGGCGTGCGGTGAGAGGCGGACGTGCTCCGGCCGCACGGTGGCCGTCACGCCCGCTTCCACCAGCGCCGCACCGATCACCGAGGGCGGGTGGTCCGGCAGGGTGAACGCGAGGATGCCCGCCCGGCGGTCCGTCGCCGAGACGACCTCGCCGCCCGCCGCGTGGATGACCTCGACCAACTCGTCGGATTGTTCAACAATCCGACCGTAAAGCGACTCGACCCCGGCCAGCTCGACCAGCTCCAACGCCGCCGCCAACGCGCCCGACGCGATCGGGCTCAGGTTGGTGATCGACCAGCCCGCCGCGCCTTCGTCGACGGGGTGGATGGCGTTGTCGAACAACCCGGAGTCCTCCGCGCCGGTCCAGCCCGACAGGACCGGGTCGAGCCGGCTCAGAGCGCGGTCCGACAGGGTCATGAAACCGGTCGACCAGCCCGCCCGCAGCCACTTCTGGCCGCCGACCACGAGCACGTCGGCCACCTCCCACGGCTCGTCCACGACCCCGAACCCCTGGATACCGTCCACGATCAGCAACCGGTCGCCGACCGCCTCGCGCAACGCCGCCAGGTCCGCCCGGTACCCGGTGCGGAAGTCCACCGCGCTCACCGACACCGCCGTCGTCTCCGGCGTCAACGCCGCCCGCACCACGTCGGCCGTCACCGGGCCGGCCGGCAGCCACCCCACGTCGACCCGGGGCGACCGCGCCCACGGGTAGGTGTTCGCCGGGAACTCCCCCGACGACACCAGCACCCGACCGGTGACGCCCAGCGCCGCCTGGAACAGACCCGTGCTGGTGTTCGGCAGCAACGTCACGTGGTCGGTGTCCCCGTGGCACAGCCGGGCCACCGCCGCCTTGGCCCTCAGCTCCTGCCGCATCAGGTCGTCCACCGTGGACGGCCCGGCCGCCGCCGACGTCTCCAACAGCCGCGTGGACGCGTCCACCACCGCGAACGACGGCGGCCCGAACCGGGCGAAGTCCAGGTACCCCTCCGGCTCGCGGCACTGGACGAGGTAGGACGACGGGATGCGCATGACCACCTAGAGCACCTTCGCGAGGAACTGCTGCGTGCGTTGCTGTCGCGGATTGTCCAGCACCTGGTCCGGCGGCCCGGCCTCGACCACCGCGCCGTCCACCATGAACACCACCGAGTCCGCGACCTGCCGGGCGAACCCGACCTCGTGCGTCACCACGATCATCGTCATGCCGTCCCGGGCCAGGTCCACCATCACGTCCAACACCTCGCCGACCAGCTCGGGGTCGAGCGCGGAGGTCGGCTCGTCGAACAGCATCAACTTCGGCCGCATCGCCAACGCCCGCGCGATCGCCACCCGCTGCTGCTGGCCACCGGACAGCTGGTGCGGGTACGAGCCGGCCTTGTCCGCCAGCCCCACCCGGTCCAGCAACGCCCGCGCCTCCTCCAACGCCACTCGACGCGGTGTCCGGAGCACGTGCACGGGACCTTCGGCGACGTTCTCCACAGCGGTGCGGTGGGGGAACAGGTTGAACCGCTGGAACACCATGCCGATCCCCCGCCGCTGCCGCGCCGCCTCACGCTCGCGCAGCTCGAACAGCTTCCCGCCGCGCGTGGTGAACCCGACCGCCTGGCCGTCGACCCAGATCCGGCCCGCGTCGATCGTCTCCAGGTGGTTCACGCAGCGCAGGAACGTCGACTTGCCCGCGCCGGACGGCCCGAGCAGGCACACCACCTGACCGGCGTCCACTGACAGGTCGACGCCGCGCAACACCTCGGTATGACCGAACGACTTCCGCACACCCACGGCCCGCACGAGGCTCACCGGGCCACCCCCTTGCCGTAGTAGCGCTCCAGGAAGTGCTGCCCGACGCTCGCCACGCTGACCACGACCATGTACCACGCGGCGGCGGCCAGCAGCGTCTCCATGATCTGGAGGTTGCGCGAGGCGATGTTGTTGGCCGCGTGGATCAGCTCCAGGAACCCGATGACCGACGCCATGGACGTGCCCTTGAGCATGTTGATGAAGTTGTTGCCGGTCGGCGGGATGATGACCCGCATGGCCTGCGGCAGCACGACGCGGCGCAACGTGGTCGCGGGCGTCATGCCGATCGCCTTGGCCGCCTCCACCTGACCGTGGTCCACGCTGTTCAGCCCGGCCCGCACGATCTCCGCCATGTACGCGCTCTCGTTGAGCCCCAACCCGAGCAGCGCCGCCACGAACGCCGTCACCAGGACGTTCGTCTTCTCCTCGAACAGCCCGAAGACGGAGATGTTCTCGAAGACCAGCGCCAGGTTGAACCACAGCAGGATCTGCAGCAGCACCGGCAGGCCGCGGAACAGCCACACGTACCCGGCGGCGAACCAGCGGGCGACCGGGTTGGCCGACCGGCGCAGCAGCGCGATGACCATGCCGAGCACGATCGCGCCGGCCTGGGCGACCAACGCCAGCACGACGGTGTTGACCAGGCCGCGCAGCATGATGTCGTGGGTGAAGAACCCCGGCACGGCGGCGTAGTCGATCTTCGCGTCGGCCAGCGCCCAGCCGAGGGCGCCGAGCACGGCCAGGATCACCGCGCCGACGACCCACCGCCCCCAGTGCCGCAGCGGGACGACCACCAGCTCGTCCGCCGGTGCGATGTCCTTCTGTTCGACATCCCCCGGTGCGATGTCACTGCCCATTGACGGTCACCTTCGTCACCGCGCCCTGCGACACGTCCCAGGCGTCGAGGATCTTGCCGTAGGTGCCGTCGTCCACGAGCGCCTGCAGCGCCTTCTGGACGGCCGAGGTCAGCTCCGGGGTGCTCTTGTTGACGCCGATGCCGTACGGGCCGCCGTTGATCGGGGCCAGGTCCACGACCTCGAAGAACTCGCCGTCACCCGCGGTCTTGGCCACGTAGACGGCGGTGGGCAGGTCGTTGAGGATGGCGGCGACCCGACCGGTGCGGAGCTGGTTCTGGTTCTGCGTGTCGCTGTCGGTGGCGGTCACCGAGATCGGGTCGCCGGACAGGCACTTGAACTCCTTGGCGTAGGTCTCCTGGCTGGAGCCGAGGTTGACCGCGACCGCCTTCCCGCACAGGTCGTCCGGACCCTTGATGCCCGCCGGGTTGCCCTTCTGCACCATGATCGTGATGCCGGAGGTGAAGTAGTCCACGAAGTCGATCGCCTGCTGCCGTTCGGGGGTGTCGTTCATCGCGGCCATGGTCACGTCGATCCGGCCCGCCTGGAGGCTCGTGATGAGCGAGCTGAACGCCATGTCCTGGTGCTCGACGGTCAGCCCCAGCTTGGCCCCGACGGCCTTGACCAGGTCGACCTCCGAACCGACCGGGGTCTTGCCGTCGGCGGCGTAGAAGTTGTTCGGCGGGTTCTGGATGTTCGAGCCGACGCGCAGCTTGCCCGCCTGCGCGACCGCCGCGGGCAGGGTCGCGGCCAGCGCGTCGTCCTTGGTGACCGCCTCCACGATCGACGCGGTCGACGGGAGGTCGTCGGCTGGTCCGGCCGGTTGCTCCTCGGCGGGCGAACCGCACGCGACCAGCGCGAACAGGGACAGGGCGAGGGCTGCGGTCCTGCGCACGGCACACCTCCTGCGATCGGATGGCCCGAAAGCTACAACGTTCTGTTGAAGACGTCCACATATCGTTGAAGGGAATTCGAGAGGTGTGGGATTCGTTGGCGTGGGTACAAGGGGGCGACCCCCATGTCCACAGCAAGGAGGACCTATGGCCACCGTGGAGCTGACTGCGGAGAACTTCGACGAGGTTGTCGGCGGCTCCGAGATGGTCCTGGTCGACTTCTGGGCCGACTGGTGCGGACCGTGCAAGCAGTTCGGCCCGGTCTACGAGAAGTCCGCCGAGAAGCACGGCGACGTCGTGTTCGGCAAGGTCGACACCGAGGCGCAGCAGCAGCTCGCCGCGGCGTTCCAGATCCGGTCGATCCCGACCCTCATGATCGTGCGCGACGGCGTGGTCCTCTACGCCCAGCCCGGAGCCCTGCCGGAGTCGGCGTTGGAGGACCTGATCGAGCAGGCCCGCAAGGTCGACATGGACGAGGTGCGCAAGCAGGTCGCGGAGCAGACAGCCGAACAGCAGGCCTGATCGTCACCACCGATCAGTCCATCGCGGTCGTGTCGCGGGGCGGGGCCACCGGGTCCCGCCCTTCGGGCTGTCCGGCCTCGATCCGCCTGCCCCGCTCCAACTCGGCGTCCAGTTCCGCGCCGAGCAGCAGGGCCAGGTTCGAGATCCACAGCCACACCAGGAAGATGATCACACCGGCCAGTGAGCCGTAGGTCTTGTTGTAGGACCCGAAGTTCGCCACGTAGAACGCGAAGCCCAGCGACGCGACGACCCACACCAGCACGGCCAGCAGGCCGCCCGGCGTGATCCACAGCCAGCTCGGCTGCCGCACGTTCGGCGACGCCCAGTACAGCAGACCGATCGCGAGGCTCGCGAGCAGGAACAGCACCGGCCACTTGGCGATGTCCCACACCGTCACGAACGTCGAGCCCAGCCCGAGCAGCCCACCCAGCCACTCGGCCACCCCTCCGGTGAGCGTCACACCGAGCGCCGTCAGCGCCAGCAGCACCACCACGCCGATCGTCAGCGCGAGCCGCAGCGGGATGATCTTCCAGAACGGACGGCCCTCCTCGACGTCGTAGATCGAGTTCGACGCGCGCATGAACGCGCCGACGTACCCCGAGGCCGACCACAGCGCGGTGACCAGACCGACGATCGCGAGGATCCCACTGGCCCCGGACCGCTGCAGGTTCTCGATCGCGCCCACGATGGTGTCCTTGGCCTCGCCCGGCCCCAGCACGTCCAGACTGTCCACAATGGTCTGTGTGGCGTTCGGCCCGAGCAGCCCCAGCAGTGCGGTCAACAACAGCAGGCCGGGGAACAGCGACAGCACGGCGTAGTAGGTGAGCGCGGCGGCCCAGTCGGTGAGCTTGTCGTCACCGAACTCCTTCACCGTCCGCTTGAGCACGGCCCACCACGACCTCTTCGGCAGTTGGGTCGGTGCCTCCGGTGCGTGCGCCATGCCGACGGGTTTCCCCCGGACACCGCGCGTACACCCACACGTTTGCGGGTATTCGGAGGGTGAGCGGAGAGAGGAGACGGCCATGAATCACGTCGCCACCACCCACACCGCCGACCCGGTCACCGACCGGGTGACCGACCGGGTGACCGACCGCGCCTCCGACCGTGCTGCCGACCGCGAACCGTCCACCGCCGAGCTGGTGGGCACGCTCTCGGAGCAGCTGAGCCGGCTGGCGCGGGACGAGATCCGGTTGGCCGCGGCCGAGATGCGCACGAAGGGCAAGCGCATCGGCACCGGCGCCGGGCTGCTCGGCGGCGCGGGTGTGCTGGCCTGGTTCGGCCTGATGACGGTGCTCGCCGGGCTGGTGCTGCTGCTGGCCACCGCCATGCCGGCGTGGATCGCCGCGTTCGTCGTCGCGGTGGCCGTGTTCATCGTCGCGGGCGTGCTCGCGCTGGTCGGCCGCAAGCAGCTCGACCGCGGCACCCCGCCGGTGCCGGAAGAGGCCATCGCGGGCGTCAAGCAGGACATCGCCACCGTGAGCGAGAGGGCACACCGATGAGCGGCAAGGACGTCCCCAAAGACCCGGACGAGCTGCGCGCCGATGTCGAGCAGACCCGACGCGACCTCGGTGACACCGTGGAAGCGCTGGCGCACAAGACCGACGTGCCCGGACGGGTCAAGGACAAGGCGCACGAGGGAGTGGAACAGGTGAAGGAGACCGCTACCCGGGCCAACGCGGCCGTGGCGGCGGCGGCGAGCAAGACGACCGCCGCGGTCGGTCACGTCGCCGACAAGGCGGGCGAGCAGGTCGGCAAGGCGGGCGCGGTCGCCGGTGCGGTCGGGGAGAAGGCCGGCGCCGTGGCGACCCAGGTCAGCCACAGGGCCGGCGAAGTGGCCGAGCAGGTGGGCCACAAGGCCGGCGAGGTCGCGGGCCAGGTGGGCGAGAAGGCCGCGCACGCGGTCGAGTCGCTGCCGCCGCCCGTGCAGCAGCGCGTGGAGCAGAGCGTTCAGCAGGCCCGGCGGCACCCGGCCGTGTTCGCGGCGGGCGCGGCGGCGGTCGTGCTGCTGCTGTGGAAGCTCCTGCGGCGGGGGCGGTAGTCATGAGCAAGCTGCTCTACCGACCGCTCGGACTGCTGTTCAGCGTGCTCGGCGGTCTCGCCGCGAGCGCGTTGTTCGGCCAGGTGTGGAAGCTCATCACCGGCACCGAGGAAGCACCGACCCCGACCCAGAAGGACCGCAGCTGGGGTGAGGTGCTGCTGGCGGCGTCCGTCCAGGGCGCGATCTTCGGCCTGGTGAAGGCCGCGATCGACCGGGGCGGTGCGACCGGCTACGACAAGCTCACCGGCGAGTGGCCCGGTGACACGAACAAGTACGACGACGACTGACTGGTCCTGCCGGTGTCCGACCCCGCGGTGAGTGGGGTCGGACGCCCGCGGAGCGGAAGACGAACAGCAGGAATGGGGCGACTGCCACAATCCACCTTCACAGGCCTCTGACCTGCGGAGACGTTTCACTAGGAGGGCGGTTCGTCCTCTCGCCCACGCCGTTCGCCCTCGTCGAGGAACTGCTCCGGGTCCACGTCGAGGTCCGGTGGCTCGGGTGTGCCCGCCGAGTGCGGCGGATCGGGGTTGATCGGCCCTTCGGTTTCGGCGAGGTCTTCTTCGGTGCGTTCTTCGATCGGCTCTCCGGGTTCGGTCATGCCGTCGAAGTACCCCGACGCACCCGTTTGAACCCGGCCCTGACTGCCCGGCTAAAACCGCGGCGTGCGCTTCTCCAGGAACGCCGCCACGCCCTCCGCGTACTCCGCGCTGTGCACGGCCTCGTCGTACAGCGCCCGCACGGCGTCGTCCTCGTCGTGCTGCCCGTCGGTGATCCGGTTGACGATGTGCTTCGCGCCGCGGACGCTGACCTGCGCGCGGGCGGCGATCGTCTCGGACAGCTGCTTGACCCGCGCCTCCAGCGCGTCCGCCGGGTGCACCTCGTTGACCAGGCCGATCCGCAGCGCGGTGGCCGAGTCGATGATCTCGCCGCTGAACAGGATCTGCTTCGCCCACGCCGGGCCGACCACGTCCACCAGCTGCTTGGTGGAGGTGAAGTTGTAGACGATGCCGAGCTTGGCGGGCGTGATGCCGAACCGGGCGTCCGCCGCCGCCACCCGCAGGTCGCAGGCCAGCGCGATCTCGCAGCCGCCGCCGATGCAGAACCCGGTGATCGCGGCGATGGTGGGCTTGCCGAGGGTGGCGATGGCGCGTTCGCCGTTGTGCACGGCCTCGCCGTACCGGGCCGCGCCGTCCGCGCCCTTGCGCAGGGTGGAGAACTCGCTGATGTCCGCGCCCGCCGAGAAGTGCTCGCCACCGCGGACGACCAGCACGCGCACCGCGTCGTCGTCCCGCACGCGGGCCAGCAGGCCGGGCAGCGCGGACCACATGTCGTAGCTCATGGCGTTGCGCTTGGCCGGGCGGTCGATGGTCAACGTCGCCACCGGGCCTGCGGTGTCGAGCCTCAGCGTCATTACCGGAGAGTAATGCGTGACCGGCCGTCGCCGTGCGTGAGAGCCCTCACGACTGTGCCCTCACGACTGTGCCCTCACGACCGGGCCCTCACAACCGGGCCCTCACAACCGGGCCCTCACGACAGGATCGAGAAGGCCAGGCCGCCCACCACCGCGCCGAGGACCACGCCGACGACGACCTGCGCCTTCGTGTGGTCACCCAGCGCCACCCGCGACCAGGCCACCAACGCCACCAGCGGCGCGGCCAGGAGCACCCACGGGCCGTAGGTGATCGTCAGGACCGCCACCGCGCCTGCCGCGACCGCCGCGTGGACCGAGACCTTCCAGCCGCGCACGCCGTTCACCGGCAGGCCGAACGTCACCGCCAGGCACACGAGCAGGCTGAGGAACATCGACAGCGCCAGTGCGACCATCGCCCTCGGCGCACCGCCGAACGTCAGCGCGGCGATGCCGAGCCCGAGCGACGCCACGCAGACCAGCAACGGCACCAGCCGTCCCTCGCGGTTGGTCACGTGGTGACCCTCCCAGCGGCCCCGCCGCGCGCCGCGCACGATCACGGCCATCGGGATGACCGACCCGGTCAACCCCACGACCGCGCCCCACAGCAGGGTTTCCGGGACGCTCCTGGTGGCGTGCCAGGCCACCAGGAGCGGCAGGCTGAGGACCAGCACCCAGGGCGCCAACACCTCCGTGACCAGTCGAGCCAGTGGTGTTGCGGACGCGCCTGTGGTCACCCGTCCACTTTAGAGGCGGTACCCGTTACGGGTGTACGCGAGGCTGAAAGAGCCCCGGTTGGCGAAGTACACCGACACGAGGTACGCCGGGTCGGTGGCGAGCAGACCGCGCGGGAGGTCGCTGCCGTCGTTGCCGTCGTCCCACCCCCAAGCGGTGTTCGCGGCGTTGTCCTTGCCGTTGTCACCACGGAACGTGCCCCAGCTCGCGAACGTCGTGGAGCTGTTGCGCTGCGCCCACAGGCCGCCGGCGGCGAAGGTGTCCACGAGCCGGTAGCCGACGGACCGGTCGTTGCCGCCCGACGGCACCTCGCCGGTCGCGCTCGGCACGTACACCACGCCGTCGCCGCCGGGGAACTCCGCGCCGTTCCACGCGTACAGGCCGTGCCCCTTGGCTTCCTGGCGCGTGGTCGGCCGGGTGCCCTGGAGCCGCAGGGTGCCGTCGACGCCCTCCCGGCCGGAGGTGAACGTGCTGCCCGCCGGCACGTACGAGTAGAAGTTGCTGTGCGCCACCGTCACCACGGCTTCGAGCCGGCCGTAGGTCGAACCGTCCTTGCGGACCGTCGCCAGCACGCCCTCCATGTCGTTCTCGTGGGTGTTCTGCCCGAGCGGGTCGGGCGAGTCCTCCCAGTCGCGCGGGTGGTAGAAGCTGTAGACCACGAACCAGTGCGTCGAGGTTTCCACGACCGAGTAGTAGGCGGCGCCGGTGAGGCGGGCGAGCGAGTCGTCCTGGCTCTCCCAGTTGTCCAGGGTGTTCCACTCGCCGTCGAAGTCCACAGTGGACAGGTAGTCGGCGTCGTAGTCGGACGAGTCCGTGTCCTGGTAGTGGACGGGCGCCCAGTGGAAGGCGAGTTCGGCGTCGGTCGCCGCGTGCGCGGGAGTCGTGAGGAACGTCGACAGCGTGACGGCCGCGAACAGGGACGCGGCGATCTTGCGTGCGGGGGACATGCTCCACCTCCGTCAGGGTTGCCCGTCGGAGCCAACGGGCCGCGCTGAACCCTGCGGTTAAAAGGTGACCAACACAAGAGGTGATTCAGGTGATCATTTACCGAGCGGTGCCTGCCAGGCCGTGAGAACCCTTCGGAACGCCGAACGTTCCGCCTGGTCGGTGGTCGCGTTCTCCAGCCGTGCGCGGACGGCGGGGATCAGCGCGTCGGCGTGTTCGCGCATCGCGATGAGGACGTCGGCCAACGGCGGGGGCGACCACGGCCGGGATTTCGGCTCGACGGGCAGGCCGAGCCGAGGACCGGACAGCCGCTGCCGCAACGGTTCCACGGCCCGTTCGTCGCCGAGGAGGGCCAGCGCGGTGAGGGCGGCGTCGGCGGCGGGCAGGTACACGTCCCGTGCGGCGAGGGCGAGGTCGTCGGCGAAGGGCGCGCGGGCACGGGCGAGCAGGTTCGCGGCGAGGCGGCGGTTCTCCGGCTCGTCGTCGGCCAGGCGGTCCGCGATCAGCGGCAGGAGGTCGGCGTCGAGCAGTCGGGGGGACGCCCACAGCGCACCGGCCCGGACGTCCGCGTTCGGGTGGTCCAGCAGTCCGGCGACCAGCGTCCGACGCGCGGCGCGGTCGTCACCGAGTTCCCGGTTGAGCCACCAGACGACGGCGGACGGGCGCGGGCTGCCGACGCACCACGCGTCCGCCCACACCTCCACGTCGGTGAACGCGTCGAGCAGTGACGGGACGTCGGGCGCGATCCCCAAGCGCCGCAACCCCACCGCCGCCGCGAGCCGGACCTCCGGGTCCGGGAGCAGTCCGGTGAGCCAGTCGAGCGCGGCCGGATCCGCGTGGTGGCCGGTGGCGACGATCAGGCCGAGCTTGGCGGCGTGGTCGGGTTCGACGTCGAAGCGGTCGCGCAGGGCCGGCCAGACGGTGTGCCCGAGGGCTTGCGCCAACGGGAACGTCACCATGCGCCGGACCTCGACGTCCGGGTCGGCGAGCAGTCCCAGCAGGCGCGGCACGGTCGCCGTCCACGCGTCGGGCCAGGCCGCGTCCACGTCCGCCGGTTCGGCGGTGCGGGCGGCGTGCGCGAGGTCGCCCAGGGTCTCCACCACGGCCGGGCGGACGGTGACGGTCGGGTCTTCGGCCAGGTCGAGGAGGGCCGGGAGGAGGGCGGGCGCGGCGGAGTGCACGGCGTCGCCGTCGTGGTAGACGTTCGCGTTCAGCTCACCGATCGCGGCCGGCGCGGACACCGGGTCGCGGACCTGCGCCAGCAGATCGGGCACGTCGGTCGCCGGGCCGTAGGCGTGTTCGAGCTGATCCCACACGCCGCGCACTCTAGGTCGTACGCCCGCGCCATTCGACTGCTTAAGACGCGGGGAACATCCCGGCCATGCCCGGCGGTGGGGTGAACGGGCGCCAACGGTTCGGGCGTTGGGCCAGTCGGTCGGCGATCACCCACAGCACGGAGGCGTTGTAGCCGTAGCCGAGGTGGCTGGAGGCCACCGCGACGTTCTCCCACCGCGCGCCGGGCGTCGAGATGCACGCCTGCCACGCCACGATGCCGTCCGACTTCGAGTACAGCGACGTCGACGGCACCGGGAACGGCGGCCGGGTGTGCTCGGGCGGCGGCCTGTCCGCGCCCGACACGTAGAACCGGGCCAGCAGCTGGTACACCGGGTTGACCCTGGTCTGCCGCATGTCGGTCATCGCGTACGGGCTGCCCAGCGTGATCACCTGGCGCACCATCCCGGGGTACTCGCGGGCCAGCTCGCGGGCGAAGATGCCGCCCAGCGACCAGCCGACGACGCTCACCTTGCCGCCGACGGCCAGTTCCCGCAGCAGGTCCCGCATCCCGCGCACGACCTCGACCGACGGCCCGATGTTGCGGCCCAGGCCCCAGCCGTGCACGTCGTAGCCCAGGCCGGTGAGGAACTTGCGCAGCATCCCCGTCGACCCGTCGGTCGCGCCGAGGCCCGGCAGTACGAGCACGGCGTGCCCGTCGCCGCTCGGCGCGGCGCGCAGCAGCGAACGGGTGGCGGCGAACTGGCCGATGTCGACCACGGCACGGGTCGGCTCGGTCAGGTACCAGAGCAGACTCGGTGCGGAACCCTCGACCAAGTGCAGGTCAGGGTGGTCCGGTGGGATTTCCGGTAGTGCGGACATGGTCCCTCCCCCGCTCCGCGTCGAGCGTGCCCCAGGTAACCATGATGTTTCGCGGCGATCGATTTCGCCAGTACCGGTGAGTCTCGATTGTGGCGCGGTCGTCTCAACAGCCACTCGCGCGCCGCCTGGACCGCAGTGTCTGGACCGCGTGTCGGGACAGGCCTACGGTCGGGGCCATGGACCGGATGAGCGCCATGGACGCGGGTTTCTTCTTCATCGAGGACGAGAACGTGCCCATGCACGTCGGCTCCGTCCTGGTTTTCGAGGGTCCGGTCCCGTCGTACGGCGACGTGGTGCGGCTGTTCGCGGCCAAGCTGGGCAACGTGCCGCGTTACCGGCAGCGGGTGAAAGCGCTTCCCCTGCACGTCGGGCGCCCGGTGTGGGTGGACGACGAGCACTTCCAGATCCTCTACCACGTCCGGCACACGGCGGTGCCGACGCCGGGCGCGGACGACCAGCTCCGCAACCTCGCCGGACGCCTGTTCGCGCAGCGCCTCGACATGTCCAAGCCGTTGTGGGAGGTATGGCTGGTCGAGGGCCTGGAGGGTGGTCGGTGGGCGATCATCTCCAAGGTGCACCACTGCCTGATCGACGGTGTCGCGGGCACCGATCTCATGCAGGTGCTGCTGGACTGGCGCGAGGAGGCGCCGCTGCCCGAGCCGGTGAAGTGGAAGCCGACGCCGAGCCCGTCGACGTTGGACCTGGTCGTGGACGGGGTGCGGGACGCGGTGTTGACGCCGGTCAAGCACCTGGCCGCGTTCCCGGCGTTGGCCAAGCGGTTGCGCAGCGGTTCGGAGGTGCTGGAGGTCGGCCGTGCCGTGCTGGGCAGCCTGCCGACGACCGCCCGGCGGTTGGCGATCAGCACGCCGAAGTCGTTGAACGGGCCGATCGGACCGCACCGGCGGTGGGTGTGGGCCAAGGCGAACCTCGCCGAGATCAAGGCCGTCCGCAAGGTCGCCGGTGGCACGGTGAACGACGTCATCCTGACCGCCGTGACCAGCGGGTTCCGCGACCTGCTGGCGAAGCGGGACGAACTGGCGGACGGTCAGGTGGTGCGCAGCATGGTGCCGGTGTCGATGCGCTCCTCCGCCGAGCGCGGGGTGCTGAACAACCGGGTCAGCGCGGTGCTGGTGAACCTGCCCGTCAGCGAGCCCGACCCGTTGGAGCGCCTGGCGTCGATCCGCGAGCAGATGGACGACTTGAAGAGCAGCCGCCAGGCGGCGGGCGCGGACGTGCTCACCGGCCTGTCGAACTTCGCCGCCCCAACTCTGCTGGCGCTGGGTTCGCGCACCGCCGTGCGGTTCCCGCAGCACCTGTTGCAGACGGTGACCACCAACGTCCCCGGCCCCCGCATCCCGCTGTTCATGCTGGGCAGGCGGCTGTCGGAGATCTACCCGTACGTGCCGATCGCCAGCACGATGCGGATCAGCGTCGGCATCTTCTCCTACCTCGACCAGATCACCTTCGGCATCAACGCGGACTTCGACGGCGTGCAGGACGTCCAGGTGCTGGCCGACGGCATCCGCGCGGGCTTCGACGAACTCGTCACGGCGACCGCAAGCTGACCTGGCCCGCGGCCACCGCACCCGCGAACTCCACCGCCTCCGCCGCGGCTTCGCTGATCTTGGTCAACGCAGCCGGCTCGACGTACAACTCCACGTCCTGCCCGATCTTGAACACCACCGCACCCCCACCCGGCTCCACCTCGTAGTTGATCCAGACATCACTGGGAACCTGCGCCCACAAGTGCACCCGAGCCCGACTCATCCTCTGCCTCCCGCACTCGACCAACATCCGCTGCTACCATGGTTGCCGGTCTTAGTGATATCAGCAAATGACTTCACCCGATAGAGGGAACGCCATGGCATCCACATCGCCAACCGTCGCCGCCTGGGAGCTCGGACTCCGACTGCGAGAGCGCCGCGAACTCATGGACATCACCGCAGCGTCGGCCGCGAAAGCCATCCACACCGGGCAGTCGTTCGTGTCGGGCGTCGAGACGGGACGCGTGAAGATCAACGCGAAGAAACTCGCGGAACTCGCCGCCGTGCTGGACTTCGACGAGGCCGAAACCGAAGAGCTGCAAGCACTTCGCGAGGCGGCCGGCAGGCGAACTTGGTGGAGCCCCTACTCCGCCATGTTCAACGCGGACATGTTGCGGTACTTCGGCTTCGAACACGGCGCCGAGACCATCCGCGCCTACAACGCGGGCCTGATCAGCGGTTTGCTGCAGACCGAGGCATACGCGTTGGCGGTCATGCACGGAGGCGGGCCGAGCATCCGGCTGGCCGAGGCGAACCGTCGGGTCGAGGTGCGCATGAAGCGGCAGCAGAGGCTGGATGGCGAGGATCCGCTCCGACTCACCGCGCTCATCACCGAGTCCGCGCTGAGGCAACAGGTCGGCGGGCGCGAGGTGATGGCCGGACAACTCCGACACCTGGCGAACAAGATCGAGCAACTGCCGGACACGCTCGATGTGCGGATCATCCCGTTCTCCGCCGACTACTACAACGCGCTTGGCGGATCGAACTTCTACATCTTCGGCTTCGCCAGCAGCCGACTGCCGGACCTGGTCTGGCAGGAGACGATCACGTCCACGGATCTGATCGATCAACCCATGCGCATGCGCGAGTACAGTTTGGCTCACGACCAGGCCATGAGTTACGCGCTCGACCGGACCGAGTCGCTTGGACTGATCGAGCAGATCCGCAAGGAGCTTGAGTGAGGGACCGCATCGACCGCAGCGGCTGGTTCAAGTCGAGCCACAGCGCCGACAACCCAGCCTGTGTGGAGATCCGGTTCAACGCTGACACCACGGATGTGCGCGACTCGAAGAACGCTGCCGGGCCGGTGCTGTCGTTCCCGCGTGCCGCGTGGGCGAAGTTCCTGCGTCGCTGATCAGGCTTCGAGCCAGTTCTTGATCCGCTCGGCCACCAGTTCCGGCACTTCCATCTGCGGCACGTGGCCGACGTCTTCGAGGACGTCGAACCGCCACGACGGGTTGCGGCGGGCCACTTCCCGCGCGGACGCCACGGGGACCAGGCGGTCCTTGTCGCCCGCCATCAGGTACACCGGCACGCGCACCCGGCTCATCGCCGTGTAGTACCGACGCCTCGTCGCGCCCGTCCACACCACCGACCTGGCGGCGGCCAGGAACGCCTCGTCCAGGCCCGGCACCTCGGCCCGCTGCTCCAGCAGCGACATCGACGCCAGGATGATCTCCTCCGGCACCGCCTTCGCGTTGGCGCACACCAGGTTCAGCACCCGTTTCACCTGCCGGCGCGGCGACACGCCCGTGCGCGACTTCCTCAGGAACCACTGCCCCAGCCCCGGCACCGCGTACATCGCGAACGCCGCCGCGACCTGCGGGTCCAGGCGGACACCCAGGGGCAGCGGCACAGCCGGGTCCAGCAGGGCCAGCGCGGTGACGGACGCGGGACGGCGGGCGGCGTGCAGGATCGAGATCATCCCGCCCATCGAGTTGCCGACCAGCACCACCGGCTCGCCGACGACCTCGGCCAGGAACCGTTCGAGCAGCAGGGCGTTGGCCGGCACCGTCGTGGCGCGCCCCTCGGGGTGGGTGAGCCCGAAACCGGCCAGGTCGACGGCCAGCACGCGGTGGCGGTCGACCAGGTGCGGCGCGAGCAGGCACCAGTTCAGGTGCGACCCGCCCAAGCCGTGCACGAGCACCACCGGCGGCCCGTCGCCGCCGAAGTCGACGTAGTGCACCGGGCCGTCCAGGTCGACGTACCGGCTGGTCCCGCCCCAGTGGTCGAGAGTGGTCATACCGGTCAGTATGTCCCGGACGGGTGACCGTACAGGCCGGGGCCCTCGATCTCCACGCCCGCGAGGAAGGCCTTGGAGGCGTCGTAGGACGCGGCGATCAGCTCGGCGGTGTGCCCGAAGTCGAGCGGGGTGACCGGCTGGACGGGCGGTCCGGGCAGTGCAGATCGTCTCACTCGGGCGCGCCTGCCCGCCGACCAACCCGCGCCGGACGAGGTCATCAGAGTCGAGAGGGGGATCCCTGGGGAGGTAGCGGGTGATCGTGTGGCTCAACGGCGCGTTCGGCGCCGGCAAGACGACTTTGGCCGAGGAACTGCGTCGCCGGATCGACACGCAGGTCCTCGACCCGGACAACCCGCAGGTCGACGCCAACGCCCCTGCCTTCCGGCTCCGCAACGTCGACCGCTGCGTGGCCGCGCGAACCGCCCTGCCCCCGGACACGCTCGTCCTCCGCTCGGACCACCACGACCCGGCGCAACTGGCGGACCAGGTCCTGGCCGCGCTCCCCGGCTGACCTGGCCGGTCGGGCGGCGGCACGGATCAGGCCGACGGTGGTCCGGCGGCGATCCGGTCGCGGGCGGCGGCGACCGTGGTGTCCCAGTCCGACTCGATCCACCAGGTCGCGCCCGCGTCGGCCCACTCCCCCGCGCTGGTCGCGACGCCCTCGGCGATCACGTCGTAGCCCTCCCACGGCAGCCCGAGCGACGTCCGCAGCTCCCGTGCCTCCGCCACCACCGCCGCCAACTCCTCCGGGCTCGACGGCCCCCGCGCCTCACCGTCGGCGATGATGTTCGGCAGCAACCCGTCCCACGCCACCGCACGCCGCATCGACGCGGCACGACCGAAGGCACCCACCACCCACACCGGCACACGGGGCCGCTGCACGGGCGGTGGTGGTGGGAAGAAGTCGGTCTCCCGCACGTCGTAGCGCTGCCCGCGGAACGAGAACGGCTGTCCGCGCATCAGCCCGTCGTACACCGCGAGCCCTTCGTCGAGCAGCAACGCCCGCTCGGCACGGCTCGTCTCACGTTCGAACGCCGTCCACCCCGGGTGCAGCGCACCCAGCCCGACCGACAGCTGCACCCGCCCACCGGACAGCCGGTCCAACGTCGCCACCCTGGACGCCACGTCCCACGGCTTGAACCGGGCCAACGGCGTCAGCATGGTCCCCAACCGCAACGACGACGTGCGCATCGCCGCCGCCGTCAACGCCACCCAAGCGTCGACACCCCACACCGCCTCGGCCAGGAACACACCGTCCCACCCGCACTCCTCCGCCAACGACGCGCACGAGGCGACCTCGGGGGCGTCGAAGAACGGCAACACGATCCCGCACCGCATGTCGGCAGCCTCCCACACCTCGCGCCCCCAGGCCGGGCGTGAGGTCCCGCACCACCTCCCACCCCGATCCGTCCACACAGGACACGGCCGGCACCGCGCCGCACCCGGTGCCGACACGAGCGGGTAGTCGCCCGAGCCGACACTGGCGGTGGGCGGGTTCTCCGGGCCGACCAGCAGCCGCACCCCCGCCGTCCGGCCGGTGACGAACAAGGACGTTAGCGGCCCCGACGCCCTACCGGTCCCAGCTTCGCGGCGCAGGCGCCCAGGTGGTGGTGAAGGCGGCCCACACGATCGGGGAACAGGTGAGGTCGCCCGTCTCCTCCCAACGGGTGGCGGCGGCGCGTTGCCAGTCGTTGAGCGCGGTCACCGGGTCGGGGGCGCGGTGGGCCGCGTCGATCGCCAGCACGGTCGGCGCCAGCACGGGGGTCGACGGGAAGCCGGGGACCAGCCGGGTCAGCCCCTCGTCGGTCGGCAACGTCCACCTCGTCGCCGTCACGTGCTCCGCGCCGCCGTGCACCATGGCCGTGACCAGCCCGGACGGTTCAGCGAAGCGGAGGTCGCCGCCGCTCTCGCACGCCACCAGCGCCACCCGGTTGGGGAAGCGCCACGGCCGCACGGGGCCGGGACGGTGTCCGAGCACGATGTCGGCGGCGGCCAGCGGGCGGTGCGCGCCCAGCGGAGCCGCCCGGCCCGTGGTGTCGGCTGTGCAGGACAGGTGCATTCGTGCGCCCAGGCCGTGGCCGCCGGTGGTCACGTGGCCCACGTACAGGAAGCGCGCGGCGGTGGCCAAGGCCCGTTCGAGGTGGTCGCGGTCGATGTCGTCACGGCGCACACCGCCGGGCGCGAACCCGGAAGCCAACGTGGCCAGTTCCGGCGTGACCCTGCCGAGCACCGATCCCAGACCGGACGCGTCGGCGAACCCCGGCACCTTGGGGTCCAGCACGCCCACGACCGTCCCTTGTGGATCGAACGCGGTCACCCGACGTCCTGGGGCGTTGCCCACGGTCGCGGGCGGCAGCACGGAGATGTCGAGGCTGTGCACGGCCCGTTCGCCTTCGTCCACCCGCAGCGCCTCCCACGGCACCAACGCGGTCGACGGCGACGGCTGGACGCGCAGGTGCGGCCGGATGCCCTGTTCCAGCCACGAGTTGAACTCGACCGCAAGCGGTTGCGGGAACAGCGCCCGGTACACCCGTGTCGCCAGGTCGAGTTCCCGCGCGTGGTCCACCAGCGGCCCGTGGGTGAGCGAACGCCGCAAAGCCCCGTCGGCGCTCTCCCCCGGCAACGGCGACGGCACCGCCGCCGCCCACTCGTCCAACACCGGCTGCAAGAGCTCCCGCGGCACGACCTGGGCGCGGGGCCGGTCCGGTTCGTGCTCCCACCGCCACGACAGGTACAGGTCGCCCGCGTCCACGAACTTGAGCTGCACGGTCACCACGACGCCACCGCCCGCTCCGACCGCACCGGGAACCCGTACCGCTCCTCGGCCACGTCGATCCAGGCGTCCAGGGCGTTCCGGACCGCCGGGTCGAGCCGGACCCTGGGCGGCAACTCGAACCCGGCGCTCGGAAAGGCCGGGTCCACACCGGCGCCGAACCCCGAAGCCGCATGAGGCAGGTGCGCTTCAGCGGCCGGGGGCTCGGGCAGCATCACCAACTCACCGCGTTCCACCGGCACCGCCGTCCCCACGGCGTCCAGCGACACCGCACCCGCGATGTGGTCGATGTACTCCGCCGCCAACGCCGGGTCCTCGACCGCCCGGATGGCCAGGAACGCCGACCTGGTCGCGGGTGCGGAGGCCAGCGCCACCCACCGTTCCCGCAGCGGCCCGTGCGGGAACCGCTGCCGCACCGCCTCCGACGCCAACGCGGCGGGCAGCGCCAGGTCCAGCGCCCGACGGGCGAGCGCCCGCCGTTCCTCGCCGGTCACCGCCGCCGCCCGGCGCACGAGGGCGTCCGCGCGCCACCACGCCATGCCCAGCACCACGTGCCACCACCCGATCGCCGCGCACACCGCCTCCGCGTCGCGGTAGCAGGAATCGGCGGCGGCGAACTCCCCCAACGTCTCGAACGCCGCCCCGCGCACCTGGTGCACCGCCACCGACTCCAGCGGGGTCGCGGCCGGCCCCAGCAACGCGAGCGCCCGGTCCAGCAACCCCAACGCCTCCCGCGACCGTCCCCGCAGGATCGCGACCGCCGCCCGGCCGTGCACGCGGGCGGTGTGGCCGCCGTCCGGCGCGAGTCGGGCTCAGGGGTAGAGGGTCACTCCCGGGTCGAGTGCGATCTGGGTCAACTGCTCGTGGCTCAGCGGCGGGGTCGGGCTTTCCGGTGTCCCGCCGGCTTTGGCGTCCACGGCGACGTTCTCGGCTTGCACGATGATGCCGGTTCCGTCGGCCTTGCTGACCTCGGACCGGTAATACGTCACGCCGGAGGGGTTGGACAGCGTGGTGATCACGACGACCTCGCCGTTGGGGCCGGTCCGGCGTTCGCAGTCGAGGTCTCCCCCGGCGACCTGGCCGGTGGAGCACTCGGTCGACGGCGAGGCCGTGCCGCCCATCCGCCCGATCAGGGCCATGACGTTGCCCTTCACGCCCGCGGTGACGGTGGTGGCGCGGGCCGTGAAGTAGTCCTCCCCGCCGCCGCACGAGCCGTCGCCGTAGTCCACCAACGGTGTGTTGACGTGGAAGAACTCGAACGGCCCGTGCGGTGTGCCCTTCGGGTACTCGGCCCCCGGGTTGGCCTCGAACGCGGTGCCCGGCAGCTGCTTCTGGACGGCCGTGGTCAGCACGGCGGTGAGGCGGCCCACGGCGGCCGCCACCGCCGTCTCCGGCAGTTCGTCGGTCGGCTCCTCCCGCCGCCACGGCCTGGCCTTCTCGTCCAGCCGGCTGCGCACCAGGATGCGGCGCACGTACGCGTCGAGGTGCGTCACGTCCTTGGCCCGGCGCCAGTGCCGGTAGAGCTTGCCGATCGTGATCGCGACGAGGTCGTCGGCCAGGTGCCAGTCATGGCACAGCAGGTAGGCGGTCCGCCGCAGGGCCTCCATCCGCGCCGTGGCGTACTCCCGGTACCCGCCGTCCTCGGACCGCTTCACCCGAACCTCCCGCGTCGTCTCCCCATACCTGCTCCAACAGGCCGGCACGGCGTCGAGGTTGCCCGGCCCGGATACCGATTTCGACGGATCTCGCGGGCGGGGGTGTCGGTTTGTGCCGTGACGGTCGTTCGCCCCACGATCCAGGCCGGTTTTCGCTACGGCTACAGCTCGTCCAGCCGGACCAGGCCGTCCTGGATGGCGCGGGCGACCAGCGCGGCCTTGGTCGACGCCGGGCGCCCGACGTTGGCGTACCTGATGCGGACCCGGTCGATGTAGCTGTTCACCGTGCGCACGGACAGGCCGAGCTTGCGGCCCACCATCTCCTTGGACTCGCAGGCGAACCAGTTGACCAGCACGTCGACCTCACGCGGGGTGAGCCGCGGTCGGTCGGGCCGGGTGTCCGTGCTGATGGCGCGGGCCATGGCCGGTGGTGTGCAGGGCAGGTTCCGGCCGGCCGCCTGGATCGCGTCGACCAGGTGGCCCGGCCCCTCGGTCTTGGTGAGGTAGGCGAACGCGCCGAGGTCGAGGCAGGTGAGAATGGTGTCGCGGTCTTCCCGCATGGTGTACACGATCACCTGCCGGCCTGCGTCGACCAGCCGACGCAGGTCCGCGTAGGCCGGGACCTGTCCGGTCAGTTGCAGGTCGAACACGATCACGTCGGCGGACAGGCCGGGGTCGGTCCACGCCACCGCCGGCGTCGCCCCGGAGTCGACCACCCGCACCGGCGGTTCGGCCGCGGCGCACCACGCTTCAAGGCCGGAGACGATCGCCGGGTGGTCGTCCACGACCACCACCGTGGTCAGTCCGTTGTTCGCCACGTGGCCTCCACCCAGACGTTCGCCCCGTCCACCAGCCGGGTCACGGTGACTCCCGTGTCGTCGGCGGCGACGGGTTCCGGTTCGTTCACGACCACCTCGTCGGTTCGGGCGACGACGCTCACCGCGACGCCGGCGGGCGACCCGAGCACCGTCACCCGCGCCTCGGAGGTGGCCGTCGCCATGATCCGCAACGCCGGTTCGGTCAGCGCGCGGCGCACCGCCGGGGGCGGTGTGGGTCGGTCTCCGCACGTCCCGAGGTAGACCACGACCCCGTTGCGTTCCGCCAGGTCCACGCACGCGCGCAGCTCGTGCAGCAGTGGGTCGACGACCTCGTCGTGCTCGGCGAACAGCCGGCGCAGCCGTGCCGCCGCCACGGCGTAGGCGTTGCGCACCCGTTCGTCGCCCAGGTCCGCCGAGCCGGTCGTCAGGTCGGTCAGCAGCGGCACGGTCGTGGTCGCGAGATCGGCGTACCGCGACCGGCGGTCGGAGTGCAGGTGCTCCGCGATGGCGTCGGCGGTCCGCACCCGCTCCGCCCGGCCGGCGGCGGCCGACGCGGTCACCGCGAGCCTGCGCAGCGCCATGGCGGCGGCCAGGACCGGCAGCTCGCAGCCGAGCACGACCGCGGTGACCACGACCAGGTCGGCCACCTCGCGGTGCTGCCCGACCAGGATCAGCTGCGCGAAGCCGACGACGGTGTGCGCGCCGAGGAACACGGCCGGTGCGACCGCACTGTGGTCCACCAGCAACAGCAGCCCGAACCAGCCGATCACGCCGTAGGACCACTCCGCTTCCGACATGAGCTCGGCGGCCGGAATCCCGGTGGTGGCCAGCACCGACGCCGTGAACACCGCCGCCACCATGATCCAGCGCGACCGGCCGAGCGGTCGGTCCCGCAGGACCCGCACCCCGGCCGCGATCGCGACCGCGGTCAGGATCGCGAAGGCGAGCGCTTCCCTGGCCGGGCTGAGGTAGATCTCCTGGTTCGCGACCAACAACGGCAAGGCGAACGCGAACTGCGTGGTGACCGCGATGGCGAGCGTGGCCAGGCGCAGCCCGCGCCGAAGCCTGTCCACCACGAGGTCCCGACCCTGCTCAGTCATCCGGCGACTCCAGGCGGACCCGCGTGCCCGCTCCGGGCCGGGTGGTCACGACCGCCCGGCCACCGACCCGCGCCATGCGCTGCTCGATGGACTGCGACACGCCGCGCCGGTGCGGCGGTACCCGCTCCGGTGCGAAGCCCCGGCCCTGGTCGGCGACCTCCACGGTGACCAGGTCACCGGCGCGCTCCACGCTCAGTTCCGCGGTGTCGACCCCGGCGTGCCGGGCCACGTTGGTCAACGCCTCCCGGGCCGCCGCGCTGATCGCCGCGGCCCGGGTCGCCCGCATCGGCATCGTCCGCGGTGAGCGCAATCGCACGGCGACCGGCGCGTGCCGCGCCACCTGGTCCAGCAGCCGCACGAGATCCGCCTCGCCGTCCGGGAACTCCGGTCGCGCGGCGAGCGCCGCCAGGTCCCGGGCGGCCTGTTCGGCGAGCCACGGCTCCGTGGCGTCGACCATGCGCGACCCGACCGCGAGCAGGGTGGCCGCCGCCGTGTCGTGCAGCACCGCCAGGTGCTCGCGTTCGTCCGCACGCCGGGCCGCCGCGACCGCCGCGTCGAGCCGGGTCTGCTCGCTCGCCGCGACGGCCTGGTCGGCTCGCCGCGCCCCGGCTCGGACGAACAGGAACAGCACCCTCGACAGGCCGGCTTCACCGAAGGTCCACAGTCCGACCGGGACGGAGACCGCCCAGGTCTCGGGCGCGGCGAGGGCGTTGCCGGCGAAGTGCGCCACCACGACCGCGGTGGCCAGCAGCACGCCACCGGTCGTGGTGGTGAACCACTGGTGCGCCACGGCCGTGATCGAGACGACGGCGAGGACCCAGTTCGTGCTGTCGCCCAACGAGTCCGGCGGCACGGTCCACCGCTGCGTCAGGCACAGCAGCGTGATCACCAGTGTGTCCGCGACCGGCATCCAGCGACGGAAGGCGAACCGGGTGTACAGCACGCTCCAGGCGCCGAGCCCGGCGACCACGCCCACCACGAGCGGACGCTGATCGGGAGACGCTCGGACGACGGCGGCACCGCTCGCGCAGACCAGCACCGCCGTGCGCATGAACACGGCGAAACGCCGGCCCAACCCGTGCAGCTCGCCTTCGATGACGCCACCCGGCGGTACCAGCCCGTCCCCTGCCCGCGGGCTCGATCGCACGGGTCGCTCAGCGACCTCCGAGCCCACCTCGGTCACGGGCGAGAGCTTCCCGCACAACCACCCACACGATCCCCCAAACCCCACCACACCACCCGAATAGTGCAACAACGCGCCACGCGCGCTCACCCGCAGTGAGCACGCACGTCGGGGTGCCCGAACGTGGTCGGCCGGGCAGGGCACAATGGCTCGCTGTGACCACAGCCATTCACCAGAGGATCGCCGACGAGCTCGGGGTGCGGGCCGGGCAGGTCAGCGCCGCCGTCGACCTGCTCGACGGTGGTTCCACCGTTCCCTTCATCGCCCGGTACCGCAAGGAAGCGACCGGCGCGCTCGACGACACCCAGCTGCGCACGCTGGAAGAGCGGCTGGGCTACCTCCGCGAACTCGAGGAACGTCGGACGGCTGTGCTCGAGTCCATCCGGTCCCAGGGCAAGCTGGACGAGGCGCTGGAGGCCTCGATCCTGGCCGCCGACTCCAAGGCCCGGCTGGAGGACCTCTACCTGCCCTACAAGCCGAAGCGGCGGACCAAGGCGCAGATCGCGCGCGAGCAGGGGCTCGAACCGCTCGCCGACGGGCTGCTGAACGACCCCACGCAGGACCCGCAGGAGGTGGCGAAGGCGTACGTGACCGAGGAGGTCGCGGACGTGGCCGCCGCGTTGCAGGGCGCGCGGGCGATCCTGGTCGAGCGGTTCGGCGAGGACGGCGACCTCATCGGTGACCTGCGGGAACGCATGTGGGGCCAGGGTCGGGTGGTGTCCAAGGTCCGGGAGGGCAAGGAGGAGGACGGGGCCAAGTTCTCCGACTACTTCGACTTCTCCGAGCCGTTCACGAAGCTGCCCTCGCACCGCATCCTCGCGCTGCTGCGCGGCGAGAAGGAGGAGGTGCTCGACCTCCAGTTCGACCCGGCCGACGAGGACGAGCCCACCGGCTACGAGGCGCGGATCGCGTCCCGGTTCGGCGTGGACAACCAGGGCCGACCGGCCGACCGGTGGCTGGGCGACACCGTGCGCTGGGCGTGGCGGACCCGGATTCTCGTGCACCTGGGCATCGACCTGCGGTCCCGGCTGCGGGCGTTCGCCGAGGACGAGGCGGTGAAGGTGTTCGCGTCGAACCTGCGCGACCTGCTGCTGGCCGCCCCGGCGGGCACGCGCGCCACCATGGGCCTCGACCCCGGTTTCCGCACCGGCGTGAAGGTGGCCGTGGTCGACGCGACCGGCAAGGTCGTCGCCACGGACGTGATCTACCCGCACGTGCCCGCGAACCGGTGGGACGAGTCGATCGCCAAGCTGGCCGTGCTGGCCAAGAAGCACGACGTCGAGCTGATCTCGATCGGCAACGGCACCGCGTCGCGGGAGACCGACAAGCTGGTCGTCGACCTCCTCAAGCGGCACCCCGACCTCAAGCTGACCAAGGCCGTGGTGTCGGAGGCGGGCGCGTCGGTGTACTCGGCGTCGGCGTTCGCCTCGGCCGAGCTGCCCGACATGGACGTGTCGCTGCGCGGCGCGGTGTCCATCGCCCGCCGGTTGCAGGACCCGCTGGCCGAGCTGGTCAAGATCGACCCGAAGTCGATCGGCGTCGGCCAGTACCAGCACGACCTGTCCGAGTCGAAGCTGTCGCGCTCGTTGGACGCGGTGGTCGAGGACTGCGTGAACGCGGTCGGCGTCGACCTGAACACGGCGTCCGTGCCGCTGCTGACGCGGGTTTCCGGCATCACCGCCGGTCTGGCCGAGAACATCGTGCTGCACCGCGACAGCAACGGCCCGTTCCGCTCGCGCAAGGCGTTGAAGGACGTGGCGCGGCTCGGCCCGAAGGCGTTCGAGCAGTGCGCGGGCTTCCTGCGCATCCCGAACGGCGACGACCCGCTGGACGGCTCCGCCGTGCACCCCGAGGCGTACCCGGTGGTGCGCCGGATGCAGGAGCGCGCGGGCGGTGAGCAGCTGATCGGCAACACCGCCGTGCTGAAGTCCCTGCGCCCGCAGGAGTTCGTGGACGACACGTTCGGCCTGCCGACCGTCACCGACATCCTGCGCGAGTTGGAGAAGCCGGGACGCGACCCGCGACCGGCGTTCAAGACCGCGACGTTCGCCGACGGCGTGGAGAAGATCGCCGACCTCAAGCCCGGCATGGTGCTGGAGGGCGTGGTGACGAACGTGGCCGCGTTCGGCGCTTTCGTGGACGTCGGCGTGCACCAGGACGGTCTGGTGCACATCTCGGCGCTGTCCGACAACTACGTCAAGGACCCGCGGGACGTGGTGAAGTCCGGCGACGTGGTGCGGGTGAAGGTGCTGGAGGTCGACATCCCGCGCAAGCGGATCGGCCTGACGCTGCGCCTGGAGGACGAGCCGGGCCGCAAGCCGCCGCGCGAGGACGGTCAGCGCGGTGGGCAGCAACGTGGTCAGCGCGGCGGCGGTGGGCAGCGCAACGGTGGCGGCAAGCCCCGTCAGCAGGAGCGCCCGCCGGCGAACGGCGCGATGGCCGAGGCACTGCGCCGGGCCGGGCTTGGCGGCGGCAAGTAGGGGTACTCGCGTGGCCATGAGGGTCGTCGTCACGGGTGCCAGCGGCAACGTGGGGACGGCCCTGCGCCGCGTGCTCGCCGAAGCGGGCGACCAGGTGGTGGGCATCGCGCGGCGGATACCGCCCGGTTCGCCCGGGTGGGTGAGCTGCGACGTCGGCGCGCCGGCCGCCGAGGTGGTGTTGAGCAGGGCGTTCGACGGTGCGGACGCGGTGGTGCACCTGGCGTGGGCGATCCAGCCCACGCCGGGTGAGCCGGACATGCGGCGCACCAACATCACCGGTACCGCGCACGTGCTGCGGGCGGCGGAACGCGTGGGCGTGCCGCACCTGGTGGTGACGTCGTCGGTCGCGGCGTACACGCCCGCGTCGGCGCCCGTGGACGAGGCCTGGCCGTGCGGCGGGGTGCCTGGCAGCGCTTACAGCGCGCAGAAAGTCGAACTGGAACGGCTGGTCGACGGTCGCCCCGGCGTGGCGGTGGTGCGGCCTTGCGCGGTCGTGCAGCCGGACGCGGGCGCGGAGATCGAGCGGTGGGTGCTGAGCCCGTTGATCCCGTACCGGGTGGTGGGGCGCTCGTGGTTGCCGGTGCCGTTGTGGCGGGGGCTGCGGGTGCAGATCGTGCACGCGGAGGACGTGGCTCGGGCTGTTCGGACAATCCTGCGGCTGCGTGCGGTGGGTGCTTTCAACATCGCGGCCGATCCGCCGTTGCGGGCGGCGGAGTTGGCTTCGGTGCTCGGCGGGTTCATGGTGCCGGTGCCGTTGGCCGTGTTGCGGGCGTTGGCCTGGCCGACGTGGCGCGTGGGTCTGCAGCCGGTGCACCCCGGCTGGTTGACGTTGGCCGATCAGGCGTCCCTTGTGGACTGTGACCGGATGCGGGCGCTGGGGTGGGAGCCGTCGCACGAGCCGCGGCAGGCGTTGGAGTCGTTCGTGGCGGCGGTCGCGGCGGGGCGTGGGGCGTGGGGGCCGCTCGCGCCGCAGCGCCGTGGTCGGTGGCGCAGACTGGGGTTCGGTCGGCCGGTGCACCAGAGCCAGGGAGACGTGCGTTGAGCGATGTCGTGGACGCGGTGGTCGTCGGGTCCGGTCCGAACGGGCTGGTGGCGGCGAACGTGCTGGCCGACGCGGGGTGGGACGTGCTGGTGCTGGAGGCCGCCGAGGAGCCGGGCGGCGCGGTGCGCACGGCCGAGCTGACCGAGCCTGGGTTCCTCCACGACCTGTTCAGCGCGTTCTACCCGTTGGGCGCGGCCTCACCGGTAATCACCGGGTTGGACCTGGCGCGGCACGGGTTGCGGTGGCGGCGGGCGCCGGAGGTGCTGGCGCACGTGCTGCCGGACGACCGGGCCGTCGTGCTGTCGCAGGACGTGGACCGGACGGCGGCGTCGGTGGACGCGTTCGGCGCGGGTGACGGTGACGCGTGGCGGGCGGAGTTCACGCGGTGGCAGCGGGTGCGCGAGGAGCTGATCGAGGGCCTGATGCGGCCGTTCCCCCCGGTGCGGGCGGGAGCGGGGCTGTTGGCCGCGTTGGGGCCGGGTGAGGCGTTGCGGTTCGCGCGGTCGTTCGTGCAGTCGGTGCGGGCGTTCGGGGACGAGCGGTTCACGGGTGAGGGCGCGCCGTTGTTGTTGGCGGGCAACGCGATGCACACCGACCTGGGTCCGGATCAGGCGGGCGGTGCGGCGTTCGGGTGGCTGCTGTCGATGCTCGGGCAGGACGTGGGGTACCCGGTGCCCGAGGGTGGCGCGGGGGCGTTGACGCAGGCGTTGGTGCGGCGGCTGGGTGGTGTGGTGGAGTGCTCGCGCCCGGTGACGAAGGTGGTCGTGGCCGGTGGGCGGGCGCTGGGGGTGCGTGACGCTTCCGGCGGGTTCGTGCGGGCGCGCAAGGCGGTGCTGGCGGACGTGCCCGCGCCGGCGTTGTACTCGAACCTGGTCGGTGCCGAGCACCTGCCGTCCGGGTTGGTGGCGGACCTGGACCGGTTCGAGTGGGACGACGCGACGATCAAGGTGGACTGGGCGCTGAACGGCCCGATCACGTGGACCGCCGAAGGGGTGCGGGGTGCCGGCACCGTCCACTTGGGAGGCGACCTCAACGGGTTGGCCGTCAGCAGCACGGAAATCGCGTGCGGCCGGGTGCCGCGCACCCCGTTCGTGATCATGGGCCAGATGACGACGACCGACCCGACCCGATCGCCCGCGGGCACGGAGACGGCATGGGCGTACACGCACGTGCCGCGCGGCGAGCGTTGGTCGGCGGACCGCTTGCGACGCCGGGCCGACCGCGTGGAACAGCTGATCGAACAGCACGCGCCGGGCTTCCGCGCCCTGATCCGGGCACGGGTCGTCCACGGGCCCGCGGACCTGGAGGCGCGCAACCGGAGCCTGATCGGCGGATCGATCAACTCGGGCACCGCCGCCATCCACCAACAGCTGGTCTTCCGCCCCGTCCCGGGCCTGGGCCGAGCCGACACCCCCGTGGACCGCCTGTACCTGGCCGGGGCCTCCGCGCACCCGGGCGGCGGCGTCCACGGTGCTGCGGGAGCCAACGCCGCACGCGCCGCCCTGGCCCGCAACGGCCTGGCCGGCGACGCCTACCGCCTCCTGATCCGCGGCCTGCACCGCACCCTCTACTGACCACGAGTTACCGACCGCGAGTTACCGACCGCGAGTCCCGGGCGTTCGACTCGCGGGTCAGAGGGTGCCCTTGCGGGCGGCCAGGTCGGCCAGGCGGCGCAGCGACTCGCGGTTGCGGGGCACCAGGAACAACGACTGGACGGACACCGGCAGGACGGACACCGGGCCCTTGACGGCCTCTTCCAGCATGGTGATCTCGGCGCCGTCGGGCACGGTCTTCAGCTCGAACCGGATCCGCGCCGCGCCCATCGGCCACATCCGCGCCTCCAGTTCCAGCAACCCGGGCGGGTCGACGTCCAGCACCGTGGTCACGTCCTGCACCGCCACCGGCCACACACCCACGCTGTGGTGGATCCGGGTGCCGGTACCCGGCCACCCCGGGTCGACCTCGCGGATGTGCGCGGCGCCCACCACCCAGCTCGCGTAGGACCAGCCGTCGGCCAGCACCGCGAACACCCGCTCCACCGTCGTGGGCACTGTCAAGCGGACCTCGATCATGCCCAGCGGATTCCCCGGCCGGACCGCCGGAAACTACCCGCTGGAGCTACTTGGCCCGCGTGCCCTTGAGCTTGACCAGCTCGGATTCGAACAGGTTGGCGACGACCGCCAGCCCGCCGGGTGTCGCCGGGTCCGGCTTGGCGATGTAGGACTGGGTGCTCGACGGCCGACCGACCAACGAGAACCGCAGCTGGCCGGTGAGGCTGTTCGTCTCGACCTTGTTGGTGTCCTGGAACGCCCGCAGCACACCGTCACGGGTCAGGTCCCGCGCGGCGCACGCCTTCTCCAGGATCGCCGCGAACGCCATGCCGATCACGTAACCGTGGTCGACCGAGCCGGTGGGCTTCAGGTCCGGGTACTTGCGCGTGAACGCCTCGGCGACCGCGCGCGGCCCCGGCAGGTCGGTGGCGAACGGCGCGATCGGCGACACCACCTGCACCCGCTTCACCACGGCCGCCGCGGCGGGCGAGTCGAGGATCAGCGGGTCGTAGCCGACCGCGTTGACCAGGAACGGCACGTCCCAGCCGATCCTCTCGGCGGTGGCGACGGCGGTCGCGGTCTGCTGCGGCGACGTGCTCAGGAACACCGCCTGCGCGCCCGCCGCCTTCAGCTCACCGATCTGGGCGACCACGTCGGCGGTCTCCGGCACGGCCTTCGACACGAGCTCCATGCCCCACTGCTCGGCGACGAACGTGCTGCCTTCGAGGGCGTTGCGGCCGTAGTCGCTGTCGACGTAGACGTGCCCGATCGTGTCGCCGTCGCTGATCAGGCCGGACCGCTTGACGTGGTCCAGGCCGTTGATCACGTCGAGGTCGTAGGTGGTGCCGACGATGACCATGTGCGGGTTGCCCAGCAGGCTCGCCGACCAGGACGCGGGCGCGGCGATGGCGCGGGTCTGCATCAGGTCCGGCTCGATGGCCTCGGTCATCGGCGTGCCGGTGACGTCCATGAACCCGAGCACCTGCGGTTCCAGGTCGAAGTACGCCTCCAACGCCCGGTTGACGTCGTAGCCGTGGTCCGCCTGCTTCAGCTCGACCTTGCGGCCGCAGATGCCGCCGCGCTCGTTCAGCTCGCCCAGGAACAGCTCGTAGCCCTTGATCCGGATGAGCGACGTGGGCGAGAACGGGCCGGTCATGTCGGTGAGCACGCCCAGCGAGATGGTGTCGGCGGTGACACCGGGGCCCGCCTTGACCGGGTTGTCGTCCTCGGCGCCGCAACCGGCGGCGAGCAGACCGAGTACGGCGGACACGACGACGAGGTTGCGCACCACAGGACTCCCACCACTGACGTTACCGACGGGTAAGGAGTATTGACAGAAGTCACCCGAATCGCCTAATCGTGTGACATACCGCACGGTCGGTGAACTTTTGCCACGTCGATCCGTACCCCTTTACCGCCCCCTTAGTTGATCAACACGGACCGTTAGCAAAAATCAGCCTCACCACCCGAACAGCCGAAAGGCCGTGAAGATCGAAGGATCGATCCTCACGGCCTGTTCCCGACCCGGTACGCGCCTACAAGTAGGAGCGCTGCCCCCACGGCATCGCCGCGGCGAGCTGAGCCCGCCTGCCGATGTCGAGCTTGCGGTAGATGCGGGTGATGTGGAGTTCGACGGCCCGGGTCGACACCGAGAAGTGCTCGGCGATCTGCCGGTTCGTCATGCCCTCCAACATCATCAGGGCGATCCGGTGCTCGTGCGGCGTCAACTGCTCACGCGAACGCGCCTCGGCGCTCTGCCCGTCACGCGGCCGGACGATGCCCGGCACGCGCTCACCTTCCGGCACACCCAGCAGCACGTGCCACTGACGTATGCGCACCTCCGCGATCGATTGCGATCGCACGTACGGGTCACCGCGCACCAGGTCCCGGGCCGCGGCGTCGTCAGGTACTTGCACGATCAGCAGCACGCCGGAACCGTCGGCCCAAGGGCCGGTTCCGACGAGCACGCCCTGATCGGCGAGTGGACGCCAATATTCCCGGTGTGCGAGATGAATGGATCTGCGCACCTGGCGCGCATCACGAAATGTCAACTCAACGGCGAAAGCCACTGGACTGATCCCCATTTCATTCCGCGGCCAACTTTCGCCACATACTCAACTGGGACGGTTATTCACTGTCAAGTGAGAGACCTCACACCAGTCATTCGGGAACCGAATGACCCCGATAGCCGCTTTCCGAACCAGTGCTCCGCATAGCGGTCGTCGTTGAACGGGGGCACCTCACGGTAACCGTGCCGGGCGTACAGCGCGCGGGCTTCGACCAGGTCAGCGCGGGTGTCGAGGCGAATGGCCGAAGCGCCAAGTGAGACGGCGGCCTCCTCTGCCGCGGCGAGCAACGCCGCTCCCCCGCCCGTGCCGCGGGCCACGGGATCGACGAACATCCTCTTCAACTCGGCCGTTTCGGGATCAACCAGGCGGAACCCGACACATCCTCGCACCACACCGTTCCACCGGCCACGAAGAACCTCGCCAGGTCGTCGGTCGGGTCGTCGGCGATCGCCTGGTCCACCTCGTCGGACCTGGCCGGGCGGCCGTAGTACCGGCCGATGATGTCCGTCAAGTAGGTGCGGATCACCGCCACCGCGGTCGGGCTGTCAACCGGCTCCGGCTGAACGGTCCAGGAAGTCATGGGCGGATTTTCACCCGCACTGGTCCATTCGGACACGTGGTTTTCGGCATTCCGGACGCGTGTAAAGTCCACGGCCGTGGCAGCGCAAGAGGTCCGCCTCGAGCGGGACGCGGTCGGGCTGGCCGTGCTCACCGTCGACGCTCCTCCGTTGAACCTCTACACCGCCGAGTTGCAGGACCTGCTGGAGGCGGCGGTCGACGACTTGGAGGAACGGCCCGCGCGGGCGTTGCTGATCCGCTTCGAGGGCAAGGTCGTCAGCGGCGGTGTCGACGTGGGGCTGTTCGCCGCGCAGAAGACGTCCGCGCAGGCCAAGGCCCTGTTCGACCAGATGCTGGAGCTGCCGGAACGGGTGGCCGCACTGCCGTTCCCGACCGTGTTCGCCGCGCACGGGCTGTGCCTCACCTGGGCGTTCGAGGTCGCGGTGGCGTGCGACATCGTGCTGGCCGCCGAACGGGCGAAGTTCGGTCTGGTGGAGAAGGTCGTCGGGCTGACCCCGACCATGGGCGGCACGCAGCGGCTGGCCGCGCGGGCGGGCGTTGGCCGGGCCAAGGAGTTCGTGATGACCGGCGACCGGTACGACGCGGCCACGCTGGAACGGTGGGGCGTGGTCAACCGGGTGCTGCCGGACGAGGGGTTCGACGACGCGGCGCTGGAGTTCACGCTCGCGCTGGCGGTCGGGCCGACGTTGGCGCACGCGGCCACCAAGCAGGTGTTGGCGCACTTCGAGAGCGGCGGCGTGGCCGAGGCGAACGAGCACGTCACGGCGATCGCGGCCGAGCTGTTCGACACCGAGGACCTGCGCGGCGCGGTGCGGTCGTTCCTGGCCGAGGGACCGGGGAAGGCGACGTTCAGCGGTCGCTGATCCGCCGGAACTCCAGCCGGCGCGTGTTCAGCCGCTCCCCGATAGACAAACCCTATGGGTCAGCGGGGGTCGTAGGCGGCCGATCCGTACCAGGCCAGGGCGGAGCGCAACTCGACCACGTCGCGGTCACGGCGCTTGCGGTAGCGCTCGTGCGAGATCGGGTACACGCGCAGGCCGCCCTTGTGCTTGGTGAAGCTGCCGCGGCCCAGCGTCTCCGGGGTCTTGGCGGCGCTGACCAGCCACACCACGAGCCACGGGCGGGCGTGGTGGGCCTCGACCTTGACCCGGGCGATCGCGTACCACGGCAGGCGGCGCGACTCGGCCCCGTTGGACAGGGTGATGCCGTCCGGGCCGACGTCCAGGGTGAGCGGCGAGCGGGCCACGCCGATCAGGAGCCGGATCGCGGCCACCGCGAAGGCCAGGAACCCGATGAACGCGGCCAGCCGCACCGCGTCGGGCGCGCCCGCGGCCGGGTCGGCGATGGAGGCGGTGATGACGGCGGCCAGCGCGTTCGCAGCGGCCCAGGTCGAGCCCACCACGCGGGAGGTCTTGAACCGGACGCCGGTGGCGCGGACTTCCTTGGGTGCGGCCTCGACGCGGACGGGCGCCGGTACCGGGGTGGCGATCGTCGGCGGTTTGGGCGGCGGTTTGGGCGGCGGGTCCTCCACCATCACCCTGGTCGGCGGTTTGGCGGGCAGCTTGCTCAGCTCGGTGTGCCGCTGCTCGACCATGGTGTGGATGCGCGCGGGCAGCCAGGACGGTTCGGCGGACGGCGGGCCGATCAGCTCCAGCAGCCGGGCGGGCGTCGGGCGGTGCGCGGGGTCGCGGACCAGGCACGGCACGATCAGCGGGACCAGGCTCGGCGGCACCCGGGAGAGGTCGGGTTCCTGGTGGACCACGCGGTAGACCAGCGCGGACGTGGCGCCCTCGCCGAACGGGCCACCGCCGGTCGCGGCGTAGACCAGCACCGAACCGAGCGCGAACACGTCGCTCTGGGTGGTGATCGTCTCACCGACCACCTGTTCGGGTGACAGGTAGCCGGGGGTGCCGAAGACGATGCCCGCTTCGGTGAGTGCCGAGTGCTCCAGGGCGCGGGCGATGCCGAAATCGATGACGCGGGGGCCGTCGTTGGCGAGCAGGACGTTGGACGGCTTGAGGTCGCGGTGCACGAGGCCCGCGCCGTGGATCGCGACCAGCGCCTCGGCCAGGCCCGCGGCGAGGCGGCGCACGGCGCGTTCCGGCAGCGGGCCGTGGTCCTGGACGGCCTGCTGGAGGCTCAGGCCGGGGATGTACTCGGTGGCCATCCACGGCCGGTCGGCGTCCGGGTCGGCGTCGACGACGGTGGCGGTCCAGAAGCCGCCGACCGCGCGCGCCATCTCGACCTCGCGGCGGAAGCGCTCGCGGAACGCCGGGTTGTCGGCCAGCTCGGCCCGCGCGACCTTGACCGCGATCGGCCGCCCGCCGCGCGAGCGGGCGAGGTAGACCGACCCCATCGCGCCGCGGCCGAGCGCGGCGAGCAGCGTGTAGTCGCCGATCCTCGACGGGGCGTTCGGGGGCAGTGGCTGCACGACACCCAGACTAGATGTGTCGGCCACCTCGCTCGGTCAAGACGGCGAGGTTCGCGGTACAGGCCACAACGACGCAACCTCGGCGCGGGTCACGTGGCGAGGGTCAGCAGGTCCTGGGCGCGGGCGTGCCAGGAGTGGGCCTGGACCGACTCGCGGAGGGTGGAGGCGGGCAGCGGGGGGCCGGCGGTGAGGGTCCGGCGGATCGCCTCGACGAAGGCGGCGGGGTCGCCGGCGGCGCGGACGCGGTCGGTGTAGCCGGCGAGCTCGGCGAAGTCGGTGCTGACCACCGGCAGGCCGAGGGCCAGGTACTCCTTGAGCTTGATCGGGTTCGAGCGCTTGATCCAGTCGTTGTCCTGCCACGGCATGATCGCCACGTCGAACGCCGACCCGTAGGCCGGGATCAGGCTGTACGGCCGGAAGCCCAGCCAGTGCACGTTCGGGTACTTGTCGAACCGCTCCATCGGGTGGGTGGCGTCACCGATCAGCACCAACGAGGCCTCCGGCAGCTCGGCGGCGACGCGTTCCAGCAGGTCGAAGTCGACCACGAAATCGTCGAGCGCCCCGAAGAACCCGATCCGGGGACCGTCGATCGAGCGCACGTCGTCCGGCCACTCGAACTCCGACCGCGCGGTGAAGTGGTCGACGTCCACGCCGTGGTCGAGGAAGTGCGCCCGGGAGCCCGTCCGCGGCAGCTCCTCGTCCATCAACGCGTGGCTGACGTACACGACGTGGTCGGCGTGGGCCAGCAGCTGGTTCTCCAGCGCCTCGATGGAGGCGCGGTCGGCCTCGGGGAAGTCCGAGTGCCGGTCCGAGCGGTTGAACACCAGGCTGTGCCGGCGCATCGGGGCGACCACGTCCCACGCGGTGGGGATCGTGACCATGATCACCGGCGTGCGCAGCCCCAGCGCGAGCGCCACCAGCCGGACCTGGGTGCGGACCAGCACGGCGTTGACCTTGCGCAGGAACGGCGAGCCGTAGAACGGCAGCGGCAACGGCGACATCACGTAGAAGTCCGGCATCGGCCTGCGCACGAACTTGGCCACGCTGCGGAGCTTGCGCAGGATGCGGCGGGACACGTGCGTGCTGTTGCCGCGGGTGGGCATCCGCATGCCGATGCTGTTGACCACCAACACCCTGCGGTGCGCGGCCATCGACCGCATCAGCTGGAAGTCCGAGTGCGCCCGGTTGTGGTACCACCAGTCCTGCGCGGAGAAGCACACCCAGCCGGGCTCGGGGCCCTCGCCGGGACGGGCCGGCCAACGGCGCCAGCGCAGCAGGTCACCGAGCGCCTTGCGGTGCTTGACGCCGCGCGGCGCGCGCACCAACTCGTTGAGCAGCACCGCGCACCACATCACGAACGCGGCCAACCGACCGCTGCGCTCGCGGACCATCCGGACCCGGTTCGTAGTGGCCATCGACCACAGCACCGGCGACGTCGACTGCTCGCCGCCGAAGTGCACGGCCCGTGCCCGCGGCTCGTAGCGGATGGCGTACCCGCGCTTGCCCGCGCGCAACATGTACTCGGTCTCCTCCGAGTACAGGAAGTACCGCTCCTCCAGCACGCCGGTCGCCTCACGCGCCTCACGCGAGATCAGCCACGCCGCGCCGGTCGCCCAGTCCGACGTCCCCGCCGTCTCGTACCGGATGGGGTCGACCACGAGTTCGCCGAGCGCGTCGAACCGGCCGGCACGCGTGCCGCCGAGGAACGCCTCCCCCAGTGCGCGCAACGGGTTCGGCGCACGCCGCAACGACAGCTGCGGAGCGCCGTCCGCGCCGGACAGGCGCGGCACCGCGATGCCGGTGCCGGGCAGCGCCAACGCGGCGCGCAGCAGCATGATGGCGTCCGCGTCGAGCCGGACGTCCGGGTTGAGCACCAGCACGTCGCAGTCCGGCGCGGCGGCGAACCCGGCGTTGACGCCCGCACCGAACCCGTCGTTGGTCGTGCGCGCCACGACCTGCGCGTCCGGCGCGACCCTGGCGACGATGTCGAGCGTGTCGTCGGTGGAGGCGTTGTCGACCACCACGATCCGACCGTCCGGAATGGACTCCAACGCGACGGCCACCGATTTCAGGCAGTCTTCGACGACCTCGGCGCTGTGGTAGGTCACAACGACCACGGCAAGCGGCACTTCTACTCCCCCGGGCGGCGGAACCGGGTGCGCAGCGCGCCCCCGAGCAGGCGGAACGCGAACGGCAGGTCGTCGCGCAGGTAGCGCTCGGCCAGGCGGCGCGGTTCGAGCGCGAGGCGGTGCAGCCACTCCGCGCCCACCTTCTGCACCACGCCCGAGGCGCGCCGGAACTCGCCCGCGGCCATCGGGATGCCCGCGCCGCAGCCGAGGAACCAGGACCGCGGCAGCTCCGCGCGCAGCAACCCGATCAGGCGTTCCTGCTTGGGGAAACCGAGGCCGACCAGGACCAGGTCCGGTTTGGCCTCCACCACCTTGGCCACGGCTTCGGCGGTGGCGTCGGCGGAGGTGTCGAACCCGAACGGCGGCGAGTCCGTGCCCGCGATCCGCAGGCCGGGGTACTTGTCGCGCAGCACGTCGGCGGCCTTCTCCGGCACGCCGGGGTCGCCGCCGAGCAGGTAGACCGAGCGGCCTTCGCGTGCGGCGGCCTCGGCGAGGGTGAACACCAGTGACGCGCCGGTGACCCGTTCGGGCACCGGGACGCCCGCGAGCCTGCCCGCCCACACCACCGGCATGCCGTCGGCGACGACCACTTCGGACGCGGCGATCAGCTCGGCCAGTTCGGGGCGGCGGGTCGCGGCGCGCACGATGTCCACGTTGGCCGTGACGATCGCGCCGCCCTCGGCCCGTCGCCAGGCTTCGGTGACGTGGTCGGCGACGCCGGATTCGCTGACGGCCCACACGTCGACGGCGCCCACGCGGACGCGGGCCTGCGAGATGTCCGGCATACCCGCGTCATCGGGTTCGGACGGGTCCCCGTTACGAGGGGCCCCTGAACGGGTAACGGTTACCGCACGTGACCGATATCGGGGGCATGTACGTTGCGTCCGTTCGGGCCGGCAAGCGGGTCAAGGGCAGGGTTCCCGGCACGGTGGTGGCACTGGGCGCGGTGAGCCTGCTGACCGATGTCTCGGCCGAGATGGTCACCGCGTTCATGCCGGTCTACCTGCTGTTCACGCTCAACATGGGCTACGCGCAGTTCGGGGTGCTGGACGGTCTGTACACGGGTGCGACGGCGGTGCTGCGGCTCGTCGGCGGACACGTCTCCGACCGCACGCACCGGCACAAGGCGGTGGCCGCGGTCGGTTACGGGCTGTCGGCGGTGACCAAGCTCATCTTCCCGTTGGTGGGCGCGTCGGCGTTCGGCATCGGCGCGACGATGGCGGCGGACCGTGCGGGCAAGGGCCTGCGCACCGCGCCGCGTGACGCGTTGATCTCGCTGGCCACCCCGCCGGACCGGTTGGGCGCGGCGTTCGGCCTGCACCGGAGCATGGACACGGTCGGCGCGCTGCTCGGGCCGTTGGTGACGTTCCTGCTGTTGTACTCGATCGGCACGGTGGCGGGTCCGGTGTTCGTGGTCAGCGCGTGCTTCGCGGTGGTGGGGCTGATCGTGCTGGTGGCGTTCGTGCGGGAGAACCCTAGGCCCGCACCGACCGGGCCGCCGCCGTCCCTCAAGGCCGGGTTGGCGTTGCTGCGGCAGGCCGGGTACCGGAGGGTGACGATCGCGGCGGCGCTGCTGGGGCTGGCGACGTTGTCCGACGCGTTCGTGTTCATCCTGGTGCAGAAGGCGACCGACGCGCCGCTGCACCTGCTGCCGCTGTTCCCGTTGGGCACGGCGTTGGTGTTCCTGCTCGCCGCGGCGCCCTTGGGGCGGTTGGCGGACCGGATCGGCCGGTGGCCGGTGTTCCTCGGTGGACACGTGCTGTTGTTGGGCGTGTACGTGCTGTTGCTCGGGACGGGTACCGGGTACGTCGGGGTCGGTGCGGCGCTGTTGCTGCACGGCCTCTTCTACGCCGCGACGGACGGCGTGCTGTCCGCCCGGGTGAGTGCCCTGGTGCCGGAGTCGTTGCGCGCGTCCGGTTTGTCGGTGGTGCAGACGGGTCAGGCGTTGGCCCGGCTCGTGTCGTCCGTGGCGTTCGGCTTCCTGCTCCAGTTCGCCGCCTTCGGCACGGCCGTGTACGCGGCGATCGGTTCCTTGGTGATGGCCGTGCTGGTGGCCTGGCGGCTCAACGCCCTCGCGGACACCGCTGCCGCCGAGTGACCCACAGACCGAGGGTCGACACGTGTGACGCGGACCACATATCCTCGTTAGTTACGTTGAGGTAATTGGTTACCGGTGGTGAGTATCGGGTTCCACCAGCGAGAACTCCACGAAGGAGATGTTCACCGTGGACTCCACCACCACGCTCGCCGTTGCCCGCGAGTACGTCGACGCGGTGTCCGCAAAGGACGCCTTCCGGGGCACCGACTGAGGAGGATGTGGTCCATGTCCCTGCACCCGATGTTCAACGTGCTCACCGCGACCTGCCCGTCCCGCACGTCACTGGCCCGCATCGCCAACAAGTGGACGGCGATGGTGGTGATCGCGCTCAGCGACGGCCGGATGCGCTTCGGCGACCTGCGCACCGCGGTCGACGGGATCAGCGGGAAGGTCCTCACCGAGACGCTGCGGGACCTGGAACGCGACGGACTCGTCACGCGGCACGTGTACGGCGAAATGCCGCCCAGGGTCGAATACGAGCTGACCGCCCTGGGACGCACGCTGCACACGCCCCTGCTGGCGCTGGGCCGCTGGGCCGAGGAACACATCGAAGAGGTGCTCGCGGCGCGCGAGACCTACGACGCCCGCAGTTGATCGCAACGAGCCCGCGGCCCGTGCACCCCTAGAGGTGCACGGGCCGCGGGCTGTCGAGGCGGGGTCAGAGCAGGACGATCGGGCCGTGTGCGGCGGACGGGCCGTGGGTCGTGTCGCCCGCGTGGCTCGCCGTGTAACCCATGAGCAGGGTTGCCAGGCCCACCAGCAGCGGGACGTTCGCGTTGCACTGCGCCACGCCCGCGGAGTTCGTGGTGGCGGTGCACAGCGGGTGGCCCTTGACGGTGCGGAACGAGACCAGCTTGCCCGCCACCGGTTTGCCGGTGTGCGATTCGGTGAGCGTGGCGTCCAGGCCCCGCAGGGTGAAGCCGAGTCCGAGCAGGCGCACCTGGAGTTGCGCATCACCGGCGACCAGCCCGGTGGGCGCGGGCGGGACGTGGTGGACCGCGATGCCCACCGGGTTCACGCCCACGGGCACCGAGCCGACCACCGACAGCGTCGAAGTGTCTACAACAGACAGTGTTCCGCTGTTGAAGTTCGTCACGTACGCCTTCGAGCCGTCCGGGGTCAGCGCCACGTTGATCGGCCTGCTGCCGACCGGGATCTGCGTCACGTGGGTGAGCGCGCCGATGTCCACCACGGACAGGGTGTGGTTCTCGCTGTTGGTGACGTACGCCCGCGCGCCGTCCGGCGAGATCGCCACACCGTGCGGGATGAAGCTCACCGGGATCGTGCCGATCACGGCGTTCGACGCCGTGTCGACCACGGCCACGTTGTTGGAGAACTTGTTGACCACGACCAGCTTCGCGCCGTTGGGCGTCACCGCCACCGCGGTCGGGGTGTTGCCGGTCGGGATGTCGGCGACCTTCGCGTTCGTCGTGGTGTCCACCACGGACACCGTGCCCGGTCCGACCACGTCGTGGGCCACGTAGAGCCGCTTGCCGTTGGGCGCCATGGCGACGCCGTCCGCGTTGGCGCCGACCGGGATCGTCTCGGTCGTGGTCAACGTCGCCGCGTCGACCACGGACACCGTGCCGGCCACGTAGTTCGACACGTACACGTGCCCGCCGGAAGGCGAGACCACGACACCGGCAGGCCCGTCGCCGACCGGAACCGCCGCGTCCACGGTGTTCGTCGGCGTGTCGACGACCGTGAGCGTGTCGTCGCGGACGTTCGTCACGTAACCGCGCGCGCCGTCGAACGCGACGTCGACCCCGTAGGGCGAGCCGCCGTTCGAATCGATGAGCGTGTTCGTGACCGCGTTCGTGGCGGTGTCGAAAACCGACACCCCGCCACCGTTGTTGGCGACGTAGCCGAGGACGCGGACGGACTGGGCGACCGCCGCCCCGGACGGCACGAGCAGCAGCGCCGCTCCCAACGCCACAGCGCCGAACATCGCCGGCACCTTGCGAATCCGTCTGAGCAGCACGATCGGCCTCCGGTGGGTTCAAAGTCCCGCACTGGCCCAATCGCCGGCCGCCACCGCACCGTTAGCGCCGCGGTGGCCTGAACAGGCCAACCGACGACCGCGGGCGGCCGGCGCGCCCGACACTGGCGGCATGGACACGGCTGACGACCGGCTGGTCGAGGACCTGCGCGCGGTGCACCGGGAGATCACTGACGTCCGGGCGGGCGGCGTCTCCCCGGACGGCTTGGTCACCGCGACGGTGAACGGGAGCGGCGACCTGCTCGCCCTGGAGCTGAACCCGCGCGTCTACCGCGAGCACGACACCCGGGCACTCGCCGACCGCATCCTGTCGGCGGTCGCCGATGCCAACGCCGAGGCCCGCAGGCGGGTGAACGTCGCGGTCGAGCGGCTGGTGCCGAACGGCTCGCGCTGACCCACGAGAGGAGGTGGACCGGTGCCGATCCCGGAACCCGAGGGTGTGCTGTGGTGGCTGGTCAAGCCGCTCAGCGGCTGGCCGCAGACCGACGAGGAGTTCGTGGGCGGGCTCGCCGACGGCTGGCGAGCGGGCGGAGTCGCGATGCACACCGCGGGTCGGTTCGACCCCGGGCCGCTGGCCGCCGCGTGGCCGGACGACGCCGGGCAGAAGTACGGCACCCGCCTCGGCGAGCACCTGCGGTGGGTCAACCAGACCTCGGCCGACATGGCCGGGCTCTCCCGGCAGGCCACCCGGTTGGCCGAGGCGGTCACGCAGGCCAAGACGTCGATCCGCACGCTCATGTCGGCGGGCGAACAGCTGATGTTCGGCAGCGTGATCACGCCGCTGGAGCCCGCCCTCCAAACGCAGATCGTGCTGCACATCGCCGGCCGGGTGAACGACATCCTGGCCCGGACCGCGTCCACCGTGGGCGCGCCACCCAACATGCCCGGGGCGCCGAAACCGCCCGAACCCGACGCCGGCGCGGGCGAATTCGGCTCCGACCCGAACGCGCTCGACCAGCAGCTGTACGAGCTGGGCTACAACCTGGGCACCAAGGGCACGCATCCGTTCCTGCCGGACGGGGCCGATCACCTCGCGCACTACTTCGACGGCACCGGGACGCCGATGGACATCAACCCCGACACCCTGTTCGACGCCGTGCCGGGGTTGCGGGACAGGGTCGACGCGCAGCTCGGCAACGCGGCTCTGCCGCACATCGACCAGGCCATCAACAACCGCGACTACGGCAGGCCCATACCGTTCGAGTCGGGGTGGAAGGAGTTCAACGTCGGCCCCTTCGACAACCCGAACTGGCACTTGGGCGTCGGCAAGGGCGACCACGCGGTCACCGGCGTGGTGACCGTGCACCCACCGGACACACCCGGCGGCGCGCACCGGGTCGAGGTGACCTACCAGTCGCACGTCTTCGACCACTACAACTGGACGGCGGGCGACTACGACAAGGGCGTGAAGCTCGGTCCGCTCAAGGTTCCCGGCACCAGCGACGGCTTCATCAGCGAGTTCCACCGCGCGGGCGTGGCGCAGGAGTACCAGACCAGGGGCAGCTCCGAGGTCCGCACCGAGACCTGGGAGGTGCGATGACCGCCGGCGGGTTCGCCGAGATGGACACCGAGGCGACCGAAGGGGTGTTCAAGGAGCTCGAAACGACCGGCGCCACGTTGGAGACCGACTGGCAGCGGGCGCGGCAGACGATCTCGGTCGGCGAGACCGGGATCGGCGACGACGAGATCGCCCGCGCGTTCCGCACCCACTACGACCCGGCGCGCGAGGCCGCCTTCCGCTCGGCCGACAACGCGCCCCGGATGTTCACCACCCTGGTCACCAACGGCCGGGCGATCGCCGCGGACTACATCGCCGCCGACGCCCGCGGCGCGGCCGCATTCCGCGGCCTGCCACCGATCCAGGGTCCGCGGTGAGCGCTCAGAACCGGTAGACGTGCACCCCGTAGGGGGCGAAGTCGTCCACGATCCTGCCGTCCGCGATCGGCACGGTCCGGTTCTCGTCGACCACGGTCGCCGTGCCCGACTCCACCGGCACGCTCACCGTGACCTTCGCCGCGAGGCTGCGCGGGTTCTGCTTGGTGCCGTCGGTCTGCGCCAGCACCCACCGCGCGTCACCGATCTTCTTGTGGAGCACGGACACCGGGATGCCGTTGTCGCTCACCGCCGTCACACCCGGCTGGTTGGGCGCGTTGAGCACCGGCGCGAGGCTCTTCAGCCGCGCGTTGACGGTGGTGACGCGAGCCATGATCTCGGGCCTGGTCAGCACGCTGGAGTACTCGCCCCTGCCCTCGGTGTAGAAGCTGTGCGCGAAGTAGTTGATGCCGGTCGCGCCGTGCAGGATCGTGTTCCACACCGCCGATTCCAACTGGTCGGCGTTGATGATCTCGCCGTGCGTGTGCGGGTGCCCGGTCTCGACGAACCCGTACAGCGGCTTGTCCGGCCCGCACCACTTGCGCATGGTGTCGATGACCTGGCCGTAGCTGTACGCGCCGACCGTGTCACCGCGGTCCGGGTGCGTCCAGGCGTAGTAGTCGGCCGACGCGAGGTCGGCGGCCGAGCAGTACGTGCGCATGTCCTCTTCGTACGACTTCTCGATGTAGCCGTAGCCGATCTCACCGGTCGGCGTGCCCATCCACGGGCTGAAGTTGAGGTACGTCGGCCGGGACGGGTCCTTGGCCCGCACCGCGTCGGACGCCTTCAGGATCGCCGACGGCTGCATGTCCGGGTTGAACACGTCGCCGTAGACCTTGTTCATGTCCGGCTCGTCGGCGATCAGGTAGCCGACGTAATTGCGGGCGTGCGCGGTGTCCGCCAGGACCGTGTCGACGCGCGTCCCGTCCACGTAGACCCGCCAATCGGTCTCGTGGAGGCCTTCCTGGCGGAGGTACCACCACTCGTCCTCCCACAGCCCGATCCCGAAGTCGATGCCGATCTTCGGGAAGGCCCGGCCGAGCTTCTCGCCGTTCTCCACACCGGACGGGTCCTGCATCCAGACGTTGATCGGGAAGACGTTCGGGTCGCCGGTGGGGTTGGGGCCGTTCGGCCACTTCTTGTAGTAGTCGACCGACGGTCCGGCGAGCGCCGGCGCCACCTCCCGCCCCGGATCCGGCCCGGGATCCGGATGGGACACGGCCTCGGTCGTGCAAGCCGTCAGGACGAGTCCGAGTACTGCCAAAAGTGCACGAACCATGGTCGTGCTCCTGTCACCTCGGCGGGGTGCGGACGCGCCCACGCGCGGCCAGCACCTGTTTTGCTTTTTCGAAGCCGCCGGGTCCGAGCAGCCGCAGCGCCGTCGTCTTGGCCAAGTATCTGGCCCCGTCCCGGGCCACCCGCAAGGGATGTCCCACGAACCGGTCACGGGCCAGCACCCCGCGTGCCGGCTCCGGCACGTCGTCCAGCGCCGGGCCGAACAGCGGCCGGTACGGCGCGGGAGCGACCAGTCTGCCGCGCGTGCGGTTGCTCACGTTCCCGCCGTGCACGACCTGCAACCAGCCGGGCGCGCCGCCCAGCGACACCACCTCGGCGTGCCGGTGCAGCCGGTTGTGCCAGTCCGCCCAGCACGTCACCGGGGCGTCCCAGCTCTCCCGCACGGACGCGAACGCGTTGTCCCGGTCGTGGTGGGCGAACAGCCCTCCCGGGCTCTTGACCAGCCCGTTCGCCAGGTACAGCGCGGTGCGGCGGCCGGTGGAGCGGTCCGCTTGGAGCCGGGCGACGAAGTCCGCCGCCAGGCCGTCGTCGTTGTCGAGGTTGGTGGTGATCAGCTCGTCGCCCTTGATCGGGAACAGCTTGGAGATGTCCTCGACCAGCTCTTCGCGGCTGACCTGGGTGCGGAACACCGGTGTGTACGCGTCGCCGTGCTCCTCGATCCGGTCCTTGAGCCACTGCGGGCTCTCCGGGTCGAAGTAGATGAGCCAGCGGAAGTTCGACGAGGTCTGTGCCGCCACCGACGGCAGGCAGTACCGCTCGAACAGCCCGACGCGTTCGGTCAACCACCCGTCACGAGCCCGCACGACGCTTTCCGCGCCGACGGACGGCAGGTTGAAGCGCGTCAGCACGACGTGGTCCATGGAGCCCCTTCCCGTATGTCCCGTACATCGGGATCGGGGCCCGGCCGTTAACGATCCGCGGTCGAGCACGATGTGTAGAGCGTGACTGAGCCTCCGGCACGACCAACGGTCGACGTCGTCATCCCCTGTTACAACTACGCCAGGTTCCTGCGCGCGTGCGTGCGGAGCGTGCTCGATCAGCCGGGCGTCGACGTGCGGGTGCTGATCATCGACGACACGTCGAGTGACGAGACGCCCGAGGTCATGGCCGAGCTGGTCGAGGACCCGCGGGTCGAGGGCCGCAGGCACGAGGTCAACCAGGGCCACATCGCCACCTACAACGAGGGCCTGCTGGAGTGGGCCAAGGCCGACTACACCGTGCTGCTGTCCGCCGACGACCTGCTGGCGCCGGGCGCTCTCGCCCGTGCCGCCGAGGTGTTCGAGGCGAACCCGAACGTCGGCATGGTGTACGGACGTGTTGTTTATTACACCGCCGACGGAGTCGGCAATCAGACAACAGGTCACGACGACCCGAGGGCTCCACGCTTCGCTCCCCCGGCCGGCCGCACGGTGTGGTCCGGTGTGGACTGGATCGAGGCGCGCTGCCGCACCGGGCAGAACGTGCTGTCGTCGCCCGAGGCCGTGGTGCGCACGTCCGTGCAGCAGCAGGTCGGCGGCTACCGGCCGGACCTGCCGCACGCGGGCGACCTGGAGATGTGGATGCGCATCGCCGCCGTGTCCGACATCGGGTACGTGCGCGGCAAGCCCGCCGCCTACTACCGGGTGCACCAGCAGAGCATGATGCGCACGCAGTTCTCGTCGCTGTTCGCCGATCTCGAACAGCGGCAGGCCGTGTTCGAGCGGTTCTTCGCCGAGCACACCGACCTGCCGCCGCGGCTGCGGGCGCTGGCCAACCGGTCGATCGCCAAGGACGCGCTGTGGCGGGCGGTGCGCGCCTACGACCGCGACCAGCTGGCCGAGATCCCGGTGGACGAGCTGGTGGCGTTCGCCCGGCGCGTCTACCCCGACACCGAGCGACTGGCCGAGTACCGGGCGTTGCGGCGGCGGCAGGCGTTGGGGCCGAAGGTGTGCAGCCGCACGCAGCTGTTCGTCGGCAGCCACCTGGTCAAGCGCGGCGCCGGTCTGGTGGGCAAGCAGGTCTGGAAGTGGCGCGGCCAGTGACCGCCGGTCTGGAGCAGCCCAAACCCGAGCACGCCGGCCTGGAGCGCAAGGTCACCTCGGCGATCCGGTGGAGCGCGGTCAACAGCCTGGTGCAGCGGCTGAGCCAGGTGGGTGTGGGCGTCCTGCTCGCCCGGCTCATCGCGCCCGAGCAGTTCGGCGTCTTCGCGGTCGCGCTGGTGGTGCTCAACATCGTGATGAGCGTCAGCGAGATGGGCGTGAGCGTGGCGCTGGTGCGCACCGACAAGCCGGTCGCCGAACTCGCGCCGACGGTGACGACGCTGTCCATCGCATCCGGCTGCCTGCTCTCGGGGCTGTGCGTGGTCGGCGCGCCGTGGTTCGCGTCGGCGATGGACACGCCGCAGGCCACGGGCGTGATCCAGCTGATGTCGCTGTCGCTGGTGATCGCGGGCGCGTCGGCGGTGCCGGGTGCGTTGTTGCAGCGCGAGTTCCGGCAGGACCACAAGTTCGTCGCGGACACGTCGGCGTTCGTCGTCGGCACGGCCGTCGTGGTGGTGCTGGCGGTGCTGGGGTTCGGCGCCTGGAGCCTGGCGTGGTCGCGGATCGCGACCAACCTGGTGGCCGCGGTGGTGATGTTCGCCTACACCGAGCAGCGCTACCGGCCCGGGTTCGACGCGGCGCAGGCACGGGGGTTGCTGGCGTTCGGGCTGCCCTTGGCGGGCGCGAGCCTGCTGGTGTTCGGGGTGCTGAACGTCGACTACATCATCGTCGGCAGCGTGCTGGGCACCGTGCCGCTCGGGTTCTACCTGCTCGCGTTCAACCTGGCGAACTGGCCGGTCGGCGCGTTCTCGCAGCCGGTGCGCAGTGTGTCACTGGCGGCGTTCTCTCAGGTCAGGGACGATCCGGATCTCTTCGCGCGGACGTTCGCCCGTGCGTTGCGGCTGCTCGCGCTGGTGACCGTGCCGGCGTGCGTGCTGCTGGCGGCGTTCGCCGATCCGCTGGTGCGCACGGTCTACGGCGAGCGGTGGGCGCCGGCCGCGCAGGCGTTGGCGTTGCTGGTGCTGCTGGGCGCGCTGCGGGTGGCGTTGGAGCTGGGGTACGACTACCTGGCCAGCGCGGGGCGGTCGCGGGCCATCCTGGTCATCCACCTGGTGTGGCTGGCCGCTCTCGTGCCGCTGCTGGCGTTGGGCGCGCACGTGGACGGGATCCGGGGCGTGGCGCTGGCGCAGAGCGTGGTGGTGCTCGTCTTCATCGTGCCCGCGTACCTGATCGCGTTCCGCCCTTACGGGCTGCGGGCACGTGCGCTGGGTGCGGCGGTCGCACGGCCGGTGTTCGGCGGTCTGGTGATGGTCGTGGTGGCGTGGGGCGTGCAGTCGTTGATCGAGGGCGCCCTGTGGCGGCTGCTGGTGGGTGGCGCGTTGGCGTCCCTGGCCTACGCGGCCGTCGTGTTCCCCCTGCGCCACGAGGTGCTGGGTCTGCTGCGAAGGAGTAGCGCGTGAGGGTCGTCCAGCGGTTGCAGCGGCGCGCGCACCAGGTCTCGCGCATCGTGCGCGCACACGGTGTGCGTCAGCTCGGAGCCCGTGCGCTGGGCAGTGCGGCACGGCGGCTCGGTGCGGACGCCGAGGTGTTCCCGGTGCGCCTGGAGGACGTGCGCGCGGCCGACATCGGTGTCCGGCGACCGGTCGTCGTGCCGCCTCTTCCGGCCGACGGGCGGCTGACCGTCAACTGGGTCAGCACGCCGCCGTCACCCGGCTCCGGCGGGCACACCACGATGTTCCGGCTCATCGAGCACCTGGAGTCGCTCGGCCACACGTGCCGGCTCTACCTGTACGACGTGTACGGCAGCCGTGCGGCGGACCACGAGCCGGTGATCCGGTCGGCGTTCCCCGGCTTCCGCGGGCCCGTGCACGACGTGGTCGACGGCATGGCCGACGCGCACGCCGTGTTCGCCACGGCGTGGATGACGGCGTACCCGGCGTTCAACGACCCGTGCGCGGGCAAGCGGTTCTACCTCGTGCAGGACTACGAGCCGTGGTTCTTCCCGGTCGGCGGGCTGTCCGCGCTGGCGGAGAACACCTACCGGATGGGGTTCCACGGCTTCACCGCCGGCCGCTACCTGGCCGAGAAGGTGCGTGCCGAGGCGGGCATGGCGGCCGACTTCTTCGACTTCGGCTGCGACGCCGACCGCTACCACCTGCGCGAGGGCGTGGTACGGGACGGCGTGGTGTTCTACGCGCGACGGCTCGCGCCGCGCCGGGCGATCGAGATCGGGTTGCTGGCGCTGGAGATCTTCGCCGAACGGCACCCGGACATCGCGATCCACACGTACGGCGAGAAGATCGGCAGCCTGGGTCCCCGGCACGTCGACCACGGCCTGGTCTCCCCCGACCGGCTCAACGACATCTACAACCGGTGCTACGCGGGCCTCACGCTGTCCATGACGAACGTCTCCCTGGTGCCGCACGAGATGCTGGCCGCGGGCTGCCTGCCGGTCGTCAACGACGCCGTGCACAACCGGGTCGTGCTGGACAACGACCACGTCCGCTACGCCCCCGCGACCCCGCACGACCTGGCCCGCGCGCTGTCCGATGTGGTCACGTTGCCGGACTTCGCCGCGGTCGCCCAGGCCGCGTCCTCCTCCGTGTCCAGCCGCTCCTGGGACGCGGCCGGGCACGAGCTGGAGAAGGTGCTCAGGCGGGAGCTGCGGGTGTGAGCCCGGGATCGCGGGCTCACACCGGGGACGGCGAGGCGGCGTCGGGGACGAGGATCGTGGCGGGGGCCGAGCCGTCGACGGGCACGACGTGGATCGAGGCGAGCTTGGCGTCCCTGGGCACGGCGGCGAACGCGAGCCGCTCGTCGTCCAGCCAGGTGGCCTGGTCGTCCACGCCCGCCGTGCCGGGCAGTCGGCGTTCATCGCCGGTCTTCAGGTCCAGCACGGCCAGCTCCCACGGGCCGAGGCGCCCGATGCGCTTCTTGTAGGCGACCTTCGTGCCGTCCGGGGACAGGGAGGGGCACTCGGCGTCACGGCGCAGCGACTCCAGACGGCGCTCCACCAGATCGCCCTTCACCAGCCAGGTGTAACCACCCGAGGCCAGGGTCGCGTAGAACGTGCGGTCGTCGGCGGCCACGGTCAGGCCCCAGTAGTTCACGTCCTGCGCAGTGTGGACCCGACCCTCGACCAGCGCGGTGAAGCCCTCCAGGGACTCCACGGCCTCACCGGTCCGCACGTCGAAGAACCCGGTGCGGGTGGAGAACCCGCCGGGCACCAGGTAGGAGTCGCCGGTCACGAACGACGTCCAGCCGACCACCTGCCCCGAGGCCGACACCTTCGCCCGGCTGGGCACGCCCGGCAGCGGCACGGACCGCAGCACGGCGCCGTCGCGGGACACCTCGGCGGCGTAGGTCGGGCCCGGCCCGGCCAACCGCAGGCACACCGTCGTCCCACCGGCCCGGTACACGCGCTGGCACGTCATCGGGGTGGCGCTGCGGGCGGCGGGATCGGCCAGGCGCACCTGCTCGACCCGGCCGCGGCCGTCGGCCAGGGCCACGAACATGAGGTCGCCGTCGACCGAAGCGACCGGCACCGGTGAGGCCTCGCGCACGACGGACGTCACGTACACCACCCCGGCCGCCACGACCAGTACGATGGCCGCGACGGCGAGCACCACGCGCCGGGAGCCCAAGTCCATCACCACCTGTAACGCCTAGGCGCGAGTCGGCCGATTTCAGAGTAACAACACCCTGCGCGCATGCACGCAGGGTAAACGCGGATCGGGGAGCGGATGGACTTCTGGGGCGCCGTGCGTACGCTGCGCAGGCGGTGGTACATCGCCCTGCCGTCGGCACTCGTGGCTGTCGCCGTGGCCGCCGGGGTTTTCCTGTCGATCCCGACGCGCTACCAGTCCTCGGGGGTCATGGTGCTGACCTCCCCCGCCGCCGGTGGCACGTTCTCGGAGAAGGTCTCGCCGGACGAGGCGGTGCGGGTCAACCCGTTGCTGGCGTTCGACGGCAGCCTGTCGACCACCTCGCAGATCCTGGCCCAGATCCTGGCCGACCCCAAGACCCGCAGGGAGTCCCTGGGCATCGCGAAGGACTCGCCGGACAACTTCACCGCGGCGGGCGGCGGCCAGGCCGGCCCGTTCCTGTTCGTGACGGCCGACAGCAACACGCCGGAAGCGGCGGAGCGGTTGGTCACCACGGTGATGGAGTTCGCCACCAAGGAGCTGGACAAGCAGCAGACGTCGTTGAAGGCGCCGGCGTCGACGTTCATCACCTCGCAGGTGATCGTGAACCCGACCGCGGCCGAGGCGCAGATCGGCGGCAAGGTCCGGTACGCGGGCGCGGCGTTCGTGCTGATGATGTTGTTGACGACGGCGGCCACGTTCGGCGGCGACAGCGTCCTGAACCACCTGCGCCGCCGCCGTGAGGCCCGTGAAGCCCGTGAGGGCAAGAGCGCGGACGACGTCGCCGCCGCCGCCCAGCCCGCCGACGCCACCGTGACGCCGCCACAGGCCGCTGTGGGCACTCCCCCGGGCGGTGTGCCGGTCGCGCAGCCGAAGCCGCCGCACCCGCCGCAGCACAACGGCCTGTCGCGCCGTCCGCCCGGCCCGCCGACGCGCCGCCCGCAGCCGACGGCCAGCGAGCAGACGGTGAAGATCCCCGCGCCCGGCGTGGCCGGTCCGCGGGGCGCCGCCGGCAAGCCCGCCAACCCGGCGTGGCCCACCAGCGACGACAAACCCTGACCGTGTCCGAGCAGTCGGCGCAGTCGGCGCAGTCAGAGCAGTCCGCACGGTCCCTGCGGGACCAGGACAACCCCGTGCGCCAGCGCGCGGACGGCGCGACCCTCGTGTGCCTGTTCCTGCTGGCGCTGCTGATCATCCCGGCCCGGCTGGTGCTGTCGTTCGTGCCGATGACGCTGCCGCCCGCGCTGGTGGTGGCGTTGCTGCTGGGCGTGCTGTGGCTGTCGGGTCAGATGGTGGACACCGTCGGCATGAGCAAGGGCCGCAGCCTCGTGCGCACGGCGGTGGCGCTGTACCTGGCGGCGCACCTGGCGACCTACGGCGTGGCGACCCGGCGCTGGCTGCCCACCGACGAGCTGACCGTGGCGGACAGCAGCATCGTCCGGATCACCGCGATGATCGCGCTCGCGGTGTTCGTGTGCGACGCGATCCGCACCAAGGAGCGGCTGGACCGGGTGCTCAAGCTGTTGCTGGGCTGTGCGGCGGTGATCGCGTTCATCGGCCTGGTGCAGTTCGGTCTCGGCGTCGACCTGGCGAGTTACGTGTCGCTGCCGGGGCTGCGCACCCAGGACAACGGGTACTCGGCGATGGAGTCCCGGTCGATCTTCCGCCGGCCGACCGGCACCACGAACCACCCCATCGAGTACGGCCTGGTGTGCGCGATGGCCGTGCCGCTGGGCGCGCACTACGTGTTCAAGGCGAGGGACGACGGCACGCCGTACATGCGCTGGCTGGTGTGCCTGGCCCTGGTCGGCCTGGGCGCGTTGACCGCGTTGTCGCGGACCGCGCTCGTCGGCGTGGCGGTGGCGGGGGTGATCATGGTCGCCACGTTGCCGAAGCGGCGCAAGATCACCACCCTGGTGGTGGGCGGCGGGTTCTTCCTGGGCGCGAGCCTGGTCGTGCCGGGGCTGTTCGGCACGATCCGCGGCATGTTCTCGAACATCGAGGACGACCCGAGCGTCAAGGCGCGCACGGCGGACTACGAGGCGGCGGCGGAGCAGATCGACCTCCACCCGTTGCTGGGCCGTGGTTTCGGCACGTACCTGCCGACGAAGTACACGATCCTGGACAACCAGTTCCTGCTCACGCTGATCGAGAACGGCTACCTCGGGCTGTTCGCGCTGATCGGCATGTTCCTGGCGGCGGCGTTCGCCGCGATCCGGGTGCGGATGATCAGCCGGGACGAGCACCTGAAGAGCCTGGCGAGCGCCCTGCTGGCGGGCGTGCTGGCGGGCGGGATCGGGTCGATCACGTTCGACCTGCTGGGCTTCAGCGTGGCCACCGGGCTGGTGTTCACCATGATCGGCCTGACCGGGGCCTTGCTGCGCGCCGCCCAAGAGGAGAGGAAGACCGCGCCCGAACCAGAGGTTCAAGGCGCCTGAACCCGCAGGTCGCGTGTTCTGAGCGCGGCAAGCGGGCATCCGTACCACCCATGCGGGTCATTACGGCACACGCCCGCACCGTGGCACTGTGGCCGCGGAGGGGGACTGGTGTCGTCATTGGGGGACGTGGCCGCTCAGGTGTCGCGGGCGTGTGACAAGGCGTCGGAGTGCAAAGACCGACTGGCCGCCGCGCAGGACTTGGCTGAGGAAGCTCACGACGTGCTCGCCCGGACGCTCAGAGGCGCGGTTGGCGAGGAATCGGCCGTGGAACAGATGTTGGCCGGCTTCACCGAAGTGATTGACGGTGTGCGGACGGTGTGGGGGCACCTGAACCGCGCCAAGGAAGGCGAGGAAGGTGTACTCGGCACACTCCTGGGCGGGAACGCCCCACCGCCGTCCCCGGACGCCTCACGGCCCGCTCAGCCCCCGAACCGGCAGGCCGAGCGATCCGGGCACTGGTCCGCGATCCCGCCCGATCGGGTTGAGGCGCTACGTCGGGAACTGCCTCCGGACGTACCTTCTCCAGATCAACGTCCACCAGGCACACCGCGCCCCAAGACACATGGGCAGTGGATCGGTCCGGACGGACAGGCACGGCCCATTGCCAGCGGGGAAGACGAGATGTACCGGGAATCGGAAACAGCGTTGGGGGATCTCGGGTTCCACAGGAGGTTGACCCGCGCGTCGGACGTGGAAATGAAGCTGGCCGCGTACATGCGCAACCACGGTGTCCGATCGGCCACCCTCTTGATCAACAACACGCCGTGTCCCGGTCCGCTCGGCTGTGACGAGCTTGTGCCGGTGCTGCTGCCCGAGGGGTACACACTGACCGTGCACGGCGCGAATGGCTTTGCGAAGACCTACCGAGGAGGGGCTACACCACCGTGGCGCAAGCGCTGAACGTCTACTACGACGCCGGACACGCTGACGATCCCGTCACCGTCACCACACCGGACGAGGTCAGGGAAGTGTTCGCGGCCGTGCGCGGTAAGTACCCCGCCGGAAGTGCCGTGCTGCTCACGATCGTCCCCGCCGCCGACCCGTGGGCGTCAGAGCTGAACGCGGGGATCGACGGTGACGTAGGCGTCCTGCGCTACTCCGGCGAAGACCATCCCAAGGGCGTCTACAGCAAGAACCCCACGCCTTCCAACGCCGAACCGGTGATCTACTACTACGTGACCGCGGACACGGAGTTCCCGCCCAACGCGGAAGTACCCATGGCCGACGTAGAAGCCGCCGTCATCGACTACCTGACCACGGGCCAACGCCCGGAGGTCGTGGAGTGGCAGTCCACCCGTTGACGCCTCGGGCGTCCCGTCCGCGCGGGGCGGACGGGACGCCGGGTGGGGTGGTGGAGAGGATCAGGGGGCGGGTGAGAGGCCCTTGTCGCCTTCGACGTAACGGTTGCGGCAGTCGCGGCACACGAGGCCCGCGTCCAGGCGCTGGCCGCAGTCGCACACCCAGCCCTTGTGGGTCGCCGGGTTCCCGGCCACGAACGCGTGCGCGGGGACGTCCTTCGTCACCACCGAACCGGCGGCGGCGAACGCGTGCTCGCCGATCTCCACCCCGCAGACCACGACCACACCGGCGCCCAGGGTCGCGCCCCGGCGGACCACAGTGGACAGCAGGTCGTCACCGGTCTTCCGGATCGCCGCACGCGGCCGGAGGTCGTTGGTGAACAGCACGTTCGGGCCGAGGAACACCTCGTCCTCGCACACCACGCCGTCGAACACGAGGGTGCCGTTCTTCACCGTCACCCGGTCGCCCAGCACGGCCCGGCTCTCCACGAACGCGCCGTCGCAGATGTTGCAGTCCCGCCCGATCCGGGCGCCCGGCAACACGTGCGCGAACGCCCACACGCGCGTGCCCTCGCCCACGTCCGAGCTCTCGCACAGGCCCTTCGGATGCACGAACACCCCGCTGCTCATCGCACCGCCTCCGCCAACGCCGCCACGACGCGCTCCTGCTGCGCCACCGTGATCTCAGGGAACAACGGCAGGGACAGGATCTCCCCCGCCACCGCCTCGCTCACCGGGAAGTCGCCCCGCGCGTACCCCAGGTGCTCGTACGCGCCCGTCAGGTGCACGGGGGTCGGGTAGTGGATGCCCGCGCCGATCCCGGCCTCGTGCAGCGACGCCAGCACTCGGTCGCGCGACGCCACGCGCACGACGTACAGGTGCCACACCGGCACGTTGCCCTCCAGCACCACCGGCAGCGTCACGCCCGGCACGTCGGCGAGCATCGCGGAATAGCGGTCGGCGGCGGCACGGCGCAGTTCGTTCCACGCCTCCAGCCGGCGCAGCTTCGCGGACAGCACCACGGCCTGGAGCGTGTCGAGTCGGCTGTTGAAGCCCACCACCGAGTGCTCGTACTTGCGCGGCGACCCGTGCTCGCGCAGCAGGCGCACGGCGTCGGCCAAAGAAGACGACGTGGTCAGCACGCCGCCGCCGTCGCCGTACGCGCCGAGGTTCTTGCCGGGGTAAAAACTGGTCGCGGCGATGTCGCCGAGCCCGCCCACGGGCACGCCGTGCCGCCGCGCGCCCTGCGCCTGCGCCGCGTCCTCGACGATCGGCACGCCGAACGACCGCAGCTCCTCCACCGGCGCGGCCTGCCCGTACAGGTGCACGGGCAGCAGCGCCTTGGTGCGCGGCGTGATGACGTCGGCCACCCGCGACACGTCGATCAGACCGGTGTCGGCCACGCAGTCCACCAGCACCGGCGTGGCGCCGGTCCGGGCCACCGCCCCGGCCGTGGCGATGAAGGTGTTGGCCGGCAGCACGCACTCGTCGCCCGGCCCGACCTCCAGCGCGCGCAACGCCAACTCGATGGCGTCGGTGCCGTTGCCCACGGCCACGCAGTGCGGGACCTCTTGGTACAAGGCGAACTCCGCCTCGAACTCGGCGACCTGGCGCCCGCCGACGAAGGCGGTGTTCTTGAGCACTTCCGCCCAACCGTCGGCTACCTCGTCGGCCACCTGCTCGTGCTGGGCACGCAGGTCCACCAGCGGGATCTCGATCACGAACCGTTCCCCTCTCGCAGTCGTCGGGCGGGGCTCCCCACCCAGACCTCACCCGCGGGGACGTCGTTGAGCACCACCGAACCCATGCCCACCACCGCCCCAGCGCCGATCGACACGCCTTCCCGGACCGCACTGCCCTGTCCGAGGTAGGCGCTCTCCCCGACCCGAACCGACCCGCCCAGCGACGCGCGCCCGGCGAACGTGACGCCGTCGCCGATCTCGTCGTCGTGCGTGATCAGCACGTGCGGCATGGCGACGACGTGCGCCCCCAAGCGCAACGGCGTCGTCACCACCGCTCCGGCGAGCAGGACCGTGCCCGGCCCCACCACCGCTCCGACGGCCACCGAGGCCGCCGGGTGCACCACGGTCGCCCACCGCTCCTCCGGCAGGCCGAGTCGGGCGACCACGCCCAGCCTGCCGCGCGGCCGGTGCGCGTTGGCCACGCACACCACCACCGCCGCGTCGGTCATCTCGTGCACCAGGTCCGTCCCGCCCAGCACGGGCAGGCCGTCGAGGTCCGTGCCGTGGCGCGCCGGGTCGTCGTCCAGCGCGCCCACCGGTCGCCACCGGCCGGGGGTGAGGCGGACGGCCGCGAGGACTTCGCGGGCCAGTCCGCCACCACCCACCAGCAGCAGTGGCCTGGGCGTCTTCATCGGGGGTGCGCTCATCCGGTCGTGAACACGACGTCGACCCAGTAGTTGCTGCCCGCGTAGGACGACTCCGGGAACCCTGGACCGGACCGGTAGACGCCGTTCGAGGAGCCTTCACCGGTGGCCGGCGCGCTCAGCGGCGGGCTGGTCACCGCGTTGCCCATGAAGTACCCGGTGTCCACCGAGTACCGGCCGTTGGGCGCGGTGTAGGACGCCACGTAGCTCGTCCCGGCGGAGACCGACACCGGTGCGGCGAAGGTCAGCGTCTGCCAGCCGGTGGCCGTCTCGTTCGAGAACGTGCCGGTGGCCAGTTGCTGCCCGGACGCCGACCACAGCGTGCCGGTGTGCGTGCCGGTGTTGCCGGTGCCCTTGTAGAACTTCACGCCGGTGATGGAGCCGTTCACCGAAGGCACGAACCGGACGCCGAGCTCGTACGAGCCGGTGTCGTCGGCCGACTGCACCGTGGGCACGGTGGCCGAGCTGAACAGCGAGCACGGGCAGTCCCCGGCCGTGGTCGTGGTGAACGACCAGGTCGTCGGCGCGGTCATCAGGTTGCCGTAGACGTCGGCGATGCGCAGGCTCGCGGTGTAGGTCATACCGCCGCCCAACGCCGCCGCCGGCGTCCACGTCACCTGCTGCTGGTTGGCCGACAGCGACAGCGTGCCCGCGATCTTCGCGCCGCCGGAGTCGGCGAGCGTGAACTGGGCCGTGCTCAGGTCGACCGGCTCGTCGAACGCCGCGGTCAGCGGCGAGGTGCGGGACACCTCGCTGGCGCCGTCGAGCGGGGTGCGCCCGTTGACCACCGGCGGGGTGTTGTCGTCGTTGGGCAGGTAGACGACGTCGACCCAGTAGTTGCCGCCCGAGTAGGAGTTCGTCGGGTAGCCCGTGCCCGCGCGGTAGACGCCGTTGCCGCCGTCACCGGCCGCGGGTGCGGCGAGCGGTCCGCCGGCCACCGCGTAGCCGCTGAAGTACCCGGCGTCCACGGAGTACCGGCCGTTGGGCGCGGTGTACGACGCGGTGTAGGTGACGCCCGCCGACACGAAGACCGGGTTGGCGAAGGTCAACGTCTGCCAGCCGTTCGCGGTCTCACCCGTGAACGTGCCGGTGGCCAACTGCTGGCCGCTCGCCGACCACAGCGAGCCGGTGTGCGTGCCGGTGTTGCCCGCGCCCTTGTAGAACTTCACGCCGGTGATCCGGCCGCCCGCGGTCGGGGTGAACCGGACGCCCAGTTCGTAGGCGCCGCCGTCGTCCGCGGAGGTCACCGTGGGCACGGTCGCCGCGCTGAACAGCGTGCACGGGCAGATCACGTCCGTGCTGGTGGTGAACGACCACGTCACCGGGTCCGGCATCGGGTTGCCGTTGACGTCGGCGATCAGCACGCTCGCGGTGTAGCGCGTGTTCGGCATGAGCTTGCCGCTCGGCGTCCAGGTGACCGTCTTCTGGTCGCCGGACAGCGACACCGAGCCGGTCAGCTGCGTGCCGCGCGGGTCGGACAGCCAGATCTGCGCGCTGGCCGGGTCGACCGGCTCGCTGAACGTCGCGGTCACCGGCGTGGTGGCGACGACGTTCGTGGCGTCCACGGCCGGGGTGCGGTTCGTCAGCGACGGCGGCGTGGTGTCGCCGTTGAGGCCGTTGCGGTAGACGACGTCGACCCAGTAGTTCGTCGCGTTGTACGACGAGGTGGGGAACCCGCCGCCGCTGCCGTAGCGGTACACGCCGTTGGCGCCGTCCACGCCGTCGGCCAGCGCCCGGATGCCCGCGTAGCTCGGGCTCTGGCCGGCGAAGTAGCCGCCGGTGACCGGGTAACGCCCGTTGGGCGCGTAGTAGGACACGATGTAGGTGGTGTTCGCCTGCACGACCACCGGTGAGGCGAACGTCAGCTTCTGCCAGCCGCTGGACGTCTCGTCGGTGAACGTGCCGGTGGCCAGGAGCAGGCCGGTGGACGACCACAGCGAGCCGGTGTGCGTGCCGGTGTTGCCGGTGCCCTTGAAGAACCGGACGCCCAGCACCTCGCCCTTGCCGTTGAAGCGCACCTTGGTGCCGACCTCGATGGGCGTGGTGTCGTTCGCCGCGTACACCGCGGGCCGGGCGAAGTCGTCCCAGACCGTGCACGGGCAGGTCGCGGGCCGGGTCGCGCCGGTGGTGAACGACCAGGTCGACTGCGGCGTCTGGTTGCCCGCCGCGTCCGACACGCGCAGCGCCACCGTGTACGCGGTGTTCGACGTGAGCGCCTGGCTCGGGGTGAAGGTGACCGTCTTGTTCTCGTCGGACAGCGCCGACGAGCCGGACACCGCGCCGTTCGGGCCGGTCAGGGTGAACTGGGCGGAGCCGGGTGCGACGGCCTCGTCGTAGGTCGCGGAGATGACGGGGTTGAGCGCGACGGTGCCCTCGCCGTCGACCGGCGTGGTGGAGACCATCAGCGGCGCGCGCTGGTCGGGGCCGGGGTCCGGTGCCCACACCACGTCGACCCAGTAGTTGCTGCCCCAGTGGGACTGGGTCGGGAAGCCCGTGCTGCCGAACCGGAACAGGCCGTTGGAGCCGTCCGTGCCGTTCTTCAGGCCGGTGAGCGGTTCGAGGTAGCGCGGCTCCTGGAGGAAGTACTCCAGGTCGTACGAGTAGTGCCCGTTGGGCGCGAAGTACGACACGACGTAGGTCGTGCCCGCCGTCACCTGCACGGGCAGCGGGAAGGTCAGCGTCTGCCAGCCGTTCGCGGTCTCGTTGGTGAACGTGCCGGTGGCCAGCTGCTGGCCGGTGGACGACCACAGCGAGCCGGTGTGGGTGCCGGTGTTGCCCGGTCCCTTGTAGAACTTCACGCCGCGCACGTAGCCGTCGCCGTTCGCGCGCCACTTCACGCCCAGCTCCAGCGCCGACGCGTCACCGCTGTCCGGCACGTCCGGGGTGTTCGAGTTGGTCCACAGGCCGCACGGGCAGGTGCGCGGGTTCACGCCGGGCGTGGCCACGACGGGGTTGGACAGGTTCGCCGAGTCGTCCACGGCGCGCACGCGCAGGCTCGCCGGGCCGGACTGGCTCGGGGTGTAGGTGTAGCTCCACGCGGTCTGGCCGGCCTGCCACACCGCCGGGTGCCAGCGGGTGCCGCCGTCGGTGGACACCTCGACGCCGCCGACCTGGCCGCCGCCGTCGGTCACGGTGCCGGAGAACGTGTACGGGGTGCCGACGCTGGACAGCGGCGGCACGGTGGTGAACGCGACGGTGGGCGCCTGGCTGTCGGTGCTCGCGGTCGCCTGCGTCAGACCGGACTGCAACGTCGTCGCGCTCACGCCCATGTCGGCCAGGAAGTTGACCGTGGCCTGCTGCATCCGGACGTCGGAGGTCGGCGTGTTGCTGAGGAACGCGTGCTCGTCGTCCACGCCCCACGCCCACTGGACGGTGCCCGCGCCGAACACCAGCGACCCGCTCGGGTGCCGGTAGTAGGTGATGGCGTGGGTCTTGGTGTCCGGGGTGTAGAGGTCGCCGTGGTTCTGCAGCACGTACGCGCCCTCGGGGATGGTCACCGTCGTGCGGGACAGCTGCGCGACGCCCGGCGGCTGGAAGCCGTTGTCCTCCACCGTGTTCCACTCGTATCCCAGCGTGCCGGGCTGGAAGGTGTAGGTGGAACCGGAGGCCATGCTCTGCAGCGACGTGTGCCGCCACAGCCGCATCTTGCCGTACGCGGAAGGCACCTGCAGGGAGTCGTCCCGGCGGCCGTTGACCGTGAAGATGTTGCCCAGCAGGGCGTTCTCCGGCCGGCCACCGTCCTGCGGCGGGCTGTAGCGCGGATCACGCCACGTGCCCGTCCAGTCGTTGAGGCCGTCGTTCTGGGTGCCCTTGGTCTCCTTGTAGCAGGCGATCGTGCGCCAGTCGGTCTGGGAGGAGTCGATGCTCTTCTCCCAGCGGTGCTTCCAGAACACCTCGTTGCCGGTGAGGAACGCCAGGTGCACGCCCGCCTCGCGGGCGGCCTCCACGTTGGCGCGCTGCTCGTTCGACCAGTACTCGTCGTGGCCGACGGCCATGAACACCTTGTGGTTCTTGATCAGGTGGCCGCGCCGGGCCGAGTCGGCGTCCGTGGTGTAGCTCGTGTCGTACCCGTTGCGCTCCAGGAACCGCAGCATCGGGTACTCGGCGTTGAAGATGAAGTTGTCGTCGCCGTCACCGCCGGTGTACGGGCGGTTGTAGCTGACCTTGTACGCCTGGCCGCCCTGACCGGGGCCGTCACCGAAGTAGAGGCTGTTGTCGCCGTACCGGTTGTAGGCCACCCAGGTCGAGTCGGAGGTCTGGAACAGGATCTTCGAGGTGCTGGTGTCGTCGCGGACGACGAACACGATCTCGTTCTCCGCGCCGTTGTCGTTGCGGTGCGTGCGGGCGTAGTAGATGCCGGAGACCGCCGTGGCCGGCACGTTCCAGCCCAGCGACACCGCCCAGTTGCCGCAGTCGATGAGCGCGCTGCCGTCCGTGCCCCGCAGGCACGGCGGCTGGTTCTGCGCGCCACTGCGGGTGATCCGCTCCTGGAACCGCGCGCCGACGCCGCCGTACCAGCCGAGCCGGTAGATGTCGATGTAGTAGGACGACGCGCTGGTGAGCATCTTGAAGTCGACCCGGCCGCCGGGGTTGACGCTGATGTCCGTGGTGAATCCCAGGATGGCGTCGTCCCGGTAGGACACCTGCCAGTCGGGCGTGCCCGGTTTGGTGTTCTCGCAGGCGACCTTGTTGACCACGGGCGCGTCGCACGGCGCGGCGGCGGCCTCCGGGGCGCGCAGCAGTCCGACGACCACGATGGTCGACGCCACGAGGGCGAGCACCACCAGCAGGCGCAGCAGTGGTACCGCGAGAGCGGGTCTGGCCCGCTTCGGACCGGCGGTCATGGGGGTTCACCTTTCGAACAAAAAGCGGCCGTGACTGCGGGTGATCGCGCGCGCACTGCGTCGACTAGCGGAGTCCTGTTGCTCCGATCGTCGCCTTGAGCGCACCTTGCGTTACACCACAACGGAAGGAGGTGTACCGCCGATCGCCGTGCGGTTCCGACGGCCGATTACGCAGTAGTCGGGACGCGGCAAACCCCACCGGCGGGCGGCGGGCCCGCCGACGGGGATGTCGGTGTCCGGTTGGTATTCGGTCGGTATTCGGTTGTGCCGGCGCGCCGCGGTGTCGGCGCGCCGGTGCTAGTGCGAGGCGAGCGGCACGCGGAGCGCCGCCTTCAACTCCTCGACCACGGTGTCCTGCTCCGCGGTCGTGAGGTCGTGGTAGAGCGGGAGGATCAGCGACCGCCTGGTGAACGCCTCCGTCACCGGAAGGTCGACGTGCGGGTGATCCGCGTACGCGGGTTCCAGGTGCGCGGCCATGATCCCCCGGCGCGCCGACACCCCTCGCGCGGCGAGCCTGGCCAGCACGTCGTTGCGCTCCGACGACATGTCGTCGGGCAACATGACCCAATAGGACTGGTAGTTCGTCGTGCCGTGCTCCGGGTCGCGCACCGCGCGCAGACCGGGTACGTCGGCCAAGAGCTCGTGGTAGCGGGCCGCCAGCTCACGCCGACGCCGCACGATCGCATCCAATTTGGACAGCTGCACCAGGCCGACGGCGGCCTGGATGTCGGTCATCCGGTAGTTGAACGCGGTCTCCAGGTAGCTCTCGACGACCGCGCCGCCGCCGCTGTGCCGCTCGGCCGCGCTGACGCTCATGCCGTGCTCGCGCAGCCGCCTGCCGCGAATCGCCCACTCCTCGCGGTTCGTGGTGAGCATCCCGCCCTCACCGGTGGTGATCAGCTTGCGCGGGTGGAACGACCAGGCGGCCAGCTCGGCGTCCGCGCCGACCGGCACGCCCCGGTAGGTCGACCCGGCGGCGCACGCGGCGTCCTCCACCACCGTGACGCCGCGCGGCTCGCACAGCGTGCGCAGCGCGTCGACGTCGGCGGGCACACCGGCCTGGTGCACCAGGATGACCGCGCGGGTGCGCTCGGTCAGCACCGGTTCGACGGTGGCCGCGGACAGGTTGCCGGTCTCCGCCTCCACGTCGGCGAACACCGGCGTGGCGCCGCAGTACCGGACCGCGTTGGCGGTGGCGATGAACGACAGCGACGGCACCACGACCTCGTCACCCGGCCGCACGTCGAGCAGGTGCAGCGCGACGTGCAACGCGGTCGTGCACGACGACACCGCGACCGCGTGCAGCGCGGCGACGCGGCGGGCGAAGGCGTCCTCGAACGCGGCGACCTTCGGCCCCTGGGCGACCCAGCCGGACAGCACGGCGGCGGAGGCGGCCTCGGCCTCTTCCGCGCCCAGCCACGGCTTCATGACCGGGATCATCGGATCGCCTCGGCACCCGAGGCCGCCACCGCCGCCTGCCACCACGACACCAGGCCGCGCAGCCCGTCCACCAGACCGATCTCGGGCTTCCAGCCGAGGTCGCGGGCGGCGTTGGAGATGTCGGCGAGCCGGCGGGTGACGCCGTTGACCGCGCGCTCCGGGCCGTGCTCCAGCGGCAGGTCGGAGTCCATCGCGGACAGCAGCGCGTGCGCCAGGTCCTTGAGGCTGGTCTCGTGGGCGCTGGCGATGTTGTAGACCTCGTCGGTGACGGGCGCCTTCACGGCCAGGACGTTGGCGCGGGCGATGTCGTGCACGTGCACGAAGTCCATCGTCTGCGCGCCGTCGCCGAAGATCAGCGGCGGCTTGCCGTCGGCGATGCGCTCCATCCAGCGGATCAGCACCTCGGTGTACTTGCCGTGCGCGTCCATCCGCGGTCCGTAGACGTTGAAGTAGCGCAGCGCCACGTAGTCCAGCCCGTACATGGCGTGGAAGCTGCGCAGCATGCCCTCGTTGAACGCCTTGGCCGCGCCGTAGAACGTGTCGTTGTTGTACGGGTGGTGCCGCTCGGTGGTCGGGAACACCTCGGCCAGGCCGTAGACCGAGGCCGACGACGAGGCGACGACCTTCTTCACGCCCGCCGCCGCGGCGGCCTCGACCACCGTGAACGTGCCGTCGACCAGGCACTCCAGCGCGAGCCGCGGTTCCTCGGCGCACTGGGTGATCCGGATGGCCGCGAGGTGGAACACCAGGTCGGTGCCCTGGCTGAGTTCCGCGAGCAGCGCCCGGTCGTTGATGTCGCCCTCGACCACGGTGAGCCGGTCGCCCGCCGACGCGGTGGCGTCGGCCAGGTTCTCCCGGCGGCCGCGGACGAAGTTGTCCAGCACGACCACCTCGGCGGCTCCGGCGGCGAGCAACTGGTCCACCACCGCGGAGCCGATGGTGCCCGCCCCTCCGGTGACGAGGGCCCGTTGGCCGGTGATCGGCTGAGCCGCTTCCGACATGGTGCTTGTTCCTTCCGGTTACGCGGTGGCGAGCTCGACGGCGTCGAGCTCGTCGAGCGGGTCGGGCTGGTCGAGTCCGGCCACGGCGACGAACTCGCCGCCCGCGGCGAGGCTGGCGGAGGCGGCTTCCAGGGTGGCCAGCACGCGCAGGCCGGCCCAGCCGTCGGTGAGCGGGGCGCGCTTCTCGGTGATCGAGGCGGCGAACTCCACCATCATCCCGCGCAGCGCCTCCTTCTCCGGCAGCGCCGGTGCCACGGTGTCGCCGCGCCGGTAGGAGATGATCGCCTGGCGGCGGTCCTCGTCGTCCTCGATGCGGTCCGCGCCCCGGTCGTGCACGGACAGGCGCTGCACGGCGTTCAGGTCGTCCCACACCACCGTGCGGCGGGAGCCGCCGACGATCATGGTGCGGATCTTGGTCGGCGACAGCCAGTTCACGTGCACGTGGGCCATCACGCCGTCGGACAGCTCCAGCGTCAGGTGGCCGACGCACGCGCGGCCCGCGCCGATCGGGTCCGAGCCGTGCGCGGCGACCCGCGTGACGCGCACGCCGTCGGGCAGGATCGCGTCGAAGATCGACAGGTCGTGCGGCGCGAGGTCCCAGAACACGTCCACGTCCGGCTGCACCAGGCCGAGGTTGACCCGCACCGAGTCGAGGTACTGCACGGCGCCGATCTCGCCGCTGCGCACCAGGTGCCGCAGGTGCTGCACGGTCGGCGTGTAGACGAAGGTGTGGTCGAGCATCAGCGTGAGGCCGCGGCTCTCGGCCTCCCGGACCAGCGCGAGGCCGTCCGCGTAGTTCGCCGCCAGCGGCTTCTCCACCAGCACGTGCTTGCCCGCGCGCAACGCGGCCAGGGCGACCGGCAGGTGGGTGGCGGCCGGGGTGGCGATGGCGACCGCGTCGACCGCCGGGTCGGCGAGCACGTCGTCCAGCGAGCCGGACACCCGGACGGTCGAGTAGTCGCCCAGCACGCGCCGGGCCCGTTCCACGTCCAGGTCGCACAGGTAGCGCAGCTTCAGCCCGGGGGTCGCCTGCGCGTTGCGCACCAGGTTCGGCCCCCAGTAGCCGGCGCCGATGACGGCGATGCCGATCGGCTGGTCCATCTCGCTCCTTCTCATCAGTAGGCCCCCTGCCCGCCGAAAACAGCCCGGAAGGTCTTCCACAAGATCAACGCGTCGAGCGCGAGCGACCACTCCTCCACGTACCGGAGGTCGAGCCGCACGGACTCCTCCCACGACAGGTCGCTGCGCCCGGAGACCTGCCACAACCCGGTCAGGCCCGGCTTCACCAGCAACCGGCGGCGCATGTCCGGCCCGTACTTCGCGCTCTCCTCCGGCAGCGGCGGCCGGGGGCCGACCAGCGACATGGCGCCGGTGAGGACGTTGAACAGCTGCGGCAGCTCGTCCATCGAGTAGCGCCGCAGGAACCGGCCGACGGCGGTGACGCGGGGGTCGCGGCGCATCTTGAACAGCACGCCCGCGCCCTCGTTCACCGACTGGAGCTTGGCGCGCAGCGCGTCGGCGTTGGTGACCATGGTGCGGAACTTCAGGATGGTGAACGGCACGCCGCCCTTGCCGACGCGGCGCTGCTTGTAGAGCACCGGGCCCTTGCTGTCGACCATGATCGCCACCGCGACGGCCAGCAGCACCGGGCTCAGCAGCGCGACCAGCACGGCCGCGCCGACCTTGTCCACGGTCGCCTTGACCACGCGGCGGAAGCCGGTGAACGCCGGCTCGGTGACGCGCAGCAGCGGCATGCCCAGCACGCCGGTCACGTGCAGCCGGGGTCCGGCGAAGTCCATCAGGGCGGGCGCGACGACCATCTCGGTGCCGGTGCCCTCCAGGTCCCAGGCGAGTCGCTGGAGCCGGCGCGGCGTCCAGTAGGCGTCGGCGGTGACCGCGACGATCCGGTAGCCGCCGCGGCGGACCTGCTCGCCCAGTTCGCCGAACCGGCCGACGACCGGGACGCCTTCCAGTTCGACGCCGATCTCGGCGCGGCCGTCCACGGTGCACACGGCGTCCACGCGCCAGCCCAGGTGGGGCGCGCGGCGGGTGCGGCTGATCAGGTCGGTGACGGTGTCGACGTTGCCCGCCGCGAGCACCGGCAGCAGGCAGCGGCCCTCGCCGCGGGCGCGGTGCAGCGGGCGGCGGAGCAGGTAGCGGACCGGGAAGGCGACCAGCGCGACGGCCGGTCCGACCACGAACACCCACAGGCGGGCGCCGGGCAGTCCGGCCGCGAGCGCGCCCAGACCCAGCGCGACGACGGAGCCGAACACGCCGCGGCCCAGGCGGCGGAACTCCTCCGCGCCCTGGCCCAGCACCGCGGGGTTCCACACCCGGTTGAGGAACAGCGATCCGAGGACCACCACGACGGTGACCGCTTCCAGGGCGAACAGGGGCAGCGGTGTGAAGGAGGCGACTCGGGAGGACAGGACGATCCCGGCGAGCAGGACGACCACGACGGTGCACAGCACGTCGGCGGCGATCACGCCGTAGCGGTACGCGGGTTCCCAGCTGCCGACCGTCGGACTGGTCGTGCGGTTCGGAGCGGCGACCCCCGCGACCTGTCTGTGTCGCGTTGGTCGGACCTGGTTGCTCATCGTGGTACTCCCCGGGTTGGGCCGGTCCGGACGTGCACGTTCGCAGGGCATCCCCCGACGGGCCCGCGTGGTGTACGGCAAATGTGCTGCGGCGATTTTTTCCCTCGCCAAACATCATTCGTCCCGTCGACGGCACGCGTTACACGGACAGTGAACGTGCTGCGGACCGCCATTCCTCAGTGCGACACCTGGCCTGCACCCAGATGGATCGACAGGTGACCTCAGGTCACCACCACCGGGCCGGAAAAGGCTTACCACCCCCAGGATGGGGCGGTCCACAGTGGCCAGTGCGAGGTCGCGCGCGAGAGAGAGCACATGCATCGAATCTGGGACGGTTTCCGTTACAGCCAGTTTTCGACGCGACTCGAAACAGGTCCGGAATGCGTCCGAAAAGGGTCTAAAGACCCTAGGGCGAGTCCGCATCGTGGCGGCCTGCGATCACACATCCACAGACGGGAGCAGCTATTCGGCGCAACGACCCGGCCACTTCATGTGACCGGTCGGAGCATTTCCCACCCGACCGGACGATCAAGAGTGACCATGGCCACTTTTGGGGCCACAATGGACCGGTGGTGGTCGTGCTGATCATCGGCGGGCTGCTGGGCGCTTTCCACGGCGCGTGGGCGTGGCGCACCCGGCTGTACCCGCGCGGCCGGCGGGGGTTGGCGCTCGCCCTGCTGGACGCCACGTGGAGCCTGCCGAACACGGTCGCGGGCGCGGTGTTGCTGGCGTACGCGCTGGCGCGGGGCAACCGGGTGGACGCGGCGTTCAGCAGGCACCGGGGCACGCTCGGGCTGCGCGACGGCGTGATCAAGGGCTTCGCCACCACGGTCGGGCCGGTGCAGGCCGGGATCGCGATGGGCGTGGACGACCACGAGGCCGTGCACGTGTTCCAGGCGCGGCTCTTCGGCCCGCTGTACCTGCCGTTGGTGGTGGTGAACTGGGTCGTCGCGACCGTGCTGCCGTACTGGCTGCTCTACCACGACCGGGTGGCGGCGCCGATCGACGGCGTGACGGCCTACTTCCGGCGAGGCGTCTACCCGCACTGCTGGCACGAGGAGTGGGCGTACCGCCGCCAGGGCTCGCCGCCGCTGTGAGCGCTGACGGCGGCCTGGAGCGCTAACGGCCGGCCACCAGGCGGGCCTTCTCGTCGCCGACGGCGACCACGTCGCCGTCGTGCAACTGGGCGCCGCGCCGCGTCTCCAGCCGGCCGTTCACCGTCACCTCGTCGGATTCGACCAGCTCACGGGCGTGCGCGCCGTTGTCCGCCAGACCAGCCAGCTTCAGGAACTGACCCAACCTGATCATGTCGTCGGAGATCTCGACCTCGCGGATGCGCATCGCAACATCATCCCTCAGAGCCGCACACGCGTCCTCACGTGCAGCCGTTAACGAGGATTGCACGGACTTGAAACATGCTTGACATCAGCCGAACGTGGTTCGGTCTACCGTTCCCGGAATGTGAGCACAGCCAGCTCGGACCCGGAGTCCACCGGCGGCGGAGATCGCAAGCGCCGTCGCTCCCTGCGTGGTGAGGTCGGTACCACCGGTGCCCGGTTCGGCTCGCCGGCGCTGCGCCGCAGCCTCGGGGACGAGCCGGCCGAGGAGCCGAAGCCGGTCAGACGGCGGCGCTCGCTGCGCGGGGAGATCGGTGCCACGGGCGCCCGGTTCGGCTCGGCCGCGCTGCGCCGCAGCCTGGAGGAGCAGCAGCAGGACGAGGCCCCGCTGGAGGAGACGGCACCGTTCGAGGGGCCCTACGACTACGTAGAGCCGCCGCCCGTGCCGTTCAACCGCCGGCCGGAACCCGAACCCGAGCCGGCCGTCGAGGAGTTCTCCGGCCCCTTGGTCCGCCCCTACGCGTGGACCGGTGGCCGCACGTCCGCCAGCTACGACCTGCGGTTGGAGACGCTGGTCTCGCTGGAGGAGAACGGCATCGCGATCGCCATGCGCGACACGACCGCCGAGCAGCGGTCGATCGTGGAGATGTGCGCCAACCCCCGGTCGGTCGCCGAGGTCTCCGCGCTGCTCTCGGTGCCGCTGGGCGTGGTCCGGGTGCTGCTCAGCGACCTCATCACGATGGGCATCGTCGTGGTGCACCACAACGCCGCCGCGCCAGGCGGCCCGGACCTCACGCTGCTGGAACGAGTGTTAGCCGGCCTGCGCAACCTCTGACCGCAGCCGCCCGAACACCTCGACCAGGTCGGGCAGCTGGTAGTGCGCGTTGAGGCCGCTCGGGTTCGGCAGCACCCACAGCCGCGACGACGCGATCAGCTCGTCCTGCGGGCCGATCCGCGCCGCCTTGCGCTCGAACGCGGTCCGGTACGCCGTCACGCCCACGACCGCCACCACCTTGGGCCGGTGCCGCCGGGCGAGCTCGGTCAGCCTCTCCCCGCCGGCCCGCAGCTCCTCGCGCGACAGCTCCTCGGCCCGCGCGGTCGGCCGGGCGACCAGGTTCGTGATGCCCAGCCCGTATTCGAGCAGCTCCTCCTGCTCGGCGGGCGTCAGCAGTCGCGGCGTGAAACCGGAGAGGTGCAGTGCGGGCCAGAAACGGTTGCCCGGCCTCGCGAAGTGCTGTCCCTTGGCGGCGGACAGCAGGCCGGGGTTGATGCCGCAGAACAGCACGTCCAACCCCGGCCCGACGATGTCCGGCAGCACCGGCGACGTCACCCCACGACCACCGGGACGCCGTCGACGACCAGCCGCCAGTCGGTGCGGTGGAACGCGGCCGGGTCGATCTCGCCGCGCGCCTGCACCCACTCGATGATCAGCTGCCGGATCTCCAGCTGCCGGTTGTGCAGCACCGGCGCGGCGGCGATGTGCGGGAAGTTGCCGCCGCCGGACTGCCGGTAGTTGTTGACCGCCACCGCGAACGCCTGGTCCGCCGTCACCGCCACGCCGTCGTAGGCGAGCCCGGTGATCCGCTGCCCGACCGGCCGGGCCAGGTCGATGTCGTAGGTCAGCGGCGCGTCCAGACCGGCCGCCACGTCGTACAGGTAGTCCGGCGTGCCGCCCGCGTTGGTCAGCGCGTCCGGCTGGTGCGGTCCGGGCGTGGTCACCGCCTTGAAGTAGCTCGCGGACCGCTCCAGGTAGTCCTTGAGCTGCGCGCCGGTGAGCCGCACGCCGAACAGGGTGTTGTCGAAGATGTAGAGCCCGGCCACGTCGCGCACCGACACGTCGCCCGCCGGGATCGCGGCGGCCTTGTTGAACGGCGAGGCGAGCGACAGCACCGGCAGCGCCTCGGTCAGGTTCGCCCTCAGCGTCTCGCCCTGCACCTGGTTGACGAAGTCCAGCGCGGCGGTGTCCTCGTAGCGGGCGGTCGCGGCGGACATCGCGGACTTCGACGTGCCGATCCTGGAGTTGACGTAGGCCACCACCTTGTCGTGGTCGGCGCGCAGCCTCCGGACGATCGCCGGGTCCTCGGGCACGGTGTTGGTGTTGAGCACCTGCGAGCGGGACGCCTCGGCGCGCCAGCCCTGCCCCGGCGTCCACGCCAGGTCGAACTCCATCAGGCTCAGCCGCTTGCCCCAGAACAGCGGCTCGGTCAGCAGCACCTGCTTCCCGGTGGCCTTGTTGGTGACGAACCGCTGCGCGATCTCGGTGTGCGCGTGGCCGACCAGGATCGCGTCGATGCCCGGCACCTCCTCGGCCACCAGCGCCGAGCAGTTCTCCGGGAACGGCACCAGGTCGCCCAGCGACGACGACAGGTCCGCGCCGGAGTGCGCGGCGATCACCACGAGGTCCGCGCCCGCCCGCCTGACCTTCGGCACCCACTCGCGGGCCTGCTCCAGCACGCCGGGGAACGACATCCGGCCGTCCACGTGCGCCTTGTCCCAGATCGCGATGCCCGGGTTGGTCAGGCCGAGGATGCCGACCCGCAGCGGGGCCGCGCCGGTGCGCCACACCGTCTTGATCACGTACGGCCGGAACGCCGGTTCACCGGTGGCCGCGTCCACCGCGTTCGCGGCCAGCAGCGGGAAGTCCAGCTGCTTCTCGAACGCGCGCAGCAGGGGGATGCCGTAGTTGAACTCGTGGTTGCCGAGCGCGGCGGCGTCGTAGCCGAGTTCGTTCATCGCGGCGGCCATCGGGTGCACCTGGCGGCGGCCGATGGGCTCGATCTTGGCGTAGTAGTAGGCCAGCGGTGTGCCCTGGATGGTGTCGCCCGCGTCGACGAGCAGGGTGCGGTGCGCGCCGCGTTCCTGGCGGACGGCCTTGACCAGGGTGGACAGCTTCGCCAGGCCGACGTCGTTGTGCGCGGAGTCGTCGAACTCCCGGTCGGCGAAGTAGTCCCAGTTGAAGACGTTGCCGTGCAGGTCCGTGGTGCCGAGGACGGTGAGCGTGAACCGCCGTCCCCCGGTCCGGTCGTCCGGGGCGGCGTGGGCCGCCGTGCGGAAGCCGGCAGCGGCGAGCACACCCGCGGCGCCGCCCGCGAGCAGGGCGCGGCGGTGCAGAGGAGATCCGGTCATGGGCGGGACCGTAACCGTTGACCGTTGACTACTCGGCCGGCTTCTCGGCACCCCCGGTGCCCTCGGTGTCCGCGCTGTCGCCGGAGTCCGACCCGCTCGCGCGCCTGCCCAGGCCGACGATGACCGTGACGGCGGCCAGCGACAGCACCGCCGCGATGAGGATCCACACCCACAGCGGCAGGCCGCCGTCGTCGTCCACGCTCCCCGTGGCGGCCGGGGTGGACGGCGCGGTGATCTCGAGGGTGATCGTGGCCACGGAGGCGGTGCTCGAACCAGTGGTGGGGGCCGCGTCCGCGGACGTCACGGCCGGCGCGGTGGGCGTCGGCGTGGCGGCCGGTGGCTGCTGTGCCACGGGCGGCGCGGTCAGCGTGAAGGCGAACGTGCCGTTGACGAAGTCGCCGTCCAGGGCCTCGACCGTCCAGGCCACCGTGTACCGACCGGCCGGCGACCCGCTCTCCCGCATCGGGACGGTCAACGTCGCCCCTTGGGCGGCCACCTCGCCCAACGGCCAGGCGCTGCCGTCGGGGCCGGTGACGGTGACCGCGGCGCTCTCGGCGGGCACCGGTTCGGTGAACGTCAGCGTGAGCTGCGTGGGCCGTTGCGGCACCGAGGCCCCGTTCGCCGGGTCGCTCGAGATCAACTCGGTGTGGGCGAGCGCCTGGGGCGCCGCCCCGAACAGGGCCAGGGTCGCCAGCAGTGCCGAGAGCGCCAGTCGGGTCATACCGGATAGTTCTACCGGGTCGGCGGCGTGCCCTGCCCATTACCCGGAGGCTGGCCGTTGCCCATCTGCGGCCCGCCGCGCTGCATGTTGCCTTCCATGATGGTGTCCACGGTGGATTCGCCGCCGTCTTCGGCCGCAGAGGCGATGATCGTCACGGTGTCGCCGGTCGCGATGTCGTCCAGGGCGCCCTGACCGCCGTTGACCTGCGTGTCGTCGTCGATCTTGTAGGTCTTGCCGTAGCCGTCGGCGCTCTTGACCGTGATGGAGGAGTCGCTGACCTCGGTGACCTCGCCGTTCTGGAACTCGCCGTGCTGGGTGTCCCCGAACGGGCTCCTGATCGTCATGCCCGGTCCGCCCATCATGCCGTAACCCCGCGGGCCGCCCATGCCCGACTGGGCGGCTTCGGAGTTGCTCGCGGCGTAGATGACACCGCCGCCCGCGCCGGCGATGCCCACGGCGATCGCGATCGCGACGAGGGTCTTGCGGCCGTTCCAGCCGGATCCGGGAGCGGTGGCCTGCGGCGGCTCTTCACCCCAGGTCGGGTGCTGCTCGGTTTCGGTAGTCATGGCGACCACGGTCTCGGGGAAGTCTGTGAACGGGCTGTGCGGTCGTTGGGCGGTGCCTGTGCGTGTGGCGTGTGCGTGTGGCCGGTCGTGCGCCCGGACCCGGCGGTCCGCTTCACAGGTGGTACACAGGATCGGCACAGGAGGTGCTCATGCACCGGATCGACGATGGGAGCATGCGCCAAGTGTCTGCTTCGGGGGCCTCCCCTGAACTCCGCCGCCCGGATGGCAGTCCGGTGCGGGTCCTAGTGGTGGACGACGAGTCCACGTTGGCCGAACTGATGTCCATGGCGTTGCGGATGGAACGCTGGGAGGTCCGCACCGCGCTGGACGGCACGTCCGCCGTGCGGACCGCGCGCGAGTTCCGGCCGGACGTGGTGGTGCTCGACGTGATGCTGCCCGATTTCGACGGGCTGGAGGTGCTGCGCCGGATGCGCGCGGACCTGCCCGGCCTGCCGGTGCTGTTCCTCACCGCCAAGGACGCGGTGGAGGACCGGATCGCCGGGCTCACCGCGGGCGGCGACGACTACGTGACCAAGCCGTTCAGCCTGGAAGAGGTCGTGCTGCGGTTGCGCGCCCTGCTGCGCCGCACCGGCGTCACCGAGGCCACCGCGGGCACCGAGCTCGTCGTGGGCGACCTGGTGCTGGACGAGGAGACGCGCGAGGTGCGCCGCGGCGGCACCGCGATCGACCTCACCGCGACCGAGTTCGAGCTGCTGCGGTTCCTGATGCGCAACCCCAGGCGGGTGCTGTCGAAGGCGCAGATCCTGGACCGGGTGTGGAGCTACGACTTCGGCGGCCAGGCGAACATCGTCGAGCTGTACATCTCCTACCTGCGCAAGAAGATCGATGCCGGCCGGGCGCCGATGATCCACACGATGCGGGGCGCCGGTTATGTCCTCAAGCCCTCGTCCTGAGCGCCCCTCCCCGCCGATCAAGCACTGGCCGCCGATCAGGCACTGGCCCCTGCGGACCCGGCTGGTCGCCGCGCAGGTGGTCCTGCTCGCGGTGGTGTGCGCCATCATCGGCGTGGCGACCGGGTTCGCGCTGCGGGACTTCCTGATCGGGCAGTTGGACAACGAGCTCAGGGACACGACGTTCAAGGCCAGCCGGGACCTCTTCCGGCCGATGCCCGGCGGCATGCCGCCGCCCCGTCCGCTGGACGGCCCCGGTTTCCGGCAGGGCACGCTGGTGCTGATCAGGCTCGACGACGGCGCGACGGACGGCCAGCGGCTGACGCCGGGCTTCGGCGACACCGAGGGGCTGTCGACCAACGTGACCGCGCAGATCGACACCGTGCCCGCCGACGGGACCGCGCGCACGGTGTCGTTGGACGGCAACCTGGGCGACTACCGGCTTCTCTCCATCACCACGCCGACCAGGGCGGTGGTGACCGTGGGGCTGCCGATGGCCGACATCGACAGCACCGTGGGCCGGATGGGGTGGATCCTCGGCGGGGTGGCGTTGGCCGGGCTCATCTCGGTGTCGCTGGCCGGCGCGCTGATCGTCCGCCGCACGCTGCGCCCGCTGGAACGGGTGGCCGCGACCGCGGGCCGGGTGGCCGAACTGCCGTTGCACGAGGGCGAGGTGGCGCTGGCCGAACGCGTGTCCGAACAGGACGCCAACCCCGACACCGAGGTGGGACAGGTCGGTCTGGCGTTGAACCGGATGCTCGGGCACATCGGCAGCGCGTTGCAGGCCCGGCACGACAGCGAGACGAGGGTCCGGCAGTTCGTCGCCGACGCGAGCCACGAGCTGCGCACTCCCCTGGCCGCCATCCGCGGCTACGCGGAGCTGACCCGGCGCACGTCCGACGACGTGCCGCCGCAGATCGCGCACGCCATGCGGCGGGTGGAGTCCGAGGCGGTGCGCATGACGTCGCTGGTGGAAGACCTGTTGCTGTTGGCGCGGCTGGACGCGGGCCGTCCGCTGGGACGTGAGCCCGTCGACCTGTCCCGGCTGGTGGTCGACACGGTCAGCGACGCCCGGATCGCCGGGCCGGACCACGAGTGGCGGCTGGAGCTGCCGCCCGAGGCGGTCCAGGTGACCGGTGACACGCACAAGCTGCACCAGGTGTTGGCGAACCTGTTGTCCAACGCGCGCACGCACACGCCGCCGGGGACCACGGTCACCACAAGACTGTCCATTGTGGACGGCGCGGTGGAGGTGGCGGTGACCGACGACGGTCCCGGTGTCCCGCCCGAGTTGCAGGACGAGGTGTTCGAGCGGTTCAGCCGGGGCGACACGTCGCGGTCCCGTGCGGCCGGGAGCACCGGGCTCGGCCTGTCGATCGTGGCCGCCGTCGTCGCCTCGCACGAGGGTTCGGTGCGGCTCGACAGCAGGCCGGGCCGGACCACGTTCACCGTGCGCCTGCCCCGCTGAGAACGCGCTGACGGCGTGTCGATCCCGCGCTGACCGCGCACAGCCGGCTCACAGGCGGGGCACAAGGGCCGCCCAGGGTTCGCGGACAGGCTCGACCTCATGCGAGCGCGACTACCCCTGTTGCTGTTGTTGGCCGGGACGGCGGTGCTGTACCTCTGGCGGTTGGGCGACTCCGGTTGGGCCAACGCCTACTACTCCGCCGCCGCCCAGGCCGGTGCCGAGAGCTGGCACGCGTGGTTCTTCGGCGCGACCGACCCGGCGGGCGCCATCACCGTCGACAAGACACCCGCGGCGACCTGGGTCATGGGGTTGTCCGCCCGACTGTTCGGGGTCAACGCCTGGAGCATCCTGGTGCCGCAGGCGCTCATGGGCGTGGCCAGTGTGTGGCTGCTGTACGCCACGGTGCGGCGGACCGCCGGTGAGGCCGCCGGTCTGATCGCGGGCGCCGTGCTGGCGTTGACGCCGGTCGCGGTGCTGATGTTCCGGTTCAACAACCCGGACGCGCTGATGGTGCTGCTCCTCGTGGCGGGCGCCTACTGCACGGTCCGGGCCACCGAGAAGGCCTCGGTGCGGTGGCTGGTGCTCGCGGGTGTGGCGGTCGGCTTCGCGTTCCTGGCCAAGATGCTCCAGGCGTTCCTGGTGCTGCCCGCGTTCGGGCTGGTGTACCTGGTGTTCGCGCGGACGACCGTGCTGCGCAAGGTGTGGCACCTGGGCGCGGCGCTGGGCGCGATGATCGTCGCCGGTGGCTGGTGGGTGCCGGCGGTGGAACTGGTGCCCGCCGGCTCACGGCCCTACATCGGCGGATCGCAGTCCAACAGCGTGCTGGAGCTGGCCCTCGGCTACAACGGGCTGGGCCGGCTGACCGGCGAGGAGATCGGCAGCGTCGGCGGCGGACGCGGGTGGGGCAGCACCGGGTGGAGCAGGCTGCTCGGCGACGAGATGGGCAGTCAGATCGCGTGGCTGCTGCCGACCGCGCTGGTGCTGCTGGCCGCCGGGTGGTGGGCCGGGCGGAAGGGCGAACGGGTCGGGCTCGCGCTGTGGGGCGGCTGGCTCGTGGTCACCGCCCTGGTGTTCAGCTTCATGAACGGCATCATCCACGCCTACTACACGGTGGCGTTGGCCCCGGCGATCGGCGGGCTGATCGGGATCGGCGCGGTCGCGTTGTGGCGGAGACGGCGGGAACCCGCCGCGGCGGCGGCACTGTCCGGCGCGTTGGCCGTGACCGCGCTCCAGTGCTACCTGCTGCTGTTGGACTGGTCCGCCGCGCTGGCCGCCGTCGTGCTGGTCCTCGGCCTGCTGGCCGCGGTCGGGCTGTTCCTCGCCACGGTCGCGCCCGCGGTCGTGGTCGTGCCGGTCGCTCTCGTCGCCGCGCTGCTCGGGCCGGGCGCGTACTCCGTGGCCACCGCCGCGACACCGCATTCCGGCGCGATCCCGGCCGCCGGACCCGCGCAGGCGGGCCGCGGCGGCGGCGGGCTGGTCCTCATGGGACCCGGCGGCGTGGTGAACAACGTCGGCGGCACGGGCGGGATCGGCGGTCTGCTGAGCGCGCCGACACCCGGTGACGAGCTGGTGGCGCTGTTGCGCGACAACGACGGGTTCACCTGGGCGGCGGCGGCCGTGGGGTCGAACAACGCGGCCGGGTACCAGCTCGGCAGCGGTGAGCCGGTGATGGCCGTCGGCGGGTTCAACGGCACCGATCCCGCGCCCACGCTGGAGGAGTTCCAGGAGCTGGTCCGGAATGGACGGATCCACTACTTCCTCGGCGGCGCGGGGATGCCCGCGGAGACGGGCAGCGACGCGTCCCAGCGGATCGCCGAGTGGGTCGAGGAGACGTTCACCGCGAAGACCGTGGACGGCGTGGCCGTCTACGACCTCACAGCGGACGCACAGCCATGACACACGAGCCGCCCAGCGAAGCGCCCGAGGGTGACGTCATGACCTTCGCGACGCTCACGACGACCACCGTGCTCGACGTGGTGGTGCCGGTGTACAACGAGGAGCGCGACCTCGCGCCCTGCGTGCGCAAGCTGCACGCCGACCTGACCCAGACGTTCCCCTACACGTTCCGGATCACCATCGCGAACAACGCGAGCACCGACGGGACGCGTGCCGTCGCCGACGAGTTGGCCCACGAACTGCCCGGCGTGGCCGCGGTGCACCTGGAGGAGAAGGGGCGCGGCCGGGCGCTGAAGGCGGTGTGGGCCGCGTCGGACGCCGCTGTGCTGGCGTACATGGACGTCGATCTGTCCACCGACCTGGCCGCCCTCGCGCCGCTCGTGGCGTCGCTGATCTCCGGGCACTCGGACCTGGCCATCGGCAGCCGCCTGGCGCGCGGTGCGCGGGTGGTGCGCGGGCCGAAGCGCGAGTTCATCTCCCGCTGCTACAACCTGATCCTGCGCGGCACGCTGGCGACCCGGTTCACCGACGCGCAGTGCGGCTTCAAGGCGATCCGGGCCGACATTGCCCGGCGGCTGCTGCCGCACGTCGAGGACACCGGGTGGTTCTTCGACACGGAACTGCTGGTGCTCGCCGAACGCGCCGGCGCGCGCATCCACGAGGTGCCGGTGGACTGGGTGGACGACCCGGACAGCCGGGTCGACATCGTGTCCACCGCCGTGGCGGACCTGAAAGGCGTCGCGCGGGTGGGTCGCGGTCTGGTGACCGGGCGCATCCCCGTCGGCGAACTCCGTGCCCAGCTGGGGAGAGAACCGTTGGAACCGGAGACGCCGGGTGTGCCCGCCGGGTTGTTCAAGCAGCTGGTCCGCTTCGCCGCGGTCGGCGTGGTCAGCACGTTGGCCTACCTCCTGCTGTTCGTGCTGTTGCGCGGCGGTCTGGGTGCACAGGGCGCGAACCTGGTGGCCCTGCTGGTGACCGCGATCGCGAACACCGCCGCCAACCGCCGGTTCACGTTCGGCGTGCGCGGTCGCAGCGGTGCCGGGCGGCACCAGTTCGAGGGCCTGATCGTCTTCGGTCTCGGGCTGGCGCTGACCAGCGGCTCGCTCGCGCTGTTGCACATGTTCTCCGCACCGGGCGGCCCGGCCGAACTGGCCGCGGTCGTCGGCGCGAACCTCCTGGCCACCGTGCTGCGCTTCCTGTTGCTGCGCAACTGGGTCTTCCGGCCCCGACGCGCCGCGGAGGCCACCGGATGACCACCACCGACTCGACTCTGGGGACCACTTCGATGACCACCGCCACCCTGACGGCACCCGAGACCACACCGGCCGCGCACCGTCGGCCCCGGAACTGGACCACGCCCGCGTTGGTGGTGTTGCTGGTCGGCACCGCGGTGCTCTACCTGTGGAACCTCACCGATTCCGGCTGGGGCAACAGTTATTACGCCGCCGCCACGCAGGCCGGTTCGCAGAGCTGGACCGCCTGGCTGTTCGGCGGCCTGGACGCCGGCGGCGTCATCACGGTGGACAAACCGCCGGTCTTCCTGTGGATCAGCGGGTTGTTCGCCCGGATCTTCGGGTTCTCCAGCTGGACCGTGCTGGCACCGCAGGCCATCGAGGGCGTGCTGGCCGTGTGGCTGTTGTACGCCACGGTGAAGCGCACGTCCGGCGCGGTGGCCGGGTTGATCGCCGGTGCGGCGCTCGCGGTGACGCCGGTCGCGGTGTTGATGTTCCGGTTCAACCTGCCCGACGCGTTGCTGGTGCTGCTGATGGTGGCGGGCGCGTACTGCACCGTGCGGGCACTGGAGAAGGCGTCCGGCTGGTGGCTGGCGTTGGCGGGCGTGGCGATCGGGTTCGCGTTCCTGACCAAGATGGGCCAGGCGTTCCTGGTGCTGCCCGCGTTCACCGCCGCCTACCTGCTCGCCGCGCCCACCACCCTGCCCAAGCGGTTCCTGCACCTGCTCGGCGCGGGACTCGCCGTCGCCGTCTCCGCCGGGTGGTTCATCGCGCTGGTGGCGCTGTGGCCGGCCGACTCGCGCCCGTACATCGGCGGCTCGTCGAACGACTCCCTGTGGGAGCTGGCCATCGGCTACAACGGCCTCGGCCGGATCTTCGGCGGCAGCGGCGGCGGCATGGTGGTCGGCGGCAACGGCAACGCCAACATCGGCTTCGGCGGCAGCACCGGCATCGACCGGCTGTTCGGGGCGAGCATGGGCGGCGAGATCTCGTGGCTGCTGCCCGCCGCGCTCATCGGCCTGGTCGCCGGGCTGTGGTTCACCCGCCGGATGCCGCGCACCGACAAGACCCGTGCGGCCCTGGTGCTGTGGGGCCTGTGGGTGCTGGGCAACGGGATCGTGTTCAGCTTCATGAGCGGCATCACCCACCCGTACTACACGGTCGCCGTCGCACCGGGCGTCGCCGCGCTCGTCGCCATCGCCGGCAGGGAGATGTGGCGCGGCCGCAAGCACTTCCCGGTGCGGGTGGCGCTCGCCCTGATGGTCGCCGCCGCCGGCTTCTGGGGGTTCGCGCTGCTCCAGCGGTACGCGGACTGGATGCCGTGGATCCGGTGGACCGTCGCCGCGCTGACCGTGCTGGTGGCCACCGCGATCGTGATGGGCGCCCGCCGGACCGCCGCGCTGGCCCTGATCACCTCGCTGTTCTCCTCCGCCGCGTTCGGCGTGGCCACGGCCGCCACCGCGCACGGCGGTTCCATCCCGATGTCCGGCCCCGCCTCCTACAGCAGCGGGATGGGCGGCGGCATGGGCGGCGGGATGGACCAGGTCTCCGACGAACTGGCGGACCTGCTCCGGAACACCACCGGCACCTGGGCGGCGGCGACCACGAGCGCGCAGAGCGCGGCGAGCCTGTCGCTGGCCTCGGGCAAGGCCGTGATCGGCATCGGCGGCTGGAGCGGCGGCGACCCGGCGCCGACGCTGGAGGAGTTCGAGCAGTACGTGGCGGACGGCCGGATCGGCTACTTCGTCTCGGGCGGCGGCATGGGCGGCGGACGCGGCGGCGGCAACGAGATCAGCGAGTGGGTCGCCGCGAACTACGAGGCCATGACGATCGGGGGGTCGACGGTCTACCAGCTCGGCTAGTCCGTCCGGACGAGGCGGTGGTCGCGCGGGAGCACGGCCACCGCCTCATGCTCCACGCTGTTCGAACAAGGGATCGAGATCGTCACTCGGACGTATGACATACCGGGGTGGTTCCGGAAGCCCCGCCCAAGAGCGGTACATGATCGTCGCGGCGTAGGGGATCAGATCACGGCCCCGACGCCAGAGCCAGGGAATCCCCTTCACCACCAACCAGCCCACGTGGTGCAGGGGCGTCACCTCCAGCCCGCCCGTGCACACCAGCGACACCCGGCCCGGCACCTCGCACCCGGCCTCCGCCAACCGCGCCGCGAACGCCGCCGCCAGCCGCCGGTGCCCCAACTCCGACGGGTGCAGCCGGTCCACCGCCCACGTCTCCATCGAGTACGCGCCGTCCATCAGGTCGAGGTCCACGCACCCGATCCCGTGCCGCCGCACCACCGCGTCGAGGATCTCGTTCAACTCCCGGATCCGCGACCGCAGCGCCCGCCGCAGCGCACCCGGCAGCCGGAACACCCGGCTGTGGTCGTGGAACCGCACCGTGACCACGGCCGAACCCGCCGCCACCAACGCGCCCACGATCGCGTCCAGGTCGACGTGCAGCTGCCGGGCGTCGAAGTCCGACCGCAGCGTGTCGTTCATCCCCACCAGCAGCACGGCCGCGTCCGGCCGCGCGGGCAGCACCTTCGGCAGCTGCTCGTGCCGCACCGACGCCACCCGCGCCCCGGTGAACGAGACGTTCAGGTACCGCGCGTCCGCGAAGGCCGCCGCGAGCAGCGGGCCGACACCCCGCCACCCACCGGGCACGGGATCGCCCACGCCCACCGTCGTCGAGTCACCGAGGACCACCAGGCTGCGCACCGTCTTGGCCACGAAGAAGACCATCGCGCAGCCACGTGACGCGCCGAGAACGAACAGCGGAACGCTACCGGAATGCCGGGTACAGCGGCAGTTCCGCGGCCTTCGCCCCGTACCGCGACACCAGCGCCGTGATGACGTCCTCGGCGTGCGCCGCGATGTGCTTCGCGCCCGACGCCAGCGCGTCGTTCCGCAGCCGCACCCACCGCGAGGTCAGCACCAGGACCCGCGGCGGCGAGTCCAGCGGCCGGTGCCCGGACGGCAGCGCCGAGTCCAACCCCGGCAGCCCGCGCCACGTGCCGAGCCACACCCACAGCAGCTGCGCCTCCAGCAGCCGGGGCAGGAACACCGCGTCGTCGTCCAGGTCGGGCCACACCGACGACACCTCGGCCCGCCACGCCGCGACCATCGCCTCCGACATGCCGGCGGGCAGCCCGTAGGCGCACCAGCACGACGGGAACGGCACCCGCAGGCACGCCGCGTCGAACACGATGTCCCGCACGCACCCGCCCTCGAAGTCGAGGAACCGGACGCCCTTGCTGGTCACGAGGTGGTTGTCCGGGCACGACGTGGACGGGCTGAACGCACGCCGGCGGGACGTGACGAACCCCCGCACGGCCTGCTCGGCGAACGACCGCACCGCGTCGGGCGTGTCGACCCCCAGCGATTCGAACAGCAGCGCCGGCATCCCGGCCAAGGCCGTGTGCACGTCGACCACGATCGGATCGGCGCAGCACTGGCTGCCCTGGCGGCGCATCAACGCGTCGAAGTCGGCGTCACGCCCGGCGGTCGTCGCGTGCAGCCGCCCCATGGCGTGCGCCCACGACAGCAGCCCGCGTTCGGCGGCGCGCGCGTCGGAGCCCAGCAGCTTCTCCGCCAGCCGAGGGGCCTTGCCCAGGTCTTCGAGCACCACGAGCCGCTTCGTGTTGTCCTGCGCGACCAGCTCGGGTGTCAAGCGTTCCTCCGACGGCAGCGCGGTGAGCAGCTTGTGGCTCACCACCTCGTGCGCGAACGGGTCCCGGTCGGCCACCCGCGACGGGTAGCGCTTGACCACCAGCGTGCGGGGCAGCGAGAACGGGGTGTGCGCCACCCGGACGCGCGCGACCACGGACCGACCCGCTCCCCCGAGGTCCTCGGGGTCGGCCAGCCGAACCGGTGCGCCGAACCTGCTGCTCAACACGGACTCGGCCGCCGCCACCGCCGCGTCCAGCTCGGAAGGGGCAGCGTCGTCGATGTCCTGCGGGCCGGCGGTGATCTCCACGCTCATCTCCTCCGACCCTACTCCCGGTGGCCACCGACCTGACAGAACCCGTCCGGGCACCGTGACGGTAGTGCTCACCGCACGCCGGGTTCCACCTTTTGCCGAAATCGCACCCGGTCAGCCGTCCGCGAGGGGTCGTCCCAGGTCACGGACCCGGCCCCGGCGGGTGCGCAACGCCAGCACCAGCGCCGCCGCCGCCACGATGCCCACGAGGTTCACCGCCAACTGCGCAACGGACTGGACGCATATGTCCCACTCACCGAGAACGGCGGCGACCGCGGCGAAGCCCGCGGCGGGCACGGTGGTGACCGAAATGAACACCCCGACGAGCGCCGCCGACTTGGCGGACGTCATCGACAGCATCCCGGCCGCGCCCGCGAGCAGGGCCACGATCAACGAGAACGGCCCGACCTGGAACACGAAGTCGACCTCGTGCGCGGCCAGCACCATGTCCCGGTCGAACAGGCCCGCGTACGAGCCGGCGATCGCGGCCACCGCGGTGATCGCCATGGCCAGCGGGAACCCGACCGTGAGCGCCGTGACGGCTCTGCGCACCAGGTCCCAGCGCCGCAGCACCATGCCGGCGGCGATCGCGGCCAGCGGGCCGAACTCCGGTCCGACGACCATCGCGCCGACGATCGTGACCGGCGAGTTCGTCACCACGCCGACCGCCGCGAGCAGGCACGCGACGGTCAGGAACGACAGTAACGTGACGTTGAGCCGGGACTCCTCGCCGGTGCGCGACAGCAGCTCCTCCCACACCACGGCGTCCGCGCCCTCACCGGGCGCGTCCTGTTCGGCGCGGTCGGCCGCGTCGGACAGGGCGGTGTCGATCTGCTCCAGCGTCACACCGCCGTTGCGGTCGACGCCCAGCTCGCACAGGGAGGCCACCACCACGTCGGTGGCCTCCCTGGCGACGTCGGCTTCCACCACGTCACCCGCGGGCTCGATCGCCGCGCCGCGCAACAGCACGATGTGCGTGACGCCGGGGTGCTGTTTCAGCGCCGCCAGCACCTCGTCGGTGTGGTCGACGGGGCAGATGGCCCGCAGGTGCAGCACCGGCTACTGCTTCTCGGGAGCCGGCTTGAAGTCGACGCCCGCCTCCTTGCGCTGCTGCGGGGTGATCGGCGCGGGCGCCGCGGTCAGCGGGTCGTAGCCGCCGCCGCTCTTCGGGAACGCGATGACCTCGCGGATCGAGTCGAACCCGCCGAGCAGCATGGCGATCCGGTCCCAGCCGAACGCGATGCCGCCGTGCGGCGGCGCGCCGTACTTGAACGCGTCGAGCAGGAAGCCGAACTTCTCCTGGGCCTCCTCGGGACCGATGCCCATGACCTGGAACGCCCGCTGCTGCACGTCGGCGCGGTGGATACGGATGGACCCGCCGCCGATCTCGTTGCCGTTGCAGACGATGTCGTAGGCGTAGGCCAGGGCGTTGCCCGGGTCCTCCTCGAAGCGGTCGATCCACTCCGGGGTCGGCGAGGTGAACGCGTGGTGCAGAGCGGTCCACGCGCCGCTGCCCACCGCGACGTCACCACCGATCTTGTCGACCGCCTCGAACATCGGGAAGTCCACGACCCAGACGAACGACCAGGCGTTCTCGTCGATCAGGCCGACCCGGTGCGCGATCTCCACGCGCGCCGCGCCGAGCAGGGCACGCGCGCCGTCCGGGTCGCCCGCGCCGAAGAACACGCAGTCGCCGGGGTTGGCGCCGACGGCCTTGGCCAGGCCCTCGCGCTCGGCGTCGGACAGGTTCTTGGCGACCGGGCCGCCGAGCGTGCCGTCCTCGTTGACCAGCACGTACGCCAACCCGCGAGCGCCGCGCTGCTTGGCCCACTCCTGCCACGCGTCGAGCGTGCGGCGGGGCTGCGACGCGCCGCCGGGCATGACCACCGCGCCCACGTACTGGGCCTGGAACACCCGGAACGGGGTCTCCCTGAAGTACTCGGTCAGCTCGGTGAGCTCCAGGTCGAAGCGCAGGTCCGGCTTGTCGGTGCCGTACTTGGCCATCGCCTCGGCGTAGGAGATGCGGCGGAACGGCGTGGCGATCTCGTGGTCGGCCAGCCCCTTCCACAGCGCGGTGACGACCTTCTCACCGAGCGCGATCACGTCGTCCTGCTCGACGAAGCTCATCTCGATGTCGAGCTGGGTGAACTCGGGCTGCCGGTCGGCGCGGAAGTCCTCGTCCCGGTAGCAGCGGGCGATCTGGTAGTACCGCTCCAGGCCGCCGACCATGAGCAGCTGCTTGAACAGCTGCGGCGACTGCGGCAGCGCGTACCAGGAGCCGGGGCGCAGCCGGGCGGGCACCAGGAAGTCGCGCGCGCCTTCCGGCGTCGAGCGGGTGAGGGTCGGGGTCTCGACCTCGACGAAGTTCTCCGCGTGCAGCACTTCGCGGGCGATCCGGTTGGCCTCGCTGCGCAGCCGCATGGCCTTGGCCGGGCCGCTGCGGCGCAGGTCGAGGTAGCGGTGGCGCAGGCGCGCCTCCTCGCCGACCTCGAGGTGCTCGTCCAGCTGGAACGGCAGCGGGGCGGCCTCGTTGAGCACTTCCAGCTCGGTGGCGTAGACCTCGATGGCGCCGGTGGGCAGGTCGGGGTTCTCGCTGCCCTCGGGGCGGCGGGTGACGTCACCGACGACCTTGATCACGTACTCCGAGCGCAGCTTGTGCGCGCGTTCGGCCATCTCGCCCTCGCGGAAGACGACCTGCGCCACCCCGGAGGCGTCCCGGAAGTCGATGAAGATCACTCCGCCGTGATCGCGCCTGCGGGCCACCCACCCGGTCAGGGTGACGGACTGCCCGGCGTGCTCGGCGCGGAGCGTCCCGGCCTCGTGCGTGCGCATCACGGGTACTGCTCTCCTCGGGTTGCTCAACTTGGGGGCTAGCTCAACTGACTACTGGTCGTCAAGGCTAGCCAACGGCCCGGTGGTCGGCGCCACCAGGTTTCCTTCGTTCCGCGCGAAGCGCCCTGGAGCCCACCCACCGCACCTTACGATCCCGTGATGGCCAGACGCCTGCTCGTGAGCGCCTTGATCCTGTTGACGACCGCGTGCACCACGGCCGTCCCCGGCCGCCCGGTGGCGGGCTCCGCGCCGACCGCGGGGACGACGCCGACCGCGCCGATCCCGACCGTCGACTGCGAGTACCCGCGGGCCGAAGACGAACCGCCGCGCGAGATGGGCCCGCCCGACGCGGGTGCGGTCCCCGCCGAGGGCACCGTGACGATCCGCTTCGACACCGGCCAGGGCCGCATCGACGTGGAACTCGACGCGGCGAGCGCGCCGTGCGCGGTGCACAGCTTCCGCCATTTGGTGAAGAAGCAGTTCTACCCCTCCACGGCGTGCCACCGGCTCACCGTGGAGGGGCTCTGGGTGCTCCAGTGCGGCGACCCGACGGGCACCGGCACCGGCGGACCGGGATACGCCTACGACGACCCGACGGCCAAGGCCGGCGACTACAAGCGCGGTGTGGTCGCGATGGCCAACGCGGGCCCCGGCACCAACGGCAGCCAGTTCTTCATCGTCTACCAGGACAGTCCCGTGATCGGCCCCGACTTCCCGGTGCTCGGTCGGGTCACCCTGGGCATGGAGGTGGTGGACAAGGTCGTCGCGGGCGGCGTCGTGCCCGGCACCGAACTCGCCGGGGGCGACGGCAAACCGGCCACGCCGCTGGTGTTCCTGGTGGTGGAGCCCGCCTGACGCGACCGGGGCCGCCCCCTCGCGAGAAGGGGCGGCCCCGGGTGTCCTGCGTGTCGGTCAGGCGGTGGGCGCCAGGTAGAGCAGGCGGTTCGGGGAACCGGTACCCGGGCTGGTCACCTTGCTGGCCGTCGACTGGCCGACCAGGTAGCTCGACACCTGGGCCGGGGTCGCCGAGCGGTTGCCCGCGAGGTAACGGGCGGCGGCGCCGGCGACGTGCGGGGTCGCCATCGAGGTGCCGCTGATGGTGTTGGTGGCCGAGTCGCTGGTGTGCCACGCCGAGGTGATCGACGAACCCGGCGCGAAGATGTCCAGGACCGAACCGTAGTTCGAGTAGCTGGCACGGGCGTCGGTGCTGGTGGTCGCACCCACCGTGATCGCCTCGGTCACGCGCGCCGGCGAGTAGCTGGACGCGTTGGCGTTGCTGTTGCCCGCCGCGATGGCGTAGGTGACGCCCGCCGCGACCGAACGGCGCACGGCCGCGTCGATCGTGGTGGACGCGCCGCCGCCGAGGCTCATGTTCGCCACGGCCGGCTTGACGTGGTTGTTGGTCACCCAGTCGATGCCCTCGATCACGTCGGCCGTGGTGCCGCTGCCGGCGTCGTTCAGCACGCGCACGCCGTACACCGTCGCGCCCTTGGCGACGCCGTACTGGCTGCCCGCGATGGTGCCCGCGACGTGCGTGCCGTGGCCGTTGCCGTCCTGCGCGACGCTGTCGTTCTGGACCGCGTCGTAGCCGTTGCGAGCCCGGCCGCCGAACGTGCTGTGGCTGATCCGCACACCGGTGTCGATGACGTAGACGTTCACGCCCGAGCCGGTCGAGGTGTAGCTGTAGGCCGAGTCCAGCGGCAGGTTGCGCTGGTCGATCCGGTTGAGGCCCCACGACGGCGGGTTGGTCTGCGTCGCCTGGATGGTGAAGACCTGGTCCTGCTCGACGTACTCGACGGCCGGGTTGGCCGCGAGCCGCTTGGCCGCCGCCTCCGGCAGCGACACGGTGAAGCCGTTGAGCGCGCTGCGGAACACGGTGTCGACCTGGCCGCCGTACTGGCCCGCCAGGCTCTGCGCGGACGCGGTCGAGCCGTCCTTGAGCTTGACGATGAAGTGGTTCTGGACCTTCTGCGAGGCGTCGGCGGCGAGGATCTCGCCCTCGGCGGCCTGCGCGGGAGCGGCCAACAGGGAGGTCGCGGTGACGGCGAGCGCCGTCGCCCCGACCCCGGCCAGGAACCGGACCTGTCGTGACTGTCGCATGCGGATTCCGTTCTTCGACGGTGATCCCAACGCACCCCGAGGAGCTGTGCAGGGCTCGGGGGTGACATTGGGCCACCTTGCCCTCGCTGACAGTCACAAACGTAGGCAACCGATGCGTTCCCTCGGAAGGGTGAACAATTGCCAGTTAAACCTCTAGCGTCAACAAACCCCGTGACCTGCGGTTTCCCAAAATCCGGGAGCGGTGGCGTGACGACGGCGCTACCGTCCGGACATGCGTTTGGAACCCGTGACCGAGGACAACTACCGGGCCGTGATCGGCCTGGAGGTCCACGAAGAGCAGCGGTCGTTCGTCGCGACGAACCTCAAGTCGATCGCGGACGCCTGGATCCACCGGCCGAGGATGCAGCCGCTTGCGCTGTTCAGCGGAGAGGAGTTGGTGGGCTTCACCCTCCTCGAACGGGACAGACCGGAAGCGCTGCACATCGTCCGGTTCATGATCGACCGGCGCGCCCAGGGCCGCGGGCTCGGTCGCAAGGGCCTGGCCGCGATCGCCGACGTGGCGCGCTCCGAGGGCCGCACCGAGCTGGTGCTGAGCGTCGTGCCGGGCAACGCGGTGGCCCGCGGCCTGTACGTGGCGTTCGGTTTCACCGACACCGGCGAGGTGGACGGGGGCGAGCTGGTGATGCGCCACGAGCTCGCCCCGTCGGCTCACCTCGCCGACCAGTAGCTCACCGGGTCGGCGACCAGTACAGCAGTCGGCCCCACGACAGCGGCGTGGCCTCGGAGACCACCGCCGAGTGCACCTGCGCGGGCGTCGCCGCCGGGTTGGCCTGGAGGAACCTCAGGGTCACGCCGGTGACGTAGCCGGTGGACAGCGACGTGCCGCTCAACGTGTTGGTGGCGGTGTCGCTGGTGCCCCACGCGACCGTGATGCTCACGCCGTAGGCGTAGACGTCGACCACCGGGCCGTAGTTGGAGAACGTGGCGCGGGTGTCGGTCCTGGTGGCCGCGCCCGACGTGATCGCCTCCGCGACGCGGGCGGGCGAGTAGTTCGCCGCGTTGGCGTTGCTGCCGCCCGCCGTCACGGACGCGGTCACGCCCGCCGCGATCAGCCGGCGCACCGCGGCGTCGATCGCGGTCGACGCGCCGCCGCCCAGGCTGAGGTTGGCGGACGCGGGCTTGACGTGGTTGCGCGCCACCCAGTCGATACCCGCGATGACGGTGGTGGTCGTGCCGCTGCCCGAGCCGCCGAGCACCCGGACGCCGCACACCAGGGCTTCCTTCGCGACGCCGTTCACGCGGCCCGCGATGAGGGACGCGACGGCCGTGCCGTGGCCGTTGTCGTCCTGGGGGACGCTGTCGTTGTCGACCGCGTCGTAGCCGGGGCACGTCCGGCCCGCGAACTCGGTGTGCGTGGACCGCAGGCCCGTGTCGATCACGTACGCCCTGGTGCCCCGACCGGTCGAGGTGTAGTTGTACGTGCCGTCCGCGGACGAGCGCTGGTCGAGCCGGTCGAGGCCGTACGGCGCGTTGTACTGGGTGGTGCGGGCCTGCACGACCTGGTCCTGCTCGACGTACTCCACCGCCGGGTCGGCGGCGAGCCGACGGGCCTGCTTCGCGGTCAGGGACGCCGCGAAGCCGCCGAACGCGGGGAACGTCCGGGTGACCTGCGTGCCCAACCGTGCTTCGACGGCGGCGGCGCCGTTCTTGAGTTCGGGAAGGTCCTTGAGCTTGACGATGTAGCTGCCGGGCACGGCGGTGGCCGAGCCCGCGTGCAGGACGGCGCCCTCGGCGTGGGCGGGCGCGGCGAGCAGGGCGACGGTCAGGGCGGCGACGGCGAGACCTGGTAAGAGCTTGCGCATACGGCTTTCCTTTGCAGGGGAAGGGACCCGGCGCGGATCACGCGTCGGGGCTGCCAGTGTGCCGAACTCCGGTCAGGCGGTGGGCGCCCGGCGGAGGACTCGGTTCGGGGGAACCACCGCGGGCAACGTGATTGAGAACTATTCAACGCTGTGGAGAAAATGCTTTGGAAGGTTGCCGACGAAAGGAGAAGGACCCAGGGGGCACCCGGGCGAAGACATCGGCACCGCTGTCAATGTGACACTGCGCATAGGGGTCCCGCGACCGCCTCGGATGTGCTCCACGTCACCCACAGCTCCGAGACCATGGGCTGCTCCGCCTATCGGGAAGCGACCGGACGCCCCAGTGCGGTGCGACGATCGCCCGGTACCGGGTTCTTCACACCACTGCTGTTAATGAGATTTCAAACATTCCACAGCCGACCGGATTTTGCCGTCCGATTCGGTTAAATCCACTGCGGGAAACCCGATCGGCTGTACCGCACCGGTGATTTCGCACGATAACGTCGCTCGCCTTGTCCACGGAAGAACGGAGCGAAGATGCCTACGCCAGTCGTCGGACCGGAATCGCGGGTACGCGATCCCCGACGGATCGACGCGGACAGCGACCCCTTCGCGGACGCATTGCGTGCGGCGATCCGCGCGAAAGGGCTCAGCCTGGAACGCATCCAGCACAAGCTGCGGGCGCGGGGCGTGGCGGTCAGCATCGCCGCGCTGAGCTACTGGCAGTCGGGCAGGCGGCGGCCGGAGCGACCGGACTCGCTCACCGCCGTCGGCCACCTGGAGGAGATCCTGGAGGTCGGCGCCGGCGGGCTGAGCACGCTGCTCGGACCGCCCCGGCCGCGCGGCAAGGCCCGTCCCCGGCCGCGCGTGTCCGGTCCCGAGGGCTGGGTCGGCGAGAGCGACTACGCGACCATCGCGGAGCTGCTGGCCGACGTCGACACCAGCACCGACCAGGACCTCACCCGCCTCAGCCTGCGCGATCAGGTGGAGCTGGCGATGGACGGCAGCACCCGCCGGGTGCGGTCGCGGCAGGTGCTGCGCGCCGAACGGGCGGGCGTCGACCGGGTGCTGCTCGGCTACGACACCCGGCTGCCGGGCGACCCGCTGCCCGTCATCGGCACGCTGCGCTCGTGCAGACTGGGGCGGGTTTCCGCCGACCCGCGCAACGGTTTGATGGTCGCCGAACTGCTGCTCGACCGCCCGCTGCGCCGAGGTGAGCGGACCGCCGTCGAGTACGAGCTGATCCACGTGGCACCGCACCACCCCACGTTCGACAACACCCACTCGCGGCGCTTCCGCCACCCCGTTCGCGAGTACGTCCTGGAGGTCCGGTACGACTCGCGGTGCCGACCCGCGCGTTGTGAACAATTCACGACCGGTTTGACCGGTGGAGAACCAACCGACGTGCGCGAGACCCCGGTGGACACGTGGGGCTACGCGTACGCGGTCGCGCTCGACTTCGGTCCCGGCGTGGTCGGCCTGCGCTGGGAATGGGCCTGACTCAATAGGAGCGCGGCAACTTCAACGTGTGCTGCGCGACGAAGTTCAGGATCATTTCCCGGCTGACCGGGGCGATTCGGGACAACCGGGACGCGGCCAGCATGGCGCCCAGTCCGTACTCCGACGACAGCCCGTTGCCACCGTGGACCTGGATGGCCTGGTCCACCGCCGCCGCCACCGCCTCCCCCGCCGCGTACTTGGCCATGTTGGCCGCCTCACCAGCAGCCCGGTCCTCCCCAGCGTCGTAGAGAGCCGCGGCTTTCTGGGTCATCAGCCTCGCCAGCTCGACCTGGATCGCGCACTGCGCCAGCGGGTGCGCGATGCCCTGGTGCGCGCCGATCGGCGTGTCCCAGACGGTCCTGGTGCGGGCGTACTCGCTCGCCTGGTCGAGTGCGCGGCGGGCCATGCCGGTGGCGAAGGACGCCGCCATGATCCGCTCCGGGTTGAGCCCGGCGAACAGCTGGGCCAGCCCCGCGTCCTCGCTGCCGACCAACGCGTCCGACGGCAGGCGCACGTCGTCGAAGAAGCAGGTGAACTGCTTCTCCGGCGACAGCACCTCCATCGGGATGTGCAGGTAGGTGAAGCCGGGCGCGTTCGTCGGCACGATCATCAGCGACGGCGCGAGCCGTTGCCCGGTCGAGTCCACGTGCCTGGCGACCACCAGGACGGCCTCGACCTCGTCCACGCCGGAGATGTAGTACTTGCCGCCGTTGAGGACCCACTCGTCGCCGTCGCGGTGGATGGCGGTGGTGAGCTTGTGCGAGTTGGAGCCCGCGTCCGGCTCGGTGATGGCGAACCCCATCTTGGTGGTGCCGTCGGCGAACCCGGGCAGCCACCGCCGCTTCTGGGGCTCGGTGCCGAAGCGGGCGATCACCGTGGCGCAGATGGCGGGCGAGACGACCGTCAGCAGCAGCGGGCAGCCGGCCGCGGCCAGCTCCTCGCACACGGCGGCCAGGTCGCCGATGCCGCCGCCACCGCCGCCGTACTCCTCGGGCACGGCCACGCCGAGGTAGCCGAGCTCGCCCGCCTCGGCCCACAGCTCGTCGGTCTTCTCCCCGGCCCGCGCCTTGGCGGTGAAGTACTCGTGGCCGTACTTGCGGGCCAGGTCGGCGACGGCCTTGCGCAGCGCCCGCCGCTCTTCGCTCTCGGTGAAGTTGATCGTCATGATCCAGCCTCCACTACCGCGAGCACGTCGCCCGCATCGACCTGTCGACCTGCCCGCACGAGGACTTCCGCGACCGTGCCGCCGGCGGCGGCCAGCACCCGGTGCTCCATCTTCATCGCTTCCAGGACCAGCAGTTCCGCCCCGGCCTCTACCCGCTGCCCCGGTTCGACCGCGACCCGCACGACCGTGCCCGGCATCGGTGCGACGGTCGCGCCCTCGGCGACCTTGGCCTGCGGTTCGGGGAAGCGCGGCCGGACCTTGAGCGACACCGCGCCCACCTCGACCCGGTCCCCGTACACCGCGACCGGGAACGTCGTGCGCACCCCGTCCCGCTCCACCGTCACCGCGTCCGGTGAGGCGGACACGACCGTCAGGTCGAGGCTCGTCTCCACGCCCGCGCGGGTGTGCCGGTAGTCGACCTCGACCGTCTCGCCGCCGTGCTCGAACACGGCCGTCTGCGGCTGGGACGGGAGGTTCCGCCAGCCCGGCGGCAAGGTGCCCAGCGGGAGGGTGGCGCGGCGGCGTTCGGCCAACGCGAGGGCGGCGGCCAGCGCGGCGGGCCGCACGTCGACCGGTTCCGGTGTGGTGAGGTCGTGCTGGTCTAGGAACCCGGTGTGGGTGTCGCCCGCGCCGAACGCCGGGTGCCGCAGCGTGCGCACCAGCAGGTCCCGGTTCGTGACGAGGCCGTGCAGCTCGGTGCGTTCCAACGCGGCGGCCAGCTTGCGGATCGCCGCGTGCCGGGTCGGCGCCCACGCGATCACCTTGGCCAGCAGGGGGTCGTAGTGCACGCCGACCTCGCTGCCGTCCTCCACACCGCTGTCGACGCGCACCCCGTCCGGAACGGCGAACCGGTGCACGGTGCCGCCGGCGGGCCGCCAGTCGTGCGCCGGGTCTTCGGCGTACAGCCGGGCCTCGATCGCGTGGCCGCCGGGTGTCGGCGGTTCCCCGGGGAGCCGCGCGCCTTCGGCGATGGCGAGCTGCCAGGCCACCAGGTCGACGCCGAACACCTCCTCGGTGACCGGGTGCTCGACCTGGAGCCGGGTGTTGACCTCCAGGAAGTGGAACGAGCCGTCGTCGGTGAACAGGAACTCCACCGTGCCCGCGCCGACGTACCCGATGGTCTCGGCGGCTCTGGTCGCCGCGTCGAACAGCCGCTCACGGGCCTCCGGTGTCACGGCCGGGCTCGGCGTCTCCTCGATGATCTTCTGGTGGCGGCGCTGGATGGAACACTCCCGCTCACCCAACGCCCACACCGTGCCGTGCGCGTCGGCCAGGACCTGCACCTCGACGTGCCGCGCGTGTTCGAGCAGCGGTTCGCAGAACACCGTGCCGTCACCGAAGGCGGACTCGGCCTCCCGGCGCGCAGCGGCGACCTGCTCCGCCAGTTCGGCGCCGGACCGCACCACCCGCATACCCCGCCCACCGCCACCGGCGGACGCCTTGACCAGCACCGGGAACTCCAGCGCCGACTCGGGGTCCAACTCCGGCAGCACGGGCACGCCGGCGGAGGCCATCCGCTTCTTGGCCGCGACCTTCGACCCCATGGCGTCGATGACCTCGGGATCCGGCCCCACCCACGTCAACCCGGCGGCCAGCACGGCACGCGCGAACGAGGCGTTCTCGGACAGGAACCCGTAGCCGGGGTGCACCGCGTCCGCACCGGCGGCGAGCGCCGCGGCCACCAGCAGGTCACCACGCAGGTAGGTCTCACCGGGCGAGGCTCCGGGCAGCCGCACCGCCGCGTCGGCCTCCCGGACGTGCGGCGCGTGCGCGTCCGGGTCGGAGAACACCGCCACCGGCGACACCCCCACCTCCCGGCACGTCCGGATCACCCGGCGGGCGATCTCGCCCCGGTTGGCGATCAACAGCCTGCGGATCATGGCGTCCTCACATCCGGAAGACGCCGTAGCCGTCGGCGCCCTTGATCGGTCCACTGTGGATCGCGGACAGGCAGAGCCCGAGCACGGTTCTGGTGTCGCGCGGGTCGATCACACCGTCGTCGTAGAGCCGGCCGGACAGGAAGGCGGCCAACGACTGCTGCTCGATCTGCCCCTCCACCGCCTGCCGCATGGCCGCGTCGTGCTCCTCGTCGTAGTCCTGCCCCTTCGCCGCGGCCGCCTGCCTGGCCACGATCGAGAGCACGCCCGCGAGCTGCTTCGGCCCCATCACGGCGGACTTGGCGTTGGGCCAGGTGAACAGGAACCGCGGGTCGTAGGCCCGGCCGCACATGCCGTAGTTGCCCGCGCCGTACGACGCGCCCATCACCACGGTCAGGTGCGGCACCCGGCTGTTCGACACCGCGTTGATCATCATCGCGCCGTGCTTGATGATCCCGCCCTGCTCGTACTGCGCGCCGACCATGTACCCGGTGGTGTTCTGCAGGAACAGCAACGGTGTGTCGCTCGCGTTGGCCAGCTGGATGAACTGCGTGGCCTTCTGCGCCTCCTCGCTGAACAGCACACCGCGCGCGTTGGCCAGCACCCCGATCGGATAACCGTGCAGATCGGCCCACCCCGTCACCAGGCTGCCGCCGTAGTCCGGCTTGAACTCGTCGAACCGGGAGCCGTCCACGATCCGGGCGATCACCTCGCGCGGGTCGAACGGCACGCGCAGGTCCGTCGGCACCAGCCCCAGCAGGTCCTCTTCGTCGTGCAGCGGCGGTTCCACGGGCTTGGGCGAGGGGCCGAGCTTGCGCCGGTTGAGCCGGGCGACCACCCGCCGGGTCAACCGGATCGCGTCCACCTCGTCCTCGGCCACGAAATCGGCCAGACCGGACGTGGTGCCGTGCATCCGCGCGCCGCCCAACGACTCGTCGTCGGACTCCTCGCCCGTCGCCATCTTCACCAACGGCGGACCACCGAGGAACACCTTCGAACGTTCCTTGATCATCACCACGTAGTCCGACATGCCCGGCACGTACGCGCCACCCGCCGTGGCGTTGCCGAACACCGTGCTGACGGTCGGGACACCGGCCGCGGACAGGCGGGTCAGGTCGCGGAACGCCCGGCCGCCGGGGATGAAGATCTCGCTCTGGCTCGGCAGGTCCGCACCGCCGGACTCGACCAACCCGATCAACGGCAGCCGGTTCTGCAACGCGATGTCGTTGGCGCGGAACGTCTTGCGCAACGTCCACGGGTTGCTCGCCCCGCCACGCACGGTCGGGTCGTTGGCGACGATCACGCACTCGACGCCCTCCACCACCCCGATACCGGTGACCACGCTCGCGCCGACCGGGTAGTCGGTGCCCCACGCCGCCAACGGCGACAGCTCCAGGAACGGGCTGTCCTGGTCGACCAGCAGCTCGATCCGCTCCCGCGCCAGCAGCTTGCCGCGCTTGTGGTGCCGCTCGGTGTACTTCGGGCCGCCGCCCGCCAACGCCTTGGCCTGCTCGGCGTCCAACTCGACGAGTCGGGCCAGCAACGCCTCCCGGTTCCCGGCGTACTCGGGCGACCGACTGTCCAGCGCCGTCCGCAACGTCGTCATCCCGTGAACCCCAATCGCCTCGCCGCCAGCTCCGTCATCACCTCGGTCGCACCGCCCCCGATGCCGAGGATCCGCGCGTCTCTGTAGTGTCGTTCGACCTCCATAACGCGCGTGTAACCAACTCCGCCGTGCAGCTGGACCGCCGCGTCCACAACGAACGAACACGCCTCCACGGCCGCGTTCTTCGCGAAGCACACCTGGGCGACGACGTCCTGGCCCTGCAACACCTTCACCGCCACTTCGCGCGTGTACGTGCGGGCGAGGTCGATGCGCTGCGCCATCTCCACCAGCCGGTGGCTGACGACCTGCCGGGCGATGAGCGGCTTGCCGAACGTCTCGCGTTGCCGCGTGTACGCCAGGGTCAGGTCGAGACAGCGCTGAGCCGTCGCGTAAGCCTGCACGGCCATCGAGATCCGCTCCACCTGGAACTGCCGCATGATCAGCGCGAACCCGCCGTTCTCCGGCCCGACCAGGTTGGCCACCGGCACCCGTGCGTCCACAAAGGACAATTCGGCGGTGTCCGAGCAGTGCCAGCCCATCTTCTCCAGCCGGCGGTCCACGGTGAACCCCGGCGTGCCCTTCTCGATCACGAGCAGGCTCACGCCCCGGTGACCGGGACCACCGGTGCGCACGGCGGTCGTGACGAAATCCGCCCGATCACCTGAAGTGATGAACGTCTTCGACCCGTTCACCACGTAGAAATCACCTTCACGCCGAGCGGTGGTGCGCAAGGCCGCCACGTCCGAGCCGCCACCGGGCTCGGTGACCGCGAGCGCCCCGATCAGCTCGCCGTTCAGCGTGGGCCGGACGAACCGGTCGATCAGGCTCTCGTCACCCGCGTCCACCATGTGCGGCAACGCGATGCCGCCCGTGAGCAGCCCCGCGACCAGCCCGGACGAGCCACCGGCCTGGATCAGCTCCTCGGTCGCCACGACGCTGTCGAGCAGGTCGCCCGCGCCGCCGGCGCCCTCCGGGAACCCGATGCCGAGCAGCCCGATCTTCGCGGCCTTCCGGTGCAGCTCACGGGGCAGTTCCCCGGCCCGTTCCCAATCCGACAGGTGCGGCACGACCTCCCGCTCGGTGAACTTCCGCACGGTGGCGCGGAGATCCCGCCGCTCGGGCGTCTCGAACAGCTCGGACGTCGTGTTCACCGCAATCGGGTTCACAGCAGCGCCTCCGGGATGTCGACGTGACGGGAGCGCAGCCACTCCCCCAGCGCCTTGGCCTGCGGGTCGAACCGGGTCGAGGAGGCGACGCCGTCACCGAGCAGCCCGTGCAGCACGAAGTTCAGCGCCTTGAGGTTCGGCAGCTCGTACCGGTCGACCTCACCCGCCTCGGGCAGCAGCTCCTTCAACCGCTCGACCGTGAGCTCCCCGCGCAGCCACTCGTACTGCGCGTCGGTCCGAACCCACACACCGAGGTTGGCGTCACCACCCTTGTCACCGGAGCGCGCGCCCGCGATCGTCCCCAGTGGAACCTTTTTTGGGGGAACGCTCATACCTCGACCACCTCCCCGTCCGGCAGCACGGCCTGGTGCCGCACCGACGCCCGAGGCACGTACGCGGCCCGGTAGACGCCGAACGGCGTGCCGTCACCGGGCGGCGCGGTGACGTGGAACCCCGGGTAGGACCCCAGTGCCAGCTCGACCCCCGCCCGCGAGAATGCCTTGGCCCGCTTGGGATCCGCCGTCTTGACGGTGACGTGCAGCAGCGCGCTCGCCGCCTCCTCGGTGTCCGCGTCGGCGTGTTCGGTGCGCGCCAGCGTCCACGTGAGGCCGTCCTCGCCGATGGCCTGTTCCAGCTGGTGGCGGACCAGGTTCGCCTTGGCCTCGACGTCCAGCCCGGTGAGCACGAACGTGGTGGAGTTGCGGAACCCGCCCAGGGTGTTGAGGCACACCTTGAGCGTGTCCGGCGGCGGCGAGCCCTTCACCCCGGAGATCCGGACGCCCCGCGCGTGCGGGTCGAGCCGGATGGTGTCGAAGTGGCTGACCACGTCCGGCCCGAGGTAGGCGGGCGCGCCGATCTCGTAGAGCAGCTGCGCGGTGACGGTGTCCACGGTGACCGCGCCACCCGTGCCGTCGTGCTTGGTGATGACCGACGAGCCGTCGGCCTCGATCTCCGCGATGGGGAAACCGGGCCTGGTCGCGTCGATCTCGGTGAAGAACGAGTAGTTGCCGCCGGTGGCCTGCGTGCCGCACTCCAGCACGTGCCCGGCGACCGTCGCGCCCGCCAAGGCGTCCCAGTCCTCACGGCCCCACCCGAAGTGCGCCGCCGCCGGTCCGACGACCAGCGACGCGTCGGTGACCCGGCCGGTGACCACGACGTCCGCACCGGCGTTCAGGCATTCGGCGATGCCCCACGCGCCGAGGTAGGCGTTGGCGGTCAACGCCTCCGGGAACCGTTCCCGCAGGTCGTCGCCGGTCACGTAGGCGACCTTCGCGCCGAGGCCCAGCTCGTCGACCGCCTCGGCCAGCCCCTCCGGGTTCAGCCCGCCGGCGTTGGAGACGATCTTGACGCCTCGGGCCAACGCGTCGGCCAGGTTCTCCTCGAGCTGGCGCAGGAACGTGCGTGCGTAGCCGAGGTTCGCGTCCTTCATCCGGTCGCGGCCCAGGATGAGCATGGTCAGCTCGGCCAGGTAGTCGCCGGTGAGCACGTCCAGGCCGCCGCCGGCCAGCATCTCGCGGACGGCGGAGAACCGGTCGCCGTAGAAGCCCGAGGCGTTGCCGATCCGGATCACCGCTGCCCCTTGCCCCGTCCCGCGCCGGGAGGACCGGCGAACGCCTGCGCGATGGGCAGCCAGGCGTTGGCGGTGTCCCCGACCGCGGTGACGGCCAGCTCGTCGCGGTGCCGTCGTTGGGTGGCCAGCAGGCAGAAGTCCAACGCGGGACCGGTGATCCGGTCCTCGGCGTCCTCCGGACCCCACGTCCACAGCTCTCCCTGCGGCCCGGTGAGCTCGACCCGGACCGGCGCCTGCGGCACCGGCAGGCCGTTGACCAGGAACGCGTAGCCGAACGCACGGACCGCGATGTGCGCGACGTGCTTGAGCCGGTGCGTCGGCTCACGGGTCACCTGGAGCGCGTCGGCGACGTCCTGACCGTGCGCCCACGTCTCCATCAGCCGGGCGGTGGCCATGGACGCGGGGCTCATCGGCGGGCCGAACCACGGCACCTTCACGCCCGACGGCACCGCCAGGAGCGCCTCGGCCAGCTCCGCGCGGCTCGCCCGCCAGTCCGACAGCCTGACCCGCTCCCGCGCGCCCTCGTCCACCAGGTCCGGTGCGGCCTGCTTCAACGCCTCGGTGAACGCCGCCGGGTCGCGGGCGGCGAGCGTGGCCATGCGGTCGGTCCAGCGCAGGTGGCTGATCTGGTTCGCGATCGTCCAGCCCTCGGCGGGCGTGGGGATCGTCCAGTCGTACAGCGGCGAGACCAGGTCGTCCAGCACCTGGCTCTCGGCGCGCAGGTCGTTCAGGATTTCGGTGATCACAGCGAGTCCTCCAGCAGTTGAGCCCAGTGCCGGATGATCCTCTTACGCCGATTGCCGTCGTCGGTCAGCTGGTTGGCCAGGGCCAGGCCGCGCACCAGGTCGAGGGTGATCTGCACGGCTTCGCGGACGCCAGGCTTGGTCTCGTCGGCGTTCAGCAGCTCGACGGCCAGGCGGTGCGTCTCGCGGCCCAGGCGGACCTCCAGCGGCACCACCACCGTCTTGAGGTCGGGATCGGTGCGCGCGGCCACCCACAGTTCGAGGGCGGCGGTGAACAGGTCGCTGGCGTAGAAGTCGGCGATCAGCTCGACCACCGCGGTGATCTGATCTTTCGGCGAACCCCCCTTGACCTGCCGCGCGCGGTCTTTGAGGTGCAGGACGCTTTCCGCGCCCAAGTGCTCGACCGCGGCGGCGACCAGTTCGCCGCGGGTGCGGAAGTGGTGCAGTTGAGCGCCCCTGGACACGCCCGCGCGCTCGGCCACCACGGTTGTCGTCGTACCCGCCCAGCCGCGTTCGACCAGGCACTCGACGGTCGCCTCCATGAGCTTGCGCCGGGTCTCCCGACTTCGGTCGGCCTGGCGCCTGGTTTCCCGCTGCCCGGTTCCGGTGGCCATGCGACCGAGTGTTCCGGGCCACTAACAAACAGTCAAGACTGATTGTTAGTGGCCCGGACGACTACCACCCGCCTTGGACCATGGTCTGGAACAGCCACTTGCCGTCGGTCTTCACCAGCAGGTCGCCGTACCGCACGACCTGCGAGAACTCGCCCGCCGTGATGGTCGCGTCGGTGATCACGAACACCAGGTCGGCGTTGATGAAGACCGGCGTCCGAACCGACTCCATCTGCACGTCACCCTCGCCCAGGGTCGCCGCCATGTCCTTGAGGAACCGCTCCCGGTCCCACGACTGCGCCGAACCGTCGGTGACCGCGTTGACCGGGAACAACGCCATCCCGGCCATCGCCTCGACGTCCTTGGCCACGGCCAGGGCGTCCCACTCCTCGAACCACGCGAGCACGCCCGCCACGTCTTCGTCGGTCGGCACGAACCCAGCCCCACTACCCGGAACAGCATGCATGTCGTACAGCGTACCGTACGCCGTACGCCGTACGACTGCCTCCGGCGTCCCCTCCCCGTCAGAGGAGGGTCAGTTGTTCCTGGACCACCGGGGCGGGTGGGGTTGTAGCGGGGAGGCTGCCTTCCGGCCACACGCCCTCGTCATCGCCCGGGACGCCCACGGCGTCGCGTGTGCCGCGCGCGTCCAGGCCGTGTCGGGCCAGTAGCGGCGTGATGCGGGCGGTCAGCCACCGGCGGTAGCGGGCGTCCACATAGGCCCCTCCGGCGTACAGCTTCCGGTAGCTGTCGACCAGGTCCGGCCGCTCACGCACCAGCCACCGGGCGAACCACTCGCGCGCGCCCGGCCGCAGGTGCAGCGGCAGGACGGTGACGCCGGTCGCGCCCGCCGCCGCGATCGACGCCAGCAGCGCGTCCAGCTGCTCCTCCGAGTCGGTCAACCTCGGCAGCACCGGCGCGACGAGCACCCCGCACGGCAACCCCGCGTCACGGATCCGGCGCACCAGCTCCAACCGCGCCTGCGGACTCGGCGTGCCCGGCTCCAAGCCCGATTGCAGGTCGCGGTCCAGCAGGGCCAGCGACACGCCGATGCCCACCGACACCGACGACGCGGCCTCCGCCAGCAGCGGGAGGTCCCGCGACAGCACGGTGCCCTTGGTGAGGATCGAGAACGGCGTGCCGGAGTCGGCCAGTGCCCGGATGATGCCCGGCATCAACGCGTACCGGCCCTCCGCCCGCTGGTACGGGTCGGTGTTCGTGCCCATCGCCACGTGCTCGCGCCGCCACTTCCGGGACCGGAGCTGAGCGGTCAGCACCTCCACCGCGTTGACCTTCACGACGACCTGGGTGTCGAAGTCGCGCCCGGCGTCCAGGTCGAGGTAGGTGTGCGTGTTGCGGGCGAAGCAGTTGTGGCTGACCAGACCGTTGGCCACGAAGTCGCCGGTCCCGGTGGTGATGTCGTACAACGTCCGCGTCACGCCCAGCGACTCCACCGACACCACCGACAGCCGGGACGTCACGGGCACCTCCATGCCCTCCACCGCGTTGCCGCGCGGGATCACCGGACCCGCCAGGTGCAGGAACCGCAGCCGCTCGGCCAGCCCGCCGACGATCCGCACCCCGCGCACCTCGACCACGTGCGACACGCGCAGCCGCGTCAACGCCAGCACCGCCGCCTCGAACACCGCGCTGTCCGAACTGGACATCACCAGCTGACCGCCGGTGGAGCTGCCGCGCGCGTCGAACAGGCCCGCCAGGAACCCCTTCGACCACTCCTCCCCCGGCGTCGTCGGCCACTCGACCAGTTCGCTCTCGCGCGGCACCCGACCGCCGGCGAACTCGCGCACCCGTGCCCGCACATCCGGGTGGCTGGGCAGCCCGCCGCGCACCGCACCCCACAGGTAACCGGTGCGGTACTCGTCGTCGTGCGCGGGCGGCGCCGCGAACCGGCCCGTTCCGACCAGCTGCGTGCCCTTGACCAGGAACGGCCGCTCCTCGAAATCGTCGCACCGGCCGGGCGTGACGTGCTTCCAGCCCTCGTCGGTGAGGAACCGGTGGTCGCCGCCGGCCACCACCTGCGTGCCATCGCTCAACGTGAGCCGGTACGCGGGCTTGGACGTCTTCCAGTGCGCCTGCACACGCGTGACCACGAACCTCCCGTCCGAAGTGCCGAACACCTCCTCGCCGACGGACAACTCGGCGATGGGCTTGGTGCGGCCGTCGGCCAGCAGCACGGGGGTGTCGCCGGTCAGGCAGTACGTGCAGCCGTGCGAGCAGCCACGATAGGGGTTGATCGTCCAGCCGAACGGCAGCCGGCCGCCCGGCACCTTGTTCAACACGGACTTGGCGTTCACTTCGTGGAACACGACATCGGCGAAGTCGGGGGTTCGTACGCTGCGAACCAGTCCCGGCAACCCCGGCAGAGCCTGCTGCCGGTCAGCCCCGTCCTTCTGCCCGTCCCATCGCATGCCCACATTCGAACATGTGTTCGATCTACGGTCAAACGGAGTGCCCGTGTCAGTGCTGGACGTCATCCTGTGGCCCTTCAACACAACCGCCTTGACCTTCGCCGGGGCCACCACGAGCTGGGGCGAGGTGGCCGGGTTCATCACCGGCGCGCTGTGCGTGTGGCTGGTGGCCGGGCAGAACCCGTGGAACTGGCCGATCGGCATCCTCAACAACCTCGCCTTCGTGGTGCTGTTCGCGACCAGCGGCCTGTACGCCGATTCCGGCCTGCAGGTCGTCTACATCGCGCTCGCGTTGTACGGCTGGTGGGCCTGGCTGCGGGGCGGCGCCGAACACTCCGCCCTGCCCGTCAGCCGGACCACCCGCGAGCAGTGGTGGTGGCTGCTCGGGGCCGGTGTGGCGGGCACCCTGCTGCTGGTGTGGGTGCTCACCTCGTTCAGCAACTCGACGGTGCCCTGGGCGGATTCCGTGACCACTGTCCTCTCGCTGCTGGCCACGTGGGGCCAGACCCGCAAGAAGGTCGAGTGCTGGTGGCTGTGGATCGCCGCGGACGTGATCTACGTTCCGTTGTACGCCTACAAGGGCCTGTGGCTGACCGCGATCCTCTACGTCGGCTTCATGGCCCTCTGCGTGCTGGGACTGCGCAACTGGACGAAGGCGCTGCGCGACGACGACCTGCGCGACGACCTGGCCGCCGTCGCGTGACCGACTTCGACCACGCGTTGGTGCTCGGCAAGTTCTACCCGCCGCACGCCGGTCACCACCACCTCATCCGCACGGCCGCCGCGCGCAGCAGGCGGACCACGGTGACCGTGCTGGCGTCGAGCGTGGAGTCCATCCCGGTCGCGGACCGGGTGGCCTGGCTGCGCGCCGAACACGCGGACACGCCCGGTCTCGTCGTGCTCGGCGACGTGGACGACCACGAGATGGACTTCCACAGCGACACCGTGTGGGAGTCGCACATGGGCGTGGCACGGGCGGTGCTCGCGCGGCGCGCCATCCTGGACGGCGACCCGGCGTCGGCGGCGGTCGACGCGGTGTTCTCCAGCGAGCACTACGGCGACGAGATGGCCAAACGGCTGGGCGCCCGGCACGTCCTGGTCGACCTGGACCGCAGCGCGCACCCCGTGTCGGGTACCGCGGTCCGGGCCGACCCGCGAGGCCAGTGGGCGCACCTCGCGCCGGCGACCCGGGTGGGACTGTGCGCCCGGATCGTGGTGCTCGGGGCGGAGAGCAGCGGCACCACGACGTTGTCGCGTGACCTCGCGGCCGCGCTCGGCGCACCCTGGGTGCCCGAGTACGGCCGCGAGCACACCGAGCTGAAGCTGGCCGCCGCCCGCGCGTTCCACCCGGACGCCACCGTCGACAGTCTCGTGTGGACGGTCGGTGACTTCCAGGACGTGGCGCGCAGGCAACGGGAACTCGCCGACGCGGCGGTGGACGGCCCGGTCCTGGTGTGCGACAACGACTCGTGGGCAGCGACCGTGTGGGGCCACCGGTACCTGGGCGCGCCGCACCCGGACATCGCGCCGGACGCCCACCGGCCCGCCCTGTACCTGCTCACCGATCACGTCGGCGTGCCGTTCGAGCAGGACGGGTGGCGGGACGGCGAGCACCTGCGCGCGTGGATGACGGCCGAGTTCCGGGCGGGACTGGCCGCGCGGGGCGTGCCGTGGCGGCTGGTCACGGGACCGCCGGAGCAGCGGCTGCGGCAGGCCCTGGCGGCGTGCGAGGAGGCGGTGGCCCGGCACTTCCGGTTCGCCGACCCGCTGGGTTAGCCGGTCACCACGACCGCGCCGGGCTGTCCGCACTGCGCACGGTCGGGGCTGGTCGGGCAATATGTGCGCCGTGCACGCCAAGGACCTGATCGCCGCTCACGGCCACGGACACGGGCACGGCCCCGCCGAGCCCGCCTCCAAGCCGGTCCGCAAGCTGCTGCTGGTCCTGCTGCTGCCGTTCGTGCTGGCCACCGTCGTGGGCACGCTCCTGCTGTACCCGTTCGGGCACGAGCAGCGCACCGGCGCGGAGGTGGGGCTGGCGCAGGTGCCGGTGCGCGGCGACGTCACCGCCGTGGCCCAGGGCGGGTGCGGACCGGACACGGACACACCCGACGCCACCGGGTGCTTCCTGGTGACCGTGCGGATGAGCGACGGCGCGGCGGCCGGGCAGGAGGTCCGCATCCCGGTGCCGGACCAGCCGGGCACGCCGAAGTTCGCGGTCGGCGACGCGGTGGTGCTGTCCTACGGCGGCGGCAACCCGCGGGAGAGCACGTCGTACCAGCTGGCCGACTTCCAACGCGGGGTGCCGCTGCTGCTGCTCGCCGTGCTGTTCGCGGCGGCCGTGCTGCTGCTGGGGCGCTGGCAGGGGTTGGCGGCGCTCGGCGCGCTGGCGTTGAGCTTCGTGGTGCTGGCGCTGTTCGTGCTGCCCGCGATCCTGGCCGGGGAGAGCCCGCTGACCGTGGCCGTGGTCGGCGCGGGGCTGATCATGTTCATCGTGCTGTACCTGACGCACGGGCTGTCCGCCCGGACGTCGACGGCGGTGCTGGGGACGTTGGTGAGCCTGGCGTTGATCGGCGTGCTGGGCGCGGTGTTCTCCGCGTTCGGCAAGCTGACCGGGCTCGACCAGGACACCGCGAACCTGGTGTCGCTGCTCGGGCACGGCATCGACACCCGCGGGCTGCTGCTCGCGGGCACGATCATCGGCGCGCTGGGCGTGCTGGACGACGTGACCGTGACGCAGACCAGCGCGGTGTGGGAGCTGCGCCGGGCGAACCCGTCGCTCAACTTCCGCGAGCTGTACGCGGCGGGGTCGCGGATCGGCCGCGACCACCTGTCGTCCGTGGTGAACACGCTGGTCATGGCGTACGCGGGCGCGGCGCTGCCGTTGCTGCTGGCGTTCACGCTGTCCGGCCGGACCCTGGGCGAGATCGTCACCGCCCAGGACGTGGCGCAGGAGGTCGTGCGGACGCTGGTGGGCAGCATCGGCCTGGTGGCCGCCGTGCCGATCACCACCGCCCTGGCCGCGTTCGTGGCCGGCCGCGAACCCGTGCCCGCCTCCGACGCGTCCGACGCCGCCGAGCCGCCCCCCGAATCGCCCGCTACCGCCTCTTCCCCCGCCACCTCGTCCTCCGCCGCCGCTTCCGACCCGACGTGGCGCAAGCGCGTGACCGGCGACCTGCGCACCGGCTACGACCCGGCCAAGGGCCCGTGGCGGCGCCCGGCTAACGGGCCAGCAGGACCAGCGACAACGCGATCGCGGCGGGCACGGACTGCACGACCAGAATCCGACGACTGACCGTCGCCGCGCCGTACAGACCCGCCACGATCACGCAGATCAGGAAGAACACCGCGAACGCGAACCCGGTCGTGCCGGGCGCGATCAACGCGAAGATCAGACCGGCGGCCAGGAAACCGTTGTAGAGGCCCTGGTTGGCCGCCAGCACCTTGGACTCGGCGGCGAACTCCTCCGTCGTGCCGAACGTCGCACGGCCGCGCGGGGTGGTCCAGAGGAACATCTCCAGCACGACGATGTAGAGGTGGATGGCCGCGACCAGCGCGGTGAGGACATCTGCGGCGATCTGCACGAGTGTGCAGCGTAACCGCCCGCGGGCGCGGCAGGGATAATCACCGGTGTGGGACGGATCCGGAAAGCCGACGAGACCATCAGCCGGGAGGTCGACTCGGGCATCGCGGAACTGGTCCCCGATCCCGACGTGTCCAGGGCGTGGATGCTGCGCCTGAACGGCACCCCGCAGTCCCACGTGGACCTGGACGACCCGACGCACCTCGAGTTCGAGTACCTGCGCAGGCTCGGCCACGTCGCCGACCTGATCGCGCCGGGCAGCGACCCCATCCGGGCACTGCACCTGGGCGGCGGCGCGCTCACCCTCCCCCGGTACATCGCCACCACGCGGCCGCGTTCCAGCCAGCAGGTCGTGGAGATCGACGCGGCGTTGATCGACCTGGTCCGGGGCATCCTCCCGCTGGACCGGAACTGGCGGCTGCGCATCCGCAACGGCGACGCGCGGGCCGTGCTGGAGAAGGCCCCGGAGGGTGCGTTCGACCTGGTCGTGACGGACGTGTTCGCCGGCGCCCGGACGCCCGCGCACCTGACGTCGGTCGAGTTCGTGGCGCTCGCCTCGCGCACCCTGCGTCCGGGCGGTGTCTACGCGGCCAACATCGGTGACGGCGGGAAGCTGGCGTTCGCCAAGGCCCAGGCCGCGACGGTCCGCGCCGTGTTCCCGCACGTGTGCGTGCTGGCGGAGCCGGCGGTGTTCCGGGGCAGGCGCTTCGGCAACTTCGTACTGGTCGGTTCACACGTGGAGCTGCCGGTGGCGGCGTTGACCAGGCTCACCGCCGGCGACCCGTTCCCGGGGCGCGTCGAACACGACGACTCCTTGATCCGCTTCATCGGCGGCGCCCCACCGACGACGGACGAAACCGCCACCCAGTCACCCCCACCACCCAGGGGCACCTGGGGCCTACCCGACGACTGACCCCGCCGACACCGACCCGCCGCGACTCACGCGGCGCGGGTCAGGTCTGGTCGAGGGTCGAGACGAAGCGGGAGATGGCGTCCGGGGTCAGCTTCTGGGCCAGGCGGCCCGCCGGCGCCATCGAGCCGAGCTTGTAGAGCGGGCGGTCGGCGGCGGCCAGGCCGCGGGCCTCGGCGCGGAGTTGGGCGACCAGCAGCTCGGAGAACACCAGGCCGGGAGGGTCGCCCCGGCCCGCCAGCACGTCGGCCAGCTTGCGCAGCGGCAGGACGCCCTGCTCGCGCCCACCCGTACCGGCGTAGATCGCCAACGCCAGGTTGATCGCCTTGCCGCCACCGCGCACGAACAGGCCCACGGTCCGGGTGCCGCGCATGTCCGTCACCAGCAGGTCCAGCTGGTCGGCCGTGTGCAGGTCCACCGAACGCGTGCCGAAAGCGCGCACGGACAGCACGTGACCTTCCAGCCACACCCGCCGCCGCGCCTCCGACCACGCCAACAGCAACAGCGGCACGGCGAACACCGCCGCCGTCACCAGACCGGCGGTCCGCCCCGCGAGCAGCCCCAGCAACCCGCCGAACGCCGCGGCGACGATCAGCGCGCCGATGGCGACCGTCCGCGCGCGCTTGCGCACCGCCTTCGGGTCGAGCAGGTCAAGGGCAATCCGCTCGCTCACCGGCCCAACGCCTCCAGCACCGAGATCACCACGTCGTCCAGCGGCACGGAACGCTGGTCGCCCGACGCCAACTCCTTCACCTGCACGACCCCGGCCTCGATGTCACGCTCGCCCAGCACCAGCGCGAACCGCGCGCCCGACCGGTCGGCGCCCTTCATCGCGCCCTTGAGCCCCTTGCCGCCATAGGACAGGTCGAACCGCACACCGGCCGCCCGCAGCGGCGCGGACAACGCGACCAGCCGCGACTTCGCCACCTCGCCCAACGGCACGCCGTACACGTCGCACCGGGTCACGTCACCCGGCGACACGCCCTCGACCTGGCACGCCAGCAGCGCCCGGTCCACGCCGAGGCCGAACCCGACCCCGGACAGCGGCTGCCCGCCCAGCTGCTCCATCAACCCGTCGTAACGCCCGCCGCCGCCGATGCCGGACTGCGCGCCCAACCCGTCGTGCACGAACTCGAACGTCGTCTTCGTGTAGTAGTCCAGCCCGCGCACCATCCGCGGGTTCTCCACGAACTTCACGCCCAGGTCGTTCAGGTAGCCCTTGACCTGCTCGTAGTGCGCCAGCGACTCGGCCGACAGGTTGTCCACCATCAGCGGCGCGTCGGCGACCAGCTCGCGCACCTCGGGCCGCTTGTCGTCCAGCACCCGCAACGGGTTCAGCTCGGCACGCCGCCGCGTCTCGGAGTCCAGCGGCAGCTCCGCCAGGAACGCCTGGAGCTTCTCCCGGTACTGCGGACGGCACGTGGCGTCGCCCAGCGAGGTCAGCTCCAGCCGGAACCCGGTCAACCCCAACTCCCGGAACCCGGCGTCGGCGACCGCGATGACCTCGGCGTCCAGCGCCGGGTCGTCCACGCCGACCGCCTCGATGCCGACCTGGTGGAACTGCCGGTAACGCCCGGCCTGGGGCTGCTCGGCGCGGAAGAACTGCCCCGCGTACGCGAGCTTCACCGGCAGCTGGCCGCGGTCGAGGCCGTGCTCGATGACGGCGCGCATCACGCCCGCCGTGCCCTCGGGCCGCAGCGTGATGGACCGGCCGCCGCGGTCGGTGAACGTGTACATCTCCTTGCTCACCACGTCGGTCGACTCGCCGACACCACGCGCGAACAGCGCGGTGTCCTCGAAGACGGGCAGCTCGATGTAGCCGTAGCCCGCGCGGCGCGCGGACCCGACGAGCGTGTCGCGGACCGCCAGGAACGAGGCGGAGTTCGGCGGGAAGTAGTCGGGCACGCCCTTGGGTGCCGAGAACGGGGTTACAGAAGGCGTTACAGAAGACGTCGTCGTCACGGTTTCTACAGTCCTCGGTGCGGTGCGGCCGGCGCGTCGGGTGAACCCAGTTCCAGCAGGAACGGGTTGCTCGCGCGCTCGCGGCCGATGGTCGTCGTGGGCCCGTGGCCGGGCAGCACCACCGTGTCGTCGGCCAACGTCAGCACCTTGGTGCGCAGCGACGTCAGCATCTCGCGGTGGTCCCCGCCCGGCAGGTCGGTGCGTCCGATGGAGCCGGCGAAGAGGGTGTCGCCGGACAGCACGAGCCGTCCGCCGTCCTCGGTGCCGGCGCGGAACATCACCGACCCGCCGGTATGGCCCGGTGTGTGGTCGACGGTCAGCCGGAGACCGGCCAGGTCCAGCTCGGCGCCGTCGGCCAGTTCGCGCACCTCGCGCGGCTCCCGCATCTCCAGGTTGCCGCCGAAGAAGGCCCGTGACCCGGTGCTGATGCCCTTGAGCGGGTCGGACAGCAGCTCGCGGTCGTCGGGGTGGATCCACGCCGGGATGTCGTTGCCGTCGCAGACGGGTGCGACGGAGAACGTGTGGTCGAAGTGCCCGTGCGTCAGGAGCACCGCGACCGGGGAGAGCCGGTGCTCGCGCAGCGCCTCGGCGATCGGCTCGGCCGCGTCCTGGCCGGGATCGACCACCACGCACGCCTCGCCCGCGCCCGTGGCCAGCAGGAAGCAGTTGGCCTGAAGGGCTCCGGTCGGGAACCCGATCACCAGCACGGGATCACCTCTCGACGGCAACGGATCGACAACGGATCCCTGCGGACCCCTGAACCAGCCTATCCGGCATACACCAGTCACATGCGTGCCCCCTAGACTGCTGACCGATCGTCGCCGTCGACGCAGAGATCAGGGAGGTTGCAGGTGCCGACCAACGTGCAGCGCCGCGAGCAGGCCAAGCGGAAGCTGGAGCGCCAGCTCGTCCGCAGGGCGGAGCGCGAGAAGCGGCGCCGGATGATCGCCATCGTCGCGACCGCGGTCACCGTCGTGGTGGTCGCGGGCGGTGTGTACTGGATCGCCACGACCGATTTCAGCAGCACCGGGGACGACGCCGCGGCCAGCTCGACCACGCCCGCGCCGATCGAGATCCCCACCGAGGTCAAGGCGATGCCGACGCGTCCGACGCCGATCGCGGACCCGACGAGCTGCGAGTACCGGCCGTCGAAGGAGCCCGCGTCCAAGGAGGGCACGAAGGCCCCCGAAGCGACGGGCGTCTCCGCGACCGGCACGGCGACCGCAACCGTCAAGGCCAACATCGGCGAGCTGAAGCTGACGCTGGACCGCGCGCTGGCGCCGTGTGCCGTGAACAGCTTCGTCAGCCTGGCCAAGCAGGGCTACTTCGACGGCAGCAGCTGCCACCGCATCGGCACCGAGGGCCTGCAGATGCTGCAGTGCGGTGACCCGACGGGCACCGGCAGCGGCGGCCCCGGCTACGCGTTCGACAACGAGACGTGGCCCGAGCTGAGCTACGGCCGCGGCTACCTGGCGATGGCGAACGCGGGCCTGGACCAGGAGACGCAGAAGGGCACGAACGGCAGCCAGTTCTTCATCGTCTACGGAGACGCGCAGCTGTCACCCGACTACACGGTCTTCGGCAGCCTGGACGAGGCGGGCCTGAAGCTGATCGACGAGGTCGCGCGCGCGGGCCACGACGGCTCGTTCGACCCGTCGCCCGGTGGCGGCAAGCCGAACAAGGAAGTGAAGTTCGAGTCGGTCACCGTCGCCTGACGCACCGGACGGACGGACACGCAGGGGCCCGGCACTCGGGAGAGGAGTGCCGGGCCCCTGCGTCTTCCCCGTCGGCCCGTGAGGACGACATGCCGGATGGTGGCACCAGCCCCTGACGTTTCGCTGACGCGCCCACGCCAGGGGGACCCCGCCGCTAGCTACGAAGCCGACGTCACCCGGTACACGTCGTACACGCCCTCAACGCTGCGCACCGCCTTCAGCACGTGACCGAGGTGCTTCGGGTCGCCCATCTCGAACGAGAACCGGCTCACCGCGACCCGGTCCCGCGACGTCGTCACCGACGCCGACAGGATGTTGACCTTCTCGTCGGCCAGCACCTTCGTCACGTCCGACAGCAGCCGGTGCCGGTCCAGGGCCTCCACCTGGATCGCCACCAGGAACACCGAGGAGGACGACGGCGCCCACTCGACGTCCAGCAGCCGCTCGGGCGTCTTCAGCAGCTCGTCCGCGTTGGTGCAGTCGGTCCGGTGCACGGACACACCGCCACCACGCGTCACGAAGCCGAGGATGTCGTCACCGGGCACCGGCGTGCAGCACCGCGCCAGCTTGACCCACACGTCGGCCGCGTCCTTGACGATGACACCGGCGTCACCGGTGACCCGCCGCCTGGCCACGGTGGACGGCGTGGACCGCTCGGCCAGCTCCTCCTCGGCGTGCTCGACACCGCCGAGCTGCGCGACCAGCCGCTGCACCACGTGCCGGGCGGAGGTGTGGCCCTCCCCCACGGCCGCGTACAGCGCCGACACGTCGGGGTAGTGCAGTTCCTTCGACAGCGCACCCATCGAATCGGCCGACACCAGCCGCTGCAGCGGAAGACCGACCCGCCGCACCTCCTTGGCGATGGCGTCCTTGCCGACCTCGATGGCCTCTTCCTTGCGCTCCTTCGCGAACCACTGCTTGATCTTCGCCTTGGCCCTCGGCGACGCCGCGAAGGTCAGCCAGTCACGGGACGGGCCCGCGCCTTCCGCCTTCGACGTGAAGATCTCGATGACCTCGCCGTTCTCGAGCTTGCGCTCCAGAGCGACGAGCCGCCCGTTCACCCGGGCGCCGATGCACCGGTGACCCACCTCGGTGTGCACGGCGTACGCGAAGTCGACCGGCGTGGACCCGGTCGGCAACGTCACCACGTCACCCTTGGGCGTGAAGACGAAGATCTCCCGCGCCGCCAGGTCGAACCGCAGCGACTCCAGGAACTCGCCGGGGTCGGCGGCCTCCCGCTGCCAGTCCAGCAGCTGCCGCATCCAGGCCATCTCGTCGACCTCGACGCCCTTGCCGCTGTGCGTGCCGCGCGTCTCCTTGTACCGCCAGTGCGCCGCGATGCCGTACTCGGCGGTCCGGTGCATGTCGTAGGTCCGGATCTGCACTTCCAGCGGCTTGCCGTCCGGCCCGATGACCGTCGTGTGCAACGACTGGTACACCCCGAACCGGGGCTGCGCGATGTAGTCCTTGAACCGGCCCGGCATGGGCTGCCACAGCGCGTGCACGACACCCATGGCCGCGTAGCAGTCGCGGACCTCGTCCACCTGGATCCGCACGCCCACCAGGTCGTGGATGTCGTCGAAGTCCCGGCCGCGGACGATCATCTTCTGGTGGATCGAGTAGTAGTGCTTGGGCCGTCCCTCGACCTTGGCCGTGATCCGGGCCGCCTCCAACTGCTGCCCCAGCTCCGTGATCACCCCGCCGAGGTACGTGTCGCGGGACGGCGCCCGGTTGGCCACCAGCCGCACGATCTCGTCGTACTTCTTCGGCTGGAGGATCGCGAACGCCAGGTCCTCCAGCTCCCACTTCACCGTCGCCATGCCCAGGCGGTGCGCGAGGGGCGCGAGGACTTCCAGCGTCTCGCGCGCCTTGCGGGCCTGCTTCTCCGGCGGCAGGAACCGCATGGTCCGCATGTTGTGCAGCCGGTCGGCGAGCTTGATGACCAGCACCCGGGGGTCCTTGGCCATCGCGATGACCATCTTGCGGATGGTCTCGGCCTCGGCCGCCGCACCGAGCTTGACCTTGTCGAGCTTGGTCACGCCGTCGACCAGCAGCGCGACCTCGTTGCCGAAGTCGACCCGCAGCTGGTCCAGCGAGTAGTCGGTGTCCTCGACCGTGTCGTGCAGCAGGGCCGCGACCAGCGTGGTCGTGTCCATGCCCAGCTCGGCGAGGATCGTCGCCACCGCGAGCGGGTGCGTGATGTACGGGTCGCCGGACTTGCGCCGCTGCGGCCGGTGCTTCTCCTCCGCCACGTCGTAGGCGTGCTGGAGCAGCGCCAGGTCGGCCTTGGGGTGCAGGTCGCGGTGCACCGCGGCCAGCGGTTCGAGCACCTGCTTGACCGGCGCCGCACGCTGGGCGGTGATCCGACGTGCCAGCCGCGCGCGCACGCGCCTCGTCGCCGACGGAGGCCGTGCGGGCACGGGCTGCGACGTCTGCGCGGGTTCGGTGTCCTGGCTCAACCACGCTCCTCGGGTCTAGGAACCGAGGATAACTCCGTTGCGCGGTCGACCTCGCCGACTAGCCGATGAGCGGTGCGGTTCACACGACGAGCAGCACCCGCCGTTCAGCCCGACCGGTCGGGCGGTACCGCGTTCCACCAGCCTGAACGCCCGCCGGACACCACTGCGCGCGTGCGAGCGGCCCAGGTCAGACCGTGAGCAGGGCGTGCACCTCGCGGCCGACCAGGCGCTCACGCCCGCCGAGCCCGGGGATCTCCAGCACGACCGAGACGCCCGTCACCACGCCGCCCGCCCGTTCGACCAGCTCGCACGCCGCCGCGGCGGTGCCGCCGGTCGCCAGCACGTCATCCACCACCACGACCCGCTGACCAGGGGTGATGGAGTCGGCGGGCAGTTCGAGCGTGGCCGTCCCGTACTCCAGGTCGTACGACACCCGGTGCGCCACCGCGGGCAGCTTGCCCGGCTTGCGCAGCGGCACGACGCCGTAGCGCCAGCCGTAGCCGAGCGCGGCGCCCAGCAGGAACCCGCGCGATTCGATCGCGGCGACCACCTGCGTGTCCGGGTGGATCTTGTCCTGAAGCGCGTCGACGACGGCCCGCAACGCGTCCGGGTCGGCGAGGACCGGCGTGAGGTCCCGGAAGACGACCCCCGGCAGGGGGAAGTCCGGGACCTCACGCAGCAGCCCTAGGGCGCGGTCCAGCTTCAACGGTGCTTCTTGCCGGTCGGGCGGCGCCGCGCGTCGCCTGCCTTGCCGGTCCGCGCGGGCACGCCCGCCGCGGCCGCCATGGCCTTCTCCTTGCGGACCTCGGCCTGCACCGACTCGTCGTCGGTCGACTCGACGATGTCGCCGCCGCTGACGGCCTCGCCGCCTGCCTTGCGGGCCAGGTTGTCCCGACGGGCCTGCACCCGCGCGGCCTGCGCCTTGTAGCGGGCGTCGCGCATCTTCAGGTCCACCGCGACCGGGGTCGCGATGAAGATCGACGACAGCGCGCCGATGGCGATACCGGTGAGCTGCACCAGCGCCAGGTCCTTCAGCGTGCCGACGCCGAGCAGACCCACACCGATCGCCAGCAGGCCCAGCACCGGCAGCAACGCGATCAGCGAGGTGTTGATCGAGCGCATCAGGGTCTGGTTCACCGCCAGGTTCGCCGCCTCGCCGTAGGTGCGGCGGGTGAGGCCGAGCAGGCCGCGGGTGTTCTCCCGGACCTTGTCGAACACCACCACCGTGTCGTACAGCGAGAAGCCGAGGATGGTGAGCAGACCGATGACCGTGGCGGGCGAGACCTCGAAACCGACGAGCGAGTAGATGCCGGCCGTGATCAGCACGTCGTGCACCACCGCGACCAGTGCCGCGATCGCCATCGACAACTCGAAGTACAGCGCCAGGAAGATCGCCACCGCGACGAAGAACACGAGGAGCGCGATCAGCGCCTTGCCGGTGATCTCACCGCCCCAGGAGGCGGACACCGCGCTGTCGCTGATGGCCTGCGTGCCGCCGTTGGGCTTCAGGTCGTCGTTGAGCGCGGTCTTGAGCTTCAGCACCTGGTCGGCGTTCAGCGTCTCGGACCGGATCTGGATGGTCGCCGACGCGCCGGAGCCCACGGTCTGCGTCGCGGTCGGCTCCTTGCCGATGGCCTTCTCGAAGGTGTCCTTGGCCGCTTCGACGCTGATCGTGCCGGACGCGCTCGATGCGGGCAGCTGGACGCGCGTGCCGCCGGTGAAGTCGATCCCGAGGTTGAAGCCCCGGAACACGATCGACGCGATGCAGATCAGCAGGATCAGGCCGAACAGCACGTACCAGCGCTTGCGCTTGCCGACGATGTCGAACGCGCCGTTGCCGACGTAGAGCCGCGTGAAAACGTTGGCCTTCTTAGTCTCGGCCACGTCAGACCTCCTTCACAGCGGTGCTCTTCGCACCCGACAGCGCGCGGTCGTTGACGGCGGCCTGGACGGCGCCGCCGAGACCGGACAGCTTCGGGTTGGACAGGAACTTCGACTTGGACGCCATGGAGACCAACGGGTGCGTGACCAGGAAGACCACGACCAGGTCGAGCACGGTCGACATGCCGAGGGTGAACGCGAAGCCCTTCACCTGGCCGACGGCGATCACGTACAGGATCGCCGAGGCGAGGAAGCTGACCGCGTCCGCCGAGAGGATCGTGCGGCGCGAGCGGACCCAGGCGCGCGGCACCGCGGACCGGAACGACCGGCCCTCGCGCACTTCGTCCTTCAACCGTTCGAAGAACACCACGAACGAGTCCGCGGTGATACCGATCGACACGATGAAACCGGCGATGCCGGCCAGGTCGAGGGTGAATCCGATCAAGCGGCCGAGCAGCACCAGCACCGCGTAGACCACCACGCCGGACAGCGCCAGCGACAGGATCGTCAGCACGCCGAGCAGGCGGTAGTAGAACAGGCAGTAGACGAACACCAGCGCCAGGCCGATGCCGCCGGCGATGAGGCCCGCCTTGAGCGAGGCCAGGCCGAGCGTCGCGGACACCGTCTCGGCCTCGGAGGCCTCGAACGACAGCGGCAGCGAGCCGTACTTGAGCACGTTGGCCAGGCCGTTGGCCTCGGCCTGGGTGAACCGGCCGCTGATCTGGGTGCTACCGCCGAGGATGGCCTCGTTGATGTTCGGCGCGGACACCACCTGGCTGTCCAGCACGACCGCGACCTGCTGCTGCACGTTGGCGGAGGTGAACTTGCCCCACTTCTCGCCGCCTTCGGCCTTGAACGTCAGGTTGACGATGAAGCCGGCGCCCTGCGGGTCCGTGCCGGCCACCGCGTCGTCGATGTCCTCACCGGTCAGCCGGGAGTACAGGGTGTAGTCGTCTTCCTTCACGCTGCCGTCGGCGGGCGGGGTGACGGGCGCCAGGACGTACTTCTCGGTGCGGTCCTGGTCGCAGGTCAGCAGCGGCAGCGCCGGGTCGTCGTTGCCGAGCAGCGGGTCGACGGTCGGGCAGGTGAACGCGCCGAGCGCCTGGGACACGGTCTGCGCGTCCAGCGTGGTCAGCTGCGGGTCCTGCCGACAGGTCTTGGCCTCTTCGATGGCCCTGGTCGGGTCGTCGGAGTACTGGCCCTGGAACACCGCGCGGCAGTCGACCTGCGGCTCCGCGGGCGGCGCGGACGGGTCCGTCGCGGGCGGCGGGGTGGTCTCGGCCGGCGGCGGGGTCGTGGTGTCCTGCTGCCCCTCGAACGCCGGGGCCGGGCGGCCCTGGGCGGTCGTGGTCGGCACGGCCGAGCCCGCGGTGGTGCCGTCCTTCTCGGGGGTGCCGGATTCCGAGGCGGGCGGCGTGCCGGAACCCGTGGTGGGCGGCGCGCTCCCGGTGGTGGTCGGGGCCGGCTCCGGCTGCGCGTTCGGCACCGGGGAGCCGATGACCTTGCGGAAGTTCAGCTTCGCCGTCTGGCCGAGCCGCTTGGCGCCCTCGCTGTCCGAGCCGGGGACCGTGATCACCAGGTTGGTGCCGTCGCGGACGACCTCCGCGCCGGACACGCCCAGGCCGTTGACCCGCGTCTCGATGAGCGTGCGGGCCTGGTTGAGCGCTTCTTCGGTCGGCGTCTGCCCATCAGGAGCCCGGGCGGTCAGGGTGACGCGCGTGCCACCCTGGAGATCGATGCCGAGCTTGGGTGTCGCCTTGCCGTTCCCGGTGAAGAACACCAGGGAGTACAGCGCGACCACGATGAGGACAAATGCGCCCAGGTACTTCGCGGGGCGGATTTGCCCGGCCGGAGGTGCCACGGTCCGTCCGTCTCCTGATAGTTGACAAGGTCAGCGAGGGCGCAGCGTACCCCTGATGGTGTGAGCTGCGCGTCACTGCCTGGAGTCGGCACGTTGACAGTTGCCGGCTCCAGGCCGAGGGTCCTGCTGGTTACTTCCGGTTACTTCTTGCTCTCCTGCTGCACGGGCTCTGCGTCGACGGTCTCGTCCACGACGTCGTCCACGTCGTCCACGACCGCGTCGGTCTCGGTGTCCGCGACGACCTTCTCGCGGATGGCCTGGCGCAGCCACGTGGTGACCACACCGTCGGCGATCTCGAGGTCGATCGTGTTGTCGTCGTCGTTGACGTCGGCGACGGTCGCGTACAGCCCGGAGGTGGTCATGACCCGGTCACCCGGCTCCAGGGAGTTCAGCAGCGCCTGCTGTTCGGCCACGGCCCGCTTCTGCTTGCGGGCGCTGAGGAACAGCGGCACCGCGAGCAGCACGAGCAGCAGCGGGAACATCAAGGAGGACAGGTCCATCATTCTCCGATCAACCGGACGGGCAGACGCGATCAGCGCCCGGTACGTCCGAATTTCTGGGGTGCCACCGCCGATTGTGCCAGGTCAGTAATCCCGATCACTCGGCAGCGTCGTCGAACAGCGATCGAGTGGCCTCGCCCGGCGCCGTCGGGGGCGGTTGCAGGCCCAGGTGCAGCCATGCGGTGGCGGTGGCGACGCGACCACGGGGAGTGCGCGCCAGCATCCCGGCACGCACCAGGTACGGCTCGCAGACTTCCTCGACCGTCGTGGGTTCCTCACCCACCGCGACGGCCAGCGTGGACACCCCGACGGGTCCGCCGCCGAACGAACGGACCAACGCGTCCAGGACCGCGCGGTCCAGTCGGTCCAGGCCCAGTTCGTCCACGTCGTAGACCTTCAGGGCGTCCCGGGCGACCTCCAGGGTGACCGCGCCGTCCGCGCGCACCTCTGCGTAGTCCCGAACCCGCCGCAGCAGCCGGTTGGCGATGCGGGGCGTGCCACGGGAGCGGCCCGCGATCTCCCGGCCGCCGTCGTCGCGCAGGTCGACGCCCAGGATCTTGGCGGACCGGCGGACGATCAGCTCCAGCTCTTCGGGGCTGTAGAACTCCATGTGCCCGGTGAAGCCGAACCGGTCGCGCAGCGGGCCGGTGAGGGCGCCGGACCGGGTGGTGGCGCCGACCAGGGTGAACGGGGCGATGTCGAGCGGGATGCTGGTCGCGCCGGGCCCCTTGCCGACCACGACGTCGACCCGGAAGTCCTCCATCGCCAGGTACAGCATCTCCTCGGCCGGCCGGGCCATCCGGTGGATCTCGTCGATGAACAGCACGTCGCCCTCGACCAGGTTGGACAGCATCGCGGCCAGGTCGCCCGCGCGTTCCAGCGCGGGGCCGGAGGTGATGCGCAGCGACGCGCCCAACTCGGCCGCGATGATCATGGCGAGGCTGGTCTTGCCCAGGCCGGGCGGGCCGGACAGCAGCACGTGGTCCGGTGGCGCGCCGCGTTGCATCGCGCCCTGCAGGACGAGCTCGAGCTGTTCGCGGACCTTGGGCTGGCCGACGAACTCGTGCAGGTCCTTCGGGCGCAGCGTGGTCTCGACGTCCCGCTCGGTGGGGTCGGGCAGCGGGTTGAGGGTGTCGTCTTCTTCGGAGTGGTTCTCGAAGTTCATCGCTTGCGGCCCAGGGCGGCGAGGGAGCGGCGGAGGACTTCGGACGTGCCCAGCGTGCCGTCGGCGGCCAGCACGGCGTCCACGGCCTGCTCGGCCTGCTTCGCCGGGAAGCCCAGGCCCAGCAGCGCCTCGGCGACCTGGGTGCGGACCTGGCCGGTCTCGGCGGCGGCGCTCGGCGCGGTCTGCAGCCGGCCGACCTTGTCGCGCAGTTCGATGATCAGCCGTTCGGCGCCCTTGCGGCCGATGCCGGGCACCTGGGTGAGCACGGTGATGTTGCCTTCGGCGAGCGCGGCGCGCAGCTTGTCCGGCTCCAGCACGGCCAGCGTCGCCAACGCCAGCCGCGGCCCGATCCCGGACACGGTCTGCAACAGCCCGAACAGCTCGCGAGCCTCGGCGTCGGCGAAACCGAACAGGGTCAGCGAGTCCTCGCGGACCACCAGCGCCGTGGCCAGCTGCGTCTCCTCACCGCGCCGCAGCGTGGCCAGCGTGGCGGGGGTGGCCTGCACGGCGAAGCCGACGCCGCCGACCTCGACGACGACGTGGTCGAGCCCGATGGACAGCACCTGCCCGCGCAGCGACGAGATCACTGGCCCTCACCTCCGGTCTTCGCGGCCGTCGACGGCGCCGCCATCCGGGCGCCTGCCTGCGCCAGTCTCGCGCGGTGCGTCTTGGCCATCTCAGCCGCCCTGGCCTGCGCCTCCTCCAGGCGTGACCGCATGGGCGCGCGCCACAGGTGGCAGATGGCCAGCGCGAGCGCGTCGGCGGCGTCGGCGGGCTTGGGCGCGGTCTTGAGGCCGAGGAGTTTGGTGACCATGGCGGTGACCTGCGCCTTGTCGGCCCGGCCGGAGCCGGTGACGGCGGCCTTGACCTCGCTGGGCGTGTGGAACACGACCGGCAGGCCCCGGCGCGCGGCCGACAGCGCCACCACGCCGCCCGCCTGCGCGGTGCCCATGGCGGTGCGCACGTTGTGCTGGCTGAACACCCGCTCGATGGCCACGACCTGCGGTTCGTACCGGTCCAGCCACTGCTCGACGGCGTCGGACAGCCGGAGCAGCCGCACGGCCAGGTCCACGTCGGCGGGTGTGCGCACCACGTCCACGGCGATCGGCCGCACGGTGCGGCCGGGACCGCCGTCGACCACCCCGAACCCGCACCGGGTCAGGCCGGGGTCGACTCCGAACACGCGCACGCTGGTCCTCTCAACCGCTCAACCGCCGACGAACACCAGTTCGAACCTTAAAGGGTGGACCGGAGTCGTACCCGTCATGACACGCACACGACAAAGACATGCGCTCGGTGACGAACGGAGACCCCGCGATCGACACAGCGTCACGAGGTCACTACAGTGCCTGAGTCAACTGATCGACTCCAGTCGCGGCGTAAAAGCGGGGTGCCATGACCCTGAGGCGGTTCGGCATCGTCACCGTCGCCGTCTGCGCTGTGGTCGTCGGCATCGTCTGCGTCGTCGTCTCCGGAGTGCTCGACCGGCCCACGTCGGTGGCGATCGACAAGTTCACCCAACTCCTCGCCTCGACCGCCGCGATGGTGTCCTACTGGCGGGCCGCGCGGCGTCGTCAAGGCGTGGCGCGGCGCTGGCGGCTGTGGATGGCCGCGGCGATGGCGAGCCTGGTCGTCGGGTTGTCCGCGTGGATCTGGGGCCAGGTGTTCCTCGGGGTGTCGCTGCCCTCGTCGACGTTGGCGCCGCTGGGTTTCATGCTCGTGCCCGCGCTCACGCTGTGCGCGGTCCTGGTGTTGGCGACCGGCGGGTCGGGCAAGCTGCCGGGGCACCGCAGCAGGCTCGTGGTCGCTTTAGACGGGCTGATCGTGGTCGGCTCGCTGTTCGTGCTCACGTGGGTGTCGCTGCTGGAGTCGATGGTTCGCGCGTGGGCCACCTCGGGGCCGGGTTTCGCGACCGTCGTGGCGCACCCGGCGGCGTACCTGGTGATGCTGGTCGTGCTGCTGGTGTCGTCGTGGACGCACCGGTCGGTGCGGCAGCTGCCGGTGCTGTTCATCGCGCTGGCGGGCCTCGCGCAGTCGTCGTCCGGCTGGGTGTTCGCGTTCCTGGTGAGCAAGGGCGCGACCGCCATCCCGACGGCCGCCGACATCGGGTTCATGGTGTGCCCGGCGCTGTTCTTCCTCAGCTCGATCGCGCCCGGCGGCGGTGCGCGGGAGCGGGTGGGTTCGGCCCGGCTGCGCGCGGGTGAGCTGCTGCACCTGCTGGTGCCGTACCTGCCGCTGATGGTCACCGGCATATTCATCGTGGTCGGCACGGCCACCGGCGTGCGGCTGAACGCGCTGGAGATCTACGTCGGGCTGGGCGTGGTGCTGCTGGTGATCATCCGGCAGCTGCTGACGCTGATCGACAACGTGCGGCTGCTGGAGCAGCTGCGGGACAGCCGGGAACGGCTGCGGCACCAGGCCTACCACGACCCGTTGACCGGGGTGGCGAACCGGGCGCTGTTCCGGGAACGGCTGGACGCGGCCCTGGCCGGGACGTCACCGGTGGTGGTGCTGTTCATCGACGTGGACGGGTTCAAGGACGTCAACGACAACTTCGGGCACGCCGAGGGCGACGCGGTGCTGCGGATCGTGGCGGCGCGGTTGCAGGCGTGCGTGCGGCCGCAGGACGTGGTGGCCCGGCTGGGCGGCGACGAGTTCGGCGTGCTGGTCGACGGCTACCCGCAGGCGCCGGAGGAGATCGGGCGGCGGGTGCTGGAGACGATGAGCGAACCGCACCGGACGGCGAGCGGCTCGCACGAGATCCGGGCGTCGATCGGGATCTCGCACCGGGAGGCGTTCGACCCGTCGTTGACCGCCGACGACCTGCTGGGCACGGCGGACGCGGCGATGTACACGGCCAAGCGGCTGGGCAAGGGGATGGTCGTGGTGCACGGATCTGTGGAAGCGGAGCTGTCTTGAACGGGACTTGGCTGTGAACGGGACTTGGCTGTGAACGGGACTTGGCTGTGAACGCGGACGAGGCCATCGCGGCGCTGGGGCTGGCGGAGCTGCCGGTGGAGGGCGGGTGGTTCGGGCAGTCGTGGCGGTCGCCCGAGGTGTCCGCGATCTACTACCTGCTGCGCGAAGGCGAGTTCTCCGGGGTGCACAAGCTCGACCACGTGGAGATCTACGCCCACCACTGCGGCGCGCCGTTGCGGATGCTGCTGCTCCACCCGGACGGCACGGTGACCACGCCCGTGCTGGGTCCGGATCTCGCCGCCGGGCAGCGGCCGCAGGTCGTGGTGCCCGCCGGGGTGTGGCAGGCGAGCGAGCCGGACGGCGAGTGGTCGCTGGTCGGCACGGTGGTGGTGCCGCCCTACACCGATGACGTGGTCACCTTCGGTGCGGCCGACACCCTCGCCCCGCTCTACCCCTCGCACGCCGACGCGATCCGGCGGCTCTGCCGGCTGTGATCAGCCCATGGTCTTCTGACCGTCGATGGTCTCGCGGATGATGTCGGCGTGGCCGGAGTGCTGGGCGGTCTCGGCGATCAGGTGCAGCACGACCTTGCGGATGCTCCAGGAGGCGCCGGCCTCGAACCAGGGCGCCACGGGCAGCGGGTGGGACGTGTCCAGGTCCAGCTCCCCCAGCAGCCGTTCGGTCTTCGCGGCGGTCTCCTCGTAGTCCTTGAGAAGGCCGTCCAGGGTCTCGTCCTCCAGCATGCGGAAGCCGTTCACCCAGTCCGCCTGGACGCTCTCCATCAACTCGGTGCCGCCGACCGCGAAGCGCATCCAGCTCTCCTCCACCGTGCGGACGTGCTTGATGAGACCGCCCAGGGACAACTGGCTCGCGGTCGGCGTGAGCCGCGCCTGCTCGTCGGTCAGGCCGCGCACCGTGAAGCGGAGGAAGTCACGGGTCCTGGCCAGGACCGACAGCAGGTCGGTGAGCTCGGTCGAGGCGATCGCGGTGGTGGTCATGGTGTTTCCGCCGTTCGTTCGGGTCTTCGTTTCGGTGTTGAGCTCACGCTATGACGTATTGCGGACAACTTCGGTCCTCGATCGGAGCTGCAGTGAAAAACGGTTCTTCGACCTAGGCTCGGCGGCGTGGACCTCCCCGTGATGCCACCCGTGCGGCCGATGCTCGCCAAGGCCGTCTACTCGGTGCCGCGCGAGCCGGGGCTCGTCTACGAGCCGAAGTGGGACGGGTTCCGGTGCGTGGTGTTCCGCGACGGCGCCGAACTGGAGCTCGGTTCCCGCAACGACCGGCCGTTGACCAGGTACTTCCCCGAAGTGGTCGAGGTGCTGCTGGCCGGGCTGCCGCCCCGGTGCGTGGTGGACGGGGAGATCGTCATCGTCACGCCCGAGGGGTTGAGCTTCGACCTGTTGCAGCTGCGGCTGCACCCGGCCGCCTCACGGGTGCGCAAGCTGGCCGTGGACACGCCGGCCGGGTTCGTCGCCTTCGACCTGCTCGCGCTGGACGACCGGGATCTGACCGCGACGCCGTTCGGTGAACGCCGCCGGCTGCTGGAAGGCGTGCTGCGCGACGTGCCGGGGCTGTACCTGACGCCCGCGACGGACGACCCGGACCGGGCGCAGGACTGGTTCACCCGGTTCGAGGGCGCCGGGTTCGACGGGGTGGTGGCCAAGCGCACCGACCTGCCGTACGAGCAGGACAAGCGGGTCATGTGGAAGGTCAAGCACGAGCGCACGGCCGACTGCGTGGTGGCCGGGTTCCGGCCGCACAAGGACGGCGAGGGCGTCGGTTCGCTGATGCTCGGCCTGTTCGACGACGCGGGCGTGCTGCGCCACGTGGGCGTGGCCAGCAGTTTCACCGCCGCGCGCCGCCGTGAGCTGGCGGACGAGCTGGCGCCGTACCGGGTGGACGCGCTGGTCGACCACCCGTGGGCGGAGTGGGCCGGGATCGACGCGGCGACGCCGGGCGCGCAGAGCCGGTGGAGTCCGACCAAGACGTTGTCCTGGGAGCCGGTGCGGCCGGAGCTGGTCGCCGAGGTGCGGTACGAGCACCTGCAGGCGCGACGGTTCCGGCACACGAGCAGGCTGGTCCGGTTCCGACCGGACCGCACGCCCGAGTCGTGCACGTACGCGCAACTGGAAGAGGCCGCGCCGGCGGAGCTGATGGAGGTCTTCGGGCAGCGGGGCGAGTAGGTCAGGAACTGTCCTGGTCGTCGGGCATGCTGGTCCGGTGACGGACACCGCCGGCCGGCTGCTCGCCCTGCTGTCCCTGCTGCAGACGCCACGCGAGTGGCCGGGCAGCGAGTTGGCGCGGCGGCTGGAGGTCAGCCCGCGCACGAGGTGCGTGCCCGGCTCGGTGCGACCGAGGTCGAGGTGGTCGACGAGCGGACGTGCCGGCTGCGCCTCACCGACACGGTGGAGTACCTGGCGTTCCACCTCGTGCAGCTGGGGTGCGAGTTCGAGGTGCACGAGCCGCGCGAGGTGCTGGAACACCTGCGCGAGGTGCACGGCCGGATCGGGCGCGCGATCGACGGCTGAACGCCGGGGCTCATGCGGCGACGGGGTCGTGCGCGGCGTCCAGCACGGCCCGGCCGTCGGCGGTCAGGCGGGCCGGGCCCGGCCGGGACGCGATCAGGCCCGCGCGGGCCAGCCGGGGGCCGATGAACTGGTCGCAGCAGCAGATCCCGTCGACCAGCAACGTGCCGGCGGCGTACACGCAGCGGCCCGCCGCGACGGCGCGCAGCACGGCGCGGTCCCTGGGGGTGATGGTGGTGGTGTCCATGGCGGTCTCCCTCCGTGCGTCGGGTGTCTCTACCCGTACGACGAAGCGGACCGCCCGGATTCGACATGTCCCCGAGGAAAACCGGGTGTACCGATCCCGACTCCGCGGACTCAGCCCTCCAGCACCTTGGCGGCCTGCCGGAAGGCGTCCACGAGCTGCGGCCACCGTCCCGCCCGGTCGCGGTTGATGGACAGCGGTGACGGGTGCGGCGCGTTGAACACCTTCAGCTTGTGGCCGCGGCCGGACAGCGTCCAGCCGGTGCCCGCGGGCCTGCCCAGCACGACGACCGCCTTGAGCTCGGTCAGCATCCGCAGCAGCTCCACCAGGTACGGCACCGCGGAACGCAGCTCGGCGGGCGTCGGCTCGCGGTTCGACAGGTACCAGGGCACCACGTTCCAGCTCAGGCACACCCGCCGGGACAGCCCGGCCTCGGTCACCGCGGCGAACGCGTTGGCGGCCGTCGGGTCGTCGTTGTCCAGGGAGTTGAGGCCGGAGCCGGACTTCGCCGACGCCGACCCCGGTGACTCCAACAGGAGCAGCACCTTCGACCCGATGCCGCCGCTGGCCGGGTCGAACAGCGGCACGTCGGCCTTGCGCTCGGTGGCGATGCGTTGCGCGAACTCCGTCAACTTGGCCATGTGGGGCGCTTTGAGCAGCGCCTTCTTCCGTGCGACGACCACGGGGTTGCGGTGGGCCCTCGGCGTGGAGGGGAAGACGTCCATGGTTGGCAAGCGTTCCCGGACGGCCGGCAACCGACCATCCGCCGTCCGGGCGGCACCTGTGATCTCACCCGAAGACGCTACGGGGCCGTTCCTCCAGGACGCCGTCGACGTACGTGTCGACCTTCTCGTTGTAGAACGCGACCAGGCCCGCGACCTGCCTGCTCTCCGGCAGCGGTGTGCGGTAGCCCCAGACGACGTTCTCGTGCACGTCCTCGCCGACCACGACCGACCAGTACTCGGCGGTGCCCTTGTAGGGGCAGCTGGTGCGCAGGTCGGTGGGTCGGAGCAGGTCCATCCGGACGTCGGTCATCGGCAGGTAGTAGCGGGCCGGGAGGCCGGTCTCGAACAGGATCACCGGGCGGTGCGAGTCCGCCACCTCGACGCCGCCGACCTCCACCCGGATGTGCCTGCTGCTGGGCAGGGCGTCGACCCTGGTGTACGGGTCGCGCGGGTGGACGTAGACCGGCTCGTCCTCCTCGAACCACTCGTCCATCGCGTCCCAGTCCAGCCGGACCAGGTCGCGCAGCGGTTCGAGCGGCGAGTCCGGGAACCGCAGTGCGGCACCCGGTGCGGTGGCGTTGGCGGTCTTCACGTCGTGCGCGTGACCGTCGCCCCGACTCGGTGACCGCTTCACGTCACCGGTGGGCACCAGGGTCGCCCTGACGTCCTCCACCGGGAAGTAGTACGTGGGGTAGTACGGCTTCTCCCACACCAACGCCGGCCGCGTCGTGTCGACGACCAGCTCACCCGCCAGGTAGGCCCGAACCCGCTTGGCCCCGATCTCCACCCGCACCCGTCCGCGTTCCGCAGCGCTCATGATCCCGACGCTACGCCGCGTCCGGCCGTCCGCGCAGCCACCGGAGCAGCGGACGACCGCACGCTCCTGGAGTGTCGGCGCTCGGTGGGCGGTGCTCACGACGCCGACCGGATCGCGGCCTCCACGAACGCCCGCACCACCGGGCTGGTGGTCTCCGGCACCCACGCCACCGCGATCCGCAACGGCTCGATGTCGGCGATCGGCCGCCACGCCAACTCGGGGTGGGCGTAGTACACCGCCATCGACTCCGGGCCGATGCACACCGCCGCACCGGTCGCGACGTGCTCCAGCATCTCCTCGACGTTGTCGTTCTCCGGACCCCACACGGGTTCCGAGCCGTCCGGCCTCGGGTTGACCGCCCACCAGTCGACCCACTCCTTCGGCGCCTTCCGGGTCCACATCAGCGGTTCGTCGCGCAGGTCCGCGATGCCGACCGACGGGCGTGCCGTCAACGGGTGGTCGCGGGACAGGGCGACGTACCGCGGCTCGGTCGCCACCACCCGGGAGCGCAGCCCGCTGATGTCCGCGGGCAACCAGACGAACGCCACGTCGACCAGCCCCTGCCGCAGCGCGTCCGGCTCACCGCCCCAGTCGAACCGCTTGGGCTCGATCCTCACCTCGGGCCGCTGCTCGCTGAACGCCGCCCGCGCCCGCCGCGCCACGCTGCCACCGCCCGAGGCGACGAACCCGACCCGCAGCACGTTCGCCTCGGCCGCCGCCGCCGAACGGACCAGCCGGACCGTCTCCAGCCAGTCGTCCAGCACCTTCCGCGCCAGCGGCAGCATCTCGCCGCCCGCGCCGGTCAGCCGGATCTCCCGGCCGGTCCGCACGAACAGCTCCGCGCCCAGGTCCTCCTCCAACTGCCTGATCTGCCTGCTCAGCGCGGGCTGGGAGACGTACAGGTCGCGGGCCGCCCTGGTGAAGCTCAACCGGTCGGCCACGGCCACGAAGTAGCGCAACACCCTCGTGTCCACGTCGAGAGGACTCATGCCCGAAGCGTATGGGCACCTAGAGCACGGCCGCCGGGCGTCGTCGTTGTGGCGCCCGGTACGCCTTGTCCCACAGCGTTTCCACCGGGCCGCGCGGGAACCGCCGCATCCACCACGACGCGCCCAGCACCAACAGCGCCGAGATCACCAGCCACGTGCCGACGGCGAACACCGCCCCGAGGTGGCCGAAGCGTTGCGCCAGACCGAGGCCCCACTGGTAGCACAGCACGGACGCGATCACGTTCTGCGCGATGTAGCAGCTCAACGCCGACCGGCCGACCGCCGTGACGCCCCCGCGCACCAGCCCCGGCTCCGGGCGCATCCGGTTCACCAGCGCGGTGATGCCGCCCAGCAGGCCGAACGCCACCAGCGGCGCACACAGGTAGCGGTCGACGGCGAACCAGTCCGGGCCGGCGACCGTGGTGAGCACGTTGAGCGGCACACCGACACCGAGCCCCCACACCACCAGCCGACGCTGGATCCGCGCCCCGCGGTCGGAGTCCTCCAGCGCACCGGCCTTGTACAGGCGGGCGCCGGCCAGGAACAGCACGGTGCTCAGCGGCAGCACGAGGAACCCCTCGGCGCGGAACGCCCCGAAGTACTCGATGCGGTCCTGCACCCCGCTCCACCAGCTGTCCGTGGCGAGGGCGAGCGCCGGGTCCCCGACCGTCGACCCGCCGGTCAGCAGCGCGACGGTGATCAGGCCGACGACCGCCAGGTTCACCGCACCCATCGCGATCATCCAGCCGCTCTGGACCCGTGAGCCGCACCCCACCAGGAAGGCGACCAACACCGACACGATCGCGTAGAACATCAGCACGTCGAACTCGAAGATCAGCACGTAGTGCAGCAGTCCTTCGAAGAGCAGCAGTGCCGAGCGCCACAGGTACCAGCCTGGCCACCGCTGCCCGCGCCGCACCGCGGAGTCGTGCTGGATCGCCAGACCGATGCCGAACATGATCGACAGCAGCCCGAGGAACTTGCCGTTCGTGAGCATTTGCAGCAGTGAGTCGACGGTGTCGCCCACGTCCGCCCCGAAGTCGGAGCCGAAGTCCAGCAGGAAGCCCATCGCCCCCTGCGGGTGTGTGAAAATCCAGATGTTCGAGCCGAGCGTGCCCAGGATGGCCACCCCGCGCAACACGTCCAACGCCGTGATGCGTCCGCCCATGTCCCCCTCCAAGATTCGCTTGCGGGACCGAAGGTAGGGCGACGGCAGGCCGTCGATCGTCGGCCGAAGGTGCGCGGTGATGTCGCACTTTCGGAGGATGGCGGCGGCCATTCGTATGAGGGGGTGAACGCGGGCCGTGAGCACGGAAGGTCACGACTGGATACCGTGCGGATTTGGCCACACGAACGTAACCTGACGCGCCCGGCCTGCAACTTCCGGTTCATACCTTCGCGGTTCCACTGCCGAAAGGAGCCGCCGGTGCGTCCTGGAACCCTCTCGCCCAGAACCCTCAAGCGCGGTCTGATCGCCCTCCTGCTCCCCGCCCTCCTCGCGACGGCCTGCGTCGACGAACCCGGCGCCGGCGCGGGAGCCTCCGGCGACGACATCAAGGTCGGCATCCTGCACTCGTTGAGCGGCACCATGGCCATCAGCGAGGTCACCGTCCGCGACGCGGAACTGCTGGCCATCGAGGAGATCAACGCCAAGGGCGGTGTGCTGGGCAAGAAGCTGGTCCCGGTCACCGAGGACGGCGCGTCCGACTGGCCGACGTTCGCCGAGAAGGCGCAGAAGCTGATCTCGCAGGACAAGGTGGCGACGGTGTTCGGCGGCTGGACGTCCGCCAGCCGCAAGGCGATGCTCCCGGTGTTCGAGCGCAACAAGGCGCTGCTGTGGTACCCGGTGCAGTACGAGGGCCTGGAGAGCTCGCCGTACATCTTCTACACCGGCGCGACGACCAACCAGCAGATCGTGCCCGCGCTGGACTACCTGGCCGCGCAGGGCAAGAAGAAGATGTTCCTGGTGGGCAGCGACTACGTGTTCCCGCGCACCGCCAACAAGATCATCAAGGCGTACGCCGCCGCCAAGGGCATCGAGGTCCTGGGCGAGGAGTACACGCCGCTCGGCCACACCGAGTACAGCACCCTGGTCAACAAGATCGCCGACGCCAAGCCGGACGCGGTGTTCAACACCCTCAACGGCGACAGCAACGTGGCGTTCTTCAAGCAGCTGCGCGGTTCCGGCATCACGCCCCAGACCACGCCCGTGGTGTCGGTGAGCGTGGCCGAGGAAGAGGTCAAGGGCATCGGGCCGGAGAACGTGGCCGGGCACCTGGTGGCATGGAACTACTACCAGACCACCACGACGCCCGCGAACGACGCGTTCGTCAAGGCGTTCAAGGCGAAGTACGGCGCGGACAAGGTGACGTCCGACCCGATGGAGGCCGGCTACAACGCCGTCTACCTGTGGGCCGCGGCCGTGGCCAAGGCGGGCACCGTCGAGGTCGAGGCGGTGAAGAAGGCCGCGGGCGGCATCTCGATCGAGGCGCCCGAGGGCACCACCACCATCGACGGCGAGAACCAGCACGTGGCCAAGACCGCGCGCATCGGCCTGGTCCAGGCCGACGGCCAGATCAAGGAGGTGTGGTCCTCCCCCGGCCCGATCAAGCCGGACCCGTACCTCAAGAGCTACGACTGGGCCAGCGGCTTGAGCTGAGAGGACTGACACATGGGGGCATTGGCCAACCAGCTGCCCATCGGGCTGAGCATCGCCGCGGTGCTCCTGCTCATCGCGCTCGGCCTGACGTTCACGTTCGGCCAGATGGGCGTGATCAACATGGCGCACGGCGAGTTCATCATGGCGGGCGCCTACACCGCGTACCTGTTGCAGGGATTCACGAGCCAGTCGTTCCTCATCGCACTGCCGGTCGCGTTCGTCGTGGCGGGGTTGATGGGGCTGCTGCTGGAGTGGTCGCTGATCAGGCGGTTCTACGGGCGGCCGTTGGACACGCTGTTGTTGACCTGGGGCGTGAGCCTGGTGCTGCAACAGTTGGCGCGTGACATCTTCGGCGCGCCGAACGTCCAGGTGACCGCGCCTGGTTGGCTGGTGGGCGGCGTCGACGTGCTCGGCGTCCGCCTCCCCTACAACCGGATGTTCATCGTCGTGCTGGCCGTGCTGTGCGTGGTCGGGGTGTGGGTGTACCTGACCAGGCTGCCCGCCGGCCGTCGGATGCGGGCGGTGGTGCAGAACCGGGAGTTGGCCGGGTACAGCGGTATCGCCACCGGCCGGGTGGACCGGTTCACGTTCCTGCTGGGCTCGGGGCTGGCCGGGGTGGCGGGCGTCGCGTTGACGCTCGTCGGCCCGGTCGGCCCGAGCCTGGGCACCTTCTACATCGTGGACGCGTTCCTGGTCGTGGTCGCGGGCGGGCTGGGCCAGTTGCGCGGCGCGGTGCTGGCGGCGCTCGCGCTCGGGTTCCTCAACGGCTACCTGGAGTTCTGGACCGACGCGAGCCTGGCGAAGGTGCTGGTGTTCGTGGTGATCATCGCGTTCCTCCAGGTCCGGCCGCAGGGCATGTTCGTGCTGAAGGGGAGGACGTTGGTATGACGTTGGGTCGCATCTCCCTGGTCGTGTGCATAGTGCTGCTGGCGTTGGCGCCGTTGACGCTCTCGCCGTTCCGCCTCGGGTTGCTGGCGAAGTACGTGTGCTTCGCGATCGTCGCGGTCGGCATCGCGTTGGCCTGGGGCCAGGGCGGGATGCTGACGCTCGGCCAGGGCGTGTTCTTCGGCCTCGGCGGCTACGCGATGGCCATGTACCTGAAGCTGAAGGAGGCCGGGTCGGCCGGGTTGCCGGACTTCATGGTGTGGAGCGGGGTCGAGGAGCTGCCCGCGCTGTGGAAACCGTTCGGCAACCCGGTGTTCGCGTTGGCGGCGGTGGTGTTGCTGCCCGGTCTGGTGGCGTTCCTGTTGGGGCTGCTGGTGTTCCGGCAACGGGTGCGCGGCGCGTACTTCGCGATCCTGTCCCAGGCGTTGGCGGCGGCGTTCGTGATCCTGCTGGTGGGCCAGCAGGGGCTGACCGGCGGCACGAACGGGATGACGAACTTCAGCCAGTTCTTCGGCCTGGACCTGACCGACCCGAACGGGCAGCGCGCCGTGTACGCGATCGCGGCCGTGGTGCTCGGCGTGACGTTCCTGGTGGCGAAGCTGCTGGTGCGCAGCCGGTTCGGCCGGCTGCTGGTGGCGGTGCGGGACGGCGAGGACCGGGTGCGGTTCCTCGGCTACGACCCGGCCGTGGTCAAGACGATCACGTTCACCATCTCGGCGGTGATGGCGGGCCTGGCCGGCGCGTTGTTCGTGCCCATCGTCGGCATCATCTCCCCCGCGCTGCTCGGCATCGTGCCGTCGCTGGAGCTGCTGGTGGGCGTCGCGGTCGGCGGGCGGTTCGTGCTGGCGGGCGCGATCGCCGGCGCGATCGCGGTCAACTACGCCAAGACCCTGTTCAGCGAGGACTTCGCCGAGGGCTGGCTGTACCTGCAGGGCGGGCTGTTCGTGCTGGTGCTGGTGTTCGCGCCCAAGGGCCTGGCCGGGATCGTCGAGTCGGTGCGCTACCGGCTGTCGTCCCGCAAACGGGCTCCGTCGACTCCCGTGGAGGTGGCGGCATGACCGGGGCCGGATCGCCGACCCCGTCGGCGGCGCTGCTGGAGGTGCGCGGGCTGCGCGTGGTGTTCGACGGGTTCGCCGCGATCGACGGGTTGGACTTCACCGTCGAGGAAGGCGAGCTGCGGTTCCTGATCGGGCCCAACGGCGCGGGCAAGACGACGCTGATCGACGTGGTGACCGGGCTGACCAAGCCCGCGTCGGGCAGCGTCCGGTTCGGCGGCGAGGAGCTGGTCGGCAAGCGGGAGCACCACATCGTGCGGATGGGTGTCGGCCGCACGTTCCAGACCGCCACCGTGTTCGAGGAACTGACCGTGGTGGAGAACCTGGACCTGGCGGACAGCTTCCGGCTGCCGCTGCGGTCGTTGTTCCGCCGGCGGCGCGGCGTGTCCGACGCGGTGGCCTCGGCGTTGGAGGCGGCGGACCTGACCGCGTTGGCCGACCGGCCCGCCGGTGTTCTGTCGCACGGGCAGCGGCAGTGGCTGGAGATCGGCATGTTGCTGGTGCAGAAGCCGAAGCTGCTGCTGCTGGACGAGCCGGTGGCGGGCATGAGCCGGTCGGAACGTGAGCGCACGGGCGAACTGCTGCACCGGATCGCCTCGACGCACACCGTGGTCGTGGTGGAGCACGACATGGAGTTCCTGCGCAAGTACGCGCGGAAGGTCACCGTGCTGCACCAGGGTCACGTGCTGCGCGAGGGCTCGGTCGCCGAAGTGCAGGAGGACCCCGAGGTGCGCGAGGTGTACCTGGGTCGGGCCAAGGGGAAGGCGGTGACCTGATGCTGTCGGTGTCCGGAGTGGACGCCGCCTACGGGCGGGCGAGGGTGCTGTTCGGCGTGGGCCTGGAGGTGCCCGCCGGGTCGCTGGTGTGCGTGATGGGCCGCAACGGCGTCGGCAAGACGACGCTGCTGAAGACCGTCATGGGCACGCTCACGCCCACCGCGGGCCGGATCGCGTTGGACGGGCAGGACATCACGCGGATGCCGACGCACCAGCGGGTGCGGGCGGGCATGGCGTACGTGCCACAGGGTCACGTGTCGTTCCCGCAGCTGACCGTGTGGGAGAACCTGCAGGTGACGCTGGAGGCCACCGCGCACCGCGACGCGTCGGCGGTGGACGAGGCGCTGGACGTGTTCCCGGCGTTGAAGGAGTTCTTCAAGCGGCCCGCCGGGTTCCTGTCCGGCGGTCAGCGGCAGCAGCTGGCCATCGCGCGGGCGCTGATCACCCGGCCGCGGCTGCTGCTGCTGGACGAGCCGACCGAGGGCATCCAGCCGTCGGTGATCGACGAGATCGAGAACGCGATCGAGCGGCTGCACCGGGAGGCCGGGCTGACCGTGCTGCTGGTCGAGCAGTACCTGGACTTCGCGTTGCGGCTGGCGGACAGCTTCGTGGTGATGGACGCGGGCGAGGTCGTGCACGCGGGCGCCGTCGAGGAGCTGCACAACGAGGAGGTGCGGCGGATGCTCGCGGTCTGACCTGACGCGGGCTACCGTCGGCGGTTCGCGGCCTGGCGGGCGACCGCGCCCGCACCCAGGATCAGGATGATCACGGTCAGGCCCCAGCGGCGCTGGTCGCGCACGTTGTTGTTGACCGGCGCCACGCGTTCCGCCCGCCGCTCCGGCATGTTGAGGGCGGCCGGCAGCTGCGGTGCCGGGAGCGTCGGCGGTGCGGTCGGTGGCGTGAGGGCGGGCGTGGGCGGCGTCGGTGGCGTTGTTGTCGTCGTCGTAGTGGTCGGCGACGGTGGCGTGGTGGTGGTCGTCGGGCTCGGCGTCGTCGGCATCGGACCGGGCGTCGGCGTCGGACCGGGCGTGGGCGTTGGACCGGGCGTCGGGGTCGGCGTCGGCCGTGGTGGGTCGACCACCGGGGGCGCGGGCAGGCAGCCGGATGAGTCGATGGTGTGCAGCGTCTGCCGCGACGAGATCTCGGTGACCACGCCCGAGCCGTCCAGCGCCACCCGCCACAACGAGCTGCGGCCGTCGTGCCGGTTGTTCGTCGCGTAGAGCGCCCCGTCCGGGCTGAGCGTCACCGCGCCGTAGCCGCGCCCACCGGGCAGCCGCCCGACGCCGGGCACCTCGCGGACCTTGCCGGTGCGCGGGTCGATGCTGACCACGACGCCGTGGCCGAACGGGTGCGTGGCCACGCCGTAGAGCAGACCGTCGGCCGGGTTCAGGTCGAAGTCGTCCACGGTCAGGCCTTCCCACGGCCACAGCCACGCCCCGTGCTCGACGTGCCCGAAGCTGCCACTGGCCGGGTCGATGTCGACCCAGTGCAGCCGGGCGCCGATCCGCACCACCAGCCGCTCACCCACCACCGCGCCCGCGTCCGCGTGCCGCAGCAGGTGCCAGGGGCGCGACGGCGTGCCGACCACCCGGCCCGCGCGGTCGAGCGCGACGACCCGGCCGTTGTGGTCCACGCCGTACACGAGGTTCTGCCGCGCGGAGAAGCCGATGGCGTTCAGCCGCACGTCGAGCGTGGTGAGGGGTGTCGCCGCGCCGGACGGGAACCGCACCTGGAAGACGGTCGACGGACCGTGGTGGCCCGCCTCCACCTGGATGGCGGTGCACACGACCTGGGCCAGGAGCGCCTCGATCATCCGAACCGCGCCACAGCGGCCTCGAAGGCGTCCGGGCTCACCTCGGCACCACCGCCGAACGGGTTCTGCAGCTGGTAGGTCGCGTACAGCAGCAGCGTGATGGTCGCGGCGAGGGTGGCCACGATGAGCACGTGGGTGCGCATCAGCGGGCCGCCGAACAGCAGCGGCAGGCAGATGGCCAGCACGCTGCCCGCCACCAGCACGAACCACACCACCGAGCTGACCCCGCCGCCGGCCGCGTCCAGCCGCGACTGCCTGGCCTCGTAGACCTCCCACAGCTGGTTCGCGGCCTCGGTCTTGCGCCCGACCTGCCACTCGTCGGTCGCGGGCGCCTGCGCCACCACCTGGCGCAACTGGTCGAGCTGGGACCAGCCGGTGGACTCGAAGTCGGTGCCCAGCGCCATGGCGGGCCACTCGTCGTTGATCACCGTGGTGGCGTACTCCCGGGAGAGCTTCCGGACCTCGTCGCCGGTCTCCTTGGACAGCGCGTCGCTCGCCCACGTCGCGGCGACCAGCCCGTCGGCTTCCCGGTACGCGGCGTCGCCGGCCTGGGTGACCGCGTCGAACAGGGCGATCAGCACGAACGCCACCAGCACCGCGTGCAGGCCGCCGACGATGGTGAACACCTGCCCGGCGGCCTCGTTGTTGGCCGGCCTGCCCTCCATCTCGCCGTACTTGCGGATGAGGTAGGCGAGGATCGCCGCGATGACGGCCGCGCCGCCGACCCACAGCAGACCTGTGAGGTAAACGCTCATCGACGCCCTTCCGCCCAGGATGAATTACACAGATCTGCCAATTCCACGCCTATGGAAGCTAGCGATCGCGTCGCCCCCTGGAAAGGCGGTTCATCCGTGTGCCGATGAATGCCAAACGGTCAGGTGATCCGAGGGCGCATCACCACCGTGACGAGCGGTGCACGTCCGCGCGAACGCGGTTGAATCCCCTCTTCGGGCTAATCTGTTACCCCGACCGAGTTGCCGGCACCACGACGGACAGTCGCCGGGACGATGTTGTGCCACCGGTTGAACACGTCGTCCGGGTCGTATTCGGCCTTCACCCGCGCCAGCCGCGCGTAGTTGGCCTCACCGAACCCGGCCACGACGCGGTCCGCGCCCTCGTCGCCGATGAAGTTGAGGTACGTCGCGCCCGTGCTCCACGGCCGGAGCACGTCGCGCAGGCCGTGCGCCCACCGCCGGCCGCGCTCGTCGTCGGCCGGGTCCGCCCACAGGCCGAACGGGTGCACCACCCACGGCGCGTCGCGGTGCCGCATCGGCCAGTCGACCGCCCTGGCCACCGCGCCGCCCCACGGCAGCAGCGCCTGCTGCGACGGCGACGGGCACACCATGTCGTAGGTGCTCGCGCAGAACCGGCGCGCCGCCTCGTCCGGCAATTCGGCCAGGTATTCCGCGGACCAGTAGTTCCGGAATCCCGGCGGGTCGTCCAGCATGGATTGCAGGTCGGCGTACGGGATGTCGGTCAGCACGGTCGCCGCCGGTCCTCCTGGCTCGGGCACGGCCAGCAGGGGCGCGGCGAGTTCCCGCAATTCGGCTTCGGGTCCCGTGTAGGTGACGAGCACGGCGCAGCACAGCTGTCCGACCAGGTCGGGCGGCACGAACTCCTCGGGTGGCCCGGTCAGGTAGATCAGCGCGCCGCCCACCTCGTCCGGTGCGCCGGCCAGGAAATCGCGGTACCGGAGGGTGACGTCCGCGCCCTGGTCGTGCGGCCAGAGCAGCAGCGCGATCGAGAATTCCGGCAACGGGTGCAGCCGGAAGGTGAGGGACGTGGCCACGCCGAAGTTGCCGCCGCCGCCGTGCAGCGCCCAGAACAGCTCGGGGTGCTCGGTCTCGGTCGCGGTGACCGTGCGGCCGTCGGCCAGCACCAGGTCGACCGACAGCAGGTTGTCGCACGCGAGGCCGAACTTGCGTTCCAGCCAACCGGAGCCGCCGCCCAGGGTCAGCCCGGCGACGCCCGTGGTCGACACCCGGCCGCCGGTCGTGGCCAGGCCGTGCTCCTGCGCCGCCCGGTCCACCGCGCCCCACGTCGCGCCGCCGCCGACCACGGCGGTGCGCGCGTCCGGGTCGACGGTGACCGAGTCCATGCGGCGCAGGTCGAGCACCAGGCCGTCCTGGACGAGGCTCGCGCCCGCGACGCTGTGCCCGCCGCCGCGCACGGCCACCGGCAGCCCGGAGTCCCGGGCGAAGGCCAGGGCCTGTCCCACGTCCTCGGTCGTCGTGCATTGCGCGATCACCGCGGGCGATGTCTCCACCGCGATGTTGAACAACGCCCGCGCGGCCTCGAAACCCTCGTCGTCACGCGTGAGCACGCTGCCGCCGAGGACGCCGCGCAAGGCCGAGACGTCGATCATGGTCCAACCTCCACAACTCGGTGCCGGGGACCCCAGGCCCCGTCCAGAGTGGACCCTCGCGGCGTTTTCGGCGCGCGGGACCGGAGGGAACTCACCGGCCGCACCGGAGTGTGCGCGTCGGGTGTCGGTGTAGTTCGCCCCGTCGGGCTAGCTCGCGAACAGCAGGGCCAGGCCGCCCGAGGTGTAGCCGACCATGAGCACCAGCAACGGGACCTGGCCGGTCAGGTGCTTGCGCGGCGGGAACAGCCGCAACGTGCGGTCGTGCGCGGACACCACGGCCAGCAGGTGCCCGGCGAGCACCGCGCCCACCTGCACCGACGCCACCAGGACGGGTGCGGCCAGGGCGGTGTTCGGTGCGAAGTCGGTGACGCCGAGCAGCAGCGCGATGCCCCGCTGGCCCTCGACGGCGAGCAGCGAGAAGTAGTGCGCCACGACGTACCCGGCGACGATCGGGATCAGCGAGTGCGCCAGCTGCCCGCCGAACGACCGGCACGCGAGCAGGTAGCTGCCCGCGACCAGCGCCACCGTCGCCACCAGCCCCACCCAGTCGGGCGCCGTCAGCCGTTCCCAGGTGGGCGTGGAGCCGATGCTGTCGAACGCGGTCGCCCCCAGGAGCACCGCCACCACCGCGACCAGGCCGGGCCGCACGGGCGTGGCGACGAGCGCGCGGAACGGGTTGCCGCGCAGCGGCGACAACCGTCCCAGCAGGGTCGAGGACACCTCGAACCCGTCGGCCCGTTCGAACCACGTGCGGCCGAACACCACACCGCCCGCGACGTTCACCACCGCGTACACCACCAGGAACCACGGCAGGGCGTCCGGCTCGACCAGCTCGACCCACGTGAACGCCAGCAGACCCAGCGCCGCCGGCCAGTGCCCCAGCCTCTCGGGGTACGTGCGGCCGAGCGTGACGCGGGCGGCCAGGCGCAGCGGGTTGAGCACCCGCCACACCGGGCCGAACAGCATCGACAGCACCGCCACGCCGACCCACAGCAACACGAACACCAGGTGCGGCCACGCCTGCGCGGGCACGAGGAACAGTGCCGCGCGCCGACCCCGTGCGCCAAAACCTCGGGCACCGTACCGATCGGCCCCTTGCTCATGTGGTCGAACCAGCCCTTCGCATGTAGTCGAACCCGCCCGCGGCGAGGCCGAGGCCGCCGCCGAGGGTGAGTGCCACGAGCAGCCGGTCCAGGTCGCCCGGACCGGCGAACGGCAACTGGGAGAACCGGAAGCTGTCGACGTCCGGTATCCCCGCCACCACGAGCATCGCGCCGACGACGGCCGCCACGAACGCCGTCGCCGGTCTGCGCCGCACCGCCGCCACCACGGCGACCGCGGTCAACGGCCACGCCACCAGACCCACGCCGCTCGCGCCGATCAGCAGCGGCACGAACGGCCGCCCGGTCACGGCGAGCGTCGAGCCGACCGCGTGCCACACGTGCGCCGCCGTCACCACGACCACGCCGACGGCCGGCAGCGCCTGTCTGCGGCCCAGGAGGTAGCCGCCGAGGGCGAACGCGGCCGTGATCAGCAGCCACCACAACGGGTTCGGGCCCGGTGTGGTGTCGACCCGGCCCTTGATCACGGACGTGCCCAGCGGCACCTCCCACCGCGGCGCGGTGGTGCGTTCGTCGCGGAACAGGTAGGTCTCGCCGGGTGCGACCACGTGGTCGGCGACCGTGATCGGGGTGGCGCCCCCGTTGCGGATCTCCACTTCGGTGCCGTGGTTGACCATCGCCGCCGTGACGCCGGGCAGCGGCGGTTCGATCCCGGTGACCCGGCTCAGGTGGTCCTGCGGCGTGAGGCCGCCGGCGTGCGCCCGAGCCGGGGTGGCGGTGGTGACCAGCAGGACGAGGACCAGGAGCAGGACCCTCACCGGCGGGCGGTCGGGACGAGCACCACCGCCATCAGCAGTCCGTGCAGCGCGGCCATGACCGGTGCGCCGGTCCACATCTCGGTGACGCTCGGCATCGCGCCCTGGTCGATGCCCGCCGCCGCGAAGTACACCGCCCACGTGACGAACGACGCGGCGGCGCCGAAGATCCGGTACTCCTTGAGCCGGTCCTCGGACGGGCGCAGCTTGAGCAGCAGCACGTCGATGATCACACCGGCCACGACGAAGCCGACGGCGGTGCTCATGTTGGTGTAGTTGGCGACGGCCGTGCTGAGCAGCATCACCACGACTGCCAGCAGGGTCGCGGTGCCGAACGGCAGCCGGAACCGGCGTGCGGCCGACAGCAGCGGCACCACCATGATCAGGTTGGTGAACATGATCGAGGCGGCGAGGCGATTCGCCATCCCGGAGCCGCCTTCGCCCTTCTCGAAGGTGAACGCCCTGATGACCTGATCGCTGGTGAACACGGTCGCGTCGGCGTATCCGGCGAACAGCAGCACGAGCGACGCGGTGAACGCCAGCGACAGCGCGGCGGGCAGGAACTGCCGGAACGACGGGCTGATCACGGCCGGGTCGCTCCACGCGGTGCGCAGCGGCGTGGTGAGGATCAGGATCATCGAGGAGATCAGCGCGAGGTGGGTGGGGCTGAACAGGATGTCGATGCCCTGCTCGATGCCGATGACCGTGTGCCACAGGTAGTCGCCCGCGCCGGCGGCGGCGAACACCGGCAGCGCGAACACCGCCGGGCCGTAGCCGACCGGGATCGCGTCCAGACCCCGCAGGCCCTTCTGGTAGTTGCCCCACAGCACCCACAGGATCCACGCGCCGGTCGCCGCGAAGCCCGAGTAGAACACCGCGTGCCACGGCGTGAAGAACGACTCCAGCTCGGGCACGTTCGAGTGCGCCCACGCGTCCAGGAACAGGCCGATCGAGAACCACGTGCCCAGCAGGACCGTGATCAGGTCCGTGCGGTAGCCCGCCCTTGGTCTCGGGCCTGCCGCCGGCTCGTCCAGCTCTTGCTCACGCCCCTGTCGCAACATGATCACAGGGTCCCGGCCGCGGGCGCGGGCCGGAATCGTGCCAGCCCTACTCCGTGGTGCGGTTAACCGCACCTCAGGCGTTCAGGTAGCGGAGGACGGCGAGCACGCGGCGGTGGTCGTGCGGGCTCGCGGACAGGTCCAGTTTGGTGAAGATGCTGGTGCAGTGCTTCTCCACGGTCCGCTCCGCGATGAACAGGCGTTGCGCGATGGCCTGGTTCGTGCGGCCCTCCGCCATCAACGCCAGCACCGCCCGTTCCCGCTCGGTCAGCCTGCTGTCGCTGTCGTCCCGCCGCCGCCCCAGCAACCGGCTCACCACCTCCGGGTCGAACGCCGAGCCGCCCGCGCCGACCCGCCGGATCGCGGCGGCGAACTCGGCCAGGTCCGACACCCGGTCCTTGAGCAGGTAGCCGACCCCGTCCACGCCCTCGTCCAGCAACTCCGCCGCGTAGCTCACCCGGACGTACTGCGACAGCACCAGCACCCCCGTCTCCGGGTACTGCCGCCGCAACGCCACCGCCGCGCGCAGCCCCTCGTCGGTGTGCGTCGGCGGCATCCGGATGTCCACGACGGCCACGTCGGGCCGGTGTTCGTCGACCGAGGCCAGCAGCGCGGGCGCGTCCTCCACCGCCGCCACGACGTCGAAGCCGGCCTCGGCGAGGAGCCTGGTCAACCCCTCGCGCAGCAACGTCGAGTCCTCGGCGATCACGACCCGCACGGCAGCACCACCCGCACGCTCGTGCCCTCCGCCGCGCCGCTGACCACCCGCATCGTCCCCCCGTTCGCCTCGACCCGTTCGCTCAGCCCGCGCAGCCCCGAGCCGTGCTCCGGGTCCGCTCCCCCGCGCCCGTCGTCGTCCACCCGCACCACCAACTGCCCGTCACCGCCGGTGATCACGACCTTGGTGCGGGACGCCTCGGCGTGCTTGGCGACGTTCGCCAACGCCTCGGCCACCACGTAGTACGCCGTCGTCTCCACCAGCGGCGGCACGGTGTCCGGCAGGTCCAGCGTGAGGTCCACGCGGGGCTCGGCCAACGCGGTCAGCTCGCGCACCGCGCCGTGCAGACCCCGTTCGGTCAGCACCGGCGGGTGGATGCCGTGGCACACCGCGCGCACGTCGTCGATCGTGGCCAGCACCGCCTGCTTGGCCTCGGCGGCGAGCGCGCGGGCGCGTTCCGGCGGCACGGTCTCGGCCAGCCCCAACGTCATCGCCGCCGACAGCAGCCGCTGCTGCACGCCGTCGTGCAGGTCCCGTTCCAGCCGGCGGCGCGCGTCCTCGACCGCCCGCAACACCTTGCCGCGCGACTCGGCCAGCTGCCGGACCTTCGCGCGCAGTTCGGCGGTGAGCCGCTCGTTCTCCAGCGCGAGACCGACGGCGGCGCACGCGGCGTCCACGAGTTCCAGGTCCAGCACGGGGTCGTGCAGCACCACCGCGACCGGCGAGCCGCCCAGGTCGACCCTGGTGTGCACGGAGTCCAGCGCCACCGGCCGCCCGTCCGCGTCCACGTACCGCTCCTGCTCGGCCACCCAGTACGCGACGCGCAGGCCCGGGTCGTGCAGCGTGGCGGCGAGCGCCTCCTGCACCCCGGCGCGGCGGCTGTCGCCGCTGAGCCGCACCACGAGGTCGGCCAACGCGCCGCGGTCCATCCGACGGCGCAGCAGCCCGGCGAGGTAGGCGAACGGGATGCCGCTCAACGCCAGCATCAGCACCACCACGGGCAGGTTGAGACCCGCGAGCGCCATCGGTTCCCACGCGGCGAACGCGGTGATCGCCACCGCCGTCGCGCCCAGCATCGCGGTGAGGGTCCGCCGTTGCGCCATGCTGCTGACCCGCCAGCGGTGCAGTTGCAGGCCCAGCATGGCGATCCCGACGCCCGCCGTCATCGGCGCCTCGGCCTCGATGACCGCGGCGGCCCACGGCTGGTGCTCGTACTCGAACGCCACGCACAACAAGACGTTCTCGACGTAACCGGCGGCCACCACCAGCCGCCGCGGCGCCGTGCGCAGCCTGCCCGTCGGGAACGCCACCAGCACGTGGCCGAGCACGGCGGGCCACACCTTGGCCACCAACGTCACCAGCAACGAGTCGTTGCCGAGCGTGTAGTCGAGCAGCCAGCCGACACCCACGAGCACGAACAACAACCCGGTCCGGTTGCGCGGCTGCACCCGGCGGCTGATCACCCCCGCGATCACGTAGACCGCACTCACCGCGAAGATCGCGGACGGCAGCAGCATGGTGCCCAAGGTAGCCGCTCACCGCCTCGCCCCGGCCACTTCGCCCGCAGCCCCCAATCCTGCGTGGCCCCGGACCGGCTCCGCACCGGCATCGAGTGGTCCGGGCGGGCCGCGAACGCTTACCGGGATCGCCGCGCTGGGCGAGCGCTGGAAGATGCCGAAGACCGGGGACATGGGGACGCGAGCGTGCGGGACGGTGACGGCTCGGACTGGAGTCCGGCGTAGAACTCCTCCGCCGGCGATCACCGGCTAGATGCCGAGGAGGTCGGCCAGCCGGCCCAGCTGGTGGTCGAAGTGGGCGGCGCAGTCGGCGAAGCTGTCCCGGTACTGGCCGAACAGTTCGAAGCTGATCAGGCCGAACATCGCCGTGAACGCCAGGTACCCGCGTGCCAGCAGGTCGTCGCCGATCTTCAGCCCCAGGTTGTCCCGCAGCGCGGCGAAGTCCTCGCCCAGCGGTCCCGGCAGGGGCGTCGACGGCGGCTGTCGGCGTTCGATCTCCACCAGCAACGCCAACAGCAGGAACGACACGCGGGTGCCCGGGTCGCCGGTCTGCTCCACCGGGGCCTGGTAACCGGGCACCGGGCTGCCGTAGATCAGCGCGTACTCCGACGGCCGCTCGACCGCCCACGCCCGCGCCGCCGTCCCCAGCGCCGTCCACCTGCCACGCAGATCGTCCCGCGCGCACGCGCCCTCGGCCGTCTCGACCGCGTCACCGAGCGAGTTGTACGCGTCCACGATCAGCATGGTCAGCAGCTCGTCCCGGCTGGGCACGTACCGGTAGACGGCGGACGACACGATTCCCAGTTCCCGCGCGATCGCCCGCAGCGACAGCGCCGCGCTGCCCTCCCTCGCCAACTGCTCCTTCGCGATGCGCTTGATGTCCTCGATCGCCTGTGCCCGCGCTCGCTGCCTCGGTGTGCCGGTCATGACGCCGATGATCGCGCAGGTCGAGAGCGGTTACAACAAAAGAGAGCACCGCTCTTGACGGGAGTCACATCAGGCAGCGCCATTCTCCGCAGAGAGCGGCGCTCTCTAAAACGACTAGCGCTCACGGAGACGTCATGGACAAGCTCAAGGCAGGCACCGCCGCGTTCGGCGTCGCGGGCGCGTTCTTCCTGCTCTACCCGGCGCTGCGGCCCTACTCGGACGTCGGCTGCCGGCTGGTCGCACGGGAGCTGTGGCGGCGCCGGGTCTGACGACGCGACTCTGCTCGTCCGCGCGTCAGCCCAGCGCCGCGTGTGCCGATCGGTAGAGCACAGCTCTTCACAAGGCCCGCACGGACCAATCGAACCGGTCGGAGGAAATCCGGATCAGCATTGTAAGCGCATTCCAGGAACGGCTTTTGGCACGCGCCTGACAAAACCGCGCCGACCAGGACGCGGAACCGAGGCGCGACTTCCGCCTCATCGCCATCGCCCCGGTCGGCGCGGTCACAGGTGGTGCTTGTTATCGAGTGACTCCTAGAACGTGAGCCTCCACGAGTCCACGTAGCCGGTGTCCTGGCTGTAGACGTCCTGCACCTTGAGCCGCCACGTGCCGTTGGCGACCTCGGACGACGCGTTCACCGTGTAGGTGGTGACCACGTTCGGCGTGCTGGAGTTGCTGGAGCTCTTCACCCGGTAGGTCGAGCCGTCCGGCGCGACCAGGTCGATCACCAGGTCACCGCTGTAGGCGTGCTTGATGTCCACGCCGACCTTCAGGGTCGACGGCGCGTTGCCCGCGACGCCGCTGACGGTCACGTTGCTGAACACGGCCGCGCCCGCGTCCGGGATGCTCACGTCGGTCAGGTTCTCGAACACCTTGCCGGGCGGCTGCGGCGTGCCGCCGAGGTCGGCCGCGGCCTGCTTGATGGCCGTGGCGAACGTGCTGACCTCGGCGTAGACGCCGGGGTTGTTCGGCCGGGCGCACCCGTTGCCGTGGCTGACGATGCCGACCTGGATCCACGCGCCGTTGTTGTCGCGGCGGAACATCGGGCCGCCCGAGTCACCCTGGCAGGTGTCCACGCCGCCCTGGGCGAGGTTGCCCGCGCAGATCTCGGCGGCCGGCTTGAGGTTCGCGTAGTACGGGGCGGCGTTCTTGCACGTGGTGTCGTCGATGAAGTCGACGTTCGCCTTGAGCAGGTAACGGGACGAGCTGCCGTTCTCCGATGTGACGCCCCAACCGGCCACGGTGAACACGCCGGTGTTGTAGGTCGCCGTGGTGGCTATCGGCAGCAGCGCCGCGCCGGCGATCGGGCTCGCCAGCTTGATCAACGCCCAGTCGCCGCCGGTGGCGGTGTCATAGGTGGGCGACCGGTGCACGTAGGTGGACGTGCGGGTGATCTTGGACGTGTCCTGGAGGTCCGTCACGCCGTAGGTGGCCGTGATGGAGGTGTTGTTGCCGGTGCGGGTGACGCAGTGCGCCGCCGTCAGCACCAACTGGTCGGTCAGCATCGCGCCGCCGCAGCCCATGGACAGGCGGACCATCCACGGGAACTCGCCCTTGGCGGCCTGGGTGCCGCCGACGACCATCGGCGTCAGGTTGCCGGAGTCCGGTGGCGGTGGCGCGGCGATCGCCTGGCCCGAGAACGCGGCCAGCGTCGCGACGATGCCCACGGCCAGGGCAAGCGTCTTTCTCGCAGTGTTGCGCACGGTTGATCCTTCCCGCGCCCGGCCGGGGTCGTGCTCGCAGGGTGGCCGGACGTCGAGATCGCAGGGAGATATCCAGCCGGCCCCTCTGCCGGCGCCTCATCGTGCGCGGCGAACGGTCTGCTCACAATCCGACGATCGACGGGAATTCTTTTCGCCGGCCCCTGAGGTCTCCACGTGGTTCTGTTGGGTGGTGACGTTCACTTCGGGTGAGGACCGGTGGCGGTCCCGTCTCAACAGCCTCCGCCAGGTCGTGCGGCAGGAGGTGGTGGCGCGCCAGTTGGCCGCCCACGTGCCGACGGGCGGGTCGGTTCTGGACGTGGGCTGCGGGCAAGGCACACAGGCTCTGCGGTTGGCCCGACACGGGCACCAGGTAACGGGATTGGATTCGTCGACCACACTGCTGGCCGACTTCTCCGACGCCCTCGCGGCGGAGCAATCGGACGTCCAGGCCCGAGTCCACTTGCTGCGGGGCGACGCACACAACCTCCCGTTCCCGCCCGGCAGCTTCGACTTGGTGCTGTGCCACGGAGTCCTGATGTACTACCCCTGGGAGACCTGACGAACGCATTCGCCGCGCAGGGATTGGTGGTGCGCACCTGGTACGGCGTGCGAGTGTTCACCGACCACCTACCCGAGGACGCCCCGCTCCCCGACGAGCAGACACTCGCCGCACTGCTCAAGTGCGAAGAACGCGCCGGCACAACGGATCCGTACCGACAGGTGGCCGCGTTGACGCACGTGATCGCCGAGCGGAGTGAGCTCAACAACTTCCACGAAGTGGTTGCGGCACAAGGGAATCCGTGACCGAGCGTGTCGACCACTGATCATTCTTCCACCTGGTCGAGCGATGATCCGTGAACGCCCGTTCGAATATCATTGAGCCATGGATCTCTCCCGCCCGCTGCTCAACGAGGACGCCGTGTTCGCCGCCGGCGCGGCGGTCGAGGCGTCCATGCGGGCGATGCACCGGCAGCGCCTGGAATTGCTCGCCCAGGTACTGCGATGCGGCTACGACCTCGACTCCTACCAACGAATGCTGCGCGCGAACCCGGCCGACATCAAGCAGTGGATCAAGCAGGTCGACCTGTTCCTACCGTCGATCAGCCCCACCGGACAACAATTGCCGCCCCTGCACCCGGCAACCGGCGCCGCCCTGGCCGAACAGGACCTCGGCGACGGACACCTGCGCGAGCTGACCCGAGCGATCAGCACCCTGAAACTGCCCGACTGGTCCGAGGAAACCCTGGTCGAAGCCGCCCGCGCGGTCGAACCGAAAGCGGTACGACACCTAGCCGACCGCATCCGCGACCGCGCCGACCAGGACGAGATCGACGAACTCGACGAGCCCGCCGCCGAACCGGCGGACGTGCTCCACACGCGGGACTGCCCGGCGGACGCGTCGAATTCTGGGGCGAACTGTCGGCCGAAACCGGAGCCCGGTTCACCGCAATGCTGGAGCCGTTGTCACAGCCACGCCCGGACGGCCCGAAGGACCGCGCACATCGCCTGGGCGAGGCGTTCGGCGATCTCATCGCACTGGCCTCGCGATCGGAGCACCTGCCCTCGGAGGCCGGGGAACGCCCGCACATCAGCATCACCATCGACCTCGACACGCTGCGACGCGGTGTCGGACACGCGGTGCTCGACGGCGACCACTACCTCAGCGCCGCCCAAACCCGCCGCCTCGCCTGCGACGCCAAGATCATCCCCGCCGTCATGGGCGGCGACTCCGAAGTACTGGACCTGGGGCGGACGAAGCGAACCGTCAGCGTGGCGCAGCGCAAGGCACTGCACACCCGCGACCGGGGCTGCGCATTCCCCGGCTGCCCCCGCCCACCGAAATGGTGCGACGCCCACCACGTCAAGCACTGGGCCGACTGCGGCGACACGGACCTCGACAACCTGGTCCTGTTGTGCCGCACCCACCACAGCCTCATCCACCACTCACGCTGGCAGATCTCCATGACCGGCGGCGTGCCGACGTTCATCCCACCCCGCCACATCGACCCCGCCCAACTACCCCGCCAGAACCTGCTCCACCGACCACCCATCGCCATCGCCATCGCGGCGTGACGGCGGGCGCAGGCGTGCCGGCTGGGGCTGCCGTAGCGGATGCGGGTCTACTGGATGGCGGAGCCGGTGGTCCTGGTCCTGGCAGTGTGCGCGCCGACTTGACTTCCACGAGTGTGAGTGGTTAATTACACCTATGGCTGGAGCAACGAGCGAACGACGACTCTCCACCGCCGAGGAACGCCGTGACACGGTCCTCCGCACCGCACTGGGCGCGTTCGCCGCGCGCGGCTACTACGGCACCACCACCGGTGAGGTCGCCAAGTCCGCCGGCATCTCGCAGGCCTACGTCTACCGGCTCTTCCCCGACAAGGAAGCCCTGTTCCTCTCCGTGGTCGAGCACTGCTTCGCGCGGATCAGGGAAAGCCTCGCCGACGGTGTCGCGGGCGCCAAGGGCAGCAGCCCGGAGGCGGTCCTCTACGCGATGGGCGACGCCTATGCCCGACTGATCGCGGACGAGAACTCGCTCCTCCTCGTCCAGATGCACGCGCAGTGCGCCGCGATCTCCGAACCGGCCGTGCGCGAGGTCGTCCAGCGCGGGTACGCCCGGACGGTCGAGTACGTGCGCGGCGTGTCCGGCGGCAGTGACGAGCAGGTGCAGGACTTCTTCGCCAAGGGCATGTTGTGCCACCTGGTGGTCGCGGTGGACGCGGACGGGGTCGACGCGCCGTGGGCGCGGACGCTGTCGGCGGGCATCCGCCACTACTGAGCCGGAATGGGCCGCCCTCGGGCGGCCTTTTCTTCGGCCGCAAGAGTGAGTGTTCAACCAGTCATAGATGCAGCCGGGAAGAGAGGAGGCATCATGACGACCACGACCACCCGCTGGGGCCCGTTCACCGTGCTGGCCACCGCCGGGTTCCTGGTCGTGCGCGGCACGTTGCCGCCCGAGTTGCGCGGTCGCTACCTGCGCAACGGCCACAACCCGAAGCCCGGCGTCACGCCGAGCCACTGGTTCAAGGGCAGCGGCATGGTGCACGGTCTGCGCCTGGAGAACGGCCGTGCCGAGTGGTACCGCAACCGGTGGGTGCGCACGCCCGACCTGACCGCGAGCGTCGCCGGCACGCACGTCATCGAGCACGGCGGGCTCGTGGATCCCCGACGCTCGTTGACGCGGGACCGGGCCGATCTCTACGTTCGGGAGGGACACCGCCTCGTCAACGTCGTCGAGGAAAGGGCTTTCCCCGTGACATTGAGTCGACGTGGTCTCCTGGTGGCAGGCGGTGCCGGACTGGCCGCGCTTGGCACGTCCCGGTTCGCCGAGGCCGCCACCTGGGAGACCGTCATCAACGGTTCGTTCGCCAACTACAGCACGCTGGAATCGGCGTGGAACTACCGCTACCCGTGGGGTTCCGACCACAACGGCACGGCCCGCATGTACGCGAGCGCGTCCGACCACAACCACGTGTACCTCGAAGGGTCGACGCTGGTCATCAAGGCGACCCGGATCAACTGGAACGAGGGCAACAGTTCCAAGGACCCGTACCTGCCGATCCGCTACCACTCCGGCGCGGTGCACGCCAAGCAGCACGTGCTGGTCAACGACCAGTTCCCGGAGTGGGAGGTCAAGGGCGAGTTCCAGGCGCCGTCGGCACGCGGCACGTGGCCCGCGTTCTGGCTCACCGGGGTGAACTCGTGGCCGCCGGAGAGCGACATCCTGGAGTACAAGGGTGACGCGCGGAACTGGTTCAACACCTACAAGAACGCCTCCGGCGGGTGGTCGAACACCATCCGGTCGGTGTCCAGCCCCGGGTCGTGGCACACCTACCGGGCGTGGATCGCCAAGGTGAGCGCCACGGACGTGGACATCCACTACTACCTCGACGGCACGTGGGTCGGGCAGCACCGGGGCGCGAACTTCGTCGGCAAACCGATGTGGATCATCATCAACCTCCAGATGGAGGGCTCGTCCGGTTCGTCGGGTCCCACCTCGGACACCTACTACCGGGCCCGCAACATCTACGTCGGCCGCAACCGCGCCTAGTCGCGGTATCCACGAGCTGGGCGTCCTCACCGTCGGGCAGCACGGCGGCGAGGGCGCCCAGCTCGTGGTTTGACAGGACGGGCCATCCTGGGTAACAGTGGTTTCACTAGTTAGTTAGTGGAAGGGTTGAGGTTGATCGAGTTCAGGATCGACCGCCGCTCCGGGGTGTCCACCTACCTGCAACTGGTGCACCAGGTGAAACAGGCGCTCCGGCTGGGTGTGGTCGGCCCCGGCGACCGACTGCCCACGGCCAAGGACGTGGTGGCGCAGACCGGGATCAACCCGAACACCGTGCTCAAGGCGTACCGCGAGCTGGAGCGCGAGGGACTGGTCGAGCCCCGGCCCGGGTTGGGCACGTTCGTGCGCCGTTCGCTGGTCACACCGGGCGTGGCGGAGGACTCGCCGCTGCGCGGTGAACTGCTGGACTGGATGGACCGGGCACGCGCGCTCGGGATGGGCCGGGAGGACGTCGACGCTTTGTTCCGCGCCGTCCTGGACAAGCGCTTCTGATCTGCCTTTCGTCAAATCCGGGGGATTCTGGTGGTGGACGTGGGGTTCGCCGTGCGCGCGAACGGTCTGGGCATGCGATATCGCCGGCGCCCGGCACGGTGACCGCGCTGGTCGGCGCGAACGGCGCGGGCAAGAGCACGCTGCTGATGCTCGCCGCCGGGTTGCGGCAGCCGACCGCAGGTGCTGCTGCTGGACGAGCCGCTGTCCGAAATGGACCCGGTGGCGCGGGAGGTGACCACGCGGGCGCTCATGGTCGCGGTCGCCGAGACCGGGGTGACCGTGGTGCTGTCCTCGCACGTGGTCGCGGAACTGGACGGCGTGTGCGACCACCTGCTGCTGCTCGACCGGGACGGCGTGCGACTCGATGGTGACGTGGACCAGCTGATCGAGGACCACCGGGTGGTGGTGGCGGTGCGGGAAGGCGGTGAAGCTCACGCCCGGTCTGTTCGTGGTGTACCTGCTGCTGACCGGCCGGATCAGGGCGGCAGTGGTGGCGGGTGGCACGATGCTCGGCACGGTCGGGCTCGGGTTCGCCCTGCTGCCGGACGAATCGCGGGCGTACTGGGGCGGCGTGTTCTTCAAGTCGTCGCGGATCGGCTCGGACGTCTACTACTTCGGCAACCAGTCGCTGCAGGCGCTGCTGGGACGCCTGGTGTTGGCGAAAACCGCGCGGAACCGGCCGGGTGTCGATCTAAGATCCGCTCATGCCGTCCACCTCCCTGCTGTTCGCCGGTGACCCGGTGGAAGAGGGGCACGGCCTGCGCGCGGTCGTGTCCAGCGAACCCGGTGTCGACGTGCCGCGCCGGCGTGAGATGTTGCAGCGGGCGGGTGTCGAGGCGGTCCTCGGCGCACCGCTGGTCCGGCTGATCGGCGAGCGCGGTGACCGGCGGATCGTGGTCGGCGCGGCCCAGGTCGGCGTGTCGGCCGACGGTGAGGCCGCGGTGACGTTCCTGGTGCAGGCCGTGTGGCAGGAGAGCACCGGGTGGCAGCAGGACGGCGCGGCGGTCCCGCGGGACGCGTTGATCGCGTCGCTGGAGGAGCCCGCGCACCGGATCACCGGTGATCCGAAATCCGTCGCGGTGACGCTGGCGAAGGCGTTCACTGAGGCGTCGCGCAACGAGGTGATCAGGTTGCGCGGGTTGCGCTACGAGCTGGAACGGCAGGTCGCGGACCTGTTGGCGCAGCGCAGGTCCACCGCGTTGCGGTCGCTGCTGGCGCAGATCATCGAGTTGTCCATGGCGTTGAGCCGGGCCCGTGACCACGCGCGTGAGGCGGTGCGCGACGGGCTGTGGATCGCGCTGTGGGACACCGACACCTATCGGGCCAACCGCGGTGAGCCCGCGAACCTGGCGCAGCCGTGGGCGGCCACGCACCGGGCGGCGTTGCGGCACTGCGAGACGATGGACGTCGAGCTGGCCGAAGAGGTGGCGCGGCTGCAGGCGTTGTTGAGCAGCATGTCGACGTTCGCCGTGGCGCAGGACGGTGAGGCGCAGCAGCGGTTCAACATGGTGGCGGCAGCGGCGGCGGCCGGGTTGGGTCTGCCTGCGTTGATCCTGTCCCTGTACGGGGCGGATTCGTTCCTGCCGTTCTCGTTCGACCGGGCCTGGCGGGCGTTGCTGCCGATCGCGGTCACCGCGCTGGTGGCGGTCGCGGTGGCGTTGCGGCGGATGCCGGGGCGGGTATCGCCCCGGCACTACCTGGTCGCGGTCGGGTTGGTGGCGGCGTTGGTGTGCGTGCTGCTGGTGGCCGGGTTGCTGGCGCCGGCGGGATGACCCGCTCCTACGCGTCGAGGAACGGGATCAGCTGCTCCTCCTCGTAGGTCAGGTGGGCTTCCAGCTCGCCGATCAGGCGGTCGACGTCGGCGCGCAGGGTCGACGCGTCGTTCCGGTCGAGCGCCTGCTGGAGGCCGGTCAGGATCGCGGCGATGCTCTCGTGCTCCTCGTCGAGGCGGTCGAGGGTCGGTGCGAGTTCCGGGAACCGGTCCCGCAGCATCGGGAACACGCCGCCGTCCTCGGCCGTGTGGTGGAAGCGCAGGCCCTGGCACGCGGTCAGGCAGTTGACCTTCAGCTGCGCGCCCAGTGACGCCCCGGACGCGGCGACTTCCCGGCGGATGGTGGCGAGTTCGCGGCGGAACGCGTCGTGCACGAGCTTGAGCGCCGCGCCCATGCCGGACGCGTTCGGCGGGCCGCCCGCGACCTGCGTGAGGGCGACGACCGGGATCCGCCGGGTGCTCTTGGCCTGGTACTCGGCCCAGCCCGGATCGGATTCGACCGCCCGCGCCCACATCTCGTCCCGTTCCGGTCCATCGAGGACGGTGGCCTTGGCGTCGTAGGTGAAGACGCCGTCCTCCACCCGCACCACCGGGTTGGCCACGAGGTTGTGGAACCAGTCCGGGTGGCGGGGCGAGCCGCCGGCCGACGCGATGACGAGGATGCGGTCGCCGTCGGGCAGGTAACCGACCGGGTTGGTGTGCCGGGCGCCGGAGCGGGCGCCCGTGGTGGTCAGCAGGATCAGCCTGCCCCCTTCGAACGGACCGCCGACCCGGCCCGCGTTGGCCCGGAACTCGTCGATGACCTGCTGGTTGAAATCCATTCCCGTTGTCTCCTGTTTTTTGGCATGACCGAGTCACCACGCGTGGATTAGTCGTGGTTTTTCGGTGAAGGTTTTGTGAAGGCGCGCGGACGGCGTGAAAGCGCGCGACAATGCGCTTGTGGTGTGTGAGGTGGTTCGGGTGCGTCGCGCTGACGTGCGCGGAAACCCTGGAACCTGAGGGGGAACGGCGGGCCGCGGGCCCACCCGGCGGTCAAACCTTGGCCGGGTGACTCTCTCGCTTGTGGCCCAAGGCCGACCCGGCAGTCACGGGTGCGAGCTTATCGTGGGAATGCGCTGTCCGGCAACTTCGATGTTTTGTGGAACGATCGGTCGCGTGTCCCGACTTCTTTTACCGCTGTTGGTGCTCGTGACGGCGTGCACTCCGCAGCCGCTCCCGCAACCGTCCCCGACGCAGAGCCCGTCCCCCACTGCCGACCCCTGCCCGACCGGCGTCGAGTACGCGGTGACGGGCGGGGACGCGGCCATGGGGCTGCGGGTGATGACGCTGACGCTGACCAATTGCGGCACCGAAACCCTGGAGCTGCACGGCTACCCGTCCGTCACGGTGCTGGACGCCGACCGCGCCCCGTTGACGGTCGCGGTCGGCCCCGGGTCGTTCGGCATCTCCGCCGTGGACTCCTTCGACGTCACACCGCAACCGGTCACGGTCGTGCCCGGCGGGTCCGCGGTCACGGGGTTGTTGTGGCGCAACACCTACGACGACATCACCATGCCGCCCGTGGTCGGCGAGCACCTCGAACTCGCCGTCGCCACCGGAGCGCCGTCGCAGGTGTTCACGCCCGTCATGCGCGGCAATCCGGTCACCATCGACCTCGGCAGCACCGGCAAGCTCGGTGTGAAGCCGTGGACCGCCGCGCAGCGCTGACGTTCAGGCGCTGGCGTTCAGGCCCGCATGACCGTGGCGATGGGGATGCGGGCCGCGCGCAGCGCCGGGATCAGGCCGCCGAGGATGCCGGCCACCAGGCCCGCGACGACGCCCGCCACACCCGCCTGCCACGGGAAGGCCACGCCCTCCAACGACGGGAACCGCGAGCCGAACATCGTCAGCGCGAGCTTCAGCCCCACCACGCCCGCGCCGATCGCCAACGCCGCCGTCAGCAGACCGGTCAGCAGCGTCTCCGCCAGCACGATGCCCGCCAGCAGCAGCCGAGGTGTGCCCACGGCCCGGCGCAGCGCGAACTCCTCGATGCGTTCACCGACGGTGGCCAGGCCGACGTTGAGGATGCCCGCCACGCCGATCAGCAGCACCAGCGCCGCCATGCCGAGGAAGATCCAGCGCATGATCGCCAACTCGGTGGACATGCGCTCCAGCGTCTCCACCGTTTGCACGTGGATGCGGTCTTCCGGCGTGCCGGCGGCGGTGAGCCTGGCCCTCAGGATGTGCTCGACCTCGATCGCGGCCGGGCTCATCAGCACCTGCAGACCGGGGCCGGAGTTGCCGCCGCTCATGCTGGTCACCGGCAGCCAGTTCAGCAGCTCGTCGGACCGGACGTAGGCCGCGGGCTGGTAGCCGCCGTCGTCCACCACGCCGAGGATCTGCGGGGTCGGGTTGGCGGTCGCGCCGTCGACCCGCATCTCCGCAGGCACGTGGTACTGGCTGAAGGCCTTGGCCGCCTCCTCGTTGAGGACCAGCCGCGGCGCCAGCGACGGTTCGCCGCCGAAGTCGAGCCACTGGCCCTGGGACGGGCGGAACGGCCGGAACTGGCGGATGTCGCCGGTCAGCCCGATGAGCTGCAGTTCCACCGCCTGGCCCTCGGGCGCGCCGGCGTTGCCGTCGTTGATCGGGTAGCAGCCGGACTGGTCGCACGTCATGTTGGGGCCGTAGCCGCCGCCGGACTGGTCGATCGGGCCGCCGCCCTCGTTGATCGGCTTCACGCCGGGTTCGCCGATGATCGCGCGGGCGCTGGTCATGGCCACCGAGTCGGTGCGGCCCTCCAGCACTTCCAGCGCCACCGGGACGGTGCGGCCCTCCGGCGACAGGTACATCTGCCGGGTGCCGTCCTTGCCCTGGGACAGCTCGATGTCCGCGAGCATGGCGCGGTTCGCGATCTCCGCGCCCGCCTGCACCACGACCACGGCGAGCACGCCGAGGAACAGGCTGACCATCGACAGGAACGTGCGCAGTTTGCGGGCCCGGATGCCCTGGCCGCCGATGATCAGCGACGCGCGCAGCCGGCCGGACAGCCTGATCACACGACCACCCGCTGCGGGACGGGGTTCAGCACGCCGTCGGACAGGTGCAGCACGCGGCCCATCTTCGCCGCGTGGTCGTGGTCGTGGGTGACCAGCACGAGACCGCAGCCCTGCTCGGTGGCCTGGCGCAGCACGTCCACGACGAGGTTGCCGGTGTCGGTGTCGAGCGCGCCGGTCGGCTCGTCGGCAAGCAGGATGCGCGGCTCGCGCACCAGGGCGCGGGCGATCGCGACGCGTTGCTGCTCACCACCGGACAGCCGCGGCGGCTTGTGCTTGGCCAGGTGGCCGATGCCGACGCGTTCCAACGCCGCCAGCACCTTGGCCTTGCGCTTGCGGCGCGGCAGCCAGCCCTGGCCGTTGACCAGGGCCATCGCCACGTTCTGCGCCGCCGTGAGGTGCTTGAGCAGGAAGAAGCGCTGGAACACGAACCCGAACTCGGCGCTGCGCAACGCGGCGGCCTTGCGCTCGGGGATCTTCGTGATGTCCCGGTCCCCCAACAGGTACTGGCCGCCGTCCGGCCGGTCGAACAGGCCGATGAGGCTGAGCAGCGTGCTCTTGCCCGAGCCGGAACGGCCGAGGATCGCGACGCTGTCGCCGGGGTGCACGGTCAGGTCGACGCCCGCGAGGATCGTGCGCGGCTGGTCCTGGCCCTTGAGGGTCTTGGTCACGCCGATGAGGTTGATCAGCGGCGGCTGGAGCGCCGCCGGCACGAGGAGCGGTGAGGTGGTCACTTCGACCCCGTCTCGGGGCCGCCCTGGCCGTCGGGCGCCGCGGGTGGCAGGTTCGGTCCCGGCACGGCCAGGGTCTCCTCGCCCGTCAGGCCCGCCTTGATCTCCACGACCTTGCCGTCGGTGAGGCCGAGTTCGACGTCCTTGGTCTGCTTCGCGCCGTCCGGGCCGACCACGTCGACCTTGCCCTTGCCCTGGCCGCCCGCCACCGCCTCGACCGGCACGACCAGCGCGTTCTGCGCGGTCGCGGTGACGAGTTCCAGGGTGGCGGCGGCGCCGTTGATCAGCTTCACGTCGCCGGGCGCGGTGCACACCAGGCGCAGGCCGGTCGGCTCGGACGAGTTGCTCGGCTCCTGCGGCTGCTGCTGCACCGGCGGGCCGGGCACGTTGCTGCCGCTCGGCTGGGTGTCCGTGCCCGGCTGCGCGGGCGGCGGCGCCGGGACGGTGCCCACCGGCAGTGCCGCGATCGTGCCGAGCAAGGTGCACGGGAACGGGCCGGGGCCGTTCTTGATCTGCGCCTGCACGACGCCCTGCGCGGCGTCGGCGATCTGGTACGCCTGCTCGCCGTTGATGTCCGCGACGATGCCGTAGCCCGCGTACTTCGCGGACGCGATCGGCATGCCCGCGGTGACGGTGGCGCGGTCGTCCACCAGGCGTCCGCCGAACGTGGAGCCCGCGGGCACGTCCACGTTGTTCGGCTTGCCGTCCAGCCAGACCGTGGCGAACCGGGTCGGCCTGGTCGGCGTGCTGGTCGGCTCGGTCAAGGTCAGGTAGCGCACCTGGCCCGCGACCGGCGACACGATCCCGAACACCGGGTTCATGGTGACCTTGCCGGTCAGGCTGACCTTGTTCGACAGGTCCTGCCTGGTCGGTTTGGTCGTGGTCTGCACGGTGCCGCGCGGGGCGAGCTCCGGGTTGAGCGGCTCCGCTCCGGTCGACGTGCACGCGGCCGCGGTGAACACCGCCGCGGCCAGTCCGCACACGCGGACGAAGGTATTTTTGGACACCGGTCCCCCCAAAGCGAATCCCCTATCCGGTCTCGCCAACTTACCCATATGACGCCGGTGCGGTGAACCGGGTTGCGTCCCAACGGGAAACCGCTCTCACCCCGGCCTGGGGCAAGAGCGGTTTCCCGTGGTCAGGAGCTCAGGCACGGCGTGCGAATTGCCGCGCCCGGTGTCGCGGGTTATTCCTCGAAGCCGAGGTCCTCGCCGCCGTCGAACACCTCTTCCACCACCTCGCCCAGCACCATGCCGCCGACCACGCCTGCCGCGACGCCGCCGACGACCGCGCCCATGCCCGGACCGCGGCGGTGGCCGTGCTGACCGTGCTGACCGGGGTGGCCGTAGCCGGCGTGGCCGCCGCGTTCGGAGACCTGCGCGAGCCACTGGCCGATCGCGCCCGCCCAGTCGGTGTTCACGGCGTCGGCGTGCGAGGCGTGGAACCGGCCGAAGGCGTCGGAGCCGGACGAGAACATGCCGCCGCGCTTGTCCGCCTCCAGCACCACGACCAGCTCGTGCGGGCTGGTCACGAAGGTCAGCTCCACCTGGTTCACCCGGCCCGCGAACTGCGCCGGCGGGAAGAACTCGATCTCCTGGTAGAAGCCGAGCTCCTGGTGCACGCCGTGGATCCGGCCCGCCTCGACGTCCGCCTTCCGGAACTGGAAGCCGAGCTGACCGAACGCGTCGAGCACCCGGTCCTGCGACGGCAGCGGCCCGACCAGCACCGGGTCCAGGTCACCCTTGTCGGGCGCGCCGGAGATCACCAGCTCGGTCCGCACGCCCACCGTCATGCCGGGCAGCGGCTGCCCGCCGACCGCGGTGATCGGGGTCTCCCACGGCACCGGCAGCTGGAACGGCACCGCAACCTGCTGACCGGCCGCGACCCGCACGTCCTGCGCCACGTCGAGGCGCAGGAACTCGGCCGTGCCGCCGAACTCGTGATCGCCGTGCTCGACCTCGACCCTGGTGACCAGGGACAGCACGATCCGGTCGATCCGGGCGTCGCTGCTGCCGCCCTGGATGCGCACCTGGCCGGTGATCACCTGGCCGGGCAGGGCGTGCGGCGAGTCCAGGACGGTGTCGACGGACGGTCCGCCGACGCCGAAAGCGCTGAGCATCCGCTTGAACATGGGGTGACGTCCTCCAGGGGAGCCAATTCGGTTGATCAGTTCGGTTGATCGGTCTCGTCCTCGAAGTCGCCGATCAGCTCTTCGAGGAGGTCTTCGAGGGCGGCGATGCCGACCACGCGGTCGTCCGCGTCGGCCACCAGCGCCAACTGCGCCCGTTCGGCGCGCATCCTGGTCACCGCCGCCGCCACCGGCAGCGCGGCGGACAACGTCAGCGGCACCGTCATCAGGTCACGGGCCGGCGTGTCTTCATCCATCGCGGTCGCGCGCACGGCCTCCCGGATGTGCACCAGGCCGACGAACCGGCCGTCCCGGTCCGTCACCGGGAACCGGGAACGCCCCGACTCGCGGCTGCGGTCCTCGATCGCCCGCGCGCCGGTGTGCTCGGCGACGGTGACCGTCGTCCCGATGGGCACCATCACCTGCGCCACGGTCGTCTGCTGGAGCTGGAGCATCCGGGTCAGCAGCCGGCGCTGGCCCTCCGGGATCAGGCCGTGCTCGGCGGACTGCCGCACCAGCATCCGCACGTCGTCCGGGTGGTGTTCGCGGGTCAGCTCGTTCTTCGGCTGCACCTTCAGCAGGAGCAGCAACGCGTTCGTCATCGCGTTCAGTCCACTGAGGACCCAGCGGACGGCGTGCGTGAACGCCCGGAACGGCATCGCCAGCAGCAGCGCCGACCGCTCCGGGTGGCTGATCGCCCACGACTTCGGGGCCATCTCGCCGACCACCATGTGCAGGAACACCACCAGCACCAGGCTGATCGTGAACGACACCGCGTACGACAGCCCGGACGGCAGACCGACCGCCAGGAACAACGGGGCGACCAGATCCGCCACCGCCGGTTTCGCCAACGCGCCCAAGCCCAACGTGCACAGCGTGATGCCCAACTGCGCGCCCGCGAGCATCAGCGACAACTCGCGCACACCCGCCAACGCGGCCCGTGCCGCCCGGCTGGTCTCCGCGGCCTCCTCGAGGCGGTGGCGCTTCGCCGCCATCAGCGCGAACTCGGCGGCCACGAAGAACGCGTTGGCCGCCAACAGGAACAGGGAGACGAGCAACAACCACGTCATCGCCGCACCGCCGTGCCGAGCAGGACCCGGCTGGGCACGTGCCGCGCCACGGCCGTCACCCGCACCCGGATCGCATCGAGTTCGATCTCGTCACCGACGTCCGGCGTGCGGCCGAGCCGGTACAGCACCAGCCCGGACACGGTGTCGTAGTTGTCGTGCACGGGCAGCTCGATACCGGTTGCGTCGGCGATCTCGTCGATCCGCAACCGGCCGGGCACCTCCCAGCAGCCGTCGGCGCGCTGTTCCACGGTGTCGCGCAGCACGTCGTCCTCGTCGTGGATCTCGCCGACCAGCTCCTCGGCCAGGTCCTCCAACGACACCACGCCCGCGAACCCGCCGAACTCGTCCACCACGCACGCCAACTGGCGGCGTTCGGCGCGCAGCCGTTCCAGCACGGCGGGCAGCGGCAACGTCGACGGCACCACCAGCGCGGGTGATGCGACGTCACCCACGGGTGTGGTGCGACGGCGTTCCGGTGCGATCGTCAGCAGCTCGGCCAACCCGACCACGCCGCGCAGGTCGTCCAGCCCGTCGCCGATGACGGGGAAGCGGGAGTGGCCGGTGTCGAGCAACTCGACCACGCGTGCGGCGGGTTCGTCGGCGCGCACGGTGTGCACCGAGACCCGCGGCGTCATGGCCTGTTCGGCGACCAGGCCGCGGAAGTCCAGGCCGCGGTCGAGCAGGCGGGACAGCTCGGCGTCCAGGTGGCCCTGCGTGGTGGCCTCGCCGATGATCTGCCTCAGGTCGTCCGGGGTGGCGCCCTGCGGCAGTTCCTCGACGGGCTCGATGCCCACTGCTCTGAGGAGCCGGTTGGCCGCCGTGTCGAAGAGGCGGATCAGCGGGCCGGTGACCTTCAGGTAGGCGAGGGTCGAGGTGCTCAGCGCCTTGGCCAGGGTCTCCGGTTTGGCGATGGCGAGGTTCTTGGGGAACAGCTCGCCGAGGACCATCTGGACGCCGGTCGCGAAGATCAGGGCGAACGCCATGGACAGCGACACGGCCAGTGCCGGTGGCAGGCCCGTCACGCCGAGGGCGGTGGCCAGGCCCGCGCCCAGGAGGGGTTCGGCGACGTAACCGGCGAGCAGTGCGGTCACCGTGATGCCGAACTGGGCGCCGGAGAGCATGAAGGAGAGGCGTTGCGTGACCAGGTAGGCGCGTTGGGCGGCTTTGTCGCCGTGCTCGGCCTGGTGGCGGAGGCGGCCCCGGTCCACGGCCATGTAGGCGAATTCCTGGGCCACGAAGTAGCCGGTGGCGATGGTCAGGAGCACGATCGCCAGCGTGCCGGTGAGGATCAACATGGTGCGGTGTCGTTCAGCCGGGCCTGACCCGGCCGGTTACTACAGCCGTCTTCGTCGTCTAGCATACTTCACACTAGCACGTGGCACTGTACGGTTGGGGTGGAGGCGAGGTGACCGAGGTCCTGCTCAAGATCGGCGAGTTGGCCGCTCGGGCCGGCGTCAGCATCCGGACCGTCGACTACTACACGAGCCTCGGGCTGATCTCGCCGGCGCAGCGGACGGCCGGCAACTACCGGCTCTACGAACCCGGTGACGTGGAACGCATCCACCTCGTGCAGCGGCTGGAGGTGCAGGGCGTGCCGCTGGACGAGATCGCGACCGCGTTCAACACCCGGCAGGCCGACGTCGGCCCCATCCTGGACCGGATCGACGAGGACCTGCGGGCGCTGCAGGCGGCGGCCGAATCGGCGTCACCGGAAGCGCACGGCGTGCTGGCGGCCATCGCGACCCGCGTGCACTCCCTGATCACCTTGGCCCTGGAGATCCCTCCCCTGCCCTGAGCCCGCACACAAGATCACCCGGACGAGCTAATCAAGCGTCAATGGGCAACTTTCAGCACACCATTGACGTTGCCGGGAAAGAAGGAGGCGGCAGCGCGGCGGGCAAGGCATCGGCAGCGGCGGACACGGAGTCGGGCGCGATGGGTCAGGCGGGCGCGGTGGCGGGCTCGGTGTGCACGGTGACGGCGGCCAGGCGCGGGACTGCGCGCTTGAGGTGATGCTCGACCTCGTGGGCGATGCGGTGGCCCTGCTCGACGCTGAGGCCCGCGTCCACCGCGATCGCCAGTTCGGCGCGCAGCACGTGCCCGGTCCACCGCATGCGCACGCGCTCGGCCCGCACCACGCCGTCGACCTGTGCGGCGGCGTGTTCGGCGAGGTCCACCGATGCCGGGTCGACCGCGTCCAGCAGGCGGCCGAAGACTTCGGCTGCGGCGTCGCGGAGGACGAACAGGATGGCGATCGTCATGCCCAGGCCGACGAGCGGGTCGGCGGCGGGGAAGCCCAGGGCCACGCCGATTCCGCCCAGCACCACCGCGAGTGAGGTGAAGCCGTCGGTGCGGGCGTGCATGCCGTCGGCGACCAGGGCGGCCGAGCCGATCTCCTGGCCGATCCGGATCCGGTAGCGGGCGACCAGTTCGTTGCCCAGGAAGCCGACCACGCCGGCTGCCGCCACGACCCAGAGGTGCCGCACGGGTTGCGGGTCCAGCAGGCCGCGCACCGACTCGTACCCGGCGAACGCCGCCGACGCGGCGATCACGAGCACGACGGCGACGCCGGCCAGGTCTTCCGCCCTGCCCAGGCCGTAGGTGAAGCGGCGGGACGCGGCGCGGCGGCCCAGCACGAAGGCGATGGCCAGCGGGACGGACGTGAGGGCGTCGGCGAAGTTGTGGACGGTGTCGCCCAGCAGTGCCACCGAGCCGGTGACCAGCACCAACACCGCTTGCGCGACCGCCGTGACGAACAGTGCCGCGAAGGAGATCACCAGGGCACGCATGCCGCGTTTGCTGCCCTCCAGCGCGTTGTCCACGCGGTCCGCCGAACGGTGGCCGTGGCCGTGGCCATGCCCGTGACCGTGGCTGTGATCGTGTGCTCTGCCCGTCACCGTTCCACCCCTCTGGTCGGCCCGCGTGTGAGATCCCTTGTCAGCATACCTGCGCAGTCACGCAGATACGCAAGTAGGTAGGCTTGCGGCCATGCACAGCGCGCTGTCGGACTTCGACATGCCCAACGACGAGCAGGTCCACCTGGCCGCCGAGTCGTTCCGCCTGTTGGCCGATCCCACCCGGATCAAGGTCCTCTGGGCACTGCTCCAGGGCGAGTCGTCGGTGGCGCACCTCGCCGGGCTGGCGGGCGCCGCGCCGACCGCGGTCAGCCAGCACCTGGCCAAGTTGCGCCTCGCGGGTCTGGTGAAGGGCCGGCGGGAGGGCACGTTCGTCTACTACTCCGCCGCCAACGACCACGTGAAATCCCTGCTGGCACAAGCACTTTTCCACGCCGACCACGTGGACCGGGGCATCCCTCCGGCCGACGACGCCGAGCAGGAAGTCGCACACCACAAGCGCTGACGACCACACTCCGGATTCACCCTGACGTCGCAGTGCCTTGGGCATATCAGTCCTGCTCAAGGGGTATCCACACGTCCCCACCCGGTTCAACGAGGAGCAGGACATGGGCACCTCCACCTCTTCCGACGGGAGGTCGTGATGGATTCGCGGGACCTGATCGACATCCGCAGCGGAGATCTGTTCCACCAACCCACCCCCTACGGCCTGGTGTACCCGACGTGCACGGCGGACGGATCGGCGCCGCCCAGCCAGCGCGGCCGGACCTGGGAACACCTCACCGCCTCCGGGCGTGACCTCCGGCCGGTCGCCCGGTGACGCCCGGCGGGTTTCCGCCAACGGGGCCGCAGGCAATCGCCTGCGGCCCCGTCCCTGTTCACCGCCCTGGCACACCGAAAGGCACACACCTAAAGCACACGACCCTGTCGTGCCGGTGTCGTTAGCGTGTTCGCTTCGACGAGGGGACTGAGGAGGAACCGAGTGGTGGAGTTGTTCGACCCGCGCGAGGCCGACGCGACGGATCTGGCCGGGCACTGGGTGGTGCGGGACGGCACGGGGATCGTGGCGTCCTACGCCGCCGCGCGGAGCGCGATCCACGACGCGCCAATGGGGGCGACCGAGTTCAACCATCCCGAGTGGACGGTCGAGCGGGTCCGCGAGACCGAGGCCGAGCTGCGTCGGGACAACGTGGAGCAGCGGGCTGAACGGCCGTCGCGCACACCGGGCAGTCCGGTGCGGCTCGGTCCGGGACGCCGAGCGACGTGAACCCCTCGGCCGCCGCACGCCAGGAGCGCACGGCTTCGTCGTGCCGCTCCAACGCGCACTCCGCCCGTGCGGCCCCGTGGTGTCCGCGTGCTTCCTCGTACCGGTCCCCCACCCGGCGGGCGTATTCGAAGTGCCGCAACGCCAGTTCCGGCTCGCCGGTGGCGAGGCGCAGGAGGCCCAGTTGGTGCCGGACCTCGCCGCGCAACGGCAGGTCGTCCACGACCGCGCTGACCGCCAACGCCGCGTCGAGGTGGTCACGCGCCTGGCTCAACTGCCCGCGCGCCAAGTGCACCGATCCCAGCCCGCACAACGCCTCCCCCTCGTGCCGGTGGGCGCCGAGTTCGCGGAACCGGACCAAAGCGTCGCGGTAGTGGGCGGTCGCGCGGTCGGGTTCTCCGGCCTGGCGGTGGACGTGTCCGAGGTTGAGGGTGGCGGCGGCGATGCCGAAGCGGTTGACGAGTTTCTCGAACGCGGTCAGGGCGCGCTGGCCGTGGTCGAAGGCGCGGGTCGTGTCTCCGAGCCTGAGGTGGAAGCCGCCCAGCGCGGTGTGGGCGACGGCCTCGCCGAACGCGTCGTCCAGGTCGAGCCGCAGTGCCAGCACCCGGTCGCCCTGTTCGACCGCGTCGCGGTACCGGCCGGTGAGGTAGTGCACGATGGCGATGTTGGTCAACGTCCGGGCCGCGCCCGCGTGGTCGCCGAGTTCTTCCCGCAGTGCCAACGCCTCTTCGTAGGCGTCCAACGCGTCGGCGTGCCGTTGGGCCGTGTGGTGGGCGACGCCGAGGGCGTTCAGCAGTTCGGCCTGCACGCGGGGATCGCCGAGGACGCGTGCGGATGCCAGGCCGATCTCGTGGGTGGCGGTCCAGTCGTCCACCAGGACGAGGGTGAACCAGTGCCGCCACAGCACGTTCGGCAGCCGCCAGGCGTGTTCGTGCAGTCCGGCGGAGGCGGCGAGGCGGGTGGCCGCGACGAGGTTGTGCCGTTCGGTCTCCAGCCACCGCGCGGCGGTGTCGCGGTCGCCGGAGTCCGCGTCGGTCTCGACCGCGGCCACCGCCGTCGTCGCCCGCTCCAGGTACCGGTCGAGCACCCGGACCACGGCGACGCGTCTCTCCTCGGGATCGGCCGGCTCGGCGGCGTACACGCGCAGCAGGTCGTGCAGCCGGTAGCGGTCGAGTCCGATCTCCTCCACCAGGTGCCCGGAGGCCAGCACGGCGAGCTGGTCGTGCACGTCCGCCCCTGCCGCCGCGGACGCGGCCTCCGCGTCGAAATCCGGTCCCGGTAGCGCGCTCAGCCGCCGGAACAGGCACGCCACGTCCGACGGTAGCGCCTGGTACGACCACGAGAAGACGGCCCGGACGGCGGAGGACGGGTCGTCGGGTGGTGACAGCAGGTCGATCCGCCTGGTCTCGTCGGCCAACTGCCCGGCCAGCGCCTTGAGCGTCACGGCGGGCCGCCGCACGGCCCGGTGCGCCGCGACCCGCAGCGCCAGCGGCAGGCCGCCGCACAGGGCGACCAGTCGTGCGGCGGCGACCGGCTCGGCGTCCACCCGCCTGCCCAACACAGCGCGCAGCAACGCCACCCCGTCGTCCGGTGACAGCGGCACGACGGCGAACGGGTGGGCGCCGTCGCGGGCCGCGCGCCCGGCGAGTTCGGCGCGGCTGGTCACCACGACCGCGCACCCGGTCGCGCCGGGCAGCAGCGGCCGGACCTGTTCGGCCGACCGGGCGTTGTCCAGCACCACCAGGACCCGGCGGTCGGCGAGGAGTGACCGGCACAGCGCCGACCGTTCGGCCTCGCTCTCCGGCACGTGGTCGCGGTGCACGCCCAGTGCGTGCAGGAACTCGGCCAGCACCGCGCGGGGCGGCACGGGTTCGCCGGCGCCGTGGCCGCCGAGGTCGGCGTAGAGCTGGCCGTCGGGGAACCGGTCGGTGACGCGGTGCGCCCAGTGCAGCGCGAGCGCGGTCTTGCCGACGCCGGGTGTGCCGACGAGCGCGATCACGACGGGTCCGGTGGTGGGTGTGGCGAGCAGGTCGTCCAACGCGGTCAGGTAGTCGTCGCGGGCGACGAGTCCACCGGCGGCGGGCAGTTGGCGGGGTGTGGGCGCGGCGGCGGGGGTCGCGGTGTCGGCGTCGTCGAGCAGCCGCTGGTGCAGGTGCCGCAGGTCCGCGCCCGGTTCGACGCCGGCGTGCTCGACGAGCAGCCCGCGCAGCCGCCGGTAGACCTCCAGGGCCTCGACCCGCCGGCCGCAGCGGTGCAGGGCGAGCATCAACGCGCCCGCCACCCGTTCCCGGCCGGGGTGTTCGGCGGCCAGCGCGGTGAGCTCGCCGACCACGTCGTGGTGCCGGCCCAGTTCCAGGTCGGCCTCGATCCGGTCCTCCAGGGCGGCCAGGCGTTCCTCGGCGAGCGCGACGACCAGCCGGTCGCGCAGCGGGCCGTCGGCGGTGTCGGCCAGCGCGACGCCGCGCCACTCGGCCAGGGCCGCCGCGAGCAGCCGCCGTCGCACCGCCACGTCCGGACAGGCCCGCGCTTCCGCCGTGACCGAGCGGAACCGGTGCAGGTCGACGTCGTCCGGGTCGATGGCGAGCCGGTAGCCGCCGCCCGCGCTGACCAGTCCGACGCCCAGCCCGCCGAGCAGCTTGCGCAGCCGCGACACGTAGACCTGGAGCGTGCCGCGGGCGGTGGGCGGCGGCACGTCCCACAGCGCCTCCGCCAACCGCGCCACCGGCACGACCCGGCCGGCTTCGGAACCGAGCACCGCCAGCACGCACCGCAGCTGCGGGCCGGGCACGGGGATGAGGCGGCCCGCGTGCGCCACCTCGACCGGCCCCAGGATCGCCAACCGCACCGTGCCCCCCATGTCGGGGAACCCAGCGAAACGGCGGGCCCGGACACAGGTTGTCCGGCCGTTCGGACGCTGTCCCGGACAGCGGCGCGCGGGTCAGCGGGCGGTCAGCAGTCCGTCGTCGGGCACCAGGTCCAGGTCGTCCACCCACCGCGCCACGGCCGTGGGCTCCGGGCGCACCGGGCCGCGCAGCCTGGCCAGCACGAACGGCGGTTCGGCGCTGTCGGTCTCCACCGCGACCGCCCAGCCGCGTTCCTCGTCCCACAGCAGCGCCACGTCCCGGTCGGCGAACCCCGGCAGGTGGCCGTCCAGGGCGAGGTACGCGCTCAGGTACGAGCCGTCCGCCTGCACGTACGAACACTCACCGCTGAGCCCTAGCGCGCGGGTCACCTGCGAGACGTAGGCGAGGAGTTCGCGCACGGCGTCGTCGTCCTCGAATTCCCACTCCACCACGCACCACCATCCCACCCCCGGTCTGCCCCGAACCGCGCGCCGATCGCTCAGCGCCATCCGGGGTAGCCCGATCGTGGGCGTTTAAAACGCGGAAGTCCGAAATTTCCGGTTCGGCGAGGGGGTCAGGGCGCGACCGGGCCGGGCTTGCGGTGCAGGTAGAGGCCGACCCAGTCGACCGCGTCACCGGTCGGGCCGGACGGCGGTGCGGGCTCGAAGTTCGCCGCGTCGTCGATGCTGCCGGTGCCGTCGTACCGGGCGGTCAGCGGGTACGGGAACACCGGGCGGGTGCGGACGACCTCGCCCGAGGCGTCGCGGCCGGTGGCGAGGATCCGGTCCGGCGCGGTGCCCTGCTCGACCCACGCCAGCAGTTCGCGGATGGGGTCGACGCCGGTCAGCTTGTCGCCGCCGCCGCAGTGGTACATGCCGGGCACCATGAACACCCGCGCCCAGCTGCGGATGTCGTCGTCGCCCCGCGCGAGTCGCTCGTAGTAGTCGAGCAGGCCGCGCGGCGGGATGCCCTGGTCGCCCCAGCCGTGCCAGAGGATCAGCCTGCCGCCCGCGCGGCGGAATTCGCCCAGGTCGAGGCTCATCGCGCTGCCCCGCACGCCCTCGGCGTTGAGCCGGATGAACTCCTGGACGGTGAACCCGATGTCGGCCAACGACGAGTGCGGTGTGCCGATCGGGTAGCCGATCTGCTTCAGGAAGTTGTCCGCGAGCCGCGCCGACAGGGTGGGGTTGCCCGATTCGTCGGGGACGAGCCAGCCCAGCCAGGCGAGTTCGGAGCCGCGTTCCTGGCCGGCCGGGTAGAGCCGGACGCCGTGGGCGTCGGTGGGGCCCGCGTACAGCCTGCGCACCACGTCGACCTGCGCCGGGGTGAGGCACGTCGGCTGGTCGGCGCCGGCGGGGCAGAGCAGCGGGGCGGGGTCGTAGTCGCACCGGCGCGGGTCGTCGATCTGGCCGTCCACCAGGCCGTCGATGCGGTCGCAGTGCCGCATGACGGCGTCGTGCAGCGCGGGCAGCTGGTCGGCGGTGAGCACGGGCCGGCCGTTCGGGTCGGTGTTGGTGCGCGACAGCCACGCCTGGTAGATCATCACCGGGCTCTGGTAGTTGGCGGGCGAACCGGCGATGATGCCGTCGAAGTCGTGCGGGTAGCGCTGGGCCAGCAGCAGCCCTTCACGGCCGCCGTTGGAGCAGCCGGCGAAGTACGAGAACGCGGGCGGCTCGCCGTAGAAGTCCTCGATGACCCGCTTGGCCGCCATCGACACCACGTGCGGGGCGCGGAACGCGAAGTCGTCGCGGGCTGCCTGGTTGGCGGCGGCCCACCTGCCGTCGCTCGACCGCATCGGACCCTGCCCGACGTGGCCGCCGTCGGTGGCGGCGACCGCGAGGCCGCCGATCTCCGGGCCGCAGTCGGGGAACGCGGGCGGCACGAGTTCACCGCAGAGGCCGCCGCAGCCGTACTGCAGATAGCGGCCGGTGTAGTCGGTGGTCGGCAGCTTCAGCTGGAACCGCACCTCGGGCTCGACGTACCCGAGCACGGCGCAGTGCGCGGGCTCGTTGCGCTCCGGCACCGGTTCGGCCTGCGTCACGTGCGCGCGGGTGCCGGGCAGGTCGAACTCGCCCACCAGCTCCGAGCACTCGGCCACGGGCCGGATCGTCGTGCCCTCCTCGGCCGGCGCGACGGCGACGACGACGGCGGCCAGCAGGGAGGCCATCGACCCGACGACCACAACCCAGCGGATCACTCGCACCTCCTCCGCGCCCATTCTGCCGATCGATCACGGGGCGTCCCGACAGCGGGGTCGATCACCCGACGGCGGTCGGGGGCTCGTGCGGAGTATTCCCTGTCGCGGGCCGGTTTCGAGGCGGGTGCGGGGAATCGGGGCTACGGGCGGGGTGTGAGGACCGCGACGCTCGCGATGTCGTCCAGGTAGCCGGCGGTGAACCCGCCGGTCACGGTCTCCGTCTCCGCGATGACGACGGTCACGCCGTCGAGCACGTCGGAGTCGTAGTTGTGCGCGGTGAACGGCACGTCGTTGATCTGCAGCAACGATCCCGACAGCGGGGTGATGTCACCGGTGCCGTGGATGTCCTCGACCCGCTTGAACTCGCGGGCCTCGGCGCGGTCGTCGAACTCGATCCACGCCATGAACACGACGATCGTGCCGCCCTTGTCGTCGGTGAGCGTGAACAGCATCCGGTCGAGCGCGGCGCACGGCGTGGCCTTCAGCAGCTCCTGCACCTGGCCGAACGAGTGCGGCGCGCACTCACCGTCCGCTCTGGTCGCCCGGTCCACCACGCGCAGGCCCGTGTCCTCCCAGATGTCGTCCGGGTCGGGCACGGACAGCCCGCCCGCGCCGGCGGCGAGCGCGCCGGCCAGCGCCGCGGTCGCGACCACCCCACCGGTTCCCACGAGCCGCCTCCTCCACCGCCGCCGGGCACCTGTCCCCCACTGGTACCCGGTTCGACGGTAACTCCCACCCGTCGGCGGCCGACAGTGTCAGGACCCGAACGCCTCGATCACCGACGCTGTGTCCACGCTGCCGTCGGTCCTGCTCGGCGGCGGCCCCATCACGAGGGGCGGGGTCGGCGGGTCATTCGGGTGCGCCGGGTTGGTCGACCCGGGCGTGCAGCCGTTCGCGGATCTCGTCGGGCGTGTAGGCGCGGCGTTTGCGCTCCGCGCGCGCGATCACCACACCGGTCGCCGCGACACCCGCGACACCGGCCAGGCCGAGCAGCTTCCACCAGCGCATCTGCCTAGGCTACCGGGATGGCTGGAACGAAGATCGGTCTGGACGAGGCGGTCGAGCTGACCCGAACCGGCGACGTGTGGCTGTTCCGCGGCACCTCGGTGGCCGACCGGGCGATCCGGGTGACCACCAACAGCCCGGTCAACCACGTGGGCATGACCGTGGCGGTCGAGGACCTGCCGCCGTTGATGTGGCACGCCGAGCTGGGCCGCTCGCTGCCGGACGTGTGGACCGGCACCCACCACCGCGGGGTGCAGCTGCACGACCTGCGCGAGGCGGTGCTGGTGTGGGCGCGGAAGTACGGGCAGCGGGCGTGGCTGCGCCAACTGGACCGTGCGACGACCCGTGAGGAGGACGACGCGGTGTTGAAGACGGTGGCGCGGCTCAACGGCACGCCGTTCCCGTCGACCGCGCGGCTGGCCACGAGGTGGCTGCGGGGCAGGTTGCCGAACCTGCGGAAGGCGGCCGACACCACGTTGGAGACCGCGTACTGCGCGGAGGTCGTCGCGGTGACGTACGAGGCGATGGGGCTGCTGCCCTCCGGCCGCCGGGCCAACTGGTACGACCCGGGCCGGTTCTGGAGCGGTGACGAGCTGGACCTGCTGGGCGGCGCGCGGTTGGGCGAGGAGATCGCGGTGGAGATCCCGGCCTGATCTCGTTTGCGGGCGGTGGGCGTCGACGCTCACGATGACCGGCGTGAGCAGTCGACTGCGGGCCATCGCCCGGGACACGGTGGCCATCGCGGAACGCGGTTCCTACCGGGTCGGGACGGGCGAGGTCGACGTGCGCGCGGACGTCGCGCACGCCGTGGCCGGAACCCGTCTCTACGCGCCGGACGATCCGCTCGTGCTGCCGGAGCCCGTCGGCGACGCGCGGATCGACGTGACGAACGAGTCGACGTTGGCCGCCACCCGGCGGCTGGGCGGCGACGTCGCGTGCCTGGTGTTCGCGTCGGCGCGCAACCCCGGCGGCGGGTTCCTCAACGGCGCGCAGGCGCAGGAGGAGAGCGTGGCCCGCGGTTCGGCGCTGTACCCGTGCCTGTTGGCGGCGGGCGACTTCTACGCGCACCACCGCGCGCACGCCGAGCTCACCTACAGCGATCGCGTGATCTACTCGCCGTCCGTGCCGGTGTTCCGGGACGACAAGGGCGCGTTCCTGCCGGAGCCGTACCGGGTCTCGTTCCTCACCGCCGCCGCGCCGAACTTCGGCGCGATCGTGCGCGGTCAGCCCGAGCACGTGGCCGCTGTTCCCGCGGTTCTGCGGCGGCGTGCGGCACGTGTTCTGCGGGTTGCCGCCGCGCACGGGCACCGGCGGCTGGTGCTCGGCGCATGGGGGTGCGGTGTGTTCGGCAACGACCCGGCGGTCGTGGCGGCGGCGTTCCGCACGTCGTTGCGGGACAACCGGTTCTTCGACCACGTCGTGTTCGCCGTGCTGGACCGGTCGCGGGACACCCCTGTCCTTGCCGCGTTCGCCGACGCCTTCGGCGAAAACGGGCGTGGAGACCGGCCCGTCGCCCTACCATCCGATCGGTGAACAGGCGTTCAAGCGTGGCGTTGGTGGCGGTCCTGCTGGCCGGGTGCGCCGCCGAGGCCGACGTGCCGCAGTCGCCGCCGGCGACCGGGCTGCTCGGCGCGCTGGCGGGCGCTCGGGCCACCGACGAGTCGTCCGTGCTGGTCGAGTACGGCGACGTGGCGGCCGTCCGGGCGCTCCTGGTGAAGGACGCCGGGCGCTTCGGCCCCTTGCAGGGCTACGGGTATTCGGACCTCTTCGGGCGCAGCCGGGTATTGCCGGATCTGCTCGGGTTCGACCCGACGCTGGCCACGACGGCGCTGCGGGTCGGGCAGCCGCCGACGTGGGCCGCCGTGCTGCGCATGGACGTCGACGTGGCGGCGGTGGACGCCAAGCTCGCCGCGCTGGGCGGTCGACGTGCCGATTCGGGCACCTGGACCACCGCCGGCGACGGCGAGCCGAAGTCGGACGGCCCGTTGGCGCGGGCCGGGATCGTGACCGGGTTCCAGCAGGTCCGCGTGGAGGCGGGCGCGGTGACCCACTCCCCCACCGGCGAGGCGTTGAAGTGGATCACCGAGCCCTCGGGTGACGGGTCGCTGGCCGCGGACCCCATGATCGGGGAGCTGGCGCGGTGCCTGGGCGAGGTGTCGGCGGCGTTGATCAGCAAGCCGAAGAGCGGGCTGCCGGTGGCGGCGGGCGTGCGCACGACCCCGGCGGGTGAGGCCACCGAAGTCGTGTGCGTGCCCGACGAGAACCCCAACGCCCTCATGGACCGCGTGCGGACCAACCTCGAAGCCGCGCCCTGGTCGGCGACCCTGCCCGGTGCGACGGCCGACCAGCCCGCCGACCAGACCGGCGTGGTGCGGGTGCTCGCGCCGACCGCACCGGACGCGAGGATCGGCCGGGTGCTCGGGTCGTTGCAGCGCGGTGAGCTGACGACGTTGTTCAGCTAGGCCTTTGCGCCACCTGCTCCCGGCGCGCCGCGACCGAGGAGCCCGATTCACGGCGTGCCATGCGGCGCAACACCACGGGCGCCAGCGCGAAGCCGACGACGGCCCAGGCGCCGAGCGCGACCACGGTTTCCAGGTGCCGCCACGAGCCGCCGATCTCCGCCGCCGCGAGGGCGTCCGGCAGCAGGGCCGACCGGAGGCCGAGTCCCAGCCAGTACATCGGGAACGCCTGGCCGATCCACTGCAACCACCCCGGCAGCGCGGTGATCGGGTAGAACACGCCCGACACCACCACCATGCCCATGATCAGCAGGGTGACGAAGCCGAGGCTCTGGGTGTTGCCGAACAACGCGCCCAGGATCGTCCCGATCGGCAGGATCGCGAGCAGGCCGAGCACCAGCACCCAGCTCAGCGTCAGCCACGTCGACACCCGGCCCGGTTCCAGGCCGTCGAACACGAGCACCGCCGGGACCAGCACGAGCACCAGCAGGGCGGTCGTCACCGCCGCCTTGCCGAGCACCTTGCCGACGACGTAGGCGAACACGCCGTTCGGGGTGGCCTTCGCGCGCAGCAGCGTGCCGTCCTCGCGGTCCATGGTCAGCGCCAGCGCCAACCCCATCAGGCCGGTGAACACGGCGTGCATCGCGAGGATGCCGGGCACCGCCTGCGCGCCCAGCGGGAAGTCGACACCCGGCACCGAGCCGTCGCCGAACGCGTACATCACGACCAGCGCCACCACCGGCAGCCACAGCCAGCCCATCAGCTCGCCGGCGTTGGTCATGGTCTGGCCGAACTCGATCCGCCCACGCCGCACGCCGGCGCGCACGGCCACCGCCCGGGGGTTCACGCGGTCACCAGCTCGGACTGCTCGGACTCGCGGACCAGCGCCAGGTAGACGTCCTCCAGGCTGGGGCGGCGCACCTCCAGGTCGTCCACGGCCTTGCCGTGCTCGGCGAACAGCTCGCGCACGTACCCGGTGGAGTCCGCCACGGACAGCACGTGCTCCTCGCCGTCGAGGCGGTACCGCACCTCGGCCTTGCCCGCGATCCGGGCGGCCAGTTCCGCCGCCGTGCCGTCGGCCACGACGCGGCCGGACACCAGGATGACGATCCGGTCGGCCAGTTTCTCCGCCTCGGTCAGGTCGTGCGTGGTGAGCAGGATCGTGGTGCCGGACAGGCGGCGCACCAGCTCGTGGAACTCCCGCCTGGCCTCGGGGTCGAAGCCGACCGTCGGCTCGTCCAGGAACAGCAGGTCCGGCCGTCCGACCAGACCGACCGCGACGTCCAGCCGCCGCCGTTGACCGCCGGAGAGGGTGCCGATCCTCTTGTCGCGGTGCCCGGTGAGGCCGACGACGTCGATCAACTCGTCCGGGTCGAACACCCGCTCCCGGTAGGGCCCGTAGAACAGGCTCAGGTAGGACAGCAGTTCCCGCACCCGCCACCGGCCGTGGTCGCGCCACGATTGCAGCACCACGCCCAGCCGGGCCCGCCACGCCTCGTCGCCGTCGTCCGGGTCCACGCCGAGCACCCTCACGTCGCCCGCCGACCGCTTGCGGAAGCCCTCCAGGATCTCGATGGTCGTCGTCTTGCCCGCGCCGTTGGGGCCGAGCAACGCCACCACCTCGCCGGGTCCGACGGTCAGGTCCACTCCCTTCAGGACGTCGGTGGAGCCGTACCGCATGCGCAGGCCGCGCGTTTCCACAACCGACGGTTCCCGCTGGTCGTCGTTGGTTTTCATGCCTTCAACCGTATCGTTGAAGTTCGTTGTTGAGACTTTTCGGGAATCTCCTCCGGCCCAGCTGGGTAGACTGCCTCGCAACCTTCAAATTCGGTTGAAGTCGACTGCCTACCGGGGGTGCCGTCGTGCAACTGCGTCCAGTGGACCTCGCACGGGTGGCGGGCATCTCGGCCCAGCAGGTGCGCAACTACCTGGACGCGGGGGTCCTCCCGCCGGCCGAACGGTCCCCGGCGGGTTACCGGATGTTCGACGAACGGCACCGGCAGGCATTGGTGACGTACCGGGCGCTGGGTCGGGGTTACGGGTGGGACGCGGCCAGGTCCATCATGCGCGCGATCCACGCCGGCTCGCCGGCCCTGGCGCTGGCGCGGATCGATGCGGTGCACGCGGCAGTGCACGAGCAGCGGCAGGCGTTGCGGGCCACGGCCGAGGCGCTGGAGGCGGTCGCCGGACACCCACCGGACACCGTGCCGCGAACCGGTCTGCGGGTAGGGGAACTGGCCGCCCGGCTGGGCATCCGCCCGTCGGCGCTCCGGGTGTGGGAGACCGCCGGCCTGCTGGCCCCCAAACGCGACACGGACCACCACCGCCGCTACGGCCCGACCGACGTCCGCGACGCACGCCTGGTGGCCACACTCCGGCAAAGCCGGTACCCGCTGCCCGTGATCAAGCCGATCATGGACCAATTCCGCAGCTCGGGCGGCACCGAAGCGCTGCGGGACGCCATCACCGCCCGAGAAGCCGACCTGACCCGCCAAGCGATGGCGATGCTCGAAGCCGCCACCGCCCTGCACGGCTACCTGCCCCGGGACTGACCGGTCGTCCCGGTCGCCGAGCGCAAGCGGATCAGGCGGGCGATCGCGGTCGTCGTGCCGGACAGTGCCAGTAAGAGGAGGGTGATCGTCAGTGGTGCCGCGAAGTAGGTCAGTTGGGCCCAGGTCACGGTGCGGCCGTTCACCACGATCGAGATCAGGTCCGGGTAGGCCGCGAACACGGCCGCCGGCAGGAGTAACGGGACGAAACGCGGGGCGACCCGCCACGGCGCCGCGCCGGCACGGCGTCGTGCCCACCGCTGTGAACGCCACACGCCCAGGACGCCGAGTCCCACGGCTGCCAACGCGATCAGGCCGAGCACCAGTTCGACGAGCTGTCGGCCGCCGCCGACCTCGTCCGGTTGCCGTCCCTGGCTCAGCGCGACCAGCCCGTTGAGGATGTCGTACGTGTCGTCGTGCAACGACGCGCTGTTGGTCATGACCGCGACCCCGTACCCACTGCCGGGCACGACGGCCTGCACCGCCGCGTAGGTGAACAGGTTCCCGGGGTGCACCAGCATCTCCACGCCACCCGGGCCCTCGTCCGGCATCCAGCCCATGGCGTAGTCGTCCACAGTGGACGATGTGTGCATGGTTCGCAGGCCCTCCGGCGACACGAGCTGCGCACCGTTGCCGGTCTGGCTGATCAGCCACTTGCCCATGTCCGCGGCCGTGGTGATGACTCCGCCGCCGCCGCTGGAGTCCAGGAAGCCGGGCAGCTCGCGTCTGGAGAGCCAGGCGCCGAACACCGAGTTGTAGCCGTCGGCCGGTGCGATCTCCTGTGAGGACACCGTGCTGCGCGACATGCCCAGCGGGCCGAAGACCCGGTCCTTCAGGTACTCGCCGAAGGATCGGCCGCTCGCCACCTCCACCAGGCGGGCGGCCAGGTCGTAGTTGACGTTGCAGTACTCGTAGCGGGTCCCGGGGTCGGCGGCCAGCGACGCGGAACCCAGTCCGGCGGTGTACTCGGCGAGCGATGTCGCGTCCTCCAGGGCCGTCACGTCGATCGTGGTGTCGGAGAAGCCCGACGTCTGGTTCAGCAGGTGCCGGACCGTGACGTTCTCGTGGCGGGAGTCGGCCATGGTGAAGCCCGGTAACTGGTCGACGACCGGGGCGTCGAGCGTGATCCGGCCGTCCTCGACCAGGGTCATCACCGCCATGGCGGTGAACGACTTGCTGACCGAGGCGATCCGCATCGGTGTGTCCGCCGTGACGGGGGCGCCCGAGGAGTCGTGGCCGTAGCCGGCGGCGTGGACGAGTCGGTCGCCCTTGGTCACCACCACCGACAGACCGGGCAGTCCGGTGCCGTGCACGGCTTCGGCCATGTAGTCGTCGATGCTGGTCGGGGTCGGTTCGGCGTGGGCGGCCGGGTGCGGGGCAAGCGTTGCCGCGACGGCGATCACGACGCCGGCCAGCGGGCCGAGCAGGGTGGCTTTCATGGTTGTGAATCTAGGAATCGGTGCGGTGCCGGGACATCTGGCGATCGGCCAGAGTCACCCTTGACGAAAGTCATAGACGGGACTTGGCGACCGTCAGGGTTTGACGATCCGGTGGAACTCCGCGCCGGCGATCAGCCGGGTCCCGCCCGCCGGGTGGTCCTCACGGAGACCGCGCAGCACCCGGCTGCGGAAATCGGTGCGGTCCGCGGGGTCCAGCGCGTCGTACAGCCAACGGTTGCCGTGCGACATCAGCCACGCCCAGTGCGCCTCGGGCCCGTCGATCGGCAACGACACTTCGGTGGTGGTGCGGGAGACGTGGTGCAGGCCCGCACGATCGGCGCGGGATTCCCACGTCACCGGCTCGTACGGCGTCGAGTCGCGGACCCGGCGCGCGAACTCGTCCACGATCCTCCCGTACGCCGCCCACCAGCCGGCGTCCGCGCTGGGGCCCGGCACCGAGAACGCGAACACCCCACCGGGCTTGAGCACCCGCGCCACCTCGGCGAACGCCGCGTCGGCATCGGGCAGGACGTGCACGAGAAAACCGCTGAGCACCACGTCGAACGACGCGTCGGGCAGGTCGAGGTCCTGGGCGTCCAGCAGCCGCGCGGGCACTTCGGGCACGGCTTCGCGCAGCGCGTCGAGCATCGCCGTCGACACGTCACCCGCCACCACCGAACAGCCCGCCCGGACGAGCGCCGCGGTCACCGCGCCCCGTCCCGCGCCCAGGTCGAGCACCCGTGCACCGCGCGCCGGGCCCACCCACTCGACCAGCCGGTGGCCGAACGTGGCGAAGAACGGCACCGAGCGGTCGTAGTCGGCGGCTACCCGGTCGAACAGCTCGGCACCGAAATCGGTCACGTCCGGAGGCTAGGGCGCGGTCCCGCCGAGGGCGAACGGTTTTGCCGGGGGCACGTGGTCGACGGGCAGGTCCGTGGTGCCCCACGACGTGTCGGGGGTTGCGGCGACGTCCACGACCAGGTCACCGCCGTGGGTCACGAACCGCTCCGACAGCCACGACTTGCCGTGCGCGCGACCGTCGAGCGTCACGCCGTGCACGTAGACGTTGGAAGGCGACGCGCCGGGCGCGCTGACGGTGATGGTCGGCGCGCCGTCCCGGTTGATCCTGGCCTTGGGGGACATCGGGCTCGACAACAGCAGTTCCGCCCGGCTCGGCGTCTGCGGGTACACACCCAGCGCGGCGAACACGTACCACGCCGACATGGTGCCGAGATCGTCGTTGCCGGGCAGCCCGTTCGGACCGGTCCGGTAGACCTCGGAGGCGATCCCCGGTTCGAGCAGGGCGAGGAGCTGGGTGTGGGCGCGGTACTGGTCCCAGCCGGAGAAGTTGCCGTACTGGGCGCGTTGGCCGCGTTCCAGGCGGTGGACCCGGCGGTCGCTGCCGAGGTAGGTGCCGTCCACGTCGCTGGTCACGTTGGGTTGCAGGAACGCGTGGTAGAGGGCGGTGTAGAAGGTGGTGCGCCGCGCGTCCGTGCCGCCGGAGACCTCGACCGCGCGCAGCTGCCGCGCCCACTCGCGGCGGGCGTCGGCGGCGATGTCCTCCACGCCGTCGTGCGGGCGGATCTCGCGGTCCAGGTTGCGCCTGGCCGCCGAGGCGCTGGTGTACGAGATGCCGACGCGCACGCGCACGTCGTCGTCCTGGGAGGTGTCGAACGTGACGTAGCCGCCGGACCCGCCAGCAGAACGACCGCCAACCCCGCCGTGACCACGCGCACCGCGTCCCCCACCCGTCGACTGCCCAACGGTCTACCGAAAGGGACCCGCCGACCGGAAGCCTCGACGCGCTTTCTGTCCGCTGTTGTCATGGGAGCGCTCTCGAATGCGTTGACCCCGCGCGGTACGGTGTGAAGCACACCGCCTCCCTCACATCGTTGTGATCACCGGAGGTAGCAGTTCATGAGGTTCCTCATACGCGTCGGCCACCTGCTCACGGCGGTCGCACTGGCCGCCGGTCCGGCGGTCGGCACCGCGGAAGGCACGCCGACACGACGCGTGGACAACCCGTACCTGGGCGCCCGCGCCTACGTGAACCCGGAGTGGTCCTCGCACGCCGCCGCCGAACCGGGCGGTGCGGCCGTCGCCGGGCAGCCGACCGGCGTGTGGCTGCACAACATCGCGTCCCTCCACGGCTGGCACGGCCGGATGACCCTGCGCGCGCACCTGGACGAAGCCCTTCGCCAGAACGCCGACGTGATCCAGCTGGTGCTCTACGACCTGCCCGGCCGGGACTGCGGTCGGCTGTCCAGCAACGGCGAGCTGGGACCGGGCGAGCTGGCGCGTTACCAGCGGGAGTTCATCGACCCCGTCGCCTCGACCCTGGCCGACCCGGCGTACGCGCGGCTGCGGATCGTCGCGGTCGTGGAGCCCAACTCGTTGCCGTTCCTCGTCACGCACACCCAGCCGCGCCCGTGGGCCACCCCCCTGTGCGAGACGGTCAAGGCGAACGGCGCCTACGTCGAGGGCATCGGGTACGCGCTGGCGAAGCTGGGTGCGATCCCGAACGTGTACAACTACCTGGACATCGGCCACCACGGCAACATCGGCTGGGACGAAGACCGCCTGCCCACGCGGGACCTGCTGCTGAGGGCGGCGAACGCGGGCGGCAGCACGACGGCGAACGTGCACGGTTTCATCGCCAACACCGCCGACTACTCGGTGCTGCGCGAGGAGTTCATCGTCAAGGACGTCATCGCCGGCCAGCCGATCCTGCAGACCAGGTGGGTGGACTGGAACCCGTTCATCGACGAGCTGTCCTTTGTGGAGGTCTTCCGGCAGGAGCTGGTCGCGGCGGGCTTCCACCCGCGCGTCGGCGTGCTGATCGACACCTCCCGCAACGGTTGGGGCGGTCCGAACCGGCCGACCGGCCCCGGCCCGGAGACCCACGCGGAGGCGTACGTGGAGGGCGGCCGGATCGACCGCAGGCTGCGGATCACCAACTGGTGCAACCAGACCGGCACCGGTCTCGGCGAACGGCCGGTCGCGGCGCCGGCGCGCGGCGTCGACGCGTACGTGTGGATGAAGCCGCCGGGGGAGTCGGACGGCGCGAGCATCCCGTTGCCGATCGAGGACGAGGTCCACAACCGGATGTGCGACCCGCTGTACGAGGGTTGGCCGGGCGCGACCCCGAAACCGACCGGTGCGTGGCCGGACTCCCCACCGGCCCGGTACTGGCACTCGGCGCAGTTCCGGGAACTGCTGCGCAACGCCCACCCACCGCTGTAACCAGGTTTCTTGCGGATAATCCGGTGTTGTCCCGGTAGCTAGACTGGGGCCATGTCCGCCATGGCCCCAGCCCGCACCGAATCCGACCTGTCGTTCCTCCTCGAACACTCGGCGCACGTGCTGCGCACCCGGATGGCGGCGGCGCTGGCCGAGATCGGCCTGACGGCGCGCATGCACTGCGTGCTCGTCCACGCCCTCGAAGGGGAGCGCACGCAGATCCAGTTGGCCGAGGTCGGCGACATGGACAAGACCACGATGGTGGTCACGGTCGACGCGCTGGAGAAGGCGGGTCTGGCCGAGCGCCGGCAGTCCACCACCGACCGGCGGGCCCGGATCATCGCCGTCACCGAGAAGGGCGCGGAGCTGGCGAAACGCAGCCAGGAGATCGTGGACGGCGTGCACCGGGCGGCGCTGGAGTCGCTGCCGAAGAAAGATCGCGACGCCCTCCTGCACGCGATGAACCTGCTGGTCACCGGCCATTTGGCCACTCCCGTCGCGGGGTTCCAGGTCGCCCGACGGGTGCGCGAGAGCACCAGGTAAGCCCGAGAGGGATTGTCTGTAACAAAACTATCCGCTACGGTTCCTCCTGTCGTCGTCGGAACAGGAGAGACCCATGTCGTCCACCCTCGCAACACCGCTCGAAACGCCCCGCGTGAACCGCTGGTCCGCGCTGGTCGTGCTGTCCGCCGCGATGCTGATGACGATCCTCGACGGCAGCATCGTCACCGTCGCCATGCCCGCCATCCAGCGGGACCTCGGCTTCTCCCCCGCCGGCCTGAGCTGGACCGTCAACGCGTACCTGATCGCGTTCGGCGGCCTGCTGCTCCTGGCCGGCCGGCTGGGCGACCTGATCGGCCGCAAGACGATGTTCCTGGCCGGGAACGCCGTGTTCACCGCCGCGTCGCTGCTGGCGGGCGCGGCCACCACGCCGGGTCTGCTGATCGCCGCCCGGTTCCTCCAGGGCGCGGGCAGCGCGATGGCGTCGGCGGTCGTGCTGGGCATCCTGGTGACCCTGTTCACCGACCCGGGCGAACGGGCCAAGGCGATCGGGGTGTTCAGCTTCACCGGCGCGGCCGGGGCGTCCATCGGCCAGGTCCTGGGCGGCGTGCTCACCGACGCGCTGAGCTGGCACTGGATCTTCTTCATCAACCTGCCGATCGGCGTGGCCACCATCGTGCTGGCGCTCCGCGCGCTGCCGTCCGACCGGGGCGCGGGCCTGTCCGCCGGTGCCGACGTGCTCGGGGCGGCCCTGGTCACCAGCGGTCTGATGCTCGGCATCTACACCGTGGTCAAGGTCGAGCAGCACGGGTGGACGGCGCCGCACACCCTCGGCCTCGGCGCCCTGTCGGTCGCGCTGCTGGCCGGGTTCACCGTCCGCCAGGCGACGGCCGGGACACCGTTGATGCCGCTGCGCATCCTGCGTTCCCGCAACGTGACGGGCGCGAACCTGGTGCAGATCCTGACGTTGTCGGCGATGTTCGCCTTCCAGATCATCGTCGCGCTCTACATGCAGAAGGTGTTGCACTACAGCGCGCTCGCCACCGGTTTGGCGATGCTGCCGGCGGCGGTCGCCATCGGTGGTGTGTCGTTGTTCGTCTCGGCCCGCCTGAACACGCGGTTCGGTGAACGTGCGGTGCTGCTGGTCGGGCTGGTGCTGCTGCTGGGCGCGATGCTCAAGCTCACGACGGTCCCGGTGGACGCGGACTACGTCACCGACCTGCTGCCGGTGATGCTGCTGATCGCGGGCGGCGGGCTGGTGCTGCCCGCGCTGACCGCGCTGGGCATGTCCGACGCGAAACCGGACGACGCGGGCCTGGTGTCCGGGCTGTTCAACACCACCCAGCAGATCGGCATGGCGGTGGGCGTGGCCGTCCTGTCCACGCTGGCCGCCGCGCGGACCGAGGAGGAGTTGGCGTCCGGTGTCACCGAGCCCGCCGCCCTCACCGCCGGGTACCACGTGGCCTTCACCATCGCCGCCGCCCTGCTCGCCGCCGCTTTCGTGGTCACGGTGATCGTGCTGCGCAAGCCCCGGCACACCACCGTCTGACCGCCGTGTGAGCAGGGGCACGCGGCAGGTGGGGAACCGGCGGGGGCGGGGCCGGTAAAATCGTTTCAGTAGCTAACGAGTCAGCCAACCGTCGCGGTCACTGTCGACACGGGACAGATGACAGGAGCGACGCATGACCGCGACCACCCTTGAGTCCGCCGCGACCCGTCGAGGTGGCAAGGGCGGCAGGGCGGCCATGGCTGCGCTCGCGTTGGGCGGCTTCGGCATCGGCACCACCGAGTTCGCCACCATGGGGCTGTTGCCGCAGATGGCGGACACGTTCGGCATCTCCATCCCCACCGCCGGCCACGCGATCAGCCTCTACGCGCTCGGGGTCGTGGTCGGGGCGCCGCTCATCGCCGGGCTGGCCGCGAAGCTGCCGCGCAAAGGGCTGCTGATCGGCCTGACGATCGCGTTGGCGCTCGGCAACGGGCTGTCCGCCATCGCGCCGAACACGACGTTGTTGATGACCGCGCGGTTCGTGGCCGGGCTGCCGCACGGCGCGTTCTTCGGCATCGCCGCCGTGGTCGCCACCACCCTCGTGCCGCCGGAACGGCGTGGCACGGCGGTCGCCCGGATCATGGTCGGGCTGACGCTCGCCAACCTGATCGGCGTGCCGGTCGCCACCGCCGCCGGTCAGCAGATCGGGTGGCGCGTCGCCTACCTGGCGGTGGCCGTGATCGCGGTCGTGACGGCGCTGGCGGTGGCGAAGTGGCTGCCCCGCATCCCCGCCTCCGGTGACGAGAGCGTCGCCGCCGAACTCCGCGCGTTCCGCCGCCCGCAGGTGTGGTTCGCGCTGGTCACCGGCATGATCGGGTTCGGCGGCATGTTCGCCGTCTACTCCTACATCTCGCCGATCACCACCGAGGTCACCGGCCTGTCGCTCGCCGCCGTGCCGTGGGTGCTCGCGGTGTTCGGGCTCGGCATGACGATCGGCGCCACGGTCGGCGGGCGTTTCGTGGACCGTTCGGTCATGGGCACGGTGTTCGGCTCGATGATCGCGGTGACGGTCGTCCTGGTGCTGTTCGCGCTGACCGCCACCTCGCCGGTGATGGCGTTCGGCACCGTGTTCCTGATCGGGCTCGTGTCGCAGGTCCTGGCCTCGGCGCTCCAGGTCCGGCTGATGGACGCCTCGCCCGACGCGCCGTCGCTGGCGTCGTCGTCCAACCACTCGGCGTTGAACATCGCCAACGGCGCGGGCGCGTGGCTGGGCGGCCTCGCGATCAGCGCGGGCTGGGGTTACACCTCCACCGCGTGGGTCGGTGTGGCGTTGAGCCTGGCGGGGTTGGCGGTGGCCGCCCTGTCGGTCGTGGTCGACCACCGCCGGGTCACCGCCTAGCCCTCCTGAAGGACCTCGCGCAGCCTGGTCGCGAAGCGGTCCGGGTCGTCGGCGAAACCGATGTGGCCGCCGGGGAACCAGGTCGGCTCGATGCCGAGTCCCGCCGCGAGCGCCGTCGACGTGCGCACGCACAACTGCTCGCCCGAGTCCTCGCCGATGCCGATCACGATCCTGGTCGACGCCGAACGCAGCGCGTCGAAGTCGGGCACCCACTCGACGGTCGGCTTCAGCATGTGCGTGTACTGGTAGTGCTCGTCGGCGATGTCCTGCGGGTCGCGCTCGCCGCCGAACATGTGCTCGATGACCTCGTCGGGCATGTGCAGGTTGGCGATGAGCATGAACTTCCGCCACGCGCCCATGGTGTCGCCGGACAGGTAGGTGGCGATCATCTCGTCGGTCCACGCGAGCAGCTGCGCGCGGTCGTCCACCAGCTGGTCCAGCGGCGGCTCGTGCGGGATCGCGGTGCGCACGAGCTCTGGGTGCGCCTGGACGAGGGCCAGCACGCTGACCGCGCCGCCGCTGGAGCCGAGGACGGTCGCCGGACCGGCGTCCAGGTGGGTGATGAGCCTGGCCAGGTCGTCGGCGCGCATCTCCGGCGTCGAGTCCCGGTCCGGGTCGTCCACCTTGCTGCGGTTGATGCCGCGCGGGTCGGTGGTGAGCACGGTGTGGTCGACGGCGAGCAGGTCGGCCAGCGGCCCGAACGACCTGGCGTCCATCGGCGCGCCGACGAGCACCACGAGAGGACCCCGGCCGCGCACCTCGTAGTGCAGCAGCGCGTCGGGGACCCGCAGGGTGTCGATGGTGGCGGTCGTGGTCATCGGTTCCTCCTGGAACAGGTCTGAAATGCTCGATCGCAGGAAGTGACTCCCGGGGTGGGGCAGAATCGTCGCTCGTGAGCGAAGTTTTTTCGGCGCGGTCCGCGGACCGCGCCGCGGAGCCCGACCTGGCGCGGGCGCGCGAGGGTGACGGTGACGCGTTCACCCGTCTGGTGGAACCGCTGCGCCGGGAACTGCACGCCCACTGCTACCGCATGCTCGGCTCCACGCACGACGCCGACGACGCGCTCCAGGACGCCCTGCTCCGGGCGTGGCGCGGGCTGGCCCGCTTCGAGGGGCGCAGCTCGCTGCGGTCGTGGCTGTACACCGTGGCCACGCGGACGTGCCTGGACACCGTGGAGAGCCGGGGTCGGCGTGCCCTGCCCGTCGACCTGGGGCCGTCCAGTGAACGAACGGTGGTCGGGAACGCGCCGCTGGTCGACGTCGCCTGGCTCGGGCCGTACCCCGACGCGGGTCTCGGTGACGGCGGGCCGGATGGGCGTTATGCGCAGCGCGAGGCGGTCGAGCTGGCGTTCGTCGCGGCGTTGCAGCACCTGCCGGGCAACCAGCGGGCGGCGTTGTTGCTGTTCGAGGTGCTGGGTTTCTCGGCGGCCGAGATCGCCGCCATGATGAACACCTCGACCACGTCGGTGAACTCGGCGTTGGCGCGGGCCCGCCGGATCGTCGCGGAGAAGGTGCCTTCGCGCACGCAGCAGCAGACGTTGCGCCGGATCGGCGACGCCCGCACGCGGCAGGTCGTGGCCGACTTCTCCGCCGCGATGGAACGCGGCGACGCCGACGCGCTGGTCGCGCTGCTGACCGAGGACGTCACCTGGTCGATGCCGCCGCTGCCGCACTGGTACCACGGCATCGAGGCGGTCACCGACTTCGCCGTGCGCGTGCCGCTGACCAGCTGCCCGCCGTGGCGGCACGTCGCGACGAGCGCCAACGGCCAGCCCGCCGTGGCGGCCTACTTGTGGAACGAGGAGGCCGGGGCGTTCCTGGCCTGGTCGATCGACGTGCTGACGCTGCGGGACGAGCTGATCTCGGAGATCACGGCGTTCGTGGGGCCCGAGCACTTCCCGGCCTTCGACCTGCCACCTTCCCTCCCGTAAACACCCGTAGCGGGTGAGTCACCAGGCGGCGGCGTGCAGGACCTCGTGGGCGATCTCCTCGACCGACTTGCCGTCCGTCGGGACGCGGGCGGTGTGGGCCGGGGCTTCCTCGTCCAGCACGCGGGCCATCGCGAGGCTCCGCTCGATGTGCGACCCCAACTGTGAGCCGATCTCGCGGCGCGCGAGGCGTTCGCGGATCGTCGGCTCGGTGGCGGTGAGCAGGACGCAGGTGGACCGGATCGGGCCTGCTCCCATGGCGCGCCGGAGCATCGGTTCCTCCAGCACGCTCACCGTGTTCGTGTAGACGAGGCGGTGTTGGCCCAGGGCGGCGTAGTTGGACCAGATCGCCGCCAGGTTGCGTTCGGTGATCGCGGTGCGGTGGGGGTCGTCGGCGGGCGCCGGGTGGATCTGGTCCAGGAAGTCGCCCTCCACGAAGCAGTGCGCGGTTTCGCGGCTTTGCAGCAGTTGGGAGACCTCCCAGCCGACGCTGGACTTCCCCACGCCCGCGCCACCGCCGATCAGCAACAACTCACGGGTGATCATGGCTGACAGCCTTCCGGACACCGCGAGCCGGCGGGTGGCTCGCGGTGTCCGGAGTGGAGGGCTAGCGATCGGTGAGGCGGACGGCGGTCCACGACACGGGCGGCAGGACGACGTGGAGTTCGCCGTCGGTGATGTCGGCCGTCTGCGGCTGCGGGACGACGCGGTCCGGGTCGGTTTCGGTGTTGGTCGCCGAACCGTCCTCGTCGTGCACCGTCCACGCCTCGGCCACCGTGACCTCGCCGAACGCCGCCAGCCCGACCCGGAGGTCCACCGGCTCCGAGCGGTGCCGGTTCACCACGAACACCACCGTGTCACCCGTTTCGGGGTCATGCGTGGCCACCGCGTCGACGACGGGGACGTCACCGAAGCGCTTGGTCGAGTACGTCGGCGAGGACGTCTCCACCCGCAGCACCTGCCCCCGCGCCAACCGCGAGGTCAACGCGAACGGGTGGAAGGTCGTCTGCCGCCACGCCGGGCCGCCCGGCTCGCTGCGGATCGGCGCGATCACGTTGACCAACTGCGCCTGGCACGCCACCGCCACCCGGTCGCTGTGGCGCAGCAACGAGATCAGCAGGTTGCCGACGACCACGGCGTCGGTCACGTCGTACTGGTCCTCGATGACCCGGGGTGCGGTCTCCCACTCGGTGCGCGGCGAGTCCTGGAACCGCTTCATGTACCAGACGTTCCACTCGTCGAACGACAACGTGATCCGCTTGTCGCTCTTCAGCCGCGCGCCGACCGCGTCCGCCGTGGCCACCACGCTGTCGATGAAGTAGTCCATGTCCAACGCCGAGGCGAGGAAGCTGTCCACGTCACCGTCGATCACCTCGTAGTAGGCGTGCAGCGAGATGTGGTCCACCTCGTTGTACGCCAACTCCAGCACGGTGGACTCCCACTCGCCGAACGTCGGCATGGACGAACTCGAACTGCCGCACGCCACCAGTTCCAGCCCCGGCTCGGCCTGCCGCAACGCCCTGGCCGTCTCGACGGCCAGCCGGCCGTACTCGTGCGCGGTCTTGTGGCCGAGCTGCCACGGGCCGTCCAGCTCGTTGCCCAGGCACCACAGCTTCACGCCGTGCGGCGCCTTCGACCCGTTGGCCCGGCGCAGCTCCGACAGGTGCGTGCCGCCTTCGTGGTTCATGTACTCGTGCACGTCGAGCGCCTCGGCCACCCCACGCGTGCCGAGGTTCACCGCGTACATGACCTCGACGTCGGCCTTGCGCGCCCAGCGGACGAACTCGTCGATGCCGACCGCGTTGGTCTCGATGCTGTGCCACGCGAGGTCGCGGCGGACGGGACGCTCGGCGGCCGGGCCGACGCCGTCCTCCCACCGGTAGCCGGACACGAAGTTGCCGCCGGGGTAGCGGACCAGTTCGACCCCCATCTCACGGGTCAGTTCCAGCACGTCACCCCGGAAACCGTCCTCGTCGGCGGTGGGGTGGCCGGGTTCGTAGATGCCGGTGTACACACAGCGGCCCATGTGCTCGACGAACGACCCGAAGAGCCGGCGTCGCACCGGCGCGATGACGTAGTCGGGGCTGAGGGCCAGGGATGCCTTAAGCACGGTTCTCCTACTTCAGGGCGCCTGCGGCCGCGCCGCTGCGCCAGAAGCGCTGCAGCAGGACGAAGGCGACGACGAGCGGGACGATGGCCAGCAGTGAGCCGGTCACGACGAGGTTGAACAGCATTCGCGTACCGGCCTCTTGCTGCGCGGTGTTGAACCAGGTGGTCAACCCCACGGTAAGGGGGTAGAGGTCGGAGTCGCTCAGCATCACCAGCGGCAGGAAGTAGTTGTTCCACGTCGCGACCAGGGTGAACAGGAAGACGGTGACGATCGCGGGGCGCATCATCGGCACCGCGATCTGCCAGAAGATGCGCAGCTCGCCCGCCCGGTCGATGCGCGCGGCGTCGATCAGCTCCACCGGCACGCTCTCGGCCACGTACACCCGGACGAGGTACGCGCCGAACGGGCTGAGCAGGGACGGCAGGATGACCGCCCACATCGTGTCCACGATCTCCAGTTCGGACAGGATCAGGTAGGTCGGCAGCACCAGCGCGGTGGCCGGCACCATGATCATGCCGAGCAGCCCGGTCTCGAACAACCGCTTGCCCGGGAACGAGAACCGGGCCAGCCCGTAGCCCGCGCCGGCGGCCAGCGCGGTCGCACCCAAAGCGCTGAGCCCGGAGTACAGGGCCGTGTTGAGCAGCCACTGGCCGTACACGCCGTCGTCCTCGCGGAACAACTGCCGGATGTTCTCGAACAGGTTGAACTCGGCGAACCACAGCGCCGGGCTGTCGAGCAGGTCCGGCTGGCTCTTGGTGGCCGCGATGACCACCCACAGCAGCGGGACCAGGAAGTAGAGGATGCCGACACCCATGAGCAGGTGCGGGAGCCGGGTGTTCGCCTTGGTCCGGTTGTCAGCTCCGCCGACGGTCACGAGCGCGCACCCCGCCTCCGGTTGACGAACACGAACGCGTAGGCCACCACGAACACCAGGAAGCCGAGCGCGAACGACAGCGCGGCCGAGTAGTGGAAGTCCGAGTAGGCGAACGCCTGGTTGTAGGCGTAGAGGTTGGGCGTGTAGCCGGCCGAGATCTGCGGCGCGAACCGGGCCATGATCGCCGGTTCGGTGAAGAACTGCATGGTGCCGATGACGGTGAAGATCGCGGCCAGCGAGATGGCCTGCTTGATGGCGGGCACCTTGACCCGCAACGCGATCTGCACCGGCGTGGCGCCGTCGATCACCGCCGCCTCGTACATCTCCCGGGGCACGCCCTGCAACGCCGAGTACAGGATGATCATGTTGTAGCCGGTCCACGCCCACGTCACGATGTTGCCGAGCGACAGCAGCAGCAGCGAGGAGCTGAAGAAGTCGATCGGATCGCCGCCGACGAGCGTCGGCAGGTCCGCGAACGGGCCGAACGTGCGGCTGTACAGGAAGCCCCACATGAGCGCGCCGACGACGGCGGGCACGGCGTAGGGCATGAACGCGATGAGCCGGAACGCCAGGGCGAACTTCGTCGTGACGGCGTCGAGCGTCAACGCCCCGGCCAGCGCGATGCCGAGCATGATGGGGATCTGCACGAGTCCGAAGAGGACGACCCGCAGCAGGCCGTCCAGCAGCACCGGGTCGGTGAACGCGCGCACGTAGTTGTCGACACCGCTGAACCGGGTGCCGAGGGCGAGGCTCTTGCTGGACAGGCTGAGCCAGAACGCGTACCCCAGCGGCACGATCAGGAACGCGACGACGACGAGGAAGAACGGCAGGACGAACAGGGCGCCGGCCACCGGGTGCGCGGTGACCCGGCGCGACCTCCGCCGTGACCGGCTCTCGTCCGGGACGCGGGGTGTCGGCGGATCGGTGGCCGCCTCGGGTGCCGTGATCGGCATGGACCGGGTCACGGGGGAACCTCCTGGGATAGGGGGTGGGTCGGGCCTGCCGCGACTGGAGGGCCGCGGCAGGCCGCGAGTGCGCTACCGGCTGACCTTGAAGCCCTGCTTCTCGGCGTACGCGACGACGTTCTTCTGCGTCTCCTCCAGCACCGTGCTCCACTCCCTGCCGCCCGACATCGCCTCGGCGGTGCGGTCGTTCAGGTCCTTGAAGACGAAGTCCTGGAACGGCGTGTACTGGAACTCGCCCAGCTTCTCCGACACCGGCACGAAGATCTCGTTCACCTTCTGGCCGTTGAAGAACTCGTACGCCTTGCCGGTGAACGCCGGGTCCGCCGCGACGTCCTTGACCAGCGGGTAGAGGAACGCCTTGTTCAGGCCGATGTCCCAGGCGGCCTTCGAGCGGCCGAACAGCTCGCGGGCCACCGTGGTCGCCGCCTTCGGGTTCTTGGCCTGCTTGGTCACGGTGAACGTCGAGCCGCCCCAGTCGCCCTGCTCGTCGGCGCCCGCGGTCCACTGCGGCATCGGCGCGACCGCCCACTTGCCCGCCGTGTTCTTGAGCGAGCCCGCGACGTAACCGGGGGTCCAGCCGGCCGCGGCCCAGGTCCAGTACTTGCCGGAGTCCAGCGCGGCGGTGGCGTCGGCGGTGAAGAACTTGTCCTGGGCCATCAGGCCCTTGTCCACCATGTCGCCGTACAGGTCGACGACCTTCTCGCACTCGGGCGCGGTCAGGTTGATCTTCACTTCGTCCTTGGCCTTGGCCTGCGAGTAGCCGTACGGGCGGCAGCCCGCCTGCCACATCAGCCCGTTGAGCCAGCCGCCGTCACTGCCGAAACTGGCGATGTAGGCGGCGGGATCGACGGCCTTGATCTTCGCCGCGGCGTCGGCGTACTCCGCCCAGGTGGTCGGCACCGGGATGCCGTGCTGGTCGAAGAGGTCCTTGCGGTACATCAACGCCATCGGGCCGCCGTCGACCGGGATCGCGTAGACCTTCTCGCCGTCGGTGGCCTGGCTCCACGCCCACTCGGCGTAGATGTCCTTGTCCTCGTTGGCGCCGTGCTCGCCCATGTCGACCAGGGCGTCGAGGATGACGAACGTCGGGATCTGCTGGAACTCGACCATCGCCACGTCCGGCGCGCCCTTGCCCGCGGTGAACGCCGTTTTGAGCTTGGCGTACTGGTCCGGGCCGGTGCCGACGTTGGTCCAGTCGACCTGGATGTCGGTGTGGGAGGCGTTGAACGCCTCGACCACGCCCTTGAACTCCGGGTACCAGGCCCAGACCGACACGCGCACGGGGCCGTCGTCCTCGCCGGCGGCCCCGCCGCAGGCGGCGACCGCGAGCAGGCCGCAGACGGCGAGGGCTCGGCCGAGTTTCGCCATCCTGACTTTTGCCAACCAGTTGGTGCCGAGCATGAGTAGCGCCTTTCCGTCGCGGCATGCGTCAGGGCATGCGCGACCGCCATCACGGAGCGTGATCGAGACGGTGAAGGGTGAGCGGCGACCCCACGAGGCGCGAACTGGTGCCGTTGAGGTCGGTCGGGGTGCTGCGCCACGGCCGACGGGTTCGGGGGAAACCGACCGTGCTGCCGCCGTGGCACCGGGTATTGCTGCGCTGCAGAGGACTATGGCCTGGGTTTTGCTGCGCTGCAAGACCTCACCTGAAGTTAATCCAAACGAGATCTTCGGCCGCCTCGACGCCTCCGGACAAGTCGGTCTTGCCGTGGGAGAGGCTGGAGCGCACACTCTCTGCAGCGCTGCAGCGGTGGGGCCGCCGCGCCGGTCCAACGGAGGAAAGCCGATGCGTGACGCCACGCTGCGTGACGTTGCCGAGCTGGCGGGGGTGTCCGCGCGGACGGTGTCGAACGTGGTCAACGGCTACGCGCCGGTCACCGAGCACACCCGGGAAAAGGTGGAGAAGGCGATCAAGGAGTTGGGCTACCGGCCCAACGTGCTGGCCCGCAACCTCGCGAACGGCCGGTCCGGGCAGATCGCCGTGGTGGTGCCGTTCCTGGACGTGCCGTACTTCTCGGAGCTGCTGCAGGCGATCATCCCCTGCGCACGGGAACGCGGCTACCACGTGCTGATCGACCAGACCGACGGCGACCCGACGCACGAGCGCGAGCTGATCCGGCGCGGCGCGCGGGCGGTCCTGTTCGACGGGATGATCTACAGCCCGCTCGGGCTGGCGCAGGAGGACCTGGCCGAGAGCGACCCGACGTTCCCGCTGGTCCTGCTCGGCGAGCGGTCGTCCAACGCCTTCTTCGACCACGTCGGCATCGACGACGTCGCGGCGTCCCGTGAGGCCACCGCGCACCTGATCGGCCTCGGCAGGCGCCGGATCGCGGCCATCGGCGACCAGCCGTACCCGACCGGCGAGGCGGCGCAGCTGCGCACGCTCGGCTACCGGCAGGCCCACGCGGAGGCCGGTCTGCCGGTGGACGAGTCGCTGATCGTCCAGACGCACCGGTTCAACCGCTCGGACGGCGCGGCGGCCATGCGGGCGCTGCTCGACCGGGACGACCCGCCGGACGCCGTCTTCGGCTACAACGACCCGGTGGCGCTCGGCGCGTTGCACGAGGTGCTGGAACGCGGGCTGCGGGTCCCCGAGGACATCGCGCTGATCGGCTACGACGACATCGAGGAAGGCCGCTACTCCAACCCGGCGATCAGCACGATCTCACCGGACAAGGACGCCATCGCGACGACGGCGGTGGACCGGCTGCTCAAGCGCATCGGCAGCACCGAGCCGTTGCCCGGAATAGAGGTCCGCGCCGCGCACCGGCTGATCGCCCGGCAGAGCACCCTCGGTCGCGCCGCCACGCGGTAAACGCTTACCAGCACGGGGGCGCGTGCTGCGCAAGCCTTGTGTCTCAATGGCTTCAGGCCGTCTTCGGGACCTGGCAGGGCTATTGACAGCCACCTGCGCCGGCGGCAGCATCCTGTGGCGTTCTGTTGCTCTAAGAACTTCTCTGATCGGTGTTGTTGAGTTCCGGGGAGACGAGGATTTCGGTGGACAGACACAGTCGTTTGTTCCGGGCAGGCGTGGCGGCGGCCGTCGCGCTCCTGCTGGCGTCGGGCCTCGTGCAGGCTCCCGCCGCGACCGGCGACCCGGCCGCCGCGGCGCACCCGACCCGCAGCGAGAACTTCGACGGGTCGTGGAAGTTCGCCCTGGCCAACACCACCGGCGACGAAGACCCGGCGTACGCCGACGCGGACGAGCCGGGCTTCGACGACTCGTCGTGGCGCGCGCTCGACCTGCCGCACGACTGGTCGATCGAGCAGGCCATGACGCCCGCGGCGGGCAGCAACACCGGCTACTTCCCCGGCGGCCTCGGCTGGTACCGCAAGACGTTCACGCTGCCGCGCTCGACCGCGGGCAAGAAGGTCTCGCTGGACTTCGACGGCGTCTACATGGACTCCGAGGTCTACCTCAACGGCACGCTGGTGACCGCGCACCCGTACGGCTACACGGGTTTCGCGGTCGACCTGACCCCGTTGGCGCACACCGACGGCAAGACGCCGAACGTGGTCGCGGTGAAGGTGCGCAACAAGCTGCCGAGCAGCCGCTGGTACTCCGGCAGCGGCATCTACCGGCACGTCGAGCTGGTCGTCACCGACCCGGTGCACGTCGCCCGGCACGGCACGTTCGTGACGACGCCGAACGTGGAGCAGGAGGTGAAGTCCGGCTTCGCCACCGCGCACGTCCGCACCGACGTGGTCAACGGGGCCGATGCCGGGGACGTCGCCGTGTCGTACCGCGTCAAGGACGCCGCCGGCCGCGTCGTGGCACGCCACCGCTCGGCGGTGACCGCGCCGACCGCCGAGTCCGACGTCCGGGTGCCCAGGCCCACCCTGTGGTCGATGGCGAACCCGTACCTCTACACCTTGGAGACCGAGGTGACGGTGGCGGGCAGGCGCGTCGACACCACCAGCACCCGGTTCGGCTTCCGCTGGGTCCGGTTCGACGCGAACGAGGGCTTCTTCGTCAACGGCGAGTACCACAAGATCCAGGGCGTGGACCTGCACCACGACCAGGGCGCGCTCGGGTCCGCCGTCAACCGGGACGCGTTGGTCCGCCAGATGAAGCTGATGAAGGACATGGGCGTCAACGCCTTCCGCACTTCGCACAACCCGCCCACGCCCGAGCAGGTCGAGATCTGCGAGGAACTGGGCATCGTGATGATGGTCGAGGCGTTCGACACCTGGCGCAGGCCCAAGATCCGCTACGACTACGGCCGGTTCTTCGAGGCCAACAGCGGCGCGGACATCAAGGAGATGGTGAACGCGGCGAAGAACTCCCCCGCCGTCGTGCTGTGGTCGGTCGGCAACGAGATCCCGGACTTCCACTCGGTCCCGTTCGGCCCGGACACCGCGAAGCGCCTGGCCGCCGACATCAGGTCGATCGACACCAGCCGCCCGGTGGTGTTCGGCTCGGACGCGTACCGCCGGGTGCCCGCCGACGGTTCGGGCCCGGACCAGATCCTGCGCTCGTTGGACGGCCTCGGCCTCAACTACAACACCGCGGGCTCGGTGGACGCGTTGCACGCCAAGTACCCGGACAAGTTCATCTTCGAGTCGGAGTCGTCGTCCTCGACGTCCACTCGCGGCTCGTACCAGGACCCGCTGCTGGTCAACACCGGTGAGAACTACACGCCCGGCAAGCGGGAGGCGTCGTCGTACGACAACAACATGGCGTCGTGGACGTTGAGCGGCGAGTACGGGTTGAAGAAGGACCGGGACCGCAAGTTCTTCCTCGGCCAGTTCCTGTGGTCGGGCATGGACTACATCGGCGAGCCGACGCCGTTCGACGGCGTGTTCCCGGTGCGGACGTCGCACTTCGGCGCGATGGACACGGCGGGCTTCCCGAAGGACCTCTACTACCTGTTCAAGAGCCAGTGGACGACCGACCCGATGGTGCACGTGGTCCCGATGAACTGGACCGACCACGAGTTGGGCGATCCGGTGCAGGTGTGGGCGTACGCCAATGTGGACACCGTCGAGCTGTTCCTGAACGGCAAGTCGCTCGGCGTGCGGAAGTTCGACCGCAAGACGACCACGTACGGCAAGGAGTACCTGGAGACGACCGAGCCGTCCGGCGACGACAAGAACGTCACCACCGGCCCGTTCCCCGGCAGCTACACCAGCCCCAACGGCAGCGCGGGCAAGCTCCACCTGACGTGGACCGTGCCGTTCGCGCCGGGTGAGCTCGTCGCGGTGGCGCGCAAGGACGGCAAGGAGGTCGCGCGGGACGCCGTGCGCACGGCCGGTGCGGCGGACGCGGTGAAGCTGACGGCGGACCGCAAGGTGGTCAAGGCCGACGGCAAGTCGCTGACCTACATCACCGCCGACGTGGTGGACAAGAACGGCGTGGTCGTGCCGAGTGCGGACAACAAGGTCACGTTCTCCGTCACCGGCGGCAGGGTGGTCGGTGTGGACAACGGGCGGCCGGAGAGCGTGGAGCCGTACAAGGCGGACGGCATGACCGCGTTCCACGGCAAGGTGCTGGCGATCGTCCAGTCGGACGGGCGGACCGGGCCCATCACGGTCAAGGCTACGTCGCCCGGTCTGCGGTCGGGCCGCACGACCGTGCTCGCCACCTGGGCCGGTACCAGGGGACCGGTCGGTGCGGCACCGGTGTTCGCGCCCGCGCCGCCGGACCTCTCCAGCCCCGTGGACGCCAGTTACAGCGGCAGGCCGACCACGTTGCCCTCGGCGATGGTGGACGGTGACATGACCACCCGGTGGTCGAACTCCTACGCCAAGCAGGCGACGCAGGTGCTGCCCGCCGTGTCCTCGGCGCACGCGAGCGACTGGGTGTCGGTGGCGTTGCCGGAGGCGCGGACGGTCACGGGCGCGACGTCGTACTTCACCGTGGACGGCTCCCACCAGCTGCCCGCCTCGGTCGAGGTGGCGCACTGGAACGGCACCGCGTGGGTGTCCGCGTCGAACGTCCGGGTCGACTGGGCGACCGCGGCGGACCAGCCGAGCACCATCACGTTCGACCCGGTGGCCACGACGGAGGTCCGGATCACCATGACCAGCCGGGCACCGGGGACGTCGACCGGGTTCCTCGGCATCAACGAACTCCAGGTGGTCGGCGACCGGATCGGCTGACCGCACTCGACGACCGCACTCGACGACCGCCGTCGGCGCTTGACGGCGGTCGTCGGTGGTGGTGCAGTGCTCGTACACGGCCGGAAAGCGCTTTCCCTGCATCTCGACGAGGAGATTTTGATGGCACAGGTGAACCGTCGGACCTTCCTGGGTGGCGTCGCGGCCGCGGGCGCCGCGTACGGGCTCCCGTTCGGCGTGGGCAGCGCGCACGCGGCGGCTGCGGACCCGCCGCGCCAGGCCGCGCTCGGCTGGCTCGAAGGCGGCGCACCGGCCACGCACGCGGGCACCACGTGGGGCGTCCCGTGGCCGCGCGGCGCGTTCCCCAGGGACCAGACGTTCTCCCTGACCACCGCCTCCGGCGAGCAGGTGCCGGTGCAGACGTGGACCACGGGTGTCTGGCCGGACGGCTCGCTGAAGTGGAGCGCGCACGCGATCAGCGGACCGACCGCCGCCGACGGCTACCGGCTGGAACCCGGCCCGGCACAAGCCCCGGCGCAGGCCATCAAGGTGGACGACAAGCACGGGCACGTCGTCGTCGACACCGGCGTCATCGAGGTGACCGTGCGCAAGAGCGGCGCGGAGCTGATCGAGCGGATCGTCCGCAACGGCCAGCCCGTGGTGCAGCGCGGGCACCTGGTGGCACTGCGGCAGGACCACGACGAGGACGAGGACACCGGCAGCGCGCGGCGGGAGAAGTTCGTCAGCGCGGTGCGCAACGTCATCGTGGAGCAGAGCGGTCCGGTGCGGGCCGTGCTGCGCATCGACGGCGTGCACCGGGGTGTGACGAGACGGCGCGAGTGGCTGCCGTTCACCGTCCGGTTCTACTTCTTCGCCGGCACGGACAGCATCCGGATGACCCACACGTTCGTGTGGGACGGCACCGCGGACGACTACCTGCGCGGTCTGGGCATCCGGTTCGAGGTGCCGATGCGGGACGAGCTGTACGACCGGCACATCCGGTTCGGCGGTGAGGAAGGCGGCCTGCTGCGCGAGGCCGTACGCGGCATCACCGGTCTGCGGCGTGACCCCGGCGCGGCGGTCCGGGCCGCGCAGGTGGCGGGGCGGAAGCTGCCGCCGACGTCCACTTGGGACACTCGGGTCAGCAGCAGGCTGAACCTCATCCCGGCGTGGGGCGACTACAGCCTGAGCCAGCTCACGGCGGACGGTTTCGCGATCCGCAAGCGCACCAAGCCCGGTCACACGTGGGTGGACGTGGACGCCGGGCGGCGGTCGCCCGGTTTCGGGTACGTCGGCGGCGCGAGCGGCGGCCTGGCGTTCGGGCTGCGGAACTTCTGGCAGCTGCACCCGACCCAGCTCGACGTCCGGGGCGCGGCGGGCGACAAGGCGGAGGTGACGGTCTGGCTGTGGTCGCCGGACGCCCGGCCGATGGACCTGCGCTTCTACCACGACGGCCTGGGCATGGACACCTTCCCGGAGCAGCTGGAGGGCCTCCAGATCACCTACGAGGACTACGAACCGGGCTTCGGCACCGCGTACGGCGTCGCGCGCACCAGCGAGCTCACCCTGTGGGCGCTCGGTTCGACACCGGACGACGCGAGCCTGTCCGCCATGTCGCAGGCCGTCCAGACGCCGCCGCTGCTGGTCGCGCCGCCGCAGCACCTGCTGGACGCGGGCGTGTTCGGCGACTGGTCGCTGGTCGACCGCTCCACCCCGGCGCGGGCCGCGATCGAGGACCGGCTGGACTTCCTGTTCGACTACCACCGCGACCAGGTGGAGCAGCGCCGCTGGTACGGGTTCTGGAACTACGGCGACGTGATGCACACCTACGACACGGACCGGCACCAGTGGCGGTACGACGTCGGCGGTTACGCGTGGGACAACTCGGAGCTGTCCACCGACCTGTGGCTCTGGTACGCCTACCTGCGCAGCGGGCGGGCGGACGTGTTCCGGATGGCCGAGGCGATGACCCGGCACACCGGCGAGGTCGACGTCTACCACCTCGGCCAGTGGAAGGACCTCGGCACCAGGCACAACGTCCTGCACTGGGGGTGCAGCGCGAAGCAGCTGCGCATCAGCACCGCCGCGAACCGGCGGTTCTACTACTTCCTCACCGCCGACGAACGGGTCGGCGACCTGCTGCGCGAGCTGGTCGACGCGGACCGCACGTTCGTCGCCCTCGACCCGCTGCGCAAGATCCGGACCGAGCCGTACACGCCGGACCCGAAGGCGCTCGCCGTCGGCCTGGGCACGGACTGGGGCGCGCTGGCGGCGGCGTGGCTGACCGAGTGGGAACGCGGTGGTGATCCGGTCGCGCGGCAGAAACTGCTCGGCACCGTCGAGGACATCGGCGCGCTGAAGAACGGGTTCATCACCGGGGAGGCGTTGTACAACCTGGAGACCGGCCGGTTCGCCACCGATCGGGTGCAGGTGAGCGTGTCGCACCTGTCGGCGGTGTTCGGGTTGGCGGAGGTCTGCAGCGAGCTGATCGACCTCGTGGGTCAGCCGGCGTTCGAGCGGGCCTGGTTGCAGTACTGCCGGTTGTACGGCGCGACGCGGGCGGAGCAGCAGGCCGAGGTCGGCGGCTCGTGGAACATCGGCTTCCGCCAGATGCACTCGCGCCTGACCGCGTACGCGGCGGCGCGGACCGGGGACGCCGCGTTGGCCGAGCGGGCGTGGAACGAGTTCTTCGCGGGTCAGGACGGTTACGGCCCGGGGCTGCCGTGGCGGTCCACCAGGGTCGAGGGCCCGAACGCGCTGCGCCCGGTGGACGAGGCGGCGTTCGTGTCGACCAACGCGTCGGCCCAGTACGGTCTCGCGGCCATCCAGACCCTCGCCCTGGTGGGTGACAAGCTGCCTCCGCAGCGGGTGGACCGGTAGCCGTCGGAATGCCGGGCCCGGGTGCGCTGGGGACGCGCCCGGGGCCCGGCCATCAGCTTGAGATCGCTCGTGAAGGGACGTGCCGACAGCCGATGGTCGCGCGCTAGCCGGGCTCGCGGAAGCGCGGCACGACCAGGCCCGACTCGTAGGCGGCCACCACCGCCTGGGTGCGGTCGCGCAGGCCCAGCTTGTTCAGCACCCGGCTCACGTGCGTCTTCACCGTCTCCTCGGTGACCACCAGCCGGGCCGCCACCTCCGGGTTCGACAGGCCCTCGGCGACCAGCCGCAACACCTGCGTCTCGCGCGGTGTGAGGGTGGCCAGGGCGGTGTTCGGCGGCGTGTCCGGCTGGGGGCGCAGGCGGGTGAACTCGCTGATCAAACGCCGGGTGACGGTCGGTGCGAGCAGCGCCTCACCGGCCGCGATCACCCGCACGGCGTCGAACAGCTGCTCCGCCGTCACGTCCTTGAGCAGGAAGCCGCCGGCACCCGCGCGCAACGCGTCGTAGACGTACTCGTCCAGGTCGAACGTCGTCAGGATCAGGATCCGCGGCCCACCCGACGCGCCGTCGACCAGTCGACGCGTGGCCTCGATGCCGTCCATCCCCGGCATCCGCACGTCCATGAGCACGACGTCGGGCGACAGTTCCCGGCAGATCCGCACCGCCTCGCCGCCATCGGACGCGGTGCCGACGACGGTGAAGTCCGGCTGCGTGTCGAGCAGCGCGGCGTACCCGGTGCGGATGACCTGGTGGTCGTCGGCGACGACGACGCGGAGCGCGTTCACCCGGCCGCCTTCGCCGGGAGGCTGGCCTCCACCAGGAACCCGCCCACGACCGCCGGGCCGACGTGCAGCCGGCCGCCCACGGCCGCCGCCCGTTCGCGCATCCCGGTCAACCCGTGCCCACCGGGCGGGGTCGTGGCCGGTGGGCCGGGTCCGTTGTCCCGTATGCGCAACCGCAGCGCCTCGTCGGTGTAGTGCAGCTCCACGTCGACCGCCGCGCCGGGCGCGTGCCGCCGCGCGTTGGTCAGGGCTTCCTGGACGATCCGGTACGCGGCCAGTTCGACGCCCGGGTCGAGCCCGGACGGCGTGCCGGAGACGATGAGCCGCGCACCCGCGCCGGACGTGTCCCTGGCGTGGTCGAGCAGTTCGTTGAGCTGTTGCAGACCGGGCTGGGGCCGCCGGTCCGCGACCTCCTCCGGCGCGTCCTCCCGCAGCACGCCGAGCAGCCGCCGCATCTCGGTCAACCCGGCCCGCGCGGTGTCACCGATCTCCGACAGCCGCTGCGCGCCGGCGGCGGGCATACCGGGCGTGGTCAGCCGGGCCGTCTCCGCCTGCACCGCGATCATGGAGATGTGGTGCGCGACGACGTCGTGCAGCTCGCGCGCGATGCGTGCCCGTTCACCGCGTGCGGTGTGCTCGATCAGTCTCCCGGCGACGGCCTGCCGGGCGGCCCGGTGCACCGACGCCTCGCCGCGCGCCCACCGGGCGATCCCGACCCACCCCGCCGCCAACCCGAGCGACGACGCCAGGACGGTCGGAACCCCCGGGCCGACCAGGGCCAGTACCAGGTACGGCGCGGCCAGGCACGTGGCCAGGACCTGCCCACCCGCCCGACCCAGCCGGTACAGCACGATCAGCTGCGCGCCGAGCCCCGCGACGGTGAGGGTGTGGAACAGCCCGAGCGACAGCACCCCCGCCGCCGAGACGGCGATCGCGGCCGGGGTCGGCCGCAGGAACGCCACCGGCGCCGTCGTGCCCAGCGCGAGCAGGCCGAGCACCAGGACGAGCTGGGTGTCCGCGCCGCCGGTCACGGCCCGCACGACCGACTCGGTCACCGCGCCCGCACCCAGCACCACCCCGCCCACGATCGGCGCGTGCGGGGCCGCGACGAACCGCCGTGCCCAACCCCACCGGTCGCTCTCTCCGCTCACGCCGATCATTCTGGCGGCCGGCCCGCGCCCGTGCGTCACCGCAGCCGGTGACACCGCCGTCCCCCACAAGAGGGACACGCGACGCCGGCCCTCCCCCACGTCAGCGACGGCGGAGACGGCTCTCTCGCGTGACGACCGGGCCCACTTCGGCTACCTAGCCTTCCCGTCATGGAAGCAACCATCGAAGTCACCGGGCTGCGCAAGCGGTACGGGCCGACCGTGGCGCTGGACGGGATGACGTTCACCGTCACACCGGGCAAGGTCACCGGCTTCGTCGGCCCCAACGGCGCCGGGAAGTCCACCACGATGCGGGTGATCCTGGGCCTGGACTCGGTCGACGAGGGCCGCGCGCTGGTCGGCGGCCGGTCGTACCGGAGCCTGCGGCACCCGCTGCGGCAGGTCGGTTCGCTGTTGGACGCGGGCGCGCTCCAGCCCAGCCGCACCGGCCGCAACCACCTGCTGTGGCTGGCCCACTCGCAGGGCCTGGCCGCCCGGCGGGTGGACGAGGTGGTCGAACGGGTCGGCCTGACGTCGGCGATCAGGCGCAAGGCGGGCGGCTACTCGTTGGGCATGAGGCAGCGGCTGGGCATCGCGGCGGCGCTGCTCGGCGACCCGCCGGTGCTCGTGCTGGACGAGCCGGTCAACGGCATGGACCCCGAGGGCATCCGGTGGATGCGCGGTTTCCTGCGGTCGCTGGCCGCCGAGGGCCGGGCGGTGCTGGTGTCCAGCCACCTGATGAGCGAACTCCAGGACACCGCCGACCACGTGGTGATCGTCGGCCGGGGCAAGGTCATCGCCGACGTCGGCGTGGCGGACCTGATCGAGTCCGCGTCCGGTGACCGGGTCACGTTGCGCACCGGCGACCGCGCGCGGGCCACGACGGTGCTCGCGCACGCCGGTGCCACGGTCGCCGTCACCGGGTCCGACACGCTCACCGTCTCCGGGCTGTCCGGTGAACGCGTGGTGGCGCTGCTCGGCGAGAACGCGGTGCCGTTCTCCGAGGTGTCGGCGCACCGCGCGTCCCTCGAAGAGGCGTACATGGAGCTGACCAGGGACGCGGTCGAGTTCCACGCGGCGCAGGAGGGGGCACGGTGACCGGGCGGGACGGGTTCGGGCAGTTGCTGCGCGCGGAGTGGACGAAGTTCCGGACCGTCCGCGGCTGGGTGATCGGCCTGGTGGCGGCGGCGCTGGTCACCGTGCTGATCGGGTTGTTCGGCGCGGCGGCGAGCAACTTCTCGTGCAGCGGCCCGAACGGTCAGCCGTGCGCGGCCAGCACACCCCCGATCGGTCCGGGCGGCGAGCCCGTGATCGACAGCTTCTCCTTCGCGCACAAGACGTTGACCGGCGACGGCAGCATCACCGCCCGGTTGACGTCGCTGACCGCGGTGTCCTCTTCGGACGGTCAGGCGCCGGTCGAGGACACTCAGCCGTGGACCAAGGCCGGGGTCGTCATCAAGGAGAGCACGACCCCCGGATCGCAGTACGCCGCGATGGCGGTCACCGGCGGACACGGCGTGCGGATGCAGCACAACTTCACCGGCGACATCGCGGGCACGCTGTCCGCGAAGCCGAGCTGGCTGCGCCTGACCCGGTCGGGCGACACGATCACCGGCCACGAGTCGGCCGACGGCGTGAACTGGCACCTCGTCGGCACGGTCACCCTGCCCGGACTGCCGTCGACCGTCCAAGCCGGGCTGTTCGCCACCTCTCCGCACCACGAGGAGATCACCGAGTCGTTCGCGAGCGCCAGCGGCACGAGCTACCCCACGCTGGCGACCGCCGAGTTCGACCGGATCGACCTTGAGGGCACGCGGCCGGACGACACGTGGACCGGTGACAACATCGGCGACCGGAGCGGTGGACGGCCGGACGGCGGCTCGCCCACCGGTTTCGAGGAGACCGGCGACGGTGTCACGGTGCGCGGGTCCGGCAACATCGCGCCGATCGTGGCCGGTCGGGGCGGTCTCGGCAAGACGGTCGAGAGCGGCCTCGTGGGCGCGTTCGCCGGGCTGATCGCGGTCATCGTGGTCGCGGCGACGTTCATGACCTCCGAGTACCGGCGCGGGCTGATCCGCACGAGCCTCAGCGCGAGCCCGAGGCGTGGCCGGGTGCTGGCGGCGAAGTCCGCGGTGATCGGGTCGGTCACGTTCGTCACCGGGCTGGCCGCCGCCTCGATCGCGGTGCCGCTGGTGCGGGCGGTGGAGCGGGACAAGGGTCACTTCGCGTTCCCGGTGCCCACGGCGACGGAACTGCGGGTGGTGGTCGGCACGGCGGCGTTGCTGGCGGTCGCGGCGGTCTTCAGCCTGGCCGTCGGCACGGTGCTGCGGCGCAGCGCGGGGGCGGTGACCGTCGTCATCGTGGCGATCGTGCTGCCGTACACCCTGGCGATCGCGTCGGTCCTGCCCACCGGTCCTTCGGACTGGTTGCTGCGGGTCACGCCGGCCGCCGCGTTCGCCGTCCAGCAGAGCATGCCGGAGTACCCGCAGGTCGACGCCGGTTACACGCCTGCCGACGGTTACTTCCCGTTGCCGCCGCTGGGGGGCTTCGCGGTGCTGTGCGGCTACACCGCGCTCGCGCTCGGTGTGGCGGCCTCCGTGCTGCGCCGGAGGGACGCGTGAAGGAAGCGCTGCACGTGGAGTGGACGAAGCTGCGGACCGTGGCGGGCACGGTGTGGCTGTTGGCCGCCGTGGTGCTGCTGACCGTGGCGCTGGGTGTCGCGACGTCGGCGGCCGTCAGCTGCTCCGGTGTGGGCTGCGGGCAGGACCCGGCGAAGATCAGCCTCACCGGGATCGCGTTCGGGCAGGCCGTCGTCGCCGTGCTGGCCGTGCTGGCGGTCGGCGGCGAGTACAGCACCGGGATGATCCGGGTGACGTTCGCCGCGATACCGCGCCGGTCCGCGGTGCTGGCCGCCAAGGCGTCCGTGATCAGCGTGCTGGTGTTGGTTGCGGGTGCGACGGCGGTGCTCGTGTCGGTGCTGGCGGGGCGGATCATCCTGCCGGGCAACGGTTTCACCGAGGCGAACGGGCACGCGGTGCTGTCCCTGGCCGACGGGCCGGTGCTGCGGGCGGCCGTCGGCTCGGTCCTCTACCTGGTGCTGGTGGGCCTGCTCAGCCTGGGCGTCGCCACCGTCGTGCGCGACGCGGCGACGGCCATCGGGATCGTGCTCGGCCTGCTGTACCTGTTCCCGGTCGTGGCCGCGGTGGTGTCCGACCCGGACTGGTTCGACCGCCTCCAGCGGATCAGCCCGATGACGGCGGGGCTGGCGGTTCAGGCGACCACGAACCTCGACAGCCTGCCGATCGGTCCCTGGGCCGGTCTCGGTGTGCTCGGGTTGTGGGCGGCGGGAGCGCTGTCGGCGGGTGGCCTGCTGCTTCGGCTGCGCGATGCCTGACCGGGGTCAGGTCCGGTTCGGCCTGGGCAGGAGCAGGTGGACCGCGAAGCCCGCCAACGTGGTCAGGACGGCCTGGTAGAGGACCGAGAACTGCTGGTCGCCGCCGACCGTGAACGCCACGTCCAGATCGGTCGTGACGATGCCCGCCAGGGTGAGCAGGCCGGTCACGTGCCAGCCGAAGAAGCCGGCGGTCCAGGCGACGAGCGGCCAGCGGTTGCGGTCGGGGCGGCGCAGCAGCAGGTAGGTCGAGAACGCGGCGGCGGCGTTGAAGACCACGCCGACGATCCTCAGTTCGGGTGGTCCGCCGGACAACAGGGTGGAAAGCGTTTGCGCCACCACGAGCGCGACCACCGACCAGCATCCGACCCGCGTTTTGTCCACGGCGCGGATGCTAGATCACCGGCACGATCGGGAGACGACGACCTGGTGGCGATGCGGCACCGGCCCAGGCGCGACGTGCCGGCGCAGGTCGCACCTCCGCAGGTCATTCGCCCACTCGGACACCCTCGAGGAGCCCCCTGGGCACGTACTCCGACTCGACCGCCAACTCGATTTCCAGGTCGTACGCGATGCACGCCATGGCCAGCGGGCCGAGCGCGAGCAAGCCGTCGGGATTGTTCGCGCGGCTCTTCTGACCCCAGTACTTCTTGTGCGACTGCAAGGCCTCGGCGAGCGTGCTGTTCACCCCTTCCGCCTCCTGCCGGGCGAGGTAGTGGAACAGCTTCATCGTCGGGTAGTAGCACTGCAACGCCATTGCCTTCGGCATGACCGATTTTTCCGCGCCGGTGGCCTCGAGTGCCGTGTTGAGCTTGCCCAGGACGTCCGGCTCACGTCGCCAGTAGGACTGCAACGCGTCGACCCAGAGAAACGCGAACTCGTCGGACGACGACCCGGGACGTCGCATCGCCGACACGGGCACCGCGCACAGTACGTCCAGCAACTTCTTGTCCCGACAGACGACCGCCAGGTTGTGCACGTTCACCCAGGTGAGTGGATCGAGGTGGAGGGTGCTGCCCTTGGCCGGCACGTGCACGGGTTGCCCGATCACCAGGTCCGCGCCACCGCCCTCGGTAGCGGCGAGCGCGAAGATGCCCGTACCCGCGTGCGCCGCCAGGACGATGCTCGTCCAGATCTCGGCGGTGCGCGCCTCCGGGTCGACCACCGACCGGAACGCGGCGTGCATGACCGCCAGGGAGTGGGCGAAGTACAGCTGGTCGAAGTTGTCGCGCGCGATCTTCGCGGCGACCCCCTCCTTGGCCGCCAGGGCTTCCACCTGTTTTTGCGCCAAGCCGTGGTCGGTGGCATGCCGCGGAATGGTGATCATGAATCGCTCCCGTGCCTGTCGAGGTCGAACCTGCGGAGAGAGTAGCCACCGAATTCCGCGCCGTGCCCGCCTTCCACGGTGGACGCGCGGACCAGGATGAAGTCGACGGCGCCCGCGTTCCGGGCCAGGGCCAAGTCGATCGCGACACCGACTTCGGCGGGACGGGACAGCATCGCCCGCTGTATCGAGTCGAAGTACTCCGGAGTGCCCTGTTCGTGTGACGTGCCGTTGTCGAGTCGTGTCCCCAGCGGGCCGTCCCCTCCCTTGCACTCGACGACGACGAACCGGTCGTTCTGCTCCTGATCGGTCACTTTCCACATCTGGTCGAACCGACCCGCACCCCGTTCGCCTTCTTCGTGCAGCGGGGTGATCGTCACGCCTTCACCGCCGTAGACGTTCTCGACGGCGAGCTTCCCGGCTTGGTGCCCGAGCTCTTCGCCGATGTCCCTGACCGACGTGTAGGCGTCCTTCAAGACGTCGTCCGGTGTGTCGGGGTCGGCTTTCGCCTCGCGCAAGGCGGCCAGGGCTTCACCGCGATCGTCCACAACGGCCTGGAACCGTTCCTTGTCCTCCTCCGTCGCGGAGTACCGCTCCACATCGCCCTTGAACGACGCCCGTTGCACATCGGAGTCGACAGGGACGTACCAGTCGCCTTCACCGGAACTCATCCGGGGAATCCGGTTGCCGTCGGCGTCCTGGGCGTACGCGTCCCGACGCACGGGTTCGCCCTCACGCAGGTAGTAGTGCTCCTGGAACTCCTCGTGCTCCGCCTTCAACGCGCCGGCGTGCGGCTTGTCCTCTTCGCCGATTCGATCGGCCGCAGCGGGCTCTGCCGGCTCTGGGGGAACTTCGTCGTCATCCTCCACGACAGCCGGATCGTCCGCACCCTCGACCACCTCGCGCGGTGGCTCCTCCGGGGTGCGCGCTCCGTCGTCGGACGTGTCCTCCTCCACCGAGGACGCGGGCACCTCCGACTCGACCTCGGCCTGGTCGTCGGCGGCCTCGACCATGGCGGAGCCCGCACCGCGCTCTTGCTCCTCGGTCGACTCCTCCTCCCCCTTCGCATCCACCGAAGAGGTCATCACGTCGCCCGCGCCCGACGACCTGGCCTCGGAGGAGTCGGATTCCTCCTGATCCGCATCCTCGACCATGACGTCGCCGGCTCTCGGAGGCGACTCCGGCGGTGTTCCGGGCGGTGTGGAGTCGGGGGTCTCCGGGTTGTCCCCACTCATGTCGGCTTGCCCCGGAACCGGATCGGCCAGTCGCCGGGGAACGGCTCGAACAACGGCAACACCGCGCGCAGGGCGGCGATCGGGTCTGCCAAGCCCGAGTACTCCCGCGTCGCGGCGGTCAACGCGTCCGGGCGGTCACGGCCGACGAACACCCGTTCCAGGTCACGCTCGGCGTTGGTGCGGCGCAACAGTTCCGAGTACTGCTCCTCCCAGGTCCGACCGGCGAGCACCAGACCGCGCGCCGCCCACAGCGGAGTGTCCGGGTGCACCTCGGTCGTCTTCCCGCGATGCAGAGCCACCAACACGTCGTGCCAACGGTACGGGCCGGCCTGCCACTCGACCTCCACCCCGCACGAGGAGCCGGCACGCCCCGCCAACCGGTCCCGAGCCTGCCGGGCAACGTGCACGGCCAGGTGATCGGGATCGTAGAACGGCACCAGGTCCCGGTACCGGACATCGACCCCGCGCTGCGCCAGCAAACCGACCGCGCGTTCCAACCGCGGCGGGTCACCGTCGAGCCGGTCCAACCACCCACCCGCGGGCACCGGCGACGGGCGGCCGATCACGTGCGCCAGCACGAGGAGTTCCACCCAGATGGTCAGCTCCGGCTGCGAAGCCACCTGCCAGGCCTCGCTGATCTGCCGCAAAGTGCAAGGCGCCGCACGGCATTCCGGCCGACACGCCAGGGTGTGCATGCCGATCCCCCGCACCACCCCCATCGGCACGTCGATCGACTCGCGGTCCTCGCCGAGCGGGATCCCGAGCAGCACCGGCCGGTCCATCCCGTCGGCGAACACGGCCGCGCGACCGGGCGGCAGCGACACCACGTGCCGGGACTGCACCTCGTCCAGGTTCATCGTCGCGCCCACGGCGTCGCGGTCGTCGGCGGCGGGCAACCGGTGCACGATCTTGAGCGCGGTGTTCTTCAAGACGTCCGGGATGATCTTGGCCGGGATCTGCTCGGCGATCACCACGCCCTCGCCGTACGCCCGGATCTCCGCCAGCAACGCCGCGAACATCTCCACCGCGTGCGACGCGGGGCTGCCCGGCGGCACGTTCTTCAGCAGCCGGTGCGCCTCCTCCACGACCGTCACGTGCCGCAGCCCCACCGCACCGGACGTCCGCCGCACCCGCAGGTGCTCGACCAGCCGGATCAGCACCGCGCCGATGAAGAACGCCTTGTCCTGGTCGTTGCCGACGTCCTCGATCTCCAGCACCACGTTGCGGCGCAACAGGTCCGCCACGTCCAGCGGCAACCCGCCCTCGAAGAACCGACCGGGCGTGCCGAGCCGCAACGACCCGAGCCGGACGTCGACGAAACCGCGGACGTTGGCGCTGATCTCCTTGCCGTACCCGATGTCCTCGACCACCTGCCGTGCCGCGCTCTGGAGATCGCGCAACGTCGGGTACCGGGGCTCGGCCGCGGGAAACCGACTGCTGCTCAACGCCAGGTTCCAGCCGTACTCCTCGTAACACCGCGTCAGCCCCTGGGCGAGGACCTGCGGGAACGGCTCCTCCGCCTGGAAAGCGGCCAGGAACAGCTCGCGCACGAGGTCGACGTGCGTCTGGAGCGGGAATCCCGGCTCCGGTTCCAGCGGGTTGAGGCCGAGCGGAACGGCGTCCGGGTCACCCGGCCGGATGACGGCCACCTCGCCGTCGGGCCACAGCCGGCCGGCCATCCGCGCGTACTCCGCCTTGGCCGGCTCGATCACCAGCCACGGCACACCCGCCCGGTGCAGTCCCTCCAACAGGTGACGCACCGTCTGCGACTTGCCGGAACCGGTGGCGCCCGCGACGAACACGTGCCGGTTCAGCGTCCCGGTGCCCACGCTCAGCTCCCCGATCGGACGACCGGCCGTGTCGAGCACCGAACCCAGCGGGATCGACCCCGTCACCTCGGACGTCAGGTCGAACTCGGCCCGCTCCACCAGCCGCACACCGGGGATCTCGCGCACCGGCGGCCGGGCCAGTGTCGACAGCAGCTCGGTGCTGCCCGCGAACGGCGAGGACGCGCCGCCCACCGGACGCACCGGCGCGTCGTCGACCTCGTCCAGCGAACCGGTGTCCGCACCGGGCCTCAACGCGTACGGCAGCTCGTCCAGATCACCCGAACTGCACAACAACGCCGCCGCACGCCGAGCGTTCGCCCCGGTGTCGGCGCCCACGAAGACGTGCACGTTCCACATGCCGCTGACCCGCGCCCGGGACAACTCCCGGTAACGCCCCTCGGCACGCTCCAACGCCACCCGGTCGGACTGCGAGTTCTCCCGCTGCCGCAAGCGCGGGATCTCGTTGGCGATCGAGACCAACTCGAACTCGACCGTGTCGGAGGGCACCGGTTCGGCGACGACCACCCAGGCGAACGGCTGCCCCATGAACACCACGTAGTCGTCGAAACCGCCGCGGCGCTGGGGGATGCCGTTGCCCTCCTCCCCCGGCAGCCACAGCGAGTCCGTCTGTCCGGTGCACCGCATCCACACGTCGAACTCGTCGAACAGCTCGTCGGCCTCGTCACCCGGCACGACCTCGCCGACGCTGCCCGGCGGGTAGAGCAACGCGCCGTCACCGGCGGGCGGGAACCACGGACGGCCGCCGACCAGCACGTGCACCCGTTCGGAACGAGGACGCCGCAGCCACGCCGTGGCGAGCACCGGGCGTTCCGCACCCGAGCCCGCCAGCTCGACGTGCGCGGCGGTCAGCGCCGCGAACAGCTGGGCCGGACGCGGGTCCGGGTCCGTGCCGCCGGGCACGGCGAGCACCCGGTGGAAGTTCACACCGTCGAGTGGCCGCACCGGCTCAGCCCAGCCGCGGGGTCTGGGACACCTTGTCCAGCAGCACGATCCCCGGGTTGCAGTCGCCGAGCACCGCGCGCCGTCCGGACCGCGCCGTCTCCACCATGATGAACGACGTCACGGGCAGCGCCTGGATCGACGTCGGCTCCACCGAGAACTCGTAGACCCGGCTGGCGGCCTGGCCGTTCGTGGTCGAGTCGGCCTCGGAGTAGCTGTCGGTGTCCTGCCACGTCGACGTGCGCGTCCGGGTGACCGACGAGCTGGAGCCGCTGCTGTACGACGTCGAGCCGCCGCCGGAGCTGGACGAGGAGCTGCCGTACTGCCGCGAGACGCTGTCCGAGCCACCGACGCTGACCGCCCGGCCCTCGGTGATCGTCTTGCCGACCTGGTAGGTGAGCTGGCTGAGGGTGAACTTGTGCTCCCGGCCGATGTACTCCGCCGCGACCGCGGCCTCCTTGCCGTTGCCCAGCCGCATCACGACGGACACGCTGTCCGCGGAGCCGAGGAGTTGTTGCAGGTCCTCGTCCAGCCGGTGCATCATCAAGATCAGCATCACGCCGGTGCGCTCGGCCTGACGGGTCAGCTCGCGCAACGCGGACACGCCGACCTCGTCGGCGCCCGCGACCACCAGCACCCCGGAGCCGCGCCCGCGCGGCGTGTCGCGCAGGTCGTGCAGCACCCGGTGGAACAACAGCCGGTCGATCAGGTCCTTGCGGCGGCGGTGCGAGCTCGCCGTCCCGATGACGGCGACACCGCGCTCGCGCCGGATCGAGTCGAGCGACGCGCCGCCGGCGGGCGTCACGTCACCGCGCACGACGAGGTCGAGCACGCTGGAGAGGAACTGCAGCTCCTGGCGGGTCTGTTCGGTGTGCACGACGACGTCGACCGCCGCATTCAGCTTCCCGACCTCGGCCGCGGTGAGCGGGCCGTCCGGGCCGCCGTCGTAGATGCGGCGGAGCACCTTCAGCCCCGCCGCGAGCCGGGCGAACGTCGGCCGCTCGACCAGCCGGTCGAGCACCGCCACGAACAGCTCGGCGTCCAAGGCCCGCAGGTCGGGGCCGTTGGCGGCGGGCCGCATGGTGGACACGGCCTCGGCCAGCAGCTCGGCCAGCTCCTCGCTGCCCAGGCCTTCGATCAGGTCGAGGTCGGCGAACTGGTCGGGCAGCTCCAGATCGGTCACCGGCAGGTCGTGCCGCAGGGCGACGGCCGCGAGACCGCCTGCCACCTGCTGTTCGGTGAAGTCGAGCACCATCATGGCGTTGCCCTGCTTCAACAGCGTCGCGCCGAAGGTGGCGAGCAGGGCGGCCCAGCCGTCCTCGGTGCCGCCGAACACGTCGATCCGGCTCGGCCGGCCGCGCAGCACCAGCGGGTACCAGCGCATGGTCGACACCCACCGCATCAGCTCGGAGGCGTTGTGCGCGTTGACCCGGTCCTGCCAGTGGGCGTGGGCGCGCTGGTAGTCGCGCCACAGGTCCTCGCGGTACTGCCGGTAGTTGCTCCGGATCTTGGCCGCGCTCAGGCGCGCACTGACGATCGGAACGACCAGGATCACCAGACCGACACCGGTCATGAACAGTGCGCCGGCCACGGCGGGACCATCCTGCGTGGACAGCGCGATCATGAGCATCAGCAGGCCGGGGAACAGGACGAGCAGGCCGCAGCCGATGGCGGCGCCGGGCGCGCGTGACTGCACCCCGGCCGGGACCGGGGGCTCGTACCAGACCGGTGGCTGGTTCGCCTCGGGGCTGAGGGTGACCGGCGCGGGCTCGAGGTACTCCCAGCCGAGCCGGTCGACGTTCACGGACAGCCGGTCGACCAGACCCCTGTCGAGCGTCCCTTCGGGCAACGCGTCCCACCTCCACATCCGGTGACGGGGAACCGTACACAAAGGTCAACTGCGGCCGCCGGGATTGGCGCGAACTCACCCTGAAAGCCGGACGCCGCCCGCCCGGCTCTACTCGGAGTTTCACCGGTTCCGGTCGCCGTTCGGTGAGGTGGGGACGATGAGACCGCTCTCGTAGGCGACCACGACGGCCTGCGCCCGGCTGGCCAGGCCGAGCTTGCCCATCGTCCGCTTGACGTGCGTCTTCACCGTCGCCTCGCTGAGCACCAGCCGCTGGGCGATCTGGCCGTTGGTCAGCCCGTTGCCGACCAGGCGCAGCACCTCGGTCTCCCGCGCGGTCAGGGCGGCGAGTTGCGGCGCGCCCACGGCGGTGGCCCGGTGGTGCTGGGCGTAGGTCTCGATCAGCCGGTGGGTGATGTGCGGTGCGATCAGGATGTCGCCGGCCGCGATGGTGCGGACCGCGGAGATGATGCGCTCCGGCGGGGTGTCCTTGACCAGGAAACCCGAGGCGCCCTCACCCAGCGCGGTGTAGACGTACTCCGGCAGGTCGAACGTGGTCAGCACGACCACGCGCGGCGGGTCCTCGCGGTGCGCTGCCCGTTCGGCCAGGATGCGGCGGGTGGCGCCGATGCCGTCCAGCACGGGCATCCGGATGTCCATCAGGATCACGTCGGGCGCGGTCTCGGCGGCCAGGGCCACCGCCTGCTCGCCGTCGGCGGCCTCGCCGACGACCTCGAAACCGGGTGCTGCGGTGAACAGGGCGACGAGGCCGGCGCGGATCAGCGCCTGGTCGTCGGCGACGAGCACGCGGATGCTCATCGGGCCGCCACCTCGCCCATCGGCAGGCGGAGGACGACGCCGAACCCGCCGTCCGCGGTCGGGCCGGCGGTGAGCACTCCCCCGTACAGCTCGGCGCGTTCCCGCATGCCCCGGATGCCGTGCGGCGTGTGGTCCGCGCCCGGCCCACCGTTGGCGGTCGCCTTGCCGTTGTCGGTCACCTTCAGCACGAGCGTCTGCTCTCCGTAGTCCACGTCGATCCGCGCGGCGGCCGGTCCGGCGTGCTTGAGCACGTTGGTCAACGACTCCTGCGCCACCCGGTACGCGCACAGGTCCGGCCCCGGCTGGAGTTCGCGGGCCTTCCCGGTGACCACCACGTCCACCGGCAGCCCCGCGCCGCGGGCGCGTTCCACCAACTCGTCGAGCGCCGCCAGGCCCGGTTGCGGGCGGTAGTCCGCGTCGTGGTCGACGCGCAGCACGTCGAGCAGGCGGCGCATCTCGGTCAACGCCTCGCGGCTGGCGTCCCCGACGGTGGTGATCGCCTTGCGCGCCGTCGACAGGTCCGTGTCCAGCACGTACTGCGCCACGCCCGCCTGGAGGGAGATCACCGACATGTGGTGCGCCACGATGTCGTGCAGCTCCCGCGCGATGCGCACCCGTTCGTCCGCGACCGCCCGCGCCGCCTCCTCGGCCAGCCGCTCGGCGCGTTCCGCCCAGCGCTTCGTGCCCTCGCCCAACACCCACGCGCCCAGCACGACCAGGATCCCCTGCACGACCTCCGACCACGCGATCACCCCGGCGAGCCCCATGTAGGCGACCACCACCACGGCCGCCGTCAACACGACCACGAGCGCGGCCACCAGCCGCGACCGCAGGGTGGCCACGGTGAACACGCCCACCAGCACACCCACCCCGGCGCTGGGCAGACCGCCGTAGTCGAGCAGGCTGTAGCCGGCCAGCGCGCCGAGCACGACGGTCATCGTCGCCACGGGCGCGATCTGGCGCAGCGCGATCGGCGCGACGGTGAGCGCGGCCAGCACGTAGGCGGCCCAGCCGATCCGGCCGCCGGTGTGGCTGACCGTGGTGACCACGGTCAACGACGTCAGCACCACCGCGAGCAGCACGTCCAGCCGGATCGGTTTGAGTTTCGCCAGCACCGGCCCAAGGTAGTGGCCTGCCGCGGCACCCGTCGCCACCCCGTGGGCGGATGTGCCGGTACCCCCGTGGGGGTAGCCGAACATGCCGTTGTGGGACGACGACGCGGGGCCGTCGAGTGCCTAACGTTCGGTGACATGAAAAGACTCTGCGCCACAGTGATGATCGCGGTGCTGGGCGTCGCCACGGCGGGCACGGCGGCCGCCGACCACCGCACCGGCACCGGCGCCCTCCAGCGGCACGCGGACGCGCTGCTCGACTTCGGCGCGCCCGGCGTGCTGGTCGAGCTCGACACCCCGCGCGGCGACGTGAAGGTGCGCAGCGGTTACGGCGACGTCGAGGCCGGTACGCCCGTGCCGTGGAAGGCCAAGTTCCGCATCGGCAGCTACACCAAGACGTTCGTGGCGGCGACCGTGCTGCAACTCGTCGGCGAGGGCCGGATGTCCCTTGAGGACACCGTCGAACGCTGGCTGCCCGGCGTCGTCACGGGCAACGGCAACGACGGCACGAAGATCACCGTGCGGCAGCTGTTGCAGCACACCAGCGGCCTGTACAACTACCTCGGCCGGATGCCGGAGCTGTTCCTGGAGGAGGAGTTCCGGAAGAACCGGTTCCGGACCGTGACGCCGGAGCAGGCCGTCGCGCTGGCCATGCAGGAGCCGCCGGACTTCGCGCCCGGCACCGACTGGAACTACTCCAACACCGGCTACGCCCTGGCCGGGATGATCATCGAACGGGTCACCGGGAACACCTGGCAGCACGAGGTGCGCACCCGCGTCGTCGGACCGCTCGGCCTGCGCGACACGTACCTGCCCGGCACGTCGCCGTTCCTGCCCGTGCCGCACGCCGTGGCCTACGAGCGGTTCCCGGAGAAGGGCCTGGAGGCCGACCCGGCGGACCCGCGGTGGGGCGACCCGATCGACGTGACGGTGTACAACCCGTCGTGGGGCGGCGCGGCCGGTGACATGATCAGCACCACCGAGGACGGCAACAAGTTCCTCAAGGCGCTGCTCGGCGGCAGGGTGCTGCGGCCCGCGCAGCTGGCCGAGATGACGAAGACCGTGGACACGCCCAAGCTGTACCCGGCGTGGCCCGGCGCCCGGTACGGCCTCGGGCTCATGTGGATCCCGAACTCGTGCGGCGGCCACTGGTCGCACGGCGGCGACATCCCCGGCTTCAAGACCCGCAACGGCGTCACGCCCGACGGCGAGCGCAGCGTGATGGTGTCGGTCAACACCGACTCGATGGTCCCGAAGCCCGGCGTGACGCCGCCGGCCAAGGACGTCGCCGTGGACCTGATCGACCACGCGCTGTGCGCCGCGAAGTGAGCTGAACCGAGCCGAAGGCGGTGGCACGACGGGGGTGCCACCGCCTTCACCTCAGCCGCTTCGGCGATCCGGCACAGCATCCGGGACCAGCAAGGCCGCTTGCACCCGGTTCGCACAGCCTGGTCTGGCCAGGATGCGGCTCACGCAGATTTTGATTGTATGCACATATATTGCATAAACAGCAATCCGCAAGTCAATCGTATTGAAAGGCATATTTGTTCAGAACACGACTGTTCGTGCACACTTGACTCGGTGAAGGAGGTACCGATGCCCCTGGCCGCCCAACCGGCTCCCCGGATCGAGCTGCCCACGGAGTTCGAGCGGCGGTGGCAACGCCTCCGACTGCTCACCGGCAAGATCCAGGAACGTCTCGAACGAGCCCTCCAGGAGCACGGCCTGTCGGTGTCGGAATACGCTGCCCTCGCCGCGCTCGCCTACTCCGACGACGGCGGCCACCTGCGCCAACAGGTCCTGGCCGAGGCCATCCCGCTGAACCAGAGTTCGCTGAGCCGCCTGGTGACGAGGCTGGAACGCGAGGGGCTGACCGAGCGCTACCACTGCATGAACGACCGGCGCGGGGTCTACACCCAGATCACCGACAACGGCAGGCGCAAGGTCGAACAGGCCCGCGAGTCCTACCTCGCCGTGCTGCACGCCGCCCTGGCCGAGGAGGAACAGGACGACGAGTTCCTCGTCGCCTACCTCACCGGCAGCACCGACTGAGAGCCGGGCCGAACCGGACAGAGCCGGTCGGGCACGATCGTCATCGGCTTCCCGAACGCGAACGGGTGAACCGCCCGAGCTCCGGTTCGCGGGCGCCGATCCCGACGATCACCTTGCCGGGGAAGTCCTTCGTGTTCTCGGCGATGTCGGTGATGATCTCCGGGAACTCGTCGAGGGTGATGTGCCGGGACACCAGGCGTTCGACGGGGAAGTCGGTCGGGTGGTCGGCGTGGAGTCGGAAGGCTTCTTCGTAGTCCTCCTTGAAGCAGCCGTAGGCTCCGGAGACCGCGAGGGGCTTCTCCTGGTAGGTGACCGGTTCGATCCGCTCACCCCTGCGGATGGTGTCGACGTTGACCTGCGTGCCGGGGAAGCGGTCGGTGGAGCGGGTGCCGCCGTAGATGTGCAGGACGCCGCCGCTGACGGCCATGGCGGCGGCGGTCTCCAGGAGGTCGGTGGTGACGATGGTGGGCACCACGATCACGACGTCGAAGGTGTCCCGGTGGGCTTGCGCCTCGGCGAGGGGGAGGATCTCCTCCCCGGTCAGGATCTCCTGGGCCTGGGCGAAGTCCCGGCGCATCCCGCCCCGGTTGAAGACCACGACAGAGGCGTCGAGGTGCTTGGCGTGCATGGCGAACATGAGGCCGGAGCAGCCCGCGCCGATGATCCCGACCCGCTTGCCCTCGAAGGAGGGGAAACCGGTGAGTTCGAGGAGCTTCCTGGTGGCGTGGACGATGCAGGCCAGCGGTTCCGGCATCCAGATGTTGTCGAGGACGTCCTGCTCGGGCACCCGGATGACCGCTTGGTCCAACCGGTCGGCCGTGCCGTGGACGAAGACGTACTCGGCGAAGCCGGTGGTGCGGGTGGGGGTGATGTTGGGGTTGAAGGTGACCAGGTCGCCTTGGTGGAAGCCGGTGCGCGCGCCCGCGAAGGTGACGGAGCCGATGAACTCGTGGCCGAACAGGGGGCCGCGATCGGTCGGGATGTCGCGCGAGCCGACGATCTCCTTGGTGTCGGCGCGGCAGATCCCCATGAAGTCGGGCTTGATGACGACAGTGTCCTCGCTGAGCGACTCATGGGGAAAGGGTTGCGCGGTAACGCTCACCTTGCCGTTCACCAGGGCGGTCGTCAGGTAGGTCGACGGGAACTCCGGCACTTCAACTCCTTGTTCGGGCTGACCAGCGGGGAGTTGCTGAGGCCGACGCCGTTGTCGGCCTTCTGTCGCATCAGGCAGGCACGCGGGGGCTCATTCCTCCGCGGTGCCGACCTTGCTCTTGACGTCTGCGGTTTCCGAGGTGGTGTCGACCGCCTCCGGGGCGGGCTCGACCGCCGCGGTGGCGTCGGCCTTGCGGTCCATGCGCCACGACAGCAGCGTGAGGGCGAGGCTCACCGCGGCGACGCCTGCGGCGGCGGGCAGCACCGAGCGCACGCCGAAACCGCGGTCGATCACCGCGCCACCCAACCAGGCGCCCACGCCGTTGCCCAGGTTGAACGCCGACACGTTGACCGACAGGGCCAGCGTCGGGGCGGCCACCGCGACGGCCTGGATCCGGGCCTGCAGCGACGGGATGATGGAGAACCCGACGGCGCCGAACAGGAACAGGCTGACGGCGGCGAGCACGGGCACGACGCTCGTCGCCCAGAACAGGAGCAGCACCACGACCATCGCGCTCAGCACGGTGGTGACGCCGCGCATGACGTGGCCGTCGGCGAGCTTGCCGCCCGCGAAGTTGCCGATGACCGCGCCGACGCCGAAGACCACCAGCAGTGCCGCCACCGCGCCCGCGCTGAAGTTGCTCACGTCCATCAACAGCGGCACCACGTAGGTGGACGCGGTGAAGACCGCGCCTTGCGCCAACACGGTGATCACAACGGCGAGCTGCAGGTTGCGCTGGCTCAGCACGCGGACCTCGTTGCGCAGCGCCCCCTTGGCGGGCTGCTCCGGGCGGGGCAGGCTCGACGGCACGAACAGGGCGATCAGGGCGATGGTCAGCGCGGCGATCACGACGATGGCCAGAAAAGTGGCGCGCCAGCCGAGGTGCTGGCCGACGAAGGTGCCCAGCGGCGCGCCGAGCGCGTTGGCGAGGTTGAAGCCCAGGGCGATCTTGGCCATCGCCGAGCCCTGCTTGTCCGCCGGTGAGAGCATCGCCGCCAGGTTGAACGCGACCGCGACGAACGTGCCGTGGCTGAGCGAGGTGAACACCCGCGCCGCCATCAGCGTGTCGTAGTCGGGCGCGAGCACGGCCGCGACGTTGCCCACCGCGAACAGCCCCATCAGCAGCAGCACCAGCGTCTTGCGCGGCATGCGGGTGGTCAGCAGCGTGACGAACGGCCCGACGACCGTGACACCGAGGGCGTAGCCGGTGACCAGCAGGCCCGCGTCGGGCACCGTCACCGCGAGGTCGTTGGCCACGACCGGCAGCAGGCCCGAGATGACGATCTCGGCAGTGCCGACGCAGAACACGCCGAGCATTAATGCGAACAGGACTACCGGCACGAAAATCTCCTCAGTTTTCAACGGAGCCGATCGACCATTCAGGGGAGCCGATCGACCATCATGCGGCTGCGTCGCCGCCAGGTGAACGGATGGCGAAGCGCGCCTTGAGCCAGTCGAGGTCGGCCGAGACGCGAACGAAGTCGCCGTCGCGGTAGTCATTCTCCAACACCAGCGCGTTGATGACGACACCGGCCCGGCCTACTTCGGCGAGGGCCTCGACCACCGCGGAATCCGCTGAGGTCAAGGGCTTCCGGTCCGCCGCGCTCTTGACGTGCACCTGGTCGGCGAGCACCGGACCGGCCTCCCGCACCACGGCCACCGGGTCCACTCCGGACACCGCGAGGTTGCCGGTGTCGAGCACGACCCGCAGCGCCGGCGAGCCGACCTGCTCGATCAGTTCCCTCAGATCAGGCGGCGCCAGCACGTTTTCGTTGGCCAGCAACAAATTCCGCCGCCGCGCCTCGGCGCAGGCCCACCGCAGCACCTCGGCGGTCCTCGCCAGCGCCGACGGCCCGTCGATGGCGCTGCGCCGGAAACTCGGCAGGAACACCAGGCCGGCGCCGATCTCGACGGCGACGTCCAACGCCCGGTCGACCACCTGGCGCACCCGCTCCGCCGCGGCCGTGCCGTCGGCGGCGGTCAGCCCGATGTCGTTGAGCGTGTTCGCGGAGACCGCCAACGGCACCACGCCCGTGTCGGCCAACACCGCCCGGAGCTCGCGCAGCCGTTCCCGCTCGTCCAGCCACGGCGCCCGGCCGGGCCCGCCGAGGTCCAGTTGGATGCCGTCCGCGCCCAGCTCGGCGGCGAGCACCACCGCCCGCGGCCCGCTCACCGGCAGCCGCCAGTCGACCAGGCCGATCCGCGCGCGGTTCACACCCTGGCCCGATCGCTCTGGGAAACCGGCACGCGGTCGCGGACCGGGTTCCAGGTCCCGTCGCCGTGCACGACGAGGCTGTCGCCGTTGTGCTGCGCGCCCGCCGTCAAGGCCAGCTCGACCGCGACGGGGCCGAAGCTGTCCGGGCGCATGTAGTCCGAGTAGTCGAAGTCGGCCGGCCGTCGCCTCCGGATGCCCGGCGAGTCGACCATGCCCGCCGGCAGGACCGACACGAACCGGACGTCGTCCGGGTCCTCCTCCTGGTGGACCGAGTCGACCAGCGAGGCACAGGCCGCCTTGGTCGCGGCGTAGCCGGAGCGCCCCGGACCGCCGTTGAACACCACCTCGGAGGACACGTTGAGGAACAGCCCCGGTCGCGCCGCGCGCAACGCGGGCAGCGTGGCGGCCAGGGTCAGCCACAGCCCGTTGAGGTTCACCTCGATCTGTTGGCGCCACTGGGCCAACGGGGTGTCGGAGAAGGTGGCCCGCTTGTCGCCGTAGGACACCGCCGAGAACGCCACGGCGTCCAACGGCCCCCGGCCCGCCTCGGCCAGCACCGCGCGGGCTTGTTCGGGATCTGCCAGGTCGACGGCGGACCAGCGCAGCGCGCCCTGCTCCGCCGGTCGCGAGCGGCTGAGGACGTGCACGTCCATTCCCGCCCGCGACCAGGCCTGCGCGATCGCGCGGCCGATGCCGGTGGAGCCGCCCACCACCAAGCCCCGACGTCCTGCCAACGCGGTCATCCAGCGCCTCCCCCTGCGTCGTCCCGCGGTGCGAAGCGCACCGCGAGTTTGATCAATCGACGACCAGCCACTGTTCGATCACGAGAACGCGCGAGCCCGCGCATGACTTCCGCGGCCTCGTCGACATCAACCAGATGGGTGACGAGGTCCCGGTACCGCCGCGGGTGCGCGACCAGTTCCGCGGCGGCGGTGGCCAGGTGCCCGTTGGCCACGCCGCGGTGGCCGAACAGGCTCACGGTGGCCCCGGTGTCGGTCGGTGCGGTGAACCGCAGCGCGGGGTCCGGCACGCCCGCGCAGTTCGCGGCGCGGATCCGGACCAGGTCCGTCCCCGGCAGCAGCGGGCTCGCCGCACCGGGCGGCAGGCCCCCGAGGAGATCGACCGCCAGGTCGCCGCGCAGGGTGCGCAGCGCGGTGTCCAGGCACGCGAGCGTCGCGTCGCGGGGCGTGGCGAGCAGCACCGCGACCCGCTCGTCGGCGGGCAGTTCCGCCAGCAGCCGCGCGCCCGCCGCGTCGTTGAGCGCGCGCTGCACACCGGGTGTCGGGTGGTCCTCGCTCCAGTCCACGCCCTGCTCGGTGTGGTGCAGGTGCACGATCCGGGTGCCGGCGCCCAGCAGCACCGGGGCGGCGCGCACGGCGAGGTGCCCGACGACGCCGTCGCCGAACACCACCAGCGTGTGCGGCCGGTGCCCGGCCAGCAGGCCCAGCGCGTAGTGCACCACCGCGAGCGGTTCCAGCAGCGCGGCGTTCTCCGTGCTGTTGGCCGCGGGCAGCGGTAGCACCAGCCCGTCCCGCACCGCGGACGCCGCGATGAGAACCCGTTCCTGCAGCAGGCCGTCCACGTTGTGACCGAGCAGGAACGAGGGATCACCCGGGTGGGTCGGGTTGACGCACACCAGGGTCCCCGGGGCCAGGTGCTCCGGCACACCACCACCGGCCGCGACCACCCGGGCCACGCCCTCGTGGCCGATGACCGGACTGGGATCGGACCGGAGTCCGCGCAGCATCTGGATGTCGGTGCCGCACAGCCCCGCGTAGACGGGGGCGAGCAGCAGTTCGTGCTCATCCGGCACGGGGGTCGGGCGGTCGAGCACGGTGACCGTGCCGTCCGCCCGGACCACCGCCCGGTGAGTGGTGCGCGTGTTCACGCGCGTGGTCGTGGTCATGGGTCGGTCCGCACTCCCGCGAGCGCCGCGATGCCCGCGCCGACCAGGCAGTCGGCCTCGCCGACACCGCAGACCACGATCCGGTCCGCGATCCACTCCGGGGTGTACTTGCTGGTCAGGTAGAGGCCCCGGGCCTCAAGCCCGGCCAGCAGCGCGGCCCGGTAGTGCGCGCCGAACGCGTACGCCACCCCGCCGGTCAGGACGATGCGGTCGAGGTCGGGGTCGAGGCACAGCGCGGTGCGCAGCACGTCGGCGACCGGAGCGGTCACCGAGGCGAGCAGTTCCACCGCGAGGCCGTCCCCGGAGTCCACCGCCGACTTGAACGCCTCCTCCAGGGGCCGGCCGTCCGCCATCGCGCGGCCGAGCGCGGACTCCGCCCAGTCCCCCGGCCGTCGCTCGCGCAGGACCCGGGCCACTTGCGCGATGCCCGGTCCGGACGAGTAGGCGGACAGGTGGCCGGGTTGCCCGCAGTCGCAGGTCAACACGACCACCTCGCCCGCGACCGAGGCGGTCGCGGGCAGGTGGCCGATCTCGCCCTGCAACCCACTGGCGTCCAACGGGATGCGACGGGTGTGGCGGTCGATGGTGCGGGCCGCGATGCCCGTGCTGATCGTGGCCAGCAGAACCTTGCGGTCCTGAGCGCACAGCGGTGACGACGCGACGTGCAGCAGTGCCGCCGTCACGTCGTTCACCACGTGCCAGTCCACATCGGACCGTGCCAGGCGCAGTGCGCCCAACAGGTCGAACGGCGCGTCGTGCGGCCCCCACATCGGCGCGGACGCGTAGACCGTGCCGTCGTGCTGATTCATCGCCGCACCGAAGGAAACGCCCGCGATCGCCGCGCCCGCCCGCGGCACGGCGTCGCAGATGGCGTCGACCAGCCGCTGTTGCAGCTGCGGCACGGACAGCTCCGGATGGCTGCGGAAGGTGGGGGTGGCGAGGCTGCGCCGGTCGCGCAGCCCGCCCTCCGGGGTCCAGCTCCCCCACCGCAGGTGGGTCCCGCCTACGTCGATCACGGTGGCCTGGCCGGTCATCACACGATTGCCCGCTCGCTCACGCCCTGGCGCTCCTCGACGAAGAACAGGGCCGCCGCCAGCTCGTCGGTGGTGATGTCGTTGACGAACACCGCGGAGCCGATGCCGTTGGTCAGCGGGACCCGCTGCTGGCCGTCGCGGTGCTTGACGGCGTCGCCGAGAGCGCGCTCCAACAGCTCGGCGGTGAACACCGGGTGCGCGGTGGGCAGGCCCGCGTCCCGCATCAGACCGATCGCGCGATCGGCGTCCACTGTGGACAGCAGGCCGCGGTTGCACGCCAACGCGACGCAGATGGCCATGTCGACGGTCACGGCCTCGCCGTGCAGCAGCGGCGGGTCGGCGAGCAGCTCCAGGGAGGGGCTGAACGTGTGGCCGTAGTCGACGGCCCGCTCCAGGTCGTCCTCCCACAGGTTCGGCTCGAGCTCGTCGAGCATCCCGGAGATGGCCCGGAACAGCACCTCGCCGGTGGCGGAGCCGTGCCTGGCCAGCACCTCGGCGGTGATGTCGGCGACCATCGACTCCAGCAGCTCGAACAGCGCGGCGTCCTTGATCAGCGCCATCTTGATGATCTCGGCGAGGCCGTTGACGACGTGCCGCTGCGGCAGCGTGCGCAGGAACTCCGGGTCGATCAGGGCCGACTCCGGCGCGCTGTAGGTGCCCAGCCGGTTCTTGTGGTGGCCGTGGTTGACCCCGGTCTTCACACCGATCCCGGCGTCGATCTGGCCCACGAGCGTGGTGGGGACCCGGATGTAGGGCACGCCGCGCCGGTAGATGCTCGCCGCCATGCCCGCCACGTCGAGCACCACGCCGCCGCCGACGGCGACGACCTTCTCGGTCCGGCGCAGGATGCCCATCCGGTTCATCGCCCCGGTCACCGCCACCGCGGCTTCGAGCGACTTGGCGCCCTCGTCGCCCTGGACCGGCTCCCAGTGCGCCTCGATCCGCCAGGCGTCGAAGTACGACTGCAACCGCTCGCCGTAGAGGGCGTGCACGGCGGAGTCGATGACCACCAGGCAGCGGGTGGGGCGACGGCCGTCGGCGCCGCAGGCCTTGGCGAGGGCGGAGTTGTTCGGGGAGAGCAGGTTCCTGGTGACGCTGACCTCGTAGTCGATCAGCTGGGTGGCCTGTACCCGCCAGTGCATGCCCGGAGGCTTCGGCAGGTCTAATACGGCGCCGAGGCGAACAGGTACCACGGGCACCGAGGTGGAGCTGGACATACGACATCCCCATGGAAGTTGTAGTGGTGGGTCCGATTTACCGACAGCGCGCGGTTCGCCGGAGACCGAGCTCCGCAGGGGCAAACCGCACACCTGTTTCGAACGTTCCTTTGCAAGGATGGCTTCGGCGCTCGACTCCTTGCTACCGCCATTTCGGTGATGCCACCGGATGAAGCGTTAACTGTCCACCTTTCGAGCGGATACCGAAAGCCGTCCGCCGAAACAATACCCGAATGACAGCTGCGATGCCGCACCGCAATCGGGCGACACCCACTGAGCACGCCGATTCCATCCCGCGAGGCCAAACGAGCCGTTTGCACCGCGTCCGTCCACGCGACTCCCGACCACAAACTTTACGAAAGTGTTAACTTTGTTCATTTTCTCGTTACTTCGTTGTTAACGGCTGCCGGCGCAACGCGTCGGGTTTCTCGCATAGCCCTGCCTGCCGCAGATGGACGCAGTCTGTCCGGCAAACACCGGTCTTTCCCGAAGCGGCTGCGAGATCCAGGTCACATCGCCGCAGGATCTTCAGGCACGCCGGAGAGCCCGCACACGGCCGGCAGTCGTCGCCCAAGCCCTCAAGGAATCGACGAAACCCCGGTTCGTGCCCCTTGCACCGCCTCACGGACCTCTAAAGGGCCGCAGCCACGATAATCATTGCCACATGATTGTCCCCGCCTCAGCGACACAGGGGCAGGACGCAAAAGAGACCGACGGACAGTGGCAGCACATCACCACTTCGACCGATCAGGGCTGATGACCGGCACGACGGACCGAGAACAGGAGTCGTCGGCGAGTTCCGTGTCGAACCCGGCGTCGTGCAGCTTCGGGATCAGCCACCCGGCGACTTCTCCGGGCTTGCGACCCGGCCACCCGCCGCACAGGTGGAGGATTCGCGCCATGTGTTTCCCTCGAAATCGGGGCGATCTGGTGAAATCGTCGAGGTGTCCCGCGGACCACGGTGTCCGCGGCTGTCGATCACCGCAGGGCGCGGTCGCAGGCGACGACGATCTTCGGGTCGTCGGCCGGGAAGCAGCCCGGCCCGCACCGGCCGGTGGTGGCGAAGTCGCGCATCCCGCCACCGTCGAGTTCGTTCGGGTCTCCGCAGACGTCCAGGGCGGTGCGCCGCCACGAGTCACCGCCGGTCGCCGTGCAGTCGTCCGCCGGCTTGGTGACGCCTTCGGCACCGGCCACGAGGAACGGCTGGTACGCCGTGATGCGGACGGACTCCTCAACCGCACCGGGGCCGCTCGCGACGACCTGTAACTCGACCACCGGTGCTGTGATGGCCATGCGTACCCCCCAAGGTGGTCACCACTTCTGCGCGTTTGACAATATTGACAGAGGCAATCTTGGCATCTGCATGTAAGTCACCACAAGAGACTCTGGTCACTCTGGGCGGTCGAACTATCGCTCTACGTCGCCATGGCCGTGCACGTTGCCCATTCCGGCGGGCCGAGCACTGGGCCGTTCACCGTAATGGGATTCCGCGTTCGGCCCGTTCCGCCAGGGAGCGAGCGGGATGACGAAGTAGGTCATGCGCTTGCCGGGCACTCCCCCACCGTCCACCACCGTGCGGCGGGAAGTCATGCGCTCTCCTCATCGCCGGTCTTGGCCGGCGCGAGCGCGGTGTTCGGACCGATCCGCACACAGGCCATGATGTACGACTGTGGAGTCCACCCGTGTGGATCGCTGGCTCTGGGCGGTCCGGCTGACCAAGACCCGATCCGACGCCGCCGCGGCCTGTCGGGGTGGACACGTGCGCGTCAACGACCGGCCGGCCAAGCCCGCCACCACCGTGTCGCCCGGCGACGAGGTGCGTGCCCGCGTGGGCGAGACGACCCGGATCGTGGAGGTCGTGCGGGTCATCCAGAAACGGGTCGGCGCGGCCGACGCGTCCACGTGCTTCATCGACCGGACGCCACCACCGCCACCGCCGACGGAAGCGCCCGCACCCGTCGCCCGCCGCGAGCGCGGCGCCGGGCGGCCGACCAAGCGGGAACGCCGCGTGCTGGACAAGTTCCGCACCACCGGTCAGCCCTGACCACTCCCCCGTCCGGCGCAGCGCGAACGGGCGTCGTTCCCGCACCGGGAAATCACATACATGAATGCCCCACGGCCCGTCGACGCCATTCGACTCGGCCGTTCGATTCGTTCGAACAGCTCAGCGCCACAATTTCGAACGGAATTCGACGAGGGAATCGAACGCGACAATCCACTGAATTCCGCGACCACTCCCGCAATCGTTGACAGAGCGGATATCCCGCTTGTACGTTTTCGTCACCGCTGCCACCGAAGAGGAGGCACACGTGCACGAAAAAACCAAGCTGCCGATTCGGCGGTTACTGTCCGCGGCCGCGGCGTTCGCCATCGCCGCGGTGCTGACCACGGCGGTCGCGCCTAGCGGCTCCGCGGCAGGCAGCACCTTTCCGTCAGCGAAAGGCACGCAGCCGGTCAGCACGAAGATCAAGGTCGGCACCACGCCGTACGACGGGGGCATGAAGCGGTTCTACGGCACCGGCGCCCTCGGTGACGGCGGCCAGGAGGAGGGCAAGAGCCCGCTGTTCGAACTGGCCAACGGCGCCACGCTGTCCAACGTCATCCTCGGCTACCCCGCCTCCGACGGCATCCACTGCCTCGGCACCTGCACGCTCAACAACGTGTGGTGGGAGGACGTCGGCGAGGACGCGGCGACGCTGAAGGGGTCCTCGTCGTCGCAGAAGATGACGGTGAACGGCGGCGGCGCGCGCAAGGCGTCGGACAAGGTGTTCCAGCACAACGGGCCGGGCACGATCCACATCCGCAATTTCCAGGTGGACGACTTCGGCAAGCTGTACCGGTCGTGCGGCAATTGCGGCACGCAGTACAAGCGCCACGTCATCCTGGAAAACGTGACGGCGTACTCGCCGGGCAAGGTGCTGGCGGGCATCAACACGAACTACGGCGACACCGCGCGCTATTCCGGGATCACCATCGTCGGCGACAGCAGCCGGAACATCGTGATCTGCGAGAAGTACAAGGGCGTCACCAGCGGTGAGCCGACGAAGATCGGCAGCGGTGCGGACAGCACCAACTGCCTCTACTCGTCGTCCAACATCACCTACCGGTAGCCCTCGCGCGCACGAACCGGTGAAACGGGCGAGGCCGTCGCGACCGCGCGGCCTCGCCCGATCGCGTCTACCGCCTGGTGAACCGCCGGTACTGCTCGGCGACCACGTCGGCGGACGTCGCGACGTCCAGGAACATCAGCGAGTCCATCCGGCACGTGCAGGGGTTCCGCTCCGCGGTGTCCTGCGGGAAGCTCCCGCCCACCTTGATGCCCCTCGGATCGGTGGGCGAGGTGCCGGTCCCGTCGACCTGCCAGGGATCACCCGGGACGGCGTAGAACCCCGGCAGCGGCTTGCCGTCGCGGTAGAGCGCCATCTGGCCTGTCGTGTAGTCGAACGTGGCGGCCAGGTGCACCCAGCGGTCCTGCGGCAGCGCCTCCCGCCAGTCCATCTCGGCGGCGTACGTCTGCGACGCGCCGCCGTCGATCCGACGTCCGAGCGCGACCAGCCGCATCTCCCCGTTGACCTCGAAGGCCTCGATGAGCGCCCGAACGGAGTGCCCGTCGGAGTTCCCGCTCAGCAGGCCCGCGAGCCCGACCGCGCCGTAACCGGGGCTGGGGTTCTCGCCGGTCATCTTGAACCAGCCCATGATCGTGATCCCCTTGGCGCCGTTGAACGCCCGCAACGACTCGGCGCCGTCCTCGTCCCACACCCCCGCCTTCCAGTCGTCGTTCTCACCGGGCGACGGCCGCAACACCAGGGCGTTGTTGCTGCCCGGGAACGCGCTGTCGTCAACGCGCATCTCCTCGCCGCCGTTGATCAGCCGGAACAGGGTCCGGGACTCGCCGAGGTCGATCTCGCGGGCGTCGTCGACCGGGAACGGGTGGTCGAAGTCGTAGTGCGCGACCAGGTCGCGGGCGACGGCCTGGGTGACCTCGGTCCGCGGACCGGTGCGGGTGCCGACGACCTTCCAGAGCCGACCGTCGGCCTTGGTCAGCAGGTACAGCTCACCGGCCGCGTCGGTGCCGAACCGCAGGTCCACCCGACCGTCGCCGACGAAGTTCGTCATCCGCTTCACGTTGCCGTCGGTGTCGAACAGCTGCAGCTCGTGCAGCGGCGCCATGGGCTTGCCGCGCCTCATCTGCGACACCTCGGTGTAGAAGACACGGCCGTCCACCAGGTCACCGAAGACGTACTTGCCGCGCAACTGCGGCACGGCGCGGCCCCGGTAGACCTGGCCGCCGGAGATGGCGTGCCCGCTGTCGGACGAGCAGGACCACCCCGCCGGCGGGTCGTGGTCGTAGGCCGCCACCGGGTAGACGTAGCCGTACCGGGCGTCGTCGGCCGGCAGCGGGTACAGGCGGCACTGGTCCTCACGGCGGAACGTGAACGCGCCCTCCCGCCTGCTCCAGCCGAGGTTGTCGCCCGCGCGGACCTCGTACACGGCCTCGATGGCGTGCTGGCCGATGTGCCCCAGGTACATGGCGTGGCTGCCGCCCCGGTCCCAGGTGAACCGGTGCGGGTCGCGCATCCCGTAGGCGTAGATCTCGCCGAGCGCGCCGGGCCGCCCGACGAACGGGTTGGCCCGCGGGATGCCGTACCGACCGCCGGGCCCGTTCGTGCCCAGCGGGTCGATGCGCAGGATCTTGCCCGCCGGGTTGCCGAGGTCCTGCGGCACGTCGGAACTCACGCCCAGGCCGCCGTCCCCGACGGCCAGGTACAGCAGGCCGTGGTCGGGATCGCCGCGCCGGGCGTTCGGGTTGAAGTCGATCTGCTGCACGGCGTGGGTCGTGGTGCCGAAGCCGTAGCGGAACAGCTCGCGCCGGGAACCGGTGAACACGTCGGCGGACGGGTCGTCGGCCGTCCACTCCGTCACCACGCTCTGCACGACGGCGTTGGGCTGGTTGGGGTAGGTCGGCGTCTCGGTGTCGATCGCGCCCTTGCCCTCGGTGTGCGTGGTGTAGAGCTTGCCGTTGCGCGCGAACTCGGGGTGGAACGCGACGAACCCGAACCCGCTGCCCATCCCGCGTGCGGCCCAGAAGTTGGGGAACCGGGACACGAGGTCGAGGTAGAGGTGCGGCGTGCCGCCGTCCAGCAGGTACAGCGGGCCGTTGAGGTCCGGCACGTACAGCCGGCCGGACCGGTCGGGCACCTCACCGACGAAGTTGATCCGGTTGTGCCGGACGAGCCGGTGATCGGTGGTCGGCGGGGTCGGGGTGGACTCGGGCAGTTGTGCGACCTCGGCCAGCACGAGGCCGAGACGGGACTGGATCGGGTCTTGCGGGATCGGGTCGGCTATCGGGTCGTCCGGTGCGCTCGACGCCGGCGCCGCGGTCGCGAGGACCACGGCCGCGGCGGCCAAACCGGCCCACCATCTGCGCTTGCCCATCGTTGTCTCCTCCCCTGGGGGTGGTGCGAAGGACCGGCGGCGGATAGGCCCTCTTCACTCGTTCCTGTTGTGCACGGCGCGACCGAGGTACAGCTCGCCCAGCCGCGGGTCGGAGAGCAGGTCGCCCGCCGGGCCGCTGATGTGCACCCGGCCCAGGTCGAGCACGCAGCCCAGGTCCGCGACCTCCAGCGCGCGGCGGGCGTTCTGCTCGACCAGCAGCACGGCCGTGCCCGCGTCGCGCATCCGGACGATCTGCTCGAACACGGTGGCGGTGGCCTTCGGGTCCAGGCCCATCGACGGCTCGTCCAGCAGGACCACGCGCGGGCTGACCATGAGCGAACGGGCGAACTCGACCTGCTTCTGCTGCCCGCCCGACAACGCGCCCGCGAGCGCGTCCCACCGGTCGCCGACGACCGGGAACAGCGTCCGGACGAAGTCGACCCGTTCGGCCACCTTCGCCTTGTCCCGCACGGTGTACGCGCCGAGGAGGACGTTCTCCCCCACCGTCATCTCGCGGAACACGCTGTGCCCTTGCAGCACGTGCGACAGGCCCGCGGTCAGCAGTTCCTGCGGTCCGCGCCCGGTGACGTCCCGCCCGTCGAGCACGATCCGGCCGGCGCGGGGCGCGAGCAGCCCGCTGGCCACCTTGAGCACGGTGGACTTGCCCGCGCCGTTCGGACCGACGAGGCACACCACGGACGCGGCGGGCACGCGCACGGTCAGCCCGCGCAGCACCAGCGCCGCGCGACCGTAGCCGGCCTCGACGTCGACGAGTTCGAGCAGGTCAGCCGCCAAGGTAGGCCGCCAGCACGAGGGGGTCGGCGCGGACGGTGTCCGGTGGGCCCTCGGCGATCGGCCGGCCCCGGTCGAACACGACCACGTGATCGGACAAGCTCATCACCACGTCCATGTTGTGCTCCACGATCAGGAAGGTCCGGCCTTCGGCGTTCAGCTCGCGCACCAGCGTGCCGATGCGCTCGATCAACGCCGGGTTCACGCCGCCGGCGGGCTCGTCGAGGAGGATCGTCTCGGGGTCCGCCATCAGCACGCCCGCCAGTTCCAGCAGCTTCTGCTGGCCGTAGGACAGGTCGCGGGCCTCGACGTCGGCCAGGTGCTCGATGCCGACGCGGGTCAGCAGCTCCATCGCCCGCTCCACGTCGGCCTTGCGGCGTGCGGGCGCGAGCGCGCGCAGCACCGAGCCCGGTCGGACCGCCACCAGCAGGTTCTCCACGGCGGTGAGGCGCGGGAAGACCCGGCAGAGCTGGAAGCTGCGGCCGATGCCGGCGTGCGCGATCTTGTGCGCGCCCCGTCCGGTGATGTCGCGGCCGTGGTAGGTGACCGTGCCCGCGTCCGGTTTGACCATGCCGGTGACGCAGTTGAAGAACGTCGTCTTGCCCGAGCCGTTCGGCCCGATCAGGGCGTTGATCCGGCCGTGCTGGAACGTCACGGACGCGTCGTCCACCGCCCGCACGCCGCCGTACGACTTGGTGAGACCTTCGGTCCGCAGCCCGTCTTCTCCTGGCGTGCTCACCGGCGCACCTCCTCGGCCAGTTCCTCCTGCGTGACCTCGCGGATGGACGCCTGTTTGGGCCGCAGCCGGGCCACGAGCCCTCTGACGGCCGGGATGATCCCGTCCGGCAGGAACAGCACCACCGCCGCGAGCAGCACGCCCATCGCGACCAGGTGCATCTGCGTGTCGCCGTACTGGGCTTTGAAGAACTCGGTGGCGTAGCCGACGACGACCGCGCCGACGAGCGGCCCGAACAGGCTGCGCACGCCACCGAGCAGGCTCATCAGCACCATGTTCGAGCCGACCAGGATGGAGAACTGGAAGATCGGGTCGAGGAAACCGAACCACAGCGCGTACAGGCCGCCGCCCAGCGCGGTGAAGAACGCCGACACCACGAACGCCGCCAGCTTGTACCGCACCGTCGGCACGCCGAGCGAGCGCGCCTTGTCCTCGTCCTCCCGGATGCCCTTGAGGCCCATGCCGAAGCGCGAGCGGTCGATCGCCCACCAGCACAGCAGCATCACCGCGAGCAACGCCGCGTGCAGGTAGAAGAACCGCTGGTGTTGCTCAGGTCGCAACACCTCGGGGCCGAACGGACGCGGCACGCGCAGCCCGTCCGAACCGCCGGTCACCGATTCCCAGCTCTGGAACACCAGCAGCAGGACCAGCACCAACGCGATCGACACGATCACGAACGACGCGCCGCGCACCCGCAGCGCGGCGATGCCGACGGGCACCGCGAGCACCGCCACCACCACCCCGCCGAGCAGCAGCGCGACCCACGGGTTGACCTCCGCGCGCAGGATCAGCAGCCCGGTGGCGTAACCCCCGAGGCCGGAGTACGCGGCGTGGCCCAGGGAGATGTAGCCGGTGAACCCGCCGACGAAGTTCCACGCCGTGGCCAGCACCGCGTAGCTGATGATCACCACGCCGACCGACAGCACGAACGGGTCCGAGGCGATGCCCGGGAACACGACCACGAAGGCCACCAGGACGATCAGGCCGACAGATTTGACGACCTTCTCAGAAGCGCTGCGCAAGGCGGCCTCCGAAGAACCCCTGCGGACGCAGGATCAGCGTCACGAACAGCGCGGCGTAGAAGAACGTCTGCGCCCACGTCGTGCCGAGCGGGATCTGGAGCAGGTTCTGCCCCACACCCAGCAACAACGCCGCGATGGCCGCGCCCGCGACACTGCCCAGCCCGCCGACGACGATGATCGCCATCAGCGGACCGATCCAGTGCCAGTGCAGCGACGGGTAGATCGTGGAGTCCAACGCGAGCGCGGTCCCGCCGACGGCGGCGGTGGCCAGGCCGAGCCCGAAGCCGAACCCGGCGACCCGGTCGGTGTCCACGCCCAGCAGCCGGGCCGCCTCACGGTGCTGCATCGTCGCCCGCAGCGCCTGGCCGAACCTGGTCACCTTGAGCAGCACGTGCAGCCCGACCAGCGTCACCGCGGCCAGGCCGAACGCGATCAGCTTGACCAGCGCGACGCTCGCGCCGAACAGCTCCAGCCGTGCGCCCGAGTAGGACAGCGGTATCCGGCGGTGCGTGCCGGTGAAGACGAACCCCAGCGCGCCCTCCACGGCCAGCGCCACCGCGAACGTCAGCAGCACCGACATCATCGTCAACGTGGCCGGGCGCAGCCGTGCGACCAGCAGCCGCTGCACCGCCACACCGAGGACGAAGAACAGCGGCACCGTCACCAGCAGCGACAGCATCGGGTCCAGTCCGGTGTGGACGGTGAACGTCCAGGCCAGGTACGCGGCCAGGACCAGGAACGCCGAGTGCGCGATCATCACCACGCGCATCACGCCGAAGTAGAGGGTGAGACCGGCGGCCAGCAGGGCGTAGAGACCGCCCATGAGCACGCCGAGGACGAGGCTCTGGAAGACGAGGGACACCCGGCCTCACCACGCGGGCTTCGGGTAGACCAGCTCGGCTTCCTTGGCGTCGGCGGGCAGCACGATGCGGATCTTGCCGCCCACGTACTGCTGGATGAGGTGCGCGCCCTGCGGCCGGCCGGCACCGTCCCAGCGCAACGGGCCGACGACGGTCTCCACCTCGTTGCCGTGCAGCCAGTCGATCATCTTGCGCTGGCACTCGTTGGACGGGTCGGCGCAACCGGCGGCGTCGACGGCGGCGGCGACGACCTGGCCGGTGGTCCAGGCGTTGGCCTCGTCCTCGGTGGGCGCGGTGCCGTGCTCGCGGGTGTAGAACTCGACGAACTCCTGGTTGGACGGGTAGTCCGCTTCGGGCGTGTAGCCGGTCGGGGACAGGATCCCCTCGGTCTGCGCGCCGATCGCCTTGGGGAACTCGGGGTTGGTCGGCGCGGTGGAGAACGCGGCCAGCTTCGGCTGGTAGTCGAGCTGCCGGAGGGCGACGATGAGGTTCACCGCGTCCTGGTACTGGGTGCCGCCGACCACGACGTCCGCACGCGAGTCGGCGATCTTGGCTGCGATGGAGCCGAAGTCGGTGGTGTTCGGCGGGTACACCTCGTCCACCACGGTCCGGACACCGGCCTTGGCCAGTTTCTCCTTGAGACCGTTGGCGGTGCCCTGGGCGAACGGATCGTCCATCGCGGCGTACGCGGCCGTCTTGGGCCGGGTGGCCTCGGGCATCGCGAGGATCGCCTCGGCCAGGTGGTTGTAGTGGTCCTGCGCGACGGCCGGCGCGGCGTAGAACAGGTTGTCGAAGCCCTGGTTGAACACCTCGGCCGCGGCGCCCGCCGGTTCCACGAACAGGAAGCCGTAGTCGCGGGCCACCTGCGCGGCCGGGATGACCAGGCGGGTGGAGAACGGGCCGAAGACGAGGTCGACGCCGTCGGAGTTGATGAGCTTCTCGTAGTCGGCGGCGACCCGGTCGGCGTTGGACTGGTCGTCCAGGATGGTCAGCTCGACCTGGCGGCCCAGCAGCCCGCCGTTGTCGTTGACGTGCTTGGCCCACGCCTCGTAGCCGCGCTGCACGCCCTTGCCCGGTTCGGAGAAATCGCCGGTCAGGGGTAACGAGACGCCGATCCGGATCGGTCCGTCACCCCCGGCCCCGCTCTCGGCCGGTCGTCCGCCGAAGCACCCGGCGACCAGCAGCGCCGCCGCCGCGCCGAGGGCGCCGATCCGGAGCCCGTTAGCGATGTCCATCGTCCACCCGTCGTCGAGGGATGAGGTAAGCGCTTTCCGAGCATAGGAACCCTGACCGGATGTGACAAGGACCACCCCGAACCGCTCTCCGGGGCGCGGCTAGGACCGCGGTTCACCCAGCCGGACGGCCACCACACCGCCGAGGATCAGCACACCGCCGACCAGTTGGATCCCGCCCGGCGCCTCGCCCAGCAGCAGCCAGGCGAACACGAGCGCCGCCAGCACCTCGGTCAACGCCACGAACGACGCCAACCGCGAGCCGAGCCGCCGGGTCGCGGCGATACCGGCGACGTAGGCGAGCGCGGCCGTCACCACGCCGAGCACCAGCAGCGGCAGCCACCACGCCACGGTGACCCCGTCGAACGCGACCGGCTCGGTCGACACGGCCAGCGGAACGATCCCGACGGCGCCCGCCACCAGCAGCGCGACACCGCCGAGCAGCAGCCCACCGGCGGCCAGCACGGTGCCGGGCAGCCCGTCCTCGTCCCGCGCGGAGAGCACGAAGTAGACCGCCGCCCCCGCCATGGCGCCCAAGGCCCACATGATGCCGACCGCGCTCGCCCGTGCGCCGGACACGACGTCCAGCACCAGCAGCAGGCCGATCAGCCCGAGCAGCGCGCCGAGGACCGTCAGCCGACCGGGCCGCTGTCCGCGACGCAGCCACAACCAGCCGACCACCGCGACCGGCGCGGTGTACTCGACCAGCAGCGCGACGCCGACCTCCATGTGCGCGACGGCGTTGAAGAACGCCAGCTGGCACCCCGCGACCGCGACCAGCCCGTACGCCGTGATCAGCGGTGCGGTGCGGCGCACCGGGCGCCACCGGCCGCGCAACTGGACCAGCGCGATCGGCGTGAGCACGACGGCCGCCAACAGCACCCGCACCGCCACCGCGGCCCCCGACGACCAGCCCGCGTCCATCAGCCCGCGCGCCATCGGCCCGGACAGCCCGAAGGACGACGCCGACAGCAGCGCGAAGCCCAACCCGGCCCGCAGCCGCCCACCAGCCTGCATGTCATGCGTCATCGTCGCCATGACTCATGACACTATGGACCAGGGGGTAATCTGTCAACGTGCTTTTCACTCATGACACCGTCGCGTCGCTGGTCGCCGCGGTCGCCCTCGTGAACTCGGCCGAGGAGCCGGACACGATGACCGACCGGGCGCAGCTCGACGCGTTCGTCACCGAGCACGCCTACACCGGGTCGCGCACCCACGACGCCGCCGAACTGGAGGCGGTCCGCGCCCTGCGCGCCCCGCTGCGACGGCTCCTGACCAGCGACCGGGACACCGCCGTCGAGATCGTCAACGCGATCCTGGCCGAGCACCACGCCGTGCCCCAGCTGGTGCGGCACGACGGATTCGACTACCACCTGCACGCCACCGACCCCGGCACGCCGCTGGCCGACCGGATCGCCGTGGAGACGGCCATGGCGATGATCGACGTCATCCGCGCCGACGAGCTGAGCAGGCTGTCCATCTGCGCCGACGCCACCTGTGAAGGCCTGGTCCTGGACCTCTCCCGCAACCGCTCCCGCCGCTACTGCAGTACCACGTGCGGCAACCGGAACGCCGTAGCCGCCTACCGCGCCCGCAAGGCCTGACCGACGCTCCGCAGAGATTCCGGTGCAAGTCCTCGAACTCTCCGAGTTTCGCGGATATCGCCGGCCTGTTAACAACGTTTCAATCGAGGTATGACTCGATTCCTCTCCCGCGTGACCCGGCGCCTTCCCGCAGCGCTGGCCGCGACGGCGGCGATGTGCGCCGCAGCAGTCGTCGTCGTTCCCGTGCAGGCTCAGGCGAACGCCCCGGGATTCCCTGCCGTCTACTGCTACCGCAACGCCTCCGGGAGCAACCCCACCCGTCTCTTGTTGGCGGAGTCGAACGTCGTCAACGGGAACTTGGCGTACACCATCATCACCCAGCGCTGGGACAGCGGCCAACGCACGTACGTGGACCAGAGCGCCCGCAGCAAGTTCACCGCTCCGCCGTCGGACCGGAGCCCGAACGGGCTCTGCCGGTGGGGTGACTCCAGCTACCCGTACGGCGTGTGGGCCTGATCGAAAGGGGCGCCCGGTCCGGGCGCCCCTTTCGACGGCGTTCGTCAGCTGTGTCGCCGGCGGGTCCGGGTGAGCAGGAGCAGGGCTGCGCCGCCGGTGAGCAGCAGGGCACCCAGGGCGACCGCCGTGCTCAGGGGGCCGCCGCCTGTGTTGGCGAGACGGGTGTTGGGGCCGGCCGGAACCGGAGGTGGTGGCGTGGTGGTGGGGCTGCTCGTGGCCGGTGAGGTGGTTGCGGTGGGTGGTGTGCAGTTCTTGCCCAGCGCGGTGGTGGGGTCGACGTTGCCCACGGCGATGGTGAACTCGTCGGTGTCGGTGGTTCGTCGGCCGTCGGTGAGGGTTGCGGCTACCTGGACCGTGAGCCGGTAGACGCCTTCCTGGCTGAACGCCCAGTTGGCGTGGGCGTGGGTGCCCAGCGCCACGGTCAACGCGTCCGGTAGGCCGTCACCGGAGTTCGCCAGCACGGTCGGCTTCAACCCGGTCAGGAACAGTGCGATCCGGCCCGGTCCGTCCACTGCGGACAGGGTGATGGTGACGTCGCCGTCGATGTCCTCCGCGCGCAGTGACTCGGTGTTCCAGCCGGCCCAGATGATGCCGGGGATCTGGGTCTGCGGGATGAGCCACACCGGTTGGCCGGCGTCGCCGAGGAAGGCGTAGGCCGGGTCCGCGGGAATGGTGTTTCGGGCCTGTGGGACGAGGTGGACGACGACGTCGGCGGGGTCGCGCCAGACCGCTTTGTCCGGGCCGGCGGTGCCGTCCTTGATCCGGGTGCGCAGCGCGCCGTCCACCAGGCCGGGTGCGATGAGGTCGACGTGCCCGTCATCGAGGACCACGCACGGCGTCGGGGCGCTGGTGGTCGTCGTAGTCGTGGCATCGGTCGTGGTGGTGGTCGACGTTGTCGTGGTGGTGGTGGTGGTTGTCGTCGTGGTGGTGGTTGTCGTGGTGGTAGTGGTCGTGGTCGGTTCGCCCCGGCCGGGCAACACGGTGGTCGGGTCGACCTCGCCGACCGCGATGGCGTAGGTGGCGGTGTCGCGCAGCGGTTCCCCGGCGGGAGTGGTCGCTTCGAGGACGAAGGTGAGCCGGTAGACGCCCTGGGCGGCGAAGGTCCAGTTGGCGTGGGCGTGGGTGGCCGGCTCCACCGGGTGCTGCTGGGGCAGGGGGTTGGCGGTGTCGAAGACACGCGGCAGCGGTTCGCCGAAGGGGCCGGTCTGGAAGACGGTGACGGCGCCCGGTGGCGCGCTGCCGGGCAGGTCGCCGCCGATCGCGTCGAGCGTCCAGCGCACCGAGTCGGGTGCGACCTGGTCCGCGGTCAGCGACTCGGTGTTCCAGCCGAGCCACACCAGGTTGGGGTCCTCCACCTCGGGGCTGATCCAGATGTCGCTGCCCGCCGGCCCGAGGAAGGCGTACTCCGGCGCGTCGGGCACCTGGGTCTTGGCCTCGGGTTTGACGTGGGTGACCACCGTCTCGGGGTCGCGGAACACGGGCTCGGCGCCGGTGCCGTCCTTGAAGCGGATGGCCAGCTCGCCGTCGACGACGGCGCCCGCCACCAGGTCGACGTGACCCCGGTCGATCACGGTCGTGGCGTCCTGGGCCGAGGCCGGGACGATGGACGCGCCGGCGACCAGCGTCAGGGCTGCGGCGACGAGGGCGAGGCCACGGCGGCGGTGCGTGGTCACGACGACTCCTTGACCGGTCGGCGGCGGGTGACGACGAGGACGACGGCGCCCGTGACGATCAGCGCCAGGGCCAACGCGGTGGCGGCGGGCACTCCGGCGGGACCGGTCGAGGCGAGGACCGGGGTCCGGCGGCCGTTCCCGGTGGCGTCCGGTGTGGTGGCGTCCGGTGTCGTGGCGGCCGTGCCATCGCCTACGACGAACGTGTACGAGTCGGTGTCGCTGACCTGGCTGCCATCGGCACGGGTGGCGGACACCGCGAAGTCCAGCCGGTAACGGCCCGGCGTGCCGAACGCCCAGTTGGCGTGCGCGTGCGTGCCGAGTGCGACGGAATGGGTGTCGGGCAACCCGTCGGTGCTGTTGAAGATCACCGTCGGCGCGCCGAACGAGCCCGTGGTGAACAGACCGAACGGGCCGGGGCCGTCCACGGCGGTGAGCGTCCAGGTGATCGGGCCGGCGATGTCGGCCGGCCGCAGTTCCTCTGTCGACCAGCCGATCCACGGGATGCCCGGCTGCTCCTGCTGGGGCAGCAGGTGGATCTGCGCGCCGGCGGAGCCGAGGAAGGACAGAGCGGGGATCGCGGGCAGGGCGGTGCGGGCGGCGGTGGTGACGCGGAACTCGACGTCCGCCGGTTCACGCCAGGTGGTCGTGCCGACCACGCTGCCGTCCTTGACCTGGACCCGCAGCCCACCGTCGACCAGGCGCGGCGCAATGGCGTCCACGTGTCCCCGGTCGAGGGTGACCCGGCCGGTCGCGGTGGGCTGCTGTGCCTGCGCCCTTGGCACTGCCTCGGGGGCGGCCTGTGGGAGGGCTTCGACTTCCAGCGTCCTCGCGGGCGGCTCATCGACCGCAGGCGTACTGACTGCGGGGATGTCGACGTCCACCGTGTAACGCCGCTGCGCACTGACCGGGCTCCCGTCGAGCAAGTAGCCCTCGGCGTCGACCTGAACGGTGTGCTCGCCCGGCTCGGTGAACACCCACTCCAACGTTCCGCTCGACACGACCGGCACGGCCACCGGCTCGCCACCGGTCCGAAGCGGACCGGGACCGTCCACCAGCACGGCTTGGAGTCGAACGGTGTCACCGAACAACGTCCCCGGCGAGATCGCCGTGGTGTCCCAGGGCATCGAAACACGCCCATCGGCGGTGCTGACCGACGCGGGCTCGGTCCCGAGTTCGAGCGCGCGGTCGCGAACGCTCACCGAGACCTCCGCCACGGGCTCGGCGAGCACGAGGGCGGGTGCGCCGAGCAGCAGCACCGAGGCCGTCAGCCCGGCCACCGCCACGAGTCGGGTAACGGTCACGACTTGGCCTCCAGAACGGCGGTGGATCGGCGGGACCGGGCACCGGTGACCAGGCCGTGCCGAGGCGCGAACAGCCAGCACAGCACGAAGATCCCGGTGAGGGTGAGCACGATGAGCCCGCCCGCCGCGAGGTCGAACGCGTAGGACAGGTACAGCCCGAGCACGCTGCCACCCGCGCCGATGGCCGGTGCCAGCAGCATCATCACGCCGAGCCGGTCGGTCAGCAGGCGGGCCGCGGCGGCTGGCGTCACGAGCAGCGCGAGCACCAGCACGTTCCCGACCGCCTGCAACGAGATGACGATCGCCAGCGTCACCATCACGTACAGGGCGATGTCCAGCCAGAACACCGGCAGACCGACGGCACGGGCCTGTTCGCGGTCCAGCGTCGCGGCCACCAGCCTGCTGTTGAGCAGCGCCGTGGCCAGCAGCAGGATCGCGCCGATCACCGCGACGGACACCACGTCGCTGTCGCTGATGCCGAGGATCGACCCGAACAGGAACGACTCCAACGAGCCGCCGTAACCGGGTGCGGCGCTGAGGATGACGATGCCGAGCCCGAACGCCGCCGCGAAGAAGATCCCGATGACCGAGTCCTCCTTGAGCCTGCGGTTCTGCGCCACCACCGCGATCAGCAACGCGGTGATCACACCCGCGACGGCCCCGCCGATCACCAGGTTCGTGCCGAGCACGAACGCCACCGCGATCCCGGGGAACACCGCGTGCGCCACCGCGTCACCGATGAACGCCATACCGCGCAGGACGACATGCCCACCGACCACGCCGCACACCAGCCCGGACAGCAACGCCACCAGCAACGCACGCCGCCAGAAGTCGTACTCCCACGGCCCGGTCAACGCATCGAGCACCGCGCTCATCGGGTCACCCCCAGCGAACGCAGGAGCTGTTCCGCCCGCTCCAGACCGAACGTCCGCAGCCAGATGTCGGTGTCGGCAAGCGCGGCGGGCTCGTCGTCGGCGACAACGGTCCGGTTGAGCAGGCACAGCCGTGAGCACAGGGCGGTCGCGGCGGCGAGGTCGTGGGTGGTCATCAGCACGGCCACCCCTTCGTCACGCAGTTCGGTGAGCAGCCGGCTCAGCAGTTCCTGCGTGGGCGCGTCGATGCCGGTGAACGGCTCGTCCAGCAGCAGCACCCGAGGCCGCAACGCCAGGGCCCGCGCGACCAGCACGCGTTGCCGCTGGCCTCCCGACAGCTCACCCACCGGCCGCGTCCTCAGCCCGTCCAGACCCACCCGCGCGATCGCCTCGTCGACAGCCGCACGGTCCTCCGCGCCACGTCGGCCGAGCAGCCCGGTCAGGTGCGTCCGCCCCGTGGCAACCGCCTTGGCCACGGAGATCGGGAAGTCCCAGGCGAACTCGTGCCGCTGCGGCACGTAGCCGAGGCTGCCCTGGGCCTGCCGAGCGGTGCGGCCGTGCACCGTCACGACGCCCCGGTGCGGCGGCAGCAGGCCCAACGCCGTGCGGAGCAACGTCGTCTTGCCCGCGCCGTTGGGACCGATCAAACCGACCAACTCGCCGGCGCGGAGGCTGAAGTCCACTGAGGACAGAACCTCACGGCCGCCCAAGTGCACGGCCAGGTCCCGGATGTGCAGGATCGGCTCGTTCATCGCTCTCCCCTTCGCCGACGCACAACCACGACCACAACGGCGGCCACCACCAGCAGCGCGCCGCCCAGTCCGACCCACACCCACCAACGGGAGTCCGCCGGCTCGGGCGCGGGCTCTGCCTGCTGCTCCGGTTCGGCGACGGCCACGTCGAACGCCGACCGCGGGTCGGTGTCGTCGCCGACGTGGACGCGCAGCACCCGCCGGTCGGCCACCTCGCCCCGGTCCTTCGTGGACGCCGCCATCTCCAGGTCGAGCAGGTAGGTGCCCGGCGCACCGAACACCCAGTTGCCGTGCACGTGCGTGCCCACCTCGATGCCGGTCTCCTGCGGTGTCGTGGCGGTGCTGGTGAAGATCGTGGTCGGCGCGCCGAAGTTGCCGCTGAGGAACAGCACGAACCGGCCCGGTCCGCGCACGCCGTGCAGCCGCCAGGTGACCTCGCGATCGATTGCCGCGGTCACCTCGGGATCCTGGGTGTTCCAACCGGGCCACACCACGCCGTCCTGCTCGACCTGCGGCAACACCCAGATCGGGCTGCCCCGGTCGCCCAGGAAGTCGTACGCCGGATCGTCGGGCACGGCGGTCTTGGCCGCCTCGGCCACGTGCAGCACCACATCGGACAACGCACGCCACTTCGGCTCGTCACCGGTGTCGTCGCGCAACTGGACCGTCCACTGCCCGTCGGCGAACCGCGGCCCGAGGTCCACGTGGCCGTCCGAGATGACCACCTGCTCGGCAGCCTGTGCGACGGCGACCGGTTGGACGATCGCAAGCACGGCGAGCAGTGCGAGGAACCGCGTCAGGCGAGGCATCGGGCCGCCTCGTCGGCGTTGTGCCGCATCATGTCCACGTAGCTGTGGACCTTGTCGTCGAACGCGTCCCCGTACAGCACGCACACCCCGACCGACTGGTCCTGGGCCACCTGGCTCAGCACCGAAGCGCGCTGCGCCAGGTTCGGCTCCATGAACACCGCCGGCACCTTCAGGTTGCGCACCGTCTCCGACAGCTTGCGCACGTCCTCGACGCTCGGTTCCTGCGCCGGGTTGGGCACGACGAACCCCGCGACGGTCATCTCGTAGGCGGCGGCGAAGTAGCCGAACCCGTCGTGGGTGGTGACCAGGTGCCGGCGCTCGCGCGGCACGCGGGCGACGGTCTCGCGCACGTAGCCGTCCAGTTCGTCGAGCCGGTCGAGGTAGGCGCGGGCGTTGCGGTCGTAGATCTCCGCGCCGTCCGGGTCGGCGGTGCGCAACGTGTCGCGGATCAGCTCCGCGTAGGCGCGGGCGTTGCGCACGTCCTGCCACAGGTGCGGGTCGATCTCGCCGTGGACGTGCTTGCCCAACACCGCCTGCGGCAACTGGTGCACCGTCGCGCCGGCAGCGCCGAGGAAGGCGAACCGCGGGTCGTCCGGGACGGTGGCGATGGCCTTGTTGGGCACCTCGATCACCGCGTCGGCCGCCGGGACGACCTGCCGCTGGTTCGTGCCGCCCGCCGCGTCGTTGAGGGTGTAGAGCCCACCGGTGTCCAGGTCAACGGTCAGGTCGGTGTGCCCCTCGTTCAGGACCGTGCCCGCCACGCCGGTCGGGTCCACGCCCACGGCGAAGGTGAAGGTGCTCTCCCCCAACGGGACCGGCGCGCTCCCGTTGCCGTTGAGCAGGGACGCCGCGAGCGTCAGCCGGTAGACGCCCGGCTTGGTGAACGCCCAGTTGAGGTGCGTGTGCGCGGCCGGTGGCAGCGTCGCGGCGTCGACGTCGGAGAACTCGTCCGCCGAGTCGAAGTACACCACCGGCTTGCCCAACGCCTCGGTCAGGTACACGACCAGCTCGCCCGGCCCGTCCAGCGCGGTCGCCGCCAGCCGGACCTCCGAGGAGCGGGTGGCACCCTTGTCCTTGCCGTCGCCGCGCACCCGCAGCCCGAGCCACAGCACGTCCAGACCGATGTTCTCCACCAACGGGATCACGTGCGCGCCATAGGTCTCCGACGCCTCGGCCAGCGACACGTTCGGCGTGCCCTCCCGCACGTTGGCGTCGATCGCCTTGATCAGGCGCTGCTCCTCCAGCAACAGGTGGTTGGTGAACGTCACGTCGGCCCCGGCGACCTTCTTCGCGTCCGCGGGCACCGGCTCGTAGGAGTGCGGGTCGCCACCGGGCGGCACCAGCGAGTCCACCCGGACCCGCTCACCGCCGACGTTGCGCACCAGGTCGGCCAGGATCTCGGTGGTCGCCACGACCGACACCCCGTCGGCCGCACCACCACCGGCCGTGGCGTTGCAGGCGGTCAACAGGACGGCCAGGACCGCCCCGGTGGCGCGCGAGAACGCACGCACGTGCATTGGGTTCCCCTCCAGACGCAGACGCCGGCCGACCAGCGAGGACGGACCGGGCACGGCGAACCTAACGTGAACGACAACCGTTTTCAACAGCCCATTCGGCGCAGTGCGACAGCTGCCGTTCAGCTCTACTGAAAATGATTGTCACATGCAACACTGCGGCGGCGCGGTCGACTTCCACCGCACATCCCCACGAACGGAGCAACCCACCGTGCGCACGTCAGCACGCCTAGCCCTGCTGCCCCTCGTGGCAGCGGTCCTGGTGGGCGCGGCCACCGGGCCCGCCACCGCAGCCACCGCCGTCACCCTCGACGGCGGGCACGTCGACGTCATCGGCGTCGCCTTCGAGGACGGCCAGTTCGACCTCCACATCCACGACGAGACCAACGACGTCGAGTACGCGCCCTCGGACGTGAGACTCGTCGTCAAGCCCGAAGCACGCACCGCGGTGCCCGCCGACCCGGCCTACGCCTTCCTCGGCGCGCCCGACAGCCCGGTCTGGGTGCTGCCCGAGATCGAGGACCCGGCCCTGCTGTGGCCGGGCATCGCCACCGAGGAGATCGCACCCGGCGTCTTCGTCGACGACGCCCTGACCCTGAAGTTCGAGCGGGTTTACGGCCCGGCCGGGTTCAGCATCTTCACCACCGACGCCTTCGGCGCGCCGACCGTGCTCGTGGACAGCGGCAACGGCCTGCCCGACAAGGTGAGCCTCACCGCCGCCAACCACCAGCACGCCAACTGGGCCTTCGAGGCGGCCGGCAACTACGCCGTCGTCGTGCGGGTCAGCGGCGTCCTCGCCGCGACCGGCCAGAAGGTCACCTCCGCGCCCGCCCTCTACCGATTCCAGGTGAACGCATGAGATACCGCACCATCGCCGCCGCCGCGTTCGCCGCGGGTCTGGCCCTGCTCGCACCCGGCTCCGCCAACGCCGCCACGATCTCCCAGGGGCACATCGACGCCCTCGACATCGACTGGACCGGCAGCGCGCTCACCCTCGACATCCGCGACGCCACGGTGTCCCCCGCCGTCGACCGCGCGCCGTCCACCGTGACGCTCAACGTCGTGTCGGGCGCCAAGACCACCGTGCCGTCCAACTCCGCCTACTCGTTCCTCGGCACCCCCGGCTCGCCGGTCTGGATCCTGCCGCAGAACCAGGTCAGCGGCATCCTCTGGCCCGGCCTCGACACCGCCGGCGTGCCCACCGGCGTGCTGCAGAACAACTCGCTGAACGCCAGGCTCGTCTCGGTCACCGGACCGGCGGACGTCAGCGTCTACACCACCGCCTTCGGCTCGCCGACCGTCTGGTTCGACAGCGGCAACGGCCTGCCCGACAGCCGGACCCTCGCGGTCAACACGCACGCGCACGCGAACTGGGCGTTCGAGGCGGCGGGCACCTACACGGTGGTCTTCGAAGCCACCGCCACCACGACCTCCGGCGCCGCCGTCGGCACCGGACAGCAGACCTACACCTTCACCGTCCAACCCTGACCAGCCCTGACCAGCCCTGACCAGCCCTGACCAGCCCTGACAGCGGACAGCGTGGCCGGCACCCGTCAGGGTGCCGGCCACGCTTGTGGTGACTGGTTGTGACTCAGGTGAAGGTGACGATTCCAGCTCCGTCACCCGGAACCGTTGCCGCACAGCGCCCGCCTCAACCAGGCCACCTCCTCCGAACCGTCTGCTGTGCTGCGTTCAGTCCTGTTGCGCCACGGTGGTTGTCCGGTCGAGCCACACCACATGCACCCGCCGCACTCCTACCGACCGCGAACTGATCTCAAACAGCATCCGGGCGCTCTCCGCACTCTGCGAGTTCAGGTGGAAACCGCCTTCCACGGAGTCGACCTCGGCGCGGTCGGCGTAGGCCAGGCCGTAGCCCGCAACGCGGGCGTCTTCGGCCTCGCCGTACTCCTCCACGATGGCGAACAACCGTGGCGCCTCGTCTGCCGCGAGCTCACGCATGACCCTGGCGAACTCCTCCGGAGTCCACAGCGGTCCAACGGTGGTCAGTGCCGTCTGCTCAGCCAGCTCGTTCACGCACTTTTCCTTCCTAGGCTCTGGATGAGGTCGGCCAGCACGTCACCAGGCATCAGGACGTTGCCCGCCTGTTCGGGGGTGACCAGCCAGATCACCGGCGTGGTCTCAAGGGCGCTCGGCGGCAGGGGCATCGGCATCCCCACATCCAGCACCCGCGCTTCATTGCTCAGCAGCACCGAGGGCACTGGTGGCCGGACGAGGAAGTAGGCGATCGGCATGTTCGGGAAGGACAACACCGGCGTCGGCAGGGCGGCGAACCACGGGTCGTCCGCCAGGGCCATGACCAGCGACTCGGCCACCATGAACGCACCCAGACTCGCACCCGTCACGGTGAACACGTTCGGTGCGTACAAGCCGGGAGCCGACCACCACTCCCGCACCACATCGGCATCGGTGGTCGCTTCCTCGACCGGCCGGAGACAGGGACTGGTGACGGGACGCTCGTCAACCGGGTGAGCGAACCGTCCGTCGTGCCAGACGGCTCCGGGTATGACGGGCCAACCGAGTGCGGCGTAGTCCAGGGCGGCTTGCAACGTGGATTGCCGGGTGTCCGGCGTACTGCTCGGCATTGCTTGGCCTTTCCGCTCAAGGGGTCTGCTCGATCAGGGCTGGTCAAGGGTGGAATCCCCCAGGTGCGGCAACCAGCGCCAAGCCACCACACGGATCGAACCGCGATCCGGCAGCGGTACGCTCGACCAGCGACTACTTGCACCGCGGAATGCGACAGCCAGCGCCAGGAGGTCACCCGATGGCAGTACGGCGAACCTCCCTGGCCCGTGCCCGCAAGGCCGCCGGTTTCACGCAAGAGAAGCTCGCCGAAGCCGCCCACGTCGAACCGACGACGGTGGGGCGCTGGGAGGCAGGCACACGCGAACCGCTGCCGTACAAGCGTCCACTGCTGGCCAAGCTGCTGAAGATCACGATCGCCGAGCTGGACGAGCTGCTGCACCCCGAAGCGCCAAGCGTTGCGGCTACGCAACCTGCCGGCTCACTTCTCAGGGATGAGTTTGTCGACCAGTCCAGCCTCGCGCCGGTTCAGGTCACTGGCCATGACAGCCGAGAACCAGCAGCAGGTGCGCCTGACGCAGGCGTACCACTTGGCGACTACCGCCCAGAACTTTCAGCTCGGCTCCAACGTCCTCGCGTCGCTGTCCCACCTGGCTGTGCAGATGGATGATGCCCGAACTGCCGAACGTTTGGCCCTCAAGGGAATATCCCAAGTGACGGGCAGCCAAGCCCATGCGCCGCACCTTGTGGCACGTCTCCACACCATGGAGGGTCGGGCACTCGCCATGCAGGGCAAGGAACGCGAGGCACGTCGAGCACTTGACGCCGGGGAGAGCGCCCTGGATTCTGTCGGACGCGGCACGCGGGACAGTTGGCTTTCCGGTTTCGATCGGGCTTCCTTCGCCGGCGAAGTTGCGCTCTGCACGTATGACTTGCAGCGGTACGAGGATGCGACACAGAGCGCCGCCGAAGTAATCGCACTGCGAAGCGCGAGCGACCGCGTACGGAGTCGTATCCTTGCCAGCTTGACACTCGCGAACGCACTTGCGGCACTAGGCGACCACGCGGGTGCGGCCCGAGTGGGCATTGAGATCATTACAGCTGCTCCAGGACTCGGATCCGCGCGTGCACACTCCGGCCTCGCGCAGTTGCGGCAGCGGCTTTCCGAGCAGTCCGCCTTGCCGGAGGTCAGTGAGATGAACGACCGCTTGGCGGCGTCTGCGGCAAGCGCGCAGATACCGGAAGCACAAGCGGAATGGTCCGTATGAGTCGGCAGGACGATAGCGACCCGGAGCGCTTCAGGTGGCTGGCCGAGGGGAACGCGCGGCAAGCCCGCAAGCGTGTTTCGGCAAAGGTCGTCATCTGCGACAGGGACGACCGTGTCCTTCTCGTCAACCCGACGTACAAGCAGTACTGGGACCTTCCGGGTGGCATGGCGGAAGCGAACGAGTCACCCATTGCTGCGGCCGTCCGCGAGGTTGAAGAGGAACTGGGCTTCATCACGCAGATCAGCGGACTGCTACTGGTGGACTGGGTAGACGCGCACGGCCCGTGGGACGACCTGCTGGTGTTCATCTTCGATGGCGGGACAGCGTACGAGGAAGACACGCGCCGCATGTCGGTAGCCGACGAGGAGATATCCGATTTTGCATTCTTCTCGCTGGATGCCGCTGAAGCGCAGCTGAGGCAGGATATATGGCTCAAGCTTTCCCGGGCGATGGAGGCGAAGCGGGTAAGCGGTGTGTCATATGGGGAGTTCCACCAAAGTCGGATGGAGTCATGACCGGTGAACACCGATCGCCCGGTCGGGACCACGCCGATCCGGTAGGCCAGGCCTTGGAGGCCTCGGCCGCCGACCTCGCGTCGAACGGCAGCCGGCAGGTCGGCCACCGACTCGCGGACGAAAACGTTGTGGCGCACCTTCTGTGGCGCCAGCTTCTCGGCGTGCAACAACGCGGCTGATCAGCTGTGCCCGCCGGTAGGCGGCGCAGGACAGCCACACCCGACCAGGCCGTCGCGGCGCTGCTTGGGCCGGTCGGCGGCCACGAGCAGGTCGCGGATGAGCACGGCAGCAGCGCGCCCTGGGCGGCGTAGTCGACGTTGGTGCGGAGCGTCATGCGGCGCCACCGCGCTATCCGCCCACACCTTCGTGATCCACATCACCCGATTGACGGTCATGCGGTGACACTGATAATGATTACCATTCCCTCGACCCGGTCCGACGTCCTCCGGAGGAGCACGCGTGGCGCACTTGTTGATGATCGAGAGCTGGGTCGGCGCGATGAGCTCGCTGCTGCCACGGGCGATCCACGAGTCGGGCCACCGGTTCACCTTCCTCACCCGCGATCTGCACCACTACCTGCGTTCCGCGCCAACGCACCCGCACCCGTTGCTGGCGGCGGAGAACGTGCTCACCTCCGAGACCAACGACATCCCGGCGCTTCTGTCCTATGTGGAGCGTATGCACGAAGTGCTCCCGTTCGACGGCGTGATCTCCTCCTGCGACTACTACCTCTCCACCGTCGCCACGGTGGCCAGGCACCTGAACCTGCCCGGTCCCGACCCGCAGGCCGTCGAACGCGCCTACCGCAAGGACCTCACCCGGACCACCACCCGCGACGCGGGCGTGCCCGGCCCCCGGTTCGCCCTCACCGAGGACTGGCCCGCCACCGCGAAAGCCGCCGCCGACCTGGGCTACCCGCTGGTGATCAAGCCGGTCGACCTGTGCGCCGGGATGCACGTCCGCGAGGTGCGGGACGAGGCCGGTCTCCGCGAGGCGTTCCTCGCCCTGGAGGCGTTCCCGGTCAACGCCCGGGGCCAGGAGCGGGTGCCGACCGTGCTGCTCGAGGAACTCCTCGTCGGCCCCGAGGTGAGCGTGGAGACGGTGACGGTGGCCGGCACGACCTACGTGATCGGCGTTACGGACAAGAGCCTGGCCGGGCGGCCGTGGTTCGTGGAGAGCGGCCACATGTTCCCGGCCGCCCTGACCGACGCCGACCGGTCCGCCGCCGTCGACACCGCCGTGGCCGCGATCGAAGCGCTGGGCCTGGACCACGCCGTGGCGCACACCGAGGTCAAGCTGACCGCCGACGGCCCCCGGCTGATCGAGGTCAACCCGCGCCCGGCGGGCAACCAGATCACCGAACTGGTCCGCCGCGTCACGGGCATCGACCTGCCTTCCGTGTTCGCCCAGCTCGCCGCCGGCCAACAGCCCGACCTGCGCGCCCGCGAAACCGGCGTGCGCAGCGCGGCCATCTCGTTCCTGCTGCCACCGCGCGCCGGGGTGCTGGCCGGCATCGACGGCGTCGACACCCTGGCCGCGAACCCCGAGGTGGTCGACTGGGCGGCGAAGCCCGCCGGGCACCGGGCCGGCGAACCGACCAGCAACAACAGCTACCTCGGGCACGTCATGGTCACGTCACCGGACACCGACGCCCGTGACCGGGCGGAACGCGTCGTGAGCACGCTGGAAGTCCGGTACGCGGAGGGTGCCGAGTGACCGCCGAGGCGGCCCGCCGCCCGCTGTCCGGCGTCACCGAACTCATCGCCCTCGCGCGCACGGGCGGGATGGGACCCGATCCGGCCGAGTGCCGGGTGAGCGTCGCGTTCACCACCAGGCAGGGCGCCCGGCACGTCTCGCGCGGCCAGGCGTACCGCAACACCGTGATCAGCGTCCGGGTCGGTGACGCGGTCGGCTCGTGCGCGGTCGAACCAGACGAGGCGGACGACGCGGAGGTGACCGACTGCGTCGGCGAGAGCGTCGCGGACCTGCTCACCCACCCCGACGCCGCGATCCGCACCGCCGTGCTGGACGCGTACCTGATGAACGCGCACCCGCACGAACTCTCGGCCGCACAGCAGGTCGTGATCGGCCCCGGCGACTCGCTCGCCAAGTCGATGGCCCGCGCGTCGGCGGTGGTCGACCTGCTGGACGCCGTGCCGGGACAACGGGTGCTGGTCGTCGGCGTGGTGAACTCGCTGCTGCACCACCTGCGCGCCCGCGGCCTGCGGTACGTGCCGTGCGACCTCAAGGGCGGTCGCACCGAGTGGGACGAGCCGATCGTGACCGACGCCGAGGCCGCCGTCGCGGACTGCGACCTGGTGCTGGCCTCCGGCATGACGGTCGGGAACGGCAGCTTCGAACGGCTGCTGCGCACCGCGGTCGCCGCCGACCGGCCGCTGGTGGTGTTCGCCCAGACCGCGAGCGCGATCGTGCCGTGGTTCCTCGGCTCGGGCGTCACGGCGGTGTCGGCGGAGCCGTACCCCTTCTTCTGGCTGCACGGCGGCCCGACCACGCTGCACCACTACCGAGCAGAACGGGTCCGGTGACCGTGCTGTCTCCAGCGGGCACACGCCGCAACCACCACCTGCTCGACCTGCTCGGCAACACCCCGGTCGCCCGCATCGACACCCCGCTCCCCCACCGCCACGGCGGTTTCTGGGCGAAGCTGGAGTGCCTGAGCGCGGGCGGCATGAAGGCGCGCTCGGCGGTCGCGATGCTGTTGGCCGCACGTGAACGCGGCGAACTGCGTCCCGGCGCGGTGGTCGTGGAGTCGACCAGCGGCACCCTCGGCCTCGGACTGGCGTTCGCCGGTCAGGCGTTGGGGCACCCGGTCGTGCTGGTGGTCGACCACGAGTTGGAACCGTCGATGCGCGCGCTGCTCCGCGCCCACGGCGCCCGGCTGGAGGTCGTGGACCGGCCGCACCCGACCGGCGGCTGGCAGCAGGCCCGGCTGGACCGGCTCCAGTCGGTGCTGCGCGGGCTGCCGGGCGCGTACTGGCCCGACCAGTACAACAACCCCGACAACCCCGCCGGGTACACGGGTCTGGCCCGGGAACTCGCGACCCAACTGGACCGCGCCGACGTGCTGGTGTGCAGCGTGGGCACCGGCGGGCACAGCGCCGGCGTCGTCACGGCCCTGCGCCGCTACTGGCCCGACGTGCGGCTGATCGGCGTGGACACCGTCGGCTCGACCATCTTCGGCCAGCCCGCCCGGTCACGCGTGATGCGCGGCCTGGGCAGCAGCATCCACCCGCGCAACGTCGCCTACGAGGAGTTCGACGAGGTGCACTGGCTCGGCCCGGTGGAGGTGGTCGACGCCTGCCGCAGGCTCGCCCGGGACTGCTTCGTCACCGGCGGCTGGAGCACCGGCGCGGTCGCCCTGGTGTCGGCGTGGGTGGCGCGCGTCGAGCCGGGCGCGACCGTGGTGACGATCTTCCCGGACGGTCCGCACCGCTATCTCGGCACCATCTTCGACGACGATTTCTGCCGGTCACGGGGTCTGTTGGGGACGCCGGAGGACCGGCCGGTGGAGATCGCGGACACGGCGGAGATCGAGGTCACCAGCTGGGCCAGGTGCCGGTCGGTGTACGCGCCCAAGGCCGTCGGGGTGCCGGCGTGAAGCTCGACTGGACGGTGTACGGGCTGGAGCTGCGGTCGCCGTTGCGCATCTCGCGGTCGGTGATGGCACGTCGTGACGCCGTGCGCGTGGTGGTCGAGTGCGACGGGTTGCGCGGGCACGGCGAGGTGGTGACGAGCCAGTACTACGGGCTGGACGTCTCGCGGATCACCGGTCTGCTGCGGGACTTGGCGCCGGTGGTGGCCGGGTGCGCTGGGCCTGCGGAGTTGCGCGAACGCCTGCCGGAGCTGCCGCCGGGAGTGCTGGCCGCCGTGGACACCGCCCTGCACGACCTGACGGCGTTGCGGCAAGGGGTGCCGGTGCACGCCCTCGTCGGCGTTCCACAGTGGACGGACGTGCCGACGGCCTGCACGATCGGTATCGGTGACCCGGCGACGGCTGCCGCCAACGCCGCCGAACTGGCCGCACGCGGGTTCACCGTGCTGAAGGTCAAGGTCGGCTCGGAGCACGACGTCGCCACCGTCAAGGCGATCCGGGCCGCCGCGCCGGACGCGCGCCTCATCCTCGACCCCAACGGCGGTTGGACCGCCGAGCAGGCCGTCCGGATCGTCGAACAGCTCACCGGCGTCGACGCCTTGGAGCAGCCGATCGCACCCGGCCGACCGGACGACCTGGCGTGGCTGCACGACCGGTGCCCGGTGCCGTTGATCGCGGACGAGGACGCGGCCACCGCCGCCGACGTGCGTGCGCTGGCGGGCGTGGTCGACGGCGTGAACGTCAAGCTGGCCAAGTGCGGCGGGATCACCGCGGCCCGCGAGATCATCGACATCGCGCACGCGTCCGGCCTGGACGTCATGCTCGGCTGCCTGGTGGCCAGTTCGCTCGGCATCGCGCCGGCCGTGCACCTGACCGGCCACGCCCGGTGGGTCGACCTGGACGGCCACCTCCTGCTCGCCGACGACCCGTGGACCGGTATCGGCGGTGAGGACGGCACGCTGCGGCTGTCCCCCGCGCCCGGTCTCGGCGTGGTGTCCAAAAGGGTTGAGCACCGATGAGGCGTTTCCCTCTGTCGGTGCGCGTGCTGCTGGTCAACCAGTTCGGCGTGAACACCGGTTTCTACCTGCTGATCCCCTACCTGGCCACGCACCTGGGCGACCTCGGCCTGTCGGTGGCGACGATCGGCGTGGTGCTCGGCGTGCGGACGTTGAGCCAGCAGGGGCTGTTCCTGCTCGGCGGCTCGGCGTCCGACCGGCTCGGCCCGCGCCGGATCATCATCGCGGGCTGCGCGATCCGGGCGATCGGGTTCGGGCTGTTCGCGGCGGGCGAGTCGGTGGCGGTGCTGCTGGCCGCGTCCGTGCTCAGCGGGCTCGCGGGCGCGTTGTTCAACCCGGCCGTGCGCGCCTACATCGCCGAGGAGTCGTCCGACCGGGCGGGCGCGTTCGCCCTGTTCAACATCTACGGGCAGGCGGGCGCGCTGACCGGTCCGCTGCTGGGCAGCCTGCTGATGCTGTGGGACTTCCGGATCGCCGCGCTGGTCGCGGCCGGGATCTTCGCCGTGCTCACCGTCGTGCAGGCGGTCGTGCTGCCCGCACGTCCCGCCCCGCCGCACCAGGGCACCGTGCTGGACGACTGGCGCGAGTGCCTGGCCGACCGCCGGTTCCTCGCGTTCACCGGCGCGCTCACCGGCATGTTCGTGCTCCAGAACCAGCTCTACCTGGTGCTGCCGTTGGAGGCACGGCGGCTCACCGACTCGGCGCTCGCCGTCGCGGCCGTGTTCCTGGTGTCCACGGTGGCCACTCTGCTGTTCCAGGTGCGCATCACCAAGGCGCTGAAGCGGATGGCACGCGGCCGGGTGATCGCGCTCGGGCTCGCCGTCATGGGGCTGGGGTTCGTGGCGACGGCGGTGAGCCACGTCGGCCCGCTCGGCGGCATCACGCCCGTCCTGGTCGCGGCGCTGCTGCTGTCGGTGGGCGTGATGATCGCGCACCCGTTCGTCTACGAGCTGATCCCGGCATTCGGCCGCACTGGGCTCGCGGGCACCTACTTCGGCGTGTTCTACCTGGTCTCGGGCGTCGCCGCGGCCTTGGGCAACGCGGCGATCGGCTGGGTGTTCGGCCGGTCGGGCTGGGTGGCGTCCCTGCTGTGCGTGGCGATCGGGCTCGGGTGCGCGGCGGCCGTGGCCCGCTTGCACCGACGTGGCGTGCTCGCCAAGAACCGAGAGGTGGCCCGATGACGCTGAACGCGAACCGGCCGAACACGAACCCGCCGAACGCGAACCCGCTGAACACGAGCCCGGCGGGCGAGAACCTGCTGACCGACAACCCGGCGCTCTACGAGCACCAGTTCCCCGATCCCGACCACGTCGCCGCCCGGTTCACGCACGACATCGTGACGCGCTTCGGGGTTGGCCGCGATTCCGGGGTTGGCCGCGGCCTGCTGGACGTCGGCTGCGGCACCGGCCGCGACGCCGGCCACCTGGCGAGCCTCGGCTACCGAGTGGTCGGGCTGGACAGCTCCGAGCGGATGGTCGAGTACGCCCGCGAGCACCACCCGGCGGTCTCGTTCGTGCGCGGCGACATGCGGTCGTTCTCCCTCGGTCAGCGCTTCGACGTGATCACGTGCCTGGACAGCGCGCTGCTGTACTGCCACACGAACGCCGACCTGGACGATTTCCTGCGCCGCTGCCGCGACCACCTGTCACCCGGCGGCCTGCTGGTGGCGGAGATGCGCAACGGCGCGTTCTTCCTCGGCAACACCGAACTGCTCGACGGCGCCCGCGCCCGCACCGTCGTCTGGGAGGGCGTGCCCTACACCTCGCACACCAAGCTGTGGATCGACCACGCCGCCCAGCTGCTGCGCAGGCGGCGCGAGTGGTGGTGGCCCGGCGCCCAGCCGCTGGTGCAGCGCTCCGCGTGGCGGCTGCTGTTCCCCCAGGAACTGCGCCACTTCCTGGACCAGGCCGGGTTCGACGTGCTGGCCCTGTTCGACTCGCCGGGCCCGCGCACCGACGAGCCCTGGACCTCCGACGCCGAGCTGCGCGAAGACCTGTCCGGAGACCGCCTGCACCTCGTCGCGCGCCTTCGCGAGCCCCAGTGATGCGCCGCCCAGTGAAAGGAACGACCATGCACCCCCTCAACCGCCGCGGTTTCCTCGGCCTCACCGCTGGTCTGTCGATCGCCGCTCTCACCGGCTGCGGGACGGCAAGCGGCCCGGCGTCCACCGCGTCCACGCCACGCGACGGCGGCCGGCTGCGCGCGGCGTTCGCGGGCGGCGGCGCCAAGGAGGTGCTGGACCCGCACCTGGCGAACCTGTTCGTGGAGGCCGCCCGGTCCAAGGCGCTGTACGACAAGCTCGCCGACCTCGGCCCGGACGTCTCGGCGCAGCCCAGACTCGCCGAGAAGTGGGAGCCCGACGCCACCCTGACCCACTGGCGGATCACCCTGCGCCAGGCCGCGTTCCACAACGGCCAGCCCGTGCGCGCGGACGACGTGCTGGCCAGTTACGCCCGCATCCTCGACCCCGGCCGCGCGTTCCGGGCCAAGTCCAGCCTCGCGCTGATCGACCTGCCGAACAGCCGCGCGGTGGACGACCGGACGGTCGAGTTCGCGCTGAAGCGGCCGTTCGTGGAGTTCCCCAACGCGCTCGCCGCGTTCGGCGCGTACATCGTGCCCGCCGGCACCGAGGACTTCACCAAGCCCGTCGGCTCGGGACCGTTCAGCTTCGTCTCGTTCGAGCCCGGCAAGTCGGTGCTGCTCAAGCGGTACGCCGAGTACTGGGAGGGCGCGCCGCACCTGGACGAGCTGGAGTTCGTGATCGCCAACGAGGAGTCGGCGCGGGCGAACGCGCTGCTCGGCGGCCAGGTCGAGTACGCGCACGACCTGACCCCGACCACCGCGCGCAGCCACGCGGCCAGTGACCGGATGGCGATCCACCGCGCGCCCAACAGCGCCGTGCAGGCGTTCGCGATGAAGCTGGACCGGCCGCCGTTCGACAACAGCGACCTGCGCGAGGCGCTGTTCCTGCTGGCCGACCGGCCGCAGCTGGTCGAGTCGGTGCTGGCGGGCAGCGGTCAGGTCGGCAACGACCTGTTCGGCAAGGGCTACCAGCACTACGCCGACGACATCCCGCAGCGCACCCGCGACCTGGACAAGGCGAAGTTCCTGATCCGCCGGGCCGGCGCCGAGGGGCTGACGGTCAAGCTGGACACGTCCACCGCGGCGGCCGGGATGGTGGAGGCGGCCACGGTGTTCGCCGACCAGGTCAAGGGCTCGGGGCTGACCATCGAGGTCGTCACCGGCAACAAGGACAGCTACTGGGCCGACACCTTGAAGAACGGGTCGCTGTCGAGCTTCCGGTCCGGCGCGATGCCGATCGAGACGCACATCGCGCAGCGCCTGCTGACCGGTTCGGGCACCAACGTGACCAAGTGGGCCAGGCCCGAGTTCGACGCCCTGTACGACAAGGCGGTGTCCACTGTGGACGCGGCCGAGCGCGGCGCGGTGTACCGGGAGATGCAACGCTCCCTGCACACCGAGGGCGGCTACCTGATGTGGGGCTTCGCGGACTGGATCGTCGGCGCCGCGCCACGGGTCGGCGGCATCTCCACCGCGCCCGCGAACACGCTGGACTGGGCGCGGTTCGACAAGGTGTGGTTGGGGTGAGCCTGCGCCGGTACGCGGCCCGGCGGCTGGCCATCGGCGCGGTCCAGGTGCTCGCCGTCGTCACCGTCGTGTTCCTCCTGGTGCAGGCGTTGCCGGGGGACGCGGCGGTGGCGTTGGCGGGCGACAACCCGGACCCTCGCCGGATCGAGGAGATCCGGACCGCGATGGGCCTGGACCGGCCGCCGCTCGACCGGTTCGGCGGGTGGCTGTGGGGTCTCGTGCACGGTGACTTCGGCGTGTCCCTGATCTCCGGCCGGCCCGTCGTGGAGTTCCTGCACGACGGGCTCGGCCCGACGCTCGTGCTGGCGCTGCTCGCCCTCGTACTGCTGATCCCGCTGTCGGTGCTGCTCGGCGTGCTGGCCGCGTTGCGCGAGGGCGGCGTGCTGGACCGGATCGTCACCACGGTCACCGTGGGGCTGCACTCGATCCCGGAGTTCGCGCTGGCCGTCGTGCTCATCGCGTTGTTCGGGGTGCAGCTGCAGTGGCTGCCGCCGACGGCGGTGGGTGCGGATCTGTTGGCGGAGCCCGCCGTGCTGGTGCTGCCGCTGGTGGTGCTCGTGGCCCGGCCGTTGTGCTCGATCAGCCGCCTGGTGCGGGCCGGGATGATCGACGCGCTGGCGTCGGACTACGTCCGGCACGCCCGCCGGCTGGGCATCGGGGTGAACCGCGTCCGGTTCGCGCACGCCCTGCCGACCGCGCTGGCGCCGGCCGTGCAGCAGGTGGCGCGGACCACCGACTGGCTGCTGGGCGGCGTGATCGTGGTCGAGGCGGTGTTCGTCATCCCCGGTCTGGGCACCACGCTGGTGGACGCGGTCGCGGGCCGTGACCTGCCGGTGGTGCAGGGGCTGGCGGTGGTCTTCGCGGTCACCACCGTGGTGGTGAACCTGGTCGCGGACCTGGTCGTGTTCCGGCTCGCGCCGCGATCGGTGGCGATCGCGTGAGCCGCTTGAATCCCGTGCGGGGCGTCGGCGCGCTGCTCGTCGTGGTGCCGTTGGCGTTGGCGCTGGTCGGGCCGTGGTTCGTGCCGGACTCCCCGACGAGGGGCGCGCCGTTCACCCCGAACTCGTCGTTGGGCACCGATTTCGTCGGCCGGGACGTGTGGCACCAGGTGCTCGCGGGCGGGCAGACGGTGGTGCTGGTCGCGTTGCTGGCGACGTTGTTCTCCTACGTCGTGGGCGTGCCGTGGGGCGTGATGGCCGCGATGTCACGGCCCCGGATCGTGGACGAGGTGCTGATGCGGCCCCTCGACCTGCTGCTCGCGGTGCCGTCCCTGCTCGTGCTGATCCTGGTGGCCGCCATCGCCGGCCCGGGTCTGCCGGTGCTGATCGGTGTCGTGGCACTGGTCAACTTCCCCGATGTGGCACGGATTTCCCGTGCCGCCGCGCTGGAGATCTCCGGACGTCCCGCCTTGGAGGCGATGCGGTTGCAAGGCGAGACGTGGTGGCGGACGTCCATCGTCTACACGGGACGGTCGATGCTGCGGACCCTGGCCGCGGACCTGGGCGTCCGGCTGACCGGTGCGCTCTACCTGGTCGCGTCGGCCAGCTTCCTCGGTGTCGGGGTGGCGCCGGACGCCGCCGACTGGGCCGTGATGGTCGACCGCAACCGGGTCGGTCTGTTCCTCCAGCCGTGGGCGGTGGTCGTGCCCGCGGTGCTCATCGTGGCGTTGTCGGTCGGGCTGAACCTGGTGTTCGACCGGGCACTGCGTGCGGAGGCGCGGACATGACGCCCGTGGTGCACGTCGAGGGCCTGCGCGCGGTGGCCGGGTCGAAGACCCTGGTCGACGGGGTGAGCTTCGCGCTGTCCGCCGGGCGGGTGGTCGCGCTGGTCGGCGCGTCCGGCAGCGGCAAGACCACCACGGGGCTGGCGCTGCTCGGCGAGCACGCGCCGGGGGTGGCGGTGAGCGGGCAGGTCACGGTGACCGGGCACGTCGGGTTCGTCCCGCAGCAACCGTCGGCGGCGCTGAACCCGGTGCGACGGCTCGGTGGCGTGTTCCGGGAGATCGCCGCGTTGCACCCCGGTGATCGGGACGAGCTGATCGCCACGGCACTGCGTCGCGCACGGGTGCCCGCCGAGTTGCTGCGCCGCTACCCGCACGAGCTGTCCGGTGGTCAGCAGCAGCGCGTGGTGCTGGCCCAGGCGCTGGTCGGCGATCCGGCGGTGATCGTCGCGGACGAGCCCACCACGGGCCAGGACCCGATCACGCGGGCCGAAGTGGTGGACGAGCTCGCGTCCGTCGTGGCTCAGGGTGTCTCGCTGGTCCTGCTCACGCACGACCTGGACGTCGTGCGCGCGTTGGCGGACGAGGTGGTCGTCCTGCGGTCGGGTCAGGTGGTCGAGGCGGGGCCGACGGCCGACGTGCTCGACCGGCCGCGCTCGGCGTACGCGGCTGCCTTGGTCGCCGCACAGCCCCGCGTCACGATGGCCTCGGGTCGCCCGCCCGCTCCGCCTCGGCTGGAGACCCGCGCGGTGACGGCGCGGCACGGCTCCACCACCGTGCTGCGTGACGTCGACGTGCAGGTGGGTGCGGGTGAATGCCTCGCGGTCGTGGGTCGGTCCGGCAGCGGGAAGACGACGCTCGCCCGGTGCCTCGCCGGGCTGCACCCCGCGTTCACCGGTGACGTGCTGCTCGACGGTCGGCCGCTGCCACGGTCGCTGCGCCGGCGTTCACGTGCCGAGCTGGCCGCCGTTCAGTACGTGTTCCAGGACGCCCGCGCGTCGTTCGACTCGTACCGCACGGTGCTCGACCAGGTGGGCCGCACCGCCGTGCGCCTTGGCGGGGTCACCGATCCCCGAGAGGTGGCGTTGGCGGAACTGGCCGCCGTGGGGCTGGACGAGGCGACCGTGACCCGCCGACCGGCGGGGTTGTCCGGCGGCGAGCTGCAACGGGCCGCGCTGGTGCGCGCGCTGCTCGCCCGGCCGGACGTGCTGGTGTGCGACGAGATCACGTCCGGGCTGGACACCCTGACCCAGGCGAGCCTGCTCGACCAGCTCGCCGCTTTGACCTGCACCGTGGTGCTGATCAGCCACGACCTGGCCGTGGTGGCGAGGCTGGCCGACCGCGTCGCCGTGCTGCACCAAGGACACGTCGTCGAGCACGGAGCGGCAGGCGACGTACTGGGCTCCCCCACCCATCCGGTGACCACTGGCCTCCTGGGCCGCGCAATGGAAGGAACAGAGGAGAAAAGGAAATGACCTTGTACCACCGCGAAGTAGGGCCCTACGAGGTCCGCCGGGCGACCGAGGCCGACCTGCCCGGCGCGCGCAGCGTCATGCTGGACACCTTCTACCACGAGTTCGGCTACGGCTACCGGCCCGAGTGGCACGGTGACGTGGTCGACCTCGACGGGGCGTACGTGCGGCCGGAGCGGCACGCGTTGTTCGTCGCGGTGAAGGGTGACGAGGTGGTGGCCACGACCGGTGTGCGCGCCACGGCGCCGTCCAGCCCGCCGCACCCGGCCTGGCTCGCCGCCCGTTACCCCGACGGCAGCACCGCCCAGCTGTTCCGCGTGTACGTGCGGCCCGAGCACCGGCGCTGCGGCCTGGCGCGGGCGTTGGTCGACATGGCCACGTCGTTCGTCGCGCGGACGCCGGGTTACGAAGCGCTGTACCTGCACACCGACACCAGGATCGCCGGGGCCGAGCCGTTCTGGCGGAGCGTGGCGACGGAGGTGCACGACGCGCGTGACGGCGACCCGATCAGCTTCCAGACCGTCCACTTCGAGATCCCGTTGGGACGCTGAGCGGCGGGGGTTTGAAACCAGGTGGGCAGACGGATGAGGTAACACGTCTGCCCACCCGGCAAGTTCGGGGGTGAGGCCGCTCCGGCTGTTCGCCGGGGTGCCTGCCTCTAGAGTGTTATCGCTAACAACTTTTGTCAAGGCCTGGTGACGGCACTGTGACATGACCGCGAACGTCGAGGCCAACCGCGCTGTTAACGTTAACAGCCAGTATCGAACGCTAACTCCCAGCAGCTCCGCGCCGGAGCAGATCCGCCAACGACGTGGCGGGGTGCCCGGTGAGGGTCGGAACGGCGTCGCCGACCTCGGAGAGCTCACCGTTCGCGATGGCGGTGTAGGTGGAGACCCACGCGTCCACCTGCCACCCAGGCGCGCCGTACGAGGCGCGTGAGCGATACGCCTCGTCGAGGGTCTCCGGGTGGTAGGTGATCGTCCGCCCGGTGGCTTCGGACAGCAGTGCCGCGGCCTCGTGCAACGTGAGCGCCCCCGGCCCGGTCAGGTCGTAGGTGCGGCCGACATGGGCGTCCGGGTCCGTGAGCACAGCAGTGGCAGCGTCCGCGATGTCGTCCTGCGCCACGGCGGCCACGCGACCGTCCCCGGCGGGGCCGCGCATCACGTCGTCGGGGCCGACGAAGGCGGGAAAGAAGTCGGCGTAGAGGTTGTCACGCAGGAACGTGAACTCCATGCCACTGGCCCGGATGTGTTCTTCGGTGGCCCAGTGGTCGCGCGCGAGCGTGAACGTGGCGTCCGGCGCCGCGCCGGCGAACGAGGTGTAGACCAGGTGCCCGACACCGGCAGCCGCCGCGGCGTCGACGAAGGCGCGGTGCTGGTCGACGCGGTCCCGCGATTCGGAGGCCGAGACCATGAGGACCGTCGGGATGCCGTCCAGGGCCTCCCGAACGGCGTCGTAGTCGGTGAAACTCGCCTTCGCCGTAGTCGCCCCCGGCAGCTCCGGCGCACGGGCGGGGTCACGGACCAGCAGCAGCTGGTCGATCCCGGCATCGGCGAGACGACGGGCAACGCGCCCGCCGAGGTGTCCGGTGGCGCCGGTGACAGCGATCAAAGGCGTCGACATGGCGGCGTGTTCCTCCCGATGTTCCGTCTGCTCCGGCGGATCAAGGCTTGCACAGATCTCCTCAGTCACCGTCGCCCAGGGCGTCTCCGATCACCCGGACGACCTCCCGCCACGCCGCCGGGTCTTCACGCACCGTCCGGTTGACCTCGACGTGGACGAAGACCGTCCCGTGCCTGGCGGCGGCCTCGCCCTGCTTGTTCCGCCTGCCCTCCAGCTCGCCGCAATCGCGCTCCCACGCCCGGCAGACGCGCAGTTCCCCCTCCAGGCCGGCGGCGACGCGTTCGACCAGGGCGCCCGCCTCTCCCGAGCCGGGTGAGAGCACCACGTCCGCCGACGGCAGGCTGTCGTCCTCGAAGCCGTGCAACTGCACTTGGGGCAGGCCTCGACGCGCGTGCTCCTCGGCCAGGGCGTGGAACCCGGAGTCGGTGCGGTGGGCGGCGTCGCCCGCGCCGCCCGCGACCCGGCGGTGGGTGCCGGCCACGGCGAGCACCGCACCGGGCACCCGGCGGAACAGTTCGACGCCGATCTCGTCGGTGCGCAGGTCGTTGGCCGGATGGGGCACCTGCACGACCACGCGCGCGGGCCGCGACGCGTCGATGACGTAGAAGCCCCATCCCCGCTTGGCATCGGGAGCGCTCGCGACGGCGACGTAGGGACGTCCGGTGTGCGCGTCGGTGCCCCGTTCCACGGTCAGGCCCAGCGCCTCGGTCGCGCCGGACGCCTCCGACGAGCCGCTGCCGAGTGCGGTGACCGCCTCGACGAACGCGCGCCGTTGCCGCTCGTCGGGCGGCACGTACGGGACGTCGTCGCGCAGGGCGGCGGCGAACTCGTCGAGTCGTGCTCCGAGACCGTCGGCCGAGGGCCCGGCGGGCGCCGGTTCGTCGGGCGGACCGGGCAAGGCGATGAGCAACCCGCCCACGGTGATGACGACAACCGTGAGTAACCAACTTGCACGTATTCGCAACCCCGCCACGTTACGTAATCTGCCTCACTTCATCCAGGCGAGACTCATATCCCCCGTGTGGGTGCAAAGCCTCGCATCTAGTGCACAATCTACGAGTTTGCGACAACGGGGTAGCGCGCTCGGGGAGCGCACCCTTTCCCAGGGTGACGGTCGGAGAGCTGTGGTGCGCCACCAAAGAATTACGGTGCGTGATGAACGGGTAAGACGCCTGCGGGCGCAACTCCCGGAGGCGGCGTTCCCGGCCACGGTCCGGACGCTGCCCGCACTGCTGTTGGTCCTGTTCCTGGCGCTCGCGGCGGCCACCGCCGTGCTGTTGGACGACCGCGAAGGGCAGGCCGTCCCCGGCGCCTTCCTCGAATCGCAGCGGGAACTCGCGGCGAGCGTGGCGCGGTCGGTCGGAGCGACGGCCAACCAGAGCCTGAGCGATCTGCGCGCGGCCTCGGCGGGAGCGGCACCCGAGGCGGTCGACCCGATGCTCGACGCACTCGTGCGCAGCCGGAAGTGGCGCGGCGCGGCGGTGTTCGCCGGGTCCTCACGCACGCTGGTCGCCACGCGGGGCGAACCGGTGCCGGCGCAGGCCATCCCGGCCTCGGTCAACGGCGCGGCCGTGACCTCGATGTCCGCCGCCAACGGCGAACTCGTCCTGATCACCACCACGGAGCTCCCGGGCGGGCGGCTCCTGGCCGCGACCACGGCCGTGCGGCTGCCCGAGGCGGAAGCGGACGAGCTCCTGCGGCAGTCGTTCGTGCTGACGACCCTGTCCGGCAAGGTCGTCGGAGCCACCGCATCACCCGCGCAGGACCGGGACACCCGGATCGCCGCGCTGGTCGCGGACGCGGGCCGGGCCGCGGGCGGCGGCACGCCCGGTGTCCGGCTCGGACCGGCCGAGGACCGGACCCAGCCGACCCTCGCCTACGCGCGGGTGACGCCGTCGAGCACCCCGGACGGCCTCGACCTCGCCGTGGTCGCGGTGGCCGACGGCCCGCTGTCCGGCAGCGACGCCGAAGGTTCCGGCCTCGTGCCCGCCGCCATCCTGGCGGCGCTCGCCGTCGTCGGGTTCGTCCTGGTCAAGCGGGTTGTCACCAGACCGGTCCTGGCCGCGCGCGCCGACCTGCTCGGCGTCGCGGCCGGCAACCTGGACACGGAGATCCGCTCTTCCTCCACCGGCGAAGTCGCCCGCATCGTGGCCGCCGCCCGGATGTGCCGTGACCGGCTCGTCGGTGACGACGATCATGACGACGACCGTGACGACACCGCGCCGCAGCGGCGTCGCGTGATCACGGCACGCGTGACGTCCGGCGTGGTCGCGCTGGCGGTCTTCGGCTGGTCTGCCGGGATGCTGGTGGCGTTCCGCACCACCGAAGTCGAGATCCACCCGGCGGTGGTGGCCAGTGTCCGGACCCAGACCGGCAAGGCCACCGACGCGCTGCGCCGCAGCATGAACGACGGCCTCGCCGACCTGGCGGCCGTCGCGGGCACGACCGGGAACGACGCCGCACTGAGGACGGCGCTGGAAGGGCTGCTGGCCGACCAGACCCGGTACCGCAGCCTCTACCTGGTCGACCGGAGTGGGACGGCAGGCGAACCGGTCGGCCGGCCACCGCTGCGCCGCACCGAGGCGCCCGCCGCGACCGCCGGTTTCCGCCAGCACAACCAGGTGGGACGGGTGCCGGTGATCCTCGCGGAGGTGCCCGTTCCCGGCCGCGGCACGACGCTGGTCGGCGAATTCGACCTCGACCACATCCGCGTCCTGCTGGACCAGGTCCCCGGTCACGCCCGCGTGGTCGACGGGGACTTCCGCACCATCAACGCCACCGACGGCTTCGTCGCCTTCGAGGAGGTGACCGCGGCCGGCCTGCGCGACAGCGCCGCGCGGGCCAAGCTCGGCGGCGCCGTCGGCGAGATCCGGCAGGGTTCCGACGGGCCGGCGATCGTGGCCTCCGCCGCCGTGCTCGGCGGCGAGGTGGAGCGGCTGGGCTGGACCGTGGTGACCGAGCTGCCCGGCGGCGAACTGGCGCTGCCGGTGAACCAGACCCGCCGGCACGCACAGCTGGTCGCGCTCATCGGCGCCCTGGTCGCGTTGTTCGGCTACGGGTGGCTGCTGTTCACCGTGCTCGGACCGCTGCGCCGGGTGGCGCGGGCGGCCGACCTGCTGGTGGCGGGCGACCTCCGGTCGGTGATCTACCCGCAGCGCCACGACGAGATCGGCACGATCGCCTCCTGCCTGGAGATCTGCCGACAGGCCGTGGTCCAGGGACCGGACCGGCTGGGCGAGGTCCGCCGTCCGCGCGGCGCGGCCACCGATCCGACGCTGCTGATGAAGCCGGTCGAACGGCCCGCGCCCACCACGCGCTCCCCACGCCGACGTGCTCCGGAACGTCCGCGCCCCAAGGTCGGACGGGGCTCGGCGTGACCTACCTGTACGTGGTCTTCCTGATCCTCACCACGGGCCTGCTCGCCGCCGGCGTCCTCGAGCAACGCCGGCACCTGGCCCAGCTGCACCACATCGAGCACCGTGTGCTGGTCAACGGCATCCGCGGCAAGAGCTCCATCACGCGCCTGTGCGCGGGCGCGCTGCGCGGCGGCGGGCTCGTCACCACGGCCAAGACGACGGGGACGGCGGCGCGGTTCATCCACCCCGACGGGAGCGAGGAGCCCGTCTACCGCAAGTGGGGCATCGCCAACGTCGTGGAGCAGATCGGCATCGTGCGGCGGGCCGCGGCGTACCGGTCCGACGCGTTGGTCATCGAGTGCATGGCGGTGATGCCCGACCTCCAGGAGATCAACCAGAGCAAGCTGATCCGGTCCACCATCGGCGTGCTGTGCAACGTGCGGGAGGACCACCTGGCCGAGATGGGCCCCACGCTGGACGACGTGGCCCGCTCGCTGAGCCGGTCCATGCCGGTCGGCGGCGTCTGCGTGACCGCCGAACGCGACCGGCTGCACATCCTGGAGGAGGAGGCGGCCGAGCGGGACTGCGAGTTGATCGCGGTGGACCCGGAGTCGGTCACCGACGAGGAGATGGCCGGGTTCGGCTGGGTCACGTTCAAGGAGAACGTGGCGATCGCGCTGGCGGTGGCGGACCTGCTGGGCGTCAACCGGCGACTGGCGTTGGCGGGCATGTGGGCCGCCCCACCGGACCCCGGCGTGTTGTCCGTGCAGACGCGGGCGGTGGGCGGCAAGCGGGTCAAGCTCGCGAACGTGTTCGCCGCCAACGACCCCGAGTCGACGTTGATGAACGTCGAACGGCTGCTGGAGCAGGGCTCGATCGCACGCCCGTTGCACGTCGTGATCAACTGCCGCCCGGACCGGGTCGAGCGCAACCGGCAGATGGGCGCGCTGATCGCCCGGATCGACCCCGACCGGGTCGTCCTGATCGGCGACCCGACCCGCAGTGCGCGTGCCACCATCGACGAGGCCTGGCAGGACCGCGTCACCGACCTCGGCGGCGCCCGCGGCCCCGAGGACCTGCTCGACGCGATCCTGGCCGATGTGGACGGCACCGCCTCCCTGGTGGCCATCGGCAACATCCACGGTCAGGGCGAGGTGCTGCTCGCGGCCCTGGAAGGGCTCGAAGAGGTCGCGCCGGACGAGCGGCCGGCGGCACGTGAACAGCCCCCGGCCCGGCCGCCGCGCATCGCGCCACCCGTGCGCGACCGGCACGAGGCGCACCGAGGCATGCGCGGCAACCTCTTCGAACCGCCGCCGCCCCGGCACCACCAGGCCCACCGTCCGCGGCGGCCCCACCCCCACGGCGCACACCCGTCGACCGCCCAACCGCCCGACCCCCGGCTGCCCGACCCCCGGCCCCACGGCACCCCGCCTCACGGCACGCCGCCCCACGGCACCCCGCCCGCGCCTCGACCCAGGAAGCACTCGTGACCAACGGATCCCTCCTCCTGCCCGAGGTGGCCACCCTCGGCCTCGCCATCGGCCTGGTGTTCTCGCTGGCGTGCTACCTCACCACCAACCTGTCGCCAGGTGGGATGATCACGCCGGGGTGGCTGGCGCTGACCCTCGTCGAGGACTACCGGCGGGCGCTGCTGGTGGTGGTCATGAGCGCGGTGACCTTCGGCGCGGTCAAGCTGCTGCAACGGGTCGTGATCCTCTACGGCAAGCGGCTGTTCGCCGCCGTGGTGCTCACCGGGGTGTTGCTCCAGACGACGTTGTTCATGCTCATCCAGAGCGACTACCCACTGCTGTTCGCCCACCAGACGCTCGGCTTCGTGGTGCCGGGCCTGATCGCCTACCAACTCGTCCGGCAGCCTCCGGTCGTCACGGTGCTCGCCACGGGTACGGTCAGCGCCGCCGGCTACGGCGTGCTGGCCAGCGGCGTGCTGGTCGGGCTGGTGCCCACGGTGTGAACGGACTCGCTGGAGGTTCGGTGAACGGGAGAAGCGGGCGTCTGGCGCTGGCGGGCGTCGTCGCGGCCGTCGCGGTCGTGGCGGGTGTCGTGTGGTGGCCGGACAGGTCCGCCGACGTCCCTCCGGTAGGACACCTGGAGACCCCGCTCGCCCAGCAGGACCACGCCGCGCCACTGTCCGAACTGGCCTTCGAACGGGTCACCGGACCCGCCCGCACCGTCGTGCGCGACCAGACGGGCGCGATCGTCGCGACGTTCACCGACGACGCCAGGACCGCCGTGATCAACGGCCCGCGCCGCTCGTTCAGCGAGCCGAAGGCAACCACCGCCGTGATCAACACCTCCGCGTGGGTGCGGTTGCTGCCCCAGCCGTGGCGGGCCGGGTCGGAGAGCGCCGACTGGTTCCGGACCTGGTTCCGGGACGCCCGGCAGGACACCAGCCCGGACGTTCTGGCGATCGCCACGGAGTACACCGTCGACGCGCCCGCCGAGACCGACGCCAAGGGCGTGCGCTTCCGCGGTGACGCGTCTTTCGGGCCGGTCAAGGCGTCCGGGGCGGGACGGCAGGAGCAGTCGGACTTCTACGACTACCTCGGTGTGCCGTGGGAGTTCGCGAACGGTTCCAGCGGGCAGCCGGAGAACAGCCGCTACGGCGCCGTGGACTGCTCGGGCTACATCCGACTCGTGTTCGGTTACCGCCTGGGAATGCCCCTGCTCGGCACCAACACCGCGGGTCCCGGCATCCCCCGGCGCGCGTACGCGATCTCGGAGTTCGGCCCCGGCGTCCAACTGGTGCCGAACGAGCGCCGCCGCGCCACCGACTACGGCGTCCTGCAACCCGGTGACCTGGTGTTCTTCGAGGTGGAGGACGACCAGGACACGCTCGACCACGTCGGCATCTACTTCGGCCTCGACAGCAACGGCCACCACCGGTTCATCTCCAGCCGGGAACGCATCAACGGACCGACGCTCGGCGACGTCGGCGGCACCTCGCTGCTGGACGACGGCGGCCACTACTCGACGGCGTGGCGGTCCGCCCGACGCCTCTGAGACCACCGCCTGGATCTCCGCGGGATTCAACCCGGGCGAAAAGGTCTTCAGCGAATCGACAGGTTTGTTCAGCCCGCTGATCCGTAGATATACAAAGCCGAACTATTACGGCCAAAACAAGCGCGCGTTCCCGAACGCCCGCAATTCACGTGCATGAACATTCTGTCGATTCCGACGGGTTCGGGCTACGGTCTTCTGGGAGCGCTCCCAGAAGCCTGCCGCCGAAGTAACCGCTGTTCACAGATGTGCACCACTGGGAGTCGTTCGGCCAACCCTGCTCGCGAGGAGGCGACGCATGAGTCTGCGCACAGGCAAGCGCAAAAGAACGTTGACCGGGCGGATCGCGGCGATCACGGCCGCGGCCTCGGTGACGACGGTGACCGCGGCATTGGTGGTGGTCGGCGGTCAGAGCGCGTACGCGGCCGTCGGGTGTCGCGTCGACTACACCGTCACCAACCAGTGGAGCGGCGGCTTCGGCGCGAACGTCACGGTCACGAACCTCGGTGACGCGCTGTCGAGCTGGACCCTGGAGTGGAACTTCACCGCGGGCCAGCGCGTCGACCAGCTCTGGAGCGGCGAGTTCAGCCAGTCCGGCAGCACCGTGACGGTCAAGAACGCCTCGTGGAACGGCTCGATCGCCACCGGCGCGTCGGTGACGCCCGGCTTCAACGGCACGTGGACCGGCTCGAACCCGGCACCGACTTCGTTCAAGCTCAACGGTGTGACGTGCACCGGCTCGCCCAGCAGCACGTCCCCCTCGACGTCGACCTCCACGTCCACGTCCACCTCCACCACGACGCGGCCGACCACGACCACCACTACCAGCAACCCTGGCGGCGGTGACGGCAGCGGGCCGTGGCCCGCGGACACCGGCAGCGTGCACCAGACCACGACCAAGGACGCCGGTACGTTCTTCGACGGTGGGATGAAGCGGTACTACGGCATCGGTGACGGTGGTCAGGGCGAGAGCCAGGACCCGATGTTCGAGGTGGCCAACGGCGGCACCATCCAGAACGTCATCATCGACGCGCCCGCCGGTGACGGCATCCACTGCCTGGGCACCTGCACGATCCGCAACGTGTGGTGGAACGACGTCGGCGAGGACGCGGCCACGTTCCTGTCCCCCAGTTCCTCGGCCACCTACCTGGTGGACGGCGGCGGCGCGAAGTCCGGCGCGGACAAGGTGTTCCAGCACAACGGCGCGGGCACCCTCACCATCCGCAACTTCCAGGTGCACAGCTCCGGCAAGCTCTACCGGGCCTGCGGCAACTGCACCAACTCCTACCAGCGGCACGTGGTGATGGACGGCATCACCGCCCGCTCCACCAAGGTGCTGGCCGGTATCAACACCAACTGGGGCGACACCGCCCGGTTCTCCCGGATCACCGTGTACGGCAGCACCACGATCTGCGAGAAGTACAAGGGCGTGCCGAAGGGCAGCGAGCCCACGAAGATCGGCGAAGGCGCGGACGGCGTGAACTGCTTGTACTCACCGTCCGACATCACCCAGCGATAGCGGCTGGAGATCCACAGCGGTGCGGGCGCGGAAGAGGGACATCCCCTTCCGCGCCCGCGCCACCGACTCCTACTGGGCGATCAGGCGGACGGGGAGTTCCAGACCACGCCGCACAGGTAGAGGTCGAGGGTGTCGTCCAGGTGGGCGCCCGGGAAGGCCTGCCGGTAGTGGGCGTGGCATTCCCCGCGCGTCGGTGGGGTGTTCCGCGCTACGTGGTCCAGCCAAGTCGGGTGCAGGCGCAGGCGGAGGACGTCCAAGGCCACGCCGGGCGACCTGTGCCGGACGGACATCATGGTGGCCACCCGGAACGCCTGCGCGCGGTGCCACAGGGGGTGGCGGTTCGGTGGGTTCACCACGTCGATCACCACCAAGCGGCCACCGGGGGCGACGAGCGACCTCACGTGCGGCAGGACGCGGGGGTAGTCGCGCAAGGCGAAGAGGGTGTTCACGGCCAGCACGAGGTCGAAGCGCCCGTCCCGGTCCGCTGTCACGTCGAAGAGGTCCCGGGCCTGGTAGGTGATGTTGGGGCGAGCGTTGTCGGCCTCCGCCAGGGCGATCTCGCGTGCGGCGCCGTCCACGGCCAGGACTTCCGCGTAACGGTCCGCCAGCAGGCCGCTGTACCGGCCCGAGCCGCAGCCGAGGTCCAGTGCCCGCCCACCGTCGCCGACGACGCCCGTCAGCCACGGTCGGTACAGGACGTCGGTGATCTCCGCGTACCGTTGGTAGCGGCGGGCCAGGATGTCGAAGTGCGTGGTCACCAGGTGATCGCCGGGTCGACGAACGCGTTGCTCACCAGGTCTTCCGGCTTCAGCCCGGTCGGGACGGCGCGGCGTTTGGCTTCCTGCAACGGCTTCAGGTCCTCGATGAGCTTCGCCACGCGGGTCGCGTCGAAGTCGCCGATCGTCGGCGTCACGCCGTCGTGGCCAAGGCCCAGTCCGCGGATCTGCTCGCCCGCGTACCGGGCCCGTTCGACGCTGTACTCCGTTCCCGCGTTGAGCTCGCGGACCATCCGCACCAACGCCTCGTCGGTCGCCGCCGGGTCCGCGGAGTAGGCGCGCGTGCTGCGTTGCAACATCGGCACGAGCTTCTTCAGGCACGGGCTCAGCCGCTCGACCTCCGCCGACGACACCGCGAGCGTCTCCGGGTAGATCGGGTAGCCGCTGTCGTGCACCAGGGCGAACCCCACCGGACGCCGCCACGCGTCGATCTCCTGCTCGTACCGGTACGGCTCGTTGGTCGCGTACCCCTGCTGCGCGATCGCGCCGTCGGCCGCGACGAACCGCGCCGGCGCGCCGTCGTAGGAGCCGTCCACCTGCGCCTGCTTCAGCTGTCCACTGTGGATCAGGTAGTCCATGTAGGACGCCCCGTTGGCGTACACCACCGTGGTGCCGGTGCGGCCGATGTCGGCGATGGAGCGCCAGTCCGGGTGGTGCTCCTCCGACCACATGATCATCTGCGGGCTCTTGTCCAGCGGCGCGAAGACCGCCGTCGTCGGGAACGTCGCCGCCTCCTGCACCGCCTCGTCGGTGGCGATGCTGCCCAGCGTGATCGACGGGTCCGCCGCCATCAGCGCCGACACCCGCTGGAACCCGGTCACCGGCCCGCCCGCGCGGACCTGGAGCCGCACGCCCGTGTCGCGCCCGTCGTCCAGCAACGGCCCTTCGACGGCCTTGCGCCGGTCGTCCACGGTGAAACCGCTGCCCAACAGCCGGTACAGACCGCCGTGCTCGGCCTGCGGGAACCAGTTCATCTGCACCACGACGGTGTCCGGGCACGTCCCGCGCAGCGACTCGGCGGCGGGCGGCAGCGACTCACCGCCCGGCCCACCCTCGGGCGTCGTGCACGCGGCCAGCAACAACACCGATAACGCGAGTAACGACGACGCGCGCCGGGCAGACGACATGAACATCATCTTGGCACAGTGGCGAACCCGCTCGTGTGCCATTCTTCGGGTGTGGAAGTCTCCCGGCGGGGAGGTTGGCCATGGGGGAGCTGCTGGCGCTGGACGACGTCGACGTGTCGTTCCCCGGCGGGGTGCACGCGGTGGACCGGGTCGGTCTGCACGTCCGTGCCGGCGAGATCGTCGCGCTGATGGGACCGTCGGGTTGCGGCAAGAGCACGGTGTTGCAGGTCGCCGCCGGGTTGCGCGCGCCGACGTCGGGCACGGTCACCCGGCACACCGACCGGATCGGCTACGTCTTCCAGGACCCCACCCTGCTGCCGTGGCGGACCACGCGGCGCAACGTCGAGCTGTTCGGCGAGTTGGACGGCCTGCCCAGGACCGAACGCCGCGCCCGCGCGGACCGGGTGCTGACGGCGGTCGGGCTGGCGGAGTTCGGCCACGTCAGGCCGGCGCGGCTGTCCGGCGGCATGCGGATGCGGGTCGCGTTGGCGCGGGCGCTGCTGGTCGAGCCGGAGCTGTTCCTGTTCGACGAGCCGTTCGCCGCGCTGGACGAGCTGACCCGGCACGAGCTGGGCGACGAGCTGCTGCGGCTGTTCGCACGGCACGGGTTCGGTGCGCTGTTCGTCACGCACTCGGCGGGCGAGGCCGTGTACCTGGCGGACCGGGTGCTGGTGATGTCCCCGCGGCCGGGCCGGATCGTGGGCGAGGTGGCCGTGCCGTTCGGCTATCCCCGTCCGCCGGAGCTGCGGTCGAGTCCCGAGTTCGCGGCGTTGGTGGGGTCGGTGTCGCAGACGTTGGTGCGGGCCTCGTGAAGGTCCGGATCGTGCGGATGGCGAAGAAGGTCCTGCCGCCTTTGGCGGTGTTGCTGGTCGTGCTCGGCGCGTGGACGTTCGTCAGCCACGTCGTGCTGTCGCCGCGCCGCCGGTTCCTGCTGCCGCCGGTGGACGAGGTGGTCCGGGTCGGGTTCGGCGATCCGGACAACCTGGCCGAGTTGCTCGCGGCGTTGTCGCTGACCAGCCGGGTGGCGGGGTTGGGGCTGCTGATCTCGGTGGTGCTGGGCGTGGGGTTGGCCGTGCTGATGGCGCAGTCGCGGTGGCTGGAGCGCGCGGTCTACCCGTACGTCGTGGTGGTGCAGACGATCCCGGTGCTGGCGCTGGTGCCGTTGTTCGGGTTCTGGTTCGGCTTCGGGTTCGCGAGCCGGGTGCTGGTGTGCGTGCTGCTGTCGCTGTTCCCGTTGGTGGCCAACACGTTGTTCGGCATCCGGTCCGTGCCCGAGGCGCAGCACCAGCTCTTCGACCTGCACCGGGCCGGGCGGTGGACGCGGCTGTGGAAGCTCCAGCTGCCTGCCGCGCTGCCCGCGATGTTCACCGGCTTGCGGATCGCGTCGGGCGGGAGCGTCATCGGGGCGGTGGTCGGCGACTTCTTCTTCCGCCAGGGCGAGCCGGGCCTGGGCGTGCTGATCGACCAGTACCGGTCCCAGCTCGCGTCGGCCCGGATGTTCGCGGCGGTGATCCTGGCGAGCGCGCTGGGCATCGCGGTGTTCGTGGTGTTCGGGGCCCTCGCCCGCTGGGTCGTCGGACGGTGGCACGAGTCGGCGGACGGCTGACGACGGCAAGACCGCACGACCGCACCGGAGACGCCGGTCGTGGTCCCGGGGAAGCCGCGGTGGGCTTCCCCGGGACCACGGATCACGGCCCGCACCAGCACTTTGCGCACGTACGCGTCGACCCGCCCATCCCGGTCCAGCCGCCCCCAGTGCACGTAGACCTTGGCCAGCGCGGTCTGCGCCAGGTCCTCGGCCTTGTGCCAATCACCGCACAACAAGAAGGCGGTCCGCCGGACGACGGCCGCCCGTGCCTCGAAGTACGCCCGGAACTCGCGGTCCCGATCGTGCACGTGACACCTCCCTCACTCGGTCACCCCCAATACGGCGTCCGCCGGCACCCCGTTGCCTGGAACTTTAGGTAACCGGTGATCACGGGAAGTGACGAGCCCGGGGTGGCCGGCCGCGAAACGCCTCTGGGGGCCGGCCGCAGCCGACCCCCAGAGGGGAGGGGAGATCTCAGCCGACGGTGCAGGTGACGTTCGCCGGCACCGGGTTGGAGCCGGTCCACGAGCCGACGAAGCCGAACGACGTGCTGCCGTTGCCGCCGAGCGAACCGTTGTAGCTCGCGTTGCGCACGCTGACGTCCCGCCCGCTGGTGGTGGCCACGCCGTTCCACACGTTGCCCAGGCTCTGGCCCGCCACGAGGGTCCACTTCACGGTCCAGCCGCTGATGGTGGACGAGGAGTTGTTCCGCACGGTCACCTCGCCCTGGAAGCCGCCGTTCCACTGCCCGGTGACCTTGTAGGTCGCGGTGCAGCCCGTGGTCCCACCGGTGGTCGTCGTAGTAGTGGTGGTGGTGGGCGTGCCGCCGAGAGCCTCGTACACGGCCCAGTAGGACGGCTTCTTGCCGAAGTTCTCGTCGTAGATCAGCGCCGCGCCCTCACCGGGGAAGACGGAGGGGATCCACGAGTAGCCGTCGGAGAAGTCCCAGACGGTGATGCCGACGCACCGGCTCACGGCGAGGCAGGCGTTCACCACGGTGCGGTAGTCGTTGGCCTGCTGGGCGTCCTTGGTCGCGTCACGCGGGACCTGCATCCGGATGTCCAGCTCCGTGATCGCGACGTCCACCCCGAGGTCGGCGAAGCGCTGGATGTTCTGCCGCATCGTGCTCGGCACCTGCCCGAGGATCAGGTGGGCCTGCATGCCGACGCCGTCGATCGGGATGCCCTGCTGCTTGAACGACTTCACCATGTCGTACACGGCATCGCTCTTCGCGCCGATGCCCTCGATGTTGTAGTCGTTGTAGTACAGCTTGACGTTCGGGTCGGCGGCACGGGCGGCCTTGAACGCCTCCGCGATGTAGCTGTCGCCGATCTTCTGCTGGAACACGGACTGCCGCCGGGCGCCGTTCTCCTCGAACGCCTCGTTCACCACGTCCCAGTGCACCAGCTTGCCCTTGTAGTGACCGGCCACGTTGGTGATGTGGTTGCGCATCACGCCGAGCAGTTCGCCGGCCGGCACGTCGTTGACCCAGCCGGCGAGCTGGTTGTGCCAGACCAGGGTGTGGCCGCGCACGGTCTGGTTGTGCGCTTGCGCGAAGGCGACGATCTGGTCGGCCTGGGTATAGTCGAACTGCCCGCGGCTGGGCTCGATGTACTGCCACTTCTGCGTGTTGCCGACGGTGATCTGGTTGAACTCGCTGCCCAGGACGTCGGTGTAGGGCACGTTGGTCAGCGTCGGGTTGTCCGTCGCCGAACCGAAGTACCGGCCCTTGGCGGCGGCGAGTTGTCCGAGCGTGGGCGCGGCGTCGGCACCGGACGAGTCGGCACCGGACGAGTCGGCACCGGACGAGTCGGCACCGGACGAGTCGGCACCGGACGAGTCGGCGTTGGACGGTGCGGCGACCGCCATGCCGACGGCCAGCGCACCCGCGACCGCGGCGACCGCCGCCGCGTACAGGCGCGGTCGGCGTGAGGTGGGGGACATTCGTTGTCTCCTTCACTTCAGGTGGTGGAACAGGGTCGGACGAACGCCTCCGAGACCGGTTCACCGGCCGTCAGGGTTCGAGTGGCGCGTCGCCGGTGATCTCCTCGTAGTCGAACCAGTCGAACGACGCGGTGCCCTCCGTGACGTACATGCCGATCACCCGTCCGGTGAAGCCCGCGGCGACCTCGGTGGACAGGTAGCGACCGTCGAGGCTCGCCAGGGCCACCGGCTCACCGGCGTCCACCGAGAACGTCAGGGTGTCCGGACCGGCCAGGCCGACCGCGGCACCGTCCGACGGCGGCAGCGGGACGCCCGTGCGGGTGGTCACGACGAGCGTCAGCGGACCGTCCGGGACGGGCTGCTCGGCCACGCACTGGCGCAGGGGGCCGATGCGGGCGATGACCCGGGCGTGCCCCTCCGCCACCTCCAGGTCGTAGTGGTGGGCTTCGTCCATCCGCACCGACAGCCCTGCTCGCACCGACAGCCCGGCCCGCGCCGGCCCCGGATCCAGCCGGACGGCCACCCGGCAGTCGAGGTGCTGCTGACGTCGGCCGACGAACGTGTGGCCGGGCCGGTCGAGGGTCGGGCCGGTCGCGTGCAGGGTGAGCCGGCCGGGACGTTCGTCCAACGACCACGAGCCGTCCGGCCGGCCGCGCGGTGAGATCCACTGCGGCGCCAGGTCCGGCGCGTCGAAGTCGTCACGCGGCGCGGGCGGTTCGACGGGGTGCCAGGCGTTCGGCGCCGGGTGGCGCGGTTCGACGGGACCGACTCGCGGCCACCCGTCCACCCACTCCACCGGCGTGAGGAAGGTTTCCCGCCCCAGCACGTGGTACCCCGGCGTGAAGCCCTTCGGCCTGGTCGCGAGCAGCACCATCCACCACGAACCGTCCGGTGTGGACACGAGGTCGGCGTGGCCGGTGCTCTGGATCGGCAGGTTGGTGCTGCGGTGCGTCAGAACGGGGTTGTCCGGAGCCGGTTCGAACGGCCCGCGCGGCGAGCGCCCCCGCGCCATGGCCACGGTGTGGCCGCGTTCCGTGCCGCCCTCGGCGATCAGGAGGTACCACCACTCGCCGATCCGGTACAGGTGCGGCGCTTCGGGGTACTGCAACCCCGTGCCCGACCAGATGGGCCACGGCCCTTCCAGCACGACGCCCGCTTCCGGGTCGATGCGCGCCACCTGGACGCCGGAGAACGCGCACCAGCAGTTGCCGTCCTCGTCCCAGGCCAGGTCGGGGTCGATGCCCGGCAGGTCGATCCACACCGGGTCCGACCACGGCCCTTCCGGGCGTTCGCTGGTGACGATGAAGTTGCCGCCGGCCGACACGTTCGTGGTGATCATCCAGAACCGGCCGTCGTGGTGGCGGATGGTCGGCGCGTACACGCCGCCCGAGGACGACGCCTTCGGCGGCAGCTGTTCGGGCCGGTCCAGCACGTTCCCGAGCTGCCGCCAGTGCACCAGGTCCCGGCTGTGCATGATCGGCACGCCGGGGAAGTACTCGAAGCTGGAGCAGACGAGGTAGTAGTCGTCACCGACCCGGCACACGCTCGGGTCGGGGTGGAACCCGCCGATCACGGGGTTGTCGTAGCACCGCGCCGGGGCGTCGGGTTCTGTCCGCACGGGCAACCGCTCCTATTGGCCGAGGTCGTGGACGACGTGGGTGCTGGTCAGCCGACGCGCGCCGGCGAGGACCAGCGGCGCGCCGGTGAGCCGGACGTCGGTGCGCAACGAGAGCGCGCCGACCGACGCGCCGGTCGCGAACGTGATCAACCCTGGTTCCACCACGCGGTGTCCGTCGACGCCGGTGAACGACAGCACGTCGGCCGGCACGTCGAACGCCACCACGCGCGCCTCCCACGGCGCCAGCCCGACCCGGGCGAAACCGACGAGCTGCGTGACCGGCCGGACGACCGAGGCGACCGGGTCGGAGGCGTAGAGCTGCACGACCTCGTCCACCGTGCGGGAGCCGGTGTTGCGGACGGTGACGCGCACTTCCACCGAACCGTCCACAGTAGACTCTTCGACGTCCGCGGACAGCGACTCGTACCGCACGGCCGAGTAGGACAGCCCGTGCCCGAACGGGTACAGCGCGGTCGGGTCCAGCGCCGAGATGCCGTCGGTCTTCGCGCCGAGCGGCGGCTGGAGGTACGTCGACGGGTTGATGGACCGCGAACGCGGCACCTGCACGGGCAGCCGCCCGGACGGGTTGACCCGGCCGCTGAGCACACCGGCGACGGCCGTCGCGCCTTCCACACCGGGGAAGAACGCCTGGACCACGGCGGCGGCACGGTCCGCGTACTCACCGAGGGCGTACGGGCGTCCCGACACGACGACCAGCACGGTCGGCGTCCCGGTGGCCAGGACCGCGTCGACCAGCTGTCCTTGGACACCGGGCAGCCGCAGGTCGGCCGCGTCGCACCCCTCACCGGAGGTGCCCTCGCCGAACAGCCCCGCCCGGTCTCCGACGAACAGCAGCGCGAAGTCCGATTCCGCCGCGATCCGAGCGGCCTCGGCGATGCCCGAGTCGTCGTCACCGGAAACCTCGGCGCCTGGGGCGTACCGGACGTCGGTCCCGGTGAACTCCGCCTCGATCTCCTGCCGGATCGTCGCGATCGGCAGACCCATACCGCTGTCGGGGAACCGGTGCAGCACGTGGTTGGGGAACGCGTAGCAGCCCAGCAGGGTCCGGGCGTCGTCGGCGCACGGCCCGATGACCGCGAGCCGCCCGACACCGGCCTGGCCCAGCGGCAACACGCCGTCGGGGTTGGCCAGCAGCACGACCGACCGTTCGGCCACCGCACGGGCGAGCCGCCGGTTGTCGGCGTTGTCCAGGTCGACGTCGGACGCGGAGTCCGGGACGAGCGGGTCGCCGTCGAGCAGCCCCAGCTCGATCTTCTGCCGCAACACCCGCCGCACCGAGTCGTCCACCACCGCCTCGTCCACCGCGCCGGAACGGACGTGCTCCACCAGCCGCCCGCCGTAGCCGCGCGTCTCCGGCAGCTCCACGTCGATGCCCGCACGGATCGCGATCGCGCCCGCCGTGCCCTCGTCGTCCGCGATCCGGTGCATGGAGGCCAGGAACGGCACCGACCAGTAGTCCGAGACCACCGTCCCGGTGAAGCCCCAGTGGTCGCGCAGCAGTTCCCGCAGCAGTGCCGCGCTGGCGGCGACCGGCACGCCGTCGACGTCGGTGTAGGAGTTCATCACCGAACGCGCGCCGCCCTTGCGCAGGGCGGTTTCGAACGGCGGCAGGATCACGTCGGCCATCTCGCGCGGGCCGATGCTGACCGGCGCGTGGTTGCGCGCGGCACGGGACGCGGCGTAGCCCGCGAAGTGCTTGAGCGTGGCGATGATCCCGGCGCTCTCCAGGCCGCGCACGTACGCCGCGCCCAACTGGCCGACCAGGTACGGGTCCTCCCCCAACGTCTCCTCGACCCGGCCCCACCGGTAGTCCCGCACCACGTCGAGCACCGGGGACAGGCCCTGGTGCACCCCGACGGCCCGCAGGTCGCGCCCGATCGCACCGGCCATCTCCCGCACCAGGTCGACGTCGAACGTCGCGGCCCACGCCAACGGCGTCGGGTACGCGGTCGCGCCGAACGTCGCGAAACCCGTGAGGCACTCCTCGTGCGCGATCGCCGGGATGCCCAGCCGGTTGCCCTCGACCACCCGCTGCTGCCAGGAGCGCAGCCGCTCCACGCCCTCGGCCACGCTGATCGGTGCGGTGCCGAACACGCGGGTGAGGTGCCCGACCCCACCGCGCAACTGCTCGTCCAGGTCGGCGGTGGTCGACACCGTGAAGACGTCCGGCAACGGCGCCGACTGCGCCGCCGAACCCCCGCCGTCCGAACCGCCGCTGTCGGCGCTGGTCGTGTCGATCCACACGGACCCGAGCTGCGCGACCTTCTCCTCCAGCGTCATCGCGTGCAACAGGGCTTCCACCCGGTCGTGGAGCGGCAGGCCCTGGTCGCGCCAAGGGGTGTCCCCCGGCGCGTCCGTGTCGTCCGGGGACCGGTCGGTGACTGAGGTCATGTTCTTCCTTGCTGTCGCTGATGGCTGTCGCGGATGAGTCGGGCGCGTCAGCCCTTGAAGGCGCCGTCCAAGATGCCCGCGACCATGCGCCGCCCGACGACGGCGAACAGCGCGACGAGCGGGATGGTAGCCAGGAACGAGCCGGACATGGCCAGGCCGAGGTCGATGTCGTAGCTGTTCTGGAGGGCTTTGATGGCGATCTGGGCGGTGTAGCGCTCCGGCGACTTGAGCACGATGAACGGCCACAGGAAGTCGTTCCACGCGGTCACGAACCCGAACAGGCCCAGCACGAACGCCGCCGGGCGCACGATCGGGAACACGATCCGCCAGAACACCTGCCACGTGCCGGCGCCGTCGATCCGCGCCGCCTGGAGGAGTTCGTCGGTGATCGTGGCGGAGATGTGCTGGCGCATCCAGAAGATGCCGAAGGCACTCGCGAGGCCGGGCACGACCAGCGCCTGGAGCGTGTCGACCCAGCCCAGCTCCGAGATGATCATGTACTGCGGGATGATGGCCAGCTGCGTCGGCACCGTCATGGTGAGCACGACCACCAGGAACAGCGCGTTGCGGCCGGGGAAGCGCAGTTTGGCGAACGCGAAACCGGCGAGCGAGCACAGCAGCGCGTGGCCGACGCCGATGGACGTGGCCACGAACAGGCTGTTGGCCATCGCCTGGAGGAACGGCACGGTGCTGAGCACCAGCCCCGCCAGGTGGAAGAAGTTGCCGCCGGGCACGATCTCCGGCGGCAGCTGCGTCGCCGTGGCCGTGTCGGTGGTGGCGACCACGAACATCCAGTACAGCGGGAAGAGGGACGCGATCGCGGCGGAGACGAGCAGGACGTAGCTCCACCACCGGACGCGGTCGATGCGCCGACGTCGTGGCGGCGCCCCGGATGATCGTGCCCGGGATCGTGCGCTGGTGGTCGTCATCGTTCCGCCCGGATGCGCGTCGACAGCAGGTAGTTGATCAGCGCGACCACGACCACCAGCACGAACAGCGCCACCCCGATCGCCGAGCCGTAGCCGAACTGGAACTGGCCGAAGCCCTGCTCGTAGAGGAACAGCGTCAGGGTCTGGCACTGGCGGATCGGCCCGCACGTGAGCGGTGCGCTGCGCGAGAGCAGCAGCGGTTCGGTGAAGATCTGGAGGCCGCCGATGGTCGACGTGACGACCGTGAAGATGATGACGGGCCGCAGCGACGGGATGGTGATGTGCCGGAACTGCTTCCAGCCGCTCGCCCCGTCGATCGCCGCCGCTTCGAAGACGTCACGCGGTATCGCCTGCAGTGAAGCCAGGTAGAGCAGGGTGGTGTAGCCGAACCAGCGCCACAGCACCATCGTCGCGATGAGGACGTGGCTGCCCCACGTGGACTGGGTGAAGTCGACCGCCTCCACCCCCACCAGCCCGAGCAACCAGTTCAGCAGCCCGTAGTCCCGGTCGAACAGCTGCGCGAACACGATCGTCGTCGCGGCCACCGACGTGATGTACGGGACGAGCACGGACATGCGGAAGAACAACGCGAACCGCAGCCTGGCGTGGTTGAGCACGTGCGCCAGCAGCAGTGCCAGCGCGAGCTGCGGCACGGTGGACAGGAACCAGATGCTCACCGTGTTGCCGGCCGCGTTCCAGAACCGCGGGTCCTCCAGCATGCGGGTGAAGTTGTCCATCCCGATGAACGTGTGGTCGCCGATCGGGTTCCAGTCGAACAGCGCCACGTAGAACGTGAACAGCAGCGGGAACAGCCCGAACACCGCGAAGATCACGAAGAACGGCGCGATGTAGGCGTACGGCGCCAGGCGCTCGCCGATGCGGCGGAAGGGCCGTCCGGCGGGTGGTGGCGCGGGCGGGGCGGTGCGCGCGGGGGCGAGTGTCGTGGTCACCGCGTCGTCACTTGCCGATGGCGGTCTTGATGTTCTTCAGCGCCTCGTCCCACGCCTTGGCCGGATCGCCGCCGCCCTGCTCGACGTTGGTGATGGCGTTGAGGAACTCCTGGCCGATGGTGGAGCTGTCCGGCCCGATGACGAACGGCTTGAGCCCGAGCAGCGAGGCGGTGTAGATCTTTCCGGTCGGCGCGTCGGAGAAGAACGGGTCCTTGTGGCCGGCCAGCGCGGGGTCCTCGTAGACCGACGGCGTGGTGGGCAGCGAGCCGGAATCCACGAAGTGCTCCAGCTGGCCCTGCGGGGACTGCGTCTCCTTGATGTAGTCCCAGGCGGCCTTGGCGTTCTTGGCCCGCTTGGGGATGGCGAGGTAGCTGCCGCCCCAGTTGCCCGACTCGCCGGGGATCACCGCGATGTCCCACTTGCCCTTGGTGTCGGGCGCGTTGCTGCGGATCTGGTTGAGCATCCACGACGGCGCGGCGATGGCAGCGAACTGGCCCTGCGCCATGCCCGCGCTCCAGCCGTTGGAGAACGACGACTGCTTCGCCGTGATACCGGCGTCGACGGCCTTCAGCGCCTGGTCGAACGCGGTCTTCACCTGGGGGCTGCTGCCGTAGACCACGCCGCCCTTGTCGTCGTAGTACTTCTGCGGGCCCTGGTTGACCGACTGGTGGAACACGCTCGTCGCCGCGTTGTCCACGAACGCCTTGCCGGTCGCCGCCTTGTACTTCTTGCCGGTCTCGATGAACTCGTCCCACGTCGGCCACAGCGCGCCGACGGCCTCGCGGTCGGTCGGCAGGCCGGCGGCGGCGAAGAGGTCCGTGCGGTAGGCGACGGCCATGCCGCCGACGTCGGTCGGGATGCCCAGGATCTCGCCGCCCGCGGCGGTGCTCTGGCTCATCACCCAGTCCAGGTAGTCGCCCTTGATCCCGTCCGCGCCCAGGGTGCGCAGGTCGACGAAGTTCTGCGACTGCTGCACGAACTTCGGCAGGTCGTCGCCCTGGATGAGGACCAGGTCCGGGACCTTCCCGCCGGCCAGCGCGGTCGTCAACGACTGCGCCGTCTCGACCGAGCTGCCCACCTCGGTCAGCTTGACCTCGATGTCGGGGTGCTTCGCCTTGTAGTCGTCGACCGACGCCTTCTGGTTGATCCCGGTGAACGACCAGAACTCGAACGACTTGCCGTCGCCGGCACTGACGGCGTCGCCGCCGGAGCCGGGGGAACAGCCGGTGGCCAGGACGAGGGCCGCGGCGAGGGCGACCGGCACGGCGGTGCGGAGTTTCACGGCGGGTCTCCAAAGGGGGATCAGGGACACGTGAGCGCGATCTCCGGCCGGATGGTCGCTGATACGTTCGGCGCTGAAAGTTTCGAAGCAAGTTCCGATTCTTACCGCCGCGACAGTAAGCGGGGTCACATCCCCCGGTCAAGACACCCGAAGGCAACGCGTCCGAAACCTTCGGGAGAAACGGCGAAGCACGGCGTTAGACTTTCGGGCCATGACCTACCCGCGGGAACCGGCGTCCGGCCCGGCCGACGGCGAAGGCGCCACGATCGCCCAGATCGCCGAGCTGGCCGGGGTGTCCGTCGCGACGGTGTCCAAGGTCGTCAACGGGCGCTCGGAGGTCGCCGTCGAGACCCGCGCCATGGTGGAAACCGTCATCCGCGAGCACGGCTACCGGAGGCAGAAGAAGATCAACCGCGCCGCGCTCGTCGAACTCGTGTTCCACGAGTTGGAGGGCGCGTACGCGATGGAGGTCATCAAGGGCGTGGAGCGGGTGGCAAGCGAGCACAACCTCGCCCTCGTGCTCACCGAGCTGCACGGTCGGCACACGCCCGGCCGGACCTGGATCGAAGGCGTGCTCGCCCGCCGTCCCACCGGCGTGATCACGGTGTTCTCCGGGCCGACGCCCGAGCAGTGCGACCAGCTCAAGAGCCGCGGCATCCCGTTCGTGCTGGTGGACCCCACCGGCGATCCGGGGCACGAGTTCCCGTCGGTGGGCACCAGCAACTGGAGCGGCGGCCTGTCCGCCACCCGGCACCTGCTCGACCTGGGTCACCGCCGGATCGCGGCGATCACCGGACCGCCGCACGCCCTGTCCAGCCGGGCCCGGCTCGACGGTTACCGCGCGGCGTTGGACACGGCGGGCGTGCCGGTCGACCCGGAGCTGGTCCGCGAGGGCGACTTCAACATCGCCGACGGCCTGGCGCACACCCGTGACCTGCTGCGACTGGCCGATCCGCCGACCGCCGTGTTCGCGTTCAACGACGCCACGGCGCTCGGCGCCTACCAGGCCGCGCACGAGGCGGGGCTGCGCATCCCGGACGACCTGAGCGTGGTCGGCTTCGACGACGTGCCGCCCGCCCAGTGGGCCATCCCCGCGCTGACCACGGTCCGGCAGCCGTTGAGGGACATGGCCGCCGCCGCGACCGACATCGTGCTGGCCATCGCGAACGGCGACACACCGGACCGGCACCGCCTGGTCCTGGCCACGGAACTGGTCGTCCGCTCCAGCACCGCCCGCCCACGCGCCTGAAGCCCACCTCACCGAAACAAGACAACGATCAGTCCGAAACGTACGAGGGGCCCGTGCGCCCCCGAAGCGCACGGGCCCCTCTCCAAGCCGCCTGACTCCCCGATCAGCCGGCGGGCTTGACCCCGATGGCGTCCACGACGCCCGTGGTCACCGAGGTGAACTGCATGACGGTCCCGGCCTTGAAGCCGTCCACGTCGTCGGTCATGACCTGGCGTTCGCCGATGAACTGGCCGGTCGCCGGGTCGACGATGACGTCCTGGCGCCGGTCGCCGTCGTCGACGCCCAGCGCGATGCCGATCCGGCCGCCCAGGTTGGCCTGCCCGTCGGTCACCTGGAGACCGGGGACCTTCGCCAGCGCCTTGTAGATGTTCGCCCGCACGTCCTTGGTGATCAGGCCGCTGCGCAACGCGTCGGCGGCGTAGACCAGCAGCTCGATGCCACCCCGGTCGTTGTCCGGCGCGTCGGCCTGCAGCCGTTCGAACAGGGCGTCCGGGTCGGTCGGCAGGCCCGCCTGCCACGCTGCGGTCGGGATCTGCCAGCTGCCCTCGTTCTGGCACTTCACGTCCGAGTAGAAGTCGCCGCACTTCGCGCGCCACTCCCCCTCCGGCCAACCGCCCTCGGTCTCCGCGCCGGCCGCTTTCGCCTCCTCCTCCGTGCCGATCACCCACTGCCGGTTGCCGGTGACGTCGCGGCGCAACATCCACTCGTCCTGCTCGTTCGCCGGGGCCCACGTCTCCATCAGGTTCTCCGCGAGCAGGGCGAACTTCTCGTCACCCATGTCGTGGGTCGCCATCCACCAGGCGTGCGTGGCGATGTAGCGGTACTGGCCGGGGCCGACCGGCTCGTCCACCGCGCCGATCGCCTGCGCCGCCGCCCGGTCCAGCGTCGCCACCGCCTCCGCGGTCGCGGGCGCCTTGCCCCGGAACGGGAGGGTCTGCGCGATCAGCGCGCCCGCCACCAGCACGCCGACGGCCGCCGCCGCGGCCACCCAACGCCGCGCGGACCGGCGCGGTCGAGGTTCCACGGCCGTGGCGACCTCGGGTTCCTGTGTAGTGGTCACTTGCGTCTCCCCCTGCTCGGTGGTGATCATCAGCGCCGCCCTGGCCCGTGCGAGCACCTGCTCGTCCGTGCGGACGTCGGCGTTCACGGCCTCCAACGCGGCGTCCAGCTCGTCCTCGGTCCAGACGCGGCGGATGTTGTCGTCACTCATCGCCGCTCCTCGTGTGTTCGGTGTTCGACGCGTGCGCCCGCAACCGCCGCCGCACGCGGTGCAGCCGGGAGCGGACCGTGCCGACCGGGATGCCGAGTGCTTCGGCCACCTCGTTCGAGTCCAGTCCGGCCCAGCTGGTCAGCAGCAGGACGTCCCGGTCACCCGCCTCCAGGTCGACCAGGGCGCCGGCCAGCAGCCGGGCCCGTGCCGAGGCGTCGACCTGGTCGGCCACCCGGTTCTCGTGGTCCTCGTACCCGGCGGTCGACCCGGCCGCCCGCGCCGCCGCGTGCAGCCCGCGCACCTCCTGCCGCACGTGTCTGCGCAGCAGGTTGGTGGCGATGCCGTAGAGCCAGGACCGCGCCGTGCCGCGGCCGGGGTCGTACCCCGAACGGGTCTGGTAGGCGACCAGGAAGGTCTCGCCGACGAGGTCGTCGGCCAGGTGGCCGACCCGGCGCGCCAGGTACCGGTGCAGCGGCCGGGAGTGCCGGTCGAACAGCTGCCCGAAGATCCGCGACAGGTGCGGTCCGGACAGGTCCGGCCGGTCGTCGGTGTCCGACGCCCCGTCGCCGCCCGTGTGATCGGTCATCGTCCTCACACCTGGTGTTGCCCGCAGCGGTCCGCCGCGTTCACGCCAGGATCGTCAGGCCCGTCAGGCCCGTCAGGCCCGTCAGGCCCGTCAGGCCGGGGCGTCAGTCGAACAGGACACCGTGCAAGGTCGAGGTGAGGTGGCGCGTCAACTTGTCGGCCGACATCGCGGCGAGCGGGCCGTCGGCCAGCACGTACCGGCTGAACGTGACGCCGATCAGGTACGCGCCGAGGAGGTCGACGCGCTCGGCGACGTCCGGGCTGTCGAGCACCGTCCGGTACGCGCCAAGGCTTTCCTCGCGCATCGCCCGCAGCAGCGCCTTGGCCGCGTCCTGGTCCGTGGCGGCGCTGCGCAACAACGCGACGAACGGGTCGGCGCTGTCCGCCGACTCCATCCGTTCGACGTAGGCGCGAGCGACCCGTGCGGCGAGCCCTTCGACGTCACCCTTGACGCTGTCGGCGAGATCGCGCGTACCGGGCACGGCAGCGAGGAACAGCTGCTCCTTGGACGAGAAGTGCAACATCACGAGCCCGTGCGTCACCTCGGCCCGCCGCGCGATCTCCCGGATCGTCGCCTTGGCATACCCGCGCTCCGCGAACACCGACCGCGCCGCACCGATGATGGCCACCCGCCGCCCCTCGGGATCACGCACCCGCTTCCGCTTCTCCTGCGCCTCAGGTGCGGGCGAGCCGGACTGCGACGGCTTGGGCGACATGCCCCTACTGTACAGCTGGACAGTAACGAGGTCGGCGCGCCGGTCGGGCTCTACCAGACGTCGATGATCACTCCGTGCCAGAACCCGGAATCGGCACGGACGGCGGGATCGATGGCCTGGAACCGTCGCAGAACATGACGGCACAGGTCCAGATACTCAGCGTAGGGCTCGTCGGCCGGCCGCCCCGCTCGGTAAGCAAGCACCTCGGCCTCTCCCGCACGCCTCTGCTCCTCCGCCAGCAGCGGCAGGATCCAGTGCCACCGCCAGGCGCAGTCGACCAGGGCGGCGATCGTCGAGTTGACCAGCGAAGGCTGGATGCCGGAGGGGTGCAGGTGCGCCAGGTCGGGGTGGACATCCGTGTACCTCGGTAGCGCGAGGACGTCGCCCACACCCTCGACCGCGACGAGCCTCGCCGTGCCGTACGAGCCGAGCACGTAGAACGAAGACCCATCCGCCCCGGTCTCAGCCTGTTCGGAAGTCTGGTACCCGCCGACGACACCGAGGAGACCGTCGTCTCGCGCCGGCGGGAGCCCATAGCGGCTCAGCGCCGACTTCCCCGGGTCGGGCAGCCTCCAGGCCGCCGCCCGCGATACCGGCAGGACCGGTACACCGCCCGACCGGGCCAGATCACGCAGGGCCAGATCACGCAGGCTCGCGTCGAGGATCCGATCCACCGCACCCCGCGTTCCGACCGCCTCCACACCGCCGAAAATACGCGACGCGGAGGCAGCGGTCAGATCGACTCCACCCGGTACGGGTCGTGCTCGGCGAGCAGCTTCTCCAGCCTCGCCTGATCCACCCGGCTCACCACGTACGTCTCCTCCTGCCGGTCGCGGATGCACTTGGCCAGGGTGAACGCCGAGGTGACGGTGAACAGCAGGCCGAGCGCCAGGAACGCACGCACCCAACCGGTCACCGGCAGGTAGGCGACGCCGAGCCCGACGGCGCCCAGCGACACGGCGAACGACACCACCGCCTGCGCGAAGAACGCGGTGGTGGTCGGCGAGTGCTGCCTCGCCGTTGAGGACATGGCGGTTGACGTCATGGACGAAGAGTCCCGCCGACGTGGACGGATGTCATGAGTACAGCTACTCAATCGCACTGACCCCGCCGGGGGCCTGACGGCGGGACCGGGGTGGTCACCCGGTCCCGCCGCGTGACGCGATCGGTCAGAAGCGCGCTCCGACGTCCGCGCCGTTGCTCGGGCGCAGGAAGGTGGAGGACGGGATCGAGCCGTCGGCGGTGCGCGGGCCCGTGATCGTGCCCGCGTCCGTGCTCACGAACGACCACGTGCCGCCGAGGTTCCACGAGTTGCCGCTGCCGGTGGAGTTCGAGCCCAGCGAGACGGCGGTGCCGTTGGCCACCGCCAGGTTCTTCGTCAACGTGCTGGACGAGCGGTTGAAGTTGAAGCCGGTGCCGGGGTTGTCCCACGCGGTGCTGCGCTCGATCTTGTGCTGGCCGGGGTTGTTGTTGTCGATGAAGCCGCCGACCGCGTTGTCCCACGTCATGCTGTTGCGCACGGTGTGGTTGGCGGACACGCCGTTGCCGCCCAGCTTGAACCCGTTGCCGTCACCGGTGAAGTCGGGCAGGTTCCAGCGGTTGAACCCGTTGCCCCAGGCGAGGCTGTTCTCCAGGAGGATCGGCGAGGAGAACATCCAGTAGTCGAGCCCGTCGTCGGAGTTGTTCCACAGCCGCGCGCCACGCACCACGTTGCCGCTGCCGCTGCCTTCCTTGATGGCGAGGCCGTCGGCGCTCTCGCCGTTCTTGCGCGGGTCGCGGTTGCCGTAGGCGTCCAGGTTGATGATCTGGTTGTTGCTCGAAGCGCCCTGGATGTGCAGACCGGACTCGTAGTTGTCCCTGGTGACGAGCCGCTCGAAGACGCTGTTGTTGGTGTCCAGACCGAAGATCCCGTACGGGCCGTGGATGATCTCCAGGCCGATCAGCCGCCAGTAGTCGCCCTCGATGTGCACGGCGCCGCGCTCGGGGCGCGGGATGCTGGAGCCGACGGCGCCCGGCGTGTAAGGCATGTTCTCGCCGTCGATGATCACGCGCTCGTTGTTGTAGTTGCGCATGGTGATCGGCTGGCTCGACGTGCCGTTCTTGAGCAGCTGGATGTTGGTGCTGGGCGCGTACGTGCCGGCGCGGAGGTAGATGGTGTAGCCCGGCTGGGCCAGGTCGACCGCGCGCTGGACGGTGCGCAGCGGTGCGGCCGGCGTGCCGGCGTTGCTGTCGTTGCCGTTGGGCGCCACGTACAGCGCGTTGGCCGGCGCCGGTGTGCTGTCCTGGGTGAAGTCCAGGTAGTCGACGTTGGGCAGGCCGGTGGCGGTGGTCGGGCTGAACCGGATCGTGCTCGTGCCCGCCGGCACCGAGATCGACACGGTCTTCGACGCCCACGTCGACCACGCGCCCGTCGCCTCGAACGAGACCGACTGCACGGTGGAGCCGTTGACGACGACGTCGGCGGGCCGGGCGGTGGTGCCGCCGTTGGCGAACCGGACCGCGACCGTCGCGGAGCCCGCCGTCGCGTTGACGGTGAACTGCGCGGAGGCTCCGACGGCGTTGTCCGCGTTGCAGAACCCCGTTCCCGAGTAGCCGGACCAGTTGGTGTCGATGGTGCCCGTGCAGACGGCGGGCGAGGTCTCGGCCTCGTGGTGCGTCGTCGCGGCGGTCGCCGTGGGCCCCGGTAACACCAAGGCCGCGACTGCGACCAAGGCGGTGGCTGCGACAAGGGGTTTCACTCTCATCGTGTTTCTCCCGTGGTGTGACGCGGAGCGGACATCGGTGTCGGCAGGTAGAGCACGCCTCCTGGCGAGAACAAATGAGCGAAATCGCAACCAGCGCGCCGTTCACGTCTCTGAACTGCGTAAACGTGGCTTGGGAGCGTTCCCGGGCACGCTAACGCACCCCTTTGGAAACGCGCAATGTTTCCGTCGCAAATCCTTCGGATTCACAATTATGAACAAACGAAAAGGCGGTGCCGGTCCGCTCGTCGGCGCACCGCGACGGGCCGCCGCGGGAGCGGAACGCGCCTTTGGGCCATTCGAGCGGTTGATCCGTGACTTGCCTCGGGCGGGTAACCCCGCGCCGTATGGTCGCGCCGTGGCGGCTGGACAGCGACGTTCGTCCGACGACGAACAGTGGCGGGTGCGCCTCGTCGACACCGAGGGCCGCACCCATGGTGCCGGGGTTCAACTGGGGCAGCGGCACGTGCTGACGTGTGCCCACGTCGTGTCCGACATCGGCGACGACGTCGTGGTGCGAGCCGGTTCCACCACCGCGCGGGCCGTCGGACGCCACAGCGTGCCGACGCTGCCGGACGGTCGCGGTGACGTGGCGCTGCTCGAACTGGATCGCGAGTTACCCGGTGACGGGGCCGTGTTGAGCCGGGCGGCGGTGAGCTGGGACCGCGCCGTGCACGTGTTCGGGTTCCCCGAGGGGGTCGGGGACGGTGTCTACGCGCGCACGGTGCTCGCGGGCCGGGCCGGTCCCGGGTCGGAGTGGATCCAGATGAACGCCCGGTCCGGCGTCGAGCAACGGGTGCGTCGCGGGTTCAGCGGCAGCGGGGTCGTCGACGAGCAGACCGGCGCCGTGCTCGGCATCGTGGTCAGCGAGTACAAGGACAAGACGCAGGCGCAGGCGAGCCTGTCGTGGATGATCCCGGTGGAGACGATCCTCTCGCACCTGCCCGAGGTGGATCGGTGGGTGACCGGGGAATCCGCCGCCGACGAGGTGTTCAGCGGCCGGGCCGAGGCCGAGGTCTCGCGGGTCGGTGTGGCAAAAGCGCTGGCGGACTGGCTGGCCCGGGGTGACCGCGGTGATGTCGTGATCACGGTGGTGGGCGCGGACCGGCGGGAGCTGTACCGGCTGGTGGCGTTGTCCGACCGGGAGTCGCGGTTGGTCGCCCCCGACGCGCCGGAGGGCACGGTGCCGGCCGTCGGCAGCATCGACCTGGCGGTGGACGCCTCGGGCCGGACCGCGGACGAGGTGGCGCGGCGGATCGTGCGCCGGGTGGGGATCGCCGTGGACGAGCGGGTCGGGTCGAGCGCGCTGGTCCGGGCGGGCATCCCGCCGATGACGGTCGCGGTGGACGGCGTGGACGAGGCCGTCGACCCCGACGAGTTGCTGAACGGCGTGCTGCGACCGCTCGCGGAGCACGGGACCCGGCTCATCCTCGGGTTCCGGCACGAGTCGTCGCCCAGCCTGGCCGCGGCCTGGACGTGGGAGGTCGACCAGCGCCTGGACGACCTGACCCGGGTGGTCGTGCGGCGCGGCGGCGACCGGGCGGCAAGGCTGCGGCAGCGGGTGACCGAGCTGCGGATCATCGCCAGTCGCCTGGGCCCGGCGGAAGTGCGACCGCGGCTGGAGGAGTTCACCCGCGAGGTGGCCGCCATCGAGGCGGACGCCGATCCCGGCGACGTGCCGCGCGAACTCCACGAACAGGAGAAGCTGCTCGGTGTCTACCTGGCGAAGGCGGTGAAGCGCCGGATCGCCGAGCGCGCCGACCTCGTGGCCCTCCACCGCACGGCCACCGGGTTGCTGCGGCAATCGCCACCCGATCTGGACGCCGTGAAGGACACGGTCCTGGCGTACGCGCTCGCGGTGCGGCGGGAGGAGCGGGCATGACCCCGTGCAACCGGCCCGGCTGCGGCGGAACCGTGGAGGAGACGGGCTTCTGCGACACGTGCGACCGGCGGCCGTTGAGCGGTGAGGCCGCGGTGGACCCCGGCAGCAGCCGGCAGGGTGCGGGCGACGCGTTGTCGTTGCCCGTCTTCGAGTTCCCCGATCCGTCGAGCCGCATCCGCACCGACGCGGAGGTGTCGGAGAGCAGCCGCGTGTGCGGCAGGTGCGGTGCCCCGATCGGCCGCAGCTACAAGGGGAGCCCGGGGCTCGCCGAGGGGGTCTGCCGCCGGTGCGGTCACCCGTACTCGTTCCTGCCGACGCTGCACGAGGGCACCGTGGTGGCCGACCAGTACGAGGTGTTGGGGTGCTTCGCCCGCGGCGGCCTCGGCTGGGTCTACCTCGCGCGCGACACGCACCTGGACGGCAACCTCGTGGTGCTCAAGGGTTTGATCGACGCGCGCGACACCCGACTGGCCGTGGCCGAACGCCGTGCGTTGACCACCATGGACCACAAGAACATCGTGCGGATCTTCAACTTCGTGTCGCACCGCGATGCCCGGACCGGCGAGTCGCGCGACTACATCGTGATGGAGTACGTCGACGGCCTGGAGCTCAGCGAGGTCCAGAAGCGGTCCGCGCTCGGGCGCGAGCCGTTGCGGGTGGAGCACATCCTCACCTGCGTCAGGTACGTCCTGGAGGCGTTCGAGTACCTGCACGGCCGCGGGTTCCTCTACTGCGACATGAAGCCGGCCAACGTGATCGTCCGGCCCGGCAACCGGGGCGAGCACGAGAGCCGGGTGAAGCTGATCGACCTCGGCGCGGTGCGCAGGATCGGCGACCACGTCTCGCCGAAGATCGGCACGGAGGGGTACGAGGCGCCCGAAGCGGACACCGCACGCGGGCTGACCGTGCGGTCCGACCTGCACACCGTCGGTGTGATGCTGGATCGGCTGTTCCACGCCAGCGTCGACTGGGGCGAGGTGTACCGCCCCGCGAACGACCCGAGTCCCCTCGCGATCGGGCTGGAGTCGTTCGAACGGCTCTGGAAGCGCGCGGCCCACACGAATCCCGACCGGCGGTTCGGGTCGGCCCGGGAGATGCTCGACCAGCTCGACGGCGTGCTCCGGGAGTTCGCCTCGCTGCGCGACGGGGTCGCCCGACCCGAGCCGTCCACCACGTTCACGCCCACGGCGGCGCTGCTCGACGACGGGCTCGGCTCGGTGCCGCCGCTGGCCCGCTGGACCCGGCCCGAGGAGTACCGCGGCACCGGCGAGTCGCTGCCGGACGGCCGCCCCACCCCCGGCGCGGTCGCGGTCGGGCTGCCCGTGCCGCGGGTCGATCCCGACGACGCCGCCGCCGACGTCGTGACGGCCGCCGGCGCGTCCGAGCCGCGTCGGCTGCTCGACAAGCTGTCGACGGCCGGGCTCGACACCCCCGAGGTCCTGTTCGCCCGCTGCCGGGCGCACCTGGAGTTGGCGGAACTCGACCACGCGGCGGACGACCTGCGCGCGGCCGGGGACCTGGTGACCGACGACTGGCGGATCGCCTGGCACAGGGGGCTGCTCGCGCTGGCCCGGGGCGACGTCGGCGCGGCCCGGTCGGAGTTCGACGCCGTGTACGACGCCCTGCCGGGTGAGGACGCGCCGAAGCTCGCGCTCGGGTTCTGCGCCGAGCACGGCGGTGATCCGTTCCGCGCGGAGAGGCTCTACGAGGCGGTGTGGCGGCGCGACCGGTCGCAGGGCAGCGCCGTCTTCGGGTTGGCCCGCATCCGGCTCGCCCGACGTGATCGGGCCGGCGCCGTGGCGTTGCTGGACGAGGTGCCGAAGGTGTCGCGGCACTACGACGCCGCCGCGGTCGCGGCCGTGGTCGTGCTCTCCGGCAGGCTGGGATCAGCCGACGAGGGCGAACGGGGTGAACCCGACCCGGCCGACCTGCGCAAGGCCGCGGAACGGTTGTCCGGGCTCTACCTGGACGGCGGCGCTCCGACCGGACCCGCCCGTGACCGGATGACCGCGATCCTGCGCGAAGCCGCGTTCGAGTCGGTCGACAACCCGGTCGTGCTGCCCGCGGGCGCGCTGTTCGGCGACGGGCCCGGCAAGAAGCCCGGCAAGAAGGAGCCCAGCGAGAAGCAGCTGAGCGGGAAGCTCGCGCAGTCGTACCGGGCGTTGGCCGGGCAGGCCGACGACGCCGACGACCTCGGTCTCCTGATCGACCTGGCCAACAAGACTCGTCCGAGGACGTGGGTATGACCTCAGGAACGCAGCCCCGGATCACCCTGGCGGTGGAGCAGAACGAGTACCTGTCACCGGGCGACGCGGAGATGCACGCCGTGCTGACCGTCACGGCGGAAGGGCTCGGCGGCCTCGTGGGACCGGGTGCGGCCGACGCCGCCGAGGTGATCGCCATCGACTGCTCCAGTTCCATGCTCTACCCGCCGACGAAGATCGCCTCGGCGCGGGAGGCGGCCTCCGCCGCGATCGACGCGTTGCGCGACGGCGTGTTCTTCGCCGTGATCGCGGGCACCGACACCGCGCGCGAGGTGTACCCGAAGGGCGGGCGGCTCGTCGCGGCCACGGCCGAGTCCAGGGCGGTGGCGAAGCAGGCGGTGCGCCGGCTGAGACCCGACGGCGGCACCGCCATCGGCACGTGGCTGCGCCTGGCGGACCGGCTGCTGGCCGCCCACCCGTCCGCGATCCGGCACGTCATGCTGCTCACCGACGGGCGCAACGAGCACGAGACCAGGCAGCAGCTGGACGCCGTGCTCGCGGCCTGCGAGGGGCGCTTCACCTGCGACGCGCGCGGTGTCGGGGCGGACTGGTCGCCCGAGGAGCTGCTGCGCATCGTGTCCGTGCTGCACGGGTCCGCCGACGCCGTCCGGGCCGGCGAGGAGCTGGTGGCCGACTTCACCGCGATGATGCGCACGGCGATGGACAAGGTGGTGCCGGACGTCCGGATCCGGATCCGGACCGGGCGGTCCGCCCGGCTGCGGTTCGTCAAGCAGGTGCTGCCCACGCAGGCGGACCTGACCGAGCTCGGCACCAGGGTCGACCCGCGCACGACGGTGTTCTCGACCGGCGCGTGGGGCGAGGAGAGCCGGGACTTCCACGTGTGCCTGGACGTGACCAGGGGTGACGCGCCGCTGAACGAGGAGGTCCAGGCCGCCCGGGTCGACCTCGAAGTCGACCACCCCGGCACGGCTCGGGGCGAGCCGGGCGTGATCCAGGTGCGGTGGACCAACGAGTTCAAGCTCTCCAGCGTGATCCACCCGCTGGTCGCCCACTACAGCAAGCAGACCGACCTCGGGACGGCGATGATGGCCGGCTACGAGGCCTACGACGCCGGGAACGTGCGGCGCGCCGAGGAGCAGTGGGGACAGGCCGTGGCGCTCGCGTCCGCGACGGGCAACGCGGAGGTCCTGCGGCGGCTCGGCAGGCTGGTGGACGTCGTCGGCGAGCCGGCAGCCGGCGTGGTTCGGGTCAAGTCGTCGCTCTCGCCGCACGACCTCCTCAGCGGCGCGATGGGCTCGGTGAAGTCCAGCCGCGCCCCGCGGGTCGAGGTGGAGGAGGTCGCGGAGCCCGAAGGGCCGGACGTCGTCTGCCCGAACTGCGAGCTGGTGTGGCCGCCCGGATCGGTGTTCTGCGAGGGGTGCCGCCAACGCATCGAGGCGTCCCCGTGACCGCTCTGCGCCCCTCCCCCCTCCCCGGGCCGCTGCACCGCGTCCGCCGCCGGCTGCGGGCGCGGTGGAAGACCCGGACGGCACTGCGGTCGCTGCTCGCGGGCCTTCTCGCGACGACCGCGGTGGTGGCGGCGTTCTCGTGGGCCGCCTTCGACAGCGTCCACGACACCATCGACACGGTGGACACCCGGACGTCCCGCGCGCTGTTGGCGGCGTCGGCCGCGAAGTCGGCACTCGTGGAGGCCGACCAGTTGGCGATCAACAGCTTCGTCACCGGTGAGGCGAGGCTCTCGGGACCGGGCGACCGCTACCAGAACCGGATCGCGGCGGCGAGCCAGAGCCTCGCCCAGGTCGCGGAGGACAACGTCGCCGGCGACGCCGGCAGCGAGCAGATCCAGGTCGTGGAAGGACTGCTGGTCGCCTACACCGGGTGGATCGGGCAGGCGGACGCGCACCACCGGCAGGACAGCGGCCTGGCCACGATCGACCTCTGGTACGCCTCCCGACTGCTGCACGCGGAGAACAGCGGCGTGCTGGCGCAGCTCGACCAGCTCGTGCGGGTGCAGCGGGACGCGCTGGACAGCCAGCTGGCGGAAAGCTCGACGTCACCGTGGCGGACCGCGTCGCTCGCCGTGCCGGTGGTCCTGCTGTTCGGCCTCCTGGTCGGCGCGCAGGTGTTCCACGCCAAGCGGTTCCGCCGCGTGTTCAACCCGGCCCTCCTGCTGGCCACGGTGGTCCTGGCGGCCGTGTGCGTGATCACCGGGCACGGTTTGGTCGCACAGCACCGGGTCGAGGGCGCGGACGGTGACCTGCGTGCCCTCGTCGGCACTTGGGAGAACCGGACGTCCGCCACGGCGGCCGTCGGCCAACAGGCGCTCAGCGACCTGGTGACCGGCGAGTGCCGGGGCGCGGACGGCGGGTGCGGCTACACCGTCACCGAGTTCATCTCCGAACTCCGCGCGGCCGACGCCGGGACCCGGCCCACCGACCTGGAGCTGACCCGGCAGGTCGAGCAGGTCAACGACAAGATCGCCGCGGCGAACGGCGCCGCGGACCTGGAACTCCTGATCCCGGCCGGCGCCCTGCTGATCGCGGTGCTGGTGTGGCTCGGGTTCCTGCCCCGTCTCGAGGAGTACAGGCACAGGCGACGATGACCAGGACAACGGCACTACTGCTCACCGCGTTGCTCGCGGCGGCCGGCCTGTCCGGGTGCGCGGGCGCCGGTTCCCTGCCCACCGTCACGGTCCTCGGCTCCTGGACCGGCGAGGAGGAGAAGAGTTTCGAGGCCGTGCTGGCGGAGTTCGAGGCGGAGGAGAACATCGACGTCGAGTACAGCGGGACCCGCGCGCTCAGCCAGGTGTTGCGATCCGAGGTGCAGCAAGGGACACCGCCCGACCTGGCGGTGCTGCCGAGTCCCGGCGAGCTGGCCAACTACGCGCGCGACGACTACCTGCAGGCGCTCGACGACGTGCTCGGTCCGCAGACCGACGAGTACAGCGGTCAGTGGGTGGACCTGGAACGGGCGGCCACCGATCGCCGTTACGGCGTCGCGGTGAAGGCCGACCTCAAGGGCACCGTCTGGTTCAACCCGAAACGCCTGCCGGGACCGAAGCCCGCCACCGAGGAGGAGCTGTCGGCGTTCCTCCGCGATATCGCCGGCAGGGGCGCGACGCCGTGGTGCATGGGGATGGGCTCCACCCCCGACTCGGGTTGGCCGGGGACCGACTGGGTGGAGAACATCCTGTTGCAGCAGGCCGGACCCGACGTGTACGGGCAGTGGGCGGGCGGCCGGCTGGAGTGGACGTCGGAGCCGGTCAAGCGGGCTTGGCTGACGTGGGGACAGCTCGCCGGGCCGACCGCGGTGCGCGGCGGGCCGAAGTCCGTGCTGCTCACCGATTTCGGGGACGCCGGCCGAGGCCTCTTCGACCAGCCGGTCGGCTGCCTGCTGGACCACCAGGGCACCTTCGCCATGAGCACGTACAAGGGCTACGACATGCCGCTCGTCGCCGGGGAGGACTTCGACTTCTTCCCGTTCCCCTCGTCCACGGTCGGCGACCGGGCGTGGGAGGTCTCGGCCGACCTGGCGGCGATGTTCAACCGCACGCCCGAGTCGGAGAAGCTGATCAGGTTCCTCGCCTCCGCGCGGGGCCAGGAGATCTGGCCGGGCAAAGGCGGGGCGTTCTCGGTGAACCGCAAGGTGCCGACGGCGGTGTACGCCGACGACGTGAGCAGGAAGATCGCCACCACGCTGACCTCGTCGGGCACGTTCTGCTTCGACGCGTCGGACCTGATGCCGGGGGTGATGCGCACCGCGTTCTACCGGGCGGCGCTCGAGTACGTCAACGACCCGACCCGCTTGGACACCGCGCTGGCACAACTCGAAACCGTGCGGAAGAACATCGAGGGGGACGAGTGGTTGAACTTCCCCTGCGGTGGACGGGCCACCGGGTAGCCCGGTGCACGGTGGACGTGCACCGGGCGGCACGGCTTCAGGGGTGCCTTGGCTTCAGGGGTGCCTTACCGGTTGTGGGGGACCACGATGTCGACGGAGCCGTAGCCGGTGTTGCCCGCCTTGTCGGTCGCCTGGTAGGTGACCGTGTAGATGCGACCGCCGCCGGAGCCGCTGCGTTCGGCCCTGACGTGGATCTGGCCGTCCGGGGTCACCTCGATGTCGTCGGCGGTGGTGCCGTCGCCTTGGCCGTCATCGGGTTCGGTGCTGGTGACGCCGACCAGGCTGACGACCGGGGCGGGGTCGGTGTCGTCGGTCGCGGTGACCGTGGTGTCGACCCGGACCATGCGGTGGTTCGGCGGCCAGATGCTGGTGGGCGTCGCGGTCACGGTGACGGTGGGCGCCACGACGTCGCCGGGGCTCACGGCCTCTTCGAAGATCTGCCGCAGGATCTCGGCGTAGTCGGCGGCCGTCCCGCCGGGGCGGAAGAAGAACAGTCCACCGGTTTCCTTGGCTAGTTGCTCGAAGACGACGCGAGCGGACGGTGTGGCCGCCGCCGTGCCGAGACCGGCGGCGGCCGCGGCGCAGTCACCGGACAGCATCACGTGGACGGGCACGCCCAGGCTCCGCGCCCGCGCGACGGCGGAGCTGATGTCGCCGCTGTGCGGTGACGCGTCGGTCACCAGGACGATCTCGCCCGCGCTGTCCTCGTCGGCGGCCAGCCTGTCCAGTGCCATGTTCACCGCGCCGAGGGAGTCCTCGGGGCAGTCGCCGCCGCCACCGGGGAACAGGCCGTTGACCGCGGAGATGGCGGCGGCGGTGTCCTCGGTGTTGGCCAGCCGCAGCGTGGGGCCGTCCTTGAAGCTGATCAGCTCGTAGGAGACACCGCGCTGCACCTGGTCGTAGTCGGTGTTGCGGGAGCCGATGAAGTCGGCCAACGCCGTCTTCACGCCGGCGAGCTCGTTGCTCATCGAGCCGGTGTCGTCGACGGCCAGGTCGACCCGCAACGGCGGCCAGGTGGCGACGACGTTCTGGACCTTGACCTCGCCACCGCACGAACCGGTGTGCGTGGTCTCCATGGCCGTGCGGTTGATCGGGTTGCGGGCGCCGCCCGCGGCCTTGAGGATCCGGAAGTCCACTTGGGCGCCGGTGGTCAGGAAGTCGTCCGCGAAGATGAACCCGTTGCGGATACCGCCGACGGGGTCACGGGACACCGTGGACGCCATGAACCCGCTGACGGCGGCGGTCTGCGCGCCGAACGGGCAGGTGACGACGGTCTTGCCCTGGCCGATGATGTCGTTGCCCGCGGCCCGGATGGTGGAGACGACGCTGCCCAGGCCGAAGAAGACGCCCGCGGTGCCGACCTCATCGGCGCTGCGGGGATCTTCGACCGTGATCTCCTTGGTGGTCCGGTCGATGCCGTACACCTTGGCGGGGTCGAGCTGGTTGAGGTACCGCAAACCGAGACCGCGTAAGAGGTCTCCCAGCAACGGGTCCTGCGCCACGGCCGCCTGGCTGTACTCGGCCGACAGTTCCGCGAACCCGGCGGTCGCGGACGTTGTCGGGACTGTCTCGGCGGCCGCGTGCGGCGCCCAGGAACACAGTCCCGCGACCAACGCCGCGACCGGTACGAGTCTTCGTCTCTTGGTTGTCATGGCCCCTCTTTCGGTTGGGTGGCACGCGCTCTCGACGTGTCGCGGCCGGCACGACCGTCGTTAACCCGCCGACCGGACATCACCCGTCCGGCCTCCCCACGCCGGTGGCCGACCACTGTCAGTGGAGTGCCGCCCGCACGACGAGTTCGAACGTGGGGCGGGGATCGGTGTCGTCGTGCAGGGCGATGCGCTGCACGACGTGCCCCTCGAAGCAGGCTCCGATCGCGGTGGCGGCGGCCTGTGGATCGCGTGCGCCGAGTCGTGCGAGGGCGACCGTGCCCACGGCCTCCATGGACGCACGTGGGCGTGCCAGCAACTCCCGGAGGGCCGGCGTGTGGCCGGCCTCCATGAAGAGGGTCAGCCGAGCGGTCGTCGAGGCCCGTCCGGGGCCGGTCATGTGCTCGAACGCCTGGCACAGCGCGTCGACGAACTCGTCCGGCGAGGTGGGCGCGAAGGCGACGCCGACCTGCGCCAGGTCGATTTCCGCGAGGCGGGCGACCACGCCGGACAACGGGCGGCTCTCGTTCCCTCGCGTCAGGCGCGCAACGGGTTGAGGTCCCCGAGCAGCAGGTCGAGCAGCGGGGCGAACAGGTCGGCGAACAGTTCCCGGAGCGCCGGCACGAAGATGAGCAGCGCGATCAACAGCGCCACGTACGGTGCCACGCTGCGCTTGCCCTTGCGCTTCGACGCCATGCACGCCCCCGGAGTGCCGCAGGATTGCCCGACAGCCATGGTCGCACGGATCGGCCGTGAACCTCGGGACGAAGCAGGCCGGCTACTCCGACCGAGGGCAACTCCCGCCGGGACGTATCCGCGAGCCCCTGCCGGACTCCTTGAGCACGGGTCCCGGCAGGGCCCCCGGCCGCACCCACCACGGGAGTTCCCTTGACCGACTTCGCGAGCATCGCCGCACAGCGGCCCGCCACCATCGAGGAGGCGATCCCCTGCATGCAGGTCGCCCTCCGCTACTTCCACGAGCGCAACGACTACCGGGCCGTGTTCCTGCGGGCGTACTACATCATCACGCTGAACGTGCACTCGGCGATCCACCGGTACGGCGACTACAAGAACCCGATCTTCTTCGACGCCGACTGGGTGAGAGCCCAGGCCGGTCACTTCGCGTCGCTGTACTTCCAGTCGATGACCACGCACGAGCGGGACCCCGAGTCGGAGCGGGCGTGGAAACTCGCCCACCGGATGGCGGAGGAGAAGACCTCCACCGTGCTGCAGGACCTCCTCCTCGGGCTGAACGCGCACATCAACTACGACCTCGCCTACGGCACGTTCCTCAACCTCCGGCAGCACGGGGACGACGCCGCACACCTGCTGCTCCCCCGCCGCAAGTTCGACCACGACCAGGTGAACAACATCCTGGTCCGCTCGATCCCGCAGATCGCCGAAACCCTCACCCGCGACTACGGCGGCGGGATCGGCCTGCTGCGCAAGACCCTGAACGGCCTGGACGTCGTGCTGACCGGCACCGGCCTGAAGCACTACCGGGAGCGGGTGTGGTGGTCGGCGGTCTCCTACCTGACCACCGCGGACGAGGAAGAGCTCAACCTGGTCCACCAGAAGCTCAACTGGGAGTCCGCCCAGCTGGCCAAGCTGATCGCCGACACGAGCGTGTGGAGCCTGCCGGTGCGCCGACTGGGCCGTGCCATCCGCAAGGAGGACTACAGCGGCATCATCCTGGAAAGCGCGGCGACCGTGTGACACCCGAAAGGCTTACGCAAGCTTGTCGGTCACCCACGAGTGGAACGCGGCGATGTGGTGCTCACTCGGCACCAGCACGCCGCCGCGCCGGTAGACGCGGGACGACATGGCGGGCTGGCAGCGTTCACAGGCGTCGAAGTCCTGCTGGTTGACGCGGTGGAAGAGCTCGACCGAGCGGGAGACGTCCTTACCCGTCGCGACGACCTCCTTGCTGTACAGCCAATCGCACTCCACGATCGTGCGATCGGCCGCGACCGGGTACATGCGGTGGAAGATGACGTGGTCGGGCACGAGGTTGATGAACACCTGCGGGTTGACGGTGACCGCGTAGTAACGCCGGTCCTGCTCCTCCGACAGGTGTTCCAGCTTGCCGAAGCCCTCGCTGCCGTCCACGGTGAAGCCCTGCACCTCGGAGGCGAACTCGGCGCCGTGCCCGACGTAGTACTGCGCCGCGTACCCGTCGGCGAACTCGGGCAGCACCTCGGTCAGCTCCGGGTGGATCGTGGCGCAGTGGTAGCACTCCATGAAGTTCTCGACGATCAGCTTCCAGTTCGCCTTGACGTCGTAGACGATCCGCCGCCCGACCTCCAGCGAGTCGACCTCCCACCGGTCGATCAGCTCCGCGTCGCCGAGCCTGGCCGTGGCGGCGCCGACCACGGTGTCCTCGAAGGACGGCGGGTCGTCCGCCAGGCACACCCAGGCGTAGCCCAGCCACTCCCGCAGGTGCACGCCGACCAGCCCGTACTCGACCCGGTCGATGTCGGGCATCTTGGTCAGGTTGGGCGCGGCGACGAGCTTGCCGTCCAGGCCGTAGGTCCAGGCGTGGTAAGGGCATTGCAGTGACCGCTTGGTCTCCCCCGACTCCTCCACGCACAGCTTCGCGCCGCGGTGGCGGCAGACGTTCAGGAACGCTCTCAGCACGCCGTCCCGGCCGCGCACCAGCAACACGCTCTCCCGGCCCACCTGCACGGTCTTGAACTTGCCCGGCGTGTCGATCTCGCCGGCACGCGCCGCGGCGAACCAGTGCGTCTCGAAGATCCGCGACTGCTCCAGCTCGAAGATCGCCGGATCGGTGTAGTAGTGGCCCGACAACGTGGCCAGGAGGCTGGGTGGCAGGTTCGTGCCGAGCGTCATCGGACTACCTCCGCTTCGGGGACGGCCAGCTCGCGGCGCAGGCGGCCGAAGAGCTTGGCGCGGTTGACGGCGAGCACGGCGACGGAACGCCCGTCCCGCCGGTAGACGGCGGCGAACGACCGCTCCGCCGGGTCGCCCTCGGCGATCTCGACGGCGTCGCCGGGACGGCGGTGGCCCGCGAACTGCAGCCGCACGCCGTACTGGTCGGACCAGAAGTAAGGGGCCGCCGACCGCACGTCGGCCCGCCGGCCGAGCAGGGTCGCGGCGGCGATCTCCGGCTGCTGCACGGCGTTCGTCCAGTGCTCCAGCCGCAGGGCCGAGCCCGCGAACCGGTTGTACGACAACGCGCAGTCGCCCACGGCCACGATCCCGGGGACCCCGGTCGCGCACCGGGCGTCGGTGAGCACGCCGCCGTCCACCTCGACCCCGGAGCCCGCGAGCCAGTCCACGTTCGGCACCGCGCCGACGCCGACGACCACGGTCGCGGCGGGCAGTTCCCGGTCGTCGGCCAGCCGGACCGCGCGCACCCGGCCCGCTCCGACGAACCCGGCCACGCCCACACCGGTGACGAGGCGGGTGCCGTTATCGGTGTGCAGGGCGGCGACGAGCGCGCCCATCTCGGGACCGAGCGGACCGGCCAACGGCGTGGGCAGCGCCTCGACCACGGTCACGTCCAGCCCCAGGGCGCGGGCCGTCGAGGCGACCTCGGCGCCGATGAACCCGGCGCCGATCACCACCAGCGGTCCGCCCTCGGCGAGTTCGGCGCGCAACGCGAGGGCGTCGTCCAACGACCGCAACGTGTGCACGCCCGCGAGTCCCGAGCCGGGCAGGGTGCGGGCCCGTGCGCCGGTGGCCAGCACGACGCCGTCGGAGACCAGCTCCTCGCCGGAGTCCAGCCGGACCGCGCGGCGCGAGGCGTCGAGCGCGATCGCCTTGTGCCCCAACCACCAGTCGACGTCGAGCTCGTCGTCGTCCGGAGTGGACAGTGCGAGGTCCTCGACCGAGGCCTTGCCCGCCAGGAATTCCTTCGACAGCGGCGGCCGGTCGTAGGGCCGGTGCGGTTCGTCGCCGACGACCACGATCCGGCCGTCGTAGGACTGCGACCGCAGCGCGCGTGCGGCGGACAGACCCGCGAGCGACGCGCCCACCACCGTGATGGCCCGCATCAGGCCACCTCGCCGTGTCCGACAACCGGGGAATCAGCCGGCACGGACACGCGCACGTACACGTAATCGTTCTCCACCACCACCTCGTGCGTCCGCACGGGTCTCTTCGCCGGCGGTCCGGTGGGTCTGCCGGTGCGCAGGTCGAAGCACGTGGCGTGCAGGGGGCACTCGACCAGGCAACCCTCCAGCCAGCCGTCGGCCAGGGAGGCGTCCTGATGGGTGCAGGTGTCGTCGATGGCGTAGAGCACGCCGTCGGCGTTGAACACCGCGATCGGCACTTCGGCCTCGACGCGGACCGCTTCGCCGACCGGCAGGTCGGGCACGGCGCAAACCGGGATCATGAACGCCTCCGTTGTGCTATCCACAACTGGTCGTGCTATACGCAACAGATTGAGGCTCATACCGCGACCCGTCAAGGGTCCCACCAGGGGAAAATCGTGACCGCTGGGTAAAGTTGCGCCATGGGGAACGAACAGCCCGCCGTCCAGGTCCAGTCGGTCGACCGCGCGCTGGCGATCCTGGACCTGCTGGCCCGACGCGGCGAGGCGGGCGTCACCGAGATCGCCGCCGAGCTCGACGTGCACAAGTCGACCGCGTTCCGGCTGGTCGGCGCGCTGGAGAACCGCCGGCTGGTCGAGCAGGTCAGCGACCGCGGCAAGTACCGGCTGGGCTTCGGCATCATCCGGCTGGCGGGCGCGACCACGGCGACCCTGGACCTGCCCCGCGAGGGTCAGGCCGTGTGCGAACGGCTGGCGACCGAACTGGACGAGACGGTCAACCTGGCCATCATGGACTCCGGCGCGGCCACGAACATCACCCAGGCCTACGGATCCGCCGCCGTGACCACCCGCAACTGGATCGGCCAGCGCACCCCGCTGCACGCCACGTCCAGCGGCAAGGTGCTCCTGGCGTGGGCCGAAGAGCCGGTGCTGAACGCCGCACTGGACACCCTGGAGCGCTTCACCCCGAACACCATCACCAGCCGCTCCAAGCTCTTGGCCGAACTCGACACCGTCCGAGAGCAGGGCTGGGCCTCGACCAACGAGGAACTGGAGATCGGCCTCAACGCGGTCGCCGCCCCGATTCGCGGCGCGGGCGGCACGGTCGTGGCGGCGGTCAGCGTCTCCGGCCCCGCCTACCGCCTGACCGTCGACTCCTTCGCGTCCGTCACCGAGAAGCTGCTCGCGGGCGCGTACGAGATCAGCACCAGGATCGGCTACTTCGGCAACTAGGACCGTGAGCCGGGCGCAGAGCTAGGCGATGTTCCCGGCCTCCGCGCCGATCGTGGTCGAGTCGCCGTGACCCGTGTGGACTTCCGTTTCCGGCGGCAGGGTCAGCAGGCGTTCCGAAATGGACTTGATGATCGTCGGGTGGTCGCTGAACGACCTCCCGGTCGCACCCGGTCCGCCCTGGAACAGCGTGTCGCCGGTGAACACCGCGCCCAGCGACGGCGCGTAGAGGCACACCGCGCCGGGTGAGTGGCCCGGCGTGTGCAGCACGTGCAGGTCCACTCCCCCGACACTCAGCACCTGTCCGTCGCTCAACGGCTCGAACGACCACGACGAGTGGACGCGACGCCACAGCACCTCGTCGTCCGGGTGCAGCAGCACGGGCGCGCCGGTGGCCTTGGCCAGTTCCCGCGCCGCGCCGATGTGGTCGTCGTGCGCATGGGTGCACACGATCGCGGAGACGCTCCGGTCACCGATCGCCCGCACGATCGCCAACGCGTCGTGCGCCGCGTCGATCACCACGACCTCGTGCTCGTCGCCGACGAGCCACACGTTGTTGTCCACGTCCCACGTCCCGCCGTCGAGGCTGAACGTCCCGGACGTCACGACCCGCTCGATCACAGCACCACCACCGATCACAGCACTACCACCGACCGCAGCACGTCGCCGTGGTGCATCCGCTCGAACGCCTTCTCCACGTCCTCAAGCGCGATGGTCTCGGACACGAACGCGTCCAGGTCCAGCCGCCCCTGCCGGTAGAGGTCGACGAGCATCGGGAAGTCCCGCGACGGCAGGCAGTCTCCGTACCAGGACGACTTGAGCGAGCCACCGCGCGAGAACATGTCGATCAGCGGCATCTCCAGCTTCATGTCCGGGGTGGGCACGCCGACCAGCACCACGGTGCCCGCCAGGTCACGGGCGTAGAAAGCGGTCTTCCACGTCTCCGGCCGCCCGACCGCGTCGATCACGACGTCCGCGCCGAAGCCCCCGGTCAGCTCCCGGATGGCCTCGACCGCGTCCACACCGGTCGAGTTGACCGTGTGCGTGGCGCCGAAGTCCTTGGCCCACGCCAGCTTCCGGTCGTCCACGTCGACCGCGATGATCTTGGCCGCACCCGCCAACCGGGCGCCGGCGATGGCCGCGTCGCCCACGCCGCCGCAGCCGATGACGGCCACCGAGTCGCCTCTGGTCACGCCGCCGGTGTTGAGCGCCGCGCCCAGCCCGGCCATGACGCCGCACCCGAGCAGCCCAACGGCCGCCGGTGACGCCGACGGGTCGACCTTGGTGCACTGCCCCGCCGCCACCAGCGTCTTCTCCGCGAACGCACCGATGCCCAGCGCGGGCGACAGCGGCGTGCCGTCGGCCAGCGTCATGGGCTGGGTCGCGTTGTGGGTGGCGAAGCAGTACCAGGGCCGGCCGCGCAGGCACGCCCGGCACGTGCCGCACACCGCACGCCAGTTGAGCACCACGAAGTCGCCGGGCACGAGGTCCGTGACGCCCTCGCCGACCGATTCCACCGTCCCGGCCGCCTCGTGGCCGAGCAGGAACGGGAACTCGTCGTTGATCCCGCCCTGTCTGTAGTGCAGGTCGGTGTGGCAGACGCCGCAGGTCTTGACGCGGACCAGCGCCTCACCGGGCCCCGGGTCGGGCACGATGATCGTCTCCACCGAGACGGGCGCCCCCTTGGACCGGGCGACGACCGCACGTACCTCGTGACTCATGACGGCTGCTTCCTATTCCTTGATCAGAGTTGATCGGATTCGGATGTTTTGCTCTCCGCACCGGCAGTGACCTGCGGTGTTGGAGTCCTGGTCCGGCAGTCTGGACCGTTGGCGATCTCGTTCCTGGATGATCTGCTTCACCCGCGTGTGCGGGGTGTGCAGGCCGATGTCGGGGTCGGCGGCTCGCTCCAGGATGTTGATCGCAGCGGCGTGGTCGGCGTGCCACACGGCCCCGCACCGGGTGCAGTGAAGCCGGTCCCCGGCCCGTTTCCCGAAGGAGTCGGTGCCGGGGATGACTTGTGACGTGTAGGCAGCGTTGACCAGCCGCAACGCAGAACCTCTGCGTTCCGACACGTTCGCCAGCGCCTCGGCGGTGACCCCCTTGGTCCAGGCCGCCAGGCGCCGGTTGGTGTTCCTACCGAGCCGTTTCCGGCCGGTGAAGGTTCTTGTCAGGTCCTCGGCCACGACGAGCGCGGCCTTGTCGACCACCGCGTGCGCGGCCTTGAAGGTGATGTCCCGGACTCGGCGCTGCCACGCGGCCGAGCGACGCCGACGTTTGATCACGCCGAGGTTGTTGTCCCGGATACGCCGGGCTTTCGCGTGGTCGCCGCGTTCGATGGCTTTCCCCGCGATGCTACGGAGCTTCGCGCGACGAGCGTTCTTCGTCTTCCGGTGGTCCGATTCGCCGGTGAGCAGTTCGCCCAGTTCGGTGCCGTGGTGGTGGCCGTCGGAGTCGGTGAGGACTTCGCTGTAGCCCTTGTCCACGCCAATCTCACGGTCACCGCAGGGTCGCTTCGACGACGTCAAGGTGGTCGCGTCGATCGTGTAGTGCACCTCGACCCGGTCGGCGCGCAAGATCAGTCGTAGCGTCCCGGTGGGGGCGACGGTGGTGTTCAGCGGGATCGTGACCAGCCGGCGGCGCTCCAGTCCGGGTACGGCCAGCCACACGTTGCCGCGCTCCGCGAGGGTGAAGGTGCGGTACTGGTCGGAGCGCACCACGATCTGGTTGTGGGTACGGTTGCGGCCACGTCTGGTGTGCTGGCGCATCAACCGGCACAGGTACGGATCACCGGTCCACATGTCCCGCTTCAACGCGGTGAACATCCGCCTCCGCTCCGCCGCGTCCCCGGTTCGCCGGTGGACGGCCTTGCGGACCTGGCCTTGGCGGCCTCGCGATTCGCGGTGATGTCCGCGACCGCGTCCCGCACCGTTTCCTTCCACGCGTTCGCCAACACCGTGAAGGCACCGGCGGTGCCGTCGGCCATCCACCGGTCGCGGATGACCCGGTCCGTGACACCGACGCCGTTGACGGAGCCGTACTCGCGCCACACCTTGGACCGGATGACGCCGAGCCGCCGGGCCTGCTCCGCGAGCTGCTCGAACTTGCCCGCGTTGAGGTCCGCGGAGTAGGCGACACGGGTGACCTTCACCGGCCACCGCCGCCCAGGGCGTCCCTCAGGGCCTTCTCGTAGCGGCGCAGACCGTGCAGGCGGTGGGAGAACGTGTGCACGATCGACAGCAGGTCCTGCACCAGCTCTTCCAGCGGCGACAGCGACTCCTGGTTCGCGACCAGGATCGTGCAGCCGTTCTTCTCGGCCACGTGCTCCAGGTAGTCGAACCCGAACCGGGCCAACCGGTCCGTGTGGGCGACGACCAGCGTGGCTATCTCGCCCCGCTCGATCGCATCCATCACCGCGAGCAGCTTCTCGCGCTTGAGGTCCATACCGCCGCCGACTTCGGTGATCCACCGGTCGACAGCAAGACCACGGCCGAGGCAGAACCGCTCCATCGCCTGGACCTGCGAGTCCAGGTCGCTTTTCTGTCCGCGAGTGGAAACCCGGCAGTACACAACTGTCTGACGACCTGCTTCCTCGAATCCGGGTTGCAGAACTCGCCGCACGTCGGCGTCGGTGAAGTACCGCTGACCAGACGCCGTCCGCTTGGCGGTGATACGACCTTCCCGCTCCCACCTGCGAATAGTGGAAGCGGAACGACCGACACGTAGCGCGAACTCGCTGATCCGGTACATGCTGACCACTATAGCCAACATTAGATAGGAGTGAGTAAGAAACGCGCACTAGATCACCTCTCCTCGGGCGGACCGGTTCTGGTGAACCAGTGCTCCGGACGGGGGGCGGTGTTCTCGTAGACGTGCTTGGCCTCCTGGTACTCCGCGAGGCCGGTGGGACCGAGTTCGCGGCCGATGCCGGAGCGCTTGAAACCGCCCCACTCGGCCTGCGGGAGGTACGGCCCGAAGTCGTTGATCCACACGGTACCGTGCCGCAGCCTGCGGGCGACCCGGCGCGCGCGGTCGCGGTCGCCCGACCACACGGCGCCGGCCAGGCCGTAGTCGGTGTCGTTGCCCAGCTCGACGGCCTCGTCCTCGGTGGTGAACCGCTCGACGGTGAGGATCGGGCCGAAGGTCTCCTCCTGCACGATGCTCATCGACCGGTCGCAGTCGTCGAAGATCGTGGGCAGGTAGAAGAACCCCGCCCGCAACCGCGGGTCGTCCGGCCGCTTGCCGCCGGTGAGCAGCGTCGCGCCGTCCGCCAGGCCCTGCGCCACGTGCCGCTCGACCTTGGCGAGGTGCTCGGCGGAGACCAGCGGGCCGCTGCGGCTGTCCGGGTCCAGGCCGTTGCCCAACCGGATGCGCTCCGCGCGGCGGACGAGTTCGGCGACGAAATCGTCGTGCAACCGCTCGTGGACGATGAGCCGGGTGCCGGCCGAGCACACCTGTCCCGCGTGCAGGAACACGCCGGTCAGCGCGTGGTCGACGGCCGCCTCGAAGTCGGCGTCGGGGAACACGACGTTGGGGTTCTTGCCGCCCAGTTCCAGCGCGATCTTCTTCACCGTGTCCGCCGCCGAACGCATGATCGCCTGGCCGGTCCGCAGCCCTCCGGTGAACGACACCAGGTCCACTTCCGGCGCGGCGGTGAGCGCCGGACCGACCTCGGGACCGGCGCCGAGGATCAGGTTCACCACCCCGTCTGGCACGCCCGCCCGCTCGATCAGCTCGACCAGCTTCACCGTGGTCAGCGGCGTGACCTCGCTCGGCTTCACCACGATCGTGTTGCCGGCGGCCAGCGCGGGCGCGATCTTCCACGACGCCTGGAGCAGCGGGTAGTTCCACGGGGCGATCAGCACGCACACGCCGACCGGCTCGTGCACGACCTCGCTCACGATGTCGGGATTCCCGACCTCGACGCGTCGGGTGTGGTCGACTTCGGCCAGGTCGGCGTAGTAGCGGAACACCGACACCACGTCGTCCACGTCGATCTCGCTCTCGACCAGCGTCTTGCCGGTGTCGAGCGTCTCCCAGCGGGCGATGTCGGCCTTGTTACGCACCAGTAGGTCGGCGACGCGGCGCAGCAGCTCGGCGCGCTGCCGCGGGGTCCAGCGCGGCCACTCGCCGGTGTCGAACGCCCGGCGCGCCGCCCGCACGGCCTCGCGCGCGTCCTCGGCGGTCGCCTCGTCGACCTTCGCGATCACCGCCTGGTCGAACGGGTTGACGACCTCGCGCTGACGTCCCCCGGCGCCGCTCGTCCAGCGGCCGGCGACGAACAGGTTCGGCATTGGCTGACCCCTTCTGGCGGACTAGCGGAAGACGACGGTCCGGTGCCCGTCCAGCAGCACCCGACGCTCCACGTGCCATTGGACCGCACGCGACAGCGCCATGCACTCCGCGTCGCGGCCGACCACGGCCAACTCGTCGGGGCCGAGCGAGTGGTCGACCCGGATGACCTCCTGCTCGATGATCGGCCCCTCGTCCAGGTCGGGTGTCACGTAGTGGGCGGTCGCGCCGACCACCTTCACGCCCCGGTCGAACGCCTGCGCGTAGGGCTTGGCGCCCTTGAAGCTGGGCAGGAACGAGTGGTGGATGTTGATCACCCGGCCGTCCAGCTTCTGGCACAGCTCGTCCGAGAGCACCTGCATGTACCGGGCCAGCACGACCAGTTCCACGTCGTGTTCGGCGACCAGCTCCAGCAGCCGCGCCTCGGCGGCGGGCTTGGTGTCCTTGGTCACCGGGACGTGCTCGAACGGGATGCCGTAGGAACGGGCCAGCGGCTCGAAGTCGGGGTGGTTGGACACGATCAGCGGGATGTCGATCCTCAGCTGGCCGGTCCGCCACCGGTAGAGCAGGTCGTTGAGGCAGTGGCCGGACTTCGACACCATCAGCAGCACCTTGGGCCGCGCCTCGGCGTCGTCCATCCGCCAGTCCATGTCGTAGGCGGCGGCGACCTTCGCGAACGACTGCCGCAGCCGGTCGAACGTGACCGGCTCCCGGCGGACGGCGAAGTGCACGCGCATGTAGAAGCGCTCGCTCAGGCGGGAGTCGAACTGCCGGCTGTCCACGATGTCGCAGCCGTGCTCGACCAGGAACCCCGAGACACCGTGCACGATGCCGGGCCGCTCGGGGCAGGTCAGTGTGAGCACGAAGTCGGTGTTCGCCATACGACCTCCGCTGTTGCACTATCCGGCACACTGGTCGCGATGTGCAACAGCATGACCCGACGGTCGTCACAGCGTCAACCCTTGAGGTGAGCCAGGCCCGCAGCTAGCCTTCACATGGTTCGCATGACGAGACGTGTTGATCCCTGCGCAACAACCGCTCGGGAGGACCGCTTTGGACCAGCGATACGACTACATCATCGTCGGAGGCGGATCGGCGGGCAGCTCGCTGGCCAACCGGCTGTCCGCGGACCCGTCGACCTCGGTGCTCGTGCTCGAAGCGGGCCGCCCCGACTGGACCTGGGACCTGTTCATCCACATGCCCGCCGCCCTGACGATGGTCATCGGGAACCGCTTCTACGACTGGAAGTACGTCTCCGAACCCGAGCCCTTCATGAACAACCGCCGCATCACGCAGGGCCGCGGCAAGGTGCTGGGCGGCTCCAGCTCGATCAACGGGATGATCTTCCAGCGCGGCAACCCGATGGACTACGAGCGCTGGGCCGCCGACCCCGGTATGTCCACTTGGGACTACGCGCACTGCCTGCCCTACTTCAAGCGGATGGAGAACTGCCTGGCCGGCGGTGACGAGTGGCGCGGCGACAGCGGTCCCCTCACGCTCGAACGCGGCCCGGCGACCAACCCGCTGTTCCAGGCGTTCTTCGAAGCCGTCCAGCAGGCCGGTCACCCGCTCACCGACGACGTCAACGGCTACCGGCAGGAGGGCTTCGCCCGGTTCGACCGCAACATCCGCAACGGTCGGCGGTGGTCGGCCGCACGCGCCTACCTGCACCCGGTCAAGAGCCGCCCCAACCTGACCGTGCAGTGCTTCTCCCTGGTGCACCGCGTGCTGTTCGAGGGCAAGCGCGCGGTCGGCGTCGAGTACAGCCGGCCGGGCAGGGGAACCCGCGAGGTCCACGCGGGAGAAGTCATCCTCAGCGGCGGCGCGATCAACACGCCCCAGCTGCTCCAGCTGTCCGGTATCGGCAACCCCGACGAGCTGCGCCCGCTGGGCATCGACGTCGTCGACGAGCTGCCGGGCGTCGGCGAGAACCTGCAGGACCACCTGGAGGTCTACGTCCAGCACGCCTGCACGAAGCCCATCTCGTTCAACCCCTCCCTGAAGCTGCGCAACCGGCCCGCGATCGGGCTCCAGTGGCTGCTGAACAAGAGCGGCCCGGCGGCGACCAACCACTTCGAGGCCGGCGGGTTCGTCCGGGGCAACGACCAGGTCGCCTACCCGAACCTGATGTTCCACTTCCTGCCCATCGCGGTCCGGTACGACGGCACGCCGGTCGGCGCGGAGCACGGCTACCAGGTCCACATCGGACCGATGTACTCCGACGCCCGCGGCACCGTGAAGATCAAGTCAGCCGACCCGGAGCAGCACCCCGCCCTGCGGTTCAACTACCTGTCCACCGAGCAGGACCGGCGCGAGTGGGTGGAGGCGGTCAACGTGGCGCGGGACATCCTGGCCCAGCCCGCGTTCGCCGAGTTCAGCGGCGGCGAGCTGTCGCCGGGGCCGGGCGTCCGGACCGATCAGGAGATCCTGGACTGGGTGGCCCGCGACGGCGAGACGGCCTACCACCCGTCGTGCACCGCGAAGATGGGCGTGGACGAGATGGCCGTGGTCGACCCGACGTCGATGCGGGTGCACGGCGTCGAGGGCCTGCGGGTGGTGGACGCCTCGGTGCTGCCCTACGTCACCAACGGCAACATCTACGCGCCCGTGATGATGGTCGCGGAGAAGGCGGCCGACCTGATCCTGGGGAACACACCGCTCCAACCTGCGAAGACACCGTTCTACCGGCACACCCAGGGTTCGGATAGTGCAAAGTAGTGCGTTATGAGCAACAGCGAGTCCAGCGCGAGCACGATCCAGTCGGTCGACCGCGCGCTGACGGTGCTCTCCCTGCTCGCCCGGCACGGCGAACTCGGCGTCACCGAGATCGCGGCCATGCTCGCCGTGCACAAGTCCACCGCGTTCCGCCTCGTCGCCACGCTCGAACTGCACGAGCTGGTGGAGCAGAACACCGAGCGGGGCAAGTACCGGCTGGGCATGGGTGTGCTCCAGCTCGCCGGGGCCACCACGGCGCGCCTGGACATCGTCCAGCGGGGCAGACCGGTGATCCTGCGGCTGGCCGAGGAGCTGGGCGAGACGGTGAACATCACCGTCCTGTCCGGGCACGAGGCGCTCTACCTCGACCAGGTCGCCGCCACCGCCGCGCTGAGACCGCACAACTGGGTCGGCCAGCGCATCCCGCTGCACGCCACGTCCAACGGCAAGGTGCTGTTGGCGCACGTGTCGCAGGAGCGGTTCGCCGAGCTGACCGCCGAGCCGCTGCGCCGCTTCACCGACCGCACCAACACCGACGTCGCCGCCCTGGAGGCCGAGGTCCGAGCCGCCGCACGGGACGGGTACGCGGTCGCGGTGGACGAGTTGGAGATCGGCCTGACCGCCATCGCCGCGCCGATCGCGGGACCGGACGGCGAGGTGGTCGGGTCGGTCAGCGCGTCCGGGCCGACGTTCCGCATCCCGGCCGAGCGCATCCCCGCCGTCGTGGCGAAGGTGGTCGAGGCGGCCGGGCAGATCTCGCGCCGGCTGGGCTGGCACGGCCTTCCAACCCGGTCCTGACCTCATCCAGCCCATTCCTAACCGGCTCGAAACACCCGCACCCTTGACGCTCGACCCTTGTGCGGTCGATTCTGTTCCATCAAAAGAAGCGCAGTGCACGATACGCAACACGGAAGCACACCCGGAAGAGGTGAACCGTGGCCGCACCGCCCGAACTGGCCGAGCCCACGACGACCGTGAAGACCGAACCCGTGATCTCCGTGCGCCGACTGTGGAAGGTCTTCGGCCCCAAGGCCGAACGGGTGCCCGGATCGCCCGAGCTGTCCGCCCTGTCGCGGCGCGAGCTGATGGACAAGACCGGGTGCACCGCCGCCGTGCGCGGGATCGATTTCGACATCGCGCCCGGCGAGGTGTTCGTCGTGATGGGACTGTCCGGCTCCGGCAAGTCCACCCTGGTCCGCTGTCTGACCCGGCTCATCGAACCCACCGCGGGCGAAATGGTGTTCGAGGGCGAGGACATCCTCGCCGCCGACCCGCGCCGGCTGCGCGAGCTGCGCCGCAGCAAGTTCTCCATGGTGTTCCAGCACTTCGGCCTGCTGCCGCACCGCCGGGTGATCGACAACGTCTGCTACGGCCTGGAGATCCGGGGCGTGCGCAAGGCCGACCGGCTCGAGCGCGCGCAGGAGGTCATCGACCTGGTCGGGCTCGGCGGCTGCGAACGCTCCTACCCCGACCAGCTCTCCGGCGGTATGCAGCAACGGGTCGGGCTGGCCCGCGCGCTCGCCGGCGACCCGGACGTGCTGCTGTTCGACGAGCCGTTCTCCGCGCTGGACCCGCTGATCCGGCGCGACATGCAGAACGAGGTGATCCGGCTGCACCGCGAGGTCGGGAAGACGATGGTCTTCATCACGCACGACCTGTCCGAGGCGTTGAAGCTGGGCGACCGCATCCTGATCATGCGCGACGGCAAGGCCGTCCAGTCGGGCACCGGCGAGGAGTTGGTCGGCGCGCCCGCCGACGACTACGTGCGCGACTTCGTCCGGGACGTGCCGCGGGCCGACGTGCTCACGCTCAAGTGGATCATGCGGCCGGCGCGGCCGGACGACGTGCTGGACGGTCCGGAGTTCGGGCCGCACGTGGTGGTGCGCGAGGCGGTGCGGGCGGTGCTCGCGGCCGACCGGCCGGTCAAGGTCGTGCGGGACGGCGAACTGCTCGGCGTCGTGGGCCACGAGGAGATCCTCGCCTCGGTGGCGGGTGAGGGATGACGGCACTCGCACTCCCCCGCGTCCTGGCGCGGCGCCCGAGCCGCGGTGTGCTGCTGATCGCCGCGCTGGCGGCGTTCCTGGTGCTGTGGGTGGTGCTGCGCGGGCTGCACACGCTGTCGCTCGGCGCGTCCCAGCTCACCCCGTTGCACCACGCCGTCAACGACTTCAACGACGCGCTCGGCGCCGGCCGCAACACCAACCCGCTGTTCCTGTACTTCTTCAACGAGATCCGGCTGGTCGTCGACGAGTTCGTGACGTTCGTCCAGGCCGTGATCGCGCAACCGGCGTTCGGGCGGCCGGTGCCGCTGATCGGCTGGCTCGGCGTGGTCGCGATCGTCGGTTACGTCTCGTACGCCGTGGCCAACTGGCGGGTGGCGCTGCCGGCCGCCGCGGGCTTCGCGTTCCTCGGCCTGCAGGGGCTGTGGCAGGAGAGCATGGACACGCTGGCGCTGACCCTGTCGGCGGTGGTGATCGCGCTGCTGTTCAGCCTGCCGCTGGGGATCTGGGCCGGGCTGTCCGACCGGTTCAACCGGTTGATCACGCCGGTGCTGGACTTCATGCAGACGATGCCGACGTTCGTCTACCTGGCGCCGCTGACCCTGATCTTCCTCATCGGCCCCGCCTCCGCCACGATCGCCACGATCGTCTACGCCGCTCCCCCGGCGATCCGGTTCACCGCGCACGGCATCCGCTCCGCCCCGCACGACACCGTCGAGGCCAGCGAATCCCTCGGCGCGACGAGGAGGCAGACCCTCGTCAAGGTGCTGCTGCCCGCCGCCAAGCGCACCATCGTGCTGGGCATCAACCAGACGATCATGGCGGCGCTGTCGATGGTCACCATCGCCGCGCTGATCGACGCGCCGGGCCTGGGCAAGACGGTGGTGAAGGCGTTGCAGACGCTGGACGTCGGCACGGCGTTCAACGCGGGTCTGGCGATCGTCGTGATGGCCATCGTCCTGGACCGGGTCACCACCGCGGCCGGCGCCCGCGCGGAACGGGCGCGCCTGGACACCCGGCCCACCTCCACGCTGGTGCGCCGGGTCGTCCTGATCGTCGGCGGCGCGCTGACGTTGGTGGCGGTCTGGTTCTCGACCACCTACCTGTGGGCGGCGGAGTTCCCGCCGGACGTGTCGGTCGGCCCGGCGATCGCGCAGGCCGCGACGACGGTGACGGACTGGGTGCAGACGAACCTGTCGCCGGTCACCGGCGGCATCAAGGACGTCGTCACGCTCGTGCTGATCGACCCGTTGCAGATGCTGCTGACCGAATCGCCGTGGTGGCTGTTGGCGGCGCTGGTCGTGGCGGTGTCGGCGCTGATCGGCTCGGCGCGCGCGGCCCTGGTCTCGGCGGCGTGCCTGTTGCTGCTGGTGGGAACGGGGTTGTGGGCGGACGCGATGGCGACCCTGGCGTCCACCATCGTCGCCACGGCGATCGTGATGGCGCTCGGGGTCGTGGTCGGCGTGTGGATGGGCCGCAACCAGATGGTGGACCGGGTGCTGCGGCCGGGCCTGGACGCGGGCCAGACGATGCCCGCGTTCGTCTACCTGGTGCCGTTCCTGGCGTTGTTCGGCGCGAGCCGGTTCACCGCGATCGTCGCGGCGGTCGTGTTCGCCGCGCCGGTGGCGATCAAGGTCGTGGCCGACGGCATCCGGTCGGTCTCGCCGACCACGGTCGAGGCGGCGACGGCGGCCGGGTCGAGCACGTGGCAGCTCATCACCAAGGTGCAGCTGCCGATGGCCCGGCACGCCCTGACCCTGGCCACCAACCAGGGGCTGATCTACGTGTTGTCGATGGTCGTGGTCGGCGGTCTCGTCGGCGCCGGCGCCCTCGGCTACGACGTGGTGGCGGGCTTCTCCCAGGCACAGCTGTACGGCAAGGGCCTCGCGGCCGGGGTCGCGATCGTCCTGCTCGGCGTGATGCTCGACCGTCTCACCCAGGCGGCGGCGCGGCGCTCCCAGTGATTTTTTTCGAACGGGTTGGAGGCCAAGTGACACGGGACAAGTGGGTTCGCGCCGTCCGCCAAAAAGTGTGGATCAGCGCGGTCGCGGCGGCGCTGGCGCTGTCGGGGTGCGGTGGGGCCAAGATCGGCGAGACGTCGTCCCAGGGCGGTTCGGGGAACTGCGGCGAGTTCAAGATCGCCATCAACCCCTGGGTGGGTTACGAGGCCAACGCGGCGGTGTTGGCGTACGTGGCGGAGAAGGAACTGGGCTGCAAGGTCACCAAGAAGGACCTCAAGGAAGAGGTGGCCTGGCAGGGCTTCGGCACCGGCGAGGTCGACGCGGTGGTGGAGAACTGGGGTCACGACGACCTGAAGAAGAAGTACATCGACGAGCAGAAGACCGCGGTGTCGGCCGGGTCGACCGGGGTGCAGGGGCAGATCGGCTGGTACGTGCCGCCGTGGCTGGCCAAGGAGCACCCGGACATCACCGACTGGAACAACCTGAACAAGTACGCCGACCTGTTCAAGACCTCGGAGTCCGGTGACAAGGGCCAGCTGCTCGACGGCGACCCGTCGTTCGTCACCAACGACGAGTCCCTGGTCAAGAACCTCAACCTGAACTACAAGGTGGTCTACGGCGGCAGCGAGACCGCGCTGATCCAGGCGTTCCGGCAGGCGGAGCAGAACAAGACGCCGGTCATCGGCTACTTCTACTCGCCGCAGTGGCTGTTCGCCGAGATCGAACTGGTCAAGGTGAAGCTGCCGCCCTACACGGCGGGGTGTGACGCCGATCCGGAGAAGATCGCCTGCGACTACCCGGACTACGACCTGGACAAGATCGTGGCCAAGAAGTTCGCCGACGCGAACGGGCCGGCGTTCCAGCTGGTGAAGAACTTCCAGTGGACCAACGACGACCAGAACCTCGTGGCGAAGTACATCGCCGAGGAGAAGATGTCGCCGGACGCGGCGGCGAAGAAGTGGGTCGACGCCAACGCCGACAAGGTGAAGGCGTGGCTGCCGGCCACGTCCTGAGTGGACCCTCGTAGAGAGGGACGCAGTGAGGGGTCTTCCGCACTCGCGGAAGACCCCTCGCGTCATGCTCGTCGAAGAACTGCCGCAATCAACCCGTCAACTCGACTCGTCCGTCGCAAGTATTGATTGACGGTAGAGCAGTTCATACAAGTGACCGCCCTTGATGAGAACTGAAACCTCGACAGGTCGATTACCCTCGGAGTAGACGACTCGAAACTGACGGATCACCGGCACTTCGTCCGGAAGGTCCAACATTTCCAGCTCTTCAGTTGTCGGCTGGCGCACTGACAATCGATCAGCGAACTCCCGCTGAGGATGTCCGAGACCGGCCAGCACGTTCGGAGCCCCGCCGCGAATCTTTCCCCGTCCCGCGAGCGGCGTATCGGTCGCCAGCTCGGCCGGGTAGTACGACCAGGAGATTTCCACTGGTTCGTCATCGTGCAACAACAATCGATGACGGAGGATCACCTTCTGACCTTCTCGTACGTTGAGCGCTTCGGCCACGTCGACCGGCGGCGTCACCTCTGCAACATCGAGAAGTCGGTAAGAGTATCCACGTGGAGCCGGAGCAAAGTAGTTGGCGACCTCAACGATAAAGGGATGCCGCTCACGCACGTACACACCCTTGCCAGGGTGACTGCGCAGAAATCCTTCATCCTTGAGCACAGCCAGCGCCTTTTGAATCGTCGGATTGGACGCCGCGTAGCGCTGAACGAGCTGAGCCGTAGACGGCAACTGGGCATCAGGGGCCAGCTCACCGCTCATGATCTGAGCCCGGATGGACGCCGCCACCTGTTGGTGCAGCGGGCGACCATCACGGCGCTTGGCCATCTCATTCCCCGATCGTGAGTCGATACCGCAGGTGTCGGCCTGCGGCAAGCATGGTCATAACGCTGACCTCGACAGGCCGACCGTCGGTCGTAGTAGCGACCCTGAAAAGGACGATCACCGGTTCGGGTCCGACAAGACCGAGAAGACGCTGTTCGTCATCAGTGGCGAGCTGCGCCGACACATCCTCATCGACATAGCGCAACTCATAGCCGAGATCGGCCAGCAGAGTCGGCGCACCACCTGGGATCTTCCGGGCCTCTGCGAGACGGGTCCCGCGGGCAACCGCCGTCGGGTAGTAGGAGTCCGTCAGCTCAACAGGCCGTCCGTCAAGGAGCATCACGCGCCGACGTACCACGACCGACTCACCAGCGGACACCCCGAGGGCTTCCGCCACAGCCGGCGGTGGCTCGACCTCTGCGACTTCGCGTAGCCGCTGCGAACCCGCACGGCCGTAGGACGCGGCCTCTTGGGTCCACGCGTCCCGGTCACCCCGTACCCGCGGCTTCACGTAGTCCGTCGAGACGCTCACCCACGTGTCATTGCTGGTCACGAAGCCTCCTCAGCGCTTCAGGCGTTGCGCGGACGCCGTCACCCGTCTAGCCGAACTCTACCCGTAAGGCTTTACGGTTCACCGCCCACCAACCTTGCAACTGTTCGCGAAGTGCTATACGGTTTGCAACCACAGCGACGAGCGCGTCCAGACGAACGTCCGACCGCAGCGGCGAGTTGCCGGAGCCGGCCGCGGCCGAAGGCCCGCCTCACTCTGCTCCCGGAGGTGAAGAGCATGGAAATGGTCGACGTGATCACCAGTACGAGCCTGGACCTCCCGCGATGACCGCCACCGTGGACATGGACTCGAACCTGCTCGAAGAGTGGCTCGACTACATCGCCAGGGATGGCTGGGCCTTCGCCTACTGGCCTGACCGGGAAGCCCCTCTCGCGATGATCGCCTACCGGGAGTGGCGCGGGCTCGGCCTGACCGACGTCGTCGCGCTGATCGACCAGGAGCTCGCATTCGGCTACCGCGCGCTCGTGCGGTCCGGAGAAGACTTCCTCAAGCGCCCTGCGCCGCCGGAGACCTACATCGTCGTGATTGGGACGGCTTGCCAGTCGGCGTGAGGCGAGCCGTTGAGCACAGGACCGGGGCGGCGCTGGCGGCGGAGTCGCCTGTCGGAGGTCGGAATTCCGAGTTGGCGGTGACGCTGTCAACCGGGTCCGGTCGGGTGTTCTGCAAGGGGATCACGACGGGTTCGCCGTTGGCGCGGATGCATCGCAGCGAGATCACCGTGAGCCCGTTCCTGCCCGAACGGCTCGCTCCGCGCCTGCTGTGGCATGTCGAGGCGGACGGTTGGCTGCTGCTCGCGTTCGAGCACGTCTCCGGGCAGCACGCCGACCTGTCCCCTGATTCACCGGACTTGCCTGCCGTCGCGGACGCGGTGGAGGAGATCAGCCGCGTCTCCGCGCCCCCGGCTTCCATCGCACAGCGCTCGATGCCCGAGCAGTGGGCACGGGCGCTGAAGACGGAGATCGAGTCTCCGCCGCCCCCTGATGCCGCCCCGTGGTCCGCTGCGAACGCCGACCTACTCGTCACGTGGGCCGCCCGCTCGCCCGCGCACATGGGCGGTTCGCACTTGATCCACTCGGATCTCAACCCGGCGAACTTCCTCGTGTCGGACCGGGCACGCGTGATCGACTGGGCTTGGTGGCGGACCGGTGCGGCATGGGTTGATCCGGCCTTCCTGGTCATCCGACTCGTGGCCGACGGCCATGGTCCCGAACAAGCGGAGAAGTGGGCCCGGCAGTTCGACGGCTTCGCCGACGCGCCACCGGACGCGATCACCGCGTTCGCCGCATCCGTGCTCCGCTTGTGGGAGCGCAGGTTCGCGGGCACCCCCGCCACGAACGCGGCTCGCCGTTGGGCCCGGTACCGGGTGGCGTAAGTCTGCGCCGGTTCCCGCCCGCGGCAAGCCCTCTCCAGGTCGGGGAGGGCTTGCCGCGTTGTGCGCCCGGCACGGGGTGATCACGATCCTCAGGCGGACAGGGTCTTGACACAGCTCACCCCGGAAGCAACGCTTCTGTTGCGTAGCCTGCATGCTGTTGCGAATAGCGCACCCCTTGGAGGATGGCATGGTCGGACCCCGGGTCGTGGTGGTCGGAGCGGGCGTCGTCGGGGCGGCGTTGGTCGACGAGCTGTCCGCCCGCGGCTGGGACGACATCACCGTCGTGGACCAGGGGCCGCTGCCCGCGCCCGGCGGGTCGTCGTCGCACGCGCCCGGCCTGGTGTTCCAGACCAACCCCAGCAAGGCCATGGCCGAGATGGCGCGCTACACCGTCGACAAGCTCAACACCCTGTCCGTCGACGGCGAGCCGTGCTTCCTCCAGGTCGGCGGTCTGGAGGTGGCCACCACGCCCGAACGCCTGACCGACCTGCACCGCCGACACGGCTGGGCGACCTCCTGGGGCATCGACGCGGCCGTCGTGGACGCGGACCGGTGCCTGGAGCTGATCCCCATGCTCGACCGCGACCAGGTCCTGGGCGGCCTGCACGTGCCGACCGACGGCCTGGCCAAGGCGGTCCGGGCGGTGGACGCGCAGATCGGCCGGGCGCGGTCGCGCGGCGTCAAGGTGCTCGACCGGACCGAGGTTCTGGACGTCCTCGTCGAAGGCGACCGGGTCACCGCCGTGGTCACCGACCGGGGCGAGCTGCCCGCCGACGTCGTGGTGTGCTGCGCCGGGATCTGGGGTCCCAGGATCGCCCGGATGGTCGGCATGACGCTGCCGCTGGTCCCGCTGGCCCACCAGCTCGCGTGGACGGGGCAGGTCGCACCGCTGGCCGGCCAGACGACCGAGGCGCGGCGGCCGATCCTGCGGCACCAGGAAGCCGACCTGTACTACCGGGAGCGGTACGACGCGATCGGCATCGGCTACTACGGGCACCGCCCGATGCCGGTGTCCGTGGACGACATCCTCGGCGTGGACGCGGCGGACGTGATGCCGTCCGTGATGCCGTTCACCGAGGAGGACTTCGCCGAGGCGTGGCGGCAGACCCACGCGCTGCTGCCCGCCACCCGTGAGGCGAAGATCGAGGAGGGCATCAACGGCCTGTTCTCCTTCACCACCGACGACATGCCGCTGCTCGGTCCTTCCCGCGAGGTGAAGGGGTTCTGGGTCGCCGAGGCCGTCTGGGTGACCCACTCCGCCGGTGTCGGCCGTGCGATGGCCGAGTGGCTGGTCGACGGCCACTGCTCGTCGTTCGACCTGCACGAGTGCGACGTGAACCGGTTCGAGGCGCACCAGGTCGCGCCGAAGTTCGTCGTGGAGCGTGGGTGTCAGAACTTCGTCGAGGTCTACGACATCAAGCACCCGTTGCAGCCCATGGAGGAGCCGCGGCCGTTGCGCGCCAGTCCGTTCCACGTCCGGCAGCAGGAGCTGGGCGCGGTGTTCCTGGAGGCGAACGGCTGGGAGCGCCCGCACTGGTACGAGGCGAACGCGGGTCTGGTCGAGGGCCGGGACATCCCCGAGCCGGACGAGTGGGCGGCGCGGTACTGGTCCCCGATCGTCGCCGCCGAGGCGCAGGTGACGCGCGAGGCCGTGGCGATGTTCGACATGACCGCGCTCAAGCGGCTGGAGGTCACCGGCCCTGGCGCGGCGGCGTTCCTGCAACGCCTCGTCACCGGTGACGTGGACAAGTCCGTCGGGTCGGTCACCTACTGCCTGCTGCTCGACCACGACGGCGGCATCCGCAGCGACGTGACGGTGGCGCGGCTGGCGCGGGACGTCTTCCAGGTCGGCGCGAACGGCGCGCTGGACCTCGACTGGCTGCACCGCCACCTGCCCGCCGACGGCACCGTGCAGGTCCGCGACATCACCGCGGGCACGTGCTGCGTCGGCGTGTGGGGGCCGCGCGCCCGCGATCTGGTGCAGCCGTTGACGGACCTGGACCTGACCGCGTTGAAGTACTTCCGGGGCGCACGCGGGTTCGTCGGCAACGTCCCGGTGACCGCCCTGCGGCTGTCCTACGTGGGCGAGCTGGGCTGGGAGCTCTACACGACCGCCGACATGGGCCTGAAGCTGTGGGACACGCTGTGGGCGGCGGGCGGGGAACACGGCGTGATCGCGGCCGGGCGCGGGGCGTTCAACAGCCTGCGGCTGGAGAAGGGCTACCGGTCGTTCGGCACGGACATGACCTACGAGCACGACCCGTACGAGGCGGGGCTCGGGTTCGCGGTGAAACAGGCCAAGCCGGAGTTCGTCGGCCGGGAGGCCCTCGCGGCCCGCGAACCAACCAGGAAGCTGACGTGCCTCACGCTGGACGGGCACGTGCTCGGCAAGGAGCCCGTGTACGACGGCGACACGCCCGTCGGGTACGTCACCAGCGCGGCCTACGGCTACACCGTCGGCACCGGCATCGCCTACGCGTGGCTGCCCGCCGACCTGGCCGAGCCCGGCCGCACGCTCCACATCGGCTACTTCGACCGGCGCATCCCGGCCACGGTCGCCGAGGAGCCCTTGTTCGACCCCAAGATGACGCGGCTGCGAGGGTGACGATGACACTCCCCGAACACCCCGAACACCTGTGGCGCGACCCGGACCCCAAGCCGTCCTACGACGTGATCATCGTCGGCGCGGGCGGTCACGGCCTGGCCACCGCGTACTACCTGGCGCGCAACCACGGCATCACCAACGTGGCCGTGCTGGAGAAGGGGTGGCTGGCGGGCGGCAACATGGCCCGCAACACCACGATCATCCGGTCCAACTACCTGTGGGACGAGAGCGCGGCGATCTACGAGCACGCGCTGAAGCTGTGGGAGACCCTGCCCGAGGACCTGGACTACGACATCCTGTTCAGCCAGCGCGGCGTGCTCAACCTCGCGCACACGCTCCAGGATGTCCGCGACTCCGTCCGGCGGGTCAACGCCAACAAGCTCAACGGTGTCGACGGCGAGTGGCTGACGCCGGAGGAGGTCGCGAAGGTCTGCCCGATCCTCGACACCTCCCCCGACACCCGCTACCCCGTGCTCGGCGGCACCTGGCAGCCGCGCGCGGGCATCGCCAAGCACGACCACGTGGCCTGGGCGTTCGCCCGGCGCGCGGACGCGTACGGGATCGACCTGATCCAGCACTGCGAGGTGACCGGGTTCCTGCGGGACGGCGACCGGGTCGTGGGCGTGGAGACCAGTCGCGGTCCGATCCGGGCGGGCCGGGTCGGGCTGGCCGCGGCCGGGCACTCCAGCGTGCTGGCCGACACGGTGGGGCTGCGGCTGCCGGTGCAGAGCCACCCGTTGCAGGCGTTGGTGTCCGAGCTGCTCGAACCGATCCACCCGACCGTGGTGATGTCCAACCACGTGCACGTGTACGTGAGCCAGGCGCACAAGGGCGAACTGGTCATGGGCGCGGGCATCGACACCTACAACTCCTACGGGCAGCGGGGCTCGGTGCACGTGATCGAGGACCAGATGGCCGCCGCGCTGGAGCTGTTCCCGATCTTCGGGGGCGCCCACGTGATCCGGACGTGGGGCGGGATCGTGGACACCACGCCGGACGCGTCGCCGATCGTCGGACTCACCCCGCTGGAGAACCTGTTCGTCAACTGCGGCTGGGGCACCGGCGGTTTCAAGGCGACACCGGGCGTCGGCTGGGTGTTCGCGCACACCATCGCGACCGGCGAGCCGCACCCGTTGAACGAGCCGTTCAACCTGGAGCGCTTCACCACCGGAGCGCTCATCGACGAGCACGGCGCCGCCGCCGTCGCGCACTGAGCCGCACAGAAGGAGCCTGGCGATGCTGCTGATCAGATGCCCCTGGTGCGGTGAGCGCGAGGAGACGGAGTTCCACTACGGCGGTCAGGCGCACGTCGCCTACCCGCCGGACCCGGAGGCCATGACCGACGCGGAGTGGGCGGAGTACCTGTTCTTCCGGGACAACCCCAAGGGCGTGTTCGCCGAGCGGTGGGTGCACTCGGCGGGCTGCCGCCGCTGGTTCAACACCCTGCGCGACACCGTCACCAGCGAGTTCGTCGAGGAGGCGCGATGAGACTGCCCAGTGGTGGACGGGTCGACCGGTCCGCGCCGGTGCGGTTCACCCTCGATGACGTCGAGTACACCGGGTTCGCGGGTGACACGCTGGCGTCGGCGATGATCGCCAACGGTGTGCTGACCGTGGCGCCCTCGCTGTACCTGCGGAGACCGCGCGGGATCGTGACCGCCGGCATCGAGGAGCCCAACGCCCTGGTGCAGGTCGACGGCGAGCCGTCGTTGACGGCGACGACGGTCGAGCTGGTCGACGGCCTGTCCGCGTCGACGTTGAGCGGGATCGGGCGGCTGGAGCCGGGGCCGGCAGCGGTGCACGACGAGAAAGCCGTGCACGACAAAAAATATGCGCACACCGACGTCCTGGTGGTCGGCGGCGGACCGGCCGGGCTGGCGGCGGCGCTGGCCGCGTCCTCGGGTGGGGCGCGGGTGATGCTGGTGGACGACCAGCCGGAGCTGGGCGGCAGCCTGCTGTCCGATGCCTCGCCGTCGCCGTGGGTGGCCTCCGCCGCAGCGGAGCTGGCTGCACGGCCCGAGGTCCGGGTGCTGTCGCGGGCGACGGCCTTCGGCTACTACGACAGCAACTACGTGCTGGTGGCGCAGAAGCGGCGGCTGTGGCACGTGCGGGCGCGGCGGGTCGTGCTGGCCACCGGGGCGCACGAGCGGCCGATCGTGTTCGGCGACAACGACCTGCCCGGCATCATGTCGGCCTCCGCCGTGCGGACCTACGTCAACCGGTACGCCGTGCTGCCGGGACGTGAGGTGGTCGTGCTGACCGCCGACGACAGCGCCTACGCGACGGCGTTCGACCTGACGGCGGCGGGCGCGAACGTGGTCGCGATCCTCGACACCCGCACCGAACCACCGGCCGACCTGGCGGCGCGCGCGATGTCGCTGGGCATCACGGTGTCGCCCGATCAAGTGGTGCGGAGGGCCTCGGGTTCATCGCGGATCACCGGTGTGTCCACAAGGGATGGATGGCTGGACTGCGACCTGCTGGCGGTGTCCGGCGGGTGGAATCCGGTGGTGCACCTGTTCAGCCAGTCGCGCGGCACGGTGCGGTGGGACGACGGGCTCGCCGCGTTCGTCCCCGACGTGGCGGCGCAGGCGAACCGCGTGGTCGGCGCGGCCAACGGTGTGTACGACCTGGCCGACTGCCTGGCCGAGGGCGCGGCGGCCGGTGGCGAGGCCGCCGAACTGGTCGGATACCCCGGTGCGGCCCCGGAACTGCCGTCGGTGGCACGCCGGAACGCCACTCCCCCGGGCCCGCTGTGGCAGGCGCCCGACGACCCGTCGCGGTGCTTCGTCGACCTGCAACGGGATGCGACGGTGGCGGACGTGCTGCGCGCCACCGGCGCCGGGATGCGGTCGCCCGAGCACGTCAAGCGGTACACCACCATCGGCACCGGCGCGGACCAGGGCAGGACGTCGAACGTGGTGGCGCTGGGCGTGATCGCCTCCGCGCTGGGCCTGGACTCCCCGGGCGAACTGGGCACGACGACGTTCCGCGCGCCGTACGCGCCGGTGTCGTTCGCGCTGATGGCCGGGCGCAACCGCGGCGCGCTGCACGACCCGGTGCGCACGACAGCGATCCACCCGTGGCACGTCGAGGCGGGCGCGGTGTTCGAGGACGTCGGGCACTGGAAGCGGCCGCGGTACTACCCGCACGCGGGCGAGGACATGGACGCCGCCGTGCTGCGCGAGTGCCACGCCGCGCGCACGGGGGTCGGCGTGCAGGACGCCTCCACGCTCGGCAAGATCGAAGTGGTCGGCGCGGACGCGGGCGAGTTCCTCAACCGCATGTACACCAACGCGTTCAAGAAGCTCGCGGTCGGCTCGGCACGGTACGGGATGATGTGCAGGGCCGACGGCATGGTGTTCGACGACGGCGTGACCATGCGGCTGGCCGAGGACCGGTTCTACGTCACGACCACGACCGGCGGTGCGGCACGGGTGCTGGACTGGTTCGAGGAGTGGGCGCAGACCGAGTGGCCCTCGCTCGACGTGAAGTTCACCTCCGTCACCGAGCAGTGGTGCACCGTGGCGGTCGTGGGGCCGAAGTCGCGTGCGGTGATCGGCCGGTTGGCGCCGTCGTTGGACGTGTCAGCCGAGGCGTTCGGGTTCATGACGTTCCGGGACACGGTGCTGCACAACGGAATCCCTGCCCGGATCGCGCGGATCTCGTTCTCCGGCGAGCTGGCCTACGAGGTCAACGTCGCGTCGTGGTACGGGTTGGCGGTCTGGCGGGCGGTGCTGGAGGCGGGCGCGGACTTCGACATCACGCCGTACGGCACGGAGACGATGCACGTGCTGCGGGCCGAGAAGGGGTTCCCCATCGTCGGGCAGGACACCGACGGCACGGTGACGCCGCACGACCTCGGCATGTCGTGGATCGTGTCGAAGCAGAAGGACTTCGTCGGCAAGCGCTCGCTGCGCCGGCCGGACGCGGTCCGCCCGGACCGCAAGCACCTGGTCGGCCTGCTGCCGGTCGAGCCGGACGTGGTGCTGCCGGAGGGTTCGCAGCTCATCGCGCCCGGCACGCCGTTGACGCCGCCCGTGCCCATGCTCGGGCACGTCACGTCGAGCTACCGCAGTGCCGTGCTGGAGCGCAGCTTCGCACTGGCCCTGGTCAAGGGCGGACGCGACCGGATCGGCGAGACCGTGCTCGCGCCGCTGGGTGATCGGCTGGTCGAGGCGACGGTGACCGAGCCGGTGTTCTACGACAAGGAGGGGGCGCGCCGTGACGGTTGAGTCCTTGCGCCGCAGTCCGCTGGCCGACCACCCGCTGGTCTCCGGTAGCGGCGTGCGGCTGGTGGAGATCCCGTTCCTCACCGCGGTGAACGTGCAGGGCGCGCCGGGCTTCCCGACGCCCCCCGCCAGCGGCGTCGCCGCGTGGGGCGAGCGGTCGGTGTTGTGGCTAGGGCCCGAGGAGTGGCTGGTGGTCGGGCCGGACGGCGACACGTTCGACCTACCCGGCGGTGTGGACGTGTCGGCCAACCGGACCACGATCGAGCTCAGCGGACCGAACGCGAGGGACGTCCTGGAGAAGGGCTGCACCCTCGACCTGCACCCACGGGCGTTCGGCGCGGGCCGCTGCGCCCAGACCACCCTGGCCCGGTCGCAGGTGCTGCTGTGGCAGACGTCGAACGCCCCGGTGTACCGCCTGATGGTGCGCGGGTCGTTCGCGCACTACCTGGCCGACTGGCTCACCGACGCCGCCCAGGAGTACCTCTAGAGCGGGCCTAGGAGTTCCGTGACGTGCCCCGCCTCCGAGTCGCCGAATTTGCCCTCGTCAGGCCCTTGTAGCGGTGTGCGACTCCGCCTGGAAGCAGATATTCGGCCGGCAGGTTGCCGGCGCGGCGGGATGGCAGCCCCATGTCGTGCATGAGCTCGTCCGCACAGTGGATGTCGTAGGGACCGAAGTCGTAGCCACCGGAGCCTGGAAGCACCTGCTCCTGCCAGGCCAGGCGAGCATCGACGGCCTCCTGCATCTCCTGCTCGCTCGGGGTGGTGCGCAGTGCCACCCGGAAATGACAGGCCAGCCAGTGCGCGGTGAGTTCCACGCCCATGATGTTGTTGAAGACCTGCCGGAACCCGACGAACCCCAGCCGGTCGGCGCCGGGTGGCACGATGCCCCGGTAGAGGCGCATCCGCCCGGTGGAGTCGTGCACCCGCACCTTCGGATCCAGGAACGGGAAGACTTTGTGGTGGCCGGTGGCGAACACGATGACATCCGCCGGCACTTCCTCGCCGGTCGCCAGTCGCAGCCCCTTGTCGGTGTACGCCTCGACAGCACCGACCTCGGCGGCGATCAAGCCGCGGCGGACGGCCCGCACGTAGCCACGTGGCATCACTCCGGCGTGTGCCAGGTGGAAGGGGAGCGTGTGAGTGGGCCGCAGCTGCCTCGGCAGCCGGTACAGCCCCGTGGAAATCAGCATGTCGCGGGTGATGAGCCACCACAGACCCCGCTTGACCCGCTCGTTGATGCGGTCGATCGGGCGGACACAGGCCGGATCGTGGTAACGGGGCAGGAGCGCCTCACCGAGCCGGGTGAACAGGATCCACTTGTAGCCGACCAGACCGAGCACGAGCCGTTCGGGGATCATCCAGTTCACCTTGCGCTGCACGATCGTGGCTGAGGTCGCCTCGTGCGCGGCGCGGGTGATCAGGTCCAACGCGGACTTGCCGCCGCCCACGACGACCACGCGCCGGCCGGTGAACGTCTCGGCCCGCACCTCGTTGGAGTGCAGCACGGTCCCGCTGAACAACTCACGGCCGGGCAGGTCGGGCACCTGGACGTGATGATGAGCCCCGCTGGCGACAACGACGTAGTCGAATGTTTCGCGACGAACCCGCGCCGCCTGGTCCCCGGCGGGCCGGGAGTCGACCGACCAGCCGGAGGCGCCCACCCGCCCGAGCCCGTCCACCGGCCGGATGGAGATCACCTCGGTGCCCGGTCGGAGGCGGTCGAGCACACCGAAGGTCTCGGCGTAGTCCTCCAGGTAGCGCTGGGTGTCCACCGCGCCGGCGAAGTGCAAGCGGTTGGGCAGGTCCGCGAACTCGAAGAGGCGGAGCGCGGACTGGTTGGCCAGCCCGTCGTAGCAGCCCCCTGGTGACCAGATCCCGCCGACCCGCTGGTACTTGTCGAAGACCGTGACGTCGAAGCCGTTCTCCAACAGCACCTTGGCGGTGACGATTCCCGCGGGGCCCGCCCCGACAACACACGCTCTCATAGGCTGCCACTCCCCGGGGTGATCGGCGCATCCAGCACGCCCATCATCCCGGTCGCGGACCCCCATGCCCAGCGACGTGATCAGGACACGGGACACGGTGGGCATGACAGCCACGTCGGGCAGCCACAGCAGGCAGGCAAGCCGGCCCGCCAGTCAGGCCGGCTGCGAGAGCAGCGCGTCGGTCGTCTGCGCGGTGGACGCGGTGCCGCCCACGTCGGCCGTTCGGGAGGACCTGGCGGGCGGGCCCGATCACCTCCGGCCGATGCCGTCGCCCGGGCGCACCGCGACGCGGTGCGCCGTCCCGGCCATCAGGCGCCGATCCCGAGCAACGCGACCATCGCGGGCAGGCCGAGCAGGATCAGGATCGCGCCGATCACGTCGAAGGAGATGCCCGACCGGATCATCTTGGTGATCGGCACCGCGCCGGAGCCGTAGACCACCGCGTTCTGCGGTGTCGACACCGGCAGCATGAACCCGAACGACGCGGCGAACGTCGCGGCCAGCGCGGGCACGAACGGGTTGGCCCCGGCGGCGACCGCGATCGGGATGATGATCGGGACCACCACGGCCGCCGACGCCGTGTTGCTGGTCGTCTCCGACACCACGATCGCCAACACGACGGCGAAGATCGTGATGGGCACGACGCTGCTCAGGCCGAGCGCGTCGGAGGCCGTCTCCCCCAGGGTCCTGGCCAGGCCGGTGCTCGCCAGCAGCGAGCCGAAGATGATGCCGGTGCCGAACAGCAGGATGGTGCCCCAGTCGATCTCCGCGGCGTCGCGCCAGCGCAGCGTGAACTCCCGCTTCGGCCAGTCGGTCGGCAGCAGGTACAGCAGGGACGCGCCGAGCACCGCGACGACGCCCTCGTCGAGCCGGTCGCTGATCGCCGCGTAGACGTCCGAGTCGTTGCCCGCCACCAGCGCGACGATGCCGGGCACGATCCACAGCGTCACGGTGACCCCGAAGGCGACCAGGGTGTTCTTCTCCGCGCGGGACAGCGGGCCCATGGCCGCACGCTCTCCCGCGACGTAGTCCGAGACGCCCTCGATGCGCCGGATCTCCGGCCGGTTGAGCAGCAGCAGGACGACCGCCAGCGCGACGAACATGAGCGCGCAGATCGGCAGCGCGGTGGCCGTCCACTGGGCGAACGAGATCCGCTCGCCGGTGGCCTCTTCGATCAGCCCGCGACCGATCAGGTTCGGCGGGGTGCCGACCGGTGTCAGCAGACCGCCGACGCTGGCGCCGTAGGCCAGCATGAGCATGATCGCGGTGCCGACCCGCAGCCGCAGCGGGTCGAAGTCGGCCGCGACCATGCCCCTGTCCTGCAACAGCTTCGCGATGACGCCGAGGATGCCCAGCGCGGTCGGCAGCAGCATCGCCACCGTGGCGGTGTTGGACACGAACGCGGACAGCACGCAGGTGATGCCGCCGAATGCGACGATCACCCCCGTGGCCGAGCCGCCGACCCGGGGCAGGGCGAGGATCCGGAACGCGAACCGGCGGGCCAGACCGTGCTTGAGCATCGCCTGGGCCAGGATGAACGCGCCGATGAACGTGAAGATGGTCGAGGACCCGAACGGGCGCAGCGCGTCGTCGGGCGGCACGACGTTCAGCAGGACGATGAACGCGACGCCGATGAGCCCGCCGACCGGGATCGGCACCGCCTCGGTGATCCACAGGACGATGACGCCGAGGAGGATCCCGCCGAGCGTCTGCTGGTTGCCCGGGATGTCGAGGGGCAGGGCCAGGAAGACGATCGCGACGAGCGGCGCGAGCCACAGCCCGACCGTGCGGCGGGCGCGCTCGAACTTCTCCTCGGCGGGGGTGAGCCGCTGCTCCCCCAGGCCGCGGTAGGTCGCGTGACCGAGCAGGGCCTTGTCGACGTCGGTTCGGTTCGTGGGCTGTTCGTCCGCCATCGTGACCTCCCGTCGATGCACCACCAGCCTGACACCGGTGGCGGTCACCGGCCACCCGTGCGCCGTGCACGGGTCCCGGCGACCGCCGACCGGCGGATCGGCTCAGCGCGTCAGCGGCGGTGGATCTGCCGGAACGACACCGGCTCGGCGGTGGCCGCCGCGGCCGTCATCACCACGGGCTTGCCCGCGCTGAACACCCAGGTGCGGAACAGGGTGTCCAGGTCACGCCCCGCCACCTCTTCGGCCAGCGCGGCGAACTCGGCCGACGTGCCGTTGCCGCGGGCCTTGCGCTCGGCCCACGTGCGCAGCGTCCGGAAGAACACCGCGTCGCCGACCTCGGTCCGCAACGCCTGCAACGCCAGCGCGCCGCGCTCGTGCACCGCCGCCCCGTACTGGTACTGAGGCGTCGGGTCCGCCACCGCCACGTCCCACACCTCGTGATCGGCCGCGTAGTAGTTGTACGTCCAGTTCGCGAGCTCCCGCGCGGTGCCCTCGCCGTTGGCCTCGGACCAGAGCCACTCCGCGTAGGTGGCGAACCCCTCGCTCAACCAGATGTCGCTCCACCGGCTCATGGACACCGAGTTGCCGAACCACTGGTGCGCCATCTCGTGCGCCACCACGTACGTGTTCGGCCCGTTGCGGAACACCCACGCCGGGTACGACGGCCGGGTCTGGGTCTCCAAGGACGACGACGTGTACGGCGTGACCAGACCACCCAGGTCGGCCATCGGGTACGCGCCGAACTTGCCCTCCAGGAACCGCACCACCTCGGGCGTCCGCTCCACGCTCTGCTGCGCCGCCGTCCCGCTCAACGCGGTCGAGTAGGCGTTCAGGACCGGCTTGCCGTCCGCCGTGGTGGACCGCCGGAGGTCGAACTGCCCGATCGCCAGGAACGTCGCGTACGTGGTCTGCGGCGTGCCGCTGTACCAGCCCCACGTGACCCGGCCGTCGTTCTGCGGGTACGTGCCCAGCAGCTCGCCGTTGGAAATGGCCTCCACCCCGGCGGGCACCGTGATGGCGACGTCGTAGGTGGCCTTGTCACTGGGGTGGTCGTTGCTCGGGTACCACCACGGCGACATCGACGGCGCCGCGATCGCCAACGCCCCGTCCGGCGTCCGCTTCCACATGGTGACGGGCACGTCCGCGTGCGTGTCCGAGGGCGAAACCGAGTACCCGACCGTCACGAACACGTTCGTCCCGGCGGGCACGTCGCCACCCGTGCCGACCAGCAGCTCCTTGTGGTGCTGCGCGAAGCCGCCCTCCCGCCCGTCCACCTTGGTCCACCGCACGGGCAGCGCGAAGTCGAAGTAGACCCCCGACAACTCCCGCGTCGTGGTCAGCAGGACCGTCGTGTAACCGGACACCACGTCCGTGGCGGGGTCGTACTCCAGATGCACGTCGTAGTGCTTTACGTCGTAACCCCCGTTGCCCGCACCGGGGTAGTACGGGTCTCCCAATCCGGACGGGCCTGGCTCGCCCGCGTGCGCCGGCACCGCCGCGAACACCAGCGCCGCGACGACCAAGCCGGACAACATCGCTCTCACTTGTGGTCCTCCTCCGCGAGGGGAGTTCGTGCCCCCCTCACGGACGAAGACGCGTCGACCGGCGATCCTGTTGCTCGTCCGCCACGATTGCGAACGGCTGCCTTCGGCGTCACGAAGTGCATTCCGGTTCCCGGCGGCACCCGGTCCTCTGTGGACGTTCAGGCGACGGGGAAGACGCGACGCTCGCCACCGGCCGCAGCGACTTCCGTCGGCACCAGCGGGTTTCACCGGTCGCCGGCACGAGCTGGCCACGTTGACCGCCGCCCTGGACGCCGGGAACGACGAGGGCGCGTCCGTGGTGATCTCGGCGATCGGCGGGCCGGGTGGCGTGGGCAAGACGTGGCTGGCGTTGCACTGGGCACACCGCCACCTCGACCGGTTCCCCGACGGCCAGCTGTTCGTGAACCTCCGCGGCTTCGACCCCGCCCCCTGCCGGACCGGGAGGCCGCGCTGGAGTGGTTCCAGGCCGAACACGCCAACCTGCTGGCCACACCGCACATCGCCGCAGAGCTGGGCCGGCCCGACGTCGCCTGGCACCTGACCGAGGCCCTCGGCTACTACCAGCAGGCCCGCGACCTCTTCCACGACGTCGGGCACACCTACGCGGAAGCGAGCACGTCCGACTGGCTGGGCCACACCCACACCGCCCTCGGCGAACACGACCAGGCCCGCCGGGCGTGGCGGCGCGCCGTGCGGCTGTACCGGGCGAAGGGCTTCACCACCGATGCCGAGGCGGTTCAACGCCGCCTCGGCACCAGTAGCGCACCCCCTCGCGCTCACGTCGTTCAGGGCGCGTAGACCACGATCTCCAGGACGGAAGTCCAGTCGTTCGAGGTGTTGCCGTAGCCGACGACTCGGAGGTAGCGGGCTTTCGCGTCCGCGAAGTCGTAGTTCTCGAACCCGGCTGTGCCACCGCTGCTGTCGCGCCGCGGGAGGGCGGTGGTCCACTCCTCGCCGTCGACGGACGTCTGGAGTTCGAAGGTCGCCTTCCTGGTGTCGCCCTTCGACCAGGCGATGGCCGTCGATCCGGCGTCCACCGCCCGACACAGGTCCAGCCGCAACCAGACGCCGTCGCCTTCGTCCGACCACCGCGTGGTCATGTCACCGTCGATGGTGTTCTCCGGCAGGTTGCCGTCGTCGTCGCTGGCCCACGTGTCGCACACCTCCAGCTTGCCGCCCGTGGACGGCGGCGGAGTGGTCGTGGGCGGCAGGGTCGTCGTGGTGGTGGGCGGCAGGGTCGTGGGCGGCACGGTCGTGGTGGGCGGCGGAGTGGTCGTGGGCGGCGCGGTCGTGGTGGACGGCGCGGTCGTGGTGGGCGGCACGGTCGTGGTGGGCGGCACGGTGGAGCCGTGGGTCACGCGCACGTCGTGGACGACGACCTGGCCGTAGTTGCTGCTGCTGCACGGCGAGGAGTTGGTGCAGTTGGCCTGGGTGTAGGCGCCGGCCTTGAAGTAGGCGGTGGAGACGGACTTGTTGAGCTTCGTCTGCAGCACGCCGTTGTAGTAGGCCTCGATGACACCGCCGCGGGCGATGAACTTGGCCTCGAACCGCGTCCCCAGCTGGTAGTTGTCGGTCACCAGCTTGTGGTGGGCGTTGTCGCCGTCGGTCACGTAGAGCTTCGTGCCTTCCAGCCGGAAGACCGTGACGTCGTCGTCGCCACCGTGGATCTGGCCCGCCACCAAGTGCGACTTGCCGGCGGGCAGGTTCGTGATGGTCTGGTCGACGACCATCGTGTGCACGCCGGACGTGGTGGACCAGGCGGCCTTCGAGCCGTCGCGGTTCACCTCCCGCAACTCGGACCGGGGGTACTTCGAGCCGCTCGTGGTGACCCCGTTGACCGCCGAGCGGAACCGGATGCCGTCACACCCGTTCGCGACGAACCACGGGTCCACGCGGAACGTGTCGAGCTGCGGTTGCGTGACCTCGTCCACCGAGCCCTGTGATCCGGTGGGGAGTTGGATCTTCCACATCGACAGGTCCACCACGTCGGCCGGGTACTCGCACGCCGCCGCGGTCGGAGGTTCGGCCGCCGTGCCGCCACCGGGCGCCGCGACCGCGACCGCGACGCCGGACAGCGCCACCACCACCATGGCCGACACACCGGCCACTTTCCTTGCGTACATCGTTGTCCTCTCGAAAACGCACACCTGGATCGTCAGTGGTGACGAATCCGCGGAAGACCCAGGTTGGCGCACACCGGGCACCCCGGTGTGCGCCGTGTCCGGTTGATGCCGTGCCCGATTGACGCCGTGCCCGGTCGATCAGTAGTAGACGCGGACCCAGTCGACCTCGAACACCGCCGGCCGCAGGCCGCCGTCACCGGTGAAGTTGTCCAGCTGGATGTTGAGGTGGCCCGACGGCATCGCCTGGATGTCCGCCCGACCGTCCGGGCCCGCGCCGCCGGACAGGCGGAACCACTCGACGCCGTCGACGTAGCCGACGAGCGCGGTGGGGCTCCACTCGAAGGCGAAGTTGTGCCACTGGGTCATGTCGACCGGGCAGCTCTCGCGGTAGACCTTGTTGTCGTTCGGGCTCTTCGGGTAGTGCAGGAACGCCGACAGGCACTGCTCGTCGGGGTTCGAGTACTCCACCCAGTCGTACTCGCCGTCGATCAGCCGCTTCCCCGAGGTCGGCCAGATCAGGTGCAGCGGGTGGTACAGGCCGCCGGACGCGCCGGTGTTGCGCGAGCGGGACCGGATCTCCCACTTGCCGTACTGGCGGTCCAGCTTCTGCCTGAGCCAGCCGGTGTCGCCGTTCGCCTCACCGGTCATGGTCATGATCCCGCCGGCCACCGCGGAGTTCTTCGCGCAGCGCCTGCCGTTGCCGGCGTGGCCGTCCCAGCAGCCCTCCGTGCCGCCCACCGTGCCGCTGGGCGTCGCCCACTTGGCCGGGTCCACCGGGCCGGTGTAGTCGAACTCGTCCGAGATCGGCTGCGGCGTGCCCCAGCCGTGGCGGACGGCGGCCTGCGTCTGGTCGCCGGGCTGCGTGGTCGTGGTCGTCGGCCCCGTCGTGGTGGTCGTGGTGGTGGTCGGGTTCGTCGGACCGGTCGTGGTCGTGGTGGTCGGGCCGGTCGTGGTCGTCGGGCCGGTCGTGGTCGTCGGCTCTGTGGTGCCGGTCGGCGTGGTCGTGCCCGCGCGGTAGTCGCACGCGGTCGCCCGGAAGCTCGCGCCGGTGGCGGTGTACTCGTGGTCGCTGAGCACGTTGGCGCGCACCGCGCCGGCCGGCGTGGTCAGCTCGGCGGCGACCCGCGTCCAGCCGGTGGTCGCGAACGACACCCACGGGCCGTCGACGTGGCCGATGTACCCGCTGTTGTCGCCCTCGGGCGTGGAGTACCAGTCGACCTCCACCCGGGCACGACCGCTCTGCGTGGCCGCGACGTCGTAGGCGAAGGTCCACCGCTCGCCGGCCTTCACGGGCTGCTGCGGCAGGTAGAGCGACGGGTTCGCCACCGCGTTGTTCTGCTGCGCGTAGGCGAACCTCGCGGACTGGTGGTCGGTGACGGCCTCGCGGACCGGGGCCGTGCCGCGCAGCGGCCCCCACTCCGCCAGCGTCTTGTTCAGCACCGGGTTGTTGCACGTCGACACGTTCGTGCCGGTGCCCGCCGGCGGCTGCGCCACCGACACACCACCCAGGACCAGCGCGGTCGCGACGCCGACGACGCCTCCCCCGACGATCCATCGTCTCCGCTGAACGGCCATGGACTGCTCTCCCTGTGATCGTGGACGTGCCAAGCCACCGGAGCATGGAGCCCTCCGCTGAACGCGCGCTGATCGCCCGCTGACCGCCGAGGTCACGCGGCCGGACCAGGCGAATCAGCGCACGTTCAACGCGCGGTCAGCGGCGGTCGCCAGGATCGGCGCGTCCGGGGACCCGGACCACACACCGTCAGACCGAGGTGAGGTTCGATGAAACGAACTTGTCGTGTGTTACTGGTGGGCGCGGTCGCGCTCGGCGCGGTGAGCGCGCCGGAGGCGGTCGCGGCGGCGGCTCCCCCGCTGCCGATCACCGGTGTCGTGGCCAGTGACGATGACGGCAACGTCCCGGCCAACAGCATCGACGGCAACCTGAGCACCCGTTGGTCGGCCGAGGGTGACGGGGTGTGGATCAGGTACGACCTCGGCTCGGCCGCGACCGTCGGCTCGGTGTCGGTCGCCTGGCACCAGGGGAACACCAGGAGACAGACCTTCGACGTCCAGCTGTCCGACGACGGGTCGTCGTGGCGGACCGTCGTCGCGCGGAAGGTCAGCAGCGGCGGCACGACCGGCCTGGAGGACTACGACTTCCCCGACGGCTCCGCGCGGTACGTGCGCGTCGTCGGCTACGGCAACACGTACAACGACTGGACCAGCATCGCCGAGGCCACCGTCAACGGGGCGGACGACGACGGCGGCGGCGGAACCTGCGCGTACCCGGCCGACGTGCTTGACCTGGCGAACTGGTACATCGGCCTGCCGATCGGCGAGGACGAGAGCCCGACCGACGTCGAACAGCCGGAGCTCGACACCTACAAGATCGACCCGTGGTTCACCACGACCCCGGACTGCGACGCGGTCCAGTTCCGCGCCGGGGTCGACGGGGTCACCACGAGCGGTTCGAGCTACCCGCGCTCCGAACTGCGCGAGATGAACGGGACCTCCAAGGCGAGCTGGTCGTCCACCTCCGGAACGCACACGATGGTGGTCGAGCAGGCCATCACCGCGCTGCCCGAGGACAAGCCGCACGTCGTCGCCGGGCAGATCCACGACGCCAGTGACGACGTCTCGGTCTTCCGGCTCGAAGGCGGCAACCTCTACATCACCAACGGCGACACGAGCCACCACAAACTCGTGACGAGCAACTACGTGCTGGGCACCAAGTTCCAGGCCAAGTTCGTGGTGAGCGGTGGTCAGATCAAGGCCTACTACAACGGCGTGCTGCAGACGACGATCTCGAAGAGCTTCTCCGGCGGCTACTTCAAGGCGGGCGCGTACACGCAGGCCAACTGCACCAACTCCTCGCCGTGCAGCGGCGGCAACTACGGCGAAGTGAAGATCTACGGGCTGAGCGTGACCCACGACAACGGTGACCCGGGCACCGGCGACCCGGGTTCCGGTGACCCTGGTTCCGACCGCACCGTCAACGTCGCGGACTCGGCCCAACTGCAAAGCGCGCTCGGCAACGCCCGGGCCGGCGACCGCATCGTGCTCGCGAACGGCAACTACACGATCGGCAAGATGACCGGGAAGAACGGCACCGCCGCCAAGCCCATCACCGTCGTCGCGGCGAACCGCGGCCAGGCGGTGATCACGGACGGGCAGCTGGAGGTGGCGAGTTCCTCGTACGTGACCTTCGACGGTCTCAAGTGGACGAACAGCGACACGTTGAAGATCACGAGTTCGAACAACGTGCGGCTCACCCGCAACCACTTCCGGCTGACCGAGGAGTCGTCGCTGAAGTGGGTGATCGTCCAGGGCGCGAACAGCCACCACAACCGGATCGACCACAACCTGTTCGAGGAGAAGCACCAGCTGGGCAACTTCATCACGATCGACGGATCGGCCACGCAGCAGTCACAGCACGACCTCATCGACCACAACCACTTCCGCAACATCGGCCCGCGCGCGCAGAACGAGATGGAGGCCATCCGGGTCGGCTGGAGCGGGATCTCCCAGTCGAGCGGGTTCACCACGGTCGAGTCGAACCTGTTCGAGAACTGCGACGGCGACCCCGAGATCATCTCGGTGAAGAGCAACGACAACACCGTCCGCTACAACACGTTCCGCACCTCGCAGGGCACGTTGTCGCACCGGCACGGCAACCGCGGCGCGTTCTACGGCAACTTCTTCCTCGGCGGGGGCAAGGCGGGCACCGGGGGCATCCGGATCTACGGCCAGGACCACAAGATCTACAACAACTACTTCGAGGGCCTGACCGGCACCGGCTACGACGCCGCGTTGCAGATCGACGGCGGCGACGTGGACACCTCGGGCGCGCTGAGCGCGCACTGGCGCGTCTACCGGGCGACCGTCGTGAACAACACGTTCGTGGACAACGCGTCGAACATCGAGATCGGCGCCAACTACAACCTCGCGCCGGTGGACTCGGTCATCGCCGACAACGTGGTGGTCGGCAGCCGGGGCAAGCTGTTCAACGAACTCAAGGCACCCGTGAACACCACCTACAGCGGGAACATCGCGTGGCCCACCGGATCCGCGACCGTCGGCGTGGCCAAGCCCTCGGGCGCCGTCCGCGTGGTCGACCCGCTGCTGGCCCGTGACGGGTCGGTGCACCGGATCGGCGCGGGCAGCCCGGCGATCGACACGGCCGCCGGCGGCCACGCCTTCGTGACCGACGACATGGACGGCCAGGCTCGCACGGGTGGTGTCGACGCCGGTGCGGACGAGCGGTCGTCAGCCGCGGTCGCCCGAGGCCCGCTCAGCGCCACCGACGTCGGCCCGAACAGCCCGTAAGCAGGGCCTCTCGGGTTCGACAAGTTGGTGAGTGTTCACTAACCACGGTGGTCGGTGAACACTCACCAACGAGGAAGGTCTACCCGGGGTCCCCAATTCGATGGCGACCCGCCGGTGCCCACGCCTACCCTCCCGTCGCCGGTTGGGCACGAACGGAAGGCGTCAGGTGCGACTGGAAGGGCGGGAGTGGCGGACGCTGGTCAGCACCGTGCGGCTGGGCGGCAACGACTACCGGGTCATCCGCCCGGCGCGCCCGATCGCCCACGCATCGCTGTACGAAGGACGGCTCGGCGCGCAGCTCTCCGTCGACAAGGCCGCCACCGTGGACCTCGCGTTCGCCTGGTGGCTGGCCGCCCGCTCACCCCGCAGCCTCGTCCACCTGCCGCTCCGCTCGAGCGATTCGTCCTGCGGTGAGTGCCACGGCGACCGGAAGCTGGATCTGGTCCTGCTGCACCACAGCCTCGGGTTTCCGGTGTCCCGGTGGAGACAGGTCCGCGCCCGCCTGTCCACCCCGGTCCCCCACAAGGTGAAGCTCCCACCGCGAGCGTTTCCCACGTTCGACCGCGAGGCGCACGCGCGGTGGACGCACCGCGACTTCCGGGACCACCTCCGCTGGGACATCGCCGCCGACACCCTCTTCCTCGTCGGCAGCCGCCACGCCTACGAACTCGAAGGCAACCAGGTACGCGCGCTCGCCGAGGAGTGCCCGGCCGACCTCGCCACGTTCCCCGACAGGCACTGCTGCGCGGAGATCGGCATGGGACGCCCCAGGACACCGCCCGACCGCCGCAATCCGTACGCGGACCTGCACGTCGAATGCTGCAACCGTCACTGGTGACGACCGGTCATGTCAGCGCGACGAACGAGCGTGAAGTGCCGCCGGTCACGGGGTTGCTCCGCCGGAGGACTTCGAAAGCTACGATCCCCGCCGGCACCCAGGGGGAAGTTTGAGATACGCGCTCGTCGTCGTGGCACTGCTCGCCACGGCGTGCTCGTCCACGCAGTCCACTACAGCGCCGGCCGCATCGGCGCCCGGCACGAGCACGACCAGCACCACGACGACCACGCGATCGGTCGACCCCGAGCTGGGCCCGCGCCGCCTCAAGGCCGCCGCGCTTCCCGTGGACGCGCTCACCGCGTACGGCGCCGACCAGCCCAAAGACGACAAGTACGGCATCTGGAACGTGACGGACCTGTGCGGCGGCGTCCGCGACCCCGGCAAGTACACGTCGTACTACCGCTCCTGGAGCAGCGACCGCATCGCGGCGTTCAACTACGTCCACCGGTTCGAGGACACCACCGCCGGCGAAGTGCTGAGCTGGGTGGCGGACCGCGCCAGGACCTGCCCCTCCTACACGCACGCCGACGGGAGCACCCGCGTCGTCCAAGCCGACATCGAGCTCCCCCGGAACCCGATCCTGGCCGGGACGTTCGGGTACTGCGAGCAGCTCTACAGCGACACGCACCTGTGCGCCGCCGTGATGAGCCGCGACAACCTCATGTCGGTGTTCGCGGTAGCCGGCAGGGGAAACCGCGACGACGTGCGCGCCCAGCTGCTGGAGGTCCTGCCGAAGGCGGTCGACTCGCTGCTGAAGGCGTGATGCGGTGGCGCCCCACCCCCAGCGGGGCGCCACCGCGAGCCGGTGTCAGAGGCGCACGCAGAGGTGTCCGACGTCCTTGTAGCCGTCGCCCTGCTTCTCCCACGCCTCACCGCACAGGTCCGTGCCCTCCCGGAGCTTGCGGTTGAAGTGGACGACCACCCACGGCACGGGGTTGCCGTCCCCGCCGACCACGTGCTGCTCGACGTTCGACGTGAATCCGACGTGGCCGTACCAATTGGGCCGTGACCGTTCTGGTAAACCTCGACTTTCTCCACCACGAGCCCGGAGTGGACGACGTTGATGCAGACGTACTCCTCGCAGTCCTGAGTGTTCTGCAGCCTTTCCTCCCCTGCCGCCGAGGCGGTTCCGGTGGCGAGTGTGGCGAACGCGCAGAGGGCGGCCGATGCGAGACGTGACTTCAACATCGCGGTTTCCTTTGTTCGACGAGTTGATTCACCCGACAGGGCAGAGAGGCGACGGGCCGTGCCCGTTCCGCTATCCAGGTCTACCGCATCGGAGAATTGTTTCCGCGCGTCCCGCCGCCGAGACAATCAACGTGAGACAACCCGGAGCGCAGGAGACAACCCTGCCGAGCCGGTCGGACGAAGGGACGGGCATGCCACGGCCGGAGAGTCCGGTGGATCCGCAGGCAGGGGTGGTGCAGCTCTTCGCCCACGACCTGCGCCTGCTGCGCGAGAAGGCAGGCTCCCCGCCGTACCGGGCGCTGGCCCGGCGCGCCCACTACGCGCCGGCGACGCTGGCGCGGGCGGCCGGCGGCCGGGAGTTGCCGAGCCTCGCGGTCACCCTGGCGTACGTGCGGGCCTGCGAGGGGGACGAAGAACAGTGGGAAGCCGTTGGCACGAGGTCGCCGCGGCTTTGACACCGGGAGCACGGGCAAAACCGGAGAAGATCCCGGAACCGCCGGCGCCCGCGAAAACGGAAGTGCGGCCACAACCGGAGGAGCCGCGAAAAGCGATCCGTCCCGGAATGCACCGCCGGTGGCTGATCGCGATCCTGGCCGCCCTGCTCGTGCTGGGTGGATCGGCGGCGGTCGTGGTCACCGCGGAAACCGCCCCACCGCAACCCGGGAAACCGCCGGCCGGAAAAGCGGAGATGGTCGACGCGCACAGCGCCGCCGACGGCACGATCCGGGCGTGGCCGAACACGGGCGGCTTCCCGGCGTGGCCGTGGGGCGACCCGGTCAGCATGGTGCTGGGCCACAACGACCCGGTCCTGACCCGCTTCGCCGACCTGGACGGCGACGGGTTCGACGAGCTGATCTCGATCAACCCGGACGGCACCACCTCGGCGTGGTGGAACAACCACACCTTCCCCGACCACCCGTGGCACGCCTCGGTGATGATCGGCAAGGGTTGGGTCGGCGACCTGGTGCGCATCCAGTTCGCCGACCTCACGGGCGACGACCGGCCGGAACGCCGACCAGGCCGGGTCGGGTCCGGGACGGCCATCCATCCACAAAAGACGGCGATGCGTTCCGAATTGGACGGAATTCGACGCTGTTAAAATGACAACCATTGCGACTGCCGGTGATCACTGCTTACCATCGCGCGGGAAGACCTTGATCGTCGTACTCGGCCTTCCCTGCCTCAAGTGGGATCGGAGTCATCCGTGCGGGTCTCCCCTGCGCCGCAACCGCAACCGCAACCGCCGTTGCCCAAGCCCGGCTCGGGTCGCGATTCAGCGCCATAAGACCTCCGCCAAAAGCACGACGTCCGGCCCACGCGGATCGGACGGCCCGGTGACATGGACGGGTCACCGGTGTCCACCGTCGACAAACGTCCGTGGTCATCAGAACCAGCGTCACGCCGCCACCGCGGGTGGCGGCGCATCTTGGAGGGGACGGGCGTGAGCTCATCAGCAAGTCGAGCACAGGCGTGGCGGATGGCCGCCGCGGTGGGGCTCAGCGGGGTCGTAGTCATCGGGTTGACCTCGGCGACCGCCAGCGCGGAGGACAGCGTCCTGCGCAGTGACAAGGCCGTCGCGCGTTCGTGTTTCGAGAAGGCGCTGCCGAAGGGCGCCCAGGGCGTCGACCGCCGCGAGTTCACCTCGACGGTCGACGGCCTCGTCCAGGCCCGGCTCCGGCCGCACGGCGGCGGCTCCGGTGACTGGGACGTCGCCGTGTTCGACAAGGCGACCGGTGGGGTCGTCGCCGCCTCGGCCGCGCTGCGCAGTGCCGAACTGGCCGAGAGCTTCGTGACGAAGGGGCAGGCGCTCGTCGTCCAGGCCTGCCGCTACGCCGGCTCCTCGCGCACCGTCACGCTCGGCGTCGACTTCCTCGCCGTCGACACGCAGGACGGCGCCACCCAGCGCGCCGAGATCGTGCGCGTGGACACCCCCACCAAGCAGCACAAGAACCGGCTCTTCGCGCTCGGCCTCGACGTGACCGAGAAGGCCGACGCCACCGGCGTCGAGGTCGTCCTGGCGGGCGACGCCGACCGCAAGACGCTGCGCGAGGCCGGCATGACGTCGACCGTGGTGCAGGCCGACATCTCGGCGAAGTCGATCGCGAACGCGAAGACCGACCGGGAGTACGCGGCCAGGACCGAGGCCTCGGTGCTGCCGTCCGGGCGGACCGCCTACCGCCACCACTACGAGTACGACTACGAGCTGAAGGAGCTGGCCCGCGCGAACCCGGGGCTGGTCAAGGCCTTCACCCTCCCGGAAGCGACCTGGGAAGGCCGCGACGTGGTCGGCGTGGAGATCGCGACCAACGTCGAGAACACCAGGGACGGCAAGCCGGTCGACTTCACCATGGGCGTGCACCACGCGCGTGAGTGGCCCGCCGGCGAGCACGCGATGGAGTGGGCGCACGAGCTGGTCAAGGGTTACAAGGCGGGCGGCGAGTTCAAGCCGCTGGTCGAGAAGACCCGCAACATCGTGGTGCCGATCGTCAACCCGGACGGCTTCAACATCTCCCGCGAAGCCGAGCCCAAGGGCGACTTCAGCAACTTCGACTACGAGATGAAGCGCAAGAACTGCAACGTCAACGACTCGCCGGAGAACTTCCGCACCGGTTCCTGCGCGGCGAACCCGGCGGGCCGGCTGCGCGGCACCGACCCCAACCGCAACTACGCGGGCTTCTGGGGCGGCGCGGGCGCGTCGACGAACTGGAGCAGCGACACCTACCGCGGGTCGGCCCCGTTCTCCGAGCCGGAGACCCGCAACGTCCGCTCGATCATCGCCAACCGCCAGGTGACCAACCTGATCACCCTGCACACCTACTCGAACCTGGTGCTGCGGGTGCCCGGCGTCGCCGACGTCCGGCCGCCGCTGGACGAGCCCGCCTACAAGGCCCTCGGCGACAAGCTGGCCTCCCGCAACGGCTACACGAGCCAGCCGGGCTGGATGCTCTACGACACCACCGGGAACACCGAGGACTGGTCGTACTTCGCGACCGGCGGCTGGGGCTTCACCTTCGAGGTCGGCCCCGACGAGTTCCACCCGCCGTTCGAGAAGGTCATCGCCGAGTACGCGGGCCTGGCCCCGGCCGCGGGCGCGGGCAAGGGCGGCAACCGGCAGGCGTTCATCGACATGCTGGCCAGCACCGCCGACCCGGCCTCGCACGCCACGCTGGTCGGCTCCGCGCCCAAGGGCTACCAGCTGCAGGTGCGCAAGGCGTTCACCACGCCGACCTCGCCGGTGGTCCAGCCGGACGGCTCCACCGCCGACCCGATCCAGTGGGCCGACGTGATCAAGTCCGACCTGCTCAGCACGGGCGGCCGGTTCAGCTGGGCGGTCAACCCCTCGACCCGCCCGTACGTCGCGGGCCGCTACGGCCGTGACCCGCAGGGCCCGGCGCAGGCGAAGATCGCCCTGGCCAACCCGGACGGCATCCCGGCGGAGAACACCGACTTCCCCGGCAACCCGACCGCCGAGCGCATCCCGTTCCGCGTGGACGGCCTGCCCGCGGTGGACAACGGCAAGATGGAGGTGACCGTCGGCTGGGGCACCACGGACACCGACTGGGACCTCTACATCTTCGACTCGGCGAACAACCTGGTGACGTCGTCCGCCAACGGCGGCACCAACACCGAGAAGGCCGTGCTCTTCGACCCGCCCGCCGGTGACTACACCGCCGTGATGGTCAACTACGAGCAGGCCGACCCGGCGACGCCGGACGACTGGTCGAACCTGGCCGTCGACTTCTTCTCGCCGCTGCCGACCACCTACGGCCCGAAGGAGCCGTACACCCTGACGTGCAGCGACCAGCGCGGCAACCTCGTCGGTCTGGCGGAGATCTACGCCGACCGCGGCCAGACGGTGGACGTCGGCGCCGTCTGCACCCGTTCCGCGCGCGCCGCGAAGGAACGCGTCAACAAGTAATCCACGTGAGTGACCGTTCGGCGGCCGGTGCTTCCCAGCACCGGCCGCCGAGCTTTTCCACGCTTCCGACTAATCGACGGAAGGCGCTAAGTCGACATTCTCTCCGACAACCCGCAGCCGTCGGACCTGGTTCGTCGCAGCACGATCTTCCAGGGTCGCCACCAGCGACGACGGGCGAACCGGCGCTTCGTCTCACATTCCCAAATCGAAAGTAAAGACCCGATAATGTCCGATTTGTGACACGACGACCCAATTGGGATAATTAGCACCCAACTGAGATGAGAGCGCGCTCACGGACTCTTTTCTTTTTCACTCGAAAGGGTGAAAAGTAGGGGGCGTGAGACTCAAGCAAACCCTGCCGGTGCTCGTGACGCTGGTGCTCGCCGGCATCGTCACCACGGGCACCTTCGCGCAGTCGCAGACGTCGTCCCAGAGCCCCGTGAACGTCACCCTGGGCGCCATCCGGTCGGACCCCTCGCAGCCCGAGCTCGACGCGACCTACGGGCACTCCGAGCTGGAGCTGAAGTACATCAGCAAGGACGCGGCGAGCACGAACGGCTGCACCGTGCGCAACCGTGAGGAGACGGAGGAGGCCGAGGTCACCCCCGGCTCCGGCTACGTCACCGTCGCCGGGGTCCGCTACGACCTCGTGCAGTTCCACTTCCACACGCCGTCGGAGCACCGCTTCGCCGGCTACGCCTTCCCGCTGGAGATGCACCTGGTGCACCGCAGCGCCGCGGGCAAGCTGCTGGTGATCGGCGTGCCGATCCAGGCGGGCCCGAAGTCGGTCGTCGACGACGTGCTCGCCGCGCTGGCGCCGGAGTGCGGCGACCCGGTCGACGTGCCGGCCATCGACCTGAACCAGCTGCTGCCGTCGACCCACTACACCTTCCACTACAACGGTTCCCTCACCACCGCCCCCTACACCGAGGGCGTGTCCTGGTACCTGGCGACGCCGCTGACCGTGACGTCGGCGACGCTCGCCCGGTTCAAGGCCGAGTTCCCCGAGGGCAACGCCCGCCAGGTCCAGCCGCTCAACGGCCGGACGTTCGCCGGCGTCCCGATCATCTGACCACCCACGGGCCCGGTGTGGTGCCACACACCGGGCCCCTCAGTCCACGCGTCCCACCGGCGGGGTGTCCGTCCACTGTGGCCACCGCCGCGCAGTGCCTTTCGCCTGCGGTTCGCGGCTTGCGGTTCGCGGCTTGCGGTTGCGATGGCGGCCGTGGTGCTGCTCTCGCTGTTCGGCCCCGGCTCGACGGCGAACGCCGCCACCGGTCTGACCTTCCGCGGTGACTTCAGCTGGAACAGCACGGCGATGAAGCGTTACGCGGTCTGCGCGTTCGTCGCCTACGAGAACAACAACGAGACGGGCTCCAGGCTGACCCGCTGCGACGGCGCGGGCAGCAACTCGAAGTACGACAGCCTCCAGGGCTGGGCGGGGAACCCGACCTCCAACGGCGGCGTTCTCATCGACGCCCAGCGGGTCGGCTACCAGGGCGGCAAGTGCCCGACCATGCGGGGCTACGCCTACATCAAGTGCTACTACCTCGGCGGCAAGGGCGCGCCGGTCATGACCGTGTCCGCCTCGTCGAACGCGAACTTCGCGGGCGGCACCGCTCTCGTGTCGTGGTACTACCAGTAAGGACCGATCCGTCCAGCTGACGGAATCCGGTCCGGCGCGGCTGCCATCCGCACCGGACCGAACGAAGCCCGGCCGAGCCACGCTCGGCCGGGCTTCTGCCGTAAGCGGCCGCGTCGAACGGCCAGTCGGCGGAAACCCGTAGTCACGTGCCGGGCGTTCTCCCCCACCACGTGATCATTCGTGGCGACATGTTGATCAATCAAGGGTGCCCGCGGCGTCGAATACCGCGTCGAACACTGCGTCGAACGGCGTGTCGAATGACGCGCCGAACCCGCTCGACCAGCACCCCGATCACCCGGTCGTTCATATTCATGAATACCCGGGTCGTTCATGTCCATGAATGAATAATCAAGTCTATTGACGCGTTCCCGGCAAGCACCTAGCGTCCGAAGAAAGCGATTTCCTCCCCCGGAGGCGGTGTTGGGCTGTCCGGCCCGCACACCCCCTCTGACCAGCCATGCCGTCATACCGGGAACCGCCACAAAAAGGGGTCGGCTCATTACCGACCCCCTCGTCAGAGCCGACGAACCTGGAGAACAAACGATGCAACCGAGACCAGCCATCGCGTACGTCAGCCTGCTGGCCGGTGCGCTCGTCGCGCTGTCCGGCACGACGGCGCTGGCCGCGCCCACCCGTTATGAGGCCGAGAGCTCCCCGGCGGTCTGCACCGGCACCATCGACTCCGACTGGAGCGGCTACTCCGGCAGCGGGTTCTGCAACGGCAACAACGCGGTCGGCGCCTACGCGCAGTTCACCGTCAACGCCTCGACCGCGGGCACGGCGACGGTGAAGGTCCGCTTCGCCAACGGTGGCACCACCGCGCGGCCCGCGAACGTCACGGTGAACGGCTCGGCGGCCCCGGCGGCGTCGTTCGAGAGCACCAGCGCGTGGGGCACGTGGGTGACGAAGACGCTCACGGTGCCGGTGAGCTCGGGCAGCAACGCCATCCGGTTGAGCCCCACCACCTCCGCCGGCCTGCCCAACATCGACTACCTCGAGGCCGAGCTGGGCGGCACCCCGCCGCCGACCGGCGCCGCGCTGTACGTGGCGCCGAACGGCACCGACAGCGCGGCGGGAACCGAGTCGGCCCCGACGACGCTCACCTCGGCGATCACCCGCATCACCCCCGGTGGGACGATCTACATGCGCGGCGGGACGTACCGCTACTCGCAGACGGTCACCATCCCGCAGGGCAACAACGGCACCTCGGGCGACCGCACGGAGCTGTTCGCCTACCCGGGCGAGACCCCGGTGCTGAACTTCTCGGCGCAGGCCGAGGACCCGGCGAACCGCGGCCTTGCCGTGAACGGGTCGTACTGGCACGTCAAGGGCATCGTCGTCGAGCGCGCCGGTGACAACGGGATCTTCGTCGGCGGCAGCAACAACATCTTCGAGCGCACGGTGACGCGCTTCAACCGCGACACGGGGCTGCAACTCTCGCGGATGCTCTCCAGCACCCCCAAGGAGCAGTGGCCGGCCAACAACCTGATCCTGAGCGCGGAGTCGCACGACAACGCCGACTCCGACGGCGAGGACGCCGACGGCTTCGCCGCGAAGCTCACCTCCGGTCCCGGCAACGTCTTCCGCTACGCCGTGGCCCACAACAACATCGACGACGGCTGGGACCTCTACACCAAGACCGACACCGGTGCCATCGGCGCGGTGACCATCGAGGACTCCCTGGCCTACAAGAACGGCACCCTCAGCGACGGCTCCCAGGCCGGCAACGGTGACCGCAACGGCTACAAACTCGGCGGCGAGGACATCGGCGTCAACCACGTCGTCCGGCGCAACATCGCCTACGACAACGGCAAGCACGGGTTCACCTACAACCGCAACCTCGGCACGATGGCGGTGTCGGACAACATCAGCATCGACAACGACGAGCGCAACTTCACGTTCGACGGCGGCACCTCGGTGTTCCGCAACAACACCTCGTGCCGCAGCGGCAGCGGGACGAACGACAGGATCGTCGGCAGCTCCGACAGCTCCAACCAGTTCTGGTCCGGCTCCAACGGGTCCCGGTGCTCCTCGTACTCCGGTGCCCTGCGCTGGTCCTTCGCCTCGGACGGCCGCCTCTCCGTGACCTTCGGCGGGTAACACCGCAACCGATGGCCCTGGCCGGCCCACCCGATTCGCTCGGACGGGCCGGCCAGTTCGCGGTCACGACGCGGATCGCGGTCCGGCGGACACCGGGCGACCGCTGCGCCAGACGGCGCGGATCCGGGTGTCGAGTGCTGCCACGTCCAGTCCGGTGCCGTGCAGGGCGACCAGGTCGGCCCGTTTGCCGTCCGCGATCTCACCGCGGTCCTCGGCCAATCCCAGCGTCCCGCACCGTGGTTACACCACTGCGCAGCAACGCGGCGAGCACCGGAACAGCCGACAACGAGCGGGCCGAGCGGGGCAGCCCGTAGGGGTCCTCGTGTGCCGGCGTCATGCAGACGTGGGTGTGGCAGTCGATGAAACCCGGCACCAGCAAGGAACCCGCGCAGTCCACCGCCTCGTCCGCGTCCAACCCCCGCCCCACCGCGGCGATCCGCTCGCCTTCCACCACCACATCGGCCTGGGACACCTCTCCGGACCGGACGTCGAACACCGAACCACCGGCGAGCAGCACACGTTTCACCGGCCGATTGTCCCCGCGCCCCCGGTTCACATCAGAACCACGCATCCTCGCCGCTCCAGCTCGGTCAGCATCGACGGCGAGGGTTCGCACGCGTTCCAGCGCAGATCCAGTTTCTCCAGTGAAGGCAGCTCGACGACCCAGTCCGGCAGCCGCGTGATGTGGTTGCTCCTCACGTCGAGCAGGCGCAGTCGGGGAAGGTCGGCCAGCGACTCCGGCAGTTCGGCGAGTGCGTTCTCCCGCAGGTCCAGGTGGCGCAGTTCGCGGAGTTCGCCCGTGGACGGCGGCAGGTGTTTGATCCCGTTGCCCCGGAGCCAGAGTTCGCGCAGGTCGCGGAGGTGACCGATGCTGTCAGGCAGTGCGGTCAATCGGTTGTGCTGTGCCCGCAGCTCGATCAGGGCGGTCATCCGACCGATGGTCCGGGGCAGGGCGGTGAGCGTGTTCTCGCCGACGTTGAGGTAGCGCAACCGGGTCAGGTTGCCCAGTGAGTCCGGGAGCCTGCTCAAGTCGTTGTCGTGGAGGTAGAGACATCCGCTGAGGTCGCCCAGGTCGCCCAACTCGTCGGGCACTGACGTGAGGTCGTTGTGGCCGAGGTCCAACGTGGCCAGCCGGCGCAGCTGTCCGATCTCGGACGGGATGGCCGTGAGCCCGTTGTCGGCGAGGATCAGCACCTGCAGCTCTGTGCGTTGCCAGACCGAGTCGGGAACTTCTCCGAGCTGTTGACGCCACAGGTTCAGCACGTCCCGCACGTGGGTGGTTCCTTTCGTCCGACAGCAGGTGGCAACGCCACAGCTACGCTTGGAAGGGTCAGCCGACCACCCTGCCCAGGAAACCGGTGAGCTTGGCCGTGGTCCGTTCGATCTTCTCCTCCAGCGTGAGCGACTCGTGGAGTCGCCCGCCGGGCCCGGCGTCCTTCTTCCCGCGCAGGTAGAGCGAGCACGCCAGATCGGCACAGATGTAGGCCCCCACGGAGTTGCCCTGCTGGCCGCTCTTCCCCGCTTTGCGCGCCGTCATCAGCGTGACGCCGTCTCCGGGATGCGTGGTCAGGCACAGGGAGCACATGCTGCGCCGTGGCTGACCGGCAGACGATGACGCCAGTCGCAGCGCCACGCCCACGAGGCCGTCGCCGGTCTCGGTGACGAGGTAGGCCCGCTGCGGCGACGCGGGGTCCCGCCACCCGAGGAAGTCCAGGTCGTCCCACGGTCGCGTGGACAGGTCCCCGGGCAGGGCCAGGCGCTTCGCCTCTCCTTTGGTGCAGTTGACGAACGACGCGCGGATCTCGCGCTCGGTTAGCGGTCCCATGGGCCCAAACCTACGCGTGCTAGATAGATCGAGCAAACGATTAGGTGTTAACCTAGAGCTCCTAGGTTCAGGAAGGGCGACATGGCACGCGCGGGGGTGACCGCCGAACGCCTGGTCCGGGCAGCGGCGGAGTTGGCCGACGAAGTCGGCTTCGAGAACATGACCGTCTCGGCGCTCGCGCGCCGGTTCGGCGTCAAGGACGCGAGCCTGTACTCGCACGTCAGAAACGCGCAGGACCTGCGGGAACGAGTAGCCGTCCTGGCCTTGGCGGAACTCGCCGACAGGGTCGCCACCGCCCTGGCCGGCCGCGCGGGCAAGGACGCCCTGGTCGCCTTCGCCAACGCCTACCGGGACTACGCGAAAGACCACCCCGGCAGGTACGCCGCCATGCAGGTCGAACTACCCCCGGAGACGGCGGTGGCCAGCGCGGCACGCAGGCACGCGGAGATGACACGCGCCATCCTGCGCGGCTACGACCTGTCCGAGCCCGATCAAACCGACGCCGTACGACTCCTGCACAGCACCTTCCACGGATACACGACCCTGGAAGCAGCGGGCGGCTTCCGCCACACCCCGCGCGACACCAACGCCTCGTGGTCCAGAACCCTGGACGCCCTCCACGTCCTCCTCGACCACTGGCCACCCTCCTGACAACCCGCCACGCCAAGCCGCGAAGCCGCCGACCTCTTCAGTCCACTGTGGACGTCCGGGTGCGGGTGGCCGAGTCAGGAGTCGGTAGCCGAGGTCGGGGGGCTCGCGATGTCGGGGCGTGCCTGGTGCAGGCAGGTCTTCAACCGTTGCAGGTAGTCGTCGAAGGACTCGTCCGCGGGCCAGGTCTGGTAGGCGGTGTTCTGTGCCGTGTCGGCCAGGTTGATCTGCAGAGCCGTGGCCATGGCGTCGCCTTCGGGGGTGCGCGATGCCGCCCACGCGCGCAGGTCGGCGAGGAACTGCTCACCGACGAGGGCCCAGCTCGACTGGTTCAGGCTCGACTGGGCAAGGGCGGGAGAGCGGGCCCTCAGCCGTCGTTGTGTCAGGGTCCGGTCGCGGAGGCGCTCGTTGAAGCCGATCAGGATCGCGGTCAGGGCGTCCCACAGGGGTTCGTCGGCGGGACGGGCCGCCATGATCGCCCGCCACTGGTCGCGTTCCTCGGGGTCCTGGTCGAAGACGACGGCTTCCTTGCCGGCGAAGTAGTTGAAGAAGGTGCTGCGGGAGACGTCCGCGGCGGCGGCGATCTCCTCGACGCTGACGGCCTCGAACCCGCGTTCCTCGAACAGCCGGAGCGCGGCGCTCTGGATCGCGCGCCAGGCGGCCAGCTTCTTGCGTTCACGCAGGCTCATGACTCGTCCTCACGGCCCCAGCGTACAGAAATCTCAGTGCAGACTTGCACGCCGTCCAAGTTCCCACCGAGGACCCCGAGCGCCGCTGGTGGCGCCCGGGGCCGCACGCGTACTCGGTCAGCAGGCGTCCACAAGTCCCGGCAGGACGCTGAGCTGGTGTCTCACGACCTGCAACGGCTCGGCGGCCGCGTGCCCGCTCAGCCAGCCGAACCAGGCGTCCTTGAGCGCCAGGTGCTCCGGCCGCAAGTACGCGCGGTCGGCCTGGGTGCGGTGCATCTCGATGGCGCGCTGCCGCACGTTCGCGGAGTACTCCGTGACCGGGGAGAAGGCCGTCGGGGTGAACGCGTGGCCGCTGCTCGGCGTGCGGTACCAGGACAGGCCGACGGTCGACCGGCGCAGCGCCGCGCTGGTGATGGCCGTGACGGCGCGGTGGTCCTGGTGGGTGTCGTCGGGGTGCGGCGCGAAGACCATGTCCGCCGTGGCGATCTGCTCCTCCAGCCAGCGCACGCGCGCCGGCGTGACGTCGAGACCGCCGTCGCGGCCGGTCGGGTCGGCGACGAGGTCGGCGCCGAGGATCGCCGCCGCCGACTTGGCCTCGGTCAACCGGGTCTCGTCCGAGCCGGTCATCAGGACGATGGTCACCCGGTGCCCGCAGGCCGCGTAGGCGGCCAGCAGGCTGCCCACGCCGTACTCGGCGTCGTCCGAGTGCGGCGACACCGCCACGACGGTCTGCGATCGGAACGGGTGCTGCTGATTCACCGTGAAGATCCCTTCAAGACAGGACAGCCTCTAACGCCTTCAGGATCACGCCCGACCCGGAGCACGGGCGTCAGGGCGCGCGCGGAAGTCCCGCCTTCGGGGGTGAGGAATTGCTGGTGGTCGAGTGTCCATGAGCGTTCATTTGCGGTGCATGCGTAGCGTGTGATCTTGGCTGTGGTCCTGGCGGGATGGCGCGGGCGCAGGGGTTTCTCCGCGTGCGCGTGCCGCCGGGTGCGTGAGGGCAGGTTGCCGGTCGCGCTGCCGGTCGCCGTCGACCGCTCGGGGCGACACTCCGGGCCCCCTCGGCACGATCACCCGATCGTGATCTTGCCGGTGGGCGAACACGTGTTCGACCATGGGTGTCATGGTGGAGGTGTCGAGGTCGTCAGCGGATATCCGTGACCGAACGGGTGAAGGGCCGGTGAGTGCCGCGCGGCGGCGCCTGCCACCGTGGTACGTGGGTCAGGCCTGGCCGGGGTGGCGGTCGAACACGTACGTCCCGAGGTCGTTCTCCGTCTGACGCAGGTGGCCGTGCATCGCCCAGCGGGCCTGCTCGGGGTCCTGGGCGCGGATCGCCTGGAGCACGTTGCGGTGGTGTTCGATGGCGTGGTCGCGGATCTCGGCGTGCGACGAGGTCTGCTCGCGCGCCTGCACGAGGAGTTGACCGAGCGGGTCGAACAGCACCGAGATGAACGGGTTCGCCGCGGCGTCGAGCACCGCCTGGTGGAACGCGATGTCGGCGGTCACGAAGCCGTCCACGTCACCGACGCGCGCCGTTTCCACCATGCTGCGGATGGCCTTTTCCATCGCGGCGAGGTCGTCGTCGGTGCGCCGGGCCGCCGCCAGTTCCGCGACGCTGACCTCGATGATCCGCCGCGCTTCGAGCAGCCGGTACGGGATGCCCTCGGCGGTGGCCCCGCCGAGCGACCGGGCCGCGCGCAGCACCGCGTCCAGGGACATCCAGCGGTCCGGCGGGTTCACGTAGGTGCCGCGCCCCCGCTCCACCCGGACCACGTTGCGGGCACGCAGGGCCTTGATCGCCTCGCGCACGGTCAGCCTGCTCACCTGCGCGCTCTCGGCGAGCTCGGTCTCGCTCGGCAGCGCGGAACCCGGCGGGTACCGACCTTCGACGATCTCGTCGAGGAGATGGTCGGCCAGGTCGTCGGCGAGGGGAGCGCGTGACATCGAACCTCCGAGAGCGGACACATCAGATGTCCTGCGGAGATCGTATGCCAAGCGCTCCCCGACGGGCGACCCGACTGCGTCAGTCCGTGACCAGCACGGGCTGCGCGGGAACGGCCGCAGCCCGCCTGCGCAGGGACAGCACGAGCAGGCCGGACAGCGTCATGAAGCCGGCGACCACCAGCATCCCGGCCTGGAACGAGCCGGTGGTGTCCTTCAGCCAGCCGACCAGGTAGGCGCCTGCGAAGCCGGACAGGTTGCCGATCGAGTTGATGAACCCGATGCCCGCCGCCGCGGCCGTGCCGACCAGGAACGTCGAGGGCAGCTGCCACAGCACCGGAACGGCGCAGAAGATGCCCACGGCCGTCACGGTGATCGCGATCATCGTCGTCAGCGGCGACCCCAGGTGGAGCGACACCGCCACCGCGGTCGCGCCGACGAACGCCGGGAGGGCGACGTGCCAGATCCGTTCCCCGGTGCGGTCGGAGTGCCTGCTCCACAACAGCATCGCCACCGTTGCCACGGCATAGGGCACCGCGGTGATCAGACCGACCTCGACCAGGCCGAACTTCGTCCCGGCTGCCGTCTGGACCGCTGCCGTCCCGTGCTCGACCGCCTCGCGTCGTCGGTGGCCCACGTCGGACCGCAGCCCGGCGACGGACAGGCCATGAAGGTCGTGAACCAGTTGCTGTGCGGCGTCCACATCGCGGCGGCCGCGGAAGCCCTGACCCTCGCCAAGGCGCTGGGAGTGGACCCGCAGGCGGCGTTGGGAGGTGCTGGGCAAGGGCGCCGGCCACGGCTCCCGCGACGACTCCCGCGTCATCGACGTACTGGACCCCCGCACCTGATCCCGGTCCCCGATCAGCCGCCTCGTCCGCCGCGCCGTGACAGGAGTCCGACGCGGCGGGACGGCTTTCAGTCACGGGCGGGCGAACTGGCATCCGGCCGAAGAGGAACCAACCGGCGGTCGACGGACCCCACTGCTAGCCCACCAGGACGGAGGCGGCGGGGCTGAGGTTTCCGGCCGTGTCGTACGCCCACACCGATGCGGCGACCGGCACGGTGGCGGGCACGGCGAAGCCGGTGGTGTTCCCGGTGCCCGTGTACGCCCACGTGCCCGCGTCCACGGCTGTCGGCGGGACACCTCCCGCGTACCAACGGACGACCACGCCCGCGAGGCCGGCGTCCGCCGGGTTGGCCCAGTCCAGGGTCACGCCGTCGGCCGTGCGGGTGGCGCGCAGCCCGGTCACCGCGGCCGGGGGCGTGAGGTCGTCCCGATCGTGGAAGCGCATCCTGATCCGGTCACCGAGGCCGCCCTCGCAGGTCACGTTCATTTCCAGGTCCAGCAGCGCGAGTTCCTCGTCCGGGCCGGTGAAGCCGAGGTCGAAGATGTCCACCGTGCCGCTGGTGACGACGCAGGCCGCGCTCCCGTAGGAGGGCCACATCCGCAGGCCGGACCCGTTCGCGTACACGTGCCGCCCCTTGGTGAGCCGCTGCGCGTTCTCGTAGTAGAAGCGGGCGTTCCGGATCGTGTCGTCGGGTTCGAACGCCTGGGTCTCCAGCCGGTACGGCCCGCCCCGGGCCGCCGCGTACGGAAGCACGCGCTGGTCCGGGCTGCCGACGTCCACCACCCACTCCGAAACGCCCTGGGCACCCGCGCCGTCCAGCGACACCGAGGTGTCCCCCGCCGTCGTCGTCACCTTCAGCTCGGCGTGCCGCGGGCCGGGAGCCTTCGGGATGAATCCGACCGTCACGACACAACCGGACGTGGTCAAGGTCGCCGTGCACCCGTTCCGCCGGATGGGGAACTCGGCGGCGTGAGGGCCGACGATCGCCACGGAGGTGACGTCCACGGGTGTGCCGGACGTGCTGCGGACGGTCACGGGCACGTCGGTGTCGGGCGTGGTCGGGTAGGTGGCCCCCGGCAACCGGACGTTGCGAGGGGCGACCTCGTAGGCTGCGTCCGGGTAGCCGAGCCGGAGTTCACCGAACATCGGTTCCAACCCGTCGCAGTACCGCTGGAAGGTGATCCACAGCCGCTCGATGGCCGGGCCGTTGCGCTGGATGTCCCGGACCTCGAAGTCGCCGGACTGGTCGTTGCAGAAGCCGAATGAGTGGATCGAGATCCCGGGCCGCCCCGTTTCTTCGAACGGGTGCCGTTGCGCGTCGCCGTAGTGGCCGACTTCCAGGTACTTCCCCGAGTCTTCCCGCGAGCTGAAGTCGAACTCGGCGACGAGCGAGTCGTTCTGCCTCACGTCGATCGCCATCGCCTGCTGGTGGATCTGGTTCGACTGGATGACGTTGAGCCGCGAGTTGCGGTGGTGGTAGTGGAAGTTGCCGAAGGCCGCGGACGCGAGCGTGATGGAGAACGTCTCCTGGATCGGCTTGGCCTGGGCCGTTCCCGCCGGGATGGCGACGACGGCGGTCACCGCCAGGAGCAACGCGGCAGCCGCGGCGGACCGGATTCGGCGTCGATGCATGCGAAACCCTCGGTTCACTGAAGTGGATCTTCCCCGGAGCGGCGTCACCCTACCGCCCTTTTGCCGCCCCGGTAAGCACTTCCGCAGTGGAACAGGGATGTGGCCCGTCGGCTGAGCCGACGGGCCACGGGAACCCACGAAGCGCTGATCAGGTGAGCGTTACGGCTGCACCTGGTACGTGCGCCTCACCTCACCCGACACGACACCTTCGGGAGTCCGACTCGACACGGTGAGCTCGAACGCCCCGAGGGGTGTGCAGGTGAGCGTCGCCTTGCCGTCCGGACCGACCGGCACGACCTGCGGCGCGTTGCCCGCGATGTACCACAGCACCTCGTGCGAACCGGGCACCGCGGGGGTCACCGTGAACTCGACCGGCTGACCCACCTTCGCGGTCGACGGGCCGCCCTCCGGGAACTGCGGGCTGGTCGCCGTCGGCGCTGAACGTGAAGTCGCCCGCGATGCCCTCGCCGCCGTCACCGGGCGGGACGCCGTTCTCCCGGTACACCGTGGAGGTCACCGTCGGCGACCGCCTGCTTGACCACGTCGAGGACGTTCCAGCTGAGCGACGACGTCACGCACTGGTCCGTCGGGTTGGGCCCGCCACCCGGACCACCTCGCGCGGCTGGTTCGCCCACGTGATCGCGTCCGAGGGCTCGACCACCCACAGCTCGGTCGCGCGCGGCTTGGTGCAGTCGTTCGCGGACCGCTCCGGCGTGCGGATCCACGCGGTGAACAGCTGGGTGCCCGGGAACGGGGTGAGGTCGAACGTGAAGTAGGACTTGCCGATGTGGTGCTTGTCCTCCGCGTCCCGCCATGCGCCGACGCGGGCGTCACCGGTGGTGACGGCCTCGTTCGGGGAGCGGGAGTCGGTGGTCAGCCACTTGATCGAGTACCGCGAGGTCGAGTTCGGGCTCTGGGCAGCGGCGGCGGTGCCCGGCACCACCGCGAGGCCACTGATCAGAGCAGCGACGAGCACTCCGGTGCGCGCAATGCGCCCGGGTCTTCCGGACGATCTCATATCCACCCTCGAGGCACGACGACGGGCGTCATGCCACGTCTGATGCCGGAATAGTCACAGGTGGAGGCGCGGTTTGTCGCGCAAATAGGGCACCGCCCTCGGATCACTTCGTCTCGATGCGCCCGTTGAACCCGACCCCAGAGCCCGGCACGTGACCGTGGCAGGTCAAGGCGGACGTGGCCGCGCTCGTGCCGCCCGCAGTCCACGACCACGCGAAGTGCCGTCGTGCCAACTGTGTCCTAAATGGACGCTGGACGGGCGGGCGGTTCCGGTGAACGCGGGCCGACCGTCAGCGTCAGGCTGCCGGGAATGGCGGCGAAGGTGTCCCGCAGGTCGGCGCCCAGGTCGGCCCGACTCGGTGCGCCCGACCGGGAAGCCCACTTCTCCAGCGCTTTGTTGAACGCGGCGACCAGGATGTCGAGCGCCAACCGCGGCCGCACGTCGTCGGGGTCGGCGATGTCGAACCGGTCGTGCACGATCGCCAGGGCGGCACGGGTCGTGCGATCGCAGAAGTCGAGGCCGTGCGCGTTCATCGACGGTGTGGCCGCGGCCAGGTTCCTGCTCAGCACCACCCGCGACGCCCAGCCGTCGGCGGTCATCCGCTCCAGCGCGGACAACAACGTCTCCTGCAGCATCTCCATGAGGGGACGGCCGTCCGGGTCGCGGACGCGCAGTTCGTCGAGGAACGCCGCCCACAGGTCCTGGGTCGGCGCCATCGCCACGTCTTCCTTGTTCACGAAGTTGCGGAAGAACGTCCGCTTGGAGACCTCGACCGCGTAACACAGCTCGTCGAGCGTCGTCCGCGTGAAGCCCTGCCGGGTGAACAGGTCCAACGCCGTGTCGATCAGCGCCTCACGCGTGCGCAGCTTCTTGCGCTCACGCAGCGGCGGTCGGGCAGCGTCCACCCGGCCACTCTACCCCTGAGAAGCGAATGCCACTTGTACGTTTATGCCACTGAGTGGCACTATGGATCCATGCGTGCACTTCTCGTCGATCACTCAGCACCCGGCGGACTTCGGCTGGGCGAGGCACCCGATCCACAACCGCGCCCGAACCAGGCGCTGATCCGGGTCACCGCCACCTCGCTCAACCACGGAGAGGTCAGGTGGGGCCTGGCGAACGCGCCGGACGGCACGGTGCTCGGCTGGGACGCCGCCGGAATCGTCGAACGGCCCGCCGCCGACGGTTCCGGGCCGGCCGCCGGCACCCCGGTGGTGACCATCGGCGTCGACGGCGCGTGGGCCGAACTCCGCGCCGCCGACACGAACTGGCTCGGCGTCGTGCCGGAACACGCCGATCACGGCGCGATCAGCACGGTTCCCGTCGCGGGCGCCAGCGCGCTGCGCGCCCTGCACCGGCTCGGCCCCATCCTCGGCAAGCGCGTGCTCGTCACCGGCGCCACCGGCGGGGTCGGCCGCTACGCCGTCCAGCTCGCCCGGCGTAGCGGCGCGCACGTGATCGCGTCGACCGCGGACCCGGACGCGCACGGCGACAGCCTCCGTGGGCTGGGCGCGCACGAGGTGATCAGCGAGCCACGCGAGCTCGACCAGCCCGTGCACGGCGTGGTGGACATGGTCGGCGGCCGGCAGCTCGTCGACGCCTACGGACGGCTCGCCCAGCACGGCACCCTCGTGTCCGTCGGCCACGCGTCGGGCGAGCCCGAGACGTTCCCGCCCGGCACGTTCGACAGCGTGGGGCACGACCGTGCCGTCACCTCCTTCGGCCTCCTCGCCTACGCCGATCTCACCGAGGACCTCGGCTGGCTCGCGGCCCGAGTGGCGGCCGGCGAGCTCGATCCCCAGATCTCCTGGCGTGACTCGTGGGAAACCGCGCCGAAGGCGATCGAGGCGCTCCTGGAACGCCGCCTCCACGGCAAAGCCGTCCTCGACCTGACCTAGGAGTCGCGGGAGTCGCGGCACGCGGCCGCCTCGGCGTGCGGGCGGGGATGGGATGGGATGTGACCGTCCCCGTTGCACACGTCACAGCGCTTTAGCATGGGCGGATGCTGGGGTGCCTGCGCGCGGGACCACGGATGATTGACCGACGGCAGTCCGGCCGGCGGGTGCGGTGGCCGGACGCTGTGCTGTGGGTGGCGTTGACGGTTCCGCTCGTGCTGGAGGTCGTGCCACCGGTCCGGAGGCCGCAACAGCCTTGGCCGCAACCGGTCATCGGGCCGCGAGCCGTCGTCAGGCCATGCTGAACTTCTCGGCGTGCACCTGCACGTTGGGCACCTTCAGTTGACGGAGGCCGTTCAGCACGGCCGACGTCATCGCGGGCGGGCCGCAGACGTACACGTCGCGTTCGGTGATGTCGGGGACCAGGCGGCGCAGGGCTTCCGGCTCGAACGGCCGCACTCCCTGCCCGGTCCGGCCGGTGATCAGGTGCAGCCGTCCACGACGCGCCGCGACCAGTTGCCTCAACTCGTCGAGCAGCGCGGCGTCGCTCTCATCGCGCACCCGGTACAGCACGACGAAATCGCCCGGCGTGCGTTCCTCCAACAGGGATCGGATGGGCGTCACCCCGATGCCGCCGGCGATCAGCAGCACGCCCGGCCGCGTCCGGTGGATCGAGGTGAACGCCCCGTACGGGCCTTCCAAGAACACGCGGTTCCCGACTTGGAGGTTCCGCAGTCCGGCGCTACCGGTGCCGACGGCCTTGGCGGTCAGCCGCAACGTGCGACCGTCGGGCGCCGCGGACAGCGAGAACGGGTTCGCCAGCCACCAGTGGTTGTGCCCCGGGAACCGCCAGACGAAGAACTGACCGGCCAGCGCGGGCAGCCGCTCCAGGTGACGGCCGGTGACGTACACCGACACCACGTTGGGCGACTCCGGCACCACGGCCGCGACCCGGAACCGGTGGCGGGAGTTGCGCCACAACGGCACCACGATCCGCCCGACGACCAGCGAGCCGAAGGCGAACAGCCACAGTGCCCACCAGTAGGCGAACGCGAACGCCGAGGACTTGAACGTCGTCGTCTCCCGCAACTGGTGCACGAACGCCAAACCCAACGCCACGTACAGCAGCAGGTGCAAGGCGTGCCACGTCTCGTACCGCAGCCGTCGCCGGACGTACCGCGTGGAAACGGCCCCGATCACCACGATGATGGTGGCCGCGAGCATGCCGAACAAGGAGGCCGGTACACCCGCCAGCGCGAGGAACGTCTTCCCCGTCGACGCGTTGTCCAACGCCGCGTACCCGAGCACCACGATCGTGGCGTGCGTGAGAACTGTCCACAGCAGAGTGAAACCCACCCACCGGTGCCACACCGTCAGCCGGTCCATGCCGATGCGCCGGTCCAACCACGGCAGCCGGGCCACCAGCAGCAACTGGAACATCAGGATCAGCGCGGCGTGCAGGCCGAAGAACTTGGCGACGGTGAGGATCTCGTTCTTGCCGGCGCCGGCGGTGAAGAACAGGACCTCGACGATCGCCACGTTCACGGCGACGAACGCCCACAGCGCCCACCGCGCCTGGACGACCGGTGCCAGGCCGCCTCGCCGAATGTGCGAATTCGTCGCCACCATCGTTCGTTCACCCCTCATCGCCGAGCGGCCACCACGCGTGACCGGCGCCCGCGATACGTCGACGACCACGTGGAGTCGGCACAGTATGCATCCGTCGGTCGCCCGGCGAATCCCCCGAACGAGAATCGGCGGCCTGTCTCGGACAGCGCGCCGGGGGTGGGGGCCCCAAACCCGTGGCCCAAACCCACCCAGGAGGCGCCCGGGGAACCCCCCCGAGCTAGTCGGCGACCAGCGCGCTACCGCTCCACGCGGAGGAGAACCCCATGGGGCGGCGCACCGCCACGTGCTCACGCTGGCGGCGCACCAGCCAGCGACCGGGTGCGATGCCGGTGGCGCCGTGCTCGGGGTGCACGAGGTAGGCGGGCGCGGTGTTCTCCACGTACGCCACGGCCAGGCCCAGCGGGTCCAACACGTTGCCGGTCCACCGGGCCGAGTCGCGATCGGCGGTGAGCGTGTGCGGGTTGCCGCCGGCGACGCCGCGCACGAGTTCCACCCCCTCCGGCGGGACGTCCGCCAGCCGCGCGGACCGGCCGAGCCGCACCACCGAGGACACCAGGTCGAACGGCAGCACGAGCACGTCGCCCTGGGCGTGGAGGCCGTCGACCACCGGGATCGACACCTCCCGCTCCAGGTGGTCGAGCACGTCGAGGTTGGTCTTGTCGAGCAGTTCGAAGAGTTTCATCAGCACCTTTGAGTGTTCAGGTCCGTCGGACGAGGAGGGCGTACTGGGCGCCCGTGAGGCCGTAGGTCCAGGCGGCGGCGTCCACGGGGTCGTCGAACCACGCGGGGACGCGCAGGCCGTACCTGCGGCGGGTGCCGTCGCGTTCGACGGACCCGTTGACGGTCACGAGGAGGCGCTGGTGCGCGCCCCACCCGGCCGGCTGGTCGTAGAGCCGAAGCTCGTGGCCCCCGTTGCCGGGGTCGGGCGCGGTGCCGACGAGGGCCAGCTCCGCGCCGTCGAGGAACTCCCGCCACCCCAGGCGCTCGATGGCGCAGCGGCGCACCTCGGCGTTCCGCTCGGCCGCGATGCGCTCGTGGGTCGGGTCCTCGACCACCCACGCGGGCACGCGGGTGCCGTGCCACAAGTGCAGGGCGAACCCGTCGCGGTAGACCACCGCCGGCCCGCTCCCGTGGTGCAGGCGGGGTTCGTCGCCCGCTTCGAGGTGGACCTCGACCGGTCGCTCGGACACCACGCAGCGGCCCTCCTGCGGCCACCACCAGCCGCACGACCGCGCGAGCACCGCCCACAACTCCAGTTCGGCGGAGTCCGCGGACGTCGACGAGAGGCCGCCGAGCAGCCGGTGCACCTGGAACCGGGCGATCCAGTCGACCTCGTGCTGGCCGTACCAGCACAACCCGACCGAGTCACCCAGCTCGGCGCGCACGAACCCGGCCACCCGGTCGCGCACCAGGCTCAGCAGTGGTGCCAGCAGGTGGGTTTCCGCGACGGTGGCGAGTGACCGCCCGGCGCGCAACTCGTCGAGGGCGTTCTCGGGCGCCAGTGGAACCCACGGGCGGGGTGGCAGCAGCCGGTCCAGCCGCCACCGCAACGCGCTCCACCGGTCGGCGATGGCGTTGGCGACGTCGTCGGACGGGTCGCGCCCGGGGTGGCGGATCGGTCCGGGAGGCACCAGGCGCAGGGCCGCACGGGGCGAGTCGACCCAGGTGAACTCGGGTGGCGGCCGGCCCGCGAGCCGGTAGAGCGCCGAGATCGCGGCCTCGGCGGCGGCACGGTCGGAGGGGCCGGTGGCCAGCGCGTGGGACTGCCACTCGTCGCGCAACGCGACGGCACGCCACCAGCGCTCGGCGTCGATCGGGACCGCACGGGGAGGGGAAGGGGTGAACTCATGACGGGCAGCGCCACGACGGCGCCGGCCGCTCACAGGTCGAGGGCGCTGCCGCCCTTTCGAATCGACATGGCCGGGATGATCGCACCGCGCTCACCGGTCGCGCAAGCCCCGCTCGCCGACGCGTCCAGTGTGGACGGTGGGCGAGCCGGGCTCGCGCAATCCCTGTCGTGCCTGCACGATCACGTCGCCCGCCCGTGCCTCGGGCGTCCACCCATGCCTGCGGCGGTGACGCATAATGCGCCGATGAGCGGTGGGTGGCGGGTGTCGGTCCACAACGACGACGTGAACACGGTGGTCACGGTACGTCACCTGTTGGGTGCCTTCTGCGGCGGTGACGCGGTGTGGACGGCACACGCGACGCTGGCCGTGCACCAGCGCGGGGCCACCGACGTGGCGGAGTTCCCCGACGAGGCGTCGGCGGAGGCACTGGTCGTGGCTTTGCAACGGCAGGACAGTCTGGCGCTGGACCCCACGCTGAACACCTGATCCGCACGTCCCGCACCATCGCCGTCCCCAACGCTCCCCCATTCGCGTCGGAAACCGACTTCTACGGCGGGGTTCCACCGCGCCGTAGAAGCGCCGCGTCAGTCCTCGGTTGCCACTGCGGCGAGGAGCCGGGCCAGTTCGACCGGCTTGCTGATCATCGGCCAGTGGCCCGAGTCGATGTCGACGAAGTCGACGCGCTCGGCCTCGGCGAGTTCGGGCACGTCACCGGCGGCGATCCAGTCCTGGGCCTGGGCGGGGGGTGAACTCGGGGCACACGAGCACGACCGGGACGTCGAACCGCCGCGCGTCCGTCAGGCGCACCACGCCCTTGGTCACCCCTTCGGGCACGGGGATCGCGGCGGACGCGAAGCCGCGCCTGGCCTCCTCGTCGAGGTCGGCGGAGTCCGGTCCCTCGTACGGGTCCCATCCGGGGAAGGGCATGACGCCGTCCTTCACCTCGAAGAAGTCGGCGTAGAGCTGTCCATCGGCAGCCGGGAAGCCGCCGATCAGGGCGACCTTGGCCACCTTCTGCGGGCGCGCGTCGGCGGCCAGCCAAGCCAGGGTGCAGGCGGCGGAATGCCCCACCACCATGGTTTTTTCGGGTGACGAATCCACGGCCGCGAGCACCGCCGCCACCTGGTCGTCGAGCGTGGCGGACGTGGATCCGTCCCCCTGACCCGGGAGGGTGAGCGGCACGGGGCGGTGGCCGAGTGCCTTCAGCGCGGGCACGACGTCGTCCCAGGCGGATCCGTCCAGCCACAGGCCGGCGATGAGCAGGATGTCCATGCCCGTCACGCTAGGACCAGTTCCGGACGATCTACTTCCGGTTCCTGCTCGCGACCACTTAACCTGCTCGGGTGCCGACCGATCTGAGTCCCACCGCACGGGCTCTGCGTGCGATGGAGATCCTCCAGGCCCGCCCCGGCGCGACGGCCGCCGAACTCGCCGCGGGGTTGGGTGTCACGGAGCGGGCCGCGCGTCGGTACGTCGGGATCCTCCGCGAGGCGGGCATCCCGGTCGAGTCGACCCGAGGTCCCTACGGCGGGTACCGGCTCGGGCGCGGGACGAGGCTGCCCCCGGTCGTCTTCACCGAACCCGAGGCACTCGGTCTGGTGATGGCGGTGCTCGACGGCCACCCGGCGGCCACCGACGTCGACGACCTCGTCGGTTCCGCCCTGGGCAAGGTCGTCCGGGCGCTGCCCGAGAGCGTCGGCAGGCGAGCGGCCACGTTGCGGGAGCACGCGTCGGCCGCGCCCGACCGGCATTCGGCCCGTCCGGATCCCTCCACCACCAGCGCACTCGTCGCCGCCATCGCGGCCCGATGTCGTGTGCTGGTCACGTATCGGAGCGAGTCCGGCAACGAGTGGGCGGCCGAGGTGGACCCGTGGGCGGTCGTCGTCCGCCACGGGCGCTGGTACCTCCTGTGCCACTGCCACCGCGCGGACGCGATCCGGACCTACCGGGTCGACCGCGTCCGCGCGGTCCAGCAGACCGCACACGAGTTCGAACCGCCCGACGGCCTCGACCCGGTGGCAGCAGTCGAGGAGAACCTGGGCACCGGGTGGCAGTTCCCCACCCGCGTCGTGTTCCGCGCTCCGCCGGCCGACGTGGCACCGTGGATCCGCGCTCCCATGGGACGGCTCGGACCATGGGGAGACGGGTGCGTTCTCGTCGGCAGCACGAACAATCCGGCCATGTACGCCCAGGAGTGGCTGGCGAGCGTGCCGTTCGACTTCCGCGTCGAAGGCGGGCAGGAACTCCGTGCCGCCGTCGCGACGGTCGCGTCGCGCTTCGCCGCCGCCCTGGCCGACCAACCCTGACGGCTCAACGGAGGACTACGCCGGAGCGGGCGTGTGAACGATGATGCCGTACCGGGCCGCCGTGGTGACGAGGGTTTCGATCGTGTCCGGGGCCGGAGGGCCCGCGGCGACGTCGGCCGGCAGCTTCCCGGAGAGTTCGAGCAAGAACTCCTCGTGTCCGCCGGGAAGGGCGACGAACAAAGTCCGAGCGGGGTAGTCCGACGGGTTGGTGAAGGCATGGGTGCGTCCCTTGGGCATGAACATCACATCCCCGGGAGCCAGCACTGTGCGACCGTCTTCGGTCTCCAGCGCCAGTGTGCCTTCGATGACGTACCACATGAGTGCCTCACGGGTGTTGGTGTGCAGCGGGGCCCCGGCACCCGGCTGGATCGTGATCTCGACGACCCCCGCGAGCCCGTCCGTCTGCCCGGTCCCCAGCAGGACGTGGTTGTCCATGCCGAGGAAGGTCGACGTCTGCCGCTCGTTGACGCTGACGTGCACGTTGTTGCTCATCACAGGCCTCCGGTGGGTCCGGGCGGAGTGGCTTTCCGACCCCGCCGTTCCCACTCCAGGGTTGAGCACCGGTGCGTGCGGGCCATCGGTGGAACCTACCCACTTCCGCGCGGACCGTGAGGCCTGCTTCACGCGTCCTTGGCGGGCAGGAGATCGTGTTCCAGGGCGAAGAGCGCCGCGGCGGAACGGGTTGTGACGCCGATCTTGGCGTAGGTGTGCTGCACGTGGTGCTCGGCCGTTCTCGGCGAGATGTGCAACCGCTCGCCGATCTCCCGGTTCGAGCACGCCCTCGCCAGCAGCCGCAGCACCTCGATCTCCCGGTTGCTCAGCCCGCCGGGCCGGAGTTCCCGCCGACGCCCTACCCGTTGTCCGGCGGCCTCGACGACCGCCGCCACCGCGTCGTGGTCGAGCTTCCCCGACTTCGCGGCTGCCCGGAGCTGTCCGGCGGCCTGTTCCGGATCCAGGGCATCCCGGTGGGGACGCTGCTGGGTCATCGCCTGGAAGGCGTCCGCGGCGGCCAGCACGCGTGCGGCGGGCGGGATCTCGGGAGCCCGACACCCCCGGTGGTAGCCGGAACCGTCGAGCCGCTCGTGGTGCATCCCGGCGGTGCGGGCCATCGGCTCCAGCGTTCGCGACGTCGCCAGGATCCGCTCGCCGTGGTACGCGTGCATGCGCACCTGCTCCCAATCCGGCCCGGTGAGCGGCCCCTGCTTCTCCCACAGCAGGTCGGAGATGCCGACCTTCCCCAGGTCGTGCAGGAACGCGGCGACGTGCAGGCGCCGGACGGCCTCGGCGTCGAACCCGAGGCGCTCCGCCGCGGCTTTCGCCAGTCCGGCCACTTCCTTCGAGTGGCCGTGGGTGAACGGGGTCTTCAGGTCCACCAGGTCCCCGAAGGCGGCGGCGACCAGTGGCAGATCGCCTTCGGGTTTCTCCACTACCGGCTCCGGTTCCGCCGCCATGACCCGTTCCCGCGGATCCCCCGCACCGGCCTCACCCAACAATGCCGCCGCGTTCCCGAGGAACTCGGCGACGATCGCGGGATCGAGCAGCGATCCGCCTCGCCGCGACACCGCCCGCACGGCCGCCGCGACACCCCCCAAGTCGTGGAACAAGGTCGCTTCGGACGCCACGCGGGCAATGCGCGCCGGGAACAGGATCTGGTCGCCTTTGAGCCGCCGCGGGTGGCCGCTGCCGTTCCACGCCTCCTTCACCTGGAACAGGGCGCGCTGCACCCCGGAGGCCAGATCGATCCGGCGCGCGGTCTCCCTGGCGATCTCACACACGGTGGAGTCGTAGCGCCGCCCCAGGCCACGCCCCCGGGCGACGATGAACGCCGCCGTCCTCACCCGTCCCAGCGGGGGCAGCCCGCGCGTGGACTCCGGGATCAAGGAAGTGAAGACGTCTTTCGGATCCGCGAAGTTCGTCCTGGCCCCTGCCCGGTTCGCCGTCAGCTCATCGCCGAACGCCGCGGACATCTCGTGGGAGAACGCCGCACAACCGACGTGGGCCAGGAGCGAGGTGTAGAAGGTGTCGGCGACCTCGTGCTCGGCCAAGCCGATCCTCCGCGCCAGCGCCACTCCGACCAGGCACGAGCGCATCGCGTGGCCCGGGGCCAGCCCGTACCCCGAGTCGGCCACGAGCGACAGACCCCCGAGCAGGTCCGCGAGGCGGAGCTTGGCAGCCATCCCCCGATTGTGGCCAGTCGGGCGAAAAGATCGCCCGCTGACCGGGTTTCCCCGGGTCAGCGGGCGCTTCCGAGCCGGAACGGATCAGGACCGGAGGTAGCGGTCGGCCAGGTAGACCAACTTGGTGAGCTTGGTGATGCGGTCCGCGGAGACGTCCCACGTGGTGCCCTCGGGCTCCAACGTCAGCACGACCATGATCTTGCGGTCGTTCCGGCCGTAGGTGCCGGTGGTGTGCATCGCGGGGCTCGTCAGGTCGAGGTCGGCCGCCTCCGAACGGGTCACCGGGCCGTCCTCGGCCGCCCCGATGTCGGTGCGGGGCTTCTGCGGCTCGACGCACGGCCGCGGCGGTACGTCGCCGAACCGGGACCAGCCCTGCTTGAACGCCACCTCGCCGGGCACCGCGCTCGGGATGCCGAACGACTGGTCGAAACCGTCGGTCGCGCAGGTCGTGGCCTCGTGCAGGTTCCCCATGATGAAGTCGCGGAACTTCGGGTGCGCCTCGTCGAGCACGTAGCGGTAGATCTTGACGACGTCCGCGGCGCTCAACGCCGTGTAGCCCCAGAACCCGACGTTGACCGGCGGCTCGGTGTCGTCCAGACCGAGCTTCACGACCATCCGCTCGACGATCTTCTCCCACCCCTCCTGCACCCACAGCTCGCTCGCGGCGTTGTCGTCGCTCGAACGCAGCATGGGCACCAGGCGGACCAGGTCCGCCTCGGGGATCTCGGCGTCCGGTCCTCTCGTCTCGAGGTAGTCCAATGCGATGAGGATCTTGACGATCGACGCCGAGCGGATCTGCTCGTGCTCGTTGTACGCGAGAGTGGTCCGGCCCGTCCCGCGGTCGAACACGGCGAACGCGGCGGTGACGTCCGGCGCGATCTCGGCCTCGGGTCGGGGAGCCGCGCCGGCGGTCACGGTCGGCGTCAGCGCGAACAGCGAGGCCGCGGCGACCACGGTGGCTGACGTGCGGAAGATCTTCACAGTTGGAAAATACCGGCTTCGCCGGCACCGGCCACAAACCGGCCGAATGTGGCCGGTGCCCTCGATAGGGTTCGGAGCGTGGATGTCGCCCGCACCGAGAGTCACGACGAAGCCGGTCGTTTCGGCGCGTTGCTGAGACAGCTGCGGTCGCGGGCGGGGATGACGCAGGAGGCGCTCGCGGAGCGCGCCAAGCTCGGGGTGCGCACCGTTCGAGGGCTCGAAACCGGCGAGCGCGCCGATCCCCGGGTCGGCACGGTGCGGCAGATCGCCGACGCGCTCGAACTCGAAGCGGCCGACCGGGTCTCGTTGTTCGCGGCGGCCGGTCACGCCAGGGCGGACGGTCACGCCACAGGGGAACGGGCCGTGCGCGAGCCGGAGCCCGACCGGCCGCGCTCGGTGGTCGACGACCGGCTCGCCGAAGCCGCCGGCCGGCTCGCGTACTCGGTCCGCACCCGCTGGCAGCGGGAGGAGGAGCACCGCCAGATCCACGACCCGCTCCCGCTGCCCGTCCGGTGGCGCCCGGTGGCCGCGGAGCTGACCGACTCCTGGGCCAACATCCGCCGCGTGGATGCCGGGGACACCGCCGCGCCGCTGGACTTGGCCGGTCGGCTCGACGGGATCGTGGACGTCTACCGCCGCATCCCGTCCGGCCGGCTGGTCGTGCTCGGCCGGGCGGGCTCCGGCAAGACGGTCCTGGCCCTGCGGTTCGTCCTGGACATGCTGAAGAACCGGGCCGCGGACGCGCCCGTACCGGTGATCTTCGGCCTCGGCTCGTGGAACCCCACCACCACCGCCCTGCGCGACTGGCTCACCGAACAGCTGGTGCGCGACCACCCGGACCTCGCCGCGCCGGGACCCGGCAGCTCGACGCTGGCCGCCGCGCTGGTCGAGACCGGCCACGTGCTGCCGGTCCTGGACGGGTTCGACGAGATCGCCACCGGCCTGCACCGCGCCGCCCTGGACGCGCTCAACGGCACCGGCCTGCCGCTGCTGCTGACCAGCCGTCCCGACGAGTACGCCGACGCGGTGGCCGGCATCGACGTGCTGACCGCCGCCGCCGGTGTCGAGCTGACCGACCTCACCACCGCGGACCTGGCCGACTACCTGCCCCGCACCACCCGCAAGACCGGCCGGGACGGACCGGTCTGGCAGCCGGTCCTGACCGAGTTGGGCGATCGCCCGGACAGCCCGGCGAGCGTCAACCTGGCCGCCGTGCTGACCACCCCGCTGATGGTCGTGCTCGCCCGCACCATCTACAGCGACAGCCCCGAGCACGACCCGGCCGAACTGCTGGACACCGACCGGTTCCCCAGCCGCGAAGCGCTGGAGGACCACCTCCTGGGCACCTTCGTCCCCACGGTCTACCGACGTCGACCGTCCGAGCAGGAGTGGGATCTCGAGCGCGTCCAGCGCTGGCTGGGCTACCTGGCCGACCACCTCACCCGCCTCGGCACCCACGACCTCGCCTGGTGGCAGCTCGGCACCGCGATGCGCCGCCCTTCGCACCTGCTCGTCGTCGGGCTCGCGGTCGGGTTGGTCATGGGGCTGGTCAACCAGGCCGTGGACGTACTCCTGGCCAGGTCGGTGACCACGTTCTCGCTGGTGTTCTCGGTCATGATCGGCCTGATGTCCGGCACCGCCTTCGCGCTCGCGCACCTGCTCGTGACCAGACGGGGGGAAACCGCCATCCGGCCCTCCCGGGTGCGCTTCCGGATCCGCGGCGCGGTGCGGGCGGGCGTGGGCCCCCGGCTGCGCATCGGGTTCGTGTCGGGGCTCCTGCTCGGCGTCCAGTACGGGCTCGTCCGCGAGGTGGCGCGCGGCCTCATGCTCGGCGTCGGGCAGGGCCCGCTGGTCGGGATCGTCGACGCGGTCGTGTTCGGGATCGTGTTCGGGTTCGGGGCCGCGCTCGTGATCGGGGTCATGGGCCTGTTCGAGGCGCCCCTGAACATCAGGGCCGCCGCCGACCCCACGAGCCTGTTGCGGGCCAACCGCACGACCGTGCTCGTCCAGGTGCTCGTGTTCGGATCCGCGCTCGCGCTCGTCGTGCCGCTCACCGGGTGGCTCACGGTCCTCGGACTGCAACAAGCGCTGCTCGCCGTGTCCGTGTCCGCGTCCGAGTTCACGTTCTACTGGGACCCGGTGTTCGGCCTCGCGATCGGGCTGGTCGGCGGTGTCGGGGGCGGGCTCGCGTACGCGCTGAGCCTGACGGCGTGGGGGCACTGGGTGGTGTTCGCGCGCGTGTGGCTGCCGCTCACCGGACGGCTGCCCTGGGCGCTGCCGGCCTTCCTGGACGACGCCTACCGGCGTGGCGTGCTGCGCCGGGCAGGGGCCGTCTACCAGTTCCGGCACGCCCGGCTCGAAGACCACCTGAGCCGGTCTTCCGCCGATCGGTGATCCGTTTCCCCTGGTAGGACCGGCAGGCCACAAATGGCCGGTGCCTGGCCTGGCCTCCATCGGCAGGTGAACCCCACTCTTCGGTGGCCGGCTCGGGCCGGCCACAGGGGAAGGGGGATCCGGGGTGCCAACTTGGTACACCACCGTCGGGGAGTCAGCGGACGCGGCGGGCGGTCCGGGTGACGTCTGGGCGGAGTACTTCGCCGCGCCGGTGCCGACGGGTGGCGTCAACTGGGACGCGTACACCCACGAAGAGCTGCACGACATGCTCTGGCAGGACGCCGACGTCGCCGATGTCGGCACGGTCGCCGAGCAGTGGCGGCGGCACAGCGTCGAACTGGCCGCCCAGGCGGCCGAGCTGCGGGACCAGCAGGCCGCTCTGCGGGCCGGTTGGGAAGGCGAGGCCGCCGAGCTGGCCGGGACGGCGCTGGGCGAGCTCGCCGACCGCCTCGACGCCATCGGCGCCCACGCGGAGGCCGGCCGGCAGGCCGCGCAGGACGCCGCCGACGCGCTGGCACGGGCCCGTGCCGCGATGCCGCCACCGACCGGCGCACCGGGCGGGCCGGAGACGCCCGCGTTCCCCAGCCTGCCCACCGCGCCCTCAGTCCCGTACCAGGCACCCACGATCCCGACCTGGTCCACGACGCCCACGGTGCCGACCGCACCCACCACGCCGTCCGCGTCCTCCACGCCGACCTGGTTCTTCACGTTCGGCGCGCCGCCCACGACGGCGACGGGCACGGCGTTCGGGGCGGCGGCCACCGGCGGGATCAGCATGTACTTCACCGGCTCCGCCGCCTCGCAGGCGAAGTCCCAGGCGGTCCAGGCGATGCAGGGGTACGAGTCGAGCCTGACCGGCGGCAGCCGGTCGATCTCCTCGTCCACCACCTTCGCCTCCCGCGCGTACGGGGTGGCCGGGACACCGCGCGCGGACCGGACAGAGGCGTTCGCCGCCGGGCGACACGGCGGCGGAGGTCAGGGAATACCGGGCGCCGGGGCGTCACCCGGTGTGCCCTGGGAGCAGTTGGCCGGCCCGGCCCCACTGCAACCGGGACCGACGGCCGGCGTCAACCCGCGCGTCCCGACCGGTGTGCCGCTGACACCCACCACCACCCCTGCCGATCCCAACGCCGGCCGGGTAGTGGGTCAGGGCGGCATGGCGGCACCGGTGAGCCCGCGCGCCGACGGGGAGGGCGACCGGCCCCACCGCAACCGCATGCCCGTGATCGACCAGGAACTCTTCAAAGTGGAGGTGCCGACCATTGCCCCCGTCATCGGGTCGTAACGGCTATCGGGTCGAGCCGGACGAACTGGCCGCCCGACTCGCGACGCTCACCTCACTCGGTGAGTCGACCGCCGCCCTGGTGGCGTCGGCGGGCCGGCTGGCCGAACGCCGGCCGATGCTCGGCACCGCGCCGCCCGCGGTGCACATGGCGGAACGGCTGCGGGAAGCGGCCGGCCGGTCCGGGCTCACCGGCGCGGTGGAGGCGGCGGACCGCGAGCTGACCAGCTTCCAGGAGGCGCTCGCGGCGACCATCGCCAAGTACGAGGCGGGCGAGTCGGACGTCGAGTGGACGCTCCGGACCACCGGGAAGGCCGGGCAATGACCGCCGTCGTCGAGCGCGAGGTCCACTTCGGACTCCTCGAACTGGATCTCCTCGCCACCCACGCCGGCGTGCCCTTCCCGTTCCCGCTGCGGGTGCCGTCGTTCGGCCGGCTCGCGGCCGAACGCGACCGGCTGCTGGCCGAGGCGGCACACCTGCTGCGGACCCGCGGGTTGGCGGCCGGGCACGGGCCGCTCGGTGTCGCGGCCGACCTGGTCACGGCGCTGCGCGAGCACCGTGGCGCGGTCGACCTCGTGGTGATCGGCCCCGGCACGGCGACCGGAACAGTGGCGATGGTCCACCGGACCGGGGCGGTGGTGTGCAGCCAGTCGTTCGGTGACGGGGCGCCGGACACCGTGCGGGTCCGGCGGCTCGACCCGACCGAGGTGGCCGACGAGTTGGCCGGGGCGGTGCCGGCCACGCCGGCGGCCGTGACCATGCCGATCACCCTTCCGCCGGGCGTCGTGGGCGGCGCGACGCGGCTGCTCGAAGACGTCGGCGACGACGACGTGACGGCCCGGCAACGCGTCCGCGACCTGGTCCGCGCCCAAGGCGGCGACCCGGCCGTGGTCGACCGGCTCGCCGGCCTGCTCCCGAGCCTGACCGGCCGGGGTCAGCTCGGCGCCACCCGGCGCACACCCACCGGCAGCGGACGCGTCGGCGCCGAGTTGTCCTGGTTGGACGGTCCGCGTGGCCGGGTCCGGATCGACCAGACCGGTGACGGCTGGACGAGCGTCAACCCGTTGCGGCAGCAGGACTTCCGACGCGCCGCCGGCGTGGCCACCGCACTCGCCGGCGACTGACTTCGTGTTATTCCCACAGAGGGGAAGAGAAATGGATCCAGCACAGTACCTGGCGGACTACGACGACCGCCTCACCCGCGCGGCGACCGGCGCCCAGGCGGCGAGCGCGAGCCTGCGGCAGGCCGGGGGCACCGCGACGTCGCCGCGTGGCGAGGTCGCGGTGACGGTCAGCGCCGGCGGAGCACTCGACGACCTGCGCCTGACGCCCGCGGCCCGCGCGCTCGAAGCCGACCAGCTCGCCAGGCTCATCATGACCACGGCACGGCAGGCGCAGCGCGAGGCCGGCGCGCAGGTCGCCGCGATCATGACCGAGCACTTCGGCGAGGACGCGGCGCTCCGACTGGTCGCGCACAGCACGCCGCCGGAGGTGGGCCGGTGAACAGGTTCGCGGTCGAGCCCGACCAGATCGACACGCACGCCGGCAGCCTCGCCGGTGTATCCGACCAGCTGTCCACTTTGGCGTCCGTGCTGCCGGACTCCCTGGGCGACCAGGCACTCGGCGCGTTCGCCCAGTTCCTCACCGCCGGGTTGCAGGGCGCGATGGGCCAGACCGCGGCGGCCGTCGCGCACGCGTCGTCCTCTGTGGACGAGGTGAGCACCGGCCTGCGGCGCACGGCGGAGCACTACCGGCGCATCGACGACGACAACTCCGCCACGTTCACCCGGGAGTACCGATGACGACGACGCAGACCCTCGAACAGCCGCCCGACGCCACCGCCACACCGAGCATCACCGGCACACCGACAGCCACCGGCACACCGACAGCGGCGCAACTGCTCGCCGAGCTGCGCACCACCACCGCCTCCGTGCAGCGCAAGGACTGGATGTCGGCCGACATCACCGGCTCCGGCGCGTCGCTGGACCTCCTCGGCGGCGGCACCGACCCGCTGTCGAGCCTGTCCGGCGCGGGCCTGGGCTGGTTCACGCCGTTCGTGTCGTTCCTCGCGGACCCGCTCACCCAGCTCACCGGCAACCCCGGCCCGGTCGCCTCCGGAGCGCAAGCGCTCGACACCGCCGGACGCGACCTGGCCGGCATCGCCGACACCTACCGGCGTTCGACCGCCGAGGAGACCACCGGGTGGTCGGGTGAGGCCGCGTCCGGGTACCGCTCCGCCGGCGCCGAGCACGCCGACGGGATCGCCGCGCTCGGTGAGGCCGGCAGCGCGGTGGCCGGTGCGATCGCCGGTGCCGGCGAGGTGGTCGCGCAGGTCGTCGACATCGTCACGCGGCTGGTCACCGAGGCCGTCGGGAAGATCGTCCCGATCATGGGCCAGGCGGTGGCCGCGGCACCGGCCACGTTCGGTCAGAGCATCGCGGCGGCGATCCCCCAGTGCGTCCAGATCGCCGTGGATTACGGCGGGCAGGTCCTCGGCAAGCTCGCCGCCCTCCTGACCAGCGGCCAGAACCTGATGAAGCTCGTCGAAGGCGCGCTCGCGGTCGTGCGACTGGTCCAGCAGGTCCTGTCGACGATCAGCCGGAAGAGCAGCGTCGACACGCCGACACCCGCAGACTCCCCCACCACCGCGGAACCGGAGGAACGACCGTGACCAGGACCATCGGCGGGCAGGCAGCCGTGATGAAGGTGCTCCGCAGGACAGGTGTGGTCACGGCGCTCATCGCCATGACCGCGGGACTCGCCGCGCCCGCGACGCAGGCGACGACCGCACCCCCGCACCTCACCGACGGTTTCGGGCTCACCGTGGTGAGCCAACCCGCGTGGGCCGACGACCGGCAGCGCACGTTCACCTTCACCGTCGAATCGGCCGAGGTGCCGGCGTACGGCGTGCTGCCGGGCCAGGTGTCCGGCGAGCACGTGGTCATGGTGACGTTGCCCGAGGGGTACGACGGCGCCACCCGCTACCCGGTGCACTACACCCTCCACGGTGCCGGCGACTACCCGAACGCCACCCGCACCAAGGACATCGTCGAGAAGTCCACGGCGGGCGTGCCCCTGATCACCGTGAGCCCGAACGGCAGCGGCCGTGGCTGGTACTCGAACTGGCTCAACCCCGGCGCGCTCGGCCGGCAGAACTGGGAGACGTTCCACCTCGACCAGCTCATCCCGTTCATCGACGCCAACCTGAGCACCGTGCCCACCCGGGACGGCAGGGCGATCTCCGGTCACTCGATGGGTGGCTTCGGAGCCTTCCACTACGCGGAGCACCGGCCTGAACTGTTCAGCTACGTCGGCAGCTTCTCCGGCACGCTCGACCTGCTGAACCAGGTGCTCCGCGCCGCGGTCGTCGGGAGCACGCAACTGGAGGCGTTGGGCACGCCCACGGTGCCGGTCGACGCGATCTTCGGCATGCCGATCTGGCCGCTGGACGGCGTGTGGAACGCGCAGAGCCCAGCACAGCACGTCGGGCCGCTGCGCGGCATGGGCGTGGCGATGTACTCGGGCAACGGCGGCGACCTGACGGTGGACCCGGTCCAGGCGGTGGCGGAGAACCAGGACCGGCAGGCCGCCGCGGTCACCGCGGACCACCTGCGGGCGGCCGGCATCCCGTTCGACTTCCTCGACTACGGCGACGGGTCGACCTGGGCGCCGGGCTGCACGGGCAAGCACAACCAGACGGCCTGCCTGCAAGCCGACATGGACCACTTCGTCCCCTTGATCATGGCCCGCCTCCGGCACCCGTGACGCCCGCTCTCACGGCGACCACCGCCGGAGGCCCACCCACTTCGGAAAGGAAGACATGGGGCTAGCCCGCTGCTTTCACGGTGTTTCGGCGCGAAAGGGTGTCGATCACGGAGAAAGGTGCTCTGAGCTGCAAGGATATGACTTGTCGAGGGTCATGTCCGAACCAGTTCAGGAGCACCTTTCTGGTGA